>NZ_AP023263.1:1367500-2657500 GCF_016756635.1 Mesorhizobium sp. L-8-10 | reverse complement strand
TCTCGAAACGTGTCCGCCAAAGTCTCGTTCGAACATCCCAAATCCCGTCCGGCATAAAGCCCTTCAGGACAAGAGACGTTCAGCAGGACTCTGCCGCCCACGTTTCTCTTTCTTCAATCTTCAGTTGTCAAAGATCCGACATCACTGGACGCGATGTCGCGGGCCGCCTCGCCTCTGGCTTCAGGGCCCTTAAGAGTGTCGCTCACGCGGCTCTCTGGAGTTCCGTCACAAGGGCGAACTTCTCAGTCGCCAGCGGCGCGCCGCCCTCGTTGGTGAGGCGTATATAGTCGCCGCCTCCGCAGACTGTCAACAACCATTTCTCCCTTTTTTGAACTTTTTGCGACGATACCCCCATGACCCTTCGTAACCCGACCAGTTTCCATCCAAACCCCAAAACCAGCCCGAAAACACGAATCCCTACAACGACATGTCCAAAGGCCGGACCCCGAGGCCGCAGGAGTGTGGACGCTTGGCGACCGATGTCCAGGCAAGGCGTCGCGGGAAGGCGAAGGCATGATGGCGGAGGCGCGTATCACGCTCCCGATGATCAATGCCGACCAAGCGACCGGCAATCGAACAGGTGATCCTTCCTCTCTCCAGTTGCGTTATCGCCCCCCCCGATCGGCCTCTTATATAGGAGACGCATCGATCGCGGTTCCGGCCCGCCGACCTCCCGCTCGTCGGCGCCGAAGGCACGCATCGACAGTCGGCCATACCGGCGAATCGCCGGGACCCACCCGCGCGAGCGCCCAGGGTGAGGTCCACCGGCCGAAACCAAGAAGTGATCGCTCGCCGAGCGCTCGCCAACTGTTGAGCCCTATTCCCGCCCCAATGGCGTCCCATCCCACATATGTCCGCGAACGCCTGGGGGACAGGCGGGCCGCCCGGCCCGCTTCATGCACGGCTAATTGACCGTTCAGCCAGCCTTTCGTTGACTTCGACCGTCATGACAGGCAATTGTCATGACCGAAAACGACAAGATTGCAAAAGACTGCTTGCTGATCGGGGACGAATCCGCCTTTTTCGCATGCAAGATGACGATGCGACCATAGCTGAGCTCGGCAACGAGCCGCCGCTGATTGCCGATGGGCGCAGCGGGCCGCCGGACCGACGGGAGGTGTCGGCACGCTGGCTATCGGGCACATTCCTGACCGGCGTGACGTCGAGCGTGCTGATGGGCGTTGCCCTCTTCGCCGCCCTCGATGGCCGCGAGCAGTTGGCCACGCCGCCTGAAATCGCCGAACTCGTCATGCCCGGAAACAAGGGGGAAGCCGGCGAACGGGCCAAGACCGATCGCGTCGTGCCGGCGCGGCAGATCACGCGGGCCAAGGACAGGCGCCGGATGGAACTGTCGACGGTCAGCCGGGTCGGCGACCGCGACGTGATCCGCACCATGCCTTTCGTGCAGATCAAGATGGCGCTCGCCGCCAGTCACAGCACCAGCAGAAGCTATCCGCCCTTCGATCCGCTTTCGGTGTTCGCGGAGGACGGAGCTTCAGCAGCGCAGGCCGCGACCACGGGCACGCTTTATGGCGCCAAGGTCGAAAGCGAGATGAGCCTGAAGACGGTCGATTTCCCGCTGGAGACGGCCGCCTTCGACGAGCAGAGCGCGTTGAGCGCCGACGAGGTCGAGGCCGTCGTGCGCAACACCAGCGCCATCCTTACCGACGGCGACGTGCAGGTGGCCGCACTCCACTATGTCGACCCGCAGCGCTTCGGCGAATCACTGACGTCCCAGACGCTCGCCGCGTCCTATGGCGTGAGGATCGTCCAGGAAAACGTCTCGGTCACCCCGCGCAGCTCCGGCGACCAGGGCGGCCTCGCCTTCGCCGAGGAGATCATCCCGTTCACCATGCCGCGCAACATAGCGGAGGCCTTCGCCGATTCCGGCTATGCCGGGCCGGACGCGACCGGCATGGCCGAGGCGATCGCCAAGCTGCTCAATGCCGATACGCTGAAGGAAGGCACGGTCTTGCGCGTCGGGCTCGAGGTGAACGGGGACGTCGCGCGCGTCGTGCGGACCAGCGTCTACAACCGCACCCAACATCTCGTCACCATCGCGATCGATGATCGGGAGCAATATGTCCCGGCCTCGGAACCTGAGCCCAACCCTGAAATCATGACCGCCTTCGACGATTCGCCGCCTCCCGTCCGGGTGCGCGGCGATCTGCCTTCGGTCTACGACGCGGTCTACCGCGCCGCCTATTCCTACGGAATCTCGAAGGCGATGACGCGGCAGCTCGTCAAGCTGCTCGCCTCCGACGTCGACTACCAGGCCCGCATCAATCCGGCCGACCGCATCGAAGTGTTTTTCTCCCAGCCCGGCGACAATGACGAGGTGTCGGAAGATTCCGAGCTTCTTTATGTATCGGCGACCTTCAGCGGCAACACGCGCACCTTCTACCGTTTCCAGATGCATGACGGCGCCGTCGACTACTTCGACAAGGACGGCCGCAGCGCCGAGCAGTTCCTTTTGCGCAATCCGGTACCCAACGGCAGCTTCCGTTCGGGCTTCGGCGCGCGACGGCACCCTATCCTCGGCTATACCAAGATGCATACCGGCGTCGACTGGGCCGCACCCCGCGGCACCCCGATCATCGCTTCCGGTAACGGCACGGTGGAGAAGGCGGGCTGGGCCGGCGGCTACGGGCGCCAGACGATCATCCGCCATGCCAATGGCTACGAGACCTCCTACAATCATCAGAGCGCCATCGCCAAGGGTGTGGTGCCGGGCGCCCGCATCCGCCAGGGCCAGGTCATCGGCTATGTCGGTTCGACCGGTCTGGCGACCGGCGACCATCTGCATTACGAACTGATGGTGAACGGCCGCAAGGTCGACCCGATGCGTGTTCGCCTGCCCGTCGGGCGCGTGCTGAAAGGCGGCGATCTCGAAGCCTTCAAGCGCGAGCGCGAACGCATCGACGAGTTGCTCAAGGAAGAGAGCAAGGGCTCGCCGCTCAAGATCGCCAGCGTTTCGAAGGCTTCCTGAGCTGGAGCATTTTTTCGCTCCGGACGCAAAACCGCTGCGCACTTTTGCTGGAATTGCCCCAGCTCTTTGTTTTGACGCGATTCCGGACGCAAAACCGCTGCGCACTTTTGCTGGAATTGCTCCAGCTCTTTGTTTTGACGCAATTCCGGACGCAAAACCGCTGCGCACTTTTGCTGGAATTGCTCTATCCCGCCGCTCCGGCCGGTTCCCGTTCCCTTTGCCATGAAGGCTGCGTCGTCCAGGCGATCACGGCAGCGAGCAGGCACATCAGCGCCGAGATCCAGGCGATCGCCTGGAAGGCACCGTTGGTCGCGGCGATGCGAAGCAACTCGACGTCGGCAGCGAGCGGCATAGCCGGCCTCGCGCCGAACTCGATTTCCGCAACGCTTTTACCCAGAACCGATGCGAAGACCAGGCTCGCGACGGCACCCAGCGCCGCCACCGCCATCAGTCCCGCCGCCCGCGCCACGGCATTGTTGACGCCCGAGGCGAGCCCGGTGTCGGAATCGGGCGTCGCCAGCATGACCGCGGCCGACAGCGGCGACACCAGCATCGACATTCCCGCCGCCTGCAGCAAAAGGATCGGGAGCGTCACCTCCCAGAGCCGCATCATCGGCATGGTAGCGGCGAGCCCGGCATAAGAAACTCCGACAAGCGCGGCGCCGACCGCCAGCGGCAGCCGCGGCCCGATGCGGTCGGCAAGCCGCCCTGCCCTGCCGGAGAACAGGGCGATGAAGAGCGACAGCGGCACCACCAGCAGGCTCGCTTCCCATTCCGCGACGTTCCATCCCGTCACCACCGTCATCGGCAGGAAGAACAGGACAGCGTTCAGCGCGAAGAACAGGATGAGCGTGTAGAAATTGGCTCCGGAGAAGGCTTTCGAGCGGAAAAGCGCAAGCTTCACCATCGGCATGGCGGCATGTTTTTCCCAAAGGATGAAGCAGGCGAAGACGAGAGCACCGGCCGCAAGCCACAGCCAGGGAGCGTCACCGCGCTCGTCCTGCGGGAGCCCGAACGCGGTCAGACCCCAAGCCATCAGCCCGAGACCCAACGTGGCAAGCAGCGCGCCGGCATAGTCGAGGCGGCGCTCTTCCGGCGGACGGTCGCGCGGCACCCTGGCCAGGAGCATGCCGAGCGCGACGAGACCGATCGGGACATTGATGGCGAAGATCAGCCGCCACATCCATTCCGCGCCGAAGGAAAGCACCATGCCGCCGATGAAGGGGCCGCCGGCGGTCGTCAGCGAGGAAAAGGCGGCCCACAGTCCGATCGCGCGGCCACGCGATTCGGCTGGATAGGATTTGGCGATGATGGCCAGGCTGCCCGGCACCATGAAGGCCGCGCCGATGCCCTGCAGGGCACGCATGGCGATCAGCATGTCGGCATTGGTCGCGACCGCGCAGGCGAGCGACGTGGCGATGAAGACCGCGATGCCCCAGGCAAAGATGTTGCGCACGCCGTAGACGTCGCCGGCCGCGCCGCCGAGCAGCACCAGCGCGGAGAGGAAAAGCATGTAGCTGTTGCTGATCCACTGTGCGTCGACCAGCGTGGCGCCGAGGTCGGAGCGGATGACGGGCATGGCGAGCGAAACGACCGAGCCGTCGATGAAACCCATGCCGGATGCGAGGATCGCCGCGACCAGCACGTAACGCCGGCTCTCCGGCGGGCAGAAGGTCGTGCCGTTACTGCGGGAATTGCCCGTGGTTGGGGGTGCGCTCTCCATCGCGTGACACTAGCCGCCGCGGTCGTCCCCCTGCCAAGCGCCAGCGACCCGAATCACCGGAGCCACGAGGCGCCGCAGCCTGGAACCCGATACCGAACCCGATACCGGGGCGGCTCCGGGACAGACCCGCCGCCCTGGATCAAAAAAATACCGCTACTCGACGAACTCGACCGGAACGCCTGCTTTGACGATTTTGGCGAGTTCCTGCGCGTCCCAGTTGGTGAGGCGCACGCAGCCATGGCTCTCGGTCTTGCCTATCTTGGAGGGATCGGGCGTTCCATGGATCCCGTAGGTCGGCTTGTCGAGCGCGATCCAGATCGAGCCGACCGGTCCGTTCGGGCCGGGCGGGATCCGCAGCACTCTGCTGTTGTTGCCCTGTTTGAAATTGAGCTTCGGATTGTAGGTGTATTCCGGATTGAAGGCGATGCGGGACACCGCATGGATGCCGGTGGGCGACGGCGTATCGGATGATCCGATCGTGGCCGGATAGGCCGCGACGAGCTTGCCGTCGGCGCCATAGGCACGCACCTGCTTGCGGCCCTTGTCGGCGACGATGCGGGCAACGGGCGCCGCGATGTTGGCGCCGACATTGGCGACCTTGATGATAGTGCCCGGCCGGTTGAAATTCGCGTCCGGATTGAGCGACTTCAGATAGTTCTCGTCCATATGGAAACGCTCGGCGAGCATTTCGGTGACCGAGGTGTAGCTCAGTTGTTCGAGCTTGGCCTTCTCGCCATAGTCGTTGGGCACCGAGGCGACATAGGGGCCGGCGGCGTCGGTCGCGGTGATCTCATAGGTCGTGAATGGATCGCCGCCGGTCGCGGCAAGCGCGCGCTTGATGCCTTCCGCGTCCGTGGATTTCAGGTTCTCGCCGGTCAACGCGCGATAGGCGACGATCGCCTTGTCGACATTCGAACCGAATCTGCCGTCGATGACGCCGGGCGAAGCACCGGCCCGGTCCAGCAGCACCTGCAGGCCGGCCACGTCGGACCGGGCGGTGAAGTTCGTCGGCGGCGGCTCGCTCCCGGGCAGGGCCGGTTCGAAGATGGTTTCGTCCGGCTGGCCCGGCTCGACCCATTGCGGCACATCGGGCAACGGCTGCCGCTCGATCCGGCGGTCGGCCAGGATGCCGGTGCCGTCATAGGGTTCCGACGGATAGGCAACGATCGGCGGTTCCTCGTAAGGATCGTTCGGCGCCGGCGGAAACTCCTCGAACGAATAGTCGCCATCCGCCGGCGGAGCGAACTCGCCATAGTCGTCCACGGGCGGAGCGAATTCGCCCTGGTCGCGCAGAAAACGCTGCATGTCATCGGGATCGTCGAGATAGTAGCGCCCCGGCCGCCGCAACTCGCGTTCGCGGTCCATGCGCCGCTGCCTCTCGCGGCTGAACTGGCGCCTGGGTTCCTGGATGGCGAGGATCTCGCCCGTGAAGGCGTCGACGAGAACGCGCCGCCCGCGCCCGTCATAATAGATCTCGACGTCGCCGGATTGTGCCAGCTGCAGCATGTCCGCCCGCGGCGCTTCCGGTGTCGCACGCCTGGGCGATGGCGCCCCGGGCTGCGCCACTCCCGCTTCGGCGGCGAAGATCCCCGCCAGCACGGCCGACAAGAAGAAAGTCCTGCGGAACATCTTTCCCAAATCTCTCCGGTCGTCGGCGCCCGCCGTCCCACGGTCGCGCTCGAAATGAATCCACCGGCGACGCCCGGCACGACCATGAACCGTCGACTATGAACGGGGCATGAAGATGGCCGGTTCCTTCAAGGATCCCATCGTCGACACGGAAGCGGGTGCCGGTTTTCGGCAAAAAACCGGTGCCAAATGAAAGAGTACCGGCGTCGATCCGCGTCTTATGGGGAGAGCCTCAGACCGGAAGAGGACCGAGGGCCAGGCGCGCCTTCCGGGTCAGCTTGAGCGCGACCAGACGGTGGCTTTCGCGCAGGTAGGCCTTGAGCGATTCATCGTCCATCGATTCGGCCGTCTGCCGCTGGATCCAGCTCATGCCGCGCGAGGCAAGGTAGGGAGCAGGCCGCAACCCCGGCTGCTCTTTCAGGATCTCAAAGGCCATGTCGGAACATTTGAAGGTGACGAAGGGAAGCTTCCCTTCGTCCCAGCCGGCAATGGCGAAGACCTTGCCGCCGACCTTCCAGACATGGGCGCCGCCCCACTGCACCACATGCGTGGTCGCGGGCAGCGAGGCGCAGAAGCCGTTGTACTCGTCCAGCGTCATCTGCGTCCCCAAAGCATGTCTCCCAAAAATGTGCAACGGTTCGGAAAAGACATGCGCCAAAGCAAGAACCTGCAGCGCATCTCTTCACGAGACACGCTGCAGCCTTCGTCAGGCGGCCTCTTCGGTTTCGGCAACCGAGGGCTTCGACCGAAAGTTCAACCGGTCGGAACCTGCTGATATCTTCACGGTCGACCCGTCGAGGATATCACCGAGCAGGATCTTCTCCGCCATCGGGTCCTGTAGTTCCTTCTGGATGACGCGCTTCAGCGGACGGGCGCCATAGGCCGGATCGTAGCCCTTGTCCGCCAGCCAGTCGATCGCGTCCTTGTCCAGCGCCAGCTTGATCTTGCGGTCAAACAGCAGCTTCTCCAGCCGCTTGAGCTGGATTTCGACGATCTGGCCCATATCCTGCCTGCGCAGCCGGTGGAACAGGATCACCTCGTCGACGCGGTTGAGGAACTCCGGACGGAATGAGGCCTTCACGACCGCCATCACCTCGTCGCGCACCTTGTCGACATCCTCGCCCTCGCCGAGATTGACGAGATATTCGGCGCCGAGATTGGACGTCATGATGATCAAGGTGTTGCGGAAGTCGACCGTGCGGCCCTGGCCGTCGGTCAGGCGGCCGTCGTCGAGCACCTGGAGCAGCACGTTGAAGACATCGGGATGCGCCTTCTCGATCTCGTCGAACAGCACGACCTGATACGGCCTGCGGCGCACGGCCTCGGTCAGCGCTCCGCCCTCCTCATAGCCGACATAGCCGGGCGGCGCGCCGATCAGCCGGGCGACCGAATGCTTTTCCATGAACTCCGACATGTCGATGCGCACCATCGCGCTCTCGTCGTCGAACAGGAAGGACGCCAGCGCCTTGGTCAGTTCGGTCTTGCCGACGCCCGTCGGGCCGAGGAACATGAACGAGCCGATCGGCCGGTTCGGGTCCTGCAGCCCGGCACGGGCGCGCCGCACCGCCTTGGATACGGCCTGAACGGCTTCGCCCTGGCCGACGACGCGGCGGGCGAGTTCGTCCTCCATGCGCAAGAGCTTCTCGCGCTCGCCTTCCAGCATCTTGTCGACCGGAATGCCGGTCCAGCGCGAAACGATATGCGCGACATGGTCGGGCGTGACGGTCTCCTCGACCATGCTCCCGTCCTTGCCGTCCTGCGCCTCGGCCTCCTGCAGCTTCTTCTCGAGCTCGGGAATCTTGCCGTAGGCAAGTTCGCCGGCGCGCTGGAACTCACCCTTGCGCTGGGCGATCGCCAGTTCGTTGCGCGCCTCGTCGAGCTCTTTCTTCAGGTCGGCAGCCAGGCCGAGCTTCTGCTTCTCGGCCTGCCACTTGGCGGTCAGGTCGCCGGATTCCTCCTCGAGGTCGGTCAGTTCCTTGTCGAGCCGCACCAGCCTGTCCTTCGAGGCCTCGTCCTTCTCCACCTTCAGCGCCTCGCGCTCGATCTTGAGCTGCATGATGCGGCGGTCGATTTCATCAAGCGCCTCGGGCTTGGAATCGACCTGCATCCTCAGCCGCGACGCGGCTTCGTCGACGAGGTCGATCGCCTTGTCGGGCAGGAAGCGATCGGTGATGTAGCGGTTGGACAAGGTCGCCGCGGCGACGAGCGCGGAGTCCGAGATCCGCACCTTGTGATGCTGCTCGTACTTCTCCTTCAGGCCGCGCAGGATCGACACGGTGTCCTCGACCGTCGGCTCGTTGACGAACACCGGCTGGAAACGGCGGGCAAGTGCTGCATCCTTCTCGACATGCTTCCTGTATTCGTCGAGCGTGGTGGCGCCGACGCAATGAAGCTCGCCACGCGCAAGCGCCGGCTTGAGCAGATTGGAGGCATCCATCGCGCCATCGGCCTTGCCTGCGCCGACCAGCGTATGCATCTCGTCGATGAACAGGATGATGTTGCCGTCGGCCGCTGTGACTTCCGACAGCACGGCCTTCAGCCGCTCCTCGAACTCGCCGCGATATTTCGCACCGGCGATCAGCGCGCCCATGTCGAGCGCCATCAGTTGCTTGTCCTTGAGCGATTCGGGCACGTCGCCATTGACGATCCGCAGCGCCAGGCCTTCGGCGATGGCCGTCTTGCCGACGCCGGGCTCACCGATCAGGACCGGATTGTTCTTGGTGCGGCGCGACAGGACCTGGATGGTGCGGCGGATCTCGTCGTCGCGGCCGATGACCGGATCGAGCTTGCCTGACCGCGCATCGGCAGTCAGGTCGCGCGCATATTTCTTCAGCGCGTCATAGCCTTGCTCCGCGCTCGCCGAATCGGCGGTGCGGCCCTTGCGGACATCGTTGATGACCTGGTTGAGCGCCTGGGCCGTGACGCCGGCCTTGGCCAGGATGTCGGCGGTCTTGGCCGACTTCTCGACGGCGAGCGCGGTCAGCAGGCGCTCGACCGTGACGAAGCTGTCGCCGGCCTTCTTCGCCAGTTCCTCGGCGGTGGTGAAGACCTTGGCCAGCGGCTGCGCCATGTAGAGCTGGCCGTTGCCGCCCTCGACGCGGGGCATGGCGTTCAGCGCGGCGTCGACGCCGAGCCGGACGTCGCGCGCATTGCCGCCGGCGCGCTCGATCAGCGACGCGGCGAGGCCCTCCTCGTCGTCGACGAGCACCTTCAGAATGTGTTCGGGAGTGAATTGCTGGTGATTGCGGGAGAGCGCATCGGTCTGTGCGGACTGGATGAAACCGCGCACGCGCTCGGAGTATTTTTCAACGTTCATATCTGTCTCCGTTCCGTCACCGGCCCGCTTTGCGGCGCCGGATCAGCCTTGGGTGACGAGCCCGCTCCAAGGAGCCAGACTCCAACCCGCCAGATATGGGGCGCAGGTGCGCGATGCTCAAGGACGGAGCGTTATGCGCGCGAACAAAAACGGCGGGAAAATCCCGCCGTCTGATGTCGGTCGAAAAGCGGCGAAAGCTCAGTTCGCGGCAACCGGGTCGGAGGCTTCCTGGCCCGCCCGGGCCGGGGTCTCGGCATTGCCCTCGACCGGCGGCTGCTCGCCGGCGGCGGCTTCGCCATTGTCGGCGCGGACGCGAGGACGGCGCGGACGGCGCGCGCGGCGCGGCGGCGCCTCTTCCTCGGCATTGGCGACATGGTTGCCGTTGGCGCGTTGATCGACATTGCCGTTGGGCTCGGCCGGTTGCTCCTGGTTAAACGCCACTTCGGCCGGAACCCCCTCGATGACAGGCTGCGGGCCGGAACCATCGACCGGAGCCACCGATGCGCGGATCTCGTGCCTCGTCTCGGACTGCCGGGCGTGGCGGCCTTCACCCTGACGGCTCTCGTGCTGCCGGCCCTCCTGCTGCCGCGGCTCCTGCTGCCGAGGCTCTTGCTGCCGGGCCTCCGGTTGGCGGGCCTCCTGCGCGGTGTTTTCGAACTCATCGCGCTCTTCGTCGAGATCGTCGTCCAGTTCGTCGCGATTGTCGCGGACCTGCTGCTGAACCGGCATCTGGGCCTGCGCGGCCGCGATGATGCGGTTGTAGTGCTCGGCGTGCTGGAGATAGTTCTCGGCCATCACCCTGTCGCCTGAGCTCTGAGCGTCCCGCGCCAGCGCGGCGTATTTTTCGGCGATCTGCTGAGCGGAGCCGCGGATCTTCACATCGGGGCCGTTGCTCTCGTAGTTGCGCGTCAGCGGGTTCGGACCCTTGCGGTTGTTGTTGTTATTGTTGTTGTTGCGCCCACGCATGCGCCTGTTCTGCTGTTGTGGCCTCATCCGATTCTCACATCTGGAAAATTGTCAGCAAACGGGGGCACCTCACGTGCCTGCCGCTCTGTACCGTCCTGCCGGTGTTCGCCCGCACTACTTGCGTTGGCGCCACGTGCCTTCCTGTTCCGGTTCATGTCTTGCCGGACGATCCCCGCACGAAGCTCAGGCGTCGCTCACGCAAGAAGGCAGCTTGCTTCAAAAGGAAACCGAATTGGTAACAGCACTGCCTGCTTCGTCTCATCCGGTTGCCGGGACCCTATCGATATTCGTGCTGGTTGCCAAGCGTTATTTCTGCGGTGCGGCAACGTGCTTCATCGGGCAAAAAACGAGCACGCGATCATTGCCGCCGAGGTCCGACAACGCTTCTGTCAACCGATAGCCGGCTTCCAGGAAGAGGCCCGTCACGTCATCCCTCTGCCGATGACCGATCTCTACTGCGATCCGGCCATTGCCCTCGAGATGGGGCGCCGCACCCGCGGCAATGATCCGATAGGCATCAAGCCCGTCGGCACCGCCGTCCAGCGCCCGGAGCGGGTCGAACAGCCTTACTTCCGGCTGGAGCCCTTCCAGTTCCTGCGTGCATATATAGGGTGGGTTCGAGACAATTCCATGGAATTTTCCGGTAACATTGGAAAACCAGTCGGAACGAAGCGTGGCGAAGCGCGGCGAAAGCGCGGCCGCCTCTGCATTGCCGGCCGCAGTCCCCAGCGCTTCCTCCGATATGTCGACACCAAGCGCGGTGGCATCAGGCACCTCCTTCAGCAGCGCCAGCGCGATCGCACCGGTGCCCGTACCGAGGTCGAGGATGCGGCAGCAGCCCTCCGCCGCGACAGTCTGTCTCACGAAAGGCAGCATCGCATCGACCAGCGTCTCGGTATCCGGCCGGGGCTCCAGGGTCTCGGGCGACAGCCTCAGGGTAAGCCCGTGGAACTCGCGATGGCCGAGGATGCGATGCACGGGTTCGCCGCGCACCCGGCGCGCCACCGCCGCCATGATGGCGCCGACAATGGCCGCATCGAGCGGCCTGTCGGGTGCGGTGATGGCGTCCATCCGCGTCGAGCCGGAAAAATGCTCGACCAGGAGCCTGGCATCGAGGGCCGCGCCCGCTACGCCGGCGGCGGCAAGTTCGGTCCTGGCCAGGCGCAACATGCCGCCGAGGGTGGTGTCGGTCATCGCGCGCCGCCCTGGGGTCCCTAGCCGAACTCGGCCAGCAGCCTGGACTGGTGGTCGGCGATCAACGCATCGACGACCTCGTCGAGTTCGCCCTCCATGACCCGGTCGAGCTTGTAGAGCGTCAGGTTTATGCGATGGTCGGTGACGCGGCCCTGCGGGAAATTGTAGGTGCGGATGCGCTCCGAGCGGTCGCCCGACCCCACTTGCAGCCGGCGCGATTCCGAGCGCTCCTCTGCCGCCTTCGAGCGCTCCATGTCGTAGAGCCGGGCGCGCAGGATCTGCATGGCGCGGGCCCGGTTCTGATGCTGCGACTTCTCCGCCTGGACGACGATGATGCCGGTCGGCAGGTGGGTGATGCGCACGGCCGAGTCCGTCGTGTTCACGTGCTGGCCGCCCGCACCGGAAGCCCGCATCGTGTCGATGCGGATGTCGTCGGCCCTGATCTCGATATCGACCTCCTCGGCTTCGGGCAGCACGGCCACCGTCGCGGCGGAGGTATGGATGCGCCCGCCGGCCTCGGTTTCGGGCACGCGCTGGACGCGATGCACGCCCGATTCGAATTTGAGATGGGCGAACACGCCCCTGCCCGACACCGTAGCGATGATTTCCTTGAACCCGCCGACCTCGCCCTCGCTGGCCGAGACCGTCTCGAAGCGCCAGCCCTTGGACGAGGCATAGCGCTCATACATGCGGAACAGATCGCCGGCGAAGAGCGCCGCCTCGTCGCCGCCCGTCCCGGCGCGGATTTCGAGGATCGCATTCCTCTCGTCGGCCGCGTCCTTGGGCAGGAGCAGGATCTGGATGTCCTTCTGCAGGCCTTCGATGCGCTCCTCGACCGCGGGAAGATCGGCCTCGGCCAGTTCCCGCATGTCCGCGTCGGTGGTCTTGTCCGCGAGCATGGCCTGCAGGTCGGTGAGCTCGCGCTCGGCCGTGCGCAGATCGCGGATCTTGCCGGCCATGTCCTGCAGCTCGGCATATTCGGAAGCCATCTTCACATAGGCTTCGGGCTCGGGGCCGGCCGCCATCTGCGCTTCGAGCATGTCGAAACGCTTGACGAGCTGGTCCATGCGGTCACGAGGTAGGCTGATCATGTGGCTTCAAATCGGAATGTTGTTTTCCCGGGCGAAGGCGACCAGCTCCTCGCGGGTGTTGCGCCCGGCGCCCGGTTTTGCCATCGCGTCGGCGAGGAAGCTTTCCAGCTTGGCGAGCGGCAGTTCGGCGAGCATCGCCTTGACCGGGCCGATCGAGGCCGGCGACATCGAGATCGAGCGGTAGCCCAGACCGACCAGCGTCATCGCCGAGATCGGCCGCCCGGCGAGCTCGCCGCATAGCGTGACGGACGTGTCGTTGGCCTTGCCCGCGTCGACGATCTGCTTCAGCACGCGCAGGAACGGCACCGAGAGCGCATCGAAACGGTCGGAGAGCTGCGTATTGCCGCGATCGGTCGCCATCACGAACTGGAACAGATCGTTCGATCCCACCGACACGAAATCGACCGTGCGCATCAGTTCGTCGAGTTGCCACAAGAGCGACGGCACCTCGATCATGGCGCCGATCTTGAGGATGTTCGGCAGGTCGTGGGCGAAGCGCGACAGATGCCGCACTTCGCGATCGATGATCTCGCGGGCCTGGAAGATCTCGCCGAGCTCGGTGACCATCGGCAGCATCAGGCGCAGCTCGCGTCCGCCCGCCGCCTTGAGCAGCGCACGCACCTGCGTCCTCAACAGGGCCGGACGATCAAGCGTCAGCCGGATGGCGCGCCAGCCAAGGGCGGGATTCTCCTCGTTCACGACGTTCTTGAAATAGGGCAGCACCTTGTCGCCGCCGATATCGATGGTGCGGAAGGTGACGGGTTTGCCCTTGGCCGCGTCGAGCACGTCGCGGTACAGCTTCTCCTGCGCTTCGGCGCGCGGGAAGGTGGCGGCCACCATGAACTGCAGCTCGGTGCGGAAGAGGCCGATGCCCGCGGCGCCCGATTCGGCGAGCTGCGGCAGGTCTACCGCGAGGCCGGCATTCATGAGCAGGTCGACATGCACCCCGTCGAGCGTATTCGACGGCTTGTTGCGCAGCTCGCGATAGAGTTCCTGCCGCCGCGCCCGGAACCGCACCTTCTCGGCATAGGCTGCCTCGACATCGGACTGCGGACGAAGATGGATCCGGCCCTCGTCGCCGTCGACGATGATGGCATCGCCGTTCTCCGCCATGGAGACTGCGCCTTTCATCTGGCCGGCGACGGGAATGCCCATGGCGCGGGCGACGATGACGACGTGGCTGGTCACCGCGCCGTCTTCCAGAACGAGGCCGCGCAGTTTGTCGCGCGGGTAGTCGAGCAGTTCGGCCGCGCCCATCGACCGCGCCACGATGATGGCGTCCTTGGGAAGAGAGGCGGCCAGCACTTCGGGCCCATGGCCCATGAGCTGGCGCAGCAGGCGGTTGGCGAGATCGTCGAAATCGCTCATGCGCTCGCGCATATAGGGATCGGTCATGTGCAGCATGCGCGCGCGCATGTCGCTCTGCACCTTCTCGACCGCGGCTTCGGCGGTCAGGCCGTTGCGCACCGCCTCGTCCAGCCGGCGCACCCAGCCGCGGTCGTTGGCGAACATGCGGTAGGCTTCCAACACGGCGCGGTGCTCGCCCTCGAAGGCGACGTCGCGGCGCGACAGCATGTCGTCGATCGACAGCCGTAGCGAGCCGAGCGCATCGTCCAGGCGGCGCAGTTCCTCTTCCGTGTCCTCGTTGAAGAGGTTCGTCACGACGATGCGCGGCTCGTGCAGCACGACATGGCCGAGACCGACGCCTTCGTTGAAGGACAGGCCCGAAAAGCTTGCCGGGCGGGTGAGGTCGAGTTCGAGCCCGGGCCGGGTCAGCCGCGCGAGATCGCCGGTAGCGATCATCTCGGCGATCACCATCGCCGTCGTTTCGAGGGCTTCCAGCTCGTCGTCGCGATAGTGGCGCTTGGTGCGGTTCTGGACGACCAGCACGCCGAGCGTGCGGCCCGCGCGCAGCACAGGCACGCCGAGGAAGGAATGGTAGATCTCCTCACCCGTCTCCGGCAGATAGGCGAAGGCCGGATGCAACTGGGCGTCGGAGAGGTTGAGCGCCCGGGCGCTGGCCGCGATCGTGCCGACGAGGCCCTGGCCGAGGCGCAGTTGGGCGAGGTGCACCGAACCGGGATTGAGGCCGACCGTGGCGTAGAGCTCCAGCACCGCGTCGGCGCGCAGCACATAGAGCGAGCACACCTCGGCCACCATGTTGGAAGCGATTTCGCGCACGATGCGGTCGAGCCGCTCCTGCGGCTCCAGCGCCTCCGCCATGAGCTCGCGGAGGCGTTTCAGAAGCACGCGCGGGCCGGCGGCTTGATCACGCATCGGTTCGAGGCCTTTTCCAATGGCCTTGCCGGCCTGTCCGCCTCGAACGGACGACCGGCGGGGCCGCTTCAGAATCTCGTCTGATTATTGCTTATCCAGACCGTAAACGGAATGCAAAGTGCGAACTGCAAGTTCAGTGTACGGACCGTCGATCAGGATGGAGATCTTGATCTCCGATGTGGTGATGGCGCGGATGTTGATCGCCTTGTCGGCCAGCGCCTTGAAGGCGGTCGCCGCAACGCCGGCGTGGCTCCTCATGCCGATGCCGATCACCGAGATCTTCGACATGCCGGCCTCGGACTGGACGACGTCGAAACCGACCGTCTGCTTGACCTTGTCGAGCACGGCCAGCGCCTTGTCGATATCACCCGACGGCACGGTGAAGGTCATGTCGGTCGACTTGCCGTCCTCGGAGATGTTCTGGACGATCATGTCGACATTGATGTTGGCCTCGGCCAGCGGGCCGAAGATGCCGGCGGCCACGCCGGGCCGGTCGGCGACACGGCGCAGCGAGACCTGGGCCTCGTCCTTGGCATAGGCGATTCCGGTGACGACCTGCTGTTCCACGATTTCTTCCTCGTCGCAAATGAGCGTTCCAGGCGGATTCAAGAGATCGCCCATGCCAGGCGCATCGGGATCCTCGAAGGACGACCGCACGAAGGTACGCACCCGATGCACCATGGCGAGCTCGACGGAGCGCACCTGCAGCACCTTGGCGCCGAGCGAAGCCATTTCCAGCATCTCCTCGAAGGAGATCTTGGCAAGCCGGCGCGCCTTGGGCTCGATGCGCGGATCGGTGGTGTAGACGCCGTCGACATCGGTATAGATATCACAACGGTCGGCCTTCACCGCGGCGGCGATCGCCACGGCGCTGGTGTCGGAACCGCCGCGGCCGAGCGTGGCGATGCGGTTGTCGGGCCCGAGGCCCTGGAAGCCGGCGATGACGGCAACCTGCCCCTCGCCGAACCGCTTGATCAGGAACGATCCGTCGATGTCGAGGATGCGGGCCGCGCCATGTGCGTTGTCGGTGCGGATCGGGATCTGCCAGCCCAGCCAGGAGCGCGCATGGACGCCCATGGACTGCAGCACGATCGCGAGAAGCCCCGCTGTGACCTGTTCGCCGGAGGCCACGACGGCGTCGTATTCGCGCGCGTCGTGCATGGCCGAGGCCTCGCGCGTCCAGGCGACCAGCTCGTTGGTCTTGCCGGCCATGGCCGACACGACGACGGCGACATCATGACCCGCGTCGACCTCGCGTTTGACATGGCGCGCCACGTTGCGGATGCGGCTGATGTCGGCGACGGAGGTTCCGCCGAATTTCATCACGATGCGCGCCATGGAAGCGGAATGCCCTTGCTGCAGGTCGCCGGCGGGACGCCGGCAAACGATCATACGAAAGCGCCCCGGAAAGCCGAGGCGCCCAATGCGGTCGCCTCCTTAGCCAAAACAGGGACGCTAGGCAAGCTGCGAGCCAGGCCTCGGTCGCCGCGCCGACTGCCCGGAGAAACGCTGGCCGCTTCGAAACCGTATGGAGAGGAGAGGCGGCCACACCAGCGGCGGCCCTGCAATTGTTGCCACTTTGTTCCAAAGATGGTATGGTTCAATCAACTGGTCGATAAGGAGTTCGCTTATGCGTGAAGTTCAAGCCTCGGAGGCCAAGATCCATCTGCCTCGACTGCTCTCCGAAGTGGAGCGCGGCGAAACCATTGTCATCACCCGCCATGGCCGGCCGATCGCCCGTATCGTGCCCGAAACCGACGAACGGCGTGAGCGCATCGCCAGGGTGTTCGAGGAGATCGATGAGTTTCGCAAGACGATGCCATCCTTGACGAGGGACGAAATCCTGTCGGCCCGACACGAAGGGCATAAATACTGATGCCGTTCGTCATTGATGCCTCAATTACAGCCTGCTGGCTTTTACCCGACGGGCACGATCCCGTCGCCGGTGCGGCTCGCGCCCGCGCGGCTGTCGACGAGCTTGTCGCGCCTGCCGTGTGGTGGTTCGAGGTCCGCAACCTCCTGGTCACGAATGAGAAACGGGGCCGCATCGACGCGGCCCATACGGCCAAGGCGCTCGCGCTGCTGGCTGGGTTACGCGTGCCGCTCGATCAATCGCCGGATGAGACCATACTGCTCGCCCTGGCGCGCAAGCATCGGCTGAGTGTTTATGATGCGGCCTATCTCGAATTGGCGTTGCGTGAGCGCATACCCCTTGCGACGCTGGACAGGCAACTTGCCGCCGCCGCGAACGCCGAGCAAATCGGGACGATCGACGCCGCGCTATGAATGTTGTGGCATCGACCGTCGCAAGCGACATCCTGCCAACGCTGGTCAAAATAGCCTGCGACAGTGCTCGCTAGCGCTTTCCTCGTCGGTGCTTGCCGGCCGCCTGCATACAACCTGAAATAGCCGCCCGATCGGCCAGCAATTGCCCGAAAAGGAAAAACCGGCCTTGACATTCGGGCCGGCTCTACCGACTTCCTTGCGTCTCGAAGGAGACCAGATCATGCCCGAAGCCCGACGAACGACCATCGACGCTTCCGAAGTCGAGCGCTTCGCCGCGCTTGCCGCCGAATGGTGGGATCCCAACGGCAAGTTCAAGCCGCTGCACAAGTTCAACCCGGTGCGCCTGGCCTGGATACGCGACCATGTCGCCACGCGTTTCGGGCGCGATCCGCGCGCAGCGCGGCCTTTCGAGGGACTGCGTTTCCTCGACATCGGCTGCGGCGGCGGGCTGTTGTGCGAGCCGATGGCGCGGCTGGGCGCCGAAGTCGTCGGCGCCGACGCAGCGGCAACCAATATCGAGGTGGCGAAACTTCACGCGGCCGAAAGCGGCGTCACCGTCGACTACCGGGCGACGACCGCCGAGGATCTGGCCGACGCCGGCGAGAAGTTCGACGTCGTCCTCAACATGGAAGTGGTCGAGCACGTCGCCGACATCGACCTGTTCATCGGCAAATGCGCCGACATGGTGAAGCCTGGCGGCATCATGTTCGTCGCCACGATCAACCGCACGCTGAAGGCTCTCGGCCTCGCCATCGTCGGCGCCGAATATGTGCTGCGCTGGCTGCCGCGCGGCACGCACCAATATGGCAAGCTGGTCCGCCCCGAGGAGCTGGAGGCCGCACTCGGCAAGGCCGGGCTCACGGTCATCGACCGCACCGGCGTCGTCTATCATCCGCTGGCGGACCGCTGGCAGAAATCCGCCGACATGGACGTCAACTATATGGTGCTCGCTGAAAAGGCTTCGGTCTGACGACGACGCGCCGGCAGCGTTGGCTGTCCCCGGGGCAGCATTGGCGGGGCAACACAAGTTGTACCCATGGCAACATTGCCCCTGAGGTAACATTTCTCCAATACCGGCAGGCGGGAACCGGGCATGGTCGGGCCGAAAAATCGGCCTTGGGAGATTGGCCCCATGGATATGGTGACTGCCCGCCACCTCGCCCTCGGCATGCCGGAGGCGATCGAGAAGTCGCATTTCGGCAAGCCGGATTTCCGGGTCCGCGATCACATATTCATGACCTTGCCCGGGCCGGATCGCGCCGTCTTCAAGCTGACGCCGGACGAACAGGAGATGCTGACCGGCGCCGAGCCGGCCGTGTTCGCCCCCGTGCCGGGCGGCTGGGGTCGCCAAGGCTGGACGATCATGTTCCTGGCCAGTGCAGACGAGGCGACGCTGAAAAGCACCCTCGCCATGGCCTGGCGCAATGCCGCGCCTGCCGGGCTGCGCAAGACCCTCGACAATCCGGGCCCCGCGCCAACCAGGCAGCATGGGGCCGCCGGCCCGAGGGCCGACGATCCGGCGCCGGCCTCCAACGCCGGCCCCCTCGCGTCGGCCGCGTCGTGGACATTCGTCGCAGACGGCTATGACGAAAGCACCCGCCCCTTTCTGGAGGCCTTTTCACGATCGGCCCTCGAACGGTTGCATCTCGGTCCACGGAGCGACGTCATCGACATAGCCTGCGGCCCCGGCACGACCGCACTGCTTCTGTCGCCACGGGTCCGGTATGTCGCCTGCGTCGACTTCTCCGAGGGCATGCTGCGGCGGTTGCGCCGCCACATCGACCGGGCCGGCCTGTCGAATATCGAGCCCTGCCGGGCCGACGGCCAGGCCCTGCCCTATGACGCCGCAAAGTTCGACGTCGGCCTGTCGATGTTCGGACTGATGTTCTTCCCCGACCGCGCCAGGGGGTTCGCCGAACTCCATCGTGTGCTGCGGGCGGGAGGCGCGGCCGCTGTTTCGAGCTGGGCGCCCGCCGGGCAATCGCCGCTCCTGCGGCTTGTCGTCGAGGCGCTCGGCGAACCGCCGGCCGAGTCGCCGCCGGCCGCGCCGGGGCTCGAGGATCCGGCCGTTCTCGAACGGGAGATGACGGAAGCCGGCTTCATGGAAGTGCGCGTCGAACCCGTCAGCCACGCTATGACCGTGACCGATGTCGAGAGCTTCTGGCATGGCATGGTGCGCGGCGTGGCGCCGATAGCGCTTCTCAAGCACAAATCGAGCCCGCGGCAATGGGCGCGCACGGAAGCGGCCGCCAAGGCGCATATCGCCAGCGCCTTGCCCGAATTGCCGGCTCTGCTGCCATCGGTCGCCTATCTGGCCGTGGGGCGAAAGCCTTGACGATGGTCAGCCGGCGGGCGCTCCGACGCGTCGGGATTTCTGTGCCTTCGTCGTCAGAAACACCCCGATGGTGACGATTGCCGCGCCGAGCCAGGTAAGCAACTGGTAGCGCTCGCCGAGGAACAGCGTCCCGCTGACGAGGCCCACGGCGGCCGCGACATAGCCGATCTGGCTGAGATAGACCGGGCCGCCCACCGCCTGCAGCCGGAAGAAAAAGGCGAACTGGGCCGAGGCCGACGCGACCTGCGCCAGCACCAGCAAGGGAATGCCGGCAAGCAGGCTGAACGAGCCGATGCCGCCCGAGGCCCCGATCCCGGCGAGGAGCAGCGCCGCGGACGCGAGATGGCTGCCGACCGCGAGTTCGATCGGGCCGGTGCCTTCGGGCCAGTCGAAAGTGCGATAGATGTTTCCCGCTGCGAGGCTGACGGGGACCAGGAGACCGACGACCACCCAGAAGGGCTCGGCCGGCTGCCCCGCCTCGCCGCGCGTCACCGCGACGGTCACCGCACCGATGAAGCCGACGATGATGCCGGCCACGCCGAGCAGGCTCGGCCGGCGCACCCCGAACAGGATCGACAGCACCAGCGTGATGATGGGCGACAGCGTGAACATGATGCCCATATAGCCGGCGCCGAGATGCGGTATGGCCGAGAACATCAGCAGGTTGGGAATGGCGTAGGAGATGGCCGCAGCGATCGCGAAATAGCGCAGGCGATGGGCGGTGAGCCTGGGGCCGTGACCGCCGAAGAGAAGCGCGGCGAGCAGCACGCAGCCGGCGCCGCAGGAGATCACGAAAGCCCAGACCATGGCGGACACGCCGGCCGCCGTCGCCATCTTGCCGAAGGGAAGCGCCAGGCCGAGCAGGGCGCCGGTGACGGCGAGCAGGCCGAAGGCCGAGTGCCAGAACTGTTTCATGCACCCGGTCCCGAGCTGATGCTTGCCAGCACTAAAGCATATCTCCCGAAAGTGGGTACCGGTTTCGGGACAAAGACACGCGTCAAATCAAAAACCTGCAGCCGGGCGCGCCGATGTCGTCCGGCCAGGCGACGCCGACCGGCTGTTCAGCCCAATTGTCAGTTCCTGTCATCCGGGAAGACCGGGATCGGCATGAAATCGACACCGTCTTCGGCGAGCCCGCGCACCTCCTCGGCCGTCGCCTCGCCATAGATGCCGCGCGGATCGGTCTCGCCGAAGTGGATCTTGCGCGCTTCCTCGGCGAATTTGTCGCCGACATAGTCTGCATTCTCGCGCAGCTTCTCCGACAGCGCCTTCAACTGGGCCATGGCCTGCTTCTGCGCCTCGCCCATGGCGAGCGCTACCTTTTCCTGCTTGCGGGAGGTCGAGACCGCCGGCGCCATCAGCGCCTTGTGCACCTTGGACGAGCCGCAATCCGGGCATTCGACCAGCCCGCGCCTGGCCTGCTTGTCGAAATCGTCATTGTTGCGGAACCACGCCTCGAATTCGTGGGCCTGCTCGCAGACAAGGGAGAACCGGATCACGATGCGGCCCCCCTGAGCCCGGCCGGCTCGTCGGCGATGACCTCGCTCGTGAAGTCGCGGGCGTTCTTCAGGTTCGGGATCTTGCGATGCGCCGCGGTGGAGGCCTCCGTATCGATATCGGCCAGAACGATGGCAGGCTCGTCATGGTCCGCCTCGGCGACGATGCGGCCCCAGGGGTCGACGATCAGCGAATGACCGTAGGTTTCGCGCCCGTCCTCGTGCAGTCCGCCCTGCGCGGCGGCGACTACCCAGGCGCCGTTCTCGATGGCGCGGGCGCGCAGCAGCACATGCCAGTGCGCCTCGCCGGTCTGGCGCGTGAAGGCGGCGGGCACGGTGAGCACCGATGCGCCGGCCAGCGCCTGGGCGCGGAAAAGTTGCGGGAACCGCAGGTCGTAGCAGATGGCGAAGCCGAGCCGGGCGATTGGCAGGTCGGCGACGACGCTGCGGTCGCCGGGCTCATAGGCCGACGATTCGCGCCAGCTCTCGCCCTTGTCCAGATCGACGTCGAACATGTGGATCTTGTCATAGGTGGCGATCAGGCGGCCGTCCGGCCCGAAAAGGAAGGCCCGGTTGGCAAGCTTGCCGTCGGAACGCAGGATCGCCGTCGAGCCGACATGGACGAAGATGCCGAGTTCGGCCGAGAGCCGGGCGGCCGCGCCGGCGATCGGATCGCGATCCTCGGTCGTGAAGGCGGCGGCTCGGGCTTCCCTGTCGCGAACTATCGCGCCGGTCATCTCCGGGGTCTGCACATAGCGCGCGCCCTGATCGGCGGCCTCGCGCACCATCCGCTCGAACTCCATTGCGTTGCGCCCGACATCGGTGCCGGAGCGCATCTGGATGGCGGCGGCCTTGAACATAGTCATGTCGAACCCTCAGTTCAGTTGGCCGGTCTGCAGCAGGCTGTCGAGGCGCCCCTGCTTCTCGAGCGCATGCAGATCGTCCGACCCGCCGACATGCACCTCGCCGACGAATATCTGCGGAAACGTATAGCGGCCGTTGGCGCGTGCGATCATCTCCTGGCGCAGCTCGGGCGAGAAGCTCGCGTCGTGCTCGGTATAGGCGACACCCTTGCGGTCGAGCAGGTTCTTGGCGGCCGCGCAATAGCCGCACATCATTCGCGTATAGATCGTCACATCCACCATGGCCGGTTCCATAACAGGTTCAGCATCATATAGGGGCTGCCTCGTCGGGCCGGAAGTCCCCCGGCAGAACGCGCGCGAAAGTGAGGATGTCGACCGCGGCCGCTCCGCCGCGCTTCAAGGCGAGCGTGGCCGCCACTGCCGTCGCCCCGGTCGTATAGACGTCGTCGATCAGCAGCACGCGCCGCCCTCGGATGTGGATCTCGGCCTCCGGCGGCACCCGGAAAGCGCCGCGCACATTGTCCTCGCGCTCGTTGCGCCGCAACCCCACCTGCCGTCGCGTGCCCCTGAGCCGGCGCAACGCCTCGGGCTCGAAGGGCAGTTCCGCCATCCGGGCGACGGCGCGCCCGAGTTCGGCCGACTGGTTGAAACGCCGGCTGAGGAAACGCCGCCAGTGGAGCGGCAAGGGCACCACCACCTGAGCCTCGGCGACGAGTTCCGCCCCTGCCCGCAGCATCCAGCGCGCCATCCAGGGAGCGAGATCCGTCCGGTCGTTGTATTTCAGGCCCTGGACCATCTCGCGTGCCACGCCGGTATAGGCCACGGCCGCCCGCGCCCGTTCGAAGGGCGGCGGGTCGGCGATCGCCTCGGCCGACAGGAAGCCCTCGCCCATGTCGTGCGAGAAGGGCGTGCCCATCACCGCGCACCAGGGCTTTTCCAGAAAGCGCAGCTTGCTCCAGCAACGGCCGCAAAGCGTGCCGGGCTCGCTCACCTTGCGCCTGCAGCCGGCGCAGACCGGCGGAAACAGCAGCCTTGCCGGCGCCTCCGCGATCGCTCTTGCCAGCCCCTTGATCTCGAACACGCTATCGGCCACCACTATTTTGGCTTTGAGCGCCGCGCGTCCATTCGGACGCGCAAAGGCCGCTCTTTGCTTTCATTCTACGCATCGTGCCTTCCGAAAATCGATTCCGATTTTCGGGCCGATGCGCTAAGCAGGTTCCGCAAAAGCGTTCCGCGGTTTTGCGGCGAGAACCTGCGGTAAAACGAGAACCTGCGGCAAAACAAGAATCCAGGCAGGTGATTTTGCCGATGAATCGCCTGCTTGGAGAACCGCACGATAGCAGCGGCGGGAAAGGCGCGCACCTGCCGCCCGACCCCGACAAGCCAGGAAAACCGATGGTGCAGCCGATCTTCGACCAGGACCTCATGACGGCGCGCAAGCTGAGGGCGCTGCGTGCCGCGCTTCCGGGCGCCGGTTTCCTGATGGATCGCGCGGCGGAGGACCTCGCCGAGAGGCTGGGCGCCGTGGAGCGCCGCTTCGGCCATGCCGCCGCCCTGTTCTGCGTCACGCCGGCCGCCCGCGCCGCCCTGCTCGCCACCGGCAAGGTGGACGCGGTGACGCGCGTCGAGGCGGATGCCGCCCTGCTTTCCGGCGAGGATGGGCTGGTCTCCCCGCCCGACCGGGTGCCCTTCGCGGCCGAAAGCATCGATCTCGCCGTTTCGCTCCTGTCGCTGCACGAGGCCAACGACATCCCCGGCATGCTGGTCCAGATCCGCCGCGCGCTGAAGCCCGATGGCCTGTTCCTGGCCGCCATGGCCGGCAGCGGCACGCTGGGCGAACTGCGCGAAAGCCTGCTGGCCGCCGAAACCGAGATTTCGGACGGCGCCGGGCCGCGGGTGATGCCTTTCACCGATATCCGCGACGCGGGCGCGCTGCTGCAGCGCGCGGGTTTCGCGCTGCCCGTCGCCGATGTCGAGGCCTTGACGGTCCGCTATGAGTCGATGTTCGGATTGCTGCGCGATCTGAGAGCGATGGGCGCGACCAGCGCGCTGATCGCACGGTCGCGCAAGCCCGCGACGCGTCGCCTCTTCGCGCGTGCCGCCGAGATCTATGCGGAACGTTTTTCCGATCCGGACGGCCGGGTGCGCGCAACCTTCGCGCTGGTCTGGTTGTCGGGCTGGGTGCCGCATGCCTCGCAGCAGAAGCCGCTTCAGCCCGGTTCAGCCGAAGTGTCGCTGGCGACCGTTCTGGGCAGCAAGGACTGACGCGAGGGCCCCGGAGGGCCGAAGGTCACTTGCCAAGGTCATTGGCCAAGGTCATGTGGCCAAGGTCATTTGCCAAGTTCACTTGAAAGCGTTGGCCAGCCTGCTGTTGTTGTCGGCAAACAGGAAGGTGAGCCCCTCCGCTGCCCGGCCGACGCCGGCAACGATCATCAGCGACAGCACCACCGCGATCAGCGCGTACTCCACGACCGTGGCGCCGGTTTCGTCATTCAGGAAACGCCGGATCATCGATCTCGTCCGATTTGGCCCCAACACCCGAAAGCGCGCAGCGCTTTCGGGGAAAAGACATGCGCTACAACAAGTACCCGCAGCGTATCGCGCAAATCCTTCTTCACGCGATACGCTGCGACCACCCTAGGGCGAGTTTCGTTAAGAAGCGTTAACGCGATGGCGGCAATCGTTCCGGTTTCCCTGGACGGGCACGCTCAACACTCGCCGCTGCGCGTGCCGTCGGCGCGGATCACGCAGATCGAGCTCGGCGACGGCTGCAGAACGCTCCGGCGGATCGTATAGGTGTCTGCCGCGCGGATCGAACCGGTCGTCATGCCGTCGATCTCGCCAGGCGGATAGACGCGCGCCTGACGCTCGGCGATCGGCGCGATGATCAGCGCCATTGCCACCGCCAGCGAGCCGAACAGTAAAGCGAGGCGCAAAGCGCCGAAACCGGCCGCGCCGAGCCTGAAGCGCCGCTCGCCACGCTCCCACTCGTCTTGCGGATGCATTGGGGCGAACCCTCCTCGCGCAGAATCTTACCGTCGCCGGACCTGGAGGCCCCGCATCGCGTCAGACTCTCAACTTTGGCTGAAGGATGGATTAACGATCCGCAGCAACGGAGAACGCGGTTAACGATCGATTGCCAGGCCCATGTCGACGCTCGACCGGATCCGCGGTTGGTGCACGGACGCCTGTCGCCAGGCCGCCGCTATCAGAGTAGGTCGATCAGGAAGGGAATGAGCGGCGCGTCCGCCGGCGGCATCGGATAGTCGCGCAACTGGCGCGGCCTCACCCATTTCAACGCCTGGACCTCCTTTGCCACCGGCGTGCCCCAGAAGCGCCGGCACACGAACAGCGGCATCAGCAGATGGAACGCTTCGTAGCTGTGGCTGGCGAAGGTGAGCGGCGCCAGGCAGGCGACTTTGGTCTCGACGCCGATCTCCTCGGCCAATTCCCGCACCACCGCCTCTTCCGGCGTCTCGCCGGGCTCGATCTTGCCGCCGGGAAATTCCCACAGCCCGGCCAGCGACTTCCCTTCCGGGCGCTGCGCGATGAGCACGCGCCCGTCGGCATCGACCAGGGCGCAGGCCGCCACGAGCACCATCTTCTTCGGCGTTTCGGTCATGACGGGGCACCCGGCGGCTGGCGATAGCGGTAGCGGTAGACGTCGGCGAAGCCGAGCGAGCGGTAGAGGCCGATGGCAGCCCTATTGTCGGCCTCGACCTGCAGCCAGGCCTGGCGCGCGCCGCGCAGCTTCGCCCATTTCAGGGCCGACAGGATGGATCGGCGGGCAAAGCCCTTGCCGCGCCGGTCGTCCGCGGTGGCGACCTCGAACAGACCGGCGAGTTCGGCATCGTGGACGCAGATCAGCGAGCTCGCGGGCTCACCCTCGTCCTCCAGCACGAAGAGGCCGGCCTCCGCCCGGATCGCGCCGATGATCTCGGACAGGCCGGGCCTGAGCGTCGTGCCGAGACGATGCGTCCTGGCGGCGGCGCGCAGGAAGCGGCCGGTATCCTTCAGCGGGATCTGGTCGATGGCCTTCTCGACCTCGGGAGCGTTGCCGAGACCAAGCCACATGACGATCGATTCACCGAAGACGCTCCAGCCCAGCGCATCGAAATGCGCATTGAGCCGCGCGCCCGATAGTGGCGACATGCGGAAGGTCAGCGGCCGCCCGCAGGCCTCGAAACGACGCCCGGCGCGGCCGATGCGCTCGTTGAGGCTGGTGAGGTCGCCCGGATCGAGCGGGTTGACGGAGTTGAGCCTCTTTGCCGGATGTCCCGCCGTCAGGCGGATCGCCCAGGTCCCGTCATACTGGACGGAGGCCGCCGGCCAGGCACGGAAACCCGCCGCTTCGAAGCGGCGGACCAGCGGCAGTTCGGGGTTCTCCGCCATCTCTCCCGGGCTCAGCTGCGATAATCGCCGTTGATGGCGACATATTCCTTTGTGAGGTCGCAGGTCCACACCGTCGCCTTGCCCCGGCCGATGCCGATATCGGCGCGGATGACGATCTCGTCGCGTTTCATATAGGCCGAGGTCGCCGCTTCCGAGTAATCCGGATCGCGCTCGCCATTATGGGCGAGGCGGTTGTCGCCGAACCAGATCGACAGCAGGTCGCGGTCGGCCGGCTCGCCGGCCTTGCCGACGGCCATGACAACGCGGCCCCAATTGGCGTCCTCGCCGGCGACGGCAGTCTTGACGAGAGGCGAGTTGGCGATCGCAAGGGCGATGCGCTTGGCCGAGCGCGCCGACTTCGCCCCTGTCACCGTCACCTCGACCTGCTTGCGCGCCCCTTCGCCGTCACGCACGACCTGCAACGCGAGGTTCTTCAGGATGCGGTTGAGCGCCCGGCGGAACTGGGCGAGGCGCGCATCGTTGGGCTCGCTGATCTCGGGCGCGCCGCGCCGCCCGGCCGCGCCGGTGGCGAAGAGAAGCAGCGTGTCGCTGGTCGAGGTGTCGCTGTCCACGGTGACCGAATTGAAGCTCTTGCCGACGCCCTTCGACAGCATGTCCTGCAACACTCCCGCGGCGATCGGCGCATCGGTGGCGATGAAGGAGAGCATCGTGGCCATGTCGGGCGCCACCATGCCGGCGCCCTTGGCAACTCCGTTGATGGTGACGTCGGCATCGCCGAGCCTCACCGTGGCCGTTGCATATTTCGGATAGGTGTCCGTGGTCATGATCGCCTGGCCGGCCTCCTTCCACAGGCCGGGCTCGGCGCGCCTGGTCATGTCGGCGATCAGGTGGCTGAAACGGCCGGCGTCGAGCGGCTCGCCAATGACGCCGGTCGAAGCGAGGAAGACGTCGCCCGGCCTGCAGCCCGACGCTTTGGCGGCCGCCTGCGCCGTCATGTCGGTCGCCTCGCGCCCCTTCTTGCCGGTGAAGGCGTTGGCGTTGCCGGAGTTCACCACCAGCATGCGCGCCTTGCCGTCCGGCAAATTCTGCCGGCAGAAATCGACCGGCGCGGACGGGCATTTGGAGCGGGTGAAGACGCCGGCCACCTGCGTGCCCTCGTCGAAGGCCATCACCAGAAGGTCGGTGCGGTTCTTGTACTTGATGCCGGCCTCGGCGGTGGCGATCCGCACCCCCTCGATCGCGGGCATTTTCGGCTGGGATTTCGGAGCGAGCGGGGAAACGGCAGTCGACATCGAGGCCCTCGGCGGGTGAATGGCTGAAGAAGGCCTCGTTTGCCCCAGAGGCGCGACGCGCGCAAGGCGTTTTGGCCCAGACAGCGCCAGGATTCCGATCCATGTCATGGTTCGCAGGAAAGTTGCCCGCTGCCTCGCCTTCCCCCCTGTTCCATGCCATGGTTGCGGACCATCCTCGGGGCAAGCCTTTCAGGGAGGCCAGCATGCGGGCCGGCGCGCCGAAGGGAAAACATGTCGTGGCGGGCCTGCGGCTCGGCCTCGCCTGCCTCGCCTTCGCCCTCGCCATGGGCGATGCAAGTGCAGGCGAGCCGGGTTGTGGCAGCCCGGAGCCGGTCAACACGCTGAACGAACTATGGGCAGCCCTCTACGCCTGCTGGCAGCCGCCGCCCGGAAGCGCAGGCATGGAGATCACGCTTACCTTTTCGCTGCGGCGGGACGGCAGCCTCATCGGCAAGCCGCGGGCGACCTGGTCCAGGCTTTCAGGCAGCGAAGCTCAACGACGTGCCTTCGTCGCGTCGGTTCTGGCCGCGCTCGATCGGCAACTCCCCCTGAAGCTCACCGACAGCCTTGGCGGCGCAATCGCCGGACGCCCATTCGCCATGCGCTTTGCGGCGCGCGAGCAGGTCCCCGAACAGTCCCTATGAGCGTTGCATGTCTCTCGCGGCACACCGCGCATTTGTCGCGAGGGTGTCTTCGTACCGGTCAGGCACGCCCGGCATGAAAGCGAGCCGCTCCGCTGTGGCCGCTGCGGATGCCGGCCCAGGATCGATGGGCGGCGGCCGGCCGATACCCGGCCGCCGAATGCATTGCGGCTATTGCGCCTTCTCGGTTTCGTCGACGGCCTTCTTCAGTTCGGGATCGGCGATCTCGACCTTGCCGCTCTCGCGCAGCGACTGGACCAGCGCTATGTATTTCTCGCGCAGGATGAGCGAGCGGAACTGCTCCTTGACCTGCTCGAACGCCGGCGGCTGCTGAGCGCGCTTGTCCTCGACCTTGATGACGTGCCAGCCGAACTGCGACTGGACCGGCTCCTTGGTGTAGCTGCCGACCTCCAGGGCGAAGGCCGCCTTCTCGAATTCCGGCACCATCTGGCCGGCGCCGAAATAGCCGAGCTCGCCGCCATTGGCGCCCGAGCCGGTGTCGGTCGACTTCTCCTTGGCGATGTCCTCGAACTTCTCGCCGGCGTCGAGCCGCTTGACGACGTCCTGGGCCTCCTCCTGGGTCTTGACCAGGATGTGCCGGGCCCTGACCTCATTGGCCGGCGGCGTGGCGGCGATCTCCTTGTCGTAGCGGGCGCGGACCTCCTCGTCGGTGATCTTGCCGGCAACCTCGGCATCGATCAGCGCCGCATGCAGCGCCCTCTGCTTCAGGAACGCCATGCGCCGCTGGAACTCGGGATCCTTGTCGAGGCCCTTGGCCTCCGCATCGGCCGCGACCAGCTGGATCTCGATGATCGCAGACAGCGCGGCGGCGCGGCGCTGTTCCGCCGGAAGGCGGGCGAACTGCTGATCGAGATCGCTCTCGGCCAGCGCCAGATCTGCCTCGGTGATCGACTTGCTGCCGACGGTGGCGACCACCTTGTCGGGGTCGGGCTGGGCAGCCGCCTGCGCGGCGTCGGGCTTGGCGGTCTCCTGAGCGAGGCCGGGCATGGCCGCGGCTCCGATCAGGCCGGCGGCAAGAACGAAGGGCGCGATCGACACGCGGCGGATCGAGAATGGCATGCGAGGGTGCTCCGGTTCGGGTACTGACGACACCTGAAAGGCGGGAAATAGGGCGGAATTTCGCTCGGGCGAGGCTGGCTTTGCCACGTTGACATCGCCGGGGGCCCCTCTTATCTGTCCTTCACCTTGGCGTCCAGAAGCGATTTCCGGGCGCTTTTCTGTTATATGACCTGCATACTCATACAAATGCTGCGGGTACGGCCCACCGGGCCACGTCGGCTTTGTGGAATTGAAAGGACCTTTGATGGTCAGTTTCGGCGGCCTAGCGCGCAAGATCTTCGGTTCCTCCAACGACCGCCGCGTCAAATCGATGCGGCCCCGGGTGGAAGCGATCAACGCCATGGAGAACGAGATCGCGGCTCTCTCCGATGCCGAACTCAGGGCCCGCACCGACCAGTTCCGCCAGGACGTCGCCAACGGAGCCTCGCTCGACGATCTGCTCGTCCCCGCTTTCGCCACGGTGCGCGAGGCGGCCAAGCGCGTCCTCGGCCTCAGGCCTTTCGACGTCCAGCTCATCGGCGGCATGGTGCTTCATTCCGGCGACATCGCCGAGATGCGCACCGGCGAGGGCAAGACGCTCGTCGCCACGCTTCCGGTCTATCTCAACGCGCTGTCCGGCAAGGGCGTCCACGTCGTCACGGTCAACGACTATCTGGCCAGGCGCGACGCCGAATGGATGGGGCGCATCTATTCGTTCCTCGGGCTCACCACCGGCATCATCGTGCATGGGCTCTCCGACGAGGAACGCCGCGCGGCCTATGCCTGCGACGTCACCTACGCCACCAACAACGAGCTTGGCTTCGACTATCTGCGCGACAACATGAAATATGAGCGCGCGCAGATGGTGCAGCGCGGTCACAATTTCGCGATCGTCGACGAGGTGGACTCGATCCTGGTCGACGAGGCGCGCACACCCCTGATCATCTCCGGCCCGCTGGAGGATCGGTCGGAAATGTACAATACGGTCGACCGTTTCATCCTGCAGCTCCAGCCGTCCGACTTCGAGGTCGACGAGAAGCAGCGCACCGCCACCTTCACCGAAGAGGGAACGGAAAGGGTCGAGCAGCTGCTGGGCGCGGCCGGGCTGCTCAAGGGCGAGCACCTCTACGACGTCGAGAACGTCGCCATGGTGCACCACGTCAACAACGCGCTGAAGGCGCACCGCCTGTTCCAGAAGGACAAGGACTACATCGTCCGCAACGGCGAGATCGTCATCATCGACGAATTCACCGGCCGCATGATGCCGGGCCGCCGCTATTCGGAAGGCCTTCACCAGGCGCTCGAAGCCAAGGAACACGTGGCGATCCAGCCCGAGAACCAGACGCTGGCCTCGATCACCTTCCAGAACTATTTCCGCATGTACGGGAAGCTTGCCGGCATGACCGGCACCGCGGCGACGGAAGCGGAGGAATTCGGTAACATCTACAATCTCGACGTGGTCGAGATCCCGACCAATCTGCCCGTCCGCCGCAAGGACGAGGACGACGAGGTCTATCGGACCGTCGAGGAGAAGTACAAGGCGATCGTCAACGAGATCCGTGAGGCGAATGCCAAGGGCCAGCCGATACTGGTCGGCACCACCTCCATCGAAAAGTCCGAGCATCTAGCCGATCGCCTGCGCAAGGAGGGCATCAAGGACTTCCAGGTGCTCAATGCCCGCTACCACGAGCAGGAAGCCTTCATCGTCGCCCAGGCCGGCAAGCCGGGCGCGATCACCATCGCCACCAACATGGCCGGCCGCGGCACCGACATCCAGCTCGGCGGCAATGCCGACATGCGCATCGCCCAGGAGCTGGCCGAAATCCAGCCCGGAGCAGAGCGCGACGAGAAGGAGAAGGCGATCCGCGTCGACGTGCAGCGCCTGAAGGAACAGGCGCTGGCCGCCGGCGGCCTCTACGTGCTCGCCACCGAGCGCCATGAATCGCGCCGCATCGACAACCAGTTGCGCGGCCGCTCCGGCCGCCAGGGCGACCCCGGCCGCTCGAAGTTCTTCCTGTCGCTGCAGGACGACCTGATGCGGATCTTCGGCTCGGAACGCATGGACGGCATGCTGCAGAAGCTCGGCCTCAAGGAGGACGAGGCGATCATCCATCCCTGGATCAACAAGGCCCTGGAGAAGGCGCAGAAGAAGGTCGAGGCGCGCAACTTCGACATCCGCAAGAACCTGCTCAAATATGACGACGTCATGAATGACCAGCGCAAGGTGGTCTTCGAGCAGCGCCTGGAACTGATGGACGGCGAGAACCTGTCCGAGACGGTCGCCGAGATGCGCTCCGACGTGATCGAGGATCTGGTGGCCAAGCACATCCCCGAAACGGCCTATGCCGAGCAGTGGGACGCGGCCGGCCTGCAGGCCGGCGCACAGCAATATCTCAATCTCGACGCGCCGATCGAGGATTGGGTCAAGGAAGAAGGCATCGCCGAGGACGATATCCGCGAGCGCCTCACAAGGCTCACCGACGATGCGGCCAGGGATCGCGCGGAGCGTTTCGGGCCCGAGATCATGACCTATGTCGAGCGCTCCGTCGTCCTGCAGACGCTCGACCATCTCTGGCGCGAGCACCTGGTCAATCTCGACCATCTGCGTTCGGTGGTGGGCTTCCGCGGCTATGCCCAGCGCGACCCGCTCAACGAATACAAATCCGAGGCCTTCGAGCTGTTCCAGGCGCTGCTCGGCAATCTGCGCCAGGCGGTGACGGCACAGCTGATGCGCGTCGAACTGGTGCGCGAGGCGGCGGAGGCGCCGCCCCTGCAGACGCCGGAAATGCACGGCCACCATGCCGACGGCTCCACCGGCGAGGACGATTTCGGCGGCGACACGGCCATCGCCGTCCGGCAGGAGACGATGCGCGTCGTCCCGGCCGAAGAGCGCGATCCGAACAATCCCAGGACCTGGGGCAAGATCGGCCGCAACGAGGCCTGCCCCTGCGGCTCGGGCAAGAAATACAAGCACTGCCACGGCGCCTTCGCGTAGGCTGGAGCATGTCTCCCGAAAGTGGGTACCGGTTTCGGGACAAAGACATGCGTTAAATCAAAGGCCTACGTAAGCGTCCGGTGAGGACCGCCACAGTACACGACAGAATGGTCGCGGGCGGCAACATATCCGCTTCGTCATCCACGGGCGAGCGCACGCAGCGAAGCGCAGGGCGCGATGACCCGTGGATCCATGCCGTGACCGACCCGAAGGCCGGAGGCGGTCGAGGAAGAGGATGGCTCCCCTATCCACCTGCCCAAGCCCGCTTTGCACCGAAGCAGTCGTCCGCGATTTCACGGCACGGATTCTCGGGTCACCTCGCCCACGCTTCGCGCAGGCTCGGGCCCGAGAATGACGAAGATAGGGCGGCGCTGTTTGTGGGACGCAAAACCGCTGCGCACTTTTGCTGGAATTGATCCAGGCCTCGGGCAGCCGAGGGCGCCATGATGTGGTGTGTCCGAACACTCTCGACCTTCGATGTATCCAGCATGTCATGCCGTCCCGACTACTGTCGTGTACCGTCATCCGTTTCACGCAACACGCTGTAGGCACGGCAAACAAATGGCCCGGCGGTCCCACGGCCGCCGGGCTATTTGTTTTCACCCTCCCCCACCGCCGTGTTCCGGCGACTTGAATGCCTCGCATTTTGACGCCATATTGCGTCAGAAACAGCGTCTTCTTTCGCAATAGGAGGCCCGAAATGGGCTTGATCCAATATTCCGACGACGGGTTTTTCGCGCCGCGCAAGATCGCGGACGCCTTCCGCACGACGAGCGAGGAAGTTGCCCGGACCGCGGGGCTCGGCAAGGACGCGGTGCAGCGCAAGGACAGGGTACGGTCGGATAAGACGCAGCGCCGGCTGCGCGAGATGATCGAGATCATCAACAAGGTCGAGCCCCGTTTCGGCTCCTCGCTGATGGCCTATGCCTGGTACCGGTCGGAACCCCTGCCCGGCTTTTCCGGCCAGACGGCGATGCAGCTCGTGCGCGGCGGCCGGGCCGACGACGTGCTCGACTATATCGATGCCGTCGACGCGGGCGTTCACGCCTGAACGTGGCGGGCCGCTACGAGGGCAAGCTCTATCGTGCGCTGAACCCGATTCATGCGCGCGAGCCCTTGTCGGGGCGCGGGGCAGAACTCTATGGCGGCAGGTTCAACCCGAGAGGCATGCCGGCGCTCTATCTGTCCCTTTCCGTGATGACGGCGCTACGGGAGGCCAATCAGGCCGGAAATCTCCAGCCGACGACCCTCGTCTCCTATGACGCGCAGATCGATGGCGTTTTCGACACACGGAATGAAGCTGCCCTGGACGCAGAGGGCATGGATCTTGCCGGCCTCGCCGACAGTTCCTGGCGCGACCGGATGAAAACGACGGGGGAAGCGCCGACACAGACCTTCGCACGGCGATTGGTTGCCTCGGGCCATAACGGCCTGCTCGTCAGGAGCTTCGCACCGGGCGCGACCGTCGAGGACGTCAATCTCGTCCTGTGGCGGTGGAGCGACGCCGCCCCCTTCCGGCTCGTCCTGATCGACGACGAGAAGCGCCTTTCCCGATAGGGGGCCTTACGCCGGCCTCCTGTGTGCCGCTACGGCGTGCTCAGCGTCGGCGCCTTCCGAGCTGGCCCCACAGGTCATAGGCCGCCAGCGCCAGGCTGATGACGATGACGATGGCCAGATCCAGGCGCCCGACGCGAAACCCGACAACCGCCAGGAATGCGGTGAAGACGGCGAATGCCAGGGCGGCCATGAGACGGTTGGTGGTCATGCCGGTCACCTCCCGTAGATGAGGCTCGGGAGCCAATGGACGGTGTCGGGAACGAGATAGATGATCACCATGCACAGGATCACGATCAGCAGGTAGGGCATCATCCCGCGGAAGATGTCGGGAAGCGTGACGTGATCGGGCGCGATGCCTTTCAGATAATAGGCCGACATGGCCATGGGCGGCGACAGGAATGCCGTCTGCAGGTTGACGGCGACGAGAACGCCGAAGAACAGCGGATCGATGCCGAAATGCGGCAGCAGGGGCAGGAAGATCGGGATGAAGATCACGATGATCTCCGTCCACTCCAGCGGCCAGCCGAGGATGAAGATGATCAGCTGCGCGACCAGCAGGAACATCAGGGGCGATATGTCGAGGCCGGTCACGAAGTCGCTGATCAGTTGCTGGCCGCCCAGATAGGCGAAAACCGAGGCGAAGGTCGCGGAGCCGACAAAGAGCCAGCACACCATCGCCGAGGTTCTGGCGGTGAGATAGACGGATTCCTTCAGCCTCTGCCAGGTGAGCGCCCTGTAGGCGACAGCCAGCAGCAGCCCGCCGATCGCGCCGACGGCGGCCGCTTCCGAGGGCGTTGCTATGCCGAACAGTATCGCGCCGAGCACCGCCAGGATCAGCACGGCGAGCGGCACGAAGGAGATCAGCATCATCCAGGCGATCTCGAGGGCGGAATGATCGCCCACCTGCTCCCTGGTCGGCTTCGGCGCGAGGCCGGGTTGCAGCACGGCGCGGCCCACCACATAGGCGAGATAAAGGCCGGCGAGCATCAGGCCGGGAATGAGCGCAGCCGCATACATGCGCACCACGGAGACACCGGACGTGGCGGCATAGACGATCAGCATGATCGACGGCGGGATCAGGATGCCCAGCGTTCCGCCGGCGCAGATCACCCCGGATGCATAGCGGACGTCGTATTTCGCCTTCAGCATCGCGGGAAGGGCAAGAAGCCCCATCAGGGTCACCACGGCGCCGACGATGCCCGTGGCTGTGGCGAACAGCGTGCAGGTGACGAGCGCCGCCACCGCCATCGAGCCGGGAATGCGGCGCGATGCAATGAACAGCGTGCTGAACAGGCGGTCGACGATGTTTGCCCGCTCGACCACGTAGCCCATGAACAGGAACAGGGGGATGGCGGTCAGCACGTCGTTCGACATGACCGAATAGGTCTGGTTGACGAACAGGTCGAAGATCCGGTTGTTGAAGAATCCGCCGATCCAGGCTTCCATCTGCGTCCAGTCGTCGGCAGCGGATTCGACGGCGCGATGATAGCTGCCCCACATGCGGGCGGCGTCGAAATAGGCATAGTAGCCGAAGGCGACGCCGAGGGCGGCGAGCGTGAAGGCGACGGGAAAACCGAGGAATATCGCGAGGATGAGGATCAGCAGCATCACCACGGCGACGATCGGATCGCTCATCGGGATGAACCTCGCTCGTCGTCCGGCCTGTCGACCGTGCCGGCAGGAATGTCGACCGCTTCGGAACCGTGCTCGAGCACCTCGAGGGTCTTGGTTTCCATGAGAATTTTCTCGGTCTCCTCGACATCGGCGGCGGCGTGCAGCCATGCGCCCGAGCGAAGGCACAGGATGCAGCGGAAAACCTGCGCCACGCCCTGGATCAGCAGCAGGATCCCCGCGGCGACGATGACGGATTTGAACTGGAAGATCGGGATGTTGGCCGGGCTCATGGTGCTGACTTCCAGATAGCGCCACGAGCGGCCGGCATATTTCCAGCCGGCGAAGATGAGGGCAAGCACTGCCGGGAAGAAGAAGAGAATATAGAGGACCAACTCAACCGCCGCCTGGGTCCGCGGCCTCCACAGCCGGTAGAGGAAATCGCCCCGCACATGGCTGTCCCGCGACAGCGCATAGGCTCCCGCCATCATGAACATCGTCCCGTACATCATGTAGGACAAGTCGAATGCCCAGGGCGTCGGCGCGCGGAACAGGTAGCGCACCACGACCTCGTAGCCGACGCCGAGCGTCATGATCATGACGCTCCATGCGAAGACCTTCCCGAACCAGGCCGACAGTCTGTCGGCGAAGACTATGTAGTTCTCCACGGCAATTTCGCTCGATCACCCGGCGGATTTCGATGGCGCAAGACCGGCAAGGATCACCCTGCCGGTCACCGGTATTGGAGATCTGCCCGGCTCAGATCTTGCCCGGGAAGTAGTGCCGGTAGGCGAGTTCGTAGTCGGGCGCGTTCTGCAGGCTGTAGTAGACCACCCTCTCGCTCCAGGCCTTCTGGCTTTCGACGACCTTGGCGAAGAACGGGTCCTCCATCAGCGGCGGCAGGATCTTGTCCCAGGCGGCCAGTTGCGCCTCGAGCACCTCGTCCGGCGTCCGCTTCACATTGACCCCGGCTTCGGTCGCGAGCTTCTGGAGGTCTGCGGAATACTGGTTCATGGCGAGCGCGTAATTGGCGAGATGCGCGGCTTCGACCCCGTACTTCAGGATGGCCTGCAAGTCGGGCGGCAAGCTCTCGAACTTGTCCCTGTTGAAGATGTATTCGAAGGACTCGCTGGCCTGATGGTAGGACGATAGCATGTAGTTCTTGGCAACGTCCTGCGCGCCGAAACGCATGTCGGAGGTCGGGTTGTTGAATTCGAAGCCGTCGATCACCCCGCGTTCCATGGCCGGCACGATCTCGCCGCCGGGCAGCTGTGCGACGCTCGCGCCCATCGCCTGGAAAAGATCGGCTGCGAGGCCCACGGTGCGGTATTTCAGCCCCTGCAGCTGGTTCGCGTCGGTGATCTCGTTCTTGAACCAGCCGAGCGGCTGGGCCGGCATGCCGAAGGACAGGAACCCGACCACGTTCAGGCCGAGAATGTCCTGCGTGAGCTCGCGATAGAACTCGTAGCCGCCGCCGTGATAGAGCCAGGCGATCATCTGGTTGGCATCGGCGCCGAAGACCGGGCCCGTTCCGAACAGCGAGGCGGCCTTGTTCTTGCCGTACCAGTAGACCGGCACCGTATGGGCCGCATCGATGGTTCCGTCATGGCAGGCGTCCTGCACCTGGAAGGCTCCGACGACGGCGCCGGCCGGCAAGAGGTCGATCTTGATGCGGCCGCCGGACATTTCCTGCACGCGCTCGACATATTGCTGCGCCATTTCCTGGAACACGTCCGAGGCCGGCCAGGATGACTGCATCTTCAAAGTGACCGGTGCCTGCGCCAGCACGGCTGGGGCGGCCAGACCCGAGGCGACGGCTGCACCGCCGGCCACGGTCGAGCCCTTGAGAAAGCGCCTGCGCGACAGTTTGTTGCTGTTCATCATGTTCCTCCCTGGCTTTGTTTTATCGGTTTTGTAGAACAGAATAGGCGAAGCTCGACCGGTTGCAAGGCCGGAGCCGCATTGCCTGCCGCTGGCGACCCGCCACCGTTTCTTAAAGACTTCGCGCTAGGAGTTCGCCATCGACGGAAAACGGGGAAGTCTCGCGTTGCGATTTTCCGCAGCAACGACGGCCGACAGGTTGCTGCCGGAGCGCCTTGCGCTCCGCATGCGCCCGCTGCTCCGCCGTTTCGACGACATCCTTTTCCGGGCCGACGAGCGCGGCGAGGCGAGCCGCATGTCGGTCATCGCCTTCGCGATCCGAGTCGTCAGCGCGGCCATCGCATTCCTCAGCCAGGTGCTGCTCGCCCGCTGGATGGGCGGCTTCGAATACGGCATCTTCGTGCTGGTGTGGACGGCGATGATCCTCGCCGGCAACCTGTCCTGCCTCGGCTTCCATACCTCGGTGATCCGCTTCGTGCCGGAGTACCGGGAAAAGGGGATGCTTCCCGAGCTGCGCGGCGTGCTCGTCGCCAGCCGCCTGGTCGTGCTCCTCGCTTCCACCGTCTTCGCGGCGCTCGGCATAGCCGGCGTCCATGTGCTGTCGGCCGCGATCGAGCCCTATTATGTCGTTCCCTTCATCCTCGGCATGATCTGCCTGCCGATGATCGCGATGTCCGACCTGCTGCAGGGCATCTCGCGCGCGCATAGCTGGGCGATCGCCGCGCTGGCGCCGACCTATATCGAGCGGCCGCTGCTCATCCTCCTGTTCATGGCCGGCGCGATCGTCGCCGGCTACGCTCCCGATGCCAGGACGGCGCTGATCGCGGCGATCCTCGCCACCTACGCCACCACGCTGATCCAGCTTCTGCGGGTGACCGCCCGCATCGGCCGCCTCCTCCCGGCCGGCCCCGTCCGCATGCGCTACGGCCGCTGGATCGCCATCTCGCTGCCGATCTTCCTGGTCGAAAGCTTCTTCTTCCTGCTCACCAATGCCGATGTGCTGATGGTCGGCGCCTTCATGGAGCCCAACGCCGTCGCCGTCTATTTCGCGACGGTCAAGACGCTCGCCCTCGTGCATTTCGTCTATTTCGCGGTGAAGGCGGGCGTGGCGCAGCGTTATGCGCAGTTCACACATGGCGACAGCGGGAAGCTCGCGGCCTTCGCCCGCGAGACCGTCTCGTGGACCTTCTGGCCGTCGCTGCTGATGGCCCTCGTGGTGCTGGCGCTGGGCAAGCCGATGCTCATGCTGTTCGGCCCAGGCTTCGATGCCGGCTATCCGCTGCTCTTCCTGCTTGTCGCCGGCGTCGTCGCGCGCGCCGCCGTCGGCCCGTGCGAAAGCCTGCTCACCATGAGCGGCAACCAGAATGTCTGCGCCTTCGTCTATGCCCTGACGCTCGCCGTCAACGTGGCGCTGAGCGTGCTGCTCATTCCCCGCATCGGCCTGTGGGGCGCGGCGGTCGCCACCGCCGGCGCCATGGTCTTCGAGGCGGCCGCGCTTTCCTTCACTGTCTGGCGCCGGCTGGGCATCGTCATGGCCGTGTTCCTTCCCGCACATCCCGCAAAGGAGGCCCGCTGATGGCCGCCGTGCCCCTGCTCGAGGAATTGAACAGCAGCTCTTCCGGCCCGATGGTCGCCAGTCTTGCCGGTCTTGCCGGCGAACCTGTCGATGACGCCCTCATCGAGCTGCTCGTCGACGATCGGCCACTGCGCCGGCTCGCCGTCTACGCCGCCTCCGCCGGGTTCGAGATGGTCGAGGAGCTCGATCATCTCTGCCGCCGCACGGTCGAGCCCAACGTCTTCTTCAATCCGCGCTTCCTGGCGCCGGCCATGCCGCGGCTGGAGGACCGGGAGGTGCGGCTCGCCGTCATTCGCGACGGCAACGAATATCGCAGCCGGCTGCGGCTGCTGGTGCCCTTCTCCATCGAGAAGCCGCCGATCCCGATCGCCGTGCCGATCATGCGCACCTGGTCGAGCCCGTTCGGGCCGCTCGGAACCCCGCTGCTCGATCGTGACGACCCGGCGGGCGTGCTGGAGGATTTCTTCTCCATGCTGGCGCGGCCGCATCTCAAGCTGCCCAAGGTCTTCGTCCTGCCCGACATGCCGCTCGACGGCCCGGTCGCCAGCCTGCTGAGCGCGGTGGCCGAAACACGCGGCCTGCCGCTCGCAGTCGTCAACAAGGTCGAGCGCCCCTATCTCGCCAGCGAGCTCGACGGCGACGCCTATCTCAGGCAGTCGCTCAGCCCGCACCATCTGCGCGAATTCCGCCGGCTGAAGCGCAGGCTCGCCGATACGGGCACGCTGGAGCACTGCGTCGCGCGCACCACCGACGAGATCAGGCTCGGCGTCGAAGCCTTCCTCACCCTCGAAGCCGCCGGCTGGAAGGGCCGCGAGCGCACCGCCATGGCGATCGACCGCTTCCGCGCCGCCTTCGCGCGCGAAGCCGTCGACAGGCTCGCAGAGCTCGACATCTGCCGGGTCCATTCGCTCGTCCTCGACGGCAAGGTCATCGCCTGCCTCATCGTCTTCGTCGAGGCCGGCATCGCCTATACGTGGAAGACGGCCTATGACGAGGCCCTCGCCACCTATTCGCCCGGCACGCTCCTGATGATCGAGGTCACCCGGCAGCATCTCGAGGACCCCAACATCGAGGCGACCGATTCCTGCGCAGTGCCCGACCATCCGGTCATGAGCCGGCTATGGAGCGAGCGCAAGCCGCTCGCCACTTTCGTTGTCGGCCTGACGCCTGACGCCGACCGGGCGACACGCCAAGCCGCCTCGCAGCTCCATCTCTACAGCGAGACCCGCAAGCTGGCCCGCACCTTGCGCAACCGCGTGAAAGGCCTGCTGAGACGGAAGTGAACGCGCGGCCGATCCTGCCCTGCGGCGCAACGCCGCAAGCCCTGCCGCGTCGGAAGCCGCACAACGCACTTTCGAAAATCGTGTCGGATTTTCGGGCCGGTGCGGTAGAAGATCGGTAGAGCAAACCGAACCGGAGCCCGACGCCACATGACGCTTGCCCGCAACCTCGACGCGATCATCCCCGACATCGTCGCCTGGCGTCACGATTTCCACGAGCACCCCGAGCTTCTCTATGACGTGCATCGCACCGCCGGCGTCGTGGAGCGCCTGCTCGGCGCGTTCGGCTGCGACGAAGTCGTCGGCGGTATCGGCCGCACCGGCGTGGTCGGCGTCATCCGCGGAACGCGGCCGGGCAAGGTGATCGGCCTCAGGGCCGACATGGATGCCTTGCCCATCGAGGAAACGACCAACCTCGCCTACCGATCGAAGACGTCCGGGCTGATGCATGCCTGCGGCCATGACGGCCACACCGCGATGCTGCTCGGCGCGGCCCGCATCTTTGCCGGGGACCGCGATTTCGCCGGCACGGTCGTCGTCATATTCCAGCCGGCCGAGGAGGGCGGCGCGGGCGCCCGGGCCATGATCGAGGACGGCTTGCTGGAACGTTTCGGCATCGAGGAAGTCTACGGCATGCACAACATGCCCGGTCTCGCCGTCGGCCGCTTCGCGCTGCGGCCCGGTCCGCTGATGGCCGCCGCCGACAAGCTTACGGTCGAGATCGAGGGGCGCGGCGGCCATGCCGCGCGACCGCATCTGTGCGTCGATCCGATCCTGGTCGGCAGCCACATCGTCACGCAGTTGCAGTCGCTGGTGGCGCGCAATGTCGATCCGCTGGAATCCGCCGTCGTTTCCATCACCAGCTTCGAGGCCGACGGCTCCCACAACATCATCCCGCAGAAGGTGGTGCTGCGCGGCACGGCAAGGACCTTGCGGCACGAGGTTCAGGATCTTGTGGAAGCGCGCTTCGTCCAGGTCGCCGAGGGCACGGCTGCACTTCACGGCGCCACGGCCCGTGCCGTCTATGAGCGGCTCTATCCGATCACCGCGAACGACCCCGGCCGCGCGGCTTTCGCCGCGAGGGTGGCCGCCGACGTGGCGGGGCCGGGCAATGTGAACGACGACACCCCGCCGCGCATGGGCGGAGAGGATTTTTCCTTCATGCTGGAGAAACGGCCTGGCGCCATCATCTTCCTCGGCAATGGCGACAGCGCCGGGCTCCATCACCCGGCCTATGACTTCGACGACAGCGCCATCCGTCACGGCGTCTCCTACTGGCTGCGCCTGGTGGAGACGGCTTCACAGTCGTGAACTCGAATTGAATGCGATGCCGCGGCGAGCCTGTCAGTTCACCACGGCTTCTCTTTTGGCCCGGTCCCTGGAGATGCGGCGGATCACCTTGCCCGTGGTCGTCAGCGGCATGGAATCGACGAACTCCGCCTCGCGCGGAAAGGGACGACCGAGCTGTCAAGCATAGCGAAGTATTGCGCTCTCGCGCCAACGCTAAGGCCCACCAGCTCATGATGGGTCAGAAGATCAGCGGGGTCGTAGGGAAACGATGCGTCGACCATCGCTCGCCTGCGCTCGCCAAGTTGCCCCAGGATGGAGTGAGACTGCACGGCATGATGGAAGAGTACTCGCATCGAGACTGCCATCCTCTTGGCCTCACCATGATGACCGGCATCGAAAGCAGTCGCGGATGCCCTGAGGGAAGGACAAGTGCTCGTCGCGTGTGACGAAGCGAGCGGCCGGCCGGGAGATTATGGCAGATCGTAGGTGGTGACGAGCGGCACTGAACCATACGGAGCGCGGAGCCGGGCACGAGCCAGCGACTGCCGCCGTACAGCGATTGGATGCCTGGCAAACATCTGCCGCGATGTTCCAGACAAGCGAAACCGGCCGCAATCGGAGCACACTACCTCGTCGCAGGCACCATCGCGCTCTACCGAGTGCTGTGCAGGTTTCTTGCAGACCGGACACGGTGCATTCTTTCGAGCCACGTCAAACACCTCCCCTCATAGTCAATGAGGGGAGGAAAACAGAATTGGCGCTGGTCGACAAGCAGCCCGCGAATAGATGCTCTTGACGAAAAGCACTGCCGTTGCGCGACAGCCGGGCTGAAGACCGGCACTTCATTTCTGGATCCCGATCCAGAGAATGGCGGGACCAAAAAAGGCGGAGCCTATTCGCAGCCTTCGAAGCTGCCGAAGCTCCTGACCAGCCGTTCCACCACCGCATCGAAGGCCTTCCTGTCGGCTGCCGGATATTCCAGGCGGAAATAGGCGGCCTCATCGGCGCAAAGCGGTACCGCCCGCGCATAGAGGATGCGTCCCTCACGCGTGGCGGACCAGTTCCAGCCAGCATCATTGCCGCCACTATAGGCGAGCTTCCAGCCTTCCTCCTCATCCGAGAGAATGCGCTGGGTAACATCCTCCCTCAGCGTCAGATCCGTCAGGATCGTGCCCCATACGACAAGCTCGGCATCTCCCTTGGCCGAATGGGCTTTGCCGCCATCGCCGTTGTCCGCCTCAACAATCTCCGAAAAGCCCGGAGGCATGTCGATCGAATAGGCATAGCGACCGTTTTTGTAGCGGTCCCATTCGGCCGTCCGCCCCAATCCCGTCGAAGCAGCCACGGTCAACACGAAAAGGGCGGTAGCGACCGCGATTGCTCTGAACATCATTCGAAGTCCCCCAGTAAAGTTCCAATAGGCCATCACCGCGGCGGACGAACCCTTCAGTTCACCGCGGCGGACGAACCCTTCAGTTCACACCGCGGCTTCTCTCTTCGCCCGGTCCCTGAAGATGCGGCGGATCACCTTGCCCGTGGTCGTCAGCGGCATGGAATCGACGAACTCCACCTCGCGTGGATATTCATGCGCCGACAGCCGCTCGCGCACCCAGAGCCTGATCTCCTCCGCGAGTTCGGGCGACGCGGCGAAACCGTCCTTCAACACGACATAGGCCTTGACGATCTCGGTGCGCAGCGTATCGGGCTTGCCCACCGCGGCGGCGAGCGCGACGGCCGGATGTCCGGTCAGGCAGTCCTCGATCTCGCCCGGGCCAATGCGGAAGCCGGCCGAGGTGATGACGTCGTCGTCGCGGCCGAAGAAATGAACATAACCGTCCTCGTCCTCGATCCCCTGGTCGCCCGTTGTCATCCAGTCGCCGACGAACTTCTTCGCCGTCGCTTCCTCGTTGCGCCAATATTCCAGGAACATCACCGGGTCGGGACGGGCGATGGCGATCTGGCCGGGAGTGCCGGTCTTCACCCGGCGCCCCTCCCCGTCGATGACGGCGACGCGATGCCCCGGCACCGGCAGGCCGATCGCGCCGGCCCGGCTGATGCCGATCGCGCCGCAGGAGCCGAGCACGAGATTGCATTCGGTCTGGCCATAGAACTCGTTGACCGTGAGGCCGAGTTCGGTTCTTGCCCAATCGAAGGTCTCGCGGCCGAGCGCCTCGCCCGCCGAGCACACTGCCCGAAGATCAAGGCTGAAGCGCGCCCCGATCCCGCTGACGCCCTTCATCATCCTCAGCGCCGTCGGCGGAATGAAGGCGGTCCGCACCTTCATCCGTTCGGCCAGGAGCAGCGCGCTTTCCGGATCGAATTTCTCGAAACGCGACGCGACGACCGGTACCCCGAAATAGAGCGACGGCAGCAGCGCGTTGAGCAGCCCGCCTGCCCACGCCCAGTCGGCCGGCGTCCACATCAGGTCGCCTTGCCCGGGCAGGAATTCATAGGCCATCTGCACGCCGGGAAGGTGGCCGAGCAGCACCCGATGGCCGTGCAGCGCTCCCTTCGGCGGGCCGGTCGTGCCCGAGGTGAAGATCATCATCGCGGGATCGTCGGGCCCCGTATCCTCCGCCTGGAAATGCTTGGAATGGTCGGCGACCAGCCGGCGGAAACCGAGGCCGTCGCCATCCGTTCCTTCGACGACGACGACATGCCGGAGATCGGGGAGCCGGTCGCCGATGCGCTTGAGTTTGGCGTGGCCGGCCGCGTTGGTGATGATCGCCTTCACGCCCGCCGTCTGCAGCCTGTATTCGAGCGCCTCGACGCCGAACAGCAATGCCAGCGGCACCGCGATCGCGCCGAGCTTGTAGATCGCGACATGGCTGATGACAGTCTCGAAGCATTGCGGCAGGAGCAGCGCGACGCGGTCGCCGCGGCGCACCCCGAGCTTGCGCAGCGCATTGGCAAGCGCGTTGGACTGCGCGGCGAGCGCGCCGAAGCTGAGTGTCCGTGCCGGCCCCGAGGGATCGTAGTCGAACAGCGCGGGACGGTCCGGCGCGCGCGCCGCCCAGCCGTCGGCGACGGCCGTGCCGATGTTGAAACGCTCCGGTATCGTCCAGCGGAAGTCGCGATAGAGGTCTTCGTAGCGGTCACGCCGTTCGAGCATCGTGCGCGTCTGATCCCTTGATGGCGGGCCGGCGGCAGGCGGCCGCGATTCCGCACTGCGTCATAGCCTGTTTGGAATGGAATACCAACGTCGACGGAAGGGCCGTTGACGCGCGCTATCTCAGGAACTGCCGGAACCGCCGCAGCGAAAAGAAGAAGAGCACCGACCCTATGACCAGCAGCGTGGCGAGTTGCGGCCATACGACCGTCAGCCCGGCCCCGCGGAACAGCACGGCCTGCGCCAGGATGACGAAATGCGTGTTGGGCGCTGCGAGCATGATGGTCTGGATGATCTCGGGCATGCTTTCGCGCGGCGTCGTGGCGCCCGAAAGCACCTGCAGCGGCAGCAGCACGAGCATCAGGAGCAGGCCGAACTGCGGCATGGAGCCGGCGATCGTCGCCAGGCGTCCGGCTGTCGCTGGTGAGCACCTTGCCGGCGGCCGCAGAGTTCGGTCTCGTTCAAGTAGCGCATGGAGAGGATCGTCGCCTCCTACGGCCTGCGCGTCCAATTGGTCGGCTTGCGCGTCGAACAAGGCTGGAAGCCCGCGGATTGCAGCGTTCACAATGCGTTCGAAGAGCCGGGCATCTACGCTGCGGCAACCCTCTACCACCGCAAGCCGCTCATTCCGGGCTATTAGTGATTGCTGGCAGACCCGAGGCAATTGCTGTAGGCTCCGCCGCGGAGGAACACGCCGGCCTTGCCGGTCATGACGAATACAGGACCAACGAATCTGGGAGGGTTCATGGTCGAGATCATTTCGAAGCGGGACGGGTCGCGGCGCGAGGACATGCGGGTCAAGCAATTGATCGAGCAGAACCGGGCCACCATCACCCGCATAGCCGACCACATCAGTTCCGGCGCCTATTCGGCGCGCAAGGCGCCGCGGGAAGCTCCGAAGGCGCAGGGTCTGATCTTCCATCATATCAGCGGTGGCCCGGCTCCCGCGGAGGTTCACCCGCAGGTTCGGATAAGCCTCAACGGGCGCGTCGTGGTGGTGGATCACAATTCAGGCAAGCAGCTTCACCACATCGGCGAGATCCGCCGCAAGGACGGCGTCGAAACGTTCGTGCTCGCCACCAGGGTCAACGGCTTCTTTTCTCCGGTCGACGCCGGCATTGCGACCGCGCTTGCCGAACTGGACGGCGCCGGGATCGAAGCGGCTGGAGGCGAAGAGCAGTTCGCCGCCGTCATCGGTGCGCGGCTGGGATTTGTCTGATGACCGCGCCCCCTCCCTTCTAGTTCGAACGCAACCAGGACAGTCACGAATTATTCCGGGGCCCCCGAATGTGATAACTGGATGAAAAAAGACATCGGCCAAGACGAAATCCAGGTCGCCACCCGTCGCTCACGCTCCGGTCCGGAAGCGGGAAGACTGGTTTCTATCAATGCGGACTACGACGAACGCATAACCATGCGCGCGTGGGAGACGCTGCTTTCGGGCGAAGCCGACGCAGCGTGCCGTCGTTTCCCGGTTCGCTCGCTCATCCACGATTCGTGGAGCCGCTGCGCCACTGGCGGTATCGACGCCCAGCAGGGCGAAGCACCCATCAACAGCGGCAAGGACGAGATCGAATATCTCAGGCGCGCCAACGGCGATCTTCTCGCCGCCGCACGTCGATCCTTCGCCACCATCGGCCGTCTCCTCGACGGGACAGGTGCCATGCTGGTCCTGGCCGACGGCGACGGCATGTTGATCGACGCTATCGGCGACAAGAAGACCATTCACGACGGCATGGACATCCATCTCGCCATCGGTGGCAAATGGACGGAAGACGTCGTCGGCACCAACGGCATAGGGACGGCCCTTTGGACGGGTGAGCCCGTGTTCGTCCATGCCGCCGAGCATTTCTGCGCCGGTATCAAGTCGTGGACATGCGCAGGCTCGCCGATCCGGGATCCGTTCGACGGAAAGGTCATCGGCGTGGTCGATCTTTCCGGCCATCCCGACATCTTCCGGCCGCACAACACCGCCCTTGTCGCCGCCGCCGCGCGGGAAATCGAAAAGGCCCTGGCGGACCACCAGAATGCCGAGCGCACGCGCCTGTTGGAGGCGTTCATTGCGTCGGCACCGCGCTACCGCCACACCGACGGCCTGATGATCGTGGACCGGCGCGGCCGGGCGATCTATCGCAACAACCTGCCGGACTACGCCGCCGCCGTCCTGGCCGACGAGCCGTCGCCGCAAGGTCATGGCCGGCGTCTGCAACTGCCCGAGGCGGACCCGGTCGCGACCCTGGCCAAAGCGCTGCCGGAAGACATGCCGGCATGCAGTGTCAGCCCGCTCAAGGTCGATGGAGATCTTCGCGGTGCCGCCCTTATGTTCCCATCGACCAGAACAGCTCGCGCCGCACGTCCCTCCCGTCCGCTTTCGCCTCACTTGCGCGAGGCAGCCGCGGCAATCGTCGGGGACAGTGACGCGCTGCTGGCCGCAATCGACGTGGCTTGCCGCGTCGCCCAATCGCGTGAAGTAACCTCGCTTTTGATCGAGGGCGAAACCGGCGTCGGCAAGGAGCTCTTCGCGCGGCTCGTCCACGCCGGCAGCCGACGCACCCCGAACGACCCGTTCATCGCCATGAACTGTGGAGCGATCACCCGGGAACTTTTCGGAAGCGAGCTGTTCGGCCATGTCGCCGGCGCCTTCACCGGCGCCAGTCGTGAAGGCAAGCCAGGCGTCTTCGAACTTGCCAACGGCGGGGTCCTCAGTCTCGACGAGATCGGCGAGTTGCCGCTCGAGATCCAGCCGTTCCTGCTGCGCGTGCTCGAAGAGCGAGTTGTCCACCGGGTTGGCGACAGCCGCGATCGCCCGGTGGACGTGCGGCTTGTCGCTTCAACCAACCGCGACCTCAAACAAGAGGTTGCAGCGGGACGCTTTCGGCGTGACCTCTACTACCGCATCGGCACGGTCTCGATACATGTGCCGCCCTTGCGCGAGCGGGGCGCCGACGTGTTGCTGCTCCTCGACCATTTCAACCGCAAGCTCGCCGACCGGATCGGGGGAACGTTGCTTGATTTCTCCGACCCCGCGCTCGAGGCGCTGGAGGCCTATCGCTGGCCGGGCAATGTGCGCGAACTGCGAAATCTGGTCGAACGGTTGCACGTGCTTTCACGCGGCGACCGGGTGGAGGTCGAAGACCTGCCCGAAGAGATGGCAGTGTCGCAGCACTTCCAGGAGCCCGAAAAACCCGTCGATACGGCGGCTGCGGCCGTGGAGCGGCCGATCCTCAGTTTCGAGGATGCGGAACGTCAGGCAGTCATTAACGCGCTGGCCGCCGAAGGCGGCAATCTCAGCCGCGTCGCACGGAGACTTGGCATTTCGCGTCCGACGCTCTACCGCAAGCTCGACCATTTCGGTATCCGCCGCGGCTTTGTCTGATCTGCGCCGGCTCGCCGGCACGTCGGCTCAAAAAGAACCCCATGGCTGCGGTGCCATGGGGCGGGAGGAGCCTTGGGGCCTTGGGTCAGGCAGCTTGCACCGCGCCGTCGCGAAGGGTGGCCGCCTGGTTGCGCAGCAGAACCCCCGCCGCCGCTGCACCGAGGCATGGCGCGACGATATAGAGCCATAGTTGCGAGATTGCGGTTCCGCCTGCGAACAGCGCCGGTGCGAGCGAACGGGCCGGGTTGACCGAAGCGCCGGAGACGGCGATTCCGGCGAGATGGATCACCACCAGCGTCAGGCCGATCGCCAGCCCGGCGATCGCTCCGGCGCCACCTTGTGCGGTGGCGTTCAGGATCACGGTGACGAACAGAAAGGTCGCAACAAGCTCGAACAGAAACGCCGACACAACGGAAAAAGCCGACCAGCCATTCTGGGCAAAGCCGTTTGCTGCGATGTCGTAGCCGGCGACCTTGCCTTGGGCGATGACAAAGAGCACCCCCGCGGCGACGATCGCACCAAGGCATTGGGCGATGACGTAGCAGACGAAGTCCCCCTGGCCGAGGCGGCCGGAAACCAGGAAGCCGAGACTGACGGCCGGATTGAGGTGCGCGCCCGAAATGGGTCCGATCGAATAGGCCATCGCCACCACCGACAGGCCGAAGGCCAGTGCCACGCCGAGCAGGCCGACTTCCGAGCGCATGAATAGAACCGTTGCGCAGCCGAAGAAGACCAGCGCGAAGGTTCCGATGAATTCACAGGCGTATCTGTTCATTTTCCACTCCCTGGTATGATGTGCCGGATCGGCCGCCGTCTCTCATTGTGATGGCCGATCCCGAGCATTCGCGTCGTCACGTCGTCGTGCGGGGCGCTGGGTTGTTCCTTTCCGTGCGCTCAGGCGCGGCCGAGTTTCTCGGCGCCGCCGCCCAGTGCCGGTCCGGCCGTCGGGTCTTCGTCCTCGGCGATGTCGCCGACGAGCGTCTCCGTCGTCAGGATCAGGGTGGCGACCGATGCGGCATTCTTCAGCGCCGTACAGGTGACGCGGACGGGGTCGATGATCCCGGCCTCGTACATATTCTGGAACTTGCCGAGAGCGGCGTTGTAGCCGTACCCGCCATTGACGCGTGTCACTTCCGCCACCACGGCCTCGGGATCGCCGCCGGCATTGGCGACTATGCGCCACAACGGCCGCGACAGTATCGACCTGACCAGCCGAACCCCGTCGGCGACATCGCCGTCGACCGAGGCCAGCACCGCGTCGAGGACCGGTGAGACCTGGGCGAGCGCGGCGCCGCCGCCGGCGACCACACCCTCCTCGGATGCTGCGCGCACGGCATGCAGCGAATCCTCGATCAGCTGGATCGTGCGCTTCTGCTCGACCGGGGTCACGCCGCCGGCATAGAGCACGGCCGTGCCGCCGGAGAGTTTCGCAAGCCGTTCGCGCAGCTTGTCCTGTTCGATGTTCGGGGGTGCCGCTTCATACTGGCGCTGCACCTGGGCGCGACGCGCAGCGATCGCCGCCGTATCGCCGCCGCCGCGGATGACCGAAGTGTGGGATGCGCTGGTCCTCACCCGCTCGGCCGTGCCCAGATCGTCGGGCGTGACGTCCTCGAGGCGACCGCCGAGATCGCGCGCGATCACCCGGCCGCCGGTCAGAATCGCCAGATCCTCCATCATCGCCTTGCGCCAATGGCCGTATTCCGGCGGATGAACGACGAGATACCTGCCCGGCCCGTTCTTGCCGAGCAGCGTTACCACCACTTCAGGCGACATTTCCTCGGCGACGACAAGCAGTGGCCTGCCCGCCTTGTCGGCGATGCTGCGGGCAGCGTCGAGCGCCTGCGGTTCCTTGATCTTGAGGTCCGTCATCAGGATGAAGGGCCCGTCGAGTATGACCTCCATCCGCTCCTGGTCGGTGACCATGTGGTGGGAAAGATAGCCGCGCTCGAAGGACATGCCCTCGACAACGTCGAGCGTCGTTTCGGTCGTCACGCTGAAGTCGGTGGTGATGACGCCTTCGGCGCCGACCCGCTCGTAAGCCTCGGCGACAAGCGCGCCGAGCTTGGGATCCGTTGCGGCGATATTTGCGACAGCTGCCAGGCTGCCGTTGGAGCTGGCCGGTTTCGCCGAGGCCTTCAGCGCTTCGACGACCTTTGTCACGGCCAGGTCGATGCCCTTGCACAGGTCCACCGACTTGGCGCCCCGTTCATTGGCCTCGACGCCACCCTGGATCAGGGCATTGGCGAGCACGATCGCTGTCGTCGTCCCGTCGCCGGCGATCTCATTGGTCTGCATGGACACTTCCCGGACCACCTGCGCGCCCATGTTCTCGAAGCGGTCGTGCAGTTCGATCTCCGAGGCGATGCTGACGCCGTCGCGGGTCACCATCGGCGTGCCGATGGGCCTGTCTATCATCGCATTCATGCCTTTCGGCCCGAGCGTCGGCTCGACCGCCGCCGCGAGCTGGAAAACGCCACGTGCAAGCGCGCGGCGGGCATGGGAGTTGTGGATCATAAGTTTGGGCATGACTCCTCCTTCCGCCGAGAGGGCGGTTTGCTTCCGGCCTCACGCGAGGCCCTGCTTCAGTTCTGAACCCGGCGGCCGGCGCAGCTGACGTGTGGAACGCGATCCAGGATGAAGTCGACGAGCGTCGGCTCTCCGTCGACGAGGTCGAGCTCCTTGTACCTGGTCCCCTTCAAGCCACGGCACAGCGCGCCGTTGAACTCCATGTTGATGCGCACGCTGCGCAGCTCGGCGAGATAGGCGCCGAGAGCCGCAGGCGGAATCCGCTCCCCCTCCCAGGTCACGAAGGCGGGCTCGAAAAGCCGTCTGCCCGGCCAGCGGGCTATCAGCGCCTGCCTGTAGCGGGCCTTCTGGCTGATTACTTCGGCCGATTGCAGGCTGGCCGCGTCGTAGGCGGAAAGGTCCATCCCCACGATTTCGTCGTCGGTAAGGCGCTTTTGCCTCAGTGCCGCGAGCATCGCCTCCTGGCGACGCTTGAACGCTTTCATGCGGAAGGTCTGCCGCAATGCCTCGATATCCTGGTCGCCGGCCAGTTCGCCGAAAATCTGGCCGAACGACTTGCCTTCCTCGATGCCGCGATTGACCTCCTCGGCGAACATATGGTCGTGCAGCCTGACCTGGTAGGCCGGCGACCAGGACAGCGCGTCCAGTGCCTGGCGGATGCCGTCAAGCATCAGGAAGGCGAAGTTGGGCGAGCACCAATAGGTCGGCAGCCGGAAGTCGACCGCCACGCGGCCATCGCCGATCACCTCGGCCCGCTCGACGAAACCCATCGAGGTGATGGGCTCGTCGAGTTCCGGGTCGTTCACCTCTTCAAGGCGCAGCCAGAGCTCCATCTCGCGCCTGCTGGACGTGCCGGCCGGGTTCATGGCGCCTACTCCGCCGCGATGCCGACGGGCGAGCCCGCGAACGCCGCCTTCCTGGCTGCGATGTCGATGTCGTAGAGCCGGACCGCATTGAGGCCGAGGATCTTCTCCTTGATCTCCGGCGTCAGGTCGACGCCCCGCTCCTTCTTGATGTCCTCGGGCAGTTCGAAGGCCCAGAACTTCTCGACCAGCCAGCGCGGCGTCCAGATCGCATAGTCCGAACCGAACAACAGCTTGTCGGGGCCGACCCAGAACAGGAGTTCCGCGATGACCTCGGCGAAGTAGCGCGGCCGCGAATGGATGAAGGGCAGCGCCACGGCGAGGCCGCCATAGACGTTGGTCTCCTGGACTGCGATCCAGCAGAAGTCGTCGAGGCGCGGCAGGCCGCAATGCTCGATGATCCAGTTGAGGTTCTGGAAGTCGGTCGCCGCATGGTCGACGTCATGGACATCGAAGGCGTCCTTGCTGAGCGGTATGATCGTCGGTCCCTTGTGGACGTGTATGTTCTTGATGCCGAGCTTTTCGCAGAGCTCGAAACACTTGTAGGCCTGCGGGTCGTGGAGCTTCCATCCCTTGGAGGCCCCATTCCACTCGGCCGTGTACATCTTCACGCCCTTGATGTCGTAGGTCTCCTTCATGAAATGGATGTATTCGAGCGCCTTCTCGCCGTCGCGCGGGTCGAAGGAGCCGTTCACGATGAAGCGTTCGGGATGACGCCTGGCCATCTCGGAGTTTCGCTCGAGCGTGTTGAAGCCGTTCTTGTAGAAGTCCTTGAGGTAGGTCGACTGCACGATCGCCACGTCATCGGGCCCGTCGACGAAGAGGTCCCGATAGAGATCGTCGGCGCTGTATTTCTCGAACTTCTCCTTGGGCCAGAGCTGGTCCGACGGGCTCAGCGAGGTGTGATAGCCGTAAAAGCAGTCGATGAACTGCTTGCCGTGGACATTGCTCTGATTGGCCGGGCTGCCGTCCCAGAAATGGGTGTGGCCGTCGACGACGAAGATTTCCTTGCCTTCCGGGGTAGTGAACATTTGTGCCTCCGCAAAAAACCGTATTGGTCGGCCGGCGCGCCGCGTGTCGCGACGCACCGGGGCTTGGGCTTGCTCAGATGTATTCGAAGACCTCGTCCATATCGCCGAACAGGATCACCGTGTTGTCGTCGATGCGGACCATTCGCCCGTAGTGGGTGGAGGTATTGACCTCGAAGATCTCGGCGGTCATATCGCGGCCGAGATATTCGCTGATCTCGTCCATCTTGAAGATCAGCTTGCCGTTGCCGTCGATGCGGATCATCGCAGGCTGATAGGTGACGGTAACGCCCGGTTTCTTGGCCATGAACTCGGCGATCGCCCGGGCCTCGACCGAATCGTTCATCGTTACCCCGCACTGGTGCGAGATGGTCTGCTCGAAGGTGATGTCCTTCATCGACTTGAAGATGTTGGACTGGCTTGCGTCGCGTGCTGCTGTTGACATGTCTGTGTCTCCCTTGTTCAGTCCTTGAGGCCCAGTTCGCCGAGGATCTGGCCGATCCGCTCCTCGGACTGGGCGCGGACGTCATCGAACGAAATCGGCTTGGAGTGCGGCATCGACCAGATCGGCTGCAGGCCGAGGGCCGCCTTGTCGGCAAGCGAGCGGTGCTTCTTCAGCCAGCCCTGGAAGAGCTTCTGGTTCCCCGCGCCATGCTTGTCGTCGTGGGCGAGCAGGTAGACGAGGTCGATGGTGTTGGCGAGGTTGCGCTCGTAGTCGGCCTCGGCCGCCGAAATTACCGGCGGAGTGATGAAGTCGTGGTTGGCTGCCGCCACCTGCATCAGGAAACCGGAGCGGAACAGTTCGCCCACCAGCGGCTCGAAGACGATGTTGATGGCGAAATACTGCTCGAGATAGTCGGACGTGCCCATGATCGTCTCGACCGCCTCACGCGTGCCCTGCCAGACGCGGTCCTCGAGCCAGGTCTTCTTGCCGACCTCGTCGTCCCAGCCTGGGATGTCCATGCCGATTTCGGCGAGGTAGAGCGTGATGTCCTGTGCGAGCCTCAGCTTGTAGGACGAGTTGGTCAGCGTCGCGTTGTTGATCATCTGGGTGTAGCCGTAGCGCTGCGCCTGCATCAGCGACGTGCCCAGGCCAAATTCGGCGTGCTTCCAGGCGCCGAGATGGGCTTGCAGGATCTTTGCCCAGACCTTGTCGAAGGTCTTCGGTGCGCCGGCCCTGCGGGCGTTGGCGATGACGCTCTGCACCATCGTCTCGATCTTCGACTGGCGCTGATAATGCGTACGCTCCCATTCCTGGTCGGGCGCGCGGAAGGCATGCCAGTTGGAACTGAGCGCGGCGGTGTTGTCCTTCACATAGGCCCCCTTGCCGGTGGCGAATGAGATGATCCAGTCCTGGATCAGGTAGCGCTCCGGATCGGGCTGCACGTCTACGGTGACGTCCTCGTAATGTGTCGCGCGTTGGCCCCTGGGATCGAAATAGCGGTATTTCCGGCTGTCGGAATCGGAGAATATGGCGGCGCCTGCGGCGCCCGACCCGACCGAACTCGAAGTTGCAGGCATAGTCCTCACTCCCTTGTTGAAGTTGCTTTCGAAGTCCCGCGGCGGCGGTTCTCAATGTCCCGGCGTGCCGCCGGACGAGGTGGTGAACTTGTCGAAGAAGATGCGCTCGCTCTCGAAGCCGTTCATGAACAGGACCGGCTGCAAGGCGTCGATCATCGGTGGCGGGCCACAGGCATAGACGTCGCCCTGCCCGTCCACGGCGAGTTGCTTGAGCTTGGCGTCGACGCGTTCGTGGACGAAGCCGCGTTCGCCTTGCCAGGCAGAATCGCCGTTGGCATGCGACAGCACCGGAATGAAGTTCACTTCCGGATGCCGCTCGACGAGGTCGGCTATCCTGTCGAGATGGAACAGGTCTTCGCGGGTACGCGCGCCGTAGAAGAAATAGACCGGCCGCTTCTCGCCGCTCTTCAGGTGATCGTTGAGGATCGACCAGATCGGCGACATGCCGGAACCGGCGCCGACCAGGACTAGGGGTCCGTCACGACCTTCGCGACGGAAGCAGGTTCCGTAGGGTCCGACGACGTTGACCTCGGCTCCGACCCGGATGCCTCCTGAGTCCAGTTCTCCGGAGAATTTTCCTTCGGGATATTTCTTGATGATGAAGGCAAGTTTTTCGGTTTGGTCCGGCGTATTTGCCATGGAGAACGAGCGCGTAATCGTCTCCCCTTTTTCCGTGGTGACCGTGATGTCGACATATTGGCCGGCCCAGAATTTCATCGGGGAGTTGGGTTCGATCTCGATGCCGCGGATGTCGTGCGTCAGCCGCTCGATATGGGAGATGCGGCCCTGATACGACTTCACGGCGATCGACTTCGACAGGACCTCCTCGTCATAGTTGAGAAGTTCGACTTCCATGTCGGAGTAGGCGAGCGCTCGGCAAAGCAGGATGTGGCCGCTGTCCTTCTCCATGTCGTTGAGCGCGAAGGTCGAATAGCGGAGCATGTCGACCTCGCCGTCGAGCAGCACGCATTTGCAGGCCGAGCATTGCCCCTCCTTGCAGCCGTGCGGCAGCGCGATTCCCTGGCGGAACGCCGCATTGAGCACCGTCTCGCCGCTTTCGACCTCGAATTCGACGCCGACGGGCTCCAGGCGCACTGTGTGAGCGTCACTCATTAAACTAGTCTCCCGATAGCGAGTATCTTCAGTGGTGCTCTTGGCTTCTGGCCGAGCGAACTCCTGTAGCCGGCCGTCACCTTTCTCCAGTCGTCTGCGGGCGGATGCGCCCCGGTGACGGCGAATACGGTTGCTGCGATCGCGGCCCAGGCCGCGATGGCGATGGGCAGGGCTAAGCGGGCATGTGTCATGTCGACCACCAGGCGTTGGGCGGGCCGGCCGGAACCGGCCCGCCTGGCCGTCAGTTGAACGGCGAGATGGTGAAGCCCGCGCGGTATTCGGCGAGGTGCTTCTCCCGGTCTGCCGGGCTCATTTCGCGCAGCAGCGTCAGCGGCGACTGAAGGGTGTGCCCGCGAACGTCATCGAGGGTCCACATTTCCTTGTTGTCGAAGCGCAGGTGCGGCTGCGGGACCAGGGTCTTGCCATCGGAGCGGACGAAGTTGAGGTCCTTGATCGCGTCGGCGAGATCCCAGCCGTGGTAGAGCGTCTCCCACTCACGCTTGCCGCTGAAGCGTCCCATCGCCGGCGTCGGACGGCCCTGGTATTCGTCGGAGAACGCCTCGACGGCGGTCCAGCGATCGAGCTCGTGGGCAAAGGTGTAGAGCTTGCCGTCGATTTCGTCGGTCACCATGTCCTCTCGGATGAGGCACGGCACCAGGCAGCTCCAGCAGCGGTGCGGATAGACGTAGCCGACGTCTTCGTTGAAGGTGATGATCTTCTCGCCGCGATGGCTGAGCTTGTCATACCACTTCCAGAAATCGCCGAACTGGGCGTACCAGCCCGGGTATTTCTGCTCGAACCACTCGAAGTCCTGCTCGCGCTGGGCCTCGATGCGCCAGAAATTCACCGGCCAGCCGACCGCGAAGAACTGAGCGACCTTGTGGACATAGAGCTTCTCGGTGAGGCGCTTCCAGGCGGTCTGGACGTCGTCGTGGTGGATCTTGATGCCGTATTTTTCGAGCGGCAGCATGTAGGTGCGGTAGTAGTCCTCGAAGATCCAGCGGTGCCACATCTCCGCGTAGGACTCCTTGTTCTTGTCGCGGTTGGTGGTGCCGTATTCGATGAAGGTGCCGATCGCGGCGTCCACGATGGCGTGGTTCTGCCAGAAGGCGTAGCGCAGGTCGCGTTCGAGCAGCAGGTGGTTTTCCGGCTCCTTGAGCGCCGCCATCAGCAGCGAGTGGCCATTGCCGATGTGGCGGCTTTCATCCGACTGCACCGAGAGGAAAACGGTCGGCAGCGCGTAGTCGCCGTTGCGGGCGGCTTCTGAAGGCATGGCGACGAACAGCGTGTTGGTGAAGGCGGTTTCGGCAACGACCGTGAGGTACATGCAGGCCGCGGTCATCGTGTCGCCGGTGATGAAGCCTTCGCCGAACTGGCGCCCGATGGTCGTGGCGTAGCACTTGCCGAAGGCTTCCTCGGTGATGTCGAAGCCGGCCGGATCGATGTAGTTCTCCATGTACCATTTCTTCAGGTTCATCTGGATGGTCGAGTGGCGGAACTCGTCGACCATCTGCATGGTGAAGCCGGTACGCAGATCCTCGCCGGGGGCCAGGCGCGCGACCATCGCCATCGAACGGGCTGCGGAGATCTCAGGGAACGGGATGATGGCGAGGAAGAGCTTCATCCATTCCACCCAGCGCGGCTCGACATTGCGGAACATGTCGCCGCGCAGCGCGGCATCGAGCGCGCCGTAGACGCGGTTGTCCTTCTCCTCCTGCATCGGGAAATAGGACCGCAGGACCTGCTTCATCGGGTCGCGCGGCGCCTTGGTGATCTTGTAGTCCGTCGGAAACGTCATCGCTTCCTGCACGTAGGTCGGATTCCAACCGAGGTCGGAAATCTTCTTGGTCGCCTCGCCGACGGAAATTCCCCGCTGCGAAGTAATCTTGTTGAGCGTCAAAGACGTCATATCCATAAGCCTCCACTGGATTGCGCCGCGGGCCCCATGACCCCGGCAGGAAGCGGCACACATCACCGCCAGTTGAAGTTCGAGCGGCGCGCCGAAGGGTGGCGCCGTCAGGCGCGACCCGTGGCCAGCCGTTCAAGTGGATCACGGCAAAGGTGTCGGAAGAGCCCTTCGGCTGCCCGCCGACTCGGCCCGCATCGCTGGCGCGCCGTCGAACGGACCGACCGAAAAACCTGTCTCCTCCATTCCTTCGTTCTTGTGGCACCGCGTCGATGCGCGGCGGGCTTCTTATACGAAGGGATGAAGCAAGGGTCGTGCCAACTCGACCAAACGCTTGTCGTACCGCCAAATCGCGGCCCCGTGACAATCGGCAAAGGACCGTTGCGGCAAAATTGTAACGTTCCTTTACATTCGTAATTTACAAATGTAACTGTATTTATATTTCGCTCCTGCAACATTTCTTCTTAGCATTTGCACAAAAAGCAATGATCGACACCAATTGATATTTGGAGTATCTACCCGGTACCGCGAGCGTGGCTCGCCGCCTCATCTGGAAATGACCATGACCGACAAGGATGGACTGCCGCCTCAGCCCGCCCAGCCGCATGACTGGAGCCAGGATGTGACGACCGACCTGGTGCGCCTGATGCCGCGCGACCTGATCTTCACGATGCGGTTCCTGGGCGAGAGCCAGCACCGTCTGCAGCGCCACTTCCAGGACTTCATCGAAGCCGAGATGGCCTCTGGCGGCATGACCCGGCAAACCCATCCGATGATTCATGCCTTCATCGAGCGCCACGCCATCGTGTTGCGCGACTTCGTCTTTTCAGGCGTCTCGCTGTCGCGCCAATTCCATGTCGACGAGATCGAGAAACTGCTGGGCGACGCCACCTCGCTGCTGCGCGTCGACATCTGGGACGACCTCAAGAGCCATATCGAGGCAGCGGAAAGGCAATTCAGATCACAGGTTCCCGGCCTGCCCCACCTGCTTTCCGCCTGGGAGACCTCGACGCCGGCCTCCGCGGAGGACGGCCAGTGAGAGCCCGCTCAGTGTCGCAAGCCAGCGCCCCGCCATGCGCCAAGGATCGACGCCGGGCTTTCGCGCAGCGCCCTGTGCGCATCCGCCATCAGCCTTTCCGTCACATCCGGATCGAGCGCGGCAAGTGCGGCCTGCGCTTCAGCCGTCGCACCCGCATCGCTCGCCACGCGATCGACCGCAGTGAAGCATGGATGGTCGCGCCCCAATCGGCGTTCGATCGCCGCGGCGAGGGCGCTGAAGAACTGCTTGCCGATCATATCGAACATCGCGGCGTCGCCTCATCTTTGGCTGCAAAGCACAGCCTGCCTCTGCAGACGTGCCCTGACGATAGGGGTTCGCGATGAGCGATCAAGCCTCCTCGGTCGATCTTCTCGAACGCCGCCTGACCCTGGTCGGCGAAATCTCGGCATTCAACGCACAAGCGTTGAGACTCGTCCAGATGCTCGCCGGAGCCGAGATGGAGATGCTGCGGCTCGAACTCGAAGCCGCCAAAACGGGCGCCCGCACGGAACTGGTGCAAGACTTGCATGAGGCTGAAGAGCACGCCGCGGCAATCCAGGTCCGGCTGGGCGAATGCAACGACCGGATCGCCGAAGTCGAACAGGAAGTCACCGAGATCGACCGCCTGCTTGCAATGGCGCCGGACGGGAGGAAGAACACATGAATCAGCAATCGATCCGCAACCTTACGCTTTTCGATCTTCTGGCGCGCAGTTGGCAGCGTCCTTCAGCCATCGCCGGAATATGTTTCAGCATCGACGGCTCGGCCGTGGGGTTCGCGGAGGCCGACGGCAGCGTCGCCATCGCGCCGACCGTCGATGCCGAGCCGCCGGAAGCACGTATCAGGGTCAGCGCCGACCTCGGCCAGACGACGATCAGGCCGCGAAAAGAGTCGCCGGCTCCGATCATCTCCGCCGCAATTCGCCGCGATCGCGGCGCCCCGCTGGCGACCCATCGCGAGTCGGGATTCGTCTGCGGCGGCGCAACCGGCGACGTGCTCAGCCTCAGCCGCTCCGGGGAGGTGGAATGCACGCTGTTCAGGACGGAAGGTCCGGTTGTCGCGGTCGAGCATTCGCCGCGAACCGGCATCATCGCCGCGACGGATGGCGACCAGCTCTATTTGTCACGCGGACGAGGAGAGATCGCCCGGTACGGGCGCGGCCCGGACTCTCGGATCGAGGCGCTCGCCATATCTCCGGACGGGAGCCGGATTGCCGCCTCCTATGCCGATGGTCTGTCGGTCTGGCGACTGGAAGGATCGGCTGCGGCGCCGCAGGAAATCGGCCTGCCCTCGCGCCCCCACACGTTACGCTGGAATGCGCAGGGCAAGACGCTTGCCTGCAGCCTGGAGAGCGGCGGGTTCGGTCTGGTCGACCTGGAGTGCGGACGGGTCGAAACCTTCGGTGACTTCCCCGCCCCGGTGCGCATGCTGGCCTGGAGTGGTCCCGCGAATGCGGTCGTCGCATCCGGCGCGTTCCGCGTCGCGGCCTGGTCCATGAAGCCGTCGCCAGGCGTCGACGACCATGGCGCGCTTGTCACCGGGCGCCCCGGCTTGGTGCTGGTGGAGGCGGTAGCGGCGCATCCGAAACGGGAGATGGTGGCGGCCGGCTACGCCAATGGCCAGGTCGTGATCGCCCAGATCGGCCGGCGCGACGAGATGCCGGTCAGGGCATCGGGCAGAGCGATCACCGCGCTTGCCTGGTCACCGGACGGCAGACACCTCGCAGTCGGAGACGCGGGCGGCACTGCCGCGATCGTCACCTTCCCGCCGCAAATATTCAAGTAGCCCGCAGTCAGGAGGAGACAATGCAGACGCAACTCACCGCCGAAGAACAGAGCAAGGACGAGTTCTTCCAGCAACTCGCAAAGCTGTCCGAGCAGATGGTGGCCAAGCATGGCAAGGATTTCAGCATGGGTGCGCTGGTATTGGCCGCGCGCTGGATCGCCGAAAACCGGATTGGCGAGGCCAGGTCGAACTAGCCGATGCAGCGATATTGCGGCGGGCTCAAGCCGGAGCCTGCCGCCCGGCCCGCTCCGACTGATGGAGCAGGCAGACCGTCCGCAACATGGAGGCGAGGTTCGACACGCCGTCATGCAATTCGATCGCCTCGTCATGCAATGCCGAGATGAACTTGGAGGTCGACAGGCCTTCGCCGCGAGCGATCTCGTCGAGCACGCTCCAGAATGCGGATTCCAGCCGGATGCTGGTGGAATGACCGGCGATCCGAAGCGAGCGACTCACCGGCTGGAACCGCCGCGGGTCCTGTGTCGCCAAGACGCGGCACATATCCGTCCCTCCCATCTGCGTCATCCTCCCGGGTTCTCGTCTCCAAACGCCCCCGCGGCACCCGTCGCCAGACGCTGTTGCAACGTCGCCCCGCCGCCGGAGCCGCCGCCAGCGAGACGGCTCGACACCCAGCGAGACTGTCGGCCTCGCTGGGGCGCGCGCCTAGGGAACAAGCACGGCGCGGCCGTGGATCCTTCCGTTGTTGAGATCGTGCAGCGCCCGGTTGGCGTCGGCGAGCCGGTATTCGACCGTCGTCAGGTCGACCAGGCCGCGATCAGCCAGCGCCATCAGTTCGACCAGTTCGGCCCATGTGCCGACCAGGTTGCCGATGATGTTCTTCTCGGTGATCACCATGTCCACGGTCGGCACGCGGATGTCCTCGCCATAGCCGACGACATAGTAGCTGCCCATCGGCCGCGTCATGGCGAGGCCCTTGGCGGTGGTGCCACGCTCGCCGACGAAGTCTATCACCGCTTCCGCGCCCTGGCCGTCGGTCAGCGACAGTACCGCCTCGACCTCGTTGCCGTCGGCCATGACCCGACTGTCCGCCCCGATCTTGGCTGCGAGCGCCAGCGAAGCTTCGGACTTGTCGACGACGATGACGTCGGCCGCGCACATCGCCTTGAGACACTGGACGGCGATGTGGCCGAGGCCGCCGGCGCCGATGACGACGCAGCTCTCGCCCGGCAAGAGGTGGCGCGTCGCCTTCTTGACTGCGCGATAGGCTGTCAGGCCGGCATCGGCATAGGGCGCGACTTCCTTGGGCGCCAGCGTCCTGGGCAGCGGTACGATGTTGCGTTCGGAGGTGCACAGATACTCGGCATATCCACCGTTGCAGTCGAGCCCGGGGAACGTGCCTGGGCCATGCATGTCGAAGCCGCGGCGGCAGGCCAGGCACGTGCCGCCCGAGATCTTGGGATGGACTATGACCGGATCGCCAACCTTGATGCCTTCGACCTCCTTGCCCACGGCTTCGACCCAGCCGGCATTTTCATGCCCCATGATCAGCGGCAGCAATCCGTTGCCGTCTGGGTCCATATGCGGGCGCCAGACGCCCTCGATGATATGCAGGTCCGTGCGACACACGCCGGCGCCGCCGATGCGCACAATGACGTCGGTCGACTTGGTGATCTTCGGGTCGGGCACATCCTGGAGCGACACCCATTGGTCGGCCTTCAGGCTGTCGTCGTAGCTGGTCAGAACCTGCGCTTTCATCGTTCTCTCCCTTGCGGCCGGGGGCCTCGATCCGGCCTTCATCCCATTGTTTCGCAAGCCACGTGCCAACCAAGGAAAATTAATAGAATCAAATATTTGATTGATACGGACCGACAGGCGCCTGTTCGGCGGCTGAACGGTCGCGCGAAAGAACTGTTCAGTTTGTGGCTATCGCGGATCCATTGTCCTGGCCGGGTTTTTCGGCCCGCAAACGCGCTTGGGAGGAACCATGCAGCACCTGTCCGGAATTGATCGAGCCCGAGCAGCGCTGGAACGCGGCGACCGCGTTCCAGCCGGCGCACTGTCGCCGGCCGTCGCCGAAAGCTGGCAGCGCTGCCGCGACCTCGGCCTTGATCCACGCGCCACGCCGCAGGGCAGCGTGATCGCGTTCGCCGATGTCAACCGCCGGCGGCAAGCCAATGCCGCGCTCCGCCGTCTGGCGCTCGCCGAAATGCAGCTCTTGCACACGCAGATCGCGGGTTCGAACTTCATGATCGCACTCGGTGATGCCGACGGCGTGGTGCTCGACACGATCAGCGACCAGCGTTTCGCGGAAAGTGCGGCAGGCCGCTCCATCATTCCCGGCAGCGTCTGGAACGAGAGCGAACGCGGCACCAACGCACTCGGCCTCGCCGCCTTGCGGCGCGAGCCAACCGCCATCTACGGTCGGGAACACTATTTCTCCTGTCACGGTCACCTGAGCTGCATGGCCGCACCGATCCTCGATGCCGCCGGCCGGACACTGGGACTGCTCGACGCTTCCTGCTCCGAGGAGGCCCGTCAGCAGCACACCCATGCGCTGGTGAGGATGGCAGCCGCGCAGATCGAGAACGGCCTGATCTTCCAGGAGCGCTCCCGGAATTTCATCTTCGCCTTCCATCCGCGTATGGAATTTCTCGACACGCTGTCAGCCGGTCTCGTTGCCGTCTCCCGGGACGGCGAGGTCCTGTCGCTCAACCGCCAGGGGGCCAATCTGCTGGCCGGGCTGCCGACTGCGCTCGGGGTCCATTTCGACGCGCTCTTCGACGCCGGCTTCGGCTCGACGATGGACGGGCTTCTCAATGGCGGCGTCATCCGCATACGCGATCGCGCCGGCAGCGGGGTGTTCATGGTCTGTCGCCAGATCGGCCGACGCAGCATCGCCGAAACACGGCATCCGGCGGGCGCGCAGCCGGCACTGATTGGATCGCCCGACGCACCGGACTTCGTTTGCGACGATCCCCTCCTCAAGCGGCAGATGGCCGATCTCGCCGAAGCCACGGCCCTGCGCATGCCGGTTCACATCACGGGCGAGACCGGCACCGGCAAGGAATTGATGGCTCGCCATGTCCACGGGCTCAGCGGCCGCAAGGGCGAATTCGTGGCGCTCAATTGCGGCGCGGTGCCCGAAGCGCTTTTCATCGCCGAGATATTCGGCCATGAGCGCGGCGCCTACACCAATGCGCGCGCCGAGGGTGCGCCAGGCCTCGCCCGCGCTGCCGATCGTGGCACGCTGTTTCTCGACGAGGTCGCCGACATTCCACCGGCCGCGCAAACGGCTCTCCTGCGTTTCCTGGACAGCATGGAGGTGCGCGCGGTCGGCGGACAGAAGACGCACAAGGTCGATGTGCAGATTGTCTCTGCAACCAACCGGAACCTCGAGGAGATGGTTGCGGCGCGAGAATTCCGTGCCGATCTGCTCTACCGGCTCAACGCTTACACAGTTCGCCTGCCGCCGCTGCGGTCCAGATCGGACTTCGCCATGATCGTCCAGCATCTCATGCAGAAGATCGCGCCGGGCAAGGCGATCACCGATGCCGCGATCGCGCGGCTGTCGCAGCGCAACTGGCCGGGCAACATCCGCGAGCTTCATTCGGTCCTGCAGCGCGCGCTGGTGCGACGACACCTCGATTTTGTCGACGAGGCGTCGTTTGCGGACTGCGAGGAGGTGCCCCACGACAGTTGCGACGATTGCCGCGACCATCCCATGAGCCGACACCGGTGTCGCGAGATCAGAAGCACGTTTCGCGCCTCGGGCGCGAACGTCTCGAAGACCGCCCGGCTGCTTGGCCTCTCCCGCACCACCGTCTACAAGCACGTCCGATGAGCGGCCGGTAGCAGGATACCACCCAGCCGACCCCGGCCCGGGCATGATCCGGGCTCTGCCCGAAACGCCCGAAGAGGAAACCATGGCCAAGGCAATACACAGCATGATCCGGGTGCTCGACGAAAAGCGGTCACTCGATTTCTACGAGCGCGCCTTCGGGCTGTCGGTCGCGGCACGTTTTGAGTTCGACAGTTTCACCCTCGTCTATCTCAGCAACGCCGAGGCCGACTTCGAGATTGAACTCACCATCAACAAGGGGCGCACCGAGCCCTATTCGCTAGGCGACGGCCACGGGCACATCGCCTTCTGTACCGACGATCTCGACGCCGAACACGCCCGTTTCACCGAGGCCGGCCTGGCCCCGCGCAAGGTGGTCGAACTTGACCGGGACGGCGTTCTGCTTGCCCGCTTCTTCTTCGTCGCCGACCCCGACGGCTATCAGATCGAGGTGTTGCAGCGGCACGGCCGTTACCGATAGCCGCACCGGGCACTGCCAGACGCTGTAACCATCTCCAAGGCCACGGGTGGCCATACGGCCGCGGCGTCCCGCTCAGGTCGCCCTCCCCCATCGGACCCGAACGGGCGCCGGTTCAAGCCTTGGTCAGCGTGGCTTCGATCGCTTCGACGCCATGACCGGCGAGGTCCTTGGCGAGCTCGCCGACCAGCCGCGACCTGAGCTCGGCATGATAGTGCCGGCGCATTTCGCCGAGCGTCCTCGGATCGGCGATCACGAAGAGCGGCCCGACGGCTCCTGCCAGCACCTGCTGGTTGAGATGGTCGGTTGCGACTGCGGCAAAGCCGTCCTCGCTCTGGCGCGTGTCGTCGGGATTGGCGGCGCTGCTCCTGTGACGCAGCCCGGATCCGGCGTTGACGGCCGCCAGCTCCGGCGTCTCGACGGCAACCAGCCTGACATGCGGCTCGGCCGCCTTGTTGCGGAACAGGCGCAGCCTCTCTCCGTCGGCTACGGCAACGGTCGCATCGTTCGGCAGTATCATTCGTCTTCTCCTGGTCGTAGCGGGTTCGAAATCCGCGCCTTGCTTTCGGCCATCCCGCCGGCGGTCGCCTTGATCCGCATCAAATGCCCCCGCCGGTGCGGCGGAGCGTTGCAGCCGAAGCATGGTATGTGGGAACGAGCGAATCCGCCGGGCCCTCGCGGGCCGGCTGCCGGCAGTTCCGCTTCGGCGACGGAAATAGCCGCCGAAAGCGCCCGGAAGGATTTCGACAGCGTTGCGCGCTCCCGGAACGGAAAAAGGCTTCGGACGGCAGGGCCGTCCCGATGTCCCGTCTTATCCGGCATCGTCCGGTTCGGGGCCACTGTCCGACATCGCCGTCAGCCTCATAGCGACGCGATCCAGTATCTTGTTGAGCCGCTCGCGATCGGCTTTCGATACGTCGCTGAATGACGCCTCGAGTATCTTCTGGGCAACGGCTCTCGCGAACACCGCCTGGCGGCGGCCTTCTTCCGTGAGGCTCACCTGGGTGATACGCGCATCGCTCGCGCTGACCTGCGTCTTGACCAGTCCTTCAGCCGCCATCTTCTGGACGACCTTGGTGGTGGTGTTCAGGCGGAGAATGGCAAAATCCGCGATTTCGGATACGCCAAGGCTGCCATATTCGTAGAGTGACGACAGGACGCGCCAGCGCGACAGGTTGATGCCTTGCGGCTTGAGCTGCTGTTCCAGGACAAGTGCATACTGGGCATTGACCCGGCTGATCCAATAGTAGGGCCAGTCGCGCATCGGCGGAAAAGACCGGGTGTTCTTCTTGTCGTCCTGCATCCAGACATCCGCCCGCGGGATAAAGACATGCGCAAAATCAAGAATCTACAGCATGCCGCATGAATCCTTTTTCACGCGGCATGCTGTAGGCCGGCACCTCTGGCATGAAGTCGGAAGACGGTCAACGTGTCGGACCGGCAGCCGATCGGCCCCGGTGATTTGGTCGGGCGCAGCCGTTTCAACGGCGATCTTCACCCCACTCGCAGATGACACTCGAAGCCTCCCAATACAGTAAAATTCCTCTAATCGCGACTTGACGTCATGGCAAATTTACGTGAAAATTACCGTAATTTGAGGACTACCGGTTCCGATTGCTGCCCAGGGAGGAAACAGCATGCTTCACGGATCGACGGCGCCGCATCTGAAGAATCCGACGATCATTCCGTTGCTCGACGAGATCCGGGAGCGCCGGGACGAATTCGAGAAACTGACCTATGTCCCCCCGGACATCGTGCGGAAGCTCCAGTCTGCCGGCATCTATCGCGCCTTCGTTCCCAGGGAACTCGGCGGCGACGAGCTCTCGCCGGGCGAATTTCTCGAGACGATCGAACTGCTGTCGACCGCCGACGCGTCCACGGGATGGGTCGCGAGCTTCGGCGTGTCGACCATCTATCTGGCGGCGCTGCCGCCGGATGTCTTTAACGAGATCTATCGCAAGGATCCCGATACGGTCTTCGCCGGCGCGATCTTTCCGCCGCAGCGCGCCGAAAGGGTGACCGGCGGCTTCAAGGTCTCGGGCCGCTGGCCCTACTGCTCCGGCTGCATGGGCGCATCGCTGATCGGCGCCGGCATCAGCATCGAGGACGAAGGCAAGCCTTCAGGCCTGCCCCGCATGGCGGTGATGCCGCGCCAGAGCATCTCCATCCGCCACACATGGGAGACCGTCGGTCTCGTCGCCACCGGCAGCCATGACATCGTGGCCGACGGCGTTGTCGTTCCCGAAAGCTGGACATTCGTGCGCGGGTCGAAACCGCAGCTCGACCATGCGATCTTCCGTTTCCCGTCCATGGCGCTGGCAGCGCAGGTGCTGGCCGTCGTCGGCCTCGGCACGGCGCGCGAGGCGCTCGACTGGCTGCATCGCGAGGCGCTCGAGAAGCCCTCGATCACCGGCGCTCCGACCATTGGCGCGCGCCCCTATATCCAGGCCGAGCTCGGCAAGGCGGAAGCCCGGCTGCGCAGCGCGCGGGCGTTCTTCTACGAAACGATCGACAACAGCTGGCAGCGCGTTCTCGCCGGAGACGAGATCGGCCATCAGGAGCGCGTCATGCTCCGGTTGGCGGCAACGCAGGCCGCGCAGGAGGGTGCGGCAGTGGCCCAGATGGCGTTCTTCATGGGCGGCAGCAGCGCCATCCAGCGCGGCCATGTGCTGGCGCGTTGCATGATCGATGCAGCCTCCGTCGCGCAGCACGCATTCCTCGGGACCGGGACCTGGACATCCGCGGGGGCCGGAATGTTGGCGCAGCCGACGCCGGCCGGCTATCCCTGACGCGCCTGCGGCAAAGGGCGTGCAGCGGTTCCGGAATCGCACAGGATCAAGGAAATGGAGCATTCCCGCGGATCGGGGAAAGCGGCAATGCTCCCGGGAGGAGAACGATCATGAACAACGAGAGCGCGCTTCGATTTCGACAGGGCATGAGCCGTCTCGGCGCAGCCGTCAACATCATCACGTCGGAAGGGCCGGAAGGGCGTCACGGCATGACGGCCTCGGCGGTCTGTTCGATCACGGACACGCCCCCGACTCTGCTTGTCTGCGTCAATCGCGACAACCGGTCCCATGACGTCTTCAACGGCAATGGAAACCTGTGCGTGAACGTGCTTGCGGGGCGCCATACCCGCCTTTCCGATGCCTTTGCAGGGCGGGAGGGAGAGGATCGCTTCGCCGCAGGCGAGTGGATCAGGCTCGCTACCGGCGCTCCGGTTCTCGCCGACGCCGTTGCCGCCTTCGATTGCCGCATCGTCGAAAGACGCGCCATCGGCAGCCACTCGGTCTTCTACGCCCGGGTGGAATCGGTCCTGCTTGCCGACGGGCCGGCAGAGACCTTGATCTGGTTCGACCGCAAGTACCATCCGATGGTGGCGGGAAGCGACGGCCGGCCGCTTCCCGCCTCCTGATCAAAGCTCCGGGATCTGGAGCGCGCGGCCCATGCGTGCTTCGACGCGCATGTAGCGCCACAGGCGGTGCTCGCCCACTTCGATCGTGCGAAACAGGTTGCAGGCTGCCTTGACCGTTTCGCGGTCGGGGCAATCGGCCATGATGTAGCAGGTCCAGGGGAAGCCTGTCGGCGACGTTCCAACCATCGTCTCGTCGTCGTCGAGCGTCCCGAGCACGGTGACTCCCGGCAGCGCCGCGATGCCCTTCATCATGGCCTCGAAACCCTTCCACACCATGCCGATCTGGTCGAAGGGGAGATCGAAGAAATTCTGATGCACCGCGATGCAGAAGAGCGTCCGGATCGGTTTTGCTTCACTCATGGCCTGTTCCCATTCCTCTTTCAGATGAGCCAGGCATGTCTTCCGAAACTATGCGGCGGTCTCGGGAAAAGACATGCGCTAAATCAAGAACCTGCTGCGTGTCACCGCATCAGCCGGCCGCCATTGACGTCGAGCGTGGCGCCGGTGATGTAGCCGGCCGCCTCCGACGCCAGATAGACGACCGCGGAGCTGACTTCCCCGGGCTGCCCCAATCGCCCGGCCGGGATCGTCTTGACGACGGCGGCGATCTTTTCCGGCGGAGCGCTGGCGACCGCCGGGCTGGAGATGGCGGAAGGCGTGATCGCGTTGACGGTGATGGCATGCGGCGCCAATTCCGTCGCAAAGGCCTTGGTCAGGATGAGAATGCCGGCCTTGGAAGCCGCGTAGTGCGCGCCGGTCGCGGGGCTGGCCTGCTGGCCGGCGATCGACGACATGTTGATGATGCGGCCATAGCCGCGTTGGCGCATATGCCGGCCGGCGATCCGGCAGCCGAAAAAGGTCCCCCGCAGATTGACGGCCAGCACGCTGTCCCATTCCTCCGCGGAAATATCCCAGATGGAGCGCATGGCGGTTCGCGCGGCGTTGTTGACCATCACTTCGACGGAGCCGAATTTCGCGACCGCTGAATCGAATGCCTGCTGGAACGCCTGCTCGTCCTGAACGTCGAACTGGATGGCCGCCGCACGGGCGCCGCTTGGGTCGATCTGCTGCGCCGTCTCGGTAACCGAGGGGCTGACGTCGCAAAGGACGACGTTGCGGCCGGATGCGACGAGCGCCCTTGCGATATCGGCGCCCAGGCCCTGCGCCGCGCCGGTAATGAATGCCGTTTGCCGATCCATGACTGACCTCATCTGCGCCGTTCGATGCGGTAACCGTGCGCCTCGCGATCCCAGGTCAGCGCGGTGACGCCGTCTTCGCGAAGCTTGAACTTCTGGACCTTGCCGTTTTCGGTGCGCGGCAGGTCCGGCAGGAAAGTCACGTAGCGGGGTACGGCGAAGTAAGGGAGGCGCGTCTCGCAGAACTTCATCAGGTCGATCGTGTCGAACGTCGCGCCGGGCCGGCGGACGATCGCGGTCATGACCTCGTCTTCGGCCAGCTCGGATTGAACGGGATAGACCGCCGCCGCCTCGACCTGCGGATGGCTGAGCAGCACCTGCTCGACCTCGTAGGAAGAGATGTTCTCGCCGCGCCTCCGGATGGCTTCCTTCAGGCGGTCGACGAACTTGAAATAGCCTTCGGCGTCCCGCACCACGCGGTCGCCCGTGTGGAACCAGAGATTGCGCCAGGCCTCGACGGTCTTGTCGTCCATGCCGAAATAGCCGGTTGCGAAAGCAAACGGCTCGTCGGCCCTGAGGACGAGCTCGCCGACCTTGCCGTCTTCGACCTCATTGTCGTCCTCGTCGACGACGCGCGCCGAAAAGCCGTCGCGCAGCCGGCCCATGGTTCCCGGCTTCTGGTCGTCCAGGCCTCGGCCGAGGACGAAATTGGTTTCGGTCGAGCCGTAGGCTTCGAGCAGGGAGATGCCGGTGCGGTCCCTGAACGGCTCCTGCATGGTCGCCGGCACGCCCGGCCCGAGCGCGATGCGGATCGCGTGTTCGCGCTCCGCGGGGCTGGGGTCCCGTGCCATCAGGATCGGCACCATTGCGCCAAGCAGATATGCCACGGTCGCCTTGTGCCTGATTGCCGTGGCCCAGAAGGCGGACGCCGAAAACCGGGTCTCAAGGACATAGGTCGCGCCGGTGAGCAGCGCCTGGCCGAACGTGTTCAGCGCATTGATGTGAAACAGCGGAAGCGTCGTGAACAGCACGTCGGCTTCCGTGACGCCGAGCGCCTCGGCCGAATGCGCGCTCCACCAGAAATATTGCGCATGGGGGCAGCAGACACCCTTGGAGGGGCCGGTCGTTCCCGACGTATAGAGGATCGCCATCGTGTCGCCGGGCCGTACCGGCATGGCATCGATCGCCTGGTCGCCGCTGATGTAGGCGCGGCATGGCCGTCCCTGTATTGCGGCATCGCCCGTGCCCTCGCCGATGAGCAGGACCGTCTCGAGGGGCAGGGCCGAGAGATCCGCGGCATTGAGGGCCGGCAGAAGGTCGGGCTCGATGACCAGAAGCTTCGCGCCGCAATTGCCGAGGATGTACTGGATCTGAGGGCCCTTGGACGCGGTATTGATCGGCACGTAGACGGCGCCGAGCCAGGCGCAGCCCAGGACGAGCTCGAGGAAGCCTAGCCGGTTGCCGCTCAGGATCGCGACGCGATCGCCCCGGGTAACGCCGGCCGCGGCCAGTGCCGCGCCGGCCCTGGCGGCCGCCTCCAGTGTCTGCGAAAAGGTCCAGCTTCCTTCATCGGTGACGACCAGGGGCCGGCTACCGTACCGCGCCGCCTGCCGGTCCAGCATCGTCTGAAGCGTTCGCTCGCTGGGCATGAAGGCCTGGGATGCGCGGCTCATCTCAAACCTCCCTTTCGACCAGGGCGAGGACGCGCAGCGGGCTGCCGCTGCCCTGTTCGATCTTGAGCGGAGCAGCCACGATCAGGGCGCCCGTCGGCGGCAGCAGGTCGAGATTTGCGAGGCATTGCAGACCGTATTTGCCGGCGCCGTGCATATAGCTGTGGCATGGGTAGGGCGGGGTCAGATGCGCAGCCTGGCCGGCGTCCGTGCCGATGGTTTCGGTGCCGAAGCCGATCACGTCGCGTTCGTCCACGAGGAACCTGACCGCGGCCACGTCGGGCCCGGGCGTGTGCTGCCCTTCCTCGTCGTAGTTCTGGTAAGCCACGGGATCGGTGCGCTTCGACCAGTCCGTCCGCATCAGCACCCAGCTGCCGGCAGGGATGCGGCCATGCCGCTGCTCCCATTCGGTGATCGCCTCGACGGTCAGCAGATAGTCAGGATCCGCCGCGGCCTGTCCGGAGCAATCGATGACGCAGGCCGGCGCGATGAAATTCTCGGGCGGAATCGTGTCCGTCGCGCCATCGGGCACATATCGCCCCGTGATCCAATGGATCGGCGCGTCGAAATGCGTGCCCGTATGTTCGCCGAAGGAGATGTTGTTCCAGTACCAGCTCGGCCCGCGTTCGTCGTAGTGCGAAATCTCTTCGATCCGGAACGGCCGGCTCATCCCCATTTCCGGGGGCAGCGAAATGCTTGGAAAATCCGGCGTCAGCGTCAGCGTCAGGTCGACGACCTGAATCTGTCGCCGTGCGATCGCCGCTGCAAGATCTGAAAGCAACATCGGTGTCAGCCCGCGCTTGATGGCGTCGCAACCATCAGTTCTCGTTCGAGGGTTTTCGGATCGTCGCGCCAGCGCGCATGCCAATCCCTGGCGATCGGGTCCGCATAGACGTCTTCGACCGCGCCTTTCAACGCGCCGACCACCGCATTGGCAAGCGCCGACGGCGCGACCTTCGGCGGCAGCATCAACTGCGCCCATTCGTCGTCGACGGGGCCGGAAAATACGTTGATCACCCGGATGCCCGCCGGCCGCATATCGGCGCGCAGGCACTGCGCCAGTGAAAGCGCTGCCGCATGCGACGCCGAATAGGTGCCCTGCGGCGGGAAGCCGGAGAGCGCGAAGATCGACAGAAGGTTGACCCATGCCACGGCATTGTCAAGTCCGTCGGCGGCGCGCCCGCGCAAGGCTGGCCCGAATGCCTGGGCGAGCCGCAACAGGCCGAGATAATTGACATCCATCTCGGACTGCGCGTTCTCCACGCCGGCGCGCCCGGCAATGCCGAAGGTCCGGTGATGGTCCGCCGTGTTGATGACGATATCGACCTTGCCGCCGATCTTGCCGGCAAGCTCCATCACGGATCTGCTGTCCGTGACGTCGAGCGGCACAAACGTGACCTGCGGCAGATCCTTCAGGCCGGCAAAGCCCGGCGGGTTCTTCCAGGGCTCGGCATTGCCGACCCAGATCAGTTCCGCCCCGGCGACCGACAAGGCGCGGACCACGGCCTGGCCCGTCTGGCTCTTGCCGTCGGTCACCAGGATCTTGCGGCCCTTGGGATCGCAGGTCATCTCGCGCAGGCGCGGATCGCTGCCGAGGTCGGGCGCGACCTCGCGAGGGCTGGCGATCAGGGTGGCCTGACCGGCACGATCGAGCGCGGCGGATACGCGGACGAGGGTCGGCGCCGCAGGGCAGCTCGCCTCGACATGCGTGATGACGGTCGGGCCGGCTTCGAGCTTCACCATCCCCAGCCGCCAGGGCGAGCGCTCGCGGTAATAGAGTTCCTGCGAGGCATGCGACAGCGTCTCGCTGATCAGCTCTCCCGCGCCGTTCTGGCGGCGCCATGTGAGTTGGTCGCCGAGGCACTGGCGACAGATCTCGGTGGCGGGATATTGCACGGCGCCGCATGCGTCGCACACCTGCAGCTCGAGCGTGCCGACAGCCGCTCCCGCCGTCATGCCGAGCGCGACGCGGCTGCGCGCGATGGGCGGCAACGTCGCCTGGCGGGTGCGCAGGATCGGATTCTTTCGTTTGGCTTTGACGGTCATTTCGCACCCAGGATGGCCGCGCCGCTGCACAGGCCTCTGTCATAATTCATCATGCCGAAGCCGCTGATCAGAGCATGCTGGACGTCGTCCACCAGGGCGCCCAGCCGGGCGCCGGTCACCTGGCGAATCCCCTCGACCAGGCCGAGGAAGCCGCCCGCCGCGCCGGCCTGCCCGACCGACAATTGGCCCCCCGACGTGTTGAACGGGAACGAGCCGCCGCCATGAAACGTGTTTCGCCGGACGAATTCCGGAGCTTCTCCCTTCTTGCAGAAGCCGAGATCCTCGAACTGGATCATGTTGATCACGGGGTAGTCGTCATAGGTCTCCACGACATCCACGTCCTCGGGGCCGATGGAAGCCTGCCGGTAAAGCGCGTCCCGATCGAGCGCCCAGCCGCCGCGATACTGGATGGGATCGTCGGGGAAGGGATTGTGCCGTTCCACGGCGCCGAGCAGGCGGGCATAGGGCAGGCCCGCGCGTTCGGCCTCGGCGCGCCGCATGACGAGAAATCCCTCGGCGCCGGCGCATGGCATCACGCAATCGAAGAGACGGATGGGGTCGGCGATGATGCGCGAGGAGAGATATTCGTCGAGCGTCAGCGGTTTCCTGAACAGCGCATATGGGAACCGCAGCGCATTGTCGCGCTGCGCCACGCACAGCTTGCCGAAGTCTTCCGGCCTGGCGCCGAACATGCGCATGTAATAGGCGGTCAGGAAAGCAAAGCTGACATTCGGACCGCCGCCGCCATAGGGATAGACGGCATCCTGCGCGGCCCGGCTGAAGCTGGCCGTGCTCTGGCGGAACGTATCGACCTGATTGGTGTCGCCCGCGATGCACGCCACGATGCGGGCATCGCCGCACTGGACGGCGCGCGCCGCCCGGCGCAAGGAGACGAGGGCACTGGCGCCGCCCATCGGAATATGGTCCAGCCAGCGCAGCGTGACGCCGAGTTGCTGCGTCAGGCCGACGGCCGTGTCCGGCGCCATGGTGAAGCTCGCCACGCACAGACCGTCGAGGCGCGGCTTCGGCAGGCCGCTCTGCCGAAGCAGTTCGGCCATCGCCTTCCCGAGAAACCAATGCGCGCTTTTGATCGAATAGCGTTGATAGGGAATGCTGACGGGCGCCGCCAGAACGACGTCGTCATAGCCCGCGGCGGGAGAGGTTGTCGTCAAATCGTCGGTCACGAGTGCCCACCCAGATAGGTCGCGGCAACGCGCGGGTCGTGCAGGAGTTCCGACGCGGGGCCGGAATGGACGATGGAGCCGGTCTCCAGCACGTAGCCGTAGTCCGCCGTTTCGAGCGCGGCGCGAGCATTCTGCTCGACCAGCAGCACCGAGACGCCGGTCGAGCGCAGCGAGGCGATGATCTCGAAGATCTCGCGCACGATCAGCGGCGCGAGACCGAGGCTCGGCTCGTCGAGCAGGAGCAGTCTGGGCTTCGCCATCAGGGCGCGACCGAGCGCCAGCATCTGGCGCTCGCCGCCCGACAGCGTGTTTGCCTGCTGGGCGCGGCGCTCGGCCAGCCGCGGGAAGCGTGCATAGACGGCATCGAGATCCCGCTTGATCGCCTCCTTCTCGTTCCGGCGCCAGTAGCCGCCGAGCACGAGATTGTCCGCCACCGTCATGTCGCCGAACAGTTCACGCTTTTCGGGCACCAGGCAGAGGCCCTGTTCGAGCCTCGCCTCGACCTCGAGCCGTTGCAGGTCGCGGCCGCGATAGGTCATCGCACCGCGCGAGGGCAGCAGGCCGGCGATGGCGGCAAGCAGTGTGGTCTTGCCCGCGCCGTTGGGCCCGATGACCGTCACGGTCTGCCCTTGCTGCATGGCCAGGGAAACGCCGCGCACGGCTTCGACCCGCCCGTAGGAAATATGCAGGTCGTTGATGTCGAGCAGGATTGTCATGCGACGCCACCCAGATACGCTTCCTGAACCTGGCTGTCGGCGCGCACTGCGGCCGGTGCTCCCTCCGTCAGCTTCGAGCCGAACACCATGACGACGATCCGGTCGACGAGGTTCATGACGAATTCCATATCGTGTTCGACCAAAAGTATGGTCACGCCTTCTGCCCGCAGGGCGCGCAGGAGTTCGGCCAGCGCCTGCTTCTCCATGCGGCGCAGGCCGGCGGCCGGCTCATCGAGGATCAGCAGCGCCGGGTCGGCGGCGAGCGCGCGCGCCACCTCGAGGATGCGTTGCGCGCCGAGCGAGAGGTTCCCCGCCAGTTCATGCGGATTGTCGCCCAGGCCGACGCGCTTCAACTGCCGATAGGCTTCGTGATAGGCGATGCGCTCCTCGTTCCTGTCGAGCGCAAGGGCGCCTGAGACGAACCCTGCCTTGGTGCGCTGATAGGTGCCCAGGACGACATTGTCGATCAATGACATGTTGGGCCGCAGCTTGACGTGCTGGAACGTGCGGGCGAGTCCGAGGGCGGCGATCCTGCGCGACGGCGCCTTGCTGATGTCCTCGCCGAAAAGCGTGATCTTTCCCTCGTCGGCGTGCAGGGCCCCGGCGATAAGGTTGAACATCGTGCTCTTGCCGGCACCGTTCGGACCGATCAGCGCGAGGATTTCGCCCGCACGGATCGAGAAGCCCATCTTGTTGACCGCGACCAGGCCGCCGAAGCGCTTGGTGAGCCCCTCGACCTCGAGCAGCGGCGTGCCCGCCTTCGGCATCTCGCGCCGCTCCATATCGGAGGCGGCGGCCGGCGGCGCCGGCTTGCGGCGGGGGAGCCACCGCCGCACCAGCGAGACGATGCCGCCGCGCGCATGGTGCAGCAGCACGATGAAGAGCACGCTGAAGACCACGACCTCCATCTGCTCGGAATGCTGGGTGAAGGCGGGCAGGATGTCCTGCAGATAGTTCTTGGCGAGCGTGATCGCAGCGGCGCCGACGACCGCGCCGACGATGTAGCCCTGGCCGCCGGCGATCGCCATGAACAGATATTCGATGCTGGCGCGCACGTCGAATGGCGCGGGGCTGACGAAGCGGCTCATATGCGCATATAGCCAGCCCGAGATCGCCGCCAGCAGCGCCGCGACCACGAAGGTGACCAGGCGGATGCGGAACGTGTTGATCCCGAGGCTTTCGCTCATCTGCTTGCCGCCGCGCAGGCTGCGGATGGCCCGGCCCTCGCGCGCCCGCAGAAGATTGGAGCACAGGAGCATGCAAAGCCCCAGCGTGATCCAGATGAGGTAGTACATCGCGCCGTTGGAAGCGAAGGAAACAGGGCCGAGGGCTATCGGCGGCACGCCCGAAAGCCCGCCGAAGCGACCGAGCGCCTCCAGGTTGCCGAAGAGATAGAAGATGGCGATGCCCCAGGCGATCGTGCTCAGCGGCAGGAAATGGCCCTTGAGCCGCAGGGTCACGCCGCCGATGACGAAGGCGGAGCCGCCCGTGATCACGCAGGCGACCAGCAGCCCCAGCCACGGCGAAAAACCCTGCGTGGCGGTCAGCCAGGCGCTGGCATAGGCGCTGATGCCCACGAAGGACGCCTGGCCGAAGGACGTCACGCCGCCGATGCCCGTCAGGATCACCAGGCCGAGCACGGCCACGGCATAGACGCCGATATAGTTCATCAGCGTGACGGTGAACGTCCCCGCGAAGAACGGCATGAGGATCAGCGCGAGAGCAGCAGCCAGGCTGGCGACAAGACGGATGTTGACCATGGCTCCTACTCGTCCTCTTCGAGATCATCCTCGTCGGGACTGCCCAGCGAGCGCCAGACAAGGACGGGAATGAGCACGCCGAAGATCACCACTTCCTTGAAGGCGCTGTTCCAGAACGACGCGTAACTCTCGAGGAGCCCTACCAGGATGGCGCCCGCGGCCGTGAGCGGATAGCTGACCAGGCCGCCGACAATGGCGCCGACGAAGGCCTTGAGGCCGAACAGGAAGCCGGAATCGTAGTAGATCGAGGTGATCGGGCCGATCAGTATGCCGGCGACCGCGCCGAGGCCGGACGCCAGCAGGAAGGCGATACCGCTTGTTCTGGAGGGCCGGATGCCGACGATCCTGGCGCCGATCTGGTTGACAGCCGTCGCCCGCAGCGCCTTGCCCGTCAGTGTCCGGTCGAAGAAGACGAAGAGCAGGATGCTGAAGAGAACGGACGCCAGGACGACGAGGATCGCCTGCACCGAAACGATGACGCCGCCGAGATTGAGGAACTCCCTCGTGAAGGGCTCCGTGCGAAATCCTTCCGGCCCGAAGAACAGCAATCCCAGGCCGGCCAGCGCGAAATGCAGCGCCACCGCCACGATCAGCAGCACCAGCACCGGCGCGTTCGCGATCGGCCGGAACGCCAGGCGGTAAAGCAGCGGCCCGAGCGGCAAGACCAGGAAAAACGCCAGGGCGATCTCGATGACCGGCGGCCAGTCGACGCCGGCGAAGAAAAAGACGAAGGCGGCAGGCAGGACGGGCAGGACGAAATAGACCGCGGCGAAAGGCAGGATCTTGCCGGGCTGCCCTGCCCGGACGAGCCGGACCGCCTCGATCAGCACGGCCGCCGCCGCCAGGACGGCGACCAGCCACACCGTGCCGGGCACCTGATGCGCCTGGATCGCCGCCAGGGACAGGGCCGTAAAGGCCGCGATGTCGCCGAAGGGAACGAAAACGACGCGCGTTACCGAAAAAATCAGCACGATGCCGAGGGCGACGAGAACGTAAATTGCACCGTTGGCAATACCGTCCACCGCAAGAATCAGCATAGTCTCTATGGACATGCGAATTTCGCTCCCCATTTTTAAGCAAAATTCACATATAAAACGCCACCTTTCAAGGGCAAAATGATGGAAAAAGAATCTGGAAACGGCATGAACGCCACCACCCCGGCCATCGCGCAGGGCGACGACGCGGCGCTGCGCCACGAACAGGCGATCAACGCCTTCGAATATGCGGTCTGGCATCTCGGCTCGGCCTTCGCGCGCTGGCGCAGGGACTGCCTCGCCTGCCTGCCGGATGCATCGCTGAGCGGCGCCGAGGCATCGATACTGCACATCGTCCATCTGAACGGCACGCCCAAGGGGCTGGCCGAGATCAGCCGGCTGCTGCATCGCGACGACATCGCGAACCTTCAATACGGCGTGAAAAAGCTGCTGTCGCAGGGATACCTGGTCAAAAGCGACCCCAAGGCCGCCAAGAAGACGGTGACCTACACGACATCCAAGCGCGGCGAGGAACTGGTCGAGGCCTACCTCAAATTGCGTCGGGATACGCTGATGCGCCTGACGGATCGTATCGCGGGCATGACCGAGGCGATCGACGAAGCGACCACCATGCTGCATGTGATGATCGGAATCTACGATCAGGCCAGCAACATCGCGGCGGGCAACCGCGGAGCGATCGGCGCGATGAGACCATAAAAATTTACTTGCAAAGGCGCAAGTTTGTGGCACATTTTCATTTTAATCGCGGGGAGGGTCCGCGATGAAATGGGAGAGTTTCATGAATAGACGCGCACTACTCGTATCCACGGCGGCCGTTTTCGTGTTCGGCTCGGCTGCGCTGGCCAATGCCGAAGAGATCAAGGTCGGTTTCGTGACGTCGATGTCCGGTCCGGTCTCGTCCCTTGGCATCCCCTACGCCAAGGGCATCGCGGCGGGCGCCGCCGCGATTTCTGAGATCGACGGGAATCCCGTCAAGCTCATTCAACTCGACGACGCGTCGGATCCGAGCGCCGCGGCGCGCAACGCCCGCAAGCTGGTGGAAGAGGAGAAGGTCGACATACTGATCGGCAGCGCGGGCTCGCCCGCCGCATTGGCGATGGCCGCCGTGGCCGCGGAGCTCAAGGTGCCTCTTATCTCCATCGCCAACGCCAATCCTCAGGGCGAAGCCGGCGCGTGGACCGTCACCATACCCCAGCCGGCGCCCTTGATGGTGGGCGCCGTCACCAGGCACATGCAGGCGAACGGCGTCAAGAAAGTCGCCTATATCGGCTTCAGCGACGCGTGGGGCGACCTCGTCTACGGCGCACTGCAGGAGACGACGGCCGGGACCGAAATGGAAGTCGTCACCAACGAGCGATATGCGCGCGCCGACACCTCGGCCACGGCGCAGGCATTGAAGATCGTCGCCACAGCCCCCGACGCCGTGATCACCGGCGGTTCGGGCACCCCCGGCGCCCTGCCCCACCTCGCGCTGGCCGAACGTGGCTACAGCGGGCCGCAATACGGCACCCACGCCATCATCAATCCCGATTTCGTTCGGGTCGGCGGATCCGCCGTGGACGGTGTCATCGCGCCGAGCGGCCCGGTGGTCGTTGCCGACCAGCTGGCGGATTCGAACCCGATCAAGGCCGTCGCAGCGAAGTTCGGGGCCGACTATGAAAAGGCCAATGGCGAGGACAAGCCGAATGCGTTTGCCGCCTACAGCTACGACGCCTGGCTGCTCTTCGCCGACGCGGCCAAGCGGGCCTTGCCGACTGCCAAACCCGGAACGCCGGAGTTTCGCACAGCGCTTCACGACGCTATGACGTCGACGAAGGAACTGGTCGGCACCCATGCCGTCTACAACTTCACCCCGGACAGCCGCTACGGCGTGGACGAGCGGTCGCGCGTGCTCGTGCAGTTGACCGGCGGGCAGTGGAAGCTGCTGCCGGAGCAGGAATAGTCCGACGGCGGCGCTTCCGCAGCGGGTCGCGTGACAAAGGATTGACGGGGCACTCTGCAGGTCTTGATGACGCGCGTGTCTTGTTCCCGAAACCGCTACGCGCTTTCGGGAGACATGCTCGAGCCGCGAGGCGCCGCGCTGGACGGATCGAGGCGTCCCGAAATGGACGTCCTGAAATGGGACAGCGCAGATCCGGAGTCCGCGAGCGTCTCCTCGTTGCGGAGATCTGCGCGTCGGCCCGACATTTTGCTTCAGATCGTCGGGCCGACACGGCAGGTGCCTTGGCTGGAACACGGTCGCCCCCGCCCGGGGAACGGCGCCTGCCACCCCCCGGCAAGCAGACACCGCCTCCATCGCATCGAACCGAAGAGCGGAAACGGCTTCGGAACGCACGATGCGACTGTTTCAGACCGTGGAACGCCCTCAAGCGTTCGACCAAGTCGCGAACTCGCCGGGGTATTCGCCCCTGGCCCCTCCCCGGCGAGCCGTACTTCCCTGGCTTTGGCAAGAAGTCAGGACCGGTATCCTCCGGCAACCCCATCGCTGCAAGCCGCGTGCCAGATGATTTTTCCCGGAATGGGACAGTTCTTGGACACCTGTTGGGCTGAGTTCCGGTAAACACGTTCGAAAATGGGTGTTGCCTTTGTCTCGTGTATCAGATCAGGCCGCCGTTGCGTTTCAGCCGAGCGGAATGACGTCCACGACTTGCTTGGTCGTCTGCGAGCCCGCTGTCCACAGCACGCCCTTGACCGGTGCAACGTCCGAATAGTCGCGGCCCCGGGCCACGACGATGTGATCGGAGGAAACGCGGATCGCGTTGGTGGGATCGAACTCCACCCAGCCGGTCTGCGTTCCGCACCACGCAGCGACCCAGGCATGCATGGCGTCCGCACCTTCCAGCCGCGGCTGCCCCTCCGGCGGCTCGGTTCGAAGGAAACCGCTGACATAGCCGGCAGGCACGCCGATCTCGCGCAGGCACGCGATCATGATGTGGGAAAAGTCCTGGCACACGCCGTGGCGGGCAGCGAAGGCGTCGGCCATGGTCGTTTCGACAGTGGTCGCCTCCGGATCGTAGCGCATGTCCGAATGGAGAGCCTGATTGATCGCGGCGACCGCGTCCAGCACCGAGTTGCAGCCGCGGGTGACGGCCAGCGCATAGTCGCTGACGGCTGAATCCGGAGCAATGCGTGGCGAGGGGCCGAGGAAATGATGCGGTGACTGCGGTGCCAGCGAGCGAAACGCCTCGATTTCGCTGCGCAAGGTCGCAAGTGACGGCGAGATGTCGAGCTGATCGGCAACGGCCCATCGCTCCATGCGAGCCCGCACGGTGAAGGCGATCTCGTCATGCGCCTGCGCGAAGAACAGTCCGGTCATGCGGTTGCCGAAAAAATCCACCTGGTCGTGGCGCTCTTGCGGGCGCGGGCTGATGTCGAGCGAACCGGCGATCATCCGTTGCGATCCGGGTATCTCGGCCGGCATCAGGCGCAGCAGATGGCGGCCATTCGCAGCCGGGCGGCCATATTCGTAGGTGGTTGTCATCCGCACTTCGTAGAGCATGGCCGGAGCCTATCGCAGATAGGCGTCGGACAGGAGGTCCGACAGGTGCGCCAGCTCTTTGCCGCAATCGATGAAATATTCCGTCGAAAGCTCCTCCGGCGTCTTCACTGCCAGCCCCGAATGCAGCTGCAGAACGGCCCGCGCCAACGGCGAGCGCGCGCCATTCCTGTCGCTCATGGGTAGAAGACCAATCTGCTCGCCCAACTCGGCAAAGTGATAGATGATCGAACGCGGGTTCATCGTATCCAGCGCCAAAAGGTCCACCACGGTCTCACGGGTTGTCGTGATCGCGTAGCGGCGACGGTGCGACATCAAACTGTCGCCCACTTCCACCGCCAGGTCGAGCGCGCCTGCCGGCGCTTCTTCATCAGCAAAATGCGCCAGCAGCGACGCCATCGAGACGGCGCGCTCCAGCGAGCGTCCGATGGTCAGGAACCGCCAGCCATTGAAGCGATACATGTTTTCGTGGACGAGACCGGAAAAGCCGGAGATCTTGCGCAGCAGCACGCCCATGGCATGGGCCTCGTCCGCGCCCTCGCCGACGGTGGTCGACATGCGTCGCGCCGTTTTGGCAAGGTCGTTGAGCGCCGCCCAACCGTCGATGGAGAAACGGTCGCGCACACGACCCGCGCTTGCTATCGCCGAGCGCAGCGTCGTTTGCACAGCCTCGGGAATGCGCTGTTCCGGATCGATGCCCAAGCAGTCCAGATAGAAACGCAGATCGGTCAGCAGCGGCGTGTCGGCCCGCGCCGCCTCGGCCAGACGCATATGCCAGGCGCGCAGCAGCCGCATGGTTCCTTCGGCGCGTTCGACATAGCGGCCGAGCCAATAGAGGTTGTCTGCCGCGCGGCTGGGCAATACGCCGAGGTCCGGGCGCACGTAGGTAGCGTTGCGGGCGGGCAGCAGCGTGTCGGTTTCAACCGGTCGATCGCTGACCACCCACACATCCGCGACCGAGCCGCCGCGCTGCATGGCAAGCGCCGACGGATCGTCGCTGTGGCCGATCCTCGCATAGCCGCCCGGCATGACCTGCCAGCCGTCCCTCGTCCGGGCCAGGAACACGCGCAGCGTCGCAGGGCGGGGTTTCAGTTGCCTGCCTGCATAGGTCGGGGTGGTCGAGAGCCTTATCGCTTCCTGACCCACGAGCAGGGCACCATTCGTGACGAGGCGCCACTCCAGGGAGGCATCGTTTCGACTACGGAACCAGCCGGCCCCGGCATCGTCGTCTCCGGCTTCGAGGGAAGGCCGTGTCGAAAGCGCCGGACCGATCGTCATGTTGCGGGCATTGGCCAGCACATGGTCGCGTGCCCCGGGGTCTCCGCACCACCAGGTCGCGATGTTGGGAATGGCGAGCTGCTCGCCGCGAAGCACCTCGCAGATGCGTGGCAGGAAGGCCAGCAGCGCGCGTGTTTCCAGGATCCCGCTGCCCAGGCCGTTGACGATCGCAAGGTTGCCGCGGCGCACCGCCTCGACGAGGCCGGCAGTGCCCAGCGTCGAGGCGTCGTCGAGTTCCAGCGGATCGACCCAGGAGGAGTCGAGCCGCCGCCAGAGCACGCTCACCGGCCTTGGCCCCGCTATCGTTCGCACCATGACGCGGCCATTCTCCACGACGAGGTCCTCGCCCTCGAGAAGCATCATGCCGAGATAGCGCGCGATATAGGCATGCTCGTAGTATGTTTCGTTGAGAGGCCCCGGCGTCAGGATCGCCGCATGGCCCGTCTTCCCATCGGCGAGCCCGTCCAGCGCATCGCGGAAGGCACGGAAGAAGCCCGCCAGACGATGCACTTTTTCATCGGCATAGAAGTCCGAGAAGGTCCGCGCGGTGGCGACCCTGTTCTCGAGCGCGAAGCCCGCTCCCGACGGTGCCTGCGTACGGTCGCCCAGCACCCACCAGCGTCCATCCGGGCCGCGCCCGATCTCGAAGGCGACGAAATGGAGGAAGTGATCCGGCCTGACACCGACGAGAGGCCGCAGCCATTCGGGGCTGGCGGCAACAAGCGCGGCAGGCAAATGGCCGTCCAAGATCAGCCTCTGCGGGCCATAGAGGTCGGTGACCACCGATTCCAGCAGGTCCGCGCGCTGGACCAGCCCCGCTGCCAGTTCCCGCCATTCGTTTTCGTGGATCAGCACCGGCACATGGCTCAGCGGCCAGTCGCGCTCCAGCGATTCCGCATGGCCGTATTGGCGGAAGAACACGCCCGCATCCCGCAGATATTCGTCACCGCGCGCGAAGCGCTGCGCGATCTCCTCGGCATCGAACGATGCAAAATGATCGACGAAGCGCCGCCAGACGGGTTTGACGCGACCGTCGACGTCCATCATCTCATCTGGAACGCCGGCCAGCGGGCGATAGCCGCCGAGGAGAGCGGGCATCTGCGACGATGTCCGGCGCTGCTCGGCGGCCATGGCCTACAGCTCCGCCAGGCGGCGCAGGTCGAGCGTCATCGGAAACTCCGGATGAGGACGCTCCGGAACCGGCTCGTACGCACCTGGGCTGTGGCCGTGGGGCTCGAAGCGGGCGAGCCTGCGCGCCTCGGCTTCGTTGCCGTTGACCGGAAAGCTGTCGTAGTTACGCCCGCCGGGATGTGCGACATGGTAGATGCAGCCGCCGAGCGCCCGGCCGGTCCAATGATCGAAGATGTCGAAGGTCAGCGGTGCATGCACGGGAACGACCGGGTGCAGGGCAAGTGCGGGCTGCCATGCCTTGAAGCGCACGCCGGCGACGCTTGTCCCGTTGCCCACCTTTTGCATGGGCAGCCTGCGCCTGTTGCAGGTGACGGAATAGCGGTCGGGATCGCTTTGCGCCGTCAGCTTCGCCTGAAGCCGCTCGACCGACGAATCCGTGTAGCGCACCGTGCCGCCGATCGCGCCGGTTTCGCCGAGCACATGCCACGGTTCCAGCGCCTGTCTGATCTCCAGACGCACGCCCTCACGCTCGATCTCGCCGCAGAAGGGGAACCGGAACTCGGCCTGCGCTTCGAACCATTCCGGCCGCAACTCGAACCCATGCGCCGACAGGTCGGCAAGCACGTCGAGGAAATCGGCCCAGATGAAGTGAGGCAGCATGAAGCGATCGTGCAGCGCCGTGCCCCAGCGCGCGAGCTTCCCCGACACCGGCGCATGCCACAGCCGCGCGACGATCGACCGGATCAGCACCTGCTGTGCCAGGCTCATGCGCGGATGGGGCGGCATCTCGAAGCCGCGGAACTCCACCAGTCCGAGCCTGCCGGTCGGACCGTCTGGCGAATACAGCTTGTCGATGCAGATTTCCGCGCGATGCGTGTTGCCGGTGACATCCACCAGCAGGTTGCGGAAAAGCCGGTCGATCAGCCACGGCAACGGCGGCTCGCCGGTGCCGGGATCCGGCACTTGAGAAAGCGCTATCTCGAGCTCGTAGAGTGCGTCGTGCCGCGCCTCGTCGATACGCGGCGCCTGGCTGGTGGGACCGATGAACAAGCCGGAGAACAGGTATGACAGGCTCGGATGGCGCTGCCAGTAAAGCACGAGGCTGCGCAACAGGTCCGGTCGGCGCAGGAACGGGCTGTCGAGCGGCGTCGCGCCGCCGACGACCACATGGTTGCCGCCTCCCGTGCCGGTGTGGCGGCCATCGATCATGAACTTGTCGGCGCCGAGCCGGCTCTGACGCGCCTCCTCATAGATCGCTTCGGTGGTGGCAACGCATTCTTCCCAACTTGCGCTGGGGTGGATGTTCACCTCGATCACACCCGGATCGGGTGCGACTCGGATGACGTTGAGACGTGGGTCGTGCGGTGGCGAATAACCTTCGATATGGACGGCAAGACCAAGCCGCTTCGCCGCCGCCTCGGCCGCCGAGATCAGTTCCAGATAGTCCTCGACGCGCTCGACCGGCGGCATGAACACGCACAGCCTGCCGTCGCGCGGCTCGACCGAGAGCGCGGTGCGGACCGCCCCGCCAGGCTCGCCCAGTTCTTGTTGGATCAGCGATTGGCCGGCGCTGGCCTCGGTGAAGCTCGCCACGGCCTGCGGCGGACTTGGCGCAGCGAGATCGGGCAGTTCGCCGCGTGGTTCGGTCGGGTCGGCGGGGTGGACATAAGGGTAGTGCGAAGGGGCGACATAGGGCAGCGAACCAAGCGGCAGGCGAAAGCCGACCGGACTGTCGCCCGGCACGAGGAACAGCCTTCCGCGCCGCAACTTCCACGCCTCCGAGCGCCAGCGACGACCGGGCGCCTTCGCCTGCCAACGCTGAATCGGCAGCACGTAGCCGGAAGGTTCGGTCAACCCGCGCTCGAACACGCGGGCAATGCGGGCACGCTCTTCCGGATCCTTCAGCTTGGAATTCTCGGGCGAGACGTTCTCCGGCAGGTTGGCCTCCTTCATCACCCATTCGGCCGGATCTTCAAAGGCTGGCACGACATGGTCGGGCGCGACCGCGAGTTCCTCGGCAATCCCCTTGAGCAGCGCTTCCGCTTCCGAGGGACCAGCCCCGGTCTTGTCGCCCTCCTCGGCGATCAGCCCCGCATCTTGCCAGATCGGCTTGCCATCGCGCCTCCAGTAGAGCGAGAAGGTCCAGCGCGGCAGGCTCTCGCCGGGATACCACTTGCCCTGACCGTAGTGGAGGAAGCCGCCCGGCGCGAAGCGGTCTCGCAGGCGGCGGATCAGACGGTCGGCCAGCGCGCGCTTGGTCGGCCCGACCGCATCGGTGTTCCATTCGCCGCTCTCGAAGTCGTCGATCGAGACGAAGGTCGGCTCGCCCCCCATGGTGAGCCGCACGTCGCCCTCGGCGAGCTTTTCGTCGACCTTGCGGCCCAGAGTATCGAGCGCGGACCATGCCTCGTCCGAAAACGGCCTGGTGATGCGCGGATGCTCGGCCACGCGCGACACCGTCATGTCGAAGGTGAAGTCGACCTCGGCGTAGCTCGCCTGGCCCGAGATCGGTGCGGCGTTGCGGTAGTGAGGCGTTGCCGCCAGCGGGATGTGGCTTTCGCCAGTCAGGAGGCCCGAGGTTGGATCGAGCCCGATCCAGCCCGCGCCGGGAATATAGGCCTCGCACCATGCGTGCAGGTCGGTGAAGTCATGGTCGGTGCCGGCTGGCCCGTCGATTGCGACAATGTCGGGCTTCAATTGGATCAGATAGCCGGAGACGAAGCGGGCGGCGATGCCGAGGTGGCGTAGCGCCTGAACCAGAAGCCAGCTCGAATCCCGGCACGAGCCCGTTCCACCCGCGAAGGTCTCCTCCGGCGTCTGCACCCCCGGCTCCATGCGGATGACGTAGCCGACCTCCCGCGCGACGCGGGCGTTGAGATTGACGATGAAATCGACCGTGCGTGTCTTGTCGCGCGGCACGCCGTCCAGAAACGCCTGAAGGTGCGGCCCTGCGGGTTCGGGCTGCATGTAGATCGACAGATCCTGCCGGACGTCTTCGGGATAGTCGAGCGGCCAGTGCTCGGCGCTGTCCTCGACGAAGAAATCGAACGGGTTGTAGACCGTCATGTCGGCGACGAGATCGACCTCGATTCTCAACTCGCGAACCGGTTCGGGAAAAACGAACCGCGCCATCCAGTTGCCGTAGGGGTCCTGCTGGTGGTTCACGAAGTGATTGGTCGGAAACACCTTGAGCGAATGAGAGATCACCTGCGTGCGGCTATGCGGCGCCGGCCGCAGGCGGATCACCTGCGGTCCGAGGGTGACCGGACGGTCATAGCGATAGTGAGTAAGGTGACGGATACCAGCCTTTATGGACATCGGCGACGATCGAAGAGGTCATTTCAAGAACATCCTGTGTCGCACCCTTCCACAAAACGCTGCAGCGCACCATAGGCTTGTGTGCAAAGCACCGGCCTTGGGAGCGGGGCGCGTTGATGTTGGCCTGCACCTGACGCAGCGGCGATGGCCCGCCGGCGCAAGCCGGGGGCCTATATTCATTATCGTGGCGTCGACCTACTGGTCGACGTAGTGGACGCCTGCAGCCATGTCGAGCAGCCGACTCATGATGACATCCATCGCTTGGAGAAGGACGATTCAGAAGCCATGAGCCTGAAACTGGAGCGGGACCAACATCACATGATCACGTGCCCATTGCCCCATTTCTCCCACTTCGGGCCACGCGAACACAGGCGGCGCCGGACGGCGCCGGCTATGCCGCTTTCTGATTTGCTGCCGTCTCTGCCAATCGGCTCAGGGCCTCGTCGGTCTTCGCTTCCTCGCCCAAGGTCTGGTCGAGCAGTCTGGCAGCATCGTCCATGCCGAGTTCCCGAGCCCACCGCTTGAGCGTCCCATAGCGCGTGATCTCGTAATGCTCGGCGGCTTGGGCTGCGGCGATCAATCCGGCATCCAGGGCTCGCGAACCCTTGAACTCGTCGAGGATCTCCTCACCCTCTTCGACTATACCGTCGATTGCCGGGCAGTTCTTGCCCTGCGCCCGCTTCCCGAAAATCTCGAACACCTGCTGGAGGCGGTCGACGTGACCTTCGGTCTCATCCCGATGCTTTTCAAACGCCGCTTTGAGGTCGGGGGACTCAGCGCCCCTCGCCATCTTCGGCAACGCTTTGAGAAGTTTGCGTTCCGCGTAGTAGATATCCCTGAGACCGTCATGGAACAGGTCTGCGAGTTTTTTCTCGGTTTTGGCCGGCATGGTTTTTCCTCCGCTGTGCAGGCGTGCAGGTGTCCAAACGCGGGTATGGGACATCGGTTCCGGCCGCCTCGCGATGGGCGTGCCCTTCATTGCCTCCCCTCCCGGAATGCCAATCGAGGAACTGAACAGGGGCACGACAGTTGAAGTGCACGTGATGGTTCCCGGAAGAAGAAGCCAGCAGAAGCTGTAGCTGTCTGGCGGGCTTGGAAATGGCGGCACGCGGTCTTGTTCATGGTCGCCTCGGCGCGAATTGCGTTCATGTCTGCGTCGACATGCAGCGCCTGTTCATGCCAGATGGTCCATGGCCGGTGCCGTGGATGGAGAAAATCCTGCCACGGATCGAGGAACTCGCCGTCAAGCGTCCGGAACGAACGCTTTTCACGCGCTTCATTCCGGCCGAGCGTGCCGAAGACGCTCGCGGCACCTGGGCTGCCTACTATCGGCGGTGGGCCGAAGTAACGCTTTGCAACATCGACTCACGGCTGGTCGAACTGGCGCCGGCGCTCACGCGTTTCGTTCCGCCTGCCAGGCTTCTCGACAAACGTGTCTATTCGCCCTGGACCGAGGGCGAACTGGACCGGATCCTGCGCGACACTGGGACGGACACCCTGGTCGTGACCGGCTGCGAAACCGATGTCTGTGTGCTCGCCACGGTGCTTGGCGCAATCGACCGCGGCTTCCGCACCATACTGGTCACCGACGCCATATGCAGTTCCACGGACCACACACATGACGCGCTCATGGAACTTTATTGTTCCCGCTTCAGCGAGCAGGTCGAGGCCGTTTCGATGGACCAGGTCCTGAGGGACTGGTCCTGATATCGGCAGGAGATGGTCATGGTAACGGCCTCACTTGCGGTCGGCCGGGTTTCAGACAGCGTTGCCGGCCGCATTTTTCTTCGCAATCTGTCGGAAAAATCAGCTGCATCCGTGCCGCGGAAAAAACGCGGTCTGGCGGCGGTCGAATCAAAAGAAGCCTGACCAACGTGAGCGGCTTCTGCTCCACTTGAGCATTGACGAGACGGTAACTAGCTAAGGCCTCGGACTGGAATGTCAGCGAGGGAGCGGTGTCATGCAACTTCATCAACGCGGCGTCGATCTCTTGGTCGACGTCATGGATGCTGCCGACCATGTCGAGCAGCTGACTCATGATGAAATCCGCCGTCTTTTGAAAGAGATTATCGAGGTCATGAGCCTGATGCTGGAGCGAGACACAAAGCACCTGTCTGACGCCTCGTGACGGCTACCTCATCAGCGCACCGTGCCAGGACCGCGCGCCTCGAGGCGCTTCGAGATCCTCGACAAGCTGCCGTCCGAACGCCCGCCCCCGGCCACGCGCGACGGCGATGGCTGCCAACGCAAGGCCGAGGAGCGCGCGTGCAGCCGCCAGCGGGCTTGCAAGACCGGGTGAGTCGTGCTGCGAGCACGTTCGGCAAATGAAGGACAACGGCTGCTGGGGTCTCCGCGATGTCAGGAAAGTAGATGGTCCTTCCCTCTGGTGAGACTCCTGACCCGATCGGCCCAAAGCAGGTCTTCCACGGACTTTGAGTCGTTCGATCCGCACTGAGACCAAATGCCAGACGTTCAGCCCAGATTCCTAGTTGCTCAGCTTCGCTGAGGTCCTTCCCTTCCGAAGAGGAATCGGATCCGAAGGATTCGCAGAGACGCAACCTAATCGGAAGGGCGAGGCTTCCCGATGGTGCCGTTCCGACGCGCTTCGTTATGCCCGAGCAGTCTTGGAAGACGGTCCTCGATCAATCTCAGGAACTGCTCGGCGGCCACGGTCAGGGCCCTTCGGCTCGGATAGACGGCGTAGATGTCGGCGGGCGACGGGTTCCATTCGCTCAGCACGTGCACGAGTTCGCCGCTCCGTATGTCCTGCTCGCACAGCGTGATCGGCACCGACGCGATGCCGATGCCTCGTCCCACCGCCGTCATGAGTGCGGTCAGCTGGGTGGTGGAGAAGCGCGGCTCGAACTCGACCCTGGACGTTTCTTTCCCTTTGCGCAGCCGCCATCCCCAGGCCGTCGATTTCGGTCCGAAGCCGATGCAGTCGAACTCCGCAAGGTCGTCCGGCTCGGCCGGAGCATTACGACCGGCGAGGACCGACGGATGGGCGACGAGCACATAGGGGGTGGAGGCGACGCGTCGCGCGATGACGTCGAGATCAGGCAGCGGCTCGAAGGCTGCGTGGATGACGAGGTCGGCCGAGACCAGACGCGGATCGAGGAGCCATGCCGTTTCCTCCAGATGCAGCCTGACCTTCGGGGCGGCGTCGACGAACTCGGCCGCGAGTTGCTCGACAATCAGCGTGCCGAGCAAGGGCGGACACACCACGTGCAGGAAACCGGCCGGCATGCGCGCAACGCGGTCGGCCATCTCGAACACCCTGTCGGTCTCGCGCACCACCCGGCTGCACTGGCCGTAGCATTCGCGCCCGAAGCTGGTCAGCACGAACTGTCGCGGCCCGCGATGGAACAGCGGTACGCCGAGACGCTTCTCCAGATCGTTCAGCCGCCGCGCCAGCGTCGACTTGGGCAGGTTCAGGCGGCGACTGGCCGGCGATATACCACCGCAATCGACCACCATCTTGAAAGTGTAGAGCTCGTCGAGACCTTTCATCATCGTTCCGGATTTGGCGCGAGATCGTCCCGAATTTAGAACAAGATCGGGCCTCCTCCAATGCTAACCTCGCTCCGGTTGGCAGGACAGTGGAGGAAAAGCATGACGGAACGGACGCCGACGACCAGCTGTATCATTGACACCCCCTACGGAGCCCTGACCGGTGCACGATCGGACGGCGTCGTCAGCTTCAGCCGGGTTCCCTACGCCTCGCCACCGGTCAGACGACTGCGCCTTCGCCTGCCCGAACCCGTCCGGCCGTGGAAAGAACCTCTGGACTGCACTCGCGAGGGTCCGGTGCCGCCGCAATTGCCGTCCCGGCTCGCCAAGATCATGGGCGACTATCCGGCGCTGCAGGACGAGGATTGTCTCCACCTCGACATCTGGGTGCCCGAGAACGGATCCGCCGAAACGCCGGTCTTCGTCTTCCTTCATGGAGGCGCCTTCATGACCGGGGGCGGCTCATTGCCCTGTTACGACGGCGCGCTGCTCGCGAAGAACACCGCGACGATCGTCGTGAACATCAGCTATCGCCTCGGTGCATTGGGATTTCTTCCCATAAAGGGCGTGGCGCCGGCCAACCTCGGCCTTCACGACCAGATCGCGGCACTTCGCTTCATCCGTGAAATCGCCCCCGCCTTGGGCGGTGACGCCGCGAACATCACGGTTGCCGGCCAGTCGGCGGGAGCCTTTTCGATCGCCCTGCTGCTGGCAACCCCGGCGCACCGCACCCTGTTCAAGCGGTCGATCATGATGAGCGCGCCCCTCGGCCTGGAACTGCCCTCGGTGGAAGCGTCCGAGCCCCTCGGCCAGGATTACATGACGGCGCTCCGGCTCGCGCCGGACGATCGCGACGGCATTGAGGCCCAGCCGATTGAGCGGCTGATCGCGGCGCAACTCGAACTGCTCAAGGCGAAGGCCGGGACGCCCGGCGACGTGACGCCTCCTTTTCTACCCGTCATCGATGGCGAGCTCGTACCGGTCAACCCGCTGGAAGCGCTGGTCGGTGGCGCGGCTGCGGATGCCGAAGTGATGATCGGCACCACACGGGAGGAGATGACCGCCTTCCACTACGGCGACGAGGGTCTGGCGAAAGTCGCCGACGAGGTCACCGTCGCGGCCTTCCGCCGGCACTACGGCGACCAGGCCGAGCGAGCGATGCGCGAGGCACGGGCCCGGCGGATGCCGGCCACGGGGCTCTCGCTTCTCGGCGACCTCATGACGGACGCCGTGTTCGCTGGACCGAGCCTTGCCGTCGCGCACGCGCAGGTGGAGGAAGGCCGCTCGCCATATGTCTACCGCTTCGACTGGCAGTCGCCGACACCTGATATCAAGGCCTGCCACTGCATCGAGCTTCCTTTCCTCTTCGGCAATCTCGGTACGTGGCGCGAGGCACCCATGCTCGCTGGAGCTGATATGCGCGAGCTCGCCGATCTCAGCCGTGTTTTCCAGGGCGCGCTGGCAGCCTTCGCCAGGAGCGGCACACCCGAAGGTCCTGGCCTGCCCGCCTGGCCGGATCACGGCAGCAGGCGCGTTGTCCAGCATTTCAACAGTTTTATCCAGGCGGCCGCGGCCGCCTGACAGTGAACGAACGTCGTGGGGAGGACGACCTGATGAACAAGACACCGAAAAACGAACTTCCAGCTGGGCCGTCATGGAAAGGCACGGAGGGCATGTCACGGAACTGGGTGATCGCAATCTGTTTCGTGATCGTGCTGCTCGACGGTCTCGACACGACGTCGATCGCCTTCGTCGCGCCGGTGCTGGCGCGCGAATGGGGCATAGCGGCAGCCGCCTTCACGCCCGCCTTCATCGCGACCAGCATTGGCGCGGTGATCGGATACCTCGCCTGCGGGCCGCTCGCCCAGCGGTTTGGTTCGAGGACGATCGGCGTCGGCAGCGTGGTGATCTTCGGGCTGGGCACATTGCTGACCGCGGTCGCCTACGACATCGTTTCCCTGAGCATCTTGCGCCTTGTGTCGGCCATCGGTCTGGGCGGCGTCCTACCGATCGCAGTGGCCGCGGCCGCGCAGGTCGCGGCACCGCAGCACAAGGAAACGGTCGCCATGCTGGTGGCGACCGGCCTCTCTGCCGGCGGCGTCGTCGGCGGCCTCGTCGGCGGCCCCTTGATGCAGTCCTTCGGCTGGACCTCGGTCTTCATAATGGGGGGCATCCTGCCGCTCGTTCTGGTTCCCGCATTCAGCCACGTCGTCGCTGGCTCGGGATTGGAAAATGTGGTCGCGACGAAGAAAGGCGGTCGGGCGAGCCCGGTCGCGGCGCTCTTCCGGGACGGCCTCCTGCCGTTCACCGCGCTGTTGTGGCTTTTCGCCTTCTTCACCTTTCTCGCCGCATTCGCGCTGAGCTTCTGGATTCCGACCCTGCTCGTCAGCTTCGGCTTCGAGCCGGCGAACACGCCGATCGGTGCTGCCGCATTCGGAGCGGGCGGCGTCGCGGGAAACCTGGTGATGATGACCATCGTCTCCAGGCTCGGGATGAAACGCGTGCTCCTCGCCGCGATGCTGCTCGCCATCGTCTGCGTGGCGTTGATCGGCAAGGCCCCGATCCCCGCCGGCATGGTGCTGCCGCTCATCGCCGGTGTCGGCGCCGGCCTGATCACCGGCTGCGTCGGGCAAAGCGCGCTCGCCGTCTCCCTCTATCCGCCGGCGCTGCGCGCGACAGGGGTCGGCTATGCCGCAGCCTGCGGACGCCTCGGATCGATCCTCGGACCGGCGCTGGGAGGGGCGATGCTGTCTTTCGGCTGGTCGGCGCGCGACATCATCCTGACGACCATCCTGCCGGCGCTCCTTGCGATGCTGACCGTGACCGTCCTCGGCCTGGTGGAGCGCAACCGGCGCCCGATGCTGAATCCGGGTTGACCGGTCACCGGCCTTGCCAGAGGTGGCCGGCGGCGGCCGAGCCGAAAACGTGCTTGGCCGCGTTCCCTTCGAATGGCGCGCTGCAAACTGACGGCTTTGGTCGCTCTTCCGAAAGGGGAACCGGTTTCGGGAGACATGCGCAAGTAGCCAAAGCGCGTAAGGGGTGCTCTTTCCGGCGCCATCTCGAACCAGAAGGGTCCGCAAGGGCGACCGCCCGTCGGCCGGTCAGGCCGCCCCATCGGAGTGGTGAGCAAAGCGAACTCGCGTGAGATCAAGAAATGGTGCCCCTGGCCGGGATCGAACCAGCACGCCCGTGAGGGCAACAGATTTTGAGTCTGCCGCGTCTACCAATTCCGCCACAGGGGCCCTGCCCTGTACCGGGCCGAACGGCAGCGGACTATACGCAGAGCCTCCCCGCCGTCAACTGCCGATGCAACGTCACGAACCGTCGGCATCATGATTTCGTGATATCGGGGCACGGCGACAGCGGGCGGGCGCTTTTGCCACGCCTCCTTCGCGGCCGGGCTGCGCTCGTCCGGCCGGGCTGCCATTGTGCAGGGCAAAAAATCTTTCTAGACAGGCCGGGCCAAACCGAGGGGTTTTGATGCTTCGCAAACTCTACGACTGGACCCTGTCGCTCGCCGCCCGCAAGTCCGCCGAATGGTGGCTGGCCTTCATCGCCTTCGTCGAGAGTTCCGTCTTCCTGGTGCCGGCCGACGTGCTCTACCTGCCGATGGCGCTGGCGCGGCCGGATCGCGCCTATCGCTACGCGCTGGTCGCCACCATCGCGTCCGTGCTCGGCGGCATCGCCGGCTGGTATCTGGGCTACTATGCCTATGAGAGCATCGCCAAGCCGGTGCTCGAATTCTACGGCAAGTATGACGAGTTCGAGGCACTGCGCACCTCGAGCGGCATCGGTTTCATCCTCTTGATGCTGGTGACGTCGGGTGTCGCCCACCTGCCGCCGATCAAGGTGGTCACCATCCTGTCGGGTGTCATGCATGTCGACATCTGGCTGTTCATCCTGTCGGCGATCGTGGCGCGCGGCGCCCGCTTCTTCTTCCTTGCCTGGCTGCTGCGCACCTATGGCGAGCCGATCCGGCATTTCATCGAGAAGCGGCTGGGCATGCTCGCCATGCTCGCTGCGGCTGCCCTGATTTTGCTCTACATCGTCGTCAGATACGTGCTGTGAGCGGCCGAGCGCCGCATAGCCCCATCAGGAACCGGACCTCATGACCTCGATCGCCTCCCCAGCCGGACGCCTGCAGACGCTGACCGCGCTGTTCCTGACCGTCGCCATGGCGGCAGTCGTCGGAACGGCCCTCGGCTTCGAGCACATCGGCGGCTACATCCCCTGCAAGCTGTGCCTCGAGCAGCGCATCCCCTATTATGCAGGCGTGCCGCTGATGGCGCTCGCCGCCCTGTCCTCGACGCTCCACTGGCCGGCCTGGGTGACACGCGGCCTGCTGGTCGTGGGCGGTTTGCTGATGGCCTGGGGCCTGTTCCTCGGGGTCAAGCATGCCGGCGTCGAATGGGGCTGGTGGGCCGGTCCCACTGATTGCGGCGCCGTGGCCGCTCCCGTCGACACCGGCGGCAAGGGCGTGCTCGACGCGCTGAACACCTTCGTGCCGCCGGCCTGCGACACGGCCGCCCTGCGTGTGCTCGGCCTGTCCTTCGCCGGCTGGAACGTGATTGCAAGCCTAGCCCTCGCCGCGATCGCCTTCCGCGGCGCCTTCGGGAAGGGGTGAATGGTGAATGGTGAATGGTGAATGGTGACGAGCGGACGCGGCGTATCTCGGCCAGTCAATCACCCATCTACCATTCACCATTCACCATTCACTAGTTCACCATTTCACCATTCACCGGCCTTACGGCTCCAGTTCGACATCCCAGTAGAGATAGTCCATCCAGCTTTCGTGCAGGTAGTTCGGCGGGAAGCGCTTGCCGTTGTTGTGCAGGTCGTGCACCGTCGGCTGGTAGGGCTTCTGCATTGGCCACATCTTGGCCTGTGCCGGCAGCATGCCGCCCTTCCTGAGGTTGCAGGGCGAACACGCGGCGACCACGTTCTCCCAGGTCGTGGCGCCGCCGCAGCGGCGCGGAATGACGTGGTCGAAGGTCAGGTCGTCTGGGGTTCCGCAATATTGGCACCGGAAGCGGTCGCGCAGGAACACGTTGAAGCGCGTGAAGGCCGGATTGCGCGACGGCTTCACATAGGTCTTCAGGCTCACCACGCTCGGTACCTTCATCTGGAAGGAGGGCGAGCAGACGGCATGTTCGTATTCGGCGACGATGTTGACGCGGTCGAGGAACACCGCCTTGATCGCGTCCTGCCATGACCACAACGACAGGGGGTAGTAGCTGAGCGGGCGGTAGTCCGCATTCAGCACCAGAGCTGGAAGCCCGTCGGGTGAGACCGCAACCGTCACGTCCGATTCCCTCCTTTATCCACGAAGCGATCGGCGCCGATATTGTAGGCGGGAGGTGTCAACAATGTGAAGCTGCCGGGATGCCGCGAAGGCCGGCGAAAGCTCACGATTCCACGGATATTTTCAAGCTTTGCGAAGGCGGAGCACCCTCCTTGCCGTTGATTTGCCGATAATAAGCCCAGAAAAGTCTGGACGCCACCCCCCGCCATGGCTGCCATGATTCGGCGATCGCGATCAGCCGTTTCTCGTCGGGCCGCTCCCCGAGCCCCAGCGCATGGCCGACCGCGCTCTGCAGCGCCACGTCGCGCGCGGGAAAGATATCGGGATGTCCGGCTGCGAACAAAAGATAGACCTCCGCCGTCCACGGCCCGATGCCCGGCACTGTGGTCAGGCGCCGGATCGCCTCGGGCGCGTCGAGCGCACACAGGCCGTGAAGGTCGAGCCCGTCGCGCAGCATCGCCTCGGCCAGCGCCGTCAGCGTGCGCTGCTTCGGCCGCGACAGGCCCGCGGTCCGGTAGGCTTCTTCCCCGGCGGCGAGCAGTGCTCCGGGCGTCAGCGGATCGACCAGCGCCGTCAGCCGCCCGAAGATCGCATCGGCGCTCGCCCGCGACACTTGCTGCGAGACGATGATGGAAACGAGGCTGAAGAAGCCGGGCTCGGAAAGCCGCAACGGCACCGCGCCGGCGGCGCCGCGCACCCCGGTCAGCCGGGGGTCGATGAGGCAGAGCGCGTCGAGCCCCTCGTCGATGTCAGACATTGCCATGATCTTGCGCATCCCGCCCCCAGCACCTCTTTCGGGCCGCACCTTGTTCCGGCCTCACCTTGTTCCGGCCTCAGGGGCAAAGTAGCAATCGCCTGTCGCGCGGTTCAACACCATTGCTGACGGAACCTGGCAGGAGACCGATGACATCCGTTTTCCGCTTCGCCCCGAGCCCGAACGGCGAATTGCATCTCGGCCACGCTTTTTCCGCGCTGCTCAACGCGAAGCTGGCAACGGCGGCGGACGGGCGGTTCCTGCTGCGGATCGAGGACATCGACACCACGCGCTGCACGCCCGAATTCGAGGCGGCGATCTATAGAGACCTCGCCTGGCTCGGTCTCGAATGGGAGGAGCCGGTGCGGAGGCAGTCGGAGCATTTCGCCGAATATGGCGCGCTGCTCGAGCGATTGATTCGGGCGGGGCTCGTCTATCCGGCCTTCATGAGCCGCGGCGAGATCCGCGCCCATATCGCCGACCAGGAGACACTTGGACGGCACTGGCCGCACGACCCCGACGGGGCGCCGCTCTATCCCGGCGTGGACAAGCAGCTGTCGAGACGCGAAAGGCGCCGCCGCATCGATCGCGGCGACGCCTTCGCCTGGCGGCTCGACATGGAGGCCGCGCTCGGCGAGGTCGCTCATCCGCTGTTCTGGCGCGAAGCCCGGGACGAGGGCCTGGCCGCGAGTGAGCGCATCGACGCCAGCCCCGAGGACTGGGGCGATGTCGTCATCGCGCGCAAGGACGTTCCGACGAGCTATCACCTGTCGGTCGTGGCCGACGATGCGCTGCAGGGCGTCACCCATGTGGTGCGCGGCCGCGACCTCTATTTCGCCACCGGCATTCAGCGCGTGCTGCAGGAACTGTTCGGCCTCGAGGCGCCCGTCTATTTCCACCACGGGCTGGTGCATGGTCCCGACGGCCGCAAGCTCTCCAAGAGCCTGCGCGACAGCGGCATTCGCGTGCTGCGCGAATCCGGCGCAACCGCCGCCGAAGTCAGGCGGATGATCGGGATCGGGTGACGGCCATGGGCGACGGCACGGCGGCGCTGGCCCAACGGATCAACGGCATTGAGGCTAATATTCAATGCTTTCGCTTTGCCTCCTGTGCGGGCCGGCGCTAAGCAGGTTCCGCAAAGGTGTTCCGCGGTTCTGCTGCCAGAACATGCGGCGAAGCAAGAATCCAAGCAGGCGATTCGTCGGCTTGCCAACGAAAGTCCGCTTAGAGCGGGGCCCGCCCGCTCGAGCTTCCACGTGTCATGATCATCCCGTCCCGCTCCATTCCTCCACTCTTCGTCGTGCTCTGGGCGACCGGGTTCATCGGCGCGCGCTATGCCATGCCCTGGGCGGAACCCTTCACCTTCCTGGCCGCCCGTTTCGTGATCGCCGCCATGCTGCTCGCTTTGCTGCTGGTCGCGATGCGTGCGCGGCCGACGGGCCGGCGTGGCGCGGTCCATGCCATGATCGCCGGCGCGCTGATGCACGGCGTCTATCTCGGCGGCGTGTTCTGGGCGATCCATGGCGGCATGCCGGCCGGGATTTCGGCGCTGATCGTCGGGCTGCAGCCGCTGATCACCGCGGTGATGGCGGGCCTGTTCCTTGGCGAGAAGATCCTGCCGCGCCATTGGGCAGGGCTCGCCACCGGCTTCGCCGGCGTCGTCATCGTTTTGTGGCCGAAGCTCGGCGCGCTCGGCGGCGGCGTCACCGCCGCGACGCTCGCCGCATCGATCGTCGCCGTCGTCGGCATGAGCGCCGGCACGATCTCGCAGAAGCGCTTCGGCGCGGCATCCGATCTCGTCGGCGGAACCTTGTGGCAATATCTCGGCGGCGCGCTGCTGATGACGCTTGCCTCCTTCGCCTTCGAGACGCGCACCGTCACCATCAATGGCGAGCTCATCTTCGCCATGGCCTGGCTGGTCCTGGTCCTGTCGATCGGCGCCATCTTCCTTCTGATGGCGATGATCCGCGAGGGCGAGATATCGAAGGTCGCGTCGCTGTTCTATCTCGTCCCGGCCGTCACCGCCGTCATCGCCTGGCTGCTGTTCGGCGAAGCGCTCAGCCTGGTGCAGATCGCGGGCATGGCTGTGGCGACGATCGGCGTCGCCCTCGCCACCGCCCGGCCGCGCCGCGCCTGAGCAGGGCTTGCCGGCGGCAAGGCCAGGCCGTTCCTCACCCCGCCACCCGCGACCGCGCTTCGCGATAGCGGCTGATGGCGGCGTTGAGCTCGCCGCCCAGGATGAAGATCGCCGAGACGATGTAGAGGAACACCACCGCGATCATGATCGAGGCCAGCCCCGCATAGGTCGTGACATAGGACGAGAAGCGGTCGAGATAATTGGCGAAGATCGTCGAGCCGATCAGCCAGCCGACCAGCGTGAAGGCGATGCCGGGCAGGATACTCACGAAGGAGCGCCGGCCTGACGGCAGCCAGAGATGGACGGCGACCAGGCCGAGCACGATGACGGCCGAGGCGACGACGAAGCGCCACAGCGTGATGGTGCCGATATAGGGCTTTATCCACTCGACATTGGCCTCGGCGATGCGCGCCAGGATCGGCGCGAACACCAGAAGCACGCTGATCGCGACGAAGCAGACGGTGGCGATCACGACGAAGGCGAGGCTCTGCAGGCGCCGCATCACGAAGGAGCGCGTTTCGAAGACGCGATAGGCGCGATTGAGCGCGGTGCGTAGCGCCTCGATGCCGTTCGAGGCGAAATACGCCGCCAGCACGATGCCGAAGGTCAGGAGGTCGGTGCGCGGCACGGTCAGCACGGTGACCACCTCCCTCGCGATCGGCGCGGCGATCTGATCGGGCCAGGTGTCGAAGATCAGATGCACGGCCGTCTCGGCGAATGCTTCGGCGCCGAGGAAGCTGGCCAGCGTCGTGGCGAAGATCAGGAACGGGAACAGCGCCATCAGGGAGGAGATCGCCAGATGGCTGGCCATCGCCCAGCCGTCGTCGTCGTTGAAATGCCCGAACGCGTCCGCCAGCACGCGGCGCAGGGCGACGATCCTTCGCATTCTCACTCCGATTGTATCCTGCCTGCGAATATGTGAAGGCTTTGCGGCAATTGACAAGCATGGGAAAGGGCAGCGGCGCCGGATGGCCGAGTTGCGCACAATCATCGTCACCGGCGCATCCTCCGGCATCGGCGCATACTGCGCCCGGGCGCTGAAGGCCGAAGGCTGGCGTGTCTTCGCCACGGCGCGCAGGGCCGAGGACATCGCTGCCCTCGAGGCCGACGGCATCGAGGCCTTCTATCTCGACTATAGCGAGCCCGCCTCGATCGAGGCCCTGGTCGATATGGTGCTGGCACGCACGGGCGGCACGCTCGACGCCCTCTACAACAACGGGGCCCATGCCCAGCCGGGCGCCGTCGAGGATCTCCCCGTGGCGGCGCTGCGCGACCAGTTCGAGGTCAATCTGTTCGGCTGGCACGACCTGACCCGCCGCATCGTGCCCGTCATGCGCCGGCAGGGTCACGGGCGCATCGTCAACTGCTCCTCCATCCTCGGGCTGACCCCGGTCAGGTTCCGCGGCGCCTATGCCGCCTCCAAGCATGCCCTGGAAGGCCTGTCCCTTTGCCTGCGCTCCGAACTCGAAGGATCGGGCATCCATGTCTCGCTGATCGAGCCGGGGCCGATCGAATCGCGCATCGCCCCCAACGGGCTTGCCTGGTTCGAGAAATATGTCGACCACGAGGCCTCCGTGCATCGCGAGGCCTATCAGGTGCAGTTGAGGCGCCTTCGCGGCGGCGGCTCGAAATCGCGGCTGAAGCTGAAGCCTGACGCCGTCCATGCGGCGCTGCGCCACGCCCTCCTGTCGCCCCGGCCGAAACCGCATTATCTGGTCACCGTGCCGGCGAAGGTCGGCGCAGTCCTCAAGCGCATCTTGCCCGCCCGCCTCTTCTACAGGATCCTGGCGCGGCAGGCGTGAACATCATTCGCAAGCCAGCAGACAGGAAACGCCCATGGCCACCGTCTTCAACATTCTCGCCATCGTCGTCATGGTGGCGGTGGTCATTGTGCTTCTGCGCGGACTTGTGAACATGATGCGGGGCGGTTCGGCCAACACCTCCAACAAGCTGATGCAGGCGCGCGTGTTCCTGCAGTTCATCGCGCTGGTGCTCATCCTGCTCGCCGTCTATTTCACACGCGACTGAGGCATCATGGTCAAGCTGAACAAGATCTACACCCGCACCGGCGACGACGGCACCACCGGGCTCGGAACCGGCGCGCGGCGGCTGAAGTCGGACCTGCGCGTCGAGGCCTACGGCACGGTCGACGAGGCCAATGCGGCGATCGGGCTTGCGCGGCTCCACACCGCCGCCTCCCATCCTGCCATCGATGCCATGCTGGCGCGCATCCAGAACGACCTCTTCGATCTTGGCGCCGATCTCGCCACGCCTGATGACGGCAAGCCGCTCGGCTACGAGCCGCTGCGCATCGTGGCGTCCCAGGTGACGCGCATCGAGGCCGATATCGACGCCCTCAACGCCAACCTTAAACCGCTGCGTTCCTTCGTGCTGCCGGGCGGTTCGCCAGCCTCGGCCACACTTCATCTCGCTCGCACCGTTGCCCGCCGCGCCGAGCGGCTGATGGTGGCGCTCGCCCAGAACCCGGCCGAACATGTCAACCCGGAAGGCATAAGATACATCAACCGGGTCTCGGATTTCCTGTTCGTGGCCGCCCGCGCGGTCAATGACAACGGAAATGCCGATGTGTTATGGGTGCCCGGCAAAAACCGCTGACAGCGCCTGGCCGATCGGAAGGCCAAAAAGTGGAAGGATCTTCATGTTCATCCCGCTCCACGACGCCAACAGCCTCAAGCACATCAAGCTGCAATATGTGACGATCGGCCTGATCGCGGCCAATGTGATCGTCTATCTCTTCACCTCGCTCGGCGGCGACAACTTCTCCAACGCCGCCGTCGTCGGGCTCGGCTACATCCCCTCCACCATCTACGACTTGGTCGAACGGCCGCTCGATCTGGTGATCGTTCCCGACTACGCCACCTACGTCACCTATTCCTTCCTGCACGCCGATCTTTTCCACCTCGGCGGCAACATGCTGTTCCTGTGGGTGTTCGGCGACAATGTCGAGGATGCGCTGGGCCATGTCCGCTTCCTCGTCTTCTATCTGCTTTGCTCGGCCGCCGGTGCTGTCGTGCACGGCATGATCGCGCCGGAATCGACCGCGCCGCTGATCGGCGCCTCCGGTGCCATCGCCGGCGTCGTCGCCGCCTATCTGATCCTTCACCCGCGCGTGAAAGTCTGGATCCTCGCCTTCGCCCGCATTCCGCTGCGCATCCCCGCCTTCATCGTGCTGGCTCTGTGGATCATCTTCCAATTCGTGATGCTGGCCGCCGGCGGCGAGGACCAGATCTCCTGGGCCGCCCATGTCGGCGGCATCATCGCCGGCGCGGTGCTGGTGCCGATCATGCGCCGCCGCGGCGTGCCGCTGTTCGACCGCGAGATCGTGCCGCCGCGCTCGGTCGAGATCGAGGAGCCGGCAACCCCGCGCCCGGTCGAGGCCCGACCGGCGCCCCGCTGGGGACGGCAGTAGCCGCCTCGGGGACGGCAGTAGCCGCCCCGGGGACGGCAGTAGCCGTTCGCTCCCTCGCCCCGACGAAGCGGCAAGGTCAGCCTTGGGCGAGACCGATCATCATTGCCTTTCTGCCCGGACGGTGGCTTTCTTTCGCAGCTACGGAGAAACCGAACGATGATCGACCTGACCACTTTGATTGCCTACGTCGTGATCGTGCTCGGTTTCGTGTTCATCCCGGGTCCGGCCACCCTGCTCACGGTGGCGCGGGCGACAAGCTCGGGAACCAGGGTCGGCATCGCTACCGGGGCCGGCATCGCGGCCGGCGACGTCATCCACACCGTCACCGCGATCGTCGGCATCTCGGCGATCATCGCCGCTTCGGCGCTGCTGTTCAGCATCATCAAATATGCCGGGGCGGCGTATCTCGTTTATCTCGGGCTACGCGCGATCCTCGAAAAGACCCCGGTGGACGGTCTGTCCGGCCTGCTTCCAATCAGCGCAGCCACTGCATTCAGGCAGGCCGTGCTGACGGAAGTTCTCAATCCCAAGACCGCGCTCTTTTTCCTGGCCTTCCTTCCACAATTCGTGCGGCCTGAAAACGGATCGGCAGTGGTCCAGCTCGCGCTCCTGGGCGCGATCTTCGTCCTGTTGGGCCTGGTCAGCACAGTTGCCTTCGCCGTCGGAGCGGGAGGGCTCGGCAATTTCCTCCGTCGCAATCCGGCGGTACTTAAATGGCAGGGCAAGGTGGTCGGAAGCATCTACTGTGCACTGGGCCTCCGCTTGGCCATGCAGGATCGCTGAGGCATGCCCAGCCTCCGCAGGAACCTATGTCGGACCGTCGTGCGGGCCCGGATCGCTTTCACATTCATGGATTCCGGCATGTTCATGGGTTCTGGTCGCGGGGTCTGAACTCGCCGCTTTGTCCCTTCACCAGTTCGGTCGCGGAATTTTGCCCGGCAAACGGACTCTGACCCGACCATCGGCATTGGCCTGATGTCATCGAGGCGGCGAATGAACTCAGTCCGGATAAAACTCACCGTCGGCCTATTCAACCGATTTGCGCCGTCATATCCATATTGACCCCCACGCGCTGCGTGACTAGAGCGAGTTGGTCCCGCGCGCTCCTGAGCCTGACGCCAAGGCGGGCGCGGAGCGATTTTCGTTTTTCGGCCCGTTATGTCGGCATCCGGCAAACGGATCGGGAAGCGCTCTGGTAAAGGGCGCGGCAGAATTCATTCAGAGAGGTGATTGTTCCCATGAAAGTTCTGGTGCCCGTGAAGCGGGTGGTCGACTACAACGTGAAGATCCGGGTGAAGTCGGACGGCTCGGGCGTCGAGCTGGCCAATGTGAAGATGTCGATGAACCCGTTCGACGAGATCGCGGTCGAGGAGGCGATCCGGCTGAAGGAGGCCGGCAAGGTCGAGGAGATCGTGGTGGTGTCGATCGGCCCGGCGCAGGCGCAGGAGACGCTGAGGACGGCGCTGGCGATGGGCGCCGACCGGGCGATCCTGGTCAAGGTCGACGAGGCGGTCGAGCCGCTGGGCGTGGCCAAGGTGCTGAAGGGCGTGGTCGAGGCCGAGACGCCCGGGCTGGTGATCCTCGGCAAGCAGGCGATCGACGACGACGCCAACCAGACCGGGCAGATGCTGGCGGCCCTTCTGGGCTGGGCGCAGGGCACCTTCGCCTCCAAGGTCGAGATAGCGGGCGATCATGCAACGGTGACGCGCGAGGTCGACGGCGGCCTGCAGACGGTCGACCTGAAGCTGCCGGCGATCGTGACGACGGACCTCAGGCTGAACCAGCCGCGTTATGCCTCTTTGCCCAACATCATGAAAGCCAAGAAGAAGCCGCTCGACGAGAAGAGCCCGGCCGATTTCGGCGCCGACGTGAAGCCGCGGCTGAAGGTGTTGAAGACCGAGGAGCCGGGTGGCCGCAAGGCGGGCGTCAAGGTCAAGACGGTGGCCGAGCTGGTCGACAAGCTCAAGAACGAAGCCGGCGTGCTCTGAGGGCTCGGTGCGTCCTTCGAGGCTCGCCCTGCGAAGGACGCACCTTTCCTGCAACGGGCTGCGGGCTCGCACCTCAGGATGAGGACCGTGAGCGCCGAGGGCCAGCCGGGAATGCCGGCAAGGCACCGAGGGTCCTCATTCTGAGGAGCGAGGGCGCCGAGGGTCAGCCGGGAATGCCGGCAAGGCACCGTGGGTCCTCATCCTGAGGAGCGAGCCCGGCAGGAGCTGGACGATTGGACAATTCCCTTGGCGGGCGAGCCTCGAAGGACGCACCCAAGGCAGCAGGCGCTAAGGCGCGCCAGAGAAGGAAACGGAAATGGCTATTCTTCTGATTGCCGAACACGACAACGCCACCCTGTCGGACCAGACCGCCAAGGCACTGACGGCCGCGACCAGGATCGGCGCGGACGTGCATGTGCTGGTGGCCGGCAAGGGCGCCAAGGCAGCCGCCGATGCCGCCGCCAGGCTGACGGGCGTGTCGAAGGTGCTTCTGGCCGAGGCGGCCGAGCTCGAGCAGCGGCTGGCCGAACCACTGGCAGCACTCGTGGTCTCGCTCGCCGGCGCCTACGACACGATTCTGGCGCCGGCGACCTCGTCGGGCAAGAACGTCGCCCCGCGCATCGCCGCGCTGCTCGACGTCGCCCAGGTGTCGGAGATCATCGAGGTTGTTTCATCAGACACCTTCAAGCGTCCGATCTATGCCGGCAACGCCATCCAGACGGTGCAGACGACGGAGCCCAAGCGGGTGATCACCGTGCGCACGGCCTCGTTCCAGGCCGCGCCCGACGGCGGCTCGGCCGCGGTCGAGACGGTCGCTGCGGCGGCCGATCCCGGCCTGTCGAGCTTCGTCGAGAACAGGCTGTCGGAGAGCGATCGTCCGGAGCTGACCTCGGCCCGGATCATCATCTCGGGCGGCCGCGCGCTGGGCTCGTCGGAGAAGTTCCAGGAGGTGATCCTGCCGGTTGCCGACAAGCTGGGCGCCGCGGTCGGCGCTTCGCGCGCCGCGGTCGACGCCGGCTATGCGCCGAACGACTGGCAGGTCGGCCAGACCGGCAAGGTGGTGGCGCCGGAACTCTACATCGCGGTCGGCATTTCCGGCGCGATCCAGCATCTGGCCGGCATGAAGGACAGCAAGGTCATCGTCGCCATCAACAAGGACGAGGAAGCGCCGATCTTCCAGGTGGCCGACTACGGTATCGTCGGCGACCTCTTCACCATCCTGCCCGAGCTCCAAAAGGCGCTTTGACGCCTTTCGGGGAACGGTCGATAGCATCGACCGTTGGAGCGCGCGACCGCGCGTCGCGCCCGTTGGCGCGAAAGCCAAGCGGCCGGAGGGCCGCGCCGGCGATTGAGGCAAGGTGGATGCGATAGCATCCATCGGGGATTGGTATTAAATGTAGTGGCCGGGGTAGACGAAACTACCCCGGCCATCTATTTTTCGCACTGCACAAATTTCGGGCAGGGCGTGCCCTTTTCAGGGGATCGGCGAAAATGAGCAGCAAGATCAAGACGATTGGCATCATCGGCGCTGGCCAGATGGGCGGCGGCATCGCCCATGTCTCGGCGCTGGCCGGCTACGACGTGCTGCTATACGACATCTCGTCCGATCGGATCGAGAAGGGCATCGCCACGATCAGCGGCAACATGGCCCGCCAGGTCGGTTCCGGCAAGCTCGACGAGGCCCACCGCCAGCAGGCGCTGGCACGCATTTCCCCGGCCGCGATAGACGGCCTGGCTACGGCCGACCTGGTGATCGAAGCCGCGACCGAGGACGAGACCGTCAAGCGAAAGATCTATGCCCAGCTTTGTCCGGTGCTCAATCCGGAGGCGCTGCTGGCCACCAACACCTCTTCGATCTCCATCACGCGGCTGGCCGCCCAGACCGACCGGCCGGAGCGCTTCATCGGCATTCATTTCATGAACCCGGTGCCGATCATGAAGCTGGTCGAGCTGGTGCGCGGCATCGCAACCGAGGACGCGACCTTCGAGGCGGCCAAGACTTTCGTCCAAAGCCTCGACAAGACGATCACCGTCGCCGAGGATTTTCCGGCCTTCATCGTCAACCGCATCCTGCTGCCGATGATCAACGAGGCGATCTACACGCTCTATGAGGGCGTCGGTTCGGTCGAGGCGATCGACACCGCCATGCGGCTCGGCGCCAACCATCCGATGGGGCCGCTGCAACTCGCCGACTTCATCGGCCTCGACACCTGCCTGTCGATCATGCAGGTGCTCCATGACGGCCTGTCGGATTCGAAATACCGCCCCTGCCCGCTGCTGGTGAAATATGTCGAGGCAGGCTGGCTCGGCCGCAAGACCGGCCGCGGCTTCTACGACTATCGCGGCGAGCATCCGGTTCCGACGAGATAGAAAATGCGAATAGCGAATAGCGAATAGCGAATAGCGAATAGCGAATAGCGAATAGAATTCGATTCTTCGGAAGCGGCTACAAGACGTTTTTTACTTTTTCCCTATTCGCTATTCGCTACTCGCTATTCGCTGTCTTCCTACTCGCTACTCGCTATCCTCCAATTGCTGTCCCAATCAGCTTCTTCGCATCATCGCTCGCCCACTCAGCCGGGCCGTTCATATTTGCCAGCAGGCAGCCTTCTGGGTCGATGAGAAGCGTCACCGGCAGGCCGAGCGCCAGGGCACGCTTCTTCAGGTCCTCGAACACGCCCATGGTCGCATCGCGATAGTAGCCGAGCGCGGTGACGCCGGTCTCGCCGAGGAACTTCTTCGGCTTGGTGTCGTCGCCGGTATCGATGTTGATGGCGACGACCTCGAACCTGTCGCTGCCCATCTCCTTCTGCAGCGCGTCGAGCGCCGGCATCTCCGCGCGGCAGGGCGCGCACCAGGTCGCCCACAGATTGACCAGAAGCGTCTTGCCGGCGCGATCGGCGAGCGTCATCGGCTTGCCGTCCGGCCCGTTGAAGGAAAGGCCCTTCAGCGATTGTGGCGGATCGGCCGGCAGCATGGCCGCGACCTGGCCGACCGCCGCGCTGGCGAGCGCCTTGGCCTTGTCCGCCTTCAGCGCGCAGGCCTTGTCCTCGTCCGTCGCGGCGAGGCTCGCCGCCGCCGGCTGCGCATTGTTGCCAGATGGGGTTTCGCTCACGTATACCGCCACGGCACCGGCAATGGCGCCGGCGGCAACGGCGAGCAAAATCAGGCGCGTGGCCGGGAAGAGCTTTTTGCCGTCTGACATTTTTCTTTTTCTCCGTGCGCGCGGGTTATCACGATGAACGACAAGAAGGCCAGCAACCAGATGTGGGGCGGACGTTTTGCCTCGGGTCCGGCGGCCGTCATGGAGGCGATCAACGCCTCGATCTCCTTCGACAGGAAGCTCTACGCCCAGGACATCCGCGGCTCGCTCGCGCATTCCGAGATGCTGGCCGAAACCGGCATCATTTCGGCCGAAGATCAACAGAAAATCGCTCACGGGCTGAACACGATTCTGAAAGAGATCGAGGACGGCGACTTCACGTTTTCGACACGGCTCGAGGACATCCACATGAATGTCGAGGCGCGGCTGGCCGAGCTGATCGGACCGGCTGCCGGACGGCTGCACACCGCCCGCTCGCGCAACGACCAGGTGGCCGTCGATTTCCGCCTCTGGGTGAAGGAGGAGCTTCAGCGCACGGCCGGGGCGCTGAAGCGGCTGATATCAGCCTTCCTCGACAAGGCGGAGGCCCATGCGGCCACGGTGATGCCGGGCTTCACCCATCTCCAGGCCGCGCAGCCCGTCACCTTCGGCCATCATGCCTTGGCCTATGTCGAGATGTTCGGCCGCGACCTTTCGCGCGTGCGCGACGCGATCGGGCGCATGGACGAAAGCCCGCTGGGGGCAGCGGCACTCGCCGGCACCGGCTTCCCGATCGACCGTCACCACACCGCCAGGGCGCTGGGTTTCCGCGAGCCGACGCGAAACTCGCTGGACAGCGTCTCGGACCGCGACTTCGCGTTGGAGTTCCTGTCGATCGCGGCGATCGCGTCGACCCATCTGTCGCGGCTGGCGGAGGAGATCGTCATCTGGTCGACCCCGCAATTCGGCTTCGTGCGGCTGTCCGACAGTTTTTCGACCGGCTCGTCGATCATGCCGCAGAAGAAGAACCCTGACGCGGCCGAGCTGATCCGCGCCAAGACCGGCCGCGTCAACGGCCATCTCATCGGCCTGCTCACCGTCATGAAGGGGCTGCCGCTCTCCTATTCCAAGGACATGCAGGAGGACAAGGAAGCCGTCTTCGACGCCGCCGAGACGCTGGAGCTGTCGCTGGCCGCCATGACCGGCATGGTGAGCGACATGACGCTCAACGAGGCCGCCATGAAACGCGCCGCCGGCGCCGGCTACTCCACCGCGACCGACCTCGCCGACTGGCTGGTGCGCGAGGCCGGCCTGCCCTTCCGCGAGGCCCATCACGTCACCGGCCGCGCCGTGGCGCTGGCCGAGGCGCGCAGGATCGGCCTGGAAAAGTTGCCGCTGGAGGAACTCAAGTCGCTGCATGCCGGCATCACCGACGACGTCTATTCCGTGCTGTCGGTGCAGAATTCGGTGAAGAGCCGCAAATCCTTCGGCGGCACCGCCCCCCAGGAGGTCAGGAAGCAGGTCCGCTACTGGCGCAAGCGCCTGAAGAACGCCTGACCCGGGGGAAATACATCGTCAGGAAAATCTCCCCGGAGCAGTTCCGCCTCCCTGTGAAGGCACTACGCTCCGTCACTTGATTTTCGGGCCGATGCACTAGAGAAAGGCAACGGATGGATCGGGACGGACGCTTGATGACCGGAAGCAGGATTTTTGTCGGCCTTGTGCTGATCGCGGCTCTCGGCGTCGCCGGCTGTGGCCGCAAGGCCCCGCTCGACACGCCCTACGAGGCTGGAATGCAGGCGCGAAGGGATGCCGAAAGGGCCGGCGAGCCGCTGCCGCCCGCGCCGGAGAAACCGAACCTGAACAAACCTTTCGTGCTCGATCCGCTGCTTTGAGTGTATCCTAGCCTAGGTGTCGACCGTGAGACCCTCCTCTGGCCTGCCGGCCATCTCCCCCTCAGGGGGGGAGATTCCCTCGCATCGCCGACGTTCGTATCCTGGCATCGTTTGCAGGGCATGGCCAACGTCGGAGCTGCCCATCTCCCCCCTTGAGGGGGAGATGGCCGGCAGGCCAGAGGGGGGTGGCCTCGCATCGACCTGCAAATCCCCGCTTCCCCAAGGCCCAAGACCGTGAACCATTTCGACTATCGTGACGGCGTGCTGCACGCCGAGGATGTGGCAATCCCGGCGATCGCCGCTGCCGTCGGCACGCCTTTCTACTGCTATTCGACGGCCACGCTGACCCGTCATTATCAGGTCTTCTCGCGCGCCTTCGCCGGTCTCGACGCGCTCGTCTGCTATGCCATGAAGGCCAATTCGAACCAAGCGGTGCTGAGGTCGCTGGCAAGGCTCGGCGCCGGGGCCGACGTGGTCTCGGAAGGAGAGCTGCGGCGGGCGCTCGCCGCCGGCATCCCTGCCTCGAAGATCATGTTCTCGGGCGTCGGCAAGACCGCGCGCGAGATGGATTTCGCGCTTGCCGCCGGCATCCACTGCTTCAATGTGGAATCCGAACCGGAGCTCGAACTGCTCTCTGCCCGCGCCGTGGCGGCGGGCAGGACCGCGCCGGTGTCGCTGCGCATCAACCCCGATGTCGACGCCAAGACCCACAAGAAGATCTCCACCGGCAAGGCCGAGAACAAGTTCGGCATCGCCTGGCAGCGCGCCCGCGCCGCCTACGCCCGCGCGGCCGAACTGCCCGGCATCAAGGTCACCGGCATCGATACCCATATCGGCAGCCAGATCACCGAGCTGCAGCCTTTCGACGACGCCTTCGCCCTGCTTGCCGAGCTCGTCGACACGCTGCGCGCCGACGGCCACGCGATCGAACATGTCGATCTCGGCGGCGGCCTCGGCATCCCCTACCGCACCGACAACAGCCCGCCGCCGCTGCCCGACGCCTATGCCGAGATCGTCAGGAAGCACGTGACCAGCCTCGGGCTGAAGGTGATCTTCGAGCCCGGCCGCCTGATCGTCGGCAATGCCGGCATCCTGGTCTCGGAAGTCATCTATGTGAAGGAAGGCGACGCGAAGAATTTTCTGATCGTCGACGCCGCGATGAACGATCTGATCCGGCCGACGCTCTACGACGCCTTCCACGAGATCAGGCCCGTGGTGCTGCCGGCCGCCGACACGCCGCGCATGACCGTCGACATCGTCGGCCCGGTCTGCGAGACCGGCGACTATCTGGGCCACGACCGCGACCTGCCGCGGCTGGCGCCGGGCGACCTCATCGCTGTCGGCACCGCAGGCGCCTATGGCGCGGTCCAGGCCGGCACCTACAATACCAGGCTGCTGGTGCCGGAAGTGCTGGTCGACGGCGACCGTTTCCATGTCGTGCGCCCGCGCCCGGGCTATGAGGCGCTGATCGGCCTGGATTCCCTGCCCGACTGGCTGGCATAGGCGGGTCCCCGGCACCACGGTCCGCCCGGCGGAGCACAAAGCATATCTGTCTGAAGCGAGCGGCGGCTTCGGGAAAAAGCACCTGCGCCAAACCAGGAGCCTGCAGCTTATCGCGCCTCTCCTTTTTCATGCGATAGGCTGTAAGTCTCAGCCGTCGCGATGACCGCCGCCAAGCACACCGCACTTCTCGCGGCGCAGAAATCACACGCACCACTCGATAAATACAATCCTTATTATTTATTGCTTAAACCGAAGTATAATCTTACTGTATACCTTTCTAAAGCATGCCTCCCGAATTTGGGTACCGGTTTCGGGACAAAGACATGCGTCAAATCAAAGACCTACAGCATGTTGGGCAAATCCGTTTTCACGCAACACGCTGTAGAAAAGCAGTCAAAGGCTGGGCCATGCCTCTCAAGCCCCTCGACTTTGCGACTTCCAAGACTCTCGGTGGCGTCACCGAGATCGCCGTGCTTGCCCCGATCCGCCGGGGAAGGATCCCTGGAGAGCGCCGCACCTATGAAGAGCGCCTGCGCTTCGTCATCTCGACGATCCAGAAGCGTGTCGAACAGGGGATTCCGATCGAACTCGACAGGGTTCACTCGATTCACTTCGGCCGGTTGATCATCATCAGGCCGGAACAGTATCTCGTCTATTCCGACCTTCCCGGTATCGCCTATGAAAATGACTGTCCGGGTGGTGAGCCTGCTCCGTCGAGTTCGTCGTTCAAGATACCGCAGCCGATCGACGACTATCTCGAAACCGAGCGAAGTCGGACTCCTGAAAGGCTGGAACTGCGTTCCTGGCTGCTTACCCTGGTCGCTTTCGATGGCGACCTGAAAGTCTATTTCAGGGAAATAGCGGAATTCGTCGACAATGAATTCGACAATGTCTTTCGCAATTGCGAGGACTTTCCCTCGACGGACAATTTCGAGGCATTCTGGGCCTGGGTTCGGCGCTACCAGATCCGGTGCGACCTGTTCTACACCCGCTATCCGAACCTGTCGGTTGTGCGCATCAGGCAACTTGAAGAGTTCAAGCGGCGATTCGACGCCTTCGTCGCCAAGGTGAGGACGCCGACCGGCAAGCGGACGGCCTCGATGGACGAACTGTTCGACGAATTCCTGCGCGAGAATCAGCAGCACGCCAGCGGTTTCCCGACAGCGGCAGGAACCTACGAGACTGGAGACTGCTGACGGGGAAACGATCATGGCGGATGATCCGCACATTGCTGCTTCAGAATCCTTGGCCGATGCGGTCCAGGCGCATATCGGCAGGGCGTCGAGATTCGCGGACGGCAAGACCCGCACCTGGTCCTTCTTCTTCTTTTTCCGCATCCTGACGCAGGCGGAAGTCCGTCAGGACATCCGCCGCCTCAAGCAAATCAAACCCGGCGATTTGGACGCAAACGCCGCCGTCGTCGAAGAGATCGCCCTGTCCCTGGCCGATCCGGCCCTGATGAATGCCGGCGTTGTCGAGCAGGAGTTGATCGATTGGGACAAAAGGGGGAACGTCCCGCGGGACGAGGAAGAATGCGAAGGCGCGCAGGCCGCGCTCGCTCCCGACATGCCGGCGCAGCTCTTCCTCGACTGGCTTCACCTGATTGCCGAAGCCGACACCACCAGGCTTGTCCGGACGTTTGAGCTGCTGCTTGGCTGCGCGGGGATCTCCGTTGCGGATCCTTTGCCGGCAGGGGACAAACAGGACACCCTGATCGAACAGATCCTGGACAACGCCGTCGGCGGGAACCCGTCCGAACTAGCCGAGACGCTGGGGGTCCTTGCCGACCGGCCGGGAGGGCTCCAGCAACTGGCAGCGGCGTTGCTCCCCGCCCTGAGCGACAATCCGGCAGCCGTTCGCGCCCTCTTGCAGGCGGTCGCGGGCGCGATCGTCGGGCAGCCCGTCAAGTCACGGCTTCTGCCTGAACTGCTCAGGACCATGGTCGCCGCCTTCATGAGTATCCTGCAGGATCGGGAAGCGTTCGAAAGCGGTTTCCTGGCGTTTGGCCACAATGCGGCTTCGGCGGGGGCGAATGCCCTGGCGGGCGGATTGCCGTCGGTCTGCCTTTACGAAATGCTGCGCCAGTTGGCGCCGGCCCATCTGACCGTCGACGGCAGGAAACTCGTCGGCATAACGCGAAGCGAGCGCGCCGAAGACGATGTGCCCAAGCCCGGAATGTTCGATCGGCGCTGGGACCCGGCCCCCATCAACATCGCTTTCACGCACTCCGGGCTGGCAGCCCTCAAGCTTGACCAGGCGACGCTCGCCTCTTTCCCGGACGCGTTCAGGGAAGGCATGGCCGCTCGTGCGGAACGTCTCGGCGACACCGGGCAGAGCGCGCCCGAATTCTGGGAAGGTCCATTGGGACTGAAACGCCTGCACGGATATGTCACGGGCGGCTATCTCGTGGGGGAGGAGAGCAATCCGGCCGATCCCGCCCTTTGGCAGGCACTGCGCGACGATGCGCACGCCTTCAATGCCCGATCGGGCGACTGGGGCTGGTTTCTGAGATTGATCCTGAACCTGTTCTTCAGGCTGATCGGCATGGAACTGCTGCATATCGAGATCGGAGAGGACCCCTATGACGCGCACGGTTGCCACGGCACAAGCGGGCCGACCTATCGCAAGGAACATTTCGGCTTCCGCGACGGCATAAGCCAGCCCTTTGTGGACATGCGCCTGGGCGATACGGCGCGCGGCGGTGGCACGCCGGGGCGCAATCGCACCTGGATCCCGGTCGCGCCCGGCGAGATATTTCTCGACGAGCCCGACGAGGACGGCAATCTTCATCAACAGCCGGCTCATCCGCTGTTGCGGCGCGGATCCACCTATCTCGTGTTCCGCAAGCTCGAGCAGGACGTCGCCGGGCTTCGCATTTTCCTTGCCAGGCAGCGCCCGAAGGACAAGGAGGCGCAGGAGAAGCTCGTATCGCAGTTCATGGGCCGCTGGAGGAACGGCACGCCCCTGGTCCTGTCGCCGGACGCGCCCCTGGAACTCGGGCGGGATCCGGACGGCCAGATGAACGACTTCCTCTACGCCGCCGACGATCCGGACGGCCGCAAGTGCCCCCTGGCCGCGCATGTAAGAAGAACGAATCCACGCGATATCGGCGGCTCGAACGACGTCCGCCGCCACCGCATCCTGCGGCGTTCCATCAGCTATGGCGGCCCCTTCCTGAAGGAGGGCGCCCTTGGCGACGGCAACAAGCGCGGTCTTCTGTTCGTCGCCGCCAATGCGCGCATCGACCTGCAATTCGAAGTGGTCCAGGCCGTCTGGATCAACAAGGGCGAATTCCTCGGCCAGGCCGGGTTGGCGCACTGTCCGATCGCCGGATCCAATCACGGGCGGCCAGGCGACATGTTCCTGGAGGCGGATGCCGTCGCCCCGATCACCGGACTGCCGCGCTTCGTGACGACCCGCGGCGGCGACTACTTCTTCGCGCCCGGCCTGCCCGGAATCAAGGCCATCGCCAACGGCAACAAGTTCCCCATCGATCCGTGCGATTTGCCGTTCAAGGGCTACAGCATGGGGGATACCAGAACGCCCGACCTTTTTGACCGCGATCGGCTCGCCTCCTATGGACGCGCGATCCTGTCGGGGCAGAAAACCGCGGTTCGGGTCGAACCGCCGGGTCCGCCCTCTCCTGGCGATCCCGCGTCCTCGCCCGTCGTCTTCGTCGCTCGCCACGCGGATGTGAAGACGGTCCTCAAAATGCGCCTGAAAGGCAAGAAGAAGAAAAAAGAGAAGATCATTCATTCGGTGGCCCACTACCGCGATGCGGGTCGGCGTATCAGTCGTTACGGCGACATCCTGATCGGCACCGAGCCGGGCTCGGAAACTGCCGAGACGCGCTGCCGCATGATGCGCATTCTCGACACTTGCTGGAAAGATCTCGACGATGCTGTGGGCGCACGTCGCCGGCTGGCCCGGATCGCGGATCGCCAGATCCTCTCGACCCTTCGCCGCACGGGACCTTCGCGCCGCATCGATCTCGTGCATGACCTCGCAACCGAAACGGCCTACGGTGTGATCGACGACTTGTTCGGCGTGCCGGGCCCTGATTGGCTTACCGAACTCGCCGTCGCCCTGCCTTTCTCGAAGCGGCATTTCGGCGAGATCAGTCCGGAGTGGCTGTCCGCGCTCGGCGCGCAGCGACCGGACAATCCGGGGCTCAAGACCATGCAGGTCTGGGCCGTTGCGGTTCTGTTGGACCTGGTCGCAAACCATCGCCTCCAGGAGGAAGTCAAGGGGATCTCCCTCAAGGCCGGAACCGAATTCCTCGCGCATATCGACCTCATCCTTGAAAAAGCGAGATCGTCTCCGCCGCCGCGACCGCAAAATCTGGTCCACGCCTTCGTCCACAAGGCAGACTATTTCGTCGAGGAGTATGACTATACGAAGAAGGACTACTATTCCGACGTCCGCATGCTTCTTCTGGAGTTGACGGGAACGACGATTGCCGTCGTTCCGATGGCCTTCGGGGCGATCATGGGCGCCCTGTTCGACTTCGGGATCGATCTCGCCGACCTGCTCGCGCTCTTGCGCCGGAAGTCAGCGGACAGCGCTGACGAGGCCGTCCACCGGATCATCTATGAGACGACCCGGCTTCGCCCGATATTCGAGATCCTCATGCGCCGCTGCGTGCAGGACGATGCATTGCCCAGCGGTGCCGTGGTGCAGCCGAACGAATGGGTTGCCTCGCTGATCGGAGCCGCGAACCTGGATCCGCGCAGGCATGAGCAGCCGCTCCTGTTTTCGCTCCACCCCTACCTTCCCGGACCTCCCCGCCCGCTCGAGGACTTTCTGCTGTTTGGCGCCGTCGGCGACGATGAGAAGGTCCATCGCACGTGCTGGGGGCGGGACCGGCTCGCCCTTTATCTATTGCAGAGATGTCTGCTGGCAGCAGGGCGTCTCGACAACCTGCAGAGGGTAGCGGGACCGGCCGGCGAGCCGAAAACGATGCTCAACGTGATCGTCGGCCTGACGGCGCGGTTCGATAAGGTACGGCCGGAACCGTAGCGGTCTCCTGCCGACACGGACTACCGCAAGGCGACGAGACCGAACTGCCGGCAAAGCACTCTCTCCTCGGCCAGGTCGCTTGCGACGAGCGGGCTGTCCGGCTCGATCTGCGAGCGCAGACGCGCGCGCAGGCCGACACCCTGGGCGATCCGGGAGGGACTGTCGATGGCGCGAACGGCCTCGACGGCGCGGTCGATCGCGGCCAGTCCCGATGCTGTCGCCCCGCTGCGGAACAGTGCCTCCCCGTAACCCGCGTCCAGATGGAATAGCTCGAGGCGCCCCGTACGCTTTTCGTGGCCGTGCCGAAGCCATGCCTCCACCATGCGCACGGCCTCCTCCGCCCGGCCGCAGCGGGAAAGCGCGGTTGCCAGATGGCCGACAAGGTTCGGCTTGATGGCGTCGTAGCCGTTGCGCTCGCTCGTTTCGAGTGCCGCGCTGAGACATTGCTGCGCTTCCTCGTCGCGCTTGAGCATGATCAGGCAGCGTCCGAGGGCAAGCCGTGCCAGCACCTCGGAATAGGCATCGCCGGCGGAAACCGCAATATCGAGCGCTTCTTCGGCATAGGAGAGGCCGAGGGCGAAGCGGCCGACCTCCAGGACGAACCAGCTCATGAAGCCGCGCGCCATGGAGCTTGGTATGGCGGCCGCGCCGAGCCGGGCGGTCCTGAGCTCGCCTGTCAGCATCTCGCACAACTCGCCCAGCAGTGCGATGGCGCGCTCGATCGCGCCCATCCCGTGCAGCGCATTGGCGACCATGAGCTGCGACGCGAAGATCAGCGGTACGTGCTCCTGTGCCCGGGCCATCGCCGATGCCGTTTCCCCGTGTCGCAGCGCCTCCGCATATCTGCCCTCGAACCAGCAGACCATCGCCATATGGCACAGCGCGGCACAGACCTTGTCGGGGCGGTTCTGCTTCTCGGCCAGTTCCATCGTTCGCGGCAGATAGGCGTTCATCCTGGCGAACTCGCCGATCTGCAGCATCTGCGCGAAGACCATGAGGGTGAAGTCGACGAAGCGCGGCTCTGCCGGTTCTCCGATGCGCTCGATGCAGCGCATGGCCCGCTCGAAGATGAGATAGAGCGAGCCGACGGCCGAGGAGCGGCGCGCCTGCAATGCCGCCAGCCACAGATATTCCAGCGCGGTTCCGTCGTCCTGCGCCCCTTCGGCATGGAAGGCCAGACGCTCGTAATATGGGCCTGGATCGGCATGAAGCGACCTGAGCGCCGCGTGCGCTGCCCGATGGATTTCCCTGCGTCGGTTGCCCGGCAGCATCTCCGAGCATGCCTCGGCCACGATCGCGTGGCGGAAACGGATCCATGCCCCGGTCGACGGGTGGATGATCTCCAGCCGCTCTAGCTCGGATCGGGCGCTGCGAAACGTCCCGGCGTCCAGTCCCAGCGTCCGCAGCGCGAGATCGGTTTCGACCTCCTCCCCGAGCAGGCTCAGCGCCTGTGCTGCAGACTTGGCCGTCGCCGGCAGCCGGTTGAGGCGGGCATGAATGACGGATTCGACGCTTTCCGGCAGGAGCCGCGCATCGGCGGTGCCGTCGCTCGCCAGCGACAGGATGATCTGCTCGAGAACGAAAGGAACGCCGTCGGCCCGATCGATCGCCTTCTCGATCAGACCCGGCGGCGGCTCGGTGCCCGGCCAGAGCCGGCGCGCCATTTCCTGCATGTCCTCGCGCGGCAGGGAATCGAGCCGCAGGAGCGTCCCGACGACATCGTCCAGCTCGGTCGACGTCTCGGGTCGCCCCGTAAGCAGCAACGAGCATGTTGCCGAAGCGCCGGCGAGCAGCTTCAGGCAATTCATGCTCTCGAGATCGAGGTGATGGATGTCTTCCACCACGATCAGGGCGGGAGCCTTGCTCGCCAGGATCCTGGTCAGGGTCTCCACCAGCTTGCGGGCGACCTGGGTCGGCGTCATCGGGCTGGCGTGATCACCCCCGTCGGCCCGCCCGAAGTAAAGGACCGCTCCGAGCGCGTCGCCTGCTTTTTCCGCGCCTGCCTTTCCAAGTGCCGCGGCGATTTCTTCGTCCGATGCCGTGTCGCCCAGGAACAGTGCTCCCAGGATGAGCGAACGTATGGCTGCATAGGGCGTCGTTCTTTTGCGGCTGTCGCAATGGAAGATGAGGACGAGCATGCCGCTTGCCTGCGCGTCCTCGATGGCTGCGGCAGCCAGTCTGGACTTGCCGATGCCGGGCTCGCCGATGATTGCGACGGTTCGCTTTGCGCCTGCCGGCTCGGACTGAGCCTTGCGCAGGACTTCCCGCTCCGCGCTGCGGCCGATCAGGGGAAGCTGGTAGCTGCGCAATATGTCATGCGCCGCCGGTCGTCCGGGGCGGCTCAGAAGACGGAAAACGCGCGCCTTGACCTTTTGCAGGGCGGGAAGGTCTTCATGGGGCTGCAGGACGAGTTCCGATCGGCACAGCTCCTGCGTCCGCGAGCTGATGAGGATGCCGTCGGGCGGCGCGCGTTTTTGGAGCGCGGCCGCGATATGCACCGTGCCGCCGACGGTGTCGAGGCGACTGCCGAAGCCGATGTCCAGCTGCCGAAGCCCGACCAGCCCTGAATGGACCCCGACGCGAAGGCGGATGGGACGACCGTCGGCGTCGCGCAGCGGCGCGGCGTCGAGCGCCGGCTGCTGGATCAGCCAGGCGGCCTCGCATGCCCTGTCGGCATGATCTTCCTGCGAGTCCGGCCATCCGAACACGGCGACGCCGCCGTCGCCCGAGAAGCTGACGAGCATGCCGCCGGCCTGCCGCACGGCGCCGCCGACATGGCGGAATATCGGATCGAGGAATTGCTCGGCCTCGTCTGGGTCGACCCCCGCTATATGGTCCGTGGAATCGATCGTGTCCGCGACGAGGATGGTGACGATGCTGCGCTCGGCATTGGCCGCGAGTTCCGCTGCCGTGCCGGCGGGTCGGCCTTCGGCACTTGCTTGGGGAGCGGACGTCGCTTCGTCTGGCACGGCGGCACATCCGGCGGGAGGGCTCGACGCTTCATTGTACCGCAGAAGAGACGGCCGCGCACAGACGACGAAAGGTTGTTTTTCCGGTATCCATCGCCTGAGAGCACGGCAGGCAAGGATTGATGTCCGCGCTTCTCATGACGGATTTCGGGCCTGCAAGGCGGCTGGGCGGTCTTCTTCATCCTTCGCCTTGCGATGCGTTTCATGGTTTCGGGCCTTGAGCGGCGGGCGGGTGTGGTCTCGGAGCACCCTCACCCGGCTCGATCACGATTTCGCAACTTGCCTCGTCTTTGCCGCGATCGATGTTATGCTTTGTTTGAGAGGATCCGCGCCATGAAGGCGCGTTCCAGCGGAAAGGCCGATGGCGGAACACGGAAGCGAGAGCGGGATGTCTGGCGGACGGCTCACCCGCACACGCATCACCACGCGGGCCGCCATGGTCCTTGAGCGGATCTGGCCGCTCATCCTGCCCCTTCTCGTCGTCGTCAGCCTGTTCCTCACCGTTTCCTGGTTCGGCCTGTTCCGGCTGATGCCCGACACGCCGAGGCTGGCCCTCGCCGCCTGCTTCGCGCTTGCGGCTCTCGCCGCGCTTTATCCGCTGCGTTTCTTCCGGATGCCCACGGCCCGGGAGGTCGATCGCCGTATCGAGCGGGCCAATGCGCTTTTGCACTCGCCGGTGTCGGTCCAGACGGATCGGTTGAGCGGCAAGGGCGGCCTGTTCGCCGAAGCACTGTGGCGGGAGCACCGCAGGCGTATGGCCGCGCGGCTCGACGACCTCGGGAGCGACCTTCCGAGGCCCCATGTCCCCGAGCGTGACCCTTGGGGGCTGCGCGCATTGGCAGCCCTTCTGCTCGTCACCGCCTTCGCCTTTTCCTTCGGCCCCTTCGGCGGCAGCCCTGACGACGCCTTCCGCGCCCATGCCGGCCGCGACGTGCTGCCGCCTCGCATCGACGCCTGGGTGACCCCGCCGGCCTACACCGGCAAGCCGCCGATTTTCCTGACCAGCGATGCCAACCAGAATACGGCGGTCTTCACCGTGCCGACGGGCAGCGAGGTCGCGCTGCGCGTCGCCGGCGGCACGGGCGAGGAAACCCTCGCCTACACCGATGCCGCGGGAAACAGCCGCGAAATCGCTCCCAAGGCGCCCGCCGATGCGGCGCAGCCGGTCGGGGCCGGCGCCACGCGTCAGTTCGCGGGAAAGCTGGAAGCCGACGGCGTGCTCAGCTTGAAGTCCGGCGCGTCAGCGCTGAACAGCTGGAACTTCGCCGTCATCCCGGACAAGCCGCCGGCCGTCCGCTTCTCCGGCGAGCCGAAACGCGCCCTGAACGGCACGCTGGAGCTCAACTACGAAGTCGAGGACGACTACGGCGTCGCCTCGGCCAAGGCGGAGTTCGAACTCGCCGATCCGCAGGCGCCGGATGCGCGCCCGCTCTACGAAGCGCCCGAAATGTCGCTTGCGTTGCCGCGTCGCGGCGCCAAAGGGCCGGCCGCCAGGACGACGCGCGATCTCACCGAGCATGCCTGGGCGGGAGAGCGGGTCAAGGTGACCCTCAAAGCCGTGGACGCCGCGAAACAGGAAGCGTCGAGCGAAACCAAGACGATCGTCATGCCGCAGCGCCCCTTCAGCAACCCGCTGGCCAGGGCGGTGGTCGAACAGCGGCGCATCCTGGCGCTGGACGCCAACCGCAAGGCGCGGGTGCTGGAGCTTCTCGACGCCATAACGCTGCGGCCGGAGGACACGATCCCCGAGCTGTCGCATTATCTCGCATTGATGAGCGCCAGGACGCGCCTCAAGGTGGCTTCGACCGACGATCAGTTGCGCGACGTCGCGGACTATTTCTGGCAGATCGCGCTCGGCATCGAGGACGGCGACCTGTCGGCCGCCGAGAAGCGGCTCGCCCAGGCCCAGGAGGCCCTCAGGCAGGCGCTGGAGAACGGCGCCAGCGACGAGGAGATCGACCGGCTGATGAAGGAGCTGCGCGAGGCGATGAACGAATTCCTCAGGGAGTTCGCCGAACGGGCCCAGCAGAATCCCAATCTCGCCGACCAGATGCCGCAGCCCGGCCAGGAGCTTCGCCAGAGCGACCTCGATCGCATGCTCGACCAGATCGAGAACCTCGCCAAGTCGGGCAGCCGGGACAAGGCGCAGGAGCTGCTATCGCAGCTGCAGGACATGATGAACAATCTGCAGGCGGGACGCCAGCAGCGGCGCGGACAGAGCGGCCAGGAAAACAGCGAGATGCGCCAGCGCATGGACGAGCTGGGCAACATCATGCGCCGCCAGCAGGAGATGATGAACGAAACCTTCCGCATGGACCAGATGCAGCGCGGCCAGCGCCAGCGCGGTCACGGCCAGCAGGGCGAGCAACAGGAAGGCCAGCAGGGCCAGCCCGGCGAGCAGGGCCAGAGCGGGATGTCTCCGGAGGAGTTCGCCGAAGCGCTCAAGCAGTTGCAGGAGGGCCAGGGCCAGCTCCGCAAGGACCTTGAAGCTCTCATGAAGGGACTGGAGGGCCTCGGCATCCAGCCCGGCGAGGGTTTCGGGGAGGCCGGCGAGGCCATGGGCGAGGCCGAGGGAGCGCTCGGCCAGGGCGAAGGCGAGCGCGCCACGGGCGAGCAGGGCCGCGCGCTGGAAGCGCTGCGGCGCGGCGCCCAGGACATGATGAACCAGATGATGCAGGCCATGCAGGGCGAGGATGGCGGCGGCCAGGAAGGCGGCCGTCAGCAGAGCTCCGACCGCGACCCGCTCGGCCGGCCGCGCGCGACGACGGGCCCCGATTTCGGCGATTCGGTCGAGGTGCCCGACGAGATCGACGTCCAGCGCGCCCGCCGGATTCTCGATGCGATCCGCGAGCGGCTTGGCAATGCGTTGAGCCCGCAGCTCGAGCGGGAATATCTGGAACGATTGCTCGACATGAAGTGAGCGACCTTCGGCCGACGGTCCCCTGATCGAAAAATTCGCCGCAAGAGCCGGTGCTCTGCGTCGGCCTGGTCACTTCTTGATGACCCACGCTGTTTCCGCGTTGACTTCGGCTCCACGGCGATGGAATTCTTGACCGGCGATTTCACGATGGGAAGCTACGCCGGTTCATCGCTGTCGCCTTCCAGTGCTCGCTTTGCAAACCTCGACCGCATGCGTCGCCCCTGCCATGGAAGCGGGGTGGAAAGCCTTTTGATTTCAGTCGGATAAGGCTTTGCCAGATACCCCTCTCTGTCCACCTGATATCTCCCCCACAAGGCTACGACATTCACACATCGTGGGGGGCGAGTTGCGGTGTCGGCGAAAGTCTGACTCCCTGTTGCTGTGATTCGGCTGATGGAGAGGCAGATGGACCTTGGTTTTGGGGAGTTCGGAGACGCTCGCCTGAAAGATGCGGGGTTTTTTTGCATGAGCGGCTGGTGTCGGCGGGTGGCTGGGGGAGCAGCGTGCGCGCGCTGGGCGGCGGCCGCTCCGGCGAGATGCGGATCACGCGCTTTCTGCACAACCCGAAGGTGACGGTCGGCGCGATGCTGGAGACGGCCTCGGCCCGCACGTGCTTGCAAGTTGGTGGCCGTCATGTGCTGGCGATCCAGGACACGACGTCTGTTCGGGTGGACGAAAAAGGCATCGGCCTGTCCGTGCACCCGCTGATTGCCGCGGATGCGACCAGCGGCTTTGTGTTGGGCCTTGTCGATGCGTTCTTTCTGGATCGCCGCGGTGGTGTGAAGGCGACGCGCACCAAACGGGACTTCGCGGACAAGGACAGCCGGCGCTGGCTCGACGGCGCCGAAAGCGCGCGCCGGCTGTGGGACGCCGGCGCGACCTGCGTGACGGTCGTCGAGGACCGCGAGGGGGACATTTACGAGTGCTTCGCCTTCAAGCCGGACCATGTCGAGAAGCTGGTACGGGCCGCGCAGGACCGGCTTCTGGCCGACGAGACCCATCTGTTTGCCGCCGCAGAGAGCTGGCCCGAAGCCGGGCAGATGACGGTCGCGTTGCCGGCCATTCCGGGCCGCAAGGCCCGCACGGCCACTCTCGGCGTGCGCTTCGGCCGTGTCGAGATCGCAAGGCCCAGGAACCGCAAAGCCCAGGCGGGAACCCGGGTGCTGCCGAAGACCGTCACGCTCAGCATGGTCGATGCCCGCGAAATCGATCCGCCGCACGGCCAGGAGCCGGCGCATTGGCGGCTGCTCACAACACATCAGGTCACCGATCTGGCCGATGCACGGCGCATCATCGGCTTTTATCGTCTGCGCTGGACCATCGAGCAGCTGTTTCGGACCACCAAGACAAAGGGCTTTGACATCGAGGCGCTTCGCCAGCAGGAGGGCGGGCCGCTGGAAAAGCTCGTAACAGCAACCCTCATCGCCGCCGTCACGGTGATGCAACTCGTTGCCGAGCGCGACGGCAAGCTCGAGCGGCCGCTCAGCGACGCCTTCGATCCCGACGACCAACCGGTGCTCGAACGCGTCAGCCACAGCCTTGAGGGAAAGACCCAGAAGCAGAAAAACCCCCATCCCAAAGGCACATTGGCCTTCGCTGCCTGGGTCTTCGCACGGCTCGGTGGATGGACCGGATATTACGGAAAGCCCGGCCCCATCGTCATGCTCAGAGGCCTCACCAAATTCCACGCAATCAAGCATGGCTGGACCCTCCGAGATGTGTGAATCTCGTAGCCCACAAGGGGGGAGACTGGCCGGCCGCTTGGATTTCGCCAATCGTCGACGTCGCAGGACGAGTGCCGTGATCGATGACAGCCAGTCTCCCCCCTTGTGGGGGAGATATCAGGTGGACAGAGAGGGGTGCGAAGACACGCGGCACTTTTCATCCAGGATGGCGCCCGACGCCGGCAGGCGGATGAGGGGCGGCGCCAGACCGTCAAAGTCCGGGGCAGCCGCCTCTGATGAAGAAACTCTGCAATCTGACCGGATGATTGAAATATCCAATTTCTTGACGCCCGTTCCGAGGCAGAGAAGAAGCAGGTGTTGTCCTGCAGATTTCCTGTTGTTTACAGGGGAAAACGCCTCGATCGTCGCAGTCAGGTGGCCGCAGCTTATGATCAGAAAATCCAACCGCTTCAAAAGCTACGCGGTCCGGAAAGCGACGGCAGGCTTGCTTCTCCGGATGCGAAACGGGCCCCGGCCTTTCAGCCGGAGCCCGCGTCCTTGTCCGATGCTCGAAGCCGCGATCAGGCGATGGTCTGGCCGAGGGCCACGGCGGTGTCGGCCATGCGGTTCGAGAAGCCCCATTCATTGTCGTACCAGGACAGCACCGACACGAAGTTGCCGCCCATGACCTTGGTCTGGTCGAGCGCCAGGGTCGAGGAATGCGGATCGTGGTTGAAATCGATCGACACATTAGGGTGATGCGTGACGCCCAGGATGCCCTTGAGCTTGCCCTTGGAGGCGGCGATGACCGCCTCGTTGATTTCCTCGACGGTGGTGTTCCGGCTCGCCACGAACTTCAGGTCGACGACCGACACGTTCGGGGTCGGCACGCGGATCGACACGCCGTCGAGCTTGCCCTTCAGCTCGGGCAGGACGAGGCCGATCGCCTTGGCGGCACCCGTCGACGTCGGGATCTGCGAGAGCGCGGCGGCGCGGCCCCGGTAGAGATCCTTGTGCATCGTGTCCAGCGTCGGCTGGTCGCCGGTGTAGGAGTGGATGGTGGTCATCATGCCCTTTTCGATGCCGACCGCGTCGTTCAGAACCTTGGCCAGCGGCGCCAGGCAATTGGTGGTGCAGGACGCGTTGGAGATGACGACATGGTCCTTGGTCAGCTGGTCGTGGTTGATGCCGTAGACCACGGTCAGGTCGGCGCCGTCCGACGGAGCCGAGACGATGACGCGCTTGGCGCCGGCCGTCAGATGGGCGGCCGCCTTCTCGCGCGCGGTGAAGATCCCCGTGCATTCGAGCGCGATATCGACGCCGAGATCCTTCCAGGGAAGCTGCGACGGATCCTTGATCGCGGTGACCTTGAACTTGTCGCTGCCGATGCTGATCGTGTCGCCATGGACTTCGACCTCGCGCGGGAACCTGCCATGCACGCTGTCGAAGCGCAGCAGATGGGCGTTGGTCTCGACCGGGCCGAGATCGTTGACGGCGACGACGTCGATATCCTTGCGGCCGGATTCGTAGATGGCGCGCACGATGTTGCGGCCGATGCGGCCAAATCCGTTGATGGCAACTCTGACGGTCATATCTTTCTCCCGGGGAGCGTGAAAGCGGGTTGAAACGGTGCCCGCCGCTTCTTAACCATGGCCGCGCCAAGAATCCAGCGGCTGCCGACGGTCAAATCGTTTGAACGGAATCCACGGCGGAGCGGGCTTTTGTCGCGCCCCGCCATGCGCCCTTGATCAAACCGGTTTGACCAAGGGCCGGGGGCCTCAACGCCTGGCCAGATGCGCCGTGACAGCCTGGACGGCCGCATCCGCGGTGATGCCGAAATGCGGGTAGAGCTGCTCGATCGTGCCGCTCGCGCCGAAGCCGGTCATGCCGATGAAGATGCCGTCGGTGCCGATGAAGCGGTCCCAGCCCTGCCGGATGCCCGCCTCGATGGCGACCCTGACGGGAGCATCACCGAGGATGGCGGCCTTGTAGCTGTCGGCCTGCTTCTCGAACAACTCGAAGGCGGGAACGGACACGACGCGTGTCGCATGGCCCTGCGCCTGCAGCAGGCTGCGGGCGGCCAGCGCGATCTCCACTTCCGACCCGGAGGCGAAGATGGTGACCGCAGCCGCGCCGTCGGCCTTGGCCAGTTCGTAGGCGCCGTAGCGGCACAGGTTCTCTTCCGTGTATTCGGTGCGCACGGCAGGCAGATTCTGGCGCGTCAGGGCCAGCGTCGACGGCGTCTTTGGCGTCTCCAGCGCGATCTGCCAGCATTCCGCCGCCTCGGTCGCGTCGGCCGGGCGGAACACGGTGTGGTTCGGGATGGCGCGCAGTGCGGCCAGGTGCTCGACGGGCTGGTGGGTCGGGCCGTCCTCGCCGAGGCCGATGGAATCGTGGGTCATCACGAAGATCGTCCGGATGCCCATCAGCGAGGCGAGACGCATCGCCGGACGCGCATAGTCGGAGAAGCACAGGAAGGTGCCGCCATAGGGGATGACGCCGCCATGCAGCGTCATCCCGTTCATGGCCGCGGCCATGCCGTGCTCGCGGATGCCGTAATGGACGTAGCGGTTGCCGTAGTCGCCCGCGGCGATCGCCTTGGTCTGGCTGGTCTTGGTGTTGTTGGAACCGGTCAGGTCGGCCGAGCCGCCGATCGTCTCGGGCACGATGCCGTTGATGACTTCAAGCGCCATCTCGGAGGATTTGCGGGTCGCGACCTTCGGCCTGTCGGCGGCCAGCTTCTGCTTGTAGTCGGCGATCGCGGCGTCGAGTCCGCCCGGAAGCTCCCCGCGCATGCGCCGCTCGAACTCGGCGCGGACCTCGGCATCGGCGACCGCGAGCCGCTTCTCCCATGGCGCCCGCTTCTTTCCGGCATTGAGGCCGGCCAGGCGCCAGGCGTCGAGGATGTCGGAGGGGACCTCGAAGGGTGCGGCGTCCCAGCCGAGCGTCTTGCGGGCGGCCGCGACTTCATCGGCGCCCAGCGGCGAGCCATGCACCTTGTTGGTGCCGGCCTTGGTCGGCGCACCGAAGCCGATCGTGGTCTTGGCCGCGATCAGCGTCGGCCGGTTGGAACCGCGGGCGCGCTCCAGCGCGTCGGCGATCTGGTCGGGGTCGTGGCCGTCGCATGCCAGCGTATTCCAGCCGGACGCCGCGAAGCGCGCGAGCTGGTCCGTATTGTCCGCAAGCGACACGGGGCCGTCGATGGAGATGTTGTTGTGGTCCCAGATGACGATCAGCTTGCTGAGCTGCAGATGGCCGGCCAGCGCCAGGGCCTCCTGCGAGATGCCTTCCATCAGGCAGCCGTCGCCGGCCAGCACGTAGGTATAGTGGTCGACGAGGTCGTCGCCGAATTTGGCGTTGAGGATGCGCTCGGCGAGCGCCATGCCCACCGAATTGGCAAGGCCCTGGCCGAGCGGACCGGTGGTCGTCTCGATGCCGGCGGCGTGGCCGTATTCGGGATGGCCGGCGGTGCGCGATCCGAGCTGACGGAACCTCTTGATTTCGTCGATCGTGACGTCTTCGTAGCCGGTCAGATAGAGCAGCGAATAGAGCAGCATCGACCCGTGCCCCGCCGACAGCACGAAGCGGTCGCGATCGGGCCAGCGCGGGTTCTTCGGATCATATTTCAGGAAGCGCGTGAACAGCACCGTCGCGATGTCGGCCGCGCCCATCGGCAGGCCGGGGTGCCCCGAATTGGCCTTCTCGACGGCGTCCATGGAAAGGAAGCGGATCGCATTCGCCATCCGGTCGTGTTTTTCGCGGTTGCTCATGATCGCTCGCAGGGTTCGGAGGGTTTCGGGGGCGATTGGCCTGGCCCCTTCCAAGGCTGGGGGACACATAGCAGTTGGCCGTATGGAGTCAATAAATCGGGTTGCGTCGCCGCGTCACGCCTAAAACGATTTAACAAGCACCTATGGTCGATCAGACCGCCAGCTTGCACCAAAGCCGAGTGGCCCGGACGAGCCTTGCCGGCGGGTAGGGCCGCCACACCCGGCTCGCCGGCACAAATGGAGGGGAAAGCGCCAAGAGCTTTGTTGACGCCCGCTTCGCGCCCCGCATAAGCTTTCCCGGGCAACGCGTTTGGAATGCGTGCGATTCGATGCTGGGCGGGCTTGGAACAGGAGCCATGACCGGAGAAGCAACACTCAAGGAGGTCATCGGACGGCTCGGCAAGGCGATCGAGGCGTTGGAAAATGCCGTGACCGCGCGACTGGAGCAGGACCAGGACTATTCCGAGGCCGAAGCCGAAGTGCAGCGCATGAACGCCGACAGGGCGCGGCTCGCGCAGGAGCTGGACAATTCCGAGGCGCGCGCCGAGCGTCTCGAGGAAGCCAACAAGGAAGTCTCCCGCCGGCTCGTGACCGCCATGGAAACCATTCGCGCCGTGCTCGACAGGTGACGCCATGCCGCAAGTGACCGTGACGATCGACGGCAAGCAGTATCGGATGGCCTGCGACGAAGGCCAGGAAGAGCACCTGATCGGTCTTGCCCAGCATTTCGACCGCTATGTCTCCCATCTCAAGGATTCCTTCGGCGAGATCGGCGACCAGAGGCTGACAGTCATGGCCGGGATCATGGTCATGGACGAGCTGTCGGAACTGCAGAAGCGCGTGAAGGGCATGGAGAGCGAGATCGTCACGCTCCGCAAGACCCGCGACGACGCTCTGATCAAGGCCGACAAGAACGACGCCGCCCTGACCGGCGCGCTCGGCGGCCTGTCCGACCGGATGGAAGCCCTGGCCGCGAAGCTGACGGCAAAGCGGACCTGAGCCGCCTCGAGCCCATTCGCCTTCCTGGACGCAAATTCCCGGAACGGATCGTGCGCTCCCTTGGAGCCACGCGAACGCATCCGAAACTGTCGCCGAATTGCAAGCCGACAAGGCAGCCAGCGGCAAAGTAGAGACTGCGATCACATCCTGTATCGCAGTGCAACACTCAATTTCTTGCGCCGCAATATCAACACCACTAACAGTCTAGAATGGGGAGCGTAACGATCTGCACGGTTCACTCTCGAACCGAATGCGGGGATTCAACTTGTACGATAGACAGCTCGATAGTGTCAGGGCCCTCGCCGTTCTCCTGGTCCTTTATGCGCATTTTGCAGTGCCGGGCTCCAACCTTGGACATCTGGGTGTCCGTCTCTTCTTCGTCCTCAGCGGTTTCCTGATCACCCGCATCCTGCTGCAGGCACGCAGAAGCGCGGATTTCGACCTGCGACATGCGCTGAAGTTCTTCTATGCACGGCGCGTGCTTCGGATTTTCCCAGCCTATTTCGCCATGCTGGCATTTGTCGGAGCGATCGATCTGGAGCAGGCCCGGGACGGGCTGGCGTGGCAGGCGCTGTTCCTCTCGAACTTCTGGTATGCGGTCCGCGGCGAATGGATGCCCTGGGTGCTGGTGCATAGCTGGACGCTCAGCATCGAGGAGCAGTTCTATCTCGTCTGGCCGCTGATCATGCTCACAGCGCCCATGCGTTTCCTCGGGCGCATCTGCATCGCCTTCATCGCATTGTCGCTCGCCTACCGCCTCTGTTGGCCGCTCACCGGCACGCCGACCATCGCCCGCGACCTGCTTCCTCCGGCCTCCATGGACGCGCTTGCCGCCGGGGGCCTTCTGGCGGTCTGCCGCGCCGGGACGGCAGCCTGGCCGCGCGGACTGAAACCCGCGGCGCTGATCCTGGGCGGCGCCTTTATCGTCTTGTCCTGGCTCGATCCCAAGCCGACCGGCCCGCTTCTCCAGTGGCTGCTGTGGATCGCGAGGGAAGTACTTCCTCTTGCGCCGCTCGTCGTTCTCGTGGGCCTCGCATCGACAGGGTTCAAGGGCGCAGTCGGCAGGTTCATCGACTGGTCGCCGCTGCGAGCGCTCGGCCGCATCAGCTACGGCCTCTATCTCTACCACATCGTCGTGCTGGCGCTGGTGATCAAGGCCCAGCCATGGATCCCGATGGATATGTCCGACTACGGGCTGGGCTGGCTGACTGTGGGCGGCGCGGCGACCCTGGCGGTTGCTTACCTTTCATGGCTGCTTCTGGAAAAGCCGATCAACGGCTTCAAGCGTTACTTCCCCCTCACACCATTGGTCGCGCCCGGGACGGAGGTCGATCGGCCCCCAAAGACCAGGGCCGGGACTGGCCATCCCGCGATGGAGGCCGCGTGATCCCACCCCCGCCACCAATGGTCGAAGCGCGACCGGCGACGACGGCCCGCCGCCAGGGAAGAGGTATGCCCCTCGTCTCGGTCCTCCTGCCGGTCTACAACGGCGGCGCCTATCTCGACGCGGCGCTCGGCAGCATTCTTCGGCAGGATTACAGGCGGATCGAGGTCATCGCGATCGACGATGGTTCGACGGACGCCTCGCTTCGGATTCTGGAGAAGTTCCGCAGGGCCGACAGCCGCATCCGCATCGTATCGCGCGAGAACAGGGGACTGATCGCGTCATTGAACGAAGGACTGGAACTGGCCGGCGGCGAGCTCGTCGCGAGAATGGATGCCGACGACATCGCCTATCCGTTCCGTCTGTCGCGCCAGGTGGCGGTGTTACAGCGGGACCCGGCGGTCGCGATCTGCGGCGGCGGCGTGGACAGCCTCGTCGGCAGCCGCCTGTTCCGCGGAATCGGGGACCCGATCTTCGCAACCGGGGATCTGCGTATCCTGTCGCTGTTCTTCACGATCTTCATCCATTCGACCGTGGTCTACAACCGAGACGTGCTCCCGGACGCGCTCCTGCACTACGACGCGCGTTACCCCCATGCCGAGGATTTTGACCTGTTCAGGCGGATAACCGCGCATTTCCCGGCGGTGATGATGGAAGAGAGCCTGATCGCCTATCGCACGCATGACGGCAGCGTGACCAGCCGGCACAAGAAGCGCATGCGTGCGACGCATCTCAACATCGTCGGCGAAAATCTTCGGCAAGAAGGTCTAATGCCCGATCACCGACTGCTTCGCTCGATCGCCAAAGAGGCAACACCCGAATCCGTGCGCGCCGCCGCCGACTATGTCCTTCGGCTCGAGACGGCGGTTGCGGCGACCTCGGCGCCGTCGCGCACGAGCTACGAAGCCGGCTGGCTCAATCTCTTCTATTTCATCTACACGATGATCGCCGACGAGAAGCGGCCGGAGTTGACACGACAGTTCCTGGACGAGACCGGCAAATGGGGACTCATCAGGCGGCGTGAGAGATACGCCTGGCAGGCCGGCTCCCTCGCACCGGGGCTCAGCCTTCTTTCCCTGGCGGCGAACAAGCGCCTGGGCGAGGCGATCCGCTACATGAGTTCGGTGCCCGCCTCATCCATACTTCCACCTGCCGGGCATTGGCAGGAATGAGCGGCCGTTCGAATCCGGTCGCGGCGCAATGCGACCCGCGCGAAGGCATGCCACGGCACGCCCATGCCGACCGGGACCATCCGCTCCGGGCAAGTTTCATTGTGTGCACGCGCAACCGCGCCGCTGCGCTGGAAGCCTGCTTGCTGTCAATTGAAGATGCATCGAAGGCCCGTCCTCAATGCCATATCGAAGTCGTGGTGGTCGACAACGGCTCGACCGACGGCACGGCGCAGTTGCTCCCGCGACTGGCCGATTCGTCGGAATTGCCGATGACGATTGTTTCGGAGGCGCGACGGGGGCTGGCCGCGGCACGCAACGCCGGTATGGCGCGTGCGCGGGGCAATATCCTCGTGTTCGTCGATGACGACATCCGGTTGAGTCGCCACTATCTCGATGATCTGGAGCGACACTATGCAGAAGGGGACGGCTGCATCATCCGCGGCGGCCGTGTCGAACTGGGCGATCCTGCAGACCTCCCTTTCACCATAAAGACCTCGCCCGCGACCGAGCGTTTCGTGCGCGCGACCCATCCCGGCGGCTTCATCCAGGGCTGCAACATGACGATGCACCGCGAAGTCGCGGCGCTCGTCGGCTCGTTCGACGAGCGTTTCGGCGCAGGTGCCGCCCTCCACGCGGCAGAGGACACAGACTTTCTGCTGCGCGCCCACCTATTGGGCATCCCGGTCGAATATGTGCCCGACATGACCGTGTTCCATCACCACGGGCGGCGGACGCGGCGAGCGATCCGCTCGATCTATGCCAACTACAACATTGGAAACGGCGGCCTCTATGCAAAGCACTGCCGCAGCGCCCCCTGGCTTTTGCGTCACCTGTATTGGACCGGGCGTTCGGCCTGGAGAGAGAGTCTCGGAGGACCTTGCTTCGATGAGGGGCTGCGTCTGTCCTACTGGCCGATGGTTGCGATGAACCTGGCCGGAGTGCTCAAGTTCATAGCCCTGGCACTGCTGGGGCGCATGGCAGGAAACAGGCTGGGGCAATTCCGGCAAGGGCGCGCAAGAGACTCGCGCCCGGAGTTGCGCAGAACAAAGGACAGGAGCACTTCCTCGAAAAGCGCAATTGACCCGGACGCAGGCGCGGGCGAGGTGGTGATTATGGAATTCGATCGACGCAGTTGAGGAGAAGGCCGCCTCAATTCGCCGCCTCATATTCGTAAAGCGCATCCATCTCGAGCGGCCCCAGCGCGGCCAATGGTCCCTGCCCTTTCACGCGGCCCTCGCTCAGCACCACGATGTCGTCGCAAAACGAGATCGTACTGCGATGATGGCTGATGACGATCGTCGTGCGTTTGCCCGCCCTCGATTTGAGCGTCTCGATGATCGCTGCCTCGGAGAGGCCGTCGAGGGCATTGGTCGCTTCGTCGAGGATCAATATGTCTGGGTCGCGCACCAGGGCCCGCGCCAGCGCGATGCGTTGCCGCTGACCGGCCGAAAGGTTCGCGCCTCGATATCCGACGATCGTGTCGTAGCGCTGCGGCAGTTCCTCGATGAAGGCATGCGCCTCGGCGAGTTTCGCCGCGCGCTCGGCATCGGCAGCCGTGGCCCGCTCCTGCCCGTAGATGATGTTGTCCAGTATCGTTCCGTCCACCAGTTCCAGATCCTGGCTGGCCAGCGCGATCTGGCGTCGCCACTGCACGGGATCGATCTGGTCGAGGGGGATGCCATCGACGAGGATCGCACCGGCGTCGGGATCGACGAACCGGCACAGCAGATTGACGATGGTCGTCTTGCCGGCACCCGACCGGCCGACCAGCGCCGTCGACCGTCCCGCGCGGATCTCGAAACTGGCCGACTGCAGGACCACGGCGCGGGTTTCCGCGCCGGCATAGGTGAACGACACTTCGTCGAACTGGACGTGTCGGCTCAGTCCGTCATAGGGCAGATTGCCATGCGGTGCCCTGGGCTTGTCGGACGAATCCAGCAGCCACGTCACTTCCTCGAGCGATCCGCTCCAGCCCTGGAACTGGCTCCAGGCGTACTGCAGGGCCCGGACATGCGGCTGAAGGCGATAAAGCAGGATCACGAAGGCGGCGATCAGGGGAAAGCTCACACCGCCCAGGGCGGCGCCGACGATCACCCCGAGGAACAGCGCGGCGTGGAGCGTCTCGGAAAGAAGCGGCAACGACCCTTGCCGGACCTGCAGCGAGAAGGCCGCGCGCCGCACCGCATCGGATGCCGTGTCGAACACCGCCTTTTCCCTTACCTCCTGGCCGAAGATCCGCGTCAGACGCCCTGCGTGGACGAGATGCAGCATGCGCGAGGCAAGCTCGCTGTTGAGTGCGGTGACACGGCGGCTCGGCACCTTGAGGCTGGCCGAAAGCAGGGCATGCACGGCCTGGATCGCGAACAGGCCGAGTGCGACGAGCAAGGTCATCTTCCATGACAGGAGCAGAAGGAAAGCCAGGAGGATGATCGCCGCCGAAGCATTCACGAGGATCGCAAGTCCGGTCTGGATCGCGTCCGAGGCGCGCCAGGACTCGTTCGAAATGATGTTGAGCAGCCGTCCGGGACTTTGCTGCAGGAAGAAGGAATAGCCCACGCGCAGCAACTGCTCCGACAAGGCGCTTCGGATCGAATGGCCGGCCTTGCCATAGATGAAAGCGGTGAGCACCGTGTTGGCGTAGGCGATGACGTTCTTGAGGATGATCAGGGCAAGAATGAAGCCGGCGATCACCATCAGGCGGACGTCGTCGCTCAGCGTCTGGCCGAAACTCTGGAAGATCGCCGAAAGGCCGCTCATTTGAGCAGACGCCGCGCCGCCGGTGATGATGCCCAGCAGGGGGATGACGAGGCCGATGCCGATGCCTTCAAGTCCGGCGCCGACGAGGCCGAGGAGCACCACTGCCGGCAGCATGCGCGACCGGGAACCGAGCGCTTTTTTCATCATCGGGAACGCTGGAGGCACCAGACGCGACATTGTCACACCGACAAAGCATCAAGCACGCCGCAGGACGCCGCCATGCTTGCCAACGTTATGTCTCGAATTTGCCGCATCTGGGCTGGAATCGCCTTCCGTATTGTCGCCGCCCCTGCTCGACGAGCCTCGCAATGCCCTGGCTTGAAGCCGTGCCACGTGGCGCGGACGATCGAGTTCCAGGGTCCAGTTGCCGAGGCACCTACGACCACAATGTGGCACCCTTTGGACGACATTCGCGTTCCGGCCGGCGTGCTCCCCCAACGCTAGCAGCCTGTCGGGCTGGGGCAATTGAGATTGAGTGAACAGGGATGGGTCGGCGAAAATTTCATGATCTGGGTCTTTTGATGATGCACTTCGGCCCTTCGACGATGGATCGAGCGGCGCCGGAATGGGCGCCACGCCCTCATGCCCGGCAGAGGGCGAACATCCGCTTCATGTTCCAGGCCATGGTGACCAGGTTCCACTCTCCTTTGACGTTTTCGAGGCCGCGCAGGTGAAACTGTCGGAAGCCCATGACCGATTTGATGATGCCGAACACGGGCTCGGGTGTCTGCTTGCGCAGCGCATAGACCTTGCGGCCTTCCGGCGTCGCCAGCCGATGCTGCATCGCCTCCACCGGTGTCGGGTTCTGCGGCGCCGGCGGCGCGGCGGCGAAGCGTTCCTTCCAGGATCGATTGTGGTGCTCACGGCCCGGTGCGATCATCGGCGTGATCCCGGCCTCGACGCAGGCCGCGACATTGGCCTGGCTGAAATAGCCGCTGTCGGCCAGCAGCGTCTCGGCGCTGCCCAGCGTTGCGGCAACGGCGGCCAGCTTGTCCAGCATCGGCGCGATCTGCTGCTTGTCGTTGGCCGCCTGCACCACGTCGTTGCAAACCACCAGCATGCTGCCGGCCGCCACCGCGGCCTGGGCGTTGTAGGCCTGATCGAAGCCGCCGCCGGCCACCGGCATGATGCGCGAATCCGCGTCCGTCAGATTGACCTGATCCTTGGGTCCCGGGTCGGCGGTCGGCGGCAGTGGCGGCTTGCCGCCGGGCTTGCGACCGCGCTTCTTCGCCTTCTCTTCGCGCGCCTTCAGCTTGGCTTCATGCTCGGCCTGCTCGCGCCCAAAGCGCTCCCTGGCACGCGCCTCGATCGTCGCCTTGGCCTCGGCGATCCGCCGCAGCCGCTTCTCGCGAAGGGCCAGTTCCTCGGGAACCGACATGCCGTCCGGCACATCCGCCTTGTCGGCCGCCTCGGCCAGCGCCATCAGTTCCTTCACCTCGGTCTTCAACTGCGCCTCGATCCTGCTCGCATGCTCCCAGGACAGCGCGCTGTGCCGGCTGGCATTGGCGTGCACCTTGGTGCCGTCCAGCGCCACCGTTCCAAGCTTCAGCATTCCGGCTTCCCGGGCCAGCACCAGGACCTCGGTGAACAGCCGCTCGATGTCACCAAGGAAGCGACGGCGGAAGGCGGCAATGGTGTCGTGGTCGGGATGGTCGTTGGCGGCGATGAAGCGAAACGCCACCGAATCGTAAGTCGCCCGCTCCAGCTTGCGGCTCGAGAAAACCCCGGTGGCGTAGCCGTAGACCAGCAGGCCAAGCAAGACGCTCGGATGATAGGAGGCCGAGCCCGCGCCGCGATAGGCCTTGACCGTCCGCGACAGGTCCAACTGATCGATCACCTCCACCACGAAGCGCGCCAGATGCCGCTCCGGCAGCCATTCGTCCACCGAGGGCGGAAGCAAAAAACCCGTCTCACGGTCGACCTGGCGGAAATTGCTCATTGGCGGCGCTCAATCCAGGAGAATCAATCCATGAAACTGAATCGCATCTTGGATGCCGCCTCAAGTCCGACAGGCTGCTAGGATATCAGCGCCGGATGATGCAGTGCAACATCGTATCGCCTCGTGGCGTGCCCGCGACAAGATCCGGTCTATCGCCCCGCCGGGTCTGCCAACAGCAGTTCAAGCCTTGGAAGGAACCGCCCCGGTATCGAGCCCGAGGCAACGACGCCGGCATCGGTCGCTCCCATCCTGCGATAGAAATCGGCCGCACCCGGATCGGCATCGATGACCAGCCGCGCCGCGCCGAGTTCCGCTGCCCGGCTCACCGCCCAATCCAGGAGCCGCCTGCCGATGCCGGTGCGCAGGATTCCGGGATCGATGAAGAGCTTGTCGAGATGGAGGTCCGCCCCTTCCGGCGTGATCTGGACGACCCCAACGAGCTTGCCGTCGACCTCGGCGACGTGCAGCAGCCCGGGATCGAGATCGGCCGGCCGGATCGACAGTTCCGCGCGGCAGGCCTCCAGGAAGGCCGCGTCATAACCCCACACTGCCTTCGAGCGCAGGCAGAGCGCGCTGAGCTCGCCACATTCGCCGTCTCGCGCCGGTCGCAAAAGGACATTGGTCATGCTGGCATGATGCCGGTGCGGCCCCCGGCCGGCAAGCATCCGGATCGGCCACTTCCTGGTGCAGACGAGGATGGCTCGGACGCTGCTCCGCTCAGGCGCCCTCGATCTCTTCGCGCAGCATCTCCAGCTCGAGCCACTCCTCTTCCATGGCGGCGAGGCTGGCGCGTTCCTTGTCGAGCGCGGCGACCGTCTTGTTGAAGGTCGCTTGATCGCGCGAGAAGAGAACCGGGTCGGCAAGCTTCTCCTCGAGCCTGGCGACGACGGCTGCGGCTTCCTCCATCTTCTTCGGCAAGGTCTCGAGCGCGAATTTCTGCTTGTAGGAGAGTTTTTTCGCCGGTCCCTTCGGCGCCTCGGGCGCCTCCTTTGCGGCAGAGCCGCTGCCAGCGGCGCCGTTCTTGGCGCGCGCCGCCTTGCGGTCATCGAGCCTGGTCCCGCCGCGCTGGGCGAGCATGTCGGAGTAGCCGCCCGCATATTCGATCCAGCGGCCGGCACCGTCGGGCGCGATGGTGCTGGTGACGGTGCGGTCGAGGAAGTCGCGGTCGTGGCTGACTAGGATCACCGTTCCGGGATAGCCCGCAACCAGTTCCTGCAGCAGTTCCAGCGTCTCCATGTCGAGATCGTTGGTCGGCTCGTCGAGAACAAGCAGATTGGCCGGGCGGGCGAGCACCCGCGCCAGGATCAGCCGCGCCCGCTCGCCGCCGGAGAGTTCGCGTACCGGCGTGCGGGCCTGTTCGGGCTTGAACAGGAAGTCCTTCATCCAGGAGACGACATGACGCTCCTCGCCGTTGACCACGACCGTCTCGCCGCGCCCGTCGGTCAGGTAGTGCGCCAGCGTCTCCTCGGGGTCGACCGCTTCGCGCTTCTGGTCGAGCGTGGCGATCTCGAGATTGGTGCCGAGCCGGACCGTACCGGTATCGGACGCCAGCGCGCCGGTGAGCATCTTGAGCAGCGTCGTCTTGCCGGCGCCGTTGGGCCCGACCAGGCCGACGCGATCGCCGCGCTGGATGCGGGTCGAGAAATCGCGGACCACGACGAGATCGCCGAAGCTTTTCGAAATGCCCTTGGCCTCGATCACCAGCTTGCCCGATTCTGCCGCCTCGCTGGCGACCATGTTGGCCAGGCCTTCGGCGCCGCGATGGCTGCGGAACCGCTGCCGCATCGCCTGCAGTTCGCCCAGCCGGCGCATGTTGCGCTTCCTGCGCGCTGTGACGCCGTAGCGCAGCCAGTGCTCCTCGCGGACGATCTGGCGGCCGAGCTTGTGCTGCTCGCGCTCTTCCTCTTCGAGAAGGATGTCGCGCCACTCCTCGAAATGGCCGAAACCCTTGTCGAGGCGCCGCGTCTGGCCGCGGTCGAGCCAGACCGTGGCGCGCGACACCCTCTCCAGGAACCGCCGGTCGTGGGAGATGACGATCAGTGCGGAGGAAGAGCGGATGAGTTCCTCCTCCAGCCATTCGATCACCTGCAGGTCGAGATGGTTGGTCGGCTCGTCGAGCAGCAATATGTCGGGCTCAGGCGCCATCACCTTGGCGAGCGCGGCCCGCCTTGCCTCGCCGCCGGAAAGATCGTCGGGACGCTCGTCGCCGGAGAGACCGAGATGGTCGAGAAGATAGGTGACGCGATGCGGATCGTCGGCAGGCCCGAGCCCCGCCTCGACATAGGCGCGGACCGTTGCGAAATCGTCCATGTCGGGGGCCTGCGGCAGGTAGCGCACGGTCGCCGAAGGCTGGCGGAAGACCTCGCCATCCTGCGGCTCGGCCAGCCCGGCGGCGATCTTGAGCAGCGTCGACTTGCCGGAACCGTTGCGGCCGACGAGCGCGATCTTGTCACCGACCGAGGCCGAGAGTGCTGCGCCGTCGAGCAGCGGCGTGCCGCCGAATGTGAGCCTGATATCGTCGAGGCGGAGAAGCGGTGGCGCCATGGTCAGAATGCGTTCGTATCCGGGAAGGGATGGGCAAGCAGCAGCGCACGGCCCGAGCCGAGTTCGACGGAGAGCTCACCTGTGACCTCGTTCGAGACGGTCAGCGACGAGCCGAACGGCACCTCGACCGCCTTGAGGGGCCAGCGCGCGCCGCGTAACGTCAGGCCAGAGAGATCGCTGAACCCCAGCACGCTGAACAGCGTGCCGGGTTCGTAGTCGAAGGCGGAGCGGCCGGGCAACAGCGGCACGCCTTCCTGCGCGCCGCTGGTCAGAAGCACCGGCACGCCCGCTTCCGCCAGACGGATGGCGAGCGCCAGATGCAGCTGGGCATGATCGGCGCGGGGGCCGCCGAAAGCCCCGGCGATCACCAGCGACGTTGCCCCGCGCGACAGCGCGGCGTCGATCGCGAGTTCGCCATCGGTCTTGTCCTTGCCCGAGGGAAAGACCTTGCGCGGCACCTCGGGATAGCTTGCCGCCATCGCCAGGGAAACGGAATCGAAATCGCCCACCCAGAGTTCCGGGGCCAAGTCGAGCGTGTCGGCGTGGCGGATGCCGGAATCGGCAGCGATCACGCGCGCCCCCGCCGTTTGGGCGTCGAGGCGGGGCGTGCGGATCAGGTCGCCGCCGAGCAGAATGGTGAAGATGCTCATGGCGCCCGCCTCTATCAGGGGTCGGGCAAAAGGGAAAGGCGTGACGCCGGAGCACTTGAAACAACCGCTTGCCGTGTCCCCTCGCCGGCTCTATGTCTGGACTTGCTCTAACGGGGTGCCGGTCGCGCAAGGGTCGCGAGCCGGCTGAGAGGCAAAGGGCGAAATCCCCTGCCAACCCGCTGAACCTGATCCGGCTTGTACCGGCGGAGGGATTAGATGCGTTCGCTCATCCGACGCCTTTTCCCTGTCAACGCGACGCAAGGAGGTGCCGATGCGCGTGAAGTTCCTGTCGATCCTTACCGCAGCCCTCGTGCCGCTGGCCTGGCCGGCGGCGGCCGAAGGCAAGCTTACCGTCTATACCTATGAGAGTTTCACCGCCGATTGGGGCCCCGGGCCGCAGGTGGAGAAAGCCTTCGAAGCAGAATGCGCATGCGACCTGCAATTCGTGTCGGTGGCCGACGGCGTCGCTCTGCTCAACCGGGTCAAGCTCGAAGGCGGAGCCACCAGGGCCGACATCGTGCTCGGTCTCGACACCAACCTGACGGCCGAGGCCAAAGCGACGGGCCTGTTCGCGCCGCACGGCGCCGGCCTTGCCCCGCTCGCCGTGCCGGGCGGCTGGAACGACGACGTCTTCGTCCCCTACGACTACGGCTACTTCGCCGTGGTCTATGACAGCGACAAGGTCGCAAACCCGCCGAAAAGCCTGGAGGAACTGGTCGAAGGCGACCCGCGAGAGAAGATCGTCATCCAGGACCCGCGCACATCGACGCCCGGCCTCGGGCTGCTGCTCTGGGTGAAATCCGTCTATGGCGACAAGGCCGGCGAAGCCTGGGCGAAGCTGAAGCCGCGCGTGCTCACCGTCACGCCCGGCTGGAGCGAGGCCTATGGCCTGCTCACCAATGGCGAGGCGCCGATGGTGCTCTCCTATACCACCTCGCCCGCCTACCACATGATCGCCGAAAACAGCGAACGCTATAAGGCGGCCGCCTTCGAAGAGGGGCACTATCTGCAGATCGAGGTCGCGGGCGCGACCGTCAACGGCGCGAAGAACCCGCTGTCGCAGAGGTTCCTCGCCTTCATGACCGGCCCCGCCTTCCAGGACGTCATCCCGGAAACCAACTGGATGCTGCCCGCCGGAAAGACTGACAAGCCGCTCGACCCGGCCTTCGGCAAGCTCGTCCAGCCGGGCAAGTCCCTGCTGTTCAGCGCCGAGGAGGTGGCGAAGAACCGCAAGGCCTGGATCGACGAATGGCTGGCGGCGATCAGCAAGTAGGAGGCGGTCGACAGACAATGTCGCCCTCCTTCCCCCTGCCGCGATCCTCTGCGTACCTGCAGTCTTGGCGCCGCCCCTCATCCGCCTGCCGGCACCTTCTCCCCGCGAGCGGGGAGAAGACCGATGTCCTCTGCGATTTCGCCAATCGTCGAGGCTGCAGGACCAGGTGCCGTCATCGCGGCAGGCAGTCTTCTCCCCGCTTGCGGCTAGGACATGCATACCTCGTGGAATACCCCTCATCCGACCTCGCTTCGCGAGGCCACCTTCTCCCACAAGGGGAGAAGGTAAGAGTTGCAGAAGCGTTCCGGCCAATCGTTGACGTTGACGATTGGCAGAGCAGCCAAAGCCAGGCTCCGACCTTCTCCCCTTGTGGGAGAAGGTGGCCTCGCGAAGCGAGGTCGGATGAGGGGTCGCCCGGGTGCAAAGGCCGCAAGGCACGGCTAAGTAGGCGACTCGGCGGCCATAAGAAACGTCTTGGCCCGCAGAAAATATGCGCATGCCCTAGCCGTATGCGGGGAGAAGAAGGTGCCGGCAGGCGGGGTGGCGCAAACCTCCCAGGGCAATCCTCTCACCGCGCGCACGTCGCTCCCCACCGGAGGAACTCCGGTTGAGGGACATCGCCGTGACCCCACACACTCGCCGGCGCACCGACGCCCGCGTCGCCGCCGGCGCGACGGCGCTTGCGGCAATCGGCGTGCTCGTCGGCGGAGCCTTCGCCGGTCTCGCCATGGAGGGCGCGGCCGACCCGTCGGGAGCGATCTCCGCCTTCGACCCCTATATGGCCCGTGTCGTGCGCTTCACGCTCTGGCAGGCGCTGCTGTCGACCTTGCTTTCGGTGGCCCCGGCGATGTCAGTCGCACGGGCCCTGTCGCGCCATCCCGTTTTCCCCGGTCGCGGCTGGCTCGTCGGCCTGTTCGCGGTACCGCTCGGCCTGCCGGCAATCGTCGCCGCCCTCGGCATTCTGGCCCTGCTCGGCCGGGCCGGCTACGTCTCCGGTCTGTTCACGCTTCTCGGCGCCGACGGCTGGCCCGGCATCTACGGCCTCGCGGGCATCCTCATCGCCCATGTTTTTTTCAACCTGCCGCTCGCCACCCGTCTGTTCCTCGAAGCGCTCGATACCGTGCCCCCCGACCAATGGCGGCTGGCGAGCCAGCTCGGCATGGGCGCGACGGCAAGCTTCCGGCTGATCGAGTGGCCGGTTCTGCGAGCGAGCCTGCCCGGTGTCGCCGGTCTGGTCTTCATGCTGTGCATCACATCGTTCACGCTGGTGCTGACGCTGGGCGGCGGGCCCGGCGCCACGACGCTGGAGGTGGCGATCTACCAGGCGCTGCGGTTCGACTTCGACCCGGCACGGGCGGCCGCCCTGACGATGCTGCAGATCGCCCTCGCCATGGCTGTCGTCGCCCTGCTCGCCCGCATCGGAGCACCGTCCGCAAGCGATACGGGCCTCCCCGTGTCGCGGCCACGCCTCGTCGCGGCCGGCGCCGCCGAGACCGTGCTGAATGCGATGCTGATCGTGCTCGCAGCCCTGCTCGTCGTGAGCCCCATGGCCGCGACGGTCATCGGCGGTCTCGAAGCCGATCTCCTCCGGCTGGTGGGCGAGGCATCCGTGCGCAAGGCCGCAACCACCAGCCTCGCATTCGCCTTCCTGTCCGCATTGATCTCGGTGACGACAGCCCTTTCCCTGGTGTCCGCGCGCCGGGCGCTGGAGCTCGGCCGCCGCCGGGGTGAAAGGCCTTCCCTGCTGGAGCGCCTGGCCGACACCGGCGCCGGCTTCGTGCTCGTCGTGCCGCCGCTCGTCGTCGGCGCGGGCTGGTTCATCCTGCTGCGCCATATCGGCGACGTCCTGCTGTTCGCGCCTGTCATGGTCGTTTCCGTCAACGCGGTGATGGCGATGCCCTTCGCGGTGCGCGCCATTCGCCCGGCCTATGACGCAGCCAGCGAACGCCATGAGAGATTGTGCGCGCAACTCGGTCTCGCCGGCTGGATCCGGCTGCGTCTTGTCGAGCTGCCTGTGCTGCGCCGGCCGCTGCTGACCGGCTTCGCTTTCGCCATGGCCTTGTCGCTCGGCGATCTCGGCGTGATCGCCCTGTTCGGCAGCGATGCCGTCCAGACCCTGCCCTATCTGCTTTACCAGCGCCTGGGCAGCTATCGGACGGCCGACGCGGCCGGATTGGCGCTGTTGCTCGGGGGGCTCTGCCTCGTCCTCATGCTCGCGGCCGATCGGCTGGGAAGGAAGCCGGCATGAATGTGGAAACGATCGGCGGCGTCACGCTCGACGATATCAGCTTCAGCTATGGCGAGACATCGTTGCATTTCGACGTCGGGCTGCCCCGGGGCGCGTTCGCGGCCGTCATGGGGCCGAGCGGATCCGGCAAATCGACCTTGCTCAACCTGATTGCGGGTTTCGAGACGCCCGCCTCGGGCCGCATCGTCATCGACGGCCACGACGTCACGGGCCTGCCGCCCTCGGCGCGCCCGGTGTCGATGGTCTTCCAGGAGAACAACCTCTTCGCCCATCTCTCCGTGGAGGCCAATGTCGGTCTCGGCCTGTCGCCGTCGCTGCGCCTCTCAGCCGAAAACCGCGCGACGATCGCCCAGGCTCTGGAGCGCACCGGATTGGCCGGCAAGGGTAAACGGCTGCCGCGGCAGCTTTCCGGAGGGGAGCGTCAGCGGGTTGCGCTCGCCCGCGTGCTGGTCAGGGATCGCCCGGTGCTCTTGCTCGACGAGCCTTTCGCCTCGCTCGGCCCGGCCTTGCGCGAGGAGATGCTGGACCTCCTCATGGCCCTTCATGCCGAACGCAGGCCGACTGTACTGCTCGTCACACACCATCCCGGGGATGCCGAGCGGATTGCCGAACGGGTCGTCTTCGTCGAGGACGGCAAGATCGCCGCGGCCGGCACCACAGCCGAATTCTTCGCAGACTCTGGTCCGGAAGCCTTCCTGCGTTATATTGGGCAGACAAGGCGTGCGAGCGGGATTGCCCGGAAGCGGACATAATTTGCAGCCAAGGGTCCTTACGCGGACACCGGCGAATCCTTGTATGTTGCCGAAGACTGTGGCTTAGGTCGCGTAAAGCTGGTCCGTCGTGCCTACGACCGGCTCCTGTGGGCAGGTCGACGAATCGAAAGGATGGGAACCTGACTCTGGCTCCGAACCGCCCCGTGCCGCTGCGCCTGCGCCATCTGCGCCTGGCCGCCGCCGTCGCGATGATGGCGGTGCTGTCGGGTTGCATGTTCAATGCCGCGGACTCGCTCAGCGAAAACGCGTTCCAGCCGTCGAACAACCCGGTCACCGTCGACACGGTATCGCGCAACGACCGGCTGGCGGAGCTCGCCAGGGGCCAGCATCCGCGCATCCTGGCCACCTATGGCGGCGAATACTCCGACCCCAAGCTGGAGCGCATGGTCGCAAAGGTCGTCGGCAATCTGACGGCGGAATCGGACAATCCGAACCAGGCCTACCGCATCACCATTCTGAATTCGCCCAACGTCAACGCCTTTGCCCTGCCCGGCGGCTATCTCTATGTCACGCGCGGCCTGCTGGCGCTCGCCAACGATTCCGCCGAACTCGCCGCCGTCATCGCCCATGAGATGGGCCACGTAACCGCCAATCACGGCCTGCAGCGCCAGCAGAAGGAGGCCGAGGAGGTACTGGCGACCAAGGTTGTTTCCGACGTGCTCGGCGACAGCCAGGCAGCGAAGGCCGCTCTCGTGCGCGGCAAGCTGCGCCTTGCCCAGTTCTCGCGCAATCAGGAGCTCGAGGCCGACGCGATCGGCATTCGCCACAGCTCGCGCTCCGGCTACGACCCCTATGCAGCGTCGCGTTTCCTGCAATCCATGGCCGCCTACAGCGACCTTCGCAGCGTGACCGGCGCCGCCGACGCCAGCCTCGACTTCCTGGCCAGCCACCCGAACGCGCCGCAGCGCATCGAACTGGCCCAGGGTCATGCACGGCAGTTCGGCGCACCCGGCGTCGGGGCGCGGGACCGCGATTCCTTCCTCGCCGGCATCGACGGACTGTTGTTCGGCGACACCGCCGACGAAGGTTATGTGCGCGGCAACACCTTTCTGCATCCGCGCCTCGGCCTCTCCTTCTCGGTTCCGTCGGGCTTCGTGATCGACAACTCGGCCGCGGCGGTCACCGCGACCGGCCCGGGCGAGACCGCGATCCGCTTCGACGGCGTCGCCCTCGATCCGAAGGTGCAACTCGTCGACTACGTCCGCAGCGGATGGGTGGCGGGCCTCGATCCGAGCAGCGTGCGCGCCGAGACCATCAACGGCAACGAGGCCGCGGTGGCGCGCGCCCGCGCCGACGGATGGCAGTTCGACATCGTCGTCATAAGGGCCGGCGGTCAGGTCTACCGGCTGCTCACCGCCGCTCCGGCCGCGAGCACGGCGCTCGACGGCATCGCGCGATCGGTCAGCGGCAGCTTCAAGCTGCTGACCCCGGCCGAGAAAGCGGCCCTCAAGCCGTTGCGCATCCGCATCGTGACGGTGCGACCGGGCGACACGGTCGGCTCGCTGGCGGCATCCATGGTCGGCGTCGACCGCAAGCTCGACCTCTTCCGCGTGCTCAACGCGCTCGGCCCCGGCGCCAGCGTCTCGGCCGGCCAGAAGGTCAAGATCGTCACGGACCGCTAAAGCATGTCTCCCGAAAGTGGGTACCGGTTTCGGGACAAAGACATGCGTCAAATCAAAGACCCACGGCGTGTTGCGTGCGTCCGTTCACACGCAACACGCTGTAGTCGCGACCCGTTGCAGAAACGCCTCTCTTCCGGTCCCGTTGAACGCCGATCGCGACGCCTTGCCCGCGGGGCATCCCTTTCGTCTTGACCCTTATGCCTTCATCGGGCATCGAAACGCCCGATCTTGGGCGGCTCCGACTCGGCAGTCGCCTTCCCCATGACTTTGCAGGAGACAATGATGGCCGAGGACATCACCGAAACCAGCCAGACCGTTGCCGCGGGCCAGCTCCGCTCGATTATCGAGCGCATCGAGCGGCTTGAAGAGGAAAAGAAGACGATCGCCGACGACATCAAGGACGTCTATGCCGAAGCCAAGGGCACCGGTTTCGACACCAAGGCGATCCGGACCATCATCCGGCTCAGGAAGCAGGACCAGGCCGAACGGCAGGAGGAGGAATCGATCCTCGACCTCTACAAAGCCGCCCTCGGCATGGAGTAACCCAACGGCCACCCCTGAACGGAAGGCGATGGGCTGGACGCGCCCATTGCCACCTGCATTGTACAAGCGCCAGGAAGTGCGCGAGACTGCGCCGACAGCTTGACGTCGTGCACCGGATCCTCCCGGACAATTCCCTTCCTGCGAGGCGGTCGGTTTTGCTGGCCACTCGCCCCGGCATCTCGTCGACACAGGATGCACGCAAGCTTCGGGAGGCGGCCCCGACGCCAGAAAAGGGTAGCCTATTGGACCATGTTCAATGACGCGGGCGGCGAAACGCTCGATAGGCATGTCGGCGCGACTCGCGTTGCCTCCAGACATCCCTGCCAAACTGTTTGGTCTCTGACGCTGCGCGAAGCAGAAACGCACCCGCCCTTCCGATGCGCTTGTCATCGCGTCGCTTCACTTATTTGACCGCGGCCTTCATCCTTACGACAAAGGCGGTCAACGGCTGTCCATTTGATGACGATCCAATGAAGCGGACCCCAAGATGGGCTTTTTCATATTGACCTTTTTCCTGCCGCGGGATGCTCTCGCTAGAGATGCTCAGGCATCAGTCGTTTCCCGCGCAAATCGTCGAGAACCGTCCGGCATTCAGAGCAGCGCCCCGCCTTTGTCGATCTAGACCTTTGGTCCAACTATCGTGGTGTTTGCTCTCCATGAGAGATTTCGACGCCAAAGAGGGGAGCGCACGATCGGGCTTATGAAGCTGATGGTGCGTCGGGAAGCGAGGGATCAAAGTCAGCACAATGGGCCGAACAGCTTCAGATCGGCGGCACGCGCGAAGGGCGCCTCGATCCGAGCCAGCCCGACATGAAGGTTCCACGCAAGGTCACCAGGGGCGGCTCGCATCTACGTGCACCCAACTACTGCCGGCGATATCGGCCCGCTGCGCGCATGGCGCAGCCGGTCGGCACGTCGAGTGCATCGTGCGCGCAAAGTGAATTTTTCGGCGGTTTTTCCTGTTGCGCGCATACCACACCCGCTCGCCAATTCGGCGGGGCTGGCCGTTCTTGAGATTGACAAGGACGAGCCGTCCACCAAACCTTCAACCTGGGGGTGTCGTCGACTGTGATGGAACGATCGATGATTCGCCGCTTGCCGCCCCTTAGTGCCTGTTCAAGCGCGACCGCTGCCGGAAACAGCGCTTTGAGGCATCAGACCGAAAGGCGCGGAACGGCAACTTCCTCAGCCATGTCGGTGCGCCTGCCGAACCTGAGCGATATCGGCCAACGACGACGACGCCCAATCCTTCGCAACGTGCTTCTTCAATCCGTCGCCTCGATCGCTCTTCTGTGCTTGAGCGATGCGCAGGCGTTTGCCGCCTGCCATGAAACGCCTCCCGGCTCCGGAACCTTCGACTGCGAAGGGCAGATCAATGAAGGCTTCACCTCGGCGGGGGAGTCGGTCACGGTCACCGCTCACCCCAATGCGGTCTTCAACGCCGACGTCTCCATCACCGGACCCGGAACGAGCACGCTGAACAATGACGGCACGCTGAACAACGGCCTGTTCGCCGTGGACAATGACCTTTTCACGCTCAACAACAACGGCACTCTTCAGAACGGAATCGTCGGCAGCGGCGACGGCATCATCGTCATCAATCACAACGGGGTGATCAACAGCGGTGGCATCACGATCACCGGCAACGGCGAGAATAGACTCAACATTTTTGCCGGCAAGACCGTCAACGGGCTGGCGGACATTGCAGGCGCCAGAAATTTCGTCGACAGCCAGGGAACCTTCAACGCCGGGCTGACGATGACCGGCACGGAGCTCAACTCGGTGATCATCCGCGCAGGCGCTGCGGTGAGCGGCACCTTCAGCCTCACCGGTCCCCGCAACTTCATCGACAATTTCGGCACGTTCAACAGCGGCATCACGCTGACCGGTGACGGGTTAAACCTTGTCGTCAACCGCCAGGCCGGGGTGATGCAGGGCATCATCAGCAACGGCTCGGCGAGCGACTTCTTCTTCAATGACGGGCGCATCAACCAGGCCGTCACGCTGGGCGATGGCGACGACGTCCTCATCAATCGCAACCTCGTGTCCAACGTCATCGACATGGGCGACGGCGACGATGTGTTCGACATGGCGGACGGCACGGTCAACGGAAATGTGCTCCTGGGCTCTGGCGAGGACCAGGCACTCATTCGAAACGGGACAATCACGAACACCGTGCAAGGCCAGGACGGGGACGACCACGTCGTCTGGACCGGCGGTGAGATCATCGGCCTCGACACGGGAGCCGACACCGATTTTGCCCATTTCATCGGCCTCACGCCAACCAATCTGAAGACCGGACTTCCCGTCAATGGCGGGTTGGGGTCGGACGACGTGCTGCTGTGGACAAATACGGTCGGGGGCGACGTCGCCCGCTATACGAACTGGGAGCAGTTCGAGCTTACGGACAGCTCCGAGTTGACGTTCGACAACTATGCTACGTTGAAACTCGGCGATTCGGGCACCGGGACCGGAACGCTTGCCATCGACGAAACGAGCACGGTGTTCGCGGGCAACGGCACCCATACGGTCGCGCCGTTCGCAAGCGGTCAGTTCATCGCCGTCCACAATTGGGGCACGATAGACCTAACGAACAACAATTCGAACGCTACCGACAGGTTCGTTGTCCAGGGCGACTATATAGGTCAGGGTGGCAGCCTCAACCTGCAGACCTTCCTCGGCACCGACGTTTCTCCCTCCGATCGACTGGTCATCGACGGCGGCCAGGGGAGCGGCGCGACAAGCATTCTGGTGACAAACGTGGACGGACCGGGGCAACTGACAGTCGCCGACGGCATACTTGTGGTCGATGCACTGAACGGCGCGACGACCACTGCAGGTGCGTTTGCGCTCGGCAGTCCCGTTGCCGCCGGACCGTTCGAATATTTGCTGTTTCGCGGTGGCGTAACGCCGGGATCCGAGACCGACAACGATTGGTTCCTGCGCAGCAGCAGGGCCTCTCCTCCGCCGCCTCCGCCGGCACCCCCGGCGCCGCCTCCGCCGCCACCGCCACCGCCGCCACCTCCTGCGCCGCCTCCGCCGCCGCCACCACCTCCCGCGCCGCCGCCGCCACCACCTCCTGCGCCGCCGCCGCCGCCACCTCCTGCGCCGCCGCCGCCACCTCCTGCGCCGCCGCCGCTCCCGAACGTGCGTCCGGAGGTGCCCGGACATGTGATTGCGCCGCTCGCAGCCCAACGGCTCGGGCTGTTGTCTCTCGGCACGTTCCATCAACGGCGTGGCGACCAATCGCTTCTGATCGGCGACGGCGCCTTGCTTTATTCGCTTCCCGAGCCGCAGGGCGCCGACGTGCCGTATGACGGTGTCCGTCCGCCGCCCATTGTGTGGGGCCGGGTGTTCGGCGCCGACAGCGACCTCAGCGCCAATGCGACGCTGAACGTCGCCGGATACGAACTCGCCCCGGCCTTCGATGGCACCTATTGGGGGCTACAGGCCGGCAGTGACATCGTCGGCATCGAGCACGAAAACGGCCATGTCGATCGCTTCGGGCTCTTCTATACCCATGCCGAGACGTCCGGTGACATCAGCGGCAACATATTGGGCGGCCTGAACCTTCAGGCCGGGAGTCTCGATCTGACCGAGGACAGCATCGCCGGCTACTGGACCCGCACGACGCCGAGCGGCTGGTATGTCGATACCGTCGTCAAATATGGCTGGCTCAACGGCGCGAGCACGTCGAGACGCGGCATCGGCGCCAACATCGAGGGCACCAGCTTCGCCGCCTCGATCGAGACCGGTCGGCCCTTCGTCATTTCCGATGGGTGGGCGATCGAACCGCAGGCACAACTGATCTGGCAGGGCATCGACTTCGAAGATAGCCGCGACCGGTTCTCCGAGATCATCCATGACAGGTTCGACGCCTGGACCGGGCGGGTCGGTGCGCGGCTCGAACGCAGCCTGGGGACGCATCTGGCGCATCTCGGTGTCAACCTGTGGCATGGTTTCTCGGCGGAGCCGACCGTCACATTCAACACGACTCCGCTGGTGCTCGACACAGGCGGGACCTGGCTGGAGGTGAATGGCGGCGCGGCCTTCCAGATCAACGACAACCTGTCCGCCTTCGGCGACGTGAGCTACGCCTTCGATGTGGACGGTGCCGATCACAACGCCTTCGGCGGCCAGATCGGCGTCAAGCTGAGGTGGTAGAAGGCCGCCGCGGCGGCAGCGCTGGCGGCGTCATCGATGCGGCCGGACGGCGACGCTGCCGCCGCCCGGCATGATATCAACCTTTCGTCCGGCTGTAGCAGGACGAAAACGAGTTCGGCATCGACAATGCCGAAACGCAACACGATAGACTCCATTGCATGAGCCAGCTTACCGCCTACGTCATCGACGGACATGAACTGCGCATTCGGCCAGCACCCGTAGAGCGCCAATGGATGGACGATACCGATCAGCGCTACGCCTACCGCTGCCTGCCGCTGAACATTGCCAATGCGCATGGCTGGGAGGTTCTGTGCGCCACGGGATTTTCCGCCGTCTGGGACGGCCGCGATAGCCTCGACGCGATCCGTATCAAAGCAAAACCCGGAACCGTGCCGCCCGCAATCAGTCATTTCGGGAGTGGAGTCCTCACATTCCATATCCCTTGCCTTTTCCGGACAGATCAAGGCGTCGATCTGTTCGTGACCGGGCCACTCAATCGGCCCAAAGACTCGATCGCTGCGCTGTCAGGCATCGTCGAGACCGACTGGGCGCCCTATACCTTCACCATGAACTGGAAGTTCACGCGCTCGAACCAGAGAGTCCACTTCGAGATCGACGAACCCTTCTGCCTGATCTTTCCACTCAGGCGCGGCGGTGTCGAGGAGGTGACGCCGGAAATCCGCAACCTCTCCGAGAACCCCGAACTGGATCTCGAATACAGGCAGTGGTCAGAGAGCCGGAACAATTTCAACTCGTCACTGGCCGACCCGGCGTCGAAAGCCGCTCAGGACAAATGGCAGAAGGCGTATTTCAGAGGTGTGCATCCATCGGGCGCGGCGGGCCCGGAAGAGCATCGCAGCCGGCTGCGCCTCCGGCCGTTCAAGCGGCCATGATTGCGGGGAGGGCGCGTCGCGGCGAAGGCAGGTCATACGCCAACGGGCCTCTCTTCGAAACCATCCATCGATCGACGGTCACGTCCAGGAGGGTCGTGCGTTCCGAAAATCGATTCCGATTCCCGAGCCGATGCTGTAGTGGTCCTGACGCATCCTCCGGAACAGGCCCCAAGCGAATGTGGCGCTTCGAATTCGACCTCGCACATGTCACATCAGACGGAGTGCGAATGTCGAACTCGCTCCACCGGCGGTCGAGCATCTCCGCAAAAGGTCGGGACCATGGGTGAAGGTGCGGCCGCAAAGATACCGGCAAGGACGGAGCCTGAACCGGGGTTCCTGGTCGCGCGCTGGCGCGGGCAGGTGACGATGTCGCGGCTGTTCTGGTGGGACATGGTCGTGGTCGGCAGCGCAATCAATGTGGCAACCACGATCGCAGCGCTGATGGTCCTTGGGATGAAGGTGCCGGTCGCGCTCGCGCTCGCCGTCCATCTCCTTGCGCTGCCCTACAATCTGTTTCTGTTCCTGGCCGTTTGGCGTACCGCCGAGAAAACCACGCCGAAAATCGCCTGGATCGCGCAGTTGGGCGCGGCAGCCTGGGTAATCCTTGCAACGATGCTGTGAGGAGCAGGAATGGAACCGATCGTGACGAAAAATAAAGCGGCAGTCCCCATGCTACGGGAACATGCCGCTTGAGGCGTCGGTCACGTGCAAACAATCAACGTTGGAGCGGGAACGTGCCCTTACATCCCGTTGCCGAGCATCAAGGAAGATGCCGCGCCTATCATCGCGCGAGATGTCGCTCCAGAAAATCAATTCCATCGGCGGCTCGGAAATCGCTATCGACCTCCGAGCCGTTGGCGCGAAGCCGTCGACAGGCAACGGCGTCGGTCTCTATATCACCACTTGTAGGCGACGCCGACCGTCACGGTGTTGTACTGGATGTCCAGGTTGCCGTTGTCGAAGACATCGGAGTCGCCGAAGTCGTAATAGCGATATTCGAGCCGGCCGATCCAGTTGTCGGTGAAGGCGTAGTCGACACCACCGCCGAGGGTCCAGCCGGTATAGGTTTCGCTCGCGCTGATATCGAGCCCGCCGATCGTCGTGTCGGCGGAAACGCCGGTAAAGGCAACACCGCCGGTACCGAAGATCAAGGCCCGATCGATGGCATAACCCGCTCGAGCGCGGATCGAAGCCAGCCAGTCGGCGCCGACATCAACGGCCAGTCCGCCGACGTCGAAAGTCTGGTCGTTCCACAACGCATTGATATCGGCTTCACCACCGAACACGAAAGATCCGTATTGCCATTGGTAGCCGACGTAACCGCCCAGAAGGCCACCGTCGAAATTGTCCTTGACGGACACGAATGGGTCGGAGAAACGGGCATTGGACCAGGCATATCCGCCCTGGAGACCGATATATGGTCCCGTCCAGGTGAATGTCGGGGTTTCGATGACGACCGGCGGCGGCTCGATCACGGCATCGGCGGCCTTCGCTCCTGTGGCGGCAAGAACCGCCAGCGCCGACGCGAATAGGAAGTAGCTTGAACGCACGTTGACCTCCAGGTTCCGAAACCCCCAAGGCCCCACTGCTCCACCCATGGAGATATCTATACTATGAAATCGTCCCGCTTACTGTGCCTTTGACGCAACAGCAACCGCGCCATCAAATCTCAACTTAAAGTAGATCTGGTCCCGGTGACGGGGCAGCGGATGTGAGCACGGCGACTTGGCTCTTTCCTCAAGGAACGTCCTGGCCCATCTCCTGACCTGCGCCTTTCGGCGCGCAGCGCTCAGTCCGGCTCGAAGTTCAGCGCCACACCGTTGATGCAATAACGCAGATGGGTCGGCGGCGGGCCATCCTCGAACACATGGCCGAGATGGCTGCCGCAGCGCGAGCAATGGACTTCCGTGCGCACCATGCCGTAGCTGCGGTCGACCGTGGTCTCCACCGAACCCGGCACCGGATCGTTGAAGCTCGGCCAGCCGGTGCCGCTCTCGAATTTGAGGCTGGATTCGAACAGCGGCTGCTCGCAGCCGGCGCATTTGAACGTCCCAGCGCGCTTCTCATGAAGCAGCGCGCAGCTTCCAGGCCTCTCCGTGCCGTGCTGGCGCATGACGGCATATTGTTCCGGCGTCAGCAAGGCTCGCCATTCGGCGTCGGTTCGGGTGACTGGATAGCGGTGCTCGTCCATCGTGATCTCCGGGTTGGTCTGCCCAATGTAGGGTCGCACCGCGTGTTGCGGAAGATGCGCGCTACGCATCCGCCCCAAGGGCGCGTTGCGCCTAGTGCTTGCGGGACAGTTCCTTCGTCGCGGCCTCGAGGCCGGCGAGCGTCAGGGGATACATGCGCTGACCGAAGATGTCGCGGATCATGCCGATCGAATGGGTGTAGCTCCAGTGCTTCTCCCGCACCGGATTGAGCCAGACCGCATTCGGCCATTGCGCAAGCACCCGCTGCAGCCAGGTGATGCCTGGCTCGGCGTTCCAGTGTTCGACCGATCCTCCGGCATAGGCGATCTCGTAGGGGCTCATCGACGCGTCCCCGACGAACACGACCTTGTAGTCGTGGCCATATTTGTGCAGCACGTCAAAGGTCGGGATCACCTCCTGGTGACGGCGGCGATTGTCTTTCCAGACGCCTTCATAGAGGCAGTTGTGGAAGTAGAAATATTCGAGCTGGCGGAACTCGGCCCGGGCCGCCGAGAACAGTTCCTCGACGATCCGGATGTGATCGTCCATCGAGCCGCCGACGTCGAAGAACATCAAAAGCTTGACCGCGTTGCGCCGCTCCGGGCGGGTCTGCACGTCGAGATAGCCGTGCTCGGCGGTGGCGTGGATCGTGCCGGGCAGGTCGAGTTCCTCCTGCGCGCCCTCGCGGACCCAGCGGCGCAGGCGCTTCAGGGCGATCTTGATGTTGCGCGTGCCGAGTTCGACCGAATCGTCGAAATTCCTGAACTCGCGCTTGTCCCAGACCTTCACGGCGCGACGGTGGCGGCTCTCGTGCTGGCCGATGCGCACGCCTTCGGGATTGTAGCCATAGGCGCCGAAGGGTGAGGTGCCGGCGGTGCCGATCCATTTCGAGCCGCCCTGATGACGGCCCTTCTGCTCTTCCAGCCGCTTCTTCAGCGTCTCCATCAGCTTTTCGAAGCCGCCGAGCGCCTCGACCAGCCGCTTCTCCTCCTCGCTCAGATGCTTCTCGGCGAGACGGCGCAGCCATTCCTCGGGAATGTTCGCGACATCGATCGCCCCCTCGCCCGAGATGGCCTCGACGCCCTTGAACACATGGGAGAATACCTGGTCGAAGCGATCGATATGGCGCTCGTCCTTCACCAGGGCGGCGCGCGCCAGATAATAGAAACCCTCGACGTCGTAGGTGACGAGATCCGCCTCCATCCCCTCCAGCAAGGTCAGATATTCGCGCAGCGATACCGGGACGCGGGCGGCCTTAAGCTCGAGGAAGAACGGGATGAACATCGGTCAGCTCAACAGGTCATATTCGATGAAGCCGGTTCGCCGCGCGACGTGGTCATAGAGGCGACGCGCCGTCGTGTTGGTTTCGTGGGTCATCCAGTAGACATTCGTCACGCCGGCCTTGGCCGCCTCGTCCTTGACGGCCTGGATCAGGGCCGCGCCGACGCCCTTGCCGCGAATGGCGGGATCGGCGAACAGGTCCTGCAGGTAGCAGTTGTTGACGAGAGACCAGCAACTGCGGTGGAAGAGATAATGCACCAGCCCGACGGGCTTGGCGTCGGCCAGTGCCAGAAAGCCCTTCGGCTCGAACTCGCCCGGCGTGAAGAGCCGTTTCCAGGTCGAGGCGTAGACCTCCTCGGGCAGGCGCGTTTCGTAGAAGGTGAGGTAGTCGGTCCACAACCGGCGCCACGCCTCGTGGTCGGCCTGCTCGAGCGGACGGACGATAATCTCGGACATGGTCTTCCTCTCCCGGTCAGTCGCGCCTGCCGCCTTCGGCGGCGAGATCGCGGTATCGTTCGAACCGGCATTCCATGCCGCCTGCTCCGCAGCAAGAGTCCACGAGCGAAATCTCCCTAAGCACACATTCGTTGGCAAGCCAACGAATGGTCGCTTAGGCCTTTGTCTTGTCGCAGATTCTTGTCGGAAAACCGTGGGACGCTTTTCCGGAATCTGCTTAGCCCTGCTGCCGCCGCGCCATGAAGGCCAGCCTTTCGAAGAGGTGAACGTCCTGCTCGTTCTTCAAGAGTGCGCCATGCAACCGCGGCAACGCGTTCTTGGCGTCGGCGCGCAGGTCCTCCGGCTGGATGTCGTCGGCCACCAGCAGGCGAATCCAGTCGAGCGCCTCCGATGTCGACGGCTTCTTCTTCAGCCCGGCAACCTCGCGCACCTCGTAGAACTGGGTCAGCGCCGCGCGCACCAGGCTCTGCTTGATCCCCGGATAATGGACGTCGACGATGCGGTGAAGCGTCTCGGCATCGGGGAAGCGGATATAGTGGAAGAAGCAGCGGCGCAGGAAAGCGTCCGGCAATTCCTTCTCGTTGTTGGAGGTGATGATGACGATCGGCCGGACGCTCGCGCGGATCGTCTCGCCGGTCTCGTAGACAAAGAACTCGTTTCTGTCGAGTTCCTGCAGCAGGTCGTTCGGGAACTCGATGTCGGCCTTGTCGATCTCGTCGATCAGGAGCACGACCTTCCTGTCCGCGGAAAACGCATCCCACAGCTTGCCGCGCTTGATGTAGTTGCGGATGTCGTTGAACCTGGCATCGCCGAGCTGGGAATCGCGCAGCCGCGACACGGCGTCATATTCGTAGAGGCCCTGCTGCGCCCTGGTCGTCGACTTGACGTGCCATTCGATGAGATCGAGGCCGAGCGCGGCGGCCACCTGCCTGGCCAGTTCCGTCTTGCCGGTGCCGGGCTCGCCCTTGACCAGGAGCGGACGCTCCAGGGCGATCGCGGCATTGACCGCCACCATCAGATCCTTGTCGGCGACATAGGCCGACGTACCTTCAAATCGCATACGAAAAATCCTGCCGTTGAGTTGGCCAGACCCTACGGACCGTTCGCCGGCCGCGCAAGCCCGGGCGTTGCCGCAGCCCGTGCCCCAGGGCCCGACGCGGTTGCCGAACAGGGGATTCCTTCCATATGGAACTGGCGCAGCGGCAGCGGCTCCACTATATTGCGCAATGGCGATCTGGGCCTCTCGGCAGGAGTAACATTTCCCCGGGGCCTTATCGATCTCGAAGGGAGCTGTCCCTGATTGGGCCCGTGGGTCCTTTCATATGGCGCCCACCTACTTTGTAGGTTCCCGGGATCGACTTCTCCACCGGTCCGCCTGGATCGCCGCTTTGCTTTCGCTCCCGTCCATCACTGCGCCGGCAGGACGAACCGCCCCTGGGGGAGGGACGCGCGGACATTCGCGCGATCGGTCGGACGGCCGCCTCAGAACCTGTGTCTCCAATGAGCCCGTAGATGGCGTTTCGCTCATGGCTTGCCGATGACGGCTGGGCTATGACTTGCGCCATGACCGAACCAAGAGCCCTCAAAAGAGCCCTTCGTCAGGAGGCGCTTGCCCGGCGCGACGCGCTCGACCCGTCATGGCGCATCGAGGCGGCGCTGCGCATGGCCGACGCAGCGCGAGACCGCATCGCGTTCGAACACGGCAGCATCGTGTCGGGCTTCTGGCCGATGCGCTCCGAGGTCGATGTCCGCCCGATGATGTTTGCGCTGCGCGAGAAGGGCGCGCGCCTTGCCCTGCCGGCCATTCTCGACAAGACGACGATCGTCTTTCGCGAACTGACGCGCGAGGGCCGGCTGGTCGACATGGGGTTCGGCACGTTCGGACCAGGCGAAGAGGCCGAAGTGCTCGACCCGTCGATCATGCTGGTACCGCTCGCCGCTTTCGACCGGCGCGGTCACAGGATCGGATACGGCGCCGGCTATTACGACCGGGCGATCGCGCGGCTGCAGGCGAACGGCCACGCCCAGCGGCTCATCGGCATAGCCTTCGACTGTCAGGAGGTCGCCAACGTGCCGGACGAGCCCCATGACGTTGTTATCGGCGAGATCCTGACCGAAAGCGGGTTGCGCAGCTTTGCCGGGGCTGGCTAGAAGGGATAGTTTGCTGTCGCACGACTTCCGGCGAAGCCGTGCCTTTTCTCCTGACGTGGCTTCTGATGAGACTTCTCTTTCTCGGCGACATGGTTGGACGTACCGGACGCACCGCGGTCTGGGAAAGACTGCCTGATCTGATCTCCGAATTCCGACTGGACTTCGTGATCGTCAATGGCGAGAACGCGGCCGGCGGCTTCGGCATCACCGAGGAGATATTCCGCGAGACGCTTGCCGCCGGCGCCGACGTGGTGACGACAGGCAACCATGTCTGGGACCAGCGCGAGGCGCTGGTCTTTGCCCCCCGCGAGGAGCGGTTCCTGCGCCCCGCCAACTTCCCGAAAGGTACGCCGGGCCGGGGCTCGGGCGTCTATGTCGCGAAGAACGGGGCGCGCGTGCTGGTCGCCAACATCATGGGGCGCATCTTCATGCAGCCCGACCTCGACGACCCTTTCCAGGCCGCCGAACGCGAGCTGGCGGCCTGCCCGCTGGGCGAGCAGGCCGACGCGGTGGTGATCGATTTCCACGCCGAGGCGACGAGCGAAAAGATGTGCTTCGCGCATTTCGTCGACGGGCGCGCCAGCCTCGTCGTCGGCACCCATACGCATCAGCCGACCGCCGACCATCAGATCCTCAATGCCGGCACGGCCTATATCACGGACGCCGGCATGTGCGGCGACTATGATTCCTCCCTCGGCATGGACAAGGAGGAGCCGCTCAACCGCTTCCTGTCGAAAGTGCCCAAGGGTCGTTTCGAGGCGGCGAGCGGACCGGCGACGATCTGCGGCGTCGGCCTCGAGATTTCGGATCGGACCGGGCTCGCCGAGAAGATCGCACCGTTGAGGCTCGGGCCGCGGCTCGAGGAAGCGGTGCCGTCCTTCTGGCGCTAAGCGGGTTTCGGAAACGTGTGCCACGGTTGCGGGCGAAAGCGCGGGTGAAGCCACGCAAGCCTGCTCGGCGCGGCGGGCGACCGACCGAGCCAGCACGAGCGACCCGGATTCCGGGAGCGGCGGGAGCATCTCGCCGATTGACGCCGCCTCATACAAACCCTAACTCTGCTGGACCTTCCATTCGGCTTTCCACGGGCACCCACGCAAATGATCGACTTCCTTGCGCCGCATTTGGTCTGGCTCAACGATCCGACCGCATGGGTGGCGCTGGTCACGCTGGTCGTGCTCGAAATCGTGCTCGGCATCGACAACCTGATCTTCATCTCGATCCTGACCAACAAGCTGCCGCCCGAGCAACAAGTGCCGGCTCGCCGCCTCGGCATCGGCGCGGCGCTGATCATGCGGCTTCTGCTGCTCGCGACCATTTCCTTCATCGTCAAGCTCACGACGCCGATCTTCACCGCCTTCGGCCACGGCTTCTCCTGGCGCGACCTCATCCTGATCGCCGGCGGCCTGTTCCTCGTCTGGAAGGCGACAAAGGAAATCCACCACACGGTCGACCCCGAGGATCATAAGGATTCCATGGTCGGCACCCTGCAACTCACCCTTGCCGGTGCGATCTTCCAGATCCTGCTGCTCGATCTCGTCTTCTCGATCGATTCCATCATCACCGCGGTCGGCATGACCGACGAGATCGCGATCATGTATATCGCGGTCATCGTCGCGGTCTCGGTGATGCTGATGGCCGCCACGCCGCTCGCCAATTTCATCGCCAAGAACCCGACCATCGTGATGCTGGCGCTCGGCTTCCTGCTGATGATCGGCATGACGCTCATCGCCGACGGCTTCGGTTTCCACGTCCCGAAGGGCTACATCTACGCCGCCATGGGCTTCTCGGCCCTCGTCGAAGGGCTGAACATGATGGCGCGGCGCAGAAAGAAGGCGCGGGACGAGTCGCACTGACACCTCGCGCCGCGCGTCCGTTGAGTTGCGCGGTCTGATGAGACAAGGCACGAAGACCGACACCGGTCGAAGCTTCAGGCGGCGACGTCCTTCCCTGTCATGAAGCGGGCGGCGCGCTCGCCGATCATCATGGCCGGTGCATTGGTGTTGCCCGAGACCAGCGTCGGCATGATCGAATTGTCGCAGACCCTGAGGCCCTCGACGCCGCGCACCTTCAGGTCCTCGCCGACCACGGCCATTGGGTCGCCGTCCGGCCCCATCTTGCAGGTTCCGGACGGGTGGAAGACCGTCTTCGAGACCTGCCTCACATAGTCCTCCATGGCGCTGCGATCCTTCTCCACGCCGGGCTTGGGAAGGACACGCCGTTTCACGAGCCGCGCCAATGACGGCGCCTCCAGTATCCTGATGCCGAGTTCGACGCCGCGCACCAGCGTATCGACATCGGCCTGCACCGACAGCGCGTTCGCCTTGAACAGCGCCGTGTCCTTCTGGTTCGCCGATCTGAGCTTGACGGTTCCGCGCGACTGCGGCCTGAGGAAGCACGGTCCGATGCTGATGCCGTGGCCGGGTTCCGGCGGCCGGTCGACGAATCCGATCAGCACCGGAAGCACATGGAACTGCACGTCGGGCTGGCCGGTTCCCGCGGTGTCGGCGAAGCCGCCGCATTCGACGACCGTCGAGGTCAAGAGGCCGGTGCGCGACGTCATGTATTGCAGCATGTGGCGCGCGGCGGCGAGACCCTTGTCCTCGCCGAGGATCGAAATCGGCTCCTTCGTCTCTCCCTGAACGGTGCATTCCAGGTGATCCTGGTAGTTCTCGCCGACCCCCGGCAGGTCGGCCACCACCTCGATGCCGTGGCTCCTGAGATGCGCCGCCTCGCCGATGCCGGACAGCTGGAGGATCTTCGGGCTGGCGAGCGCTCCGGCGGTCAAGGCGATCTCACGCGACGCAACGATGGTGCGGCCGTCTTCGAGTTCGACGCCGATCGCCCTGCGTCCCTCGAACCGCACGCGCGCGACACGGGCATTGGTCATCACATGGAGATTGCCGCGCGTCTCGGCGTCCCTCAGGAAAGCCCGCGCCGAGCTCCAGCGCTGTCCCTCATGGGTCGTGGTCTGGTAGAAGCCGACGCCGGCCTGCGTCGCGCCGTTGAAATCCTCGTTGTAGGGCAGCCCCACCTCCTGGGCGGCGCGGATGAAGGCCCAGCTCAGCGGATGGCCGAAGCGCTTGTCGGACACTTTCAACGGTCCATCCGCCCCGTGATAGTCGTTGCTCAGCCGCTGGTTGGCCTCCAGCGCGCGGAATACCGGCAGGACCTTGTCGAAGGACCAGTTGAGGCAGCCCATCTGTGCCCAGCTGTCGTAATCTGCCTGCTGGCCGCGGATATAGATCATGGCGTTAAGCGAGGAGCCTCCGCCGATCACATTGCCCTGCGGCACGATCGACGGGCGACCGTTGAGCCCCGCCTCGGGCTCCGACGTGTAGGGATGGACGTCCCTGCCCTTCTCCAGGACCTTGAAGAAGGTCGCCGGTATATGGATGTAGCGGTCGGTGTCGCGGCCGCCCGACTCGATCAGCAGGACCTTGCTGCTCGCCTGTTCCGACAACCGCGCCGCGAGCACGCAGCCCGCCGACCCGCCGCCGACGACGATGTAGTCGTATTCCGCCATGGCTCCCTCTCCCGGTTCCGCGGTGTCAGCAGAAAAGCGTCTGCGCGGTCGTATATTCCTTGAGCCCGTCGGCCGCGAATTGCAGGCCCACGCCGGAGTTCTTCACCCCGCCGAACGGCGCGTTGGGCTGGATGGCGCCGTGCTTGTTCACCCATGCCGAACCGCATTCGAGCCGCAGCGCATAACGCTTCGCCGCATCGATGTCCTTCGACCAGACCGAGCCGCCGAGACCATTGGGATTGTCGTTCGCGCGTGCGATCACCTCCTCGACATCGGAGTAGCGGATCACCGGCAGCACCGGTCCGAACTGCTCCTCGTCGACGAGGCGGACGCCGTCGGCGACATCGGCGACGATGGTCGGCGGATAATAATAGCCCGCGCCTCCGGACGGTTCGCCTCCGAGCAGGATCCTGCCGCCATTGGCTTTCGCGTCCTCGACGAGGTCGCAGACCTTGCGGAACTGCATCTCATTCTGCACCGGTCCGAGGATGCTTGTCTCGTCGAGGCCGTCCCCGATGGGGATATTGCGCGCGAAGTCGACCAGCGCGTCGCAGACCTCGTCATAGATGCTGTCGTGGACATAGAGCCGCTTCAGCGCCGCGCAGGTCTGGCCGCCATTGATGAAGGCACCCCAGAACAGGCCTTCGGCCACCTGCTGCGGGTCGACGTCGGGCAGCACGATGCCGGCATCGTTGCCGCCGAGTTCGAGGGTGAGCCGCTTCAGCGTCTCGGCGGCCGAGGCCATGACCTTGCGGCCGGTCGCGGTCGAGCCCGTGAACACCATCTTGGAGATGCCGGGATGCGCCGACATCGCCGCTCCGATCGAATTCTCGCCGGTCACGACATTGACCACGCCTGCCGGCAGCACCTCGTTCATCAGTTCGACCAGGCGGATGGTCGAGAGCGGCGTGTTGGGCGATGGCTTGATGACGACCGTATTGCCGGTGCGGACCGCCGGGATGATGTGCCAGCAGGCGATCATGACCGGCCAGTTCCACGGCGTGATCGATCCGACCACGCCGATCGCCTTGCGATGGAGTTCGACGCGGCCTTCGTTGTTGTCCTGCAGGATTTCCATCGGCAGGTCGAGATCGGCCGTATGATGCGTCCAGGCCTGCGCGCCGCCCAGTTCGAAGCGCGAGCCCAGTCCGTTGAGCGGCTTCCCCTGCTCGAGCGTCAGCAATCTGGCGAGCTCTTCGGCATGCTCGGCGATTTTGGCGCCGATGGCATGACAGGCGGCCTCGCGATCCTCGTCGCTAGCCATACTCCAGATCGCGAAAGCCCTTCGGGCCGCCTCCACCGCGGCGTCGAGATGGGCTGATGAAGCGAGCGGCATCAGCCCTACGACCTCTCCGTTCGAAGGATTGCGCACCTCGGCATGATGCTCGGCGGCGACGCGCTTGCCGTCGATGATGAGATCGTATCGTTCCATGGCCCGGCTCCTCCAGCTCTGCCGGAGACTAGGGTCGATCGGACAGGTTCGTCTTGGAGACGCGCGCGACGTTCTTTGGAGAAAAGCGCGTTACTGGAGGGCTCACAAGGCGAGCCGTCGGTGGGACACCCCTTCAAATGCCAAGCTTTTGCTGCGACCCGGCAAAGCCGGAGAAACTCTCGGGGAACGTTTAGCCTGTTATTCCTCCTCGTCCCCCAAGGCTGCCTCGTAGTCCTGGCCGCCATAGAACACGCCAGCTATATTCACGGTGCCGTCTGCCACCTCGAACGCGATCGTCACGCGCCGCTGAAACCCGAGCGTTCGCAAGCCCGGCCGAATATCGTCGCGCCGCATCCCTCGGTGCGGAAAGGTTCGCAGATTTTCGCAATAGTCCACGATGGAATCGACATACCGCGCCGCCATCCTGGGCGACCCTACCCCGGCAATATGGGTTTCCAGTTCGTCAAGCTGGTTGAGAGCTTCCGGGGTGAACCGAACAGTATGGGTCACGCCGAGGCTGGCCGCTTGCGCTTCTCAGCAAGGTGCTGGCGCACCTGCTCCACACTGAGCGCCCGGCCGGGGTCGGCCTTCAGTTCGTCATAGGCAACGGCAACTTCCGTGCGCAACCAGGTATCAAGGGCCTTGTCGCGCGCCTGCAAGGCGCGGAGGCCGTCGCGGACAACCTCGCTCTCGCTGGCATATTCGCCCGACGAAACCTTTGCCTTGACCATCTGCGCCATTTCGTTTGGCAACGTGATGCTGAACTGTTGCGTGCTACGCATGGCATTTTCCCTCCATCAATCGCGCTCGATAGGATTTAACACTATCAGATATGGAGCTGATCGGGAACCGCGCTACCCTCGTTGTCGATAAAGGCGCTCATCGCCCGCTCGATCGTCCCGGCATCGTGATTTCGTGGCGGTCGGTACAGGAAGATCGCTTCGAGAATTTCGGCGCACCGCTTCTACGGCTGCGTCGAGGTGGGCAGGCGCGAGCAGCCCAGTCCTACGACTTCCCAGTTCGCTACTGGACGGACGGCCTGCTAGTCCCTCGCAGATAGCCGGACGGCGCGCTGCCGAATTTCTCCCGGAAGGAGCGGTTGAAATAGGAGATGTCGTTGAAGCCGCAAGCGAAGGCGATGTCGGCGATCGAACGGCCCTTGCCGGCCGAACGTTCGCGCTCCAGGAGCTCTGCGGCAAGCTTCAGCCTTTTGTCGCGGATCATCGCGGTACAGGTGGCGCCGGTCGACTGGAAATCCTCCTGCAGGGTGCGCAACGAAACCGAGAGGCGTTGCGCCAGCCATTTCGGCCCCAGCTCGGGCTCCGTCAGATGACGGTCGATCAGTTCGAGCACCAGTTCGACACGCTGGCCGGCGCCGGAAACGGTCGCCATCAGTTCGACGACGTCGTCGCCCATAAAGGAGAGCCGGGTCGCGTCGTAAAGCAGCGACTTCAGATGGTCGCCCTTGGAGCCGCCGGTATCGCCGCTCAGCATCTTGGCGACCAGGGAGCGCAGCGTGGTGGCCATCGGGTCCGACCTGTCGAGCCGGCTCGCCACTTCGAAGCGCACCGAACGGTGCGCATACATGGTCTGGCGTGGCAGGTGCACCGAGATCTGGTTCGAAAACCGGCCGGAAAAGACGAAGCGCGACGGCCTGGTCGAATCGACCAGGATGCAGTCGCCTTGCTGCAGCACCGCCTGGCGGCCGGACTGTTCTATGCCGCAGGCCCCTGTGAGCTGAATGATGAGGAAGAGGTGTTCCTGGTCATCCCTGCGAATATCGGCAGTATGGCGCTCGACCGCTGAAAGGTCCTTGGTGACATGGGCAAAATCGATGCCACCGGCATAAAGCGCTTCGACCGCCCCGGTGATCGCCTTGCGGCCTTCGGCCGGAACAGGATGATAGTTGCCGCAGACCGCCTGCAACTGGCTGGCCCACGCCTCCAGGGGCTGGGTCTCCCACCGGGGCCTGAACAGCCCGCCGACCGCCTGCAGCTCCATGCTCGTCCTCCCGCGGAAAGACTAGCCGCCGAGTTCCATCGAAATCAACCCGCAACCGAAAATAGTTTGAGACAAAACTAACTTGCCGCGCTCGGCTGCGTTGTCTATGGTGTTCGCAATACGAGCACGAAGACAGCGATCCGGAGTATCATGAGCGAGACGACGACCCGAAAGGCGAAGAGCGCCAAGGCGGCGGCCGAGAAGGTCGAGCCGGTGAAGCTCGGCAAGCTGGACTCCTATATCGGCTTCAACCTGCGGCTCGCCCAGAACGCATCGTTCAAGGCCTTCAAGCGCCACACCGGCGACGCCGAACTGCGGCCGGGCTGGTTCGCGGTATTGAGCCTCATCCATGATAATCCCGGCATCACGCCGATGGCGCTCAGCAAGGCGAGCGGCCGCGACAAGTCGACCCTGACGCCGGTGCTGCGCGACCTCCTGCGCCTGAAGCTGATCGCGCGGGAGACGGTGGAGAACGACAAGCGCAGCTACACGCTGTCGCTCACCCGGCTCGGCAAGGACAAGCTCGCCATGCTTGCCGAGCACGCGGCGGCCCACGACCGCACCCTGGACGAGATCGTCGGCGACAAGAAGGAAGAGCTGATCCGCCTGCTCAAGCGCATTTCGGCGCTGCTCGACTGATCGGCGGGAGTGTTTCCATGTACACCGCAAGCACGGCCTTTCTCGAAGCGCTCACCGAGGCGGGCGTTACCTATATCTTCGCCAATTTCGGCAGCGACCACCCCGCCTTGTTCGAGGCGATCGCCGAGGCGCGTGCCAAGGGCCGCGAGATACCGGCCGTCATCACATGCCCGAACGAGATGGTGGGCATGAGCGCGGCACACGGCTTCGCGCAGGTCAGCGGCATCCCCCAAGCCGTCGTCGTCCATGTCGAATGCGGCACTCAGGCCCTGGCCGGCGCCGTCCACAATGCCGCCAAGGGCCGCGTGCCGATGCTCGTCTTCGCCGGTTCCTCGCCCTTCACCCAGGGGGGCGAGATGCGCGGCAGCCGCAACGAGTTCATCCAGTGGATCCAGGATGTACCGGACCAGCGCGGCATCGTGCGCGGCTACATGAAATACGACAACGAGTTGCGTACGGGCAAGAACATCAAGCAGATGGTGCATCGCGCCCTGCAATTCGCCAACAGCGCGCCCAAGGGGCCGGTCTATCTGATGGGCGCGCGCGAGGTGATGGAGGAGGAGCTTTCCGAAGCCGTGGCGATCGACATGGCCGAGTGGCCGGCGGTCGAACCCGTCGCCCTGACGCAGGCCGCGGTCGAGCGCCTGCTCGGCGCCTTCGAAGCAGCGGACCGCCCGTTGGTGGTGACCTCCTATCTCGGACGCAATCCGCTGGCCGTCGGCGAACTCGCCCGGTTCTGCGAGGCGCTCGGCGTCGGCGTGCTGGAATCCGTTCCCAACGCCATGAACTTCCCCCATGACCATCCGCTCTATCGCGGCAATCAATGGAATGAGCCGCGCCAGAACGCCGCTCTCGCGGAGGCCGACTGCATCCTGGTCATCGACAGCGACGTTCCCTGGATACCGACGATCAGCCGCCCCGACGACGATGCGGCCATCTTCCACATCGACGTCGACCCGCTGAAGGAGAACATGCCGCTCTGGTACATCCCCGCTCGGCAGGTGATGCGCGGCGACGGCGCGACAGCGCTCGCCCAGCTCAATGCGGCGCTCAGCGCGAGGGCCATCGATGCGGAAGCGGTGGCGCGCCGCAGGCGTCACCATGCCGGCGAAAGCGACAAGCGGCGGCGCGGCCTGGAAGCCCTGGAGAGGGCATCCGCCGGGCTGATCACGCCGGAATATGTGACTGCCTGCGTGCGCCGGCATGTCGACGACGACACCATCGTGCTCAACGAAGGCATCACCAACTATCCCGTGATCTTCAATCACCTGGCGATGACGCGGCCGGGATCGATCTTCACCAGCGGCGGCGGCTCGCTGGGCTGGAACGGCGGGGCCGCGATCGGCGCCAAGCTGGCCGCGCCCGACAAGACGATCGTGGCCATGACGGGCGACGGCTCCTACATGTTCTCGGTGCCGTCCTCGGTCCATTGGATGGCGGGCAAATACGAAACGCCGTTCCTGCAGGTGGTGTTCAACAATCGCGGCTGGAAGGCGCCGCGCTTCTCCGCTCTCGCCGTACATCCGGACGGCTATGCCAGCCGCGCCAACGATCTCGACATCGCCTTCGATCCGCCGCCGGACTATTCGGCAATCGCGGCTGCCTCGGGCGGCGCCTTCGCGCGCAGGGTCGAGAAGATCGAAGAGCTCGAAAGCGCCGTCGCCGAGGCTTTCGAAGTCGTGCGCAGCGGCAAACGCGCGGCCGTTCTGGACGTGTGGCTGCCGCATTTCTGACGCTGGAACCGGGCAGCGCAGGGGATCCGATCAGCCTCTTGTGCGACTGCTCGAAAGATGTTTGATTGCAAACTAGTTTCAAGGCAGGCCGACGGGGAGGAGAGCCGCGCGTGAAGCTGCTGGAAGGCAAGAACTGCATCATCACCGGCGGAGGCGGCAGCATCGGCCGCGCCACCGCCCGGCTGTTCCTCGAGCATGGCGCCAATGTCGTGCTCGTCGATATCGCGGCACCGGCCGGCTTCGAAAAAGAACGGGATCGTGTCGTGACGGTCGAGGCCGACGTCAGCAAGGCTGCCGATGCCGAGCGCTATGTGGCCGCCGCGGTAACGCGCTTCGGCGCGATCGACGTCCTGTTCTGCAACGCCGGCAATTTCGGCACGGTGGCGCCGATCGAGGCCTACCCGGAGGAGGTGTTCGACGCTGTCCAGGCCGTCCATGTGAAGGGCACATTCCTCGCAGCGAAACATGCGGTGCCGCATATCAGGAACGGCGGCTCGATCGTGATCACCTCGAGCGTCGCTGGCACGCGCGGCGACCCAGGCGTTTATGGCTACATCACCGCCAAGCACGCCCAGATCGGCATCATGCGTTGCCTGGCGAAGGAACTGGCGCCGCGCGGCATCAGGGTGAACAGCATCCATCCCGGTCCGATCGACAATTCCTTCCAGAAATCGGTCGAGGACGATCTCGGCAGGATCATCGGCCGCGACGGAACACAGTTCTTCGACGAGATCATCCCGCTCGGCCGCCACGGCACGGCGGAGGAGGTCGCAATGTCCGTCCTTTATCTCGCATCCGACATGAGCAGCTTCACGACCGGCACAATGCTGATGGTCGACGGAGGCATGAGCGTCTAATCTCTGGCGACAGGGATACCTCGGCCAGGGAAGCCGAGAGCAGAAAATATGGCCGCCGCCGGACCAGACACGGCACGGCAGGGATCGCAGGAGGAGAAAGACCATGTTGAAACGCAGACAGTTCCTGAAGGCCGCCGGCGCGGTGGTCGCCGCGCCTGCCCTTATGCGCAGTGCCTTCGCCCAGACGCCTGAAGTCACGTTGAAGCTGCATCACTTCCTGGGCCCCAAGGCGCCCGCGCACACCAAGATGCTGCAGCCCTGGGCCGAGGCGATCGAGAAGGACGCTGGCGGGCGCGTCAAGATCGAGCTCTATCCCTCCATGTCCCTCGGCGGATCGCCGCCCCAGCTCTTCCGCCAGGTGGTCGACGGCGTTGTCGACATCGTGTGGACGGTCAACGGCTATACGCCCGGTCTCTTTCCGCGCTCGGAGATCTTCGAGCTCCCCACCATCTTCACCAACGACATCACGGCCACCAACCTGGCCATGCGCGATCTCTTCGAAAGCCAGCTCGCGCCCGAGTACCAGGATGTCCATGTGCTTTTCATGCACGTCCACGCCGGCCAGGCATTCCACATGGCCAACATTCCGGTCCGCTCGCCCGACGACGTCAAGGGCAAGAAGATCCGTGTGCCCGGTCCGACCGGAAACGCCGTGGTCGAGGCCATGGGCGCGACACCGGTCACGATGCCGGTGCCGGACCTGCCGCAGGCGCTGAGCACAAACGCCGTCGACGGGGCCCTCATCCCATGGGAGATCATTCCCGCGCTGCAACTGCAGGAGTCGACCAAATACCAGATCGAAGGCCCTGACATGACGCGTTTCGGCACTACCACCTTCCAGGTGTCGATGAACAAGGCGCGCTGGGATGCCCTGCCCGACGATCTCAAGGCGGTCTTCGACAAGCACAGCGGCGAGGAATGGGTGAAGGAAGTCGCCAGTATCTGGCGCGCCTCCGACGATTTCGGGATCAAGATGGCCGTCGATGCCGGCAATGAGCACATCGTCCTGACCGAGACCGAAATGGACGCCTTCAATCAGGTGCTGGCACCGGTGGTGGACCGCTGGGTTGCCGAGCACGCCAGCGGCGGCTTCGATGCGGCGGCACTCGCCGACGCGGCGAAGAAGGCGATCGCGGCCCGCAAGTCGTGAGCGCCACGGTTCATCCTGCGGAAGGGGGCAACGAGCCCCCTCCACCTGCCGACCGGGCGCGATGGATCGCTCTGCTCGCGGCCACCATCCGTTTCTGGGCGCTGCTCGGTGGGGTGATCACCCTGGCCCTGTCGGTGATGACCGCGCTTTCGGCGCTCTCCAACATCTTCTTCGCCAGGCCATTCTCGCCCGACCACGAGTTGGTGAAGCATTTCATCGCCATAGCCATCTTCATGTTCCTGCCCTACTGCCAGCTGACCGGCTCGAACGTCACCGTCGACATCTTCACCGAAGGGATGAGCGAGCGCGGCAAGTCGGCCATGGCCGCCTTCTCGTCGCTGTTCGCGCTCGCCTTCTCGCTGCTGATGCTGCGGCAGATGTATCTGGGCTTCTTCAGCTATCTGCGCTTTCCCGAAGTGACGCCCGTGCTGAAGCTGCCCTTGTGGACCGCCTTTCCGCCCATCCTGGTGTCGCTGGCGCTGCTCGCCGCCGCCGCGCTCATCACGCTGCTTGAAGGCTGGCGGGGCATCCGTTCCGGCCGGCCGTCCAACCCCGTTCCCAACGAGTAGGCCCCGATGTTCGACGCCTTCGCCATCGGCATTGCCGGCCTCATTTGCCTTCTGGCCCTGATCGCCGTCAGGGTACCGATCGCCTACACGATGATCCTTGTGGGCTTTGTCGGGATCATCCTGCAATCCGGTCCGACCGTGCTGATGAACCAGCTCAAGGACCTCGCTTATTCGCAGTTCTCGAACTACGATCTCTCCGTCCTGCCGATGTTCATCCTGATGGGCGGCCTCGCCTCGCGCTGCGGCCTGTCGCGCGACCTCTTTCGCGGCGCCAATGCCTGGCTCGGCCGCTTCCGCGGCGGCGTCGCCATGGCGGCGGTCGCGGCCTGCGGCGGCTTCGGCGCGGTGTGCGGTTCGTCCACGGCGACGGCCTCGACGATGGGCCAGGTCGCCCTGCCGGAACTCAAGCGCTACAATTACTCCCCCGCGCTCGCCACCGGCACGATCGCCGCGGGAGGCACGCTCGGCATCCTGATACCGCCCTCGGTGGTGCTCATCGTCTATGCCATCATAGTCGAGGCGAATGTCGTGACGATGTTCGCCGCCGCCCTGATCCCCGGCATACTGGCGACGCTGCTGTTCATGCTGACGGTGGCGATCTATGTGCGGCTGGTGCCGGGTTCGGGCCCGGAAGGGAAAGCCGTGACGCGGGACGAACTGCTTGCCGCAACGCTCGCGGTGATCCCGGTCGCCGTCGTATTCGGCATCGTCATCGGCGGCATCTATGCCGGTATCTACAATCCGACCGCGGCCGCGGCAATCGGCGTGTTCCTGGTCACCGCCTATGGCCTCGTCATGCGCCGGCTGACCCTCGCGGGCATGGGCGACGCGTTGCTCGAGACGGCACGAACGAGCGGCATGATCTTCCTGATCCTGCTTGGCGCCGAGTTGCTCAAGATCTTCATGGCCCGCGCCGGCGTCCCGCAGGCCGCCGCTGAGCTGCTGCAGGGCAGCGGCCTGTCGCCGATGGCCATATTGATCCTCGTCATCATACTCTATCTGATCCTTGGCTGTCTGATGGACAGCCTGTCCATGGTGATCCTGACGGTGCCCTTCTTCTGGCCGGTCGTGGCCGGGCTGGACTACGGCCTCGATCCCGGTGACCTCAAGATCTGGTTCGGCATCGTCATACTGATCGTCGTCGAGCTCGGACTGATCACGCCGCCGATCGGGCTCAACGTCTTCATCATCAACGCGCAGGCGCCCGACGTGCCGATGCGGCAGACCTTCAAGGGCGTGATGCCGTTCTTCGGCGCCGAAGTATTCCGCATCGCCCTGCTCGTCGCCTTTCCCGCAATCACGCTGTTCCTTCCGAAGCTGCTGCAATGACCGCCGAACCGCTTCGCATCGCGGTCCTGGGCGCCGGCGCCATGGGATCGTTCTTCGGCGCCCGCCTGAAATCCGGCGGCGCCGCGGTCACGCTGATCGACGTGAACCGGCAGCATATCGACGCCGTCACGGCGAACGGGCTGCGCGTCGACACGGATGCGGGCACCGAGATCGCATGGCTTCCCGCCGCCACGCCCGATGCGGTGCACGATCGGTTCGACGTGCTGCTGGTATTCACCAAGACGATGCACACGCGAAGCGCACTCACCGGCGCCATGCATCTGATCGGACCGGAGACCGTGCTGCTCAGCCTTCAGAACGGGCTCGGCAATAAAGAGATCCTGCTCGGCTTCGCCGAGGCGTCCCGCGTCTTGATCGGCATGACGTCCTATCCCGCCGACATGATCGGCCCCGGCCATGTCGGCTCGCATGGCGACGGCAAGATACGCTTCTGGACGAGCGACGGCTCCGATGCGCCTCAACTCGGCACGATCGCGGCGGCCTTCCTCGCCGGGGGGCTCGACTGCCTCACCGACGACACGGTCCAGGTCGCCATCTGGGAGAAGGTCGCGTTCAACGCCGCGCTCAACTCCATCGCCGCGGTCACGCATGCCACGGTCGGCCAGATCGGCCGCCTTCCGGAGGCACGCAAGCTTGCCCACAGGATTGCCGGCGAAGTGGTGATCGTGGCCAATGCAGCCGGCATACCAGCGGACGCCAAAGCCGTTCACGACCTCGTCGACCATGCGCTCGACACGCATCTCGACCACAAGCCGTCCATGCTGCAGGACGTGCTCGCGGGACGGAGAACCGAGATCGACGCGATTGCCGGCGCAGTGGTGCGGCAGGCGGGCGTGCTCGGCATTCCCGTTCCCGCCACCGAGGCGCTGCGCACCCTGGTGCTTCTGGCGACGGAAGGGCGCGCATAGTCTCGCGCGGGAAGGCGTCGGGCAGCTAGACCCCGTAGCCCACGATGCCCTTGATCTCGATAAAGTCGTGGATGCCCCAGTCGGCATATTCGCGGCCGTTGCCCGACTGCTTATAGCCACCAAAAGGCGCGAAAGTGTCCCAGTCGGGATAGTTGATGGACACCTGGCCGGCGCGCAGGCGGCTGGCGACGTCGCGCGCGTGGCCGATATCCCGGGACTGCACATAGGCAGCAAGTCCATAGACCGTGTCGTTGGCGATACGGACCGCGTCTTCCTCGTCCTTGTATGAGATCACCGACAGCACCGGACCGAAAATCTCCTCGCGGGCGATCGTCATGTCTGGCGAGACATGGCCGAACACGGTCGGCCTGACATAGTAGCCCCGGTTCAGACCTTCCGGCCGGCCGGGGCCGCCGGTCACCAGCGTGGCGCCTTCGGAAATCCCAGCCTCGATCAAACGCTGGATCTTGTCATATTGGATCTGGCTGACGACCGGCCCGAGCACCGTGCCTTCGCCATGGGGGTTGCCGACCTTGTGCGCTTCGGCGGCCACCTTGGCGATCGCCAGGGCCTCGTCATGGCGGGCGGCCGGCACCAGCATCCGGGTCGGCGCGTCGCAGGACTGGCCGCTGTTGCCGAAGCAGCCTTCGACGCCCTTGGTGACGGCGGTGGCGAACTCGGCGTCGGGCAGGATGATGTTGGCGGACTTGCCGCCGAGTTCCTGCGCGACCCGCTTCACCGTGTCGGCCGCCGTCTTGGCGACGATGATGCCCGCCCGGGTCGAGCCGGTGAAGGAGACCATGTCGACATCCGGGTGGCCGGCCATTACCTGGCCGACATCGGGACCGGTGCCGTTGACCAGGTTGAACACGCCCCTGGGCACGCCGGCCGCGTCCATGGCCTCGGCGAAGATGATGCCGCTGATCGGCGCGATCTCGCTCGGCTTGAGCACCACCGTGCAGCCGGCGGCGATTGCCGGCGCCACCTTGCAGACGATCTGGTTGAGCGGCCAGTTCCAGGGCGTGATCAGCGCACAGACGCCGATCGGTTCCTTGACGACCATGGTCGAGCCGCGCTGGTGGCTGAATTCGTAGGTCTCGAAGGCCTTGATCGTCGCTTCGAAATGGGCCTGGCCGGCCCAGGCCTGGGCGCCGCGTGCCCAGCCGATCGGCGCGCCCATCTCCTGCGACACGGCCTGGGCGATGTCCTCGTAGCGATCGTTGTAGGCGGCGAGCATGCGCTTCAGCAGAGCGAGGCGCTCGGCATGCGACGTGCGGGAAAAGCTGTCGAAAGCCGCGCGTGCCGCCGCCACGGCCTTGTCGACATCGGCCTTCGAGCCGATCGAGATCTCCGTATAGGCTTCCTCATTCGACGGATCGATCACCGGGAGCTTCGCCGGCACTACCGGCGCGACCCACTTTCCGTCGATGTAGAAGTTCAGGTGATTGTTCATGCCGTTTCCTCCCCCGGGCGAGGTCTTCTGGTTCCGGCGGGAACTATGACCCGCAATGATTTCGATCGAAAGCCGGACAAGCGCCACGCTGCATCGAAAAAGCGGCGCTTGTCACAAGGGCAAATGGCGATGCGTCGAGACGGCCGTCCGGCAGACAGCTTTTCATAGGCCATGCGACGATCCGGCGCGGCTAAAGCTTCAGCGCCCTCAGCCGCAGAGCATTGCCGACGACGGAGACCGAGGACAGGCTCATCGCGGCCGCCGCGATCATCGGCGACAGCAGCATGCCCGTCAGCGGATAGAGCACTCCAGCCGCCACGGGCACACCGAGCGCATTGTAGGCGAAGGCGAAGAAGAGGTTCTGCTTGATGTTGCCGATGGTCGCTTCGGCCAGCCTGCGTGCCCGGACGATGCCGTTGAGGTCGCCCTTCACAAGGGTGATGCCGGCGCTCTCCACGGCAACATCGGCGCCGGTGCCCATGGCGATGCCCACTTCGGCGGCGGCCAGCGCCGGCGCATCGTTGACGCCGTCGCCGGCCATGGCCACCTTTGCGCCCCTGGCATGCAGCTCTTCGATCAGCGCCTTCTTGCCCTCCGGCAGCATGTCGGCGCGGATCTCGTCGATGCCGAGCTTCTGCGCGACGGCGCGCGCCGTCTTCTCGTTGTCGCCGGTCGCCATGATGATGCGCAGACCGGTTTCATGCAGCACGCGGATCGCCTCGGCCGTCGTAGGCTTGACCGGGTCGGCGACGGCGACGATGCCTGCAAGCCTGCCGTCGACGGCGACGAACATCGCGGTCCTGCCTTCGGCGCGCAACTCGTCGGCGCGGGCGGCGGCCTGCTTCGCGTCGAGACCCAGTTCCTCCATCATCGCCCGGTTGCCGAGCGCGACGGCGCGACCTGAAATCGTGCCAGAGACACCCTTGCCGGTGACGGCTTCGAAGCCTTCGGCATCGGCGAGCGCAACGCCACGCTCCTTCGCGCCTTCCACGATCGCCTCGGCCAGCGGGTGTTCCGAGCCCTTTTCGAGCGATGCGGCCAAGGCCAGCAGACCGGCCTCGTCGATGCCCTCGAGAGCGACGACGTCGGTCAGCTTCGGCTTTCCTTCGGTCAAGGTGCCGGTCTTGTCCACGATCAGCGTGTCAACCTTGGCGAAACGCTCCAGCGCTTCGGCATCCTTGATGAGAACGCCGGCCTGCGCGCCGCGCCCGGTTGCGGTCATGATCGACATGGGCGTGGCGAGGCCGAGCGCGCAAGGGCAGGCGATGATGAGCACCGAGACAGCCGAGACGATGGCGAAGATCATGCTCGGCTCCGGCCCGGCGAGCGCCCAGACGAGGAATGAGACGATCGCAATGAGCACCACGGTCGGCACGAAATAGAAGGACACCCGGTCGGCCAGTCCCTGGATGGGCGCGCGGCTGCGTTGCGCCCTGGCGACCATCTCGACGATCTGCGACAGCATCGTCTCGGCGCCGACACGCTCGGCGGTCATGACCAGCGTGCCGTTCTTGTTGAGCGTGCCGCCCGTGACCTTGTCGCCGACACTCTTCTCGACCGGCAACGGCTCGCCCGTGATCATGGATTCGTCGACCGAGGACCGTCCCTCCGCGACGACGCCGTCGACGGGAATGCCGTCGCCGGGCCGCACGCGCAGCCTGTCTCCTTGCTTCACGGCATCGAGCGGAACGTCGGCCTCCGAACCGTCGGCGGCGATCAGGCGCGCCGTCTTCGGCGCGAGATCGAGGAGCGCTCGGATCGCCGAGCCGGTGCGCTCGCGCGCCCTCAGTTCCAGCACCTGGCCCAGGAAGACCAGCGCCACGATGACCGCGGCCGCCTCGAAATAGACCGGCACCGAGCCGCCATGACCACGGAAGGAATGCGGGAAGATGTCGGGAAAAATAGTCGCGACCACGCTGTAGACATAGGCTGCGCCGACGCCGAGCGAGATGAGCGTCCACATATTCGGGCTGCGGTTGAGGATGGAATCCCAGCCGCGCCGGAAGAACGGCGTGGCGGCCCACAACACGACCGGCGTGGCCAGGACGAGTTCGATCCATGCCGCCACGCGCTCGCCGATCCAGTCGCGGACCGGCAGGCCGAACATAGGCCCCATGGCGATGACGAGCAGCGGAATGGAATGGACCGCGCTCACCCGGAAACGACGGGTGAAGTCGACCAGTTCGGGGTTCGGGCCCTCGTCCCCGCTTGGCACGCCCATCGGCTCCAGTGCCATGCCGCAGATCGGGCAGGCTCCGGGCTTGTCCCGGATGATCTCGGGATGCATCGGGCAGGTATATTGCGTGCCCTTCGGCATGGTTGCGGGTGCAGAGCGTTCGCCGCTATATTTCTGCGGATCGGCCTCGAACTTTCCCTGGCAGGACGGCGAGCAGAAATACTGGCCCTTGCCCTCGTGGCGCAGGAAGTAACGCGCGCCGGCGCGATCCACCTTCATGCCGCAGACAGGGTCGGTCGCCTGCAGATAGGCGTCTGGTTCCTTCACGAACTTCTCGCGGCAGGATGCGCTGCAGAAATGATAGATATGCCCGCCATGGGTGACTGTCGGCTTGCCGGCGGCCGGATCGACCGTCATGCCGCAAACCGGGTCGCGGACGATCTGCCCGACGTCCGCCGCCTGGCCGGCGCCGTGGCCGTGACGGGCATGGTCCGCATGATCGTGATGGGCATGTTTCTCATGATCGGGCATGGTTTGGTCCCTGCTCGGTTCTTCTGTTCAGCCTGGAGATAGGGCTTCCGGCAACTGGAAGGTCAAGGGTTGAAACGAAAGCGCTGGTGCCACGTGGCATCACAAGAACAGCTTGCACGGGAATAACTCCGCAGATACAACCACATCATTCCCGAAAACCGTTGCGGCTCGAGGTGCACGATGGAATCTGGCGGATCAAAGACGATGCGCCGTCTTCTTGCGGTACCGTACGGATGTGCTCGGAAAGGCAGGGCCTTCCAGCGCCTGCTGCTCCTCGTAACGGTGCTCGCCTCGATTTTCCTGGCAAGCCATCAAACTCAAGCTGAGGAAGCCGAGCGTGACATTTTCTCGGAGCTTTTGACCGACAAAACCGTGAAGACGACGCTTGATGGCATGCTCGCCACCTTACCATCCGCGCAATGCGCGCCTGGCCAGGCCTGCGCTCCGGCATCGCCGGAGGAAATCGCGACCCCGCCGGTATCGGTCGAGCAGGCGCGCGGAGCGATCCGGGCCGGCTTCATCTCCGGACTTGCGGAATGGTGCGGTCTGGACTGGCAAGGCCGGGTGTTCCAGCCCTTGATCGACTCGTACCGGAATGTCGACCGGCTGGAGCCACGCATCGTGACGATGCTCACCCTTCTTCATGGCTACGGGCAGGGCCAAATGGTGGAGAGCATGAAGACACAGCAATGCTCCGCGGCACAGCGCGATTCCATCGATTCACTGGTGTCCTCCGTGGGCGACGCACGCTGAATCTCGGAGCCGTCAGAGCGACAGTCCGGCGGCATTTATACGCTGCAACGAATGGCGCAGCCGAGCCATGTCGGCATCCGCAGCCCGCGGATGGACGAGACCCAGCCTCGGTCGGAGGTGCCATGACGTCCTTGCCTCTGCAGCGCGCCGCCAAATTCATGACAAAAAAAGTCATGAAAACTCTTGCCCGTGCAGGTCACCCGGCCTAAAGCACGGTTCTATCACCCTGGCCTATCTGAACGGCCGGCCGACGATTGCCGAAGGCAACGATCCCGGAGAGGATGACCGATGTTGAGAACAAGGCGGCTTGCAGGACTGGTCGGGCTGCTGGGATTGTGTGCCCTCGCCACCATCGCCCCTGCACAGGAACAAGCCCCGCCCGCCGCTGCCCAACAGGGCAGCGCGCCGACGATGGCAGCACCCGCGACGCCAACGCCGACCACGGCGGCGCCCACCACGACAGCACCGGCCCATCTCCCCGACGGCAACTCCGCCCCCGAAGGCAACCCTGCTCCGCTCGAATTGCAGCCGGTCGCGCCGAGCGGCTCCGCGCCTGCCCCGATCGCCCCGGCGCCCATGCCGGAAACGACGCTGCCGCACGACCTTTCGCCCTGGGGCATGTTCATGGCCGCCGACCTGGTCGTGAAGGCGGTGATGATCGGCCTTGCCTTTGCGTCCCTCGTCACCTGGACCGTCTGGCTGGCGAAGTCGCTTGAGCTAGCCGGAGCGAAGGTCCGCGCGCAGCGCGCCGTCCGCGCGATTTCCGAAGCCGCCAGCCTCGCCGACGCCGGCAAGGTGTTGGGCAATGCCGGCGGCCCGGGTGCGCTGCTCGTGCGGGCCGCAGGTGAAGAGGTCGCGATGTCGGAGGGCATTTCCGGCAAGGGCGACGGCCTCAAGGAACGCGTCGCCTCGCGCCTTGCCAGGATCGAGGCAGCCGCCGGGCGACGCATGTCGCGCGGCACGGGCGTGCTCGCCACCATCGGCTCGACGGCGCCCTTCGTCGGCCTGTTCGGCACCGTCTGGGGAATCATGAATTCCTTCATCGGCATCAGCAAGGCGCAGACCACCAATCTCGCCGTGGTAGCGCCCGGCATCGCCGAGGCGCTGCTCGCTACCGCCATCGGCCTGGTCGCCGCCATCCCGGCCGTCGTGATCTACAACGTCTTCGCGCGCTCCATCACCGGCTATCGCCAGGTCCTGGCGGACGCATCGGCCGGCGTCGAGCGGCTCGTGAGCCGGGATCTCGACATCAGCGCGGTCGCGCACGCCGCGCGCCGGCAACCGCTCGCGGCCGAGTAACGGGACGGCTCCGACATGGCGAGCAGAATCCGCGAAAATACCGGCGACGATCTCGAGGAGAACCACGAGATCAACGTCACGCCCTTCATCGACGTGATGCTTGTGCTGCTCATCATCTTCATGGTGGCGGCGCCGCTGGCGACCGTCGACGTCAATGTCGACCTTCCCGGCTCGACCGCCAACCCTTCCCCCCGGCCCGAGCAGCCCTTGTTCCTCACGCTGAAGAGCGATCTCAGTCTCGCCCTGGGCAACGACACGGTGGAGCGGGCATCCTTCGCCACCACCCTTGACGGCCGCACCAGCGGCAACAAGGAAACCCGTATCTTCCTGCGCGCCGACAAGGCGGTGGGCTACGGCGACCTGATGGAGGTCATGAATCTCCTGCGCGGCGCCGGCTACCTCAAGATCGCCCTGGTCGGGCTCGAGACGATGACGCCGGGCGTACCAACCGCTGCACCGCCGCCGGGAGCGGCCCAATGAGCATCGCGGCCTCCGCGCCCAGCACGCAGCTCATGCGCCTCACCCGGCGCGATGCCATGTTGTGGGGCGCGGCGGGCGCGACGGTGCTGGCGATCCATATCGCGATCGGTTTCGGCGCGCATATGCTGCGGCCGGCCGACTCCGACGGCGGCCCTCCGCCCGCTTTGATGATCGAGCTTGCCCCGCTTCCGGTCGCGCCGGCGGTCCAGGAAGATGCCTTCGTACCCGACCAGGTGCCTGCCGAGCAGGCCGACCCGGTCGAGGAGACGCAGGAGGTGTCGGAACTCGAGCCGGAGCCGATCGAAGAGACCGAGCCCGTCGAAGAGGTGCAGGAAAAGCCTGCCGAGGCCGTCGAAGAGGTCGAACTGGCGAAGGTCGAGCCGGTGGAACAGCAGGAGCCGCTCGACGAGGTCATTCCCGACGTGGTCGAGGCGGAAACCCCTGAGGTCGCCGTTCCCCTGCCCGAGCCGCGCCCGGTGATCGAGGAAGAGAAGGCAGAGAAGCCGAAGAAGCCGGTCGAGAAGCCGCGTCCGCAGAAGAAGGAAAAGGCGGAGAAGAAGGAACCGGCGGCCAAGCCGACGATGGCGGCGAAGGTCGAGGCGCCGACCGCACCGAGGGCGGCGGCGCAGAAGAGTACGCAAGGCGTTTCGTCGCCCCGCGTCAGTCCCGCCAAATGGCATTCGCGCGTCGTTGCCTGGCTGAAGCGCCACCAGCGTTATCCGAGCCGTGCCAAGGCCAGGGGCGAACAGGGCACCGTGCGTGTTGCCTTTACAGTCGACCCCGGCGGCCGCGTAACCTCGTCGCGGGTGACGCGCTCCTCCGGCAATCCGGAACTCGACAAGGCCGCGCTCGATATGCTGCGCCGCGCCTCGCCGGTGCCGGCGCCGCCCAAGGAACTCGCCAAGGCCAGCATACCCCTGGCGCTGCCGGTCACGTTCGACCTCCGCTAGCCTACGGCCGGCGGGCGCCGCGCGCCACCACGCCGTCGCAGAATGCCTCGACGATGAAGGTGATCTGTGCCGCGATCTCGGCCGGCGGAACCGCCATGAAACGCCGGGCGAGGCCGAGGCTGACAATGCCGTGCACAGCGGAGAACAGCGACCGGGCGAGAAGATCCAGCCGCTGCTCCGAAGCGCCGGGCAGAAGAACGCGCAGCGGCTTCACGATGTGGCCGATCAGACGGACATGCTCGTCGATCTGCCATTGCGGCAGTTCCTTGCCCGCGCGGAAGCCGAGTTCGAAGATCGCCGACCACAGTTTGGGATGCGCCGTGACGAAGTGGAAATAGGTGAGGCCGAGCGTCACCAGTCCGCGCTTGGGGTCACGTCTGACGCCTTCGTCCGAGAAGGCGCGCGCGACCGCCGCCTCCAACCCAGCCAGGGTGCGCGCGTTCACCGCCGTTACCAGCGCATCCATGTCCTTGAAGATGTTGTAAATCGCGCCCAGGGCACAGCCCGCCTCGCCGGCAACGTCGCGCGCGGTGAGCGCGGCGTAGCCATCATTCGCGATCCGGCTTTCAGCGATCGCAATCAGCTTCTGCCTCAGCTGTTCGCGGCGCTCCTCGGTCTTGCTCGCCATGATCGGTTCCCTGTTTGCCGCTTTTTTGGGATTCGCCACAATTTGAACACTGTTCACAATGATCGTGAACAGTGTTCATGACACTAGATGGCATGGACTGGAGTGAAGTCAAGGCGAAGGCGATTTCGCCATGGGCGGCGAAGGCGATTTCGCCTTGGGCAGCAAAGGCGATTTCGCCTTGGGCAGCAAAGGAGGCAGGCCATGCCGACGCTCTATGCACTGAAACCGGCTTTCCAGGCCCGGCTCAGGCCTTTCGTCGCATGGCTGGCGCACGTCGGCGTGACCGCGAACCAGGTGACGGTCGCCGCAGCCGCGCTCTCGATCGCGACCGGCGCCCTCATCGCCCTTTTCCCCGACCGAACTGCTGTCTTCTGGCTGTTTCCTGTCGTGCTCTTCGTGCGCATGGCCATGAATGCAGTCGACGGCATGCTGGCGCGCGAGCACGGCCAGGCATCGCGGCTCGGCGTCTATCTCAACGAACTCGGAGATCTCGTCTCCGATCTGGCGCTCACGCTGCCATTCGTGCTGGTCGCGCCCTTCCAGCCCTGGGGCGTTGTCTCATTCGCCATCATGGCGCTGCTGTCGGAATGCGCCGGCATCATCGGCACCGCCGCGGGTGCGGTGCGCATCTATGCCGGCCCGCTCGGCAAGAGCGACCGGGCCCTCGTGCTCGGCGCGCTCGGCGCGCTGATCGCATCGGGCGTCACACTACCCGTATTCGCTTCCTGGCTGTTTCCTTTCCTGGCCGCGCTCTCGGCCGTCACCATCGTCAACCGCATCCGTGCCGGGCTCGCCGCCTGAGCATCATCGAGGTCTCCCATGAAACATGAAGTGCTGGTCGCAAAGATCGACGCTCCCCGCTCCTCCGTCGCGCTCGAACGAAGCTTCCGGAGCCATGACGGCGCGCAGATCTTCTATCGCTGCTGGCCGGCGCGCAGCCCCCGCACGCGCGGCGCCGTGGTCCTCTTCCATCGCGGCCATGAACATGGCGGGCGCATGGCGCATCTGGTCGACGAACTTGGCCTGGACGACCATGCGGTTTATGCCTGGGACGCGCGAGGCCATGGACGCTCTTCCGGGGAACGCGGCCATTCGCCCTCCTTCGCGGCATCCGTCCGCGACATCGATTGTCTCGTGAAGGAGATCACCGCACGCGACGGAATCGCCGTCGAGGACATCACGGTGATCGCGCAGTCCGTCGGCGCCGTGCTGGCCGCCGGCTGGGTGCATGACTATGCGCCCAGGCTGCGTGCCCTGGTGCTGGCCGCCCCGGCTTTCGACGTCAAGCTTTATGTGCCGTTCGCCCGCCAGGGCATCGCGCTGTGGCAGAAGCTCGCCGGGCCGTTCTTCGTCAATTCCTATGTGAAGGCGCGCTTTCTCACCCATGACCGCGAGCGCATCGCGTCTTTCGAGAACGATCCGCTGATCACCCGGCCGATCGCCTCCAACATGCTGCTCGAACTCTACGATCACGCGGAGCGCATCGTCGCCGACGCCGGCGCCATCACCGTGCCGACCCAGCTCCTGATCTCGGGCAGCGACTTCGTGGTGCGGCAGGCTCCGCAGCACGAATTCTTCGTCAGGCTGGGCAGCCCGGTGAAGGAGCGGCATGTGCTGGCGGGTTTCTTCCACGATACTCTGGGCGAGAAGGATCGCGCCGTGGCGCTCGCCGAGGTCAGGCGTTTCATCGGCGAGCAGCACCGGCGGCCGGCGCCCCGGCCCGACCTGACGACCGCCGATCGGGCGGGCCATACCCGCGACGAGGCCGACCGTCTGGCGACGCCGCTGGAGACCTTTTCGGCCAAGGGGGCGTGGTGGGCGTTCAACCGCTTCATGATCCGCGTCGGAGCCGCCTTTTCCCAAGGGCTGTCGACGGGCATCCGGACCGGTTTCGATTCCGGCTCGACACTCGACTACGTCTATGAGAACCGGGCGCGGGGCATCGGCCCCGGCGGCAGGCTGATCGACCGCTTCTTCCTCGACGCGGTCGGCTGGCGCGGCATCCGCCAGCGCAAGGCACATCTGGAGGAACTGATCCCTGCCGCAGTGGCACGGCTTCAGGCCCAGGGACGAAGCGTCGACGTGCTCGACATCGCCGCCGGCCATGGCCGCTACGTGCTCGACGCGATCGCGCTCTGCCCGCGGCAGCCGGCGAGTGTGACATTGCGGGACTATTCCGACATCAATGTCGTGGCAGGATCGAGCCTCATCCGACGGCGCGGGCTGCCGGATACGGTTGTCTTCCGCAACGGCGACGCTTTCGACGCCGCGTCCCTGGCGGCACAGTCGCCGGCACCCGACCTCGCCATCGTCTCCGGTCTCTACGAGCTCTTTTCCGACAACACGCTCGTGGCGCGTTCTCTCGACGGCCTCGCCCGCGCGATGACGCCGGGCAGCCTTTTGATCTACACCAACCAGCCCTGGCACCCGCAGCTCGAGATGATCGCCCGTTGCCTGACCTCGCATCGCGACGGCAGGCCATGGGTGATGCGCCGCCGCAGCCAAGCCGAGATGGACCAACTCGTCGAGAAGGCCGGCTTCCGCAAGCTCGACCAGCGCATCGACCGCTGGGGTATCTTCACCGTATCGGTCGCGGAACGGGTCTAGTCGGAGGGGCAATGGGGGAGATCAGGACACTGGCCTGCACAGCGCTTCGGACCGCGACCTCCGCGACCCTGGCGGCATTCGCACGGGCCACCACCGGCGTTCGGCCGATCTGGGCCGGCACCGGACCATCCGACCGGCAGCGCATCTATTTCGCCAACCACGCCAGCCATGGCGACTTCATTCTCCTGTCGGCCTGCCTGCCGCCGCGTGAGCGCATGCGCACACGCGCTGTCGCCGGGGCGGATTATTGGGGCAAGTCGAAGCTGCGCCGCTTCATCGCCGAGGACATGCTTTCCTCGGTGCTTGTCGAGCGCAACTGGGTGGAGCGCACAGTCGATCCGCTCGCCGTCATGCTGAAGACCCTGGACCAGGGCGACTCGCTGATCTTCTTCCCCGAAGGCACGCGCAACATGACCGAGGAGCCGCTGCTGCGATTTCGGTCCGGCCTCTACAACCTCGCCGTCGCGCGGCCCGACGTGGAACTTGTCCCATGCTGGATCGAGAACATGTCGCGGGTGCTGCCGAAGGGCGAGTTCCTGCCGGTTCCGCTCCTGTGCCGCGTCGTCTTCGGCGCACCGATCGCGCCGACGCAGGACGAGGAGAGGCGCGCCTTCCTGGATCGCGCCCGCGATGCGCTCCTTGCACTGGACCCGAGGCCGAGGAGGGACGGCAAGCCATGACCGAGACGTTCTATCTCGCCGCCGGCCTGCTCGGCGTCCTGCTGGCCGCAAGCGCAGCCTCCACGGCGCTGACATGGCGGGCGGCCGACCCGCGCGATCCCGTGCTCCTCAACTTCAATCAGCGCATCAAGGCCTGGTGGGTGATGGTGGCGGCGATCGCGGCGGCCTTCCTGTTCGGCAAGGGCGGCGTGATTCTACTGTTTGCCTTCGTCTCGTTCGCCGCGCTGCGCGAATTCGTGACGCTGACCTATTCGCGCCGCAGCGACCACTGGATCCTGCTCGGCATGTTCGGCGTGGCGATCCCGGCCCAGTATCTGCTGGTCTGGCTCGAATGGTACGGGCTCTACACCATCTTCATTCCGGTCTACTGCTTCCTGGCCATGCCGGCGCTGACGGCTCTGCGCGGCGACACCGCGCGCTTCCTGGAGCGCGTGGCGGAGCAGCAATGGGGGCTGATGCTGGCCGTCTATTGCGTCAGCCATGTGCCGGCGCTGCTGACGCTGCCGATCCCCGGCTTCGACGATCGCAAGCTGCTTCTCATCGCCTTCCTGATCATCACGGTGCAGGGCAGCGACGTGCTGCAATATGTCTTCGGCAAGCTGTTCGGCAGACGTCGCGTCTCGCCCAACGTGTCGCCGTCCAAGACCTGGGAAGGCCTGATCGGCGGCCTCGCCGGCGCCAGCCTGCTCGGCGGCGCCCTGTGGTGGCTGACCCCATTCTCGCCGCTTCAGGCGGCAGGCATCGCGCTGCTTGCCTGCCTGATGGGATTTCTCGGCGGGCTCGTGGCCTCCGCCATCAAGCGCGACCAGGGCGTGAAGGACTGGGGTCACCTGATCGAGGGCCATGGCGGCATGCTCGATCGCGCCGACAGCCTGGTCTTCGCCGCGCCTGTCTTCTTCCACATCGTGCGGTTCACGGTGGCCTGAGCGGGTGGCGGGGACCCCGCCACATAAAGGCCCGGCGAAAGTCGCGCGCCGGCTATTTAACGATGACGATACGGGTGTTGGACGGGCCGAAGGCCTGGACCAGCTCGTAGAAATCTGCGGCATTGTCGGGATGGAGCCGGATGCAGCCATGCGAGGCCGGGCGGCCGAGGCGTTTGACATGCGGCGTGGCATGCACGGCATAGCCGCCGTGGAAGAAGATCGAATGCGGCATCGGCGCATTGTCGTACTTCCTCGAATACCACATTTCGTGCATGCGGGTCGGCGTGAACGAACCGGTCGGCGTGACATAGCCCTTGCCCGCGGTCGACACCTTCCATTGGAACGTTTCCCGTCCGTCGATCATGACCCGCATCGTCTGCTGCGAAATCGATACGCGCGCCACGATCTTGTTGGCCGCGACTGCGGTGTCGGCTCCCCAGCCGAGCAAGGCGCCGAAGCCGATCATGGTGCATGTCGCAAGGTTTATGAGACGATTGGCGAAGTTGGTGGTCATGTGTTCCCCCGAAAGATGACTGGTCCGTTTCGATGGGAGCAATATGCGCACGCGCTGTTTCGAATTGATTTCGCTGAAACGCAATTATGTTTCGTAATTGTTTCATATCAAGCAATATGAGCGTCCCGCGCTTGACCTCGCGCCCGGCAATTCGGTTGCGCCCGGAAACCATCCTGCAACAGGGGCCGGGCGGCGCGGCATCGTCCTGAAACAGGGCCCTGTCATTCTGTGCGCATAGAAACACGGATGTCTGGACGGGACATGGAATGCGGCAGGACGATCGAGCTGGTCGGGAAAGGCGTGGCGACGGGTGTACCCTCGCTCGCGGGGAGCCCGGCCGGCCATCTCTGGACCGCTCCCACAGAAGCCCCGCACCCGGCACGCTCCCGGAGGATCCGACCATGAAGGCCAACAAGGGCGCTGCGGTTCTTTCCGCGCTTCTTTATGCCCAGGGACTGCTCGGCATTGCCGCGGTGGCGGCGGTGCTGCTGAAGTCGCCCGCCGATGCCGGGCATTCCGGATCCGGCATCGGCGCAGTTCAGGTCGCGTCGCACCAGCAGGCGCGGTGACCCGATCTTGCATCGCCTGATAAGAACGCCCATCGCCGGGGCCGGCCGAAATCGGTGCCGGGTTGCCTGCTCAACCGCCCGACGGCGGGTCGAAGCGGTAGCCGGTGCCGCGCACCGTGGTGATCGTTTCGGTGTCGAGCTTGCGGCGAAGCCGCACGATGCGCGAATCGATCGACCGGTCGAAGGCGTCAGTTGCCTCGGCCGGCGCAGCGGCGATGATATCGTCGCGGGTAAGCACCGTGCGGGGATTGGCGGCAAACAGCCGAAGCAGCGCGATCTGCCCGGGAGACAGGGCGTCCTCTCCCCCCGACCGGTGCATCACCAGAGCGGCCTTCAGGTCGACCGTCGCGTTCTCGAGGACCAGCAACTCGCTGCCACGCTGGCCTCGCCGGGCGATCAGCCCGCCGATCCTCGCCGCGATCTCGCGCGGATTGACAGGACGCTCGACAGCGTCGGCTGCGCCGAGTTCCAGGGCCAGGATCTTGTCGATCAGGTCGGACCGTCCATTCACCATCATGAAAAGCGTGCCGCCGGCGCCGTGGCGTCGGAGCAGGTCGAGACCGGCGCCGTCTTCGAGCGCCAGTTCGACGACCGCGACATCGACACCGCCCTCGCAGATCAGCGCATCGCCTTGCCAGCCGTCCGCCGCAAGGCGCACGACATATCCGCGCCGCTGGAGATAGTCGTCGAGCTCGGTGGCGGCATCAGCGGAAAAACCGATCAACGCAACGACTGGCCTCGCCATGAAAAGTCCCGGTCTCAAGTTCGAGGATGTAACTAGACAAGATGTTTATACCCAATCTACTGTCCGCTGAAAGCGGAGGCGAGATAGCACTGCGAGCACGCATCGTAATCGTCGAGGACGAGCCGGATCTGCGCGAAGCCGTCGCGGAATATCTCGGCGCAAACGGCTACGATGTCGCGACGGCCGCCGATGCCGCCGAGATGCGGGCGCTTGCCGCCGAGGGTCCCTTTCATCTCGCCATTCTCGACATCGCCATGCCTGGCGAGGACGGCCTGTCGCTCGGCCGCTGGATCCGCTCGACCATGTCAGCCGGGATCATCTTCGCTTCCGCCGCGGGCACGGCGATCGACCGCATCGTCGGGCTCGAGATCGGGGCCGACGACTACATCGTGAAACCCTACGAACTGCGCGAGCTGCTGGCGCGGGTGCGCAGCGTGCTTAGGCGCGTTCCGCAGCAAATGGAACCGGCGCAGGCGAAATCGGAGAGCGAGGCGCCCCGGCGGACAATGGCCTTCGGCGGCTACACCGCCGATTTCGAGGGGCGCCTGGTGACCGCGCCCGACGGTTCCATCGTCGACCTCTCCAAGAGCGAGTTCGACGTGCTGGAGATATTCCTCAGCCGGCCCAACCGGCTGCTGACGCGGGCGGCGATCTCCGAAGCGATCGGCGTGGAGGAGGATTCCGATTCCTCGCGTGCCGTCGACATCAGGATCATGCGGCTCCGCAAGAAGATCGAGGAGGATCCCTCCAGCCCGAAATTCCTGCGCACCGTTCGCGGCGAGGGCTACATCTTCTCGCTGCCCGCCGGCGACGCCGGCTGACGCACCGGGTTGAACAATGGAACCGGCCGCATGATCGAGACGATCCCGCCCAGCATGGACATGGACATCGTCGAGCCCGGCGTTTCCGTCGCGGCCGCCCGCATCGTGCGAAGGCTGCGGCAGGCAGAGGACTGGCGCCAGGAACTCGGCTGGGCACTGGAACTCATCGGCCGTTCGATGTCGGCGCATCGCACGATCCTGTTCCGTCTGCGCGAAGCGCCCGACCATGGGCTTATCCAGTCCGTGGCCGGATTCTGGGTCGACGACAAGATCGAGGGCATCTCCGGCATGCCGACGGTCATCCCGCAATCGGTCATCCACTCCGATGAGCTGCTCGGTCGCATCGCCCGGGAAGGCAGGCAGGGCAAGATGTTTACCGGGCTGACGAGCGAGATCGGCGGCTTCCTCAGGCGGGACTTCGAAAACCAGAACATCAAATCGTTCCTGTCGATCCCCTATTTCGTCAACGGCCAGGCAGCGGGATCGCTGGCCATCAACGACTGCCTGAGAGAACGCAAGTGGACCGACGAGGAGAAGGCGGCGGCCGAGATCGTGGCCATCGCCATCAGCGACGCCATCGAGCGCTCCCAGTCGGATGCGCATGTCGCGGAGATCATGCGCGCGGCCATGCTGCAGGCGTCGCTGGACGCCGTCATCATCATCGACGAAACGGGCAAGATCGTCGAATTCAACCCGGCCGCCGAAAGGATGTTCGGCTATCGGCGCATCGACATCGTCGGCCAGGACATACTCGACACGATCATCCCCGAATATTACCGGGCCGGCCACGCCAATGGCGGAGAATACATGGCCGGGCGCGGCGCCCCCATGCTCGGCCGCCGGCTCGAGACGGTTTCGCAGCATGCATCGGGCGAGATCTTCCCGATCGAGCTGACCGCGTCGGAGGTCAAGATCGCCGATCGCCGGCTGTTTCTCGGATCGATCCGGGACCTGCGCGAGAAGCGCTATGCCGAGGACGAGATCAACCGCCAGCGGGAGAAGCTGCATCAGAACGAGAAGGTCGCGGCGATGGGCTCGCTGCTGGCCGGCGTGTCGCATGAGCTCAACAATCCGCTCGCCGTGGTGGTGGCGCAGTCGACCTTGCTGCATGAATTCGCCGTCGACCCCCAGACCAAGGCCCGCGCCGAGAAGGTCCGCGCCGCCGCCGAGCGATGCGGCCGCATCGTCAAGAGCTTCCTTGGCATGGTGCGGCTCCAGCCCACGGCGCAGGCCGAAACCGACCTCAACCATGTGTTGCGCTCCGCGCTCGAAGTCACCGCCTACGGCGCGCGCACCAGCGGCATCGGGGTCGACGCCGAATTTGCCGAAGGCGCGGTGCTGGTGATGGCCGATGCCGACCACCTCACCCAGGTCGCCGCCAACTTCCTCGTCAACAGCCAGCATGCGCTGGCATCGAGCCCGCGCGACCGCCGCATCAAGGTGCGTACGTTCCGGAACCCGAACGGCACCGTCGGGTTCTCGGTCGAGGACAACGGCCCGGGCATTCCGGAGGAAATCCGCTCCCGCATCTTCGAATCCTACTTCACGACCAAGCCCGTGGGGGTCGGCACCGGCATCGGCCTGTCGATCTCCCGTTCGATCGTCGAGCGCCACAACGGCAAGGTCTGGTTCGAGGCGACCGAGCCGAGCGGCGCGCGTTTCGTGGTGGAACTGCCGGCCACGGCAGGTGCGCAGAATAGTGCCGGCACTGGACACGCCCAATCGACCAGCCTGCGCCGCGCGCTCATCGTCGACGACGAACCCGACGTTGCCGAATCCCTGGCCGATATCCTCGAACTCATGGGCATCAAGTCGGTGATGCTATCGGCCTGGACCTCGGCCGGCGAGATCCTGCCCGATGTCGCGCCCGACATCGTGTTCAGCGACCTGCGCATGCCGGGCTCCAGCGGCATCGGCATCTATCGCGACATCATCGGCCATCGCGCCGATCTCAGCCGGCGCTTCGTGCTCGTCACCGGCGACATGATCGGCGCCCGTGCCGAGGTGGAGGCGCTGGCGCCGCATCTGCGCCCTCTCATCCTGGAAAAGCCGTTCAGCACGCTCGACGTCCGCGGCGTGCTCGCTGCGGTCGGCGACCAGATCACGCTGACGAAGTAGCAACGGCGGAAAATCGACCCGGCTGGGCATGCCGGGAACAGGAACAGCCTGCTCCGCAGCAAAAAAAGGCCCCCTGCCGGAGGGGTCGGCAGGGAGCCAGAGGCTGGAGGGCTGAAAGCTTCAGAACACGTTTGGGGTCTGCCGGTTCGGCTCGGCATTGGCGATCATGCGGATCGTGCGAGCCTTGCGGTCACCGGCCTCCCGGGCGATCACGAGCAGACAATCGAGCGACTCGTTGCCCCAGGCCTGTCCCTCGCAGGCCCTCTCGGTCTCCGACATGGGCAGGCGTGCCGTCTTCTGCGTGGTGCGGACGTCGTCCGCGATCTTGCGCGGCGCTCCGCCGATGGCCGCGAAGGCCGGTCCCGATGTGGGAATGAGCGCCATGGCGAGAAAGCAGGCCGCAGCGGCCACCGCGAACATCGCCATCGGATGATCCTGCGTGCGCTGGCGCAACGCGATCCTGGGGAAATCGAAGCCGCGCACCGGCCCGTGCCCGTTCCCGACTGATGTGGTTCTCTTGCCGGCCATTGTCGTCGCCTTGTTGTTCCCTGTTGAAGGGACAATAGGCCAACCGTGTTTCTGCCCGATGTTGTCCGAACTCGCCTCTGTAACAGGTTTGAAACAAGCGGTTCGGGCAGATTTCGGTCAAAATCAGTCAAGGCCGGTCATGACTGCGCACGGCGGTGGATGCGATACGCTTGGCAGGGGCGGGCGAGATTCGCGCTTGCACCCACCTGTCGCCGTATGGCGCGAAAGCATGGCGGACGAGCAAAGCGAATGGAACGAAGTTGGCTTCGATCCAGACGGCCGGCTACCTTTCGGGGCTGCCGAACCTCACATGCCGTTTGACCATGTCGGCCAGCGCCGGCGTGGCGGCCAGGATTTCACTCCCATACGCCAGGTGTTCGGCCGCGAAGTCATTCGTCCAGCCGCCGGCTTCGCGGACCAGCAGCAAGCCCGCCACGGCGTCCCACGAATTCATATGGCGCTCCCAGTAGCCGTCGAAGCGCCCCGCTGCCGTATAGGCAAGGCCGAGCGCCCCGGACCCGAGCCTGAGATACTCGCACCCCGCCGAAAGCAGCGCATCGACCGCGCGGACATGCTCCTTGACCGGCCGACGGTAGCTGAAGCCGACCGCGACACGGGCACGCGTCGGGTCGGTTTCGCCGCTGACCTTGATCGGCCGGCCGTTGAGGAAGGCGCCGCCGTCCTTCCTCGCCGAAAACAGCTCCGCCGCGAGCGGGGCGTAGATGATCCCGAGCGCCAACGCACCGTCGACGACCAGGCCGACGGAGACGCACCAGAACGGAATGCCGGTCAGGAAATTATGCGTACCGTCGATCGGGTCGATCACCCAGACGGCAGGCGCCTCCGGGTTGCGGGAGCCGCGCTCCTCGCCGAGAAAGCCGTCCTCGGGAAACAGGCGGCCGAGACCGGTGACGATGAGGTCTTCGCATTCGCGGTCGGCCTCGCTCACCAGGTCCTGCGCACCCTTGCGGTCGATACTCAAAAGCTCGCGCCGGGCAAAATGATCGGCGGCGAGCCGGCCTGCTTCGCGGACCACGGCTTCCGCCGCCCGCAGGCGGTTATCGAGAACATCTGGTTGCATCCGAGCCATGGCGATCTTCTCAACTGGCGTGGCCGGCTTGTCTGACGAGGCGAGCGATGAACGGCACGTCGTCGCCGGAAATCGAATCGACCAGCCCATCGACAATCCACTGCACGATTTTCGGCAGCGGGTCGCGGCCGCCCCGCCAGTATTCGGCGAGTTTGTCCGGGCGAGGCATGCTGAGACGATTGCTGAAACCCGCTTCATGCAATGCCCGCGCATCGTCGGGGTGGAACATGTCGAGCTCGATCGAGACCGAAGCCGCGCCGCAAGTCTCCAGCACACCGATGAGGTCGGCATGGCGGGCATGGGTGATTGCTTCGGTCTTGAGTCCCGGATGATGCTCTACGGCGCGCTTCAGAACCGCATGGTCAAAGCCGATCACGATGACGCGGTCGAGCGTCCCCGTTGCTCTGAGCAATGCCGCTACGCGATCGGCGGCGAGATCCGGCCGCTCGGCCTCCTTGATCTCCAGTACGATCCCCATATCCGCCGCTTTGGCCCAGTCGAGCGTCTCCGCGACGGTCGGAATCTTCGTACCGGCGAAGGAGGGATCGAACCGGACGCCGGCATCCAGTCGGCGGATCTGCTCAAGGCCGAGGTCGGCTGCGAAGCCATGCCCGTCCGTTGTCCGGTCGACGGTCAGATCGTGCAGGACGATCGGCTCGCCGTCTGCAGTCAGTACGACGTCGATCTCGACCGTGGTCGCGCCTGCCGTCCGGGCCGCCTCTAGCGCCGGCAGCGTGTTCTCCGGATAGCAGAGGCTGTAGCCGCGGTGGCCGCAGACATGGACATGCCCCGCCTCGCGGGCCAGGAAGCTGAAGGACATACCCGGCTGGTCTCCCTATTTGCGAAGACGCGCCTCCTGCCGGCGGGTCTTGACGGTTTCGCGAACTACGAGCTCGACCGGGATATGGACCGATATCGGCGGCAGGTCCGGATCGGAGAGGCGCCGGTCGAGGATCGACACGACCTCGCGGGCGATGCGCCGGGGGTCCTGCCGCAGCGTGGTCAGCCTGTAGGAGGCCCACGCGGCAATGGGAACGTCGTCGAAGCCGATGACCGACACGTTGTCTGGTACACGCAGGCCCGCGCCGCGCAAATGATCGAGCGTCCCGAACGCCATCAGGTCGTTGACGCAGAAGATCGCGTCAGGTGCCGGTCCTCGCGCCAGCAATTGCCGCGCCGCCTCCTGCCCGCCGTCATAGTCGGAGTGACCGGCCCTCACGATCGTCGGCTTGAATCCCGACGCGGCTGCGAACTCGGCGAAGGCGCGCTCGCGAACGGCAAGGCTCGGGCTCGGATCCTCCTTGTTGATCACGGCGAAGCGGCGGGCTCCGGTCATGGACAGGATCCCGAAGGCCTGCTGCGCACCGTCCCTGTCGTCGCAATGAACGCTGTCGAGGCCCGTCTCGGCTCGGTTGATCAGGATCAGCGGCTGTCCGTTGCGGCGCGTCAGCTCGACCAGGCTCTCCGGCGGCGAGCCTGACAGGAAGACGGTCGCCTCCGCCCGGTAGCGCAGCAACTGCCGGCTGGCATTCGCAATGTCTTCCGTGGTGGTGCCGATGTTGATGATCGCCGGCATGTTGCCACGCTCGATCAAGGCCTGCGACAGCGCGGCGATCATCTGGGCGCGGAACGGTGTGTCGGCGTCAGAGGTCACCAGCCCGACCAACCGGCTGCGATTGGCGAGAAGGCCCCGGGCGAGATCGTTGACCTGGTAGCCGAGGGCGGCGGCCGCCTCGTGCACCCTGGCCAGGGTTGCCGGCGCTATGCTTGCGCCAGGGGTGAAGGCTCGCGAGACCGCGGAGCGGGACACGCCCGCCCGTTCGGCGACGGCCTGGGCGCTCACGAAACGACCCTGGCCATTGTCTCTGCCGTCGGTCACGGTTCGACCCCTCCCACTGGACATTCTCCCAAGTGCATTCATAATCCTGTTGCACAGCATTGCAACAACATGACGGCGCGGTGAAGCGTGCCGCAGCAGGGAGGATGGAAAGATGATTCACTGGAAGAGTGGAACTGCCGCCGCACTCCTGAGTGCAGTACTTGCGGGTGGCTTGGCAGCCGTCTTCACGGCAATGCCGGTTTTCGCCCAGGAGACCGTGAAATTCGAGCTGTGGTCGCGTCAGGATCCTTCCGGACCATTGCGTCCGGGCAATGTGGTCAAGGCTGCAGAGCGGCTCAACAAGGAACTCGAGGCCGAAGGTTCACCCAAGCGTATCGAGGTCGCGGTGCGCGAGAGCCCTGCCAAGGGTTTTGACGACGACGCTCTGCAGCTCCTGAAAGTGTTCGGCATCGGCCAGGGGCCGGACATGTTCATCGCTGCGCATGAATGGGTCTGCGCCTTCCAGCAGGACGGCTTCGCCCTCAAGCTCGACGACTATATCGCCAAATACCCGCAGCACTTCGGGACGATCTTCCCGGAGCTCTGGTCATCGACCAGGTGCCCCGACGGCACCTACGCCATCCCGCAGGATGCGGAGGCGAGGATGTTCTTCTACAACAAGAAACTCCTCCGCGAGGCCGGCTATGACGCCGCTTTCGTCGACGCTTTGCCCCAACGGGCACTGTCGGGCGACCTGACAATGGACGAGGTCCTGGATATCGCCAAGCAGGTGGTCGACAAGACGAAAGCCCAGTACGGCGTCCTTCACCGGCCGAACAAGGGCCCCGACTACATCATGGTCTTCAATGCCTACGGCAATGACTTCATCGATCCGGCGAGTGGCAAGTTGCTCCTTGAGCGTGACAAGCTCGCCGCGGCATTCGGCTGGTTCGAGCGCGGGGTGAAGGAAGGCGTCATCCCCGCCAACAACACCGCGATGGAATTCGACGCGCTGCGCAAGGAGTTCTATACCGGCAATGCAGCCTTCTGGATGTACGGCATTTGGGATCTCGGCAGCGTGGCCTTCCCGACCTACGGCCTGCCACAGGATGAAAAAGCCTTCTTCGCGGATTGGGGCTGGATCGCCGGGCCGGCACCCGCCAAGGGCGGCTCGCCGGTCAGCCTGACCCATCCGATCGTCTACGTGATCTCCGCCAGCACCAAGGAGCCGGAACTCGCTGTCCGCCTGCTTGGCCACGCCTCGGCGGCCGACCTCAACACCGATCATGCGGTTACCACGACCCATCTCGGCATCAAGCCCGAGCAGCTCGAGGATCCGCGCTATGCGGAAGCCTGGCCACTCGCCCGTGCGACCGACCTGCTCAAGATCACAAAATTCCTTCCCAACAATGCGCAGTTCGGCGAGCTCAACGGCATCATCTATGCGGCGATCCAGGGCATAGAGTCGGGACGGCTGTCGGCGGACGACGCGGCGGAATTCGTGATCGACGAGGCGTCGGCGAGCCTCGAAGACGTCGTCGTCAAATAGCCCCGATCGGCCTTGCGACGGTCGAGCTACGCACCGCATCGACCGTCGCAACGAGCGAGTCAGGCAATGACGACTTTAGACGAACTCATGATCGAGCACCGCGGCCATGCCCGGTCTGCGACCCGCCGGCGCGCGAACTTCGTGATCCTGCTTGGCCCGGCAATCATTCTCACGGTCCTGTTTTTCATCGTCCCGGTTCTCATCGACATCGCAGTCTCGTTCACCGACCTCAACCGGTCGCTTCGCATCACCGGGTTCACCATCGAGCAATTCGAGAAGATCTTCCGCGGCGACCGCCGGCTGACGCCGGTCATCGGGCTCACCTTCATCTACGTCTTCGGCACGCTGGCGATCTTCAACGTGACCTTCGGCCTGATTCTCGCCATCACCACCACGTCGCTCCGGAACGTTTCCGGCGGTTTCTTCCGCGGCGTGTGGCTCCTGCCGCGGATGAGCCCGTCGGTGCTCTACATTCTGCTCTGGCTGTGGGCGGTGAGCCCGACCGAAGCCGGTCTCGTCAACCAGGTCCTGATGCAGGGCTTCGGCCTCGATGCGCCGCTCGACCTGCTGACCTCCGCTCCGGTTGCGCTCATCATCATCTCCAACGGCTTCATCGGCGCCTCGATGGGCATGATCATCTTCACCGCCGCGATCCGCGGGATTCCCGAGCACCTGTTCCACGCCGCCGCGGTGGACGGCGCCGGGACCTTCGCGCAGATCCGCTTCATCACCTTGCCGGCCCTGCGCTGGCCGATCAGCTTCGTGACGATCTACCAGACGCTCTCGCTTCTGGTGAGCTTCGAGTACATCCTGCTGCTCACGAGGGGTGGTCCGTTCTATGACACGACGGTCTATGCGCTCTACGTATACCGGCGAGCCTTCGAGAACGGCCAGTATGCCTATGGCGCCGCGCTGGCGCTGTTCCTGATCGTAATCGGCGTGGTCGTAGCGCTTATCGGCTGGCGCTTCTTCGACATGGAGCGCCTGCTGCAACGCCCGCGCATCGAGGTGCATTGAGATGGCGGTCGAGGCGATCCCAACAACATCCGCGGCAACGCACGAGCCACTGGTCGATTGGGACAGGCTGGCGGCACGGGCGCGCAATTTGCGCCGCACCAAGGCGGTCGTCCTTTACTCCTTCCTGATCGCCGTCTCGCTGCCGATCATCCTCCCCTATTTCTGGCTGGTCACGATCGCCTTCTCGGCCAGGACCGGCGTCGCCGAGACGGCGGTGCTCTGGCGGTCGACGGCGGTGGTCGTGCCGACAGTGGTAGCCCTGTGGCTCGCCGCCGCGTTCACGCAGGACCGTCGCCAGATGTGGATCGGCATGGCGGTCATCACTGCGATCGCCGTCCTTGCCATCGTCCTTTTCGTCGGCCGAGACCTCCATGTCGGCAATTTCATCTTCCTGTGGGAACCGGACTTCGCTTCCGTGGTGCGATCGCGGGTCGGAGAGGTGAAAGGTGCGGTACAGTTCCCCAATGTCTGGCACGCCTTCGGCAACTCGGTCCTGATTGCCGGCGCGCAGACGGCCATTGTCGTCACGGTTGCCTCGCTGGCGGCCTATTACCTGTCGCGTTTCCAATTCCCCGGGCGCTCGGCGATGCTACGCTCGCTGCTGGTGCTGCACGCCTTCCCGGTGATGACGCTGATCGTGCCGATGTTCCTGATGCTCTACTGGATCGGGCTGCTCGACACGCTTGCCGGCGTGATCCTGGTGCTCGTCGCCTTTGAGCTGCCCTTCGCGATCTTCATCATGAAGGGCTTCTTCGACGCTGTGCCATGGGACATCGAGATGAGCGCCCTGACCGACGGCGCGTCACGGCGGCAGGCATTCGTCAGCGTCGTGCTGCCGCAAGTCAGGAACGGCATCCTCGCAATAGCGGTCTTCACCTTCATCCGGGGCTGGGAGGAGTACATCTTCGTCTTCACCTTCCTGGTGAGAAACACCAACTGGACCATGAGCCTCTACATGTACTGGGTGCGGGACGACGTCATGGGCGTCGACTACGGAGTGGTCTCGGCAGTGGGCGTCTTCTACCTCGTTCCAAGCCTGATCCTCTATCTGGCCGCCCAGCGCTATCTGATGCAGATGTCGATCGGTGGCGTGAAGGGCTGACTGGTATGGCCAGGATCGAGTTCCGCAACGTGTCGAAGCGCTTCGGCGACGTCGAGGTGATCCCCGGCATGAACCTTGTGATCGAGGACGGCGAGTTCGTCGCGCTGCTCGGCCCCTCCGGCTGCGGCAAGTCGACGAGCCTCTTCATGCTCGCCGGGATCTACGTGCCGACCGGCGGCGAGTTGCTCTTCGACGACCATGTCGTGAACGAGGTGGAGGCGCGGGACCGCAATGTCGGCATCGTCTTTCAGTCCTATGCCCTTTATCCGCATATGAGCGTGCGCGACAACATCCTGTTCCCGCTACGCTTCAAGAAGACGCCGCGCGACGAAGCTCTCGGCCGGGTGAAGGCCGCCGCCGAACTTGTCCGGGTCGCAGAACTGCTCGAACGCCGTCCCGGCGAGCTTTCCGGCGGCCAGCAGCAGCGGGTTGCACTGGCGCGTGCCCTGGTGAAGGAGCCACAACTGCTGCTGCTCGACGAGCCGCTTTCCAACCTCGACGCGACCCTTCGGCTTTCGATGCGCACGGAGATCAAGTCCCTGCAGGAGCACCTCGGGGTGACAACCGTGCTGGTCACGCACGACCAGGTCGAGGCCACCACGATGGCCGACCGCATCATCTGCATGCGCGCCGGCCGCATCGAGCAGGTCGGGACGCCGGATGATCTCTATCTCAGGCCATCCAGCCTGTTCGTCGCCGGCTTCATCGGCTCGCCGCCCATCAACCTGATTGCGGGCAAAGCCGAGGGCGGCAAGGTCAGCGCCAACGGCACCCAATTCCCGATCGAAGGGGCATCAGGAGCGCTGACCGTCGGACTGAGGCCGGAACATCTGCGATTCGGTGGCAGCGGCTTTCCCGGCCGCATCATGCAGATCGAACCGATGGGGCGCGAGATCCTCTATGTCGTCGACACCGGAGTCGGCACCGTTCGCGTGCTCGAGCAGGGCTCATCTGCCGCCCACTCGCCCGGAGAAGAGGTGAAGATCGGCTTTGCGCCGGAGAATTCACTGGTGTTCGAGACGGCCGAGCAGAAGCTCGTCGCAGGCGCGCATGTTCGCGCCCCGACTTGACGGGTCGGCGGCCGCCGACTTGTCCAGTTCTTCGAGATGGGTGGGGAGGGGCACGTGGTGGCGCCGCTGAAGCAGGTTGCTCAGGAAGTCAGCGGCGAGGCGTCGGACACGCCGATTGCTGTCGAGGGCCCGCACGGGCCTATTCGCCTGAAGTGGCACAAGCTGCGAAGATATCTCGCCGAAGCGCCTTTCAGGCGTTCGAACCTCGCCCTTGGATGGCGGCTCGGAGCGAGCCTCGAGGTCGATATCCTGGCCACCGCAGACGGCCGCTTCGCGGTTCTGCACGATCCGACGCTGGGCCCATCGACGACCGGACGCGGGCGCGTCCCGTCCACGCCGATTGCCTCGATCCGGGGGCTCTTTCACCGCGACGCCGATGGCGCCGCCGACCCCGATGCGCCGGTCCTGCCGCTCGCCGAGCTGGTGGCCCCGCTTCGAATACTGCCGAGAGCGCCATCGGCCAACCTTCAGCTCGACCTCAAGCTTCTCAACGGACGCCGGCTCCCGGATTCGGCGATCGGCGACGCGGCGGCAGCAGTTCGCGGATTGGGCGACGCCATCGTCGTCGGGTCGCATCATCTCGAGGATGCGCGCCGCTTCGTTTCGGTCATTCCCGGAGCCCGGCTCGGCTACGACCCGATGCTGGCGGTATCGCGCCAGCCTGGCTTGCGCGATCCTGAGCGGCTGCTGCGCCACATCGAGCGCCGCAAGGCCGGCGTGAGCATCGCCTATCTCAGGTTCGATGCCATTGTTGCCGCGCAGAGGCGGCGGTTTCCGCTCGTCGCTCGCCTGCTCGACCTCGGCATCGAGACCGACGCCTGGACGGTCAATCCCGGTCGGGGGATCGATGCGCCCGCGCTTGCGGCGCTCGTCGGGGCCAAGGTGCGCCAGATCACCACGGACGCGCCCGGTCAGATCTCCCGTCTGATCCGCTCGCTTTGAATTCGCCCGAAGCCGCGCCTTCGTTCGACAAGGGTCCAGGCACCCGCATCCGGATTTCGTGCGTAGGCGCGCGGACAACGGCGCATTCCTATCCGACAGGGTCGCAGGGACGAGATTAACTCCCGGAAAAATCGGAGTTTTCCAGGCGGAACAACGACCCGGCACGCCTCCCGCCGCTGCACTGCGGCAGAGATCCAACAATCGCGTTTGTATAAGCTGTTGCAATTAAATCATAAATATGCTCTTATTGAATGAACATTCAATAAGAATGATCCCATGGATATGAAACATCACCTCTACGGCGTCGCCGTCCCCAACGACTGGGACCGGCGCGGGCTGCCGGGCTGGAGCTATCACAGCCCGGCCCTTCTCGAGCTCGAGAAGGAGCATGTCTTCCGAAACCACTGGCAGATCGCCGGCCATGTCAGCGACGTTCCCAGTCCCGGCGATTATCTCGCCATGGACGTCGTGGGCGAGCGCGCCATCATCCTGCGCGGCAAGGACGGCGTGGTGCGCGGCTTCCACAACATCTGCAGGCACCGCGGCTCGCGCATGGTCGCCGACGACAAGGGCAATTGCCGCAACGCGCTCGTCTGCCCTTTCCACGGCTGGGTCTACAATCTCGACGGCACGCTGCGAGGTGCTGCCAGGCCGCGCTCCTTCCCCGAGCTCGACAAGCACGAATTCGGCCTCATGCCGCTCGACCTCGAAATCTGGATGGGTCTCATCTTCATCCGGTTCCGCAAGGGCCCGCAGCCCGCCGTGGCCGAGCTGATGAAGGCGGTCGAAACCGAGATCGCCCATTACCAGGTGGCCGACATGGTGCCCTCCTGGGGCATCTGGACGCAAAAATCGCCCGTCAACTGGAAATCGGTGCGCGACGTCGACAATGAGGGTTACCATGTCGCCATGGCGCATCCGGCGCTCCAGGATCTCTACGGATCGACCTATTTCGACGAGCCCTTCGTCAACGGAGTGTCGCGTTCCTTCGCCACATACAATCCGCACGCCGGCCGCCGCTGGAGCGTCAGGAACTACATCAAGTTCGCACCGAAGCCCTTGCGCCTGCCCGAGCATCTGAGGCAAGCCTGGATCTATTACGGGATCTTTCCCAACAATGTGATCGCGCTGATGCCGGAATCGGTGCAGTTCTACCAGGAGTTCCCGCTGTCGACCGGCGAGACCCTGCTGCGCGGCGCGATCTACCGCTATACCGATGAAAGCCGCGAGCAGGCGGCTGCACGCTACCTTTCCTATCGCATCGATCGCGACACAATGGCGGAGGACGTGCAGCTTTCGGTGTGGTCGAACGAATCCATGCTGTCGGAAGCCTTCGGCGGCTTCTACCTCTCCGACCTCGAATATGGCGTGCGCACCCACCACGACCATCTGCGCGGGGTCCTGCCTGTGCTTGGACTGGAAACCGCGCCCGAGGAGAAGGATATGCGGGGGTTGAATCAGGCTCTGCTATCGAGGGTATGAACGAGCGCCGAGTCCTGCACCGCGTCGTGCCATAGAGCGTAAGTGAGCCATCCGCATTGCGCTGAAGGTTCTTGTTCTTGGTGCCCAGCGAGTAGCGCTTGAGGTCGTTCGCGTGGAAAAGATGCTTGTCGTTATACATGGTCAGCGACCAGAAGCCGTTGACCGGGGGGCCTGTCCCGCCGGGAACGTGACCGAGTAACGCGTGGAAGAGGGGCGCGGCTCATGGGGACGCGTCCCCGATCGCCATCACTTCACCTTGACGAGATCGTCGGGCTTCCAGGTCTGGTCGAACAATTCCGTACCAGTGCCGTAAAGGCGAACCGCCGAGGCGAGTAGGCAGAGCGCTCGTGGCGCGCCCTGCACCTGGCCCGTCACTCAATCGATCTTCTCGACGTCGGGCAGCCCCCATGACTTGTCGAAGAACGGCTCGGTCGGACCATAGAAGCGGAAGTAGGCGAACCAGCCCTTGTCGGCGTTGGTCTGAATCCAGTTCGCTTCGTGGCCCGCGGGAGCCTTCGGACCGAAATAGACGTCGATCGATCCGTCCGCGTTCTTGACGATGTCTTCCTTGCGCGACGAGATGTCAGGCCGACCCTGCTCTGTCACCGGCATCTGCCGCGACCCCTCGTCATAGGCCGTGACCGACCAGAAATTCTTGGCCGGCGGATTCGCCGGAACGTGCAGCTTGTAGGTGTTGCCGCCGATCAGCCAATTGCCGTCCTTGTCCTTGTAGGAGGCGATGTAACGCTGACCCACACCGGGCGTCTCGGTGAGCATCGCCTTGGAAATGGCCACCGCCTCGTAGAACCAGGCGGCGCGCTCGTCGAGTTGGTCGTAGGTGTTGGCCCTCTGGTCGATGGAGACGACCAGCGCGTGCTTCCAATTGGTGCCTTCCCAGAACGGCGGTTCGACCCGCTTGTCAACGGTGTTGGCCTTGGCCATCGCCTCGCCGACGAGAGCAGCGTCGGCGAGGATCTTGGACTGCCGCTCGTCGGGCTTGAACGGCTGGCCTCTTTCGATGCCGAGGAATTTCAGTTGCGCCAGGATCAGCCGGTCGCGATCGTCGACGGGATTTCGCTGAACAAGCTCGTTGAGGCTGTCCCAATAGGCCATGCCGCGCGGCGGCATCTGGCTCCACGGCTTGTCGCCGGCAGCGCGGGCGGATATCGGCTCTCCGGTGCTTTCAACCGTCCATGGGTAGGTCTTGATCTGCGGAACCAGCTTCGCGATCTCCTTTTCCTTGTCCTCGCCGATCAGCCGGAACCCGGCGAATACATCGCGGCTCGTCGCCTGCACGACGAAGTAGCCCGGGGCTTCGACCGGCCCGTAGCCGGGCGGCATGATCAGATACTTGCCACCGTGTCCCTTGTCGGGACCGACGACGCCGAGGTCGGCAAGCACACGCTGCCAATTGTCCATGATCATGCCCGCGATCAGGCCCGCGGGGACTTCGACGACGAAGGGACCGGTTTCCTTCAGATCGATGAAGGTAGCGATGTAAGGGGTGGTATAGTTGGGCGTCAGGATGCCAAGTTTTTCGGCGAAGTCGAAATAGGTCAACATCTCGCCGCTCTTGCCGCCGAACACGTCGTAGTGCGCTCGGCGCCATTCATTGAGGCCGACCGCAGGAATGCCCCAGAGATAGGCCTGCGACGCCCGTTGGAAATCCATCTCGTCATAGAGCTTCTGAACAGTCTCCTGCGTGGGATAACCGTTCTCGAACTTGAGCTCGCCGACGCGAGTTTCGATGACCGGGTTTTCGTGAAATGGGTCTTTTTCGGCAGAGGCCGATTGAGCCCGAACGGCAGTGGCGAGTGCCACGCTGCAAAGCAACGTGGATGCTACTAGGAATGCGGAATTCCAAGTCATTTTGTACTCCATTGCATTTGACGTTGCTCCCGCGAGTTAGGCGGCAACAACGGCGTTGGGTTCGCGGCACGCGCCCGGAAGGCGAACGCCTTGCAGCATTCCTCATTGCACCTTCACAAGGTCGCCTGGCTTCCAGCTATAGTCGACTGCCCTTTCGCCAGGCCCGTAGAGCCGGAGGATTGCGAAGAACCCGCGTCCCGGCGCCGTCGCTAGCCAGTTGGCTTCCTGGCCCGCCGGCGCCTTCGGTCCAATGTAGAGATCGATCGTTCCGTCTGCGTTCTGAACTGGCTTGTCGCGCGAGCCAAGGGATGGAAAGCGCCTCGCCTCGGTCGCAAGGCCGGAGGCGTTCTCCGCCTCGTAGAGTGTCAGCGACCAAAAGAGCTCTGCCGGGACATCCGGCGGCAACGTCAGCTTGTAGGAGCTGTCACCTGACAGCGGCTCACCGGCGGCGTCATTAAAGGCGATCGAATAGAAGGCACCGCGACCAGGTGTCAGCGAAACCATGCCCGGGCTGATTGAGTAGTAATCGGTGAACATCCAGACCCGCCGCTCGACGTCGGTGAAGCCGTGCTCACGGTCCACCCAGTGGAAGTCGATCGACTTCTCCGGCCCCGGCTCTGCGGCCGTGTTGATCGGGTTGGTCCAGCGCCGGTCGGGCCAGACCAGCAGCGAACGCCCTTCGACATCCTCACTGATGCCGATGACCCGACTCATCTTGTATGCGACCTCGGCGGCGTCATCGAGGATTTCGCGCGTTGTCGGAGAAGGTGTGAATGGCTTCCCCGCGACCAGGCCTATACTTGCCAGGATTCCGAGCCCGTCCGGGCCGGCGAGGTTCCTCCCCTCGTGGTCTAGAAGCCATTTCAACTGCTCGAAAGCGCTGATGTCGGAGCGCGGCAGCATATTCGCCGGAACTCCGGAGGCGTTCGGATATTGCATCGGCTTGCGCTCGGCCTCGGGCAGGTTCAGCGGGTAGACTTTTGCTTGTTCCATCAGCTTGACGGCCGGAGAGAGGTCGTTCGGATCCTGATAGAAGGCGCGCAGGAAGATGAAGAGGTTGTTGGTGTCCGAGCGATAGACATAATAGCCTTCGGGCACTTCGCCGCTGTACCCCGGTGGCAGCACGAGGAACTTTCCGCCCTTACCGGCATCCGGTCCGGGCAGCCCCACGTCGCCCATGAACTTGCCGCCGTCGACGGGGATCGGGCGTTGCCAGAAATCTAGCAGGATGCCCTGCAAGTTCGGCGGCGCCTCGAATACGATCGGCCCGGTCTCACCCATGTCGGCATAACCCATCGCGTATATCACGTCTGAGTTCGGCGTCGTCACCAGCGTCTTGGTATCCAGCCGCTCCTTCCAGACCGGCAGCACATTGTAGCCGGCGCCGAACACCTCTTCCGAGCCGAACTTCATGCCGAGCGTGTTGATGAGCGGCAGCGCCCACAGGTAGGCCTGCGTGGCCTGCTGAAAGAGTAATTCGTCTTTCAGCGTCTGGGCCGTTTCCGCCGTTGGGCGGTTGTTCTCGAAGGGCAGGTTTGCGAGGCTGTCAAAGCGTGCCTGATCTGCAAAGGCCAGGTTAAAAGGGGCCGTGGCAAGGCAAACGGCCGCTATCAGAAGTACCGTGCGTTTCATCTCGAAAAACTCCTTAATCCGCCTTCACGACATCATCCGGCTTCCAGGTCTGATCGAAGAACTCGACGCCGGTGCCGTAGAGGCGCAAGGCCACCAGGAAGTTTCGATCGCTGACCGTCTGGATCCAGTTCGAATCCTGCGCGTCGACAGGCTTTTCAGGTCCGAACCACAGGTCCACCGAGCCGTCTTGGTTGGTCGCGACCTTGTTGAAGCCGTTGATCGACGGCATCAGTTGCGCCGCTTCCACCATGGTCCCGTCGGTGATGTTGTAGGCTGTGACGGCCCAAAACAGCGCGGCTGGCGGATTGGGCGGTAGGTGCAGCCTGTAGGTGTTGGAGCCGTTCAGGAACTCCCCCGCCGCATCCCGGCGCGCGACGGGATATTTGGACCCGGCTCCCAGGGTGCGCATCACCATCGCAGGCGCCGACGAATAGGCGACCTGGAAGTAGGTAGCCCGCTGGTTCACATCGAGATAGCTGTCCTGGAACCAGTCGGCCGTCACGCCGGCCCAGACATTCTCCCATTGCCTGTCTGTGTAGTAGCGGTCGCGCTCGTCCGGCCGGCCGAGCTGCCGCAATGCCAGGATCATCTTCGGCGCCGTTTCAACCGCCTTCTTCAGCATCTCCTCTTGTTTCGCGGTCGGATTGAACGGCTGTCCCTTGACAATGCCGATCGAGGCCAGGACGCCACGAAGTTCGGGATCGATGGCGGACACAGGCTCGTGGTCGACGAACGCCTTGAGTTTGGTCCAGAACTCGTTGTCGACCGGATACATCATGTTGACGCGCTTGCCCGAGCCGTTCGGGAACTCCATCGGCCTTACGTCCTTTTCGGACGCCCACAGCGGATAGACGCGCGTCGATTCCGCCAGCGCGACGGCAGGAGCCGGGTCGGGCCCATTCTCGCCTTTCGCCATGATGGTGCGGAAGAACAGGAAGACGTTGTAGGTCTTCGATTTGAAGGCGAAATAGCCATTCGGAATCTCGCCGTCATAGTCCGGCGGCAGCAGCAGGTAGAGCCCGCCCCGCGCGCGGTCCGGCCCGATAAGCCCGACATCCGTGATGGTGCGCTGGAAGAAATCGGTGAACATGCCGATCACGTCGCGCGGCGCGGCGACGACGAGTGGCCCGGTCTCCTTCAGGTCGAAATAGCTCATAGAATAGATGACGTCGGCATTGGGCGTCGGCACCCACGTACGCGAGTCCATCCGATCCTTCCAGATCGGCAGTATGTTGTAGCCCTTGCCGAAGGTAGCCTCCGACCCGTCGCGCATGCCGATGGTGTTCAGGGCTGGAAGCATGGTGATGTAGGCGTGGATGGCGCGCTGGTAGAACAGCTCGTCGCGCAGGGCCTGGGCTTCCTGCTGCGGCAGCCAGTTGCCGTTGTTTATCTGCTCGACCAGGGGCGGAGCCGGCATCTCCTGGGCCAGGACCGAGGACGCTGACAGCATCGACGTTATCGTTGCAGCCAGAAATACTGCCTTCGATTTCATGACTTTCTCCTATGGCCTTCGCTCAACGAGTGCTGGTCAATCGCTCAATCCATCGTATCCATCGTCCAGCCGCCAGACTCCGGCGTCGAGACCATCCGCAACCCGTAAGAGGAGCTCGCCCATGCTTTGGGCAACGATAATGCGCTCCGTCTGATCGTAGAGAAACCAGATGACTTGGCCGTCCCGATCAGGGCGCTCTGGCCGCAGATCAATGCAATAGTGATCACCGCGCGGACTGCCGAAGAGAGGCAGCCAACTTGCGGACCAAATCGCAGCGTGCGGGAGAGGCTGGCCGCCTGTCAGTGCGGCCAGATGCAGTTCGTCACCGGCGCCGTACCGGAGACAAAGATCCTCCCAAGCCACAGCCACGAGATCAAGCGGTAGCCATCGCTGATTAAGGTAGAGGGCGGGCGCCCCCTCCGGCTGGCCGTCATGGGCGGCGTAGAGAAGCCGAATCTCGGAAGGCAGCGCTTTCCCGAATTTGGCCTCGATCCGTTGAAGGGTGCAGGCATCTGCGCCTGGTCGAACGAACGGCAGGCGATCTGGATGGTTCCGAGCAACCCAGGCTTCGATGCGCTCCAGCGACCGCACGGAATCGAACGGGATGGGCATAGGCACTCCTCCGTGAGGTGAAGCGGCTCGATGTTTCCCAGGGCAAGAAGTTCGAACGTGAGGATAGGCTCGCTGCGACTGGTCTCAAGACCACATCCGTGCCAAAACTTGACTCAGCGTGCCAATCTGAGGCGACACCTCATGAGGCAAAGAGGAGGGATTTGTGAATCCTTCGACTATTTCCAGCAGCCGTTTCTCCACGCAGCAGTTCGAAATCTGGCGAGAGAGTATCGCAGTTGTTTTCGACGTCGAGCGACTTTCTGACGACGCCGAAACGACATTCAACGCGAGCGTCGATGCCTTCCAACTCGGCGACATGGTTGTCACCAACGCTGATCTTGGCGGGCAGCGATATGTCAGATCGCCGGCGCGGGTGCGCCGAGACGGCATGGATCACTTTGTCCTCAACCTGTATTGCACGGGCGGCTGGAGAGCCCAGACGCCGCGGGGCGAGTTCGAGGGTAGGGCCGGCCAGGTTTCAGTGCTTGATCTTTCTTGCGAATTGGTCAGCGACGAACCGAATTGCAGTCTCGTGGCGTTGTTCTTGCCAAGGTCGCTGGTTGAGGATCGCCTCCCCAACCTAGGCGCTCTTCATGGGGGTGCGCCGTCCGGTCCTTACGCGGCCCTCCTGGCCGAATACCTGGGTCTGCTAGCGCGGCGGCTGCCCACGTTGCCGGCGGGTGACGAACAGGCGCTAAGCCGAGCGACATGCGAGATGCTGACGGCGTGCCTCGCCCCCTCCCTTGCCAATCTTGAAGCGGCGCGTCCGGGTCTCGAACTGGTCCTGCAGCGTCGGGCGAAGCGTTTTATCGAGGCACGTCTCCATTCCGCCGAGTTGAGTATCGATGCGATCTGCAATGCTATAGGCGTGTCCCGAAGAACGCTCTACCGATTGTTCGATCAGGAGGGAGGTGTGCTGCGCTACATCCAGAGCAGGCGGCTTGAGCGCATAAAGACAGTCCTGTCTGATTCGAGAGAAACCAGGCGTATTTCCGAAGTTGCTGCGGAGTTCGGGTTTCTACGCAGCGATCATTTTGCCCGAGCATTCAAACAGCAGTACGGGCAATCCGCACGAGACATACGCGCTTTGACGACCCAGCATGCGGAAGCCGGCGCCGAAATCTCTCCCGTCAGGCCAAGCGAGGGCCAAGGGTTCGATGACTGGATTCGAGCACTTCACGCATAGCGCTCGCCGACGAGATCAGGTTCCATCAGACCTCACGAAAGCGGACATTCTCTGGGTGTCGCCTCACGGGTGAAACGCTCCAACCACACTCGACCAAGCAAGGTCTGCAATAGGTCAAAAGTTATCGTAGATCTCAGAATAGGAACGGCAGCAAGTATCGAAAATAGAGCTTTGCGAACATCGCGCGTTATGCTCATCGGCTTCAGTATTCTCTGTTGGCTATTCGTTGTCTTCTATTCGTTCCACACCCCTTCCCGCTTCAGATCGTCCATCGTCCGCGATATGCCCTCGCGCAGGATCGCGACCATATCGTCGATCTGATCGCGGGTGATGACGAGCGGCGGCGACATCACGCACATATTGATCAGCGGCCGCACCAACAGTCCCAGCTCATGGCAATGGGCGTCGATGCGCCGACCGACATCCTTGTCGAGTTGCAGCGGATCCCGGCTCTCCTTGTCGGCGACGCATTCGACGCAGCCCATGAGGCCCATCCCCCGCACCTCGCCGACCAGCGGCAGTTCCTCGAGCGTCTTCAGCCGCTCCTGGAAATAGGGGCCCATGGCCCGGGCATGGTCGAGGATACCGTCCTCGAGCAGATCGAGATTCTTCAGCGCCACCGCGCAACCGACGGGATGGCTGGTGTAGGTCAGCCCGTGGCCGAACATCGCATCGGGGTGATTGGACCTGCGCAGTTCATCCATCAGGCGCGCCGAGACCACCATGCCGCCGAGCGGAAAATAACCCGATGTCACGCCCTTGGCGAAAGTGATGATGTCGGGTTCGATCCCGAAGACCTCGCCGGAGGCGAAGACGTGCCCCAGCCGGCCGAAGCCGGTCACCACCTCGTCCGACACGTATAGGATGTCGTAGTAGCGGCATATCTCACGGATGCGCTTCAGATAGCCACCGGGCGGCACGATGACGCCGCCGGAAGCCTGGATGGGCTCGCCAATGAAGGCGCCGATGCGATCGGCGCCGAGGCGACCGACCGTTGCCTCGAATTCGGATACGAGCCGGTCGGCAAAGACCTCAACCGAGACGCCGGCGGGTCGGCGGAACGGATTGGGCGCCGACAGCTTCACGACGAGATCGTCGGCGCCGTCCATCCAGTCGCGGTCGCGCGGTCGCCCGTTCAGCGAACCCGAGAGATAGGTCGAGCCGTGATAGGCGCCGCCGCGCGACAGGATCAGCTTCTTTTCCGGCCTGCCGCGCACATTGTTGTAGAACTGCATGAAACGCAGTGCGCTTTCCACGGCCGAGGAACCGCCCGTGGTGAGGAACACATGGTCGAGATCACCCGGCGCGTGCCCGGCAATGCGCTCGGCCAGCACGGCCGAGGGCTCGTTCATCGTGTACCAGGGCGTGTTGTATGAAAGCTCCATGGCCTGCGCGTACATCACCTCGGCAAGCTCCTTGCGGCGGTGCCCGACATTGACGCACCACATGCCGGCCGGACCGTCGATCAGCCGCTTGCCGTCGCCGTCCATGATGTAGATGCCCTCCCCGCTGCCGATGAGGCTGCGTGCTTCCGTGCCGATCGAGCCGGCATATGGCCAGGGCTGCACGAGATGCCGTTTCGCGGCTCCGACCGCATCGCTTTCCCCGCGCACCGTCTTGTCCAGGTCCTTCAGGGCAGCCATCTCGCATCATCCTCCATGTGGGACGGGTCCAAGCATGAGAACCGCTCGTCCAAGCCTCGGAAAACAAGGGAACATGTGCACTATTTTGAATGTCCGTTCAATCAAAATCAAGGAATGACGCTTGATTTCGACCGAGGGATGCGCATGATGCTGGAAAAGCCGGCCGTGCAGGGGAACGCGCTGGACCGGCCTGTTCGATGGGACACATAATGGCGGAAGCCGAAAGACCCGAGCCCGCGCCCGGAGCCCTCCAATGACGGTGGCTGCGGAAGGGTCGTCCCCGTTGCCGGCGCCTCGCGCAGGACGGCAATCCCTTCTGCAGTCGGAACAGGCCAAGGGGCTGGCCCTGGTGAGCCCGACCTTCCTCTACGCGCTGATCCTGCTCGGCCTGCCGATCCTTCTGGTGATCGCCTACAGCTTCTGGACCCAGGACTATCTGACGGTCGATCGCAACTTCACGCTGGAGAACTACCGCGTCGCGCTGACCGAGCCGATCTATCGCGACCTGCTGTTCCGATCGCTCTATGTCTCGCTCGTGGTCAGCGCCCTGACCGTCGTGCTCGCCTATCCGATCGCCTACTTCATCTCCTTCCACGGCGGCAGCCACAAGAACCTGTGGCTCTTCCTGATCACCATCCCGTTCTGGACCAGCTACCTGCTGCGGGTGATGTCGTGGAAGGTCATCCTGGGTTACAACGGCGTGCTCAATTCTGGCCTGCTCGGGCTAGGCCTCATCGACGAGCCGTCCACCGCGCTGCTCTACAATACCAGCGCCGTCATCATCACCCTGACCCATGCCTGGGCCGCCTTCGCGATCCTGCCGATCTTCGTGTCGCTGGAGAAAGTCGACCGCACCTTGCTCGAGGCCGCGACCGATCTGGGAGACGGGCCGATCCTGCGTTTCCTGCGCGTGACGCTGCCGCTCTCCATTCCGGGCGTGGTCGCGGCGATGCTCATCGTCATGATCCCGACGGTCGGCGACTATGTCACGCCGAAGCTGGTGGGCGGCAAGGACGGCGTCATGATCTCCACCGCGATCCAGACGCAGTTCCTGAAGGGCGCGAACTGGCCGCTGGGCGCCGCCTTGTCCGTGGCCACCATGGCGGCCGTCACGGCGATGGCCGCGGCGACCGTCTTCCTGATCCGCTCGGCCGCGAGGCTCGCGCGATGACCCCGACGCGCCGCTTTCTCGGCAACTGGCTGCCCGTCTATGCCTTCCTCTATCTGGGCTTCCTCTATCTGCCCGTGCTGTTCCTGCCGATCTTCTCGGTCAACACCGCGGCGACGCCGAAATTCCCGCTGCAGGGCGTGACGCTCAAATGGTATGCTGGCTTGCCGCACACGCCCGCACTGCTCGACGCAGCCCGCAACAGCCTCGTCGTGGCGGTGTCGGCCGCCGTGCTCGCGACGGTTCTCGGCATATGCGCGGCCCGCGCGCTGACGCGCTACCGTTTCGCCGGTCGGCGCTCGATCAACGGGCTGATCATGGCGCCGCTGGTGCTGCCGGAGATCATCGTCGCCATCGCCATGCTGCTGGTGCTTTTGTCGCTCGGGCTCGAGCTTTCCCTCCTCACCGTCGTGCTCGGCCACGTGCTGATCTGCGTGCCCTACTCGGTGACCGTGCTCACGTCGGGTTTCGAAGGTTTCGACCGGAGCCTGGAGGAGGCCTCGGCCGACCTCGGCGAAACCGCCTTCGGCACGTTCAGGCGCGTGACACTGCCCATGGTCGCGCCAGCCATCATCTCGTCGCTGCTCGTCTGCTTCACCATCTCGCTCGACGAGTTCATCATGGCCTATTTCCTCGCCGGCACGGAAACGACGCTGCCTGTCTACATCTGGGGTCAGTTGCGTTTCGCCGCGAAGCTGCCCGGCGTGCTGGCGCTCGGCACGCTGCTCCTGGTCGCCTCCTTCGTTCTGCTCACGATTGCCGAAACGCTGCGTCGCCGCGCCGAAACGCGCATCAAGCCATCAGGAGCCGCCCTTGCCTGACAAGACGATGATCGAGATCGCCGGGGTCAGCCGCAGCTACGGCGCCTTCAAGGCGCTCGACGGTGTCTCGCTCGCGATCGCCGAGGGCGAGTTCTTCTCACTGCTCGGACCTTCGGGCTGCGGCAAGACCACGCTGCTCAGGATGATCGCAGGCTTCGATGCACCGACTTCAGGCCGCATCCTGATCGACGGCCAGCCCATGGACGGCGTGCCGCCGAACCGGCGGCCCACCAACATGGTCTTCCAGAGCTACGCGATATTTCCCCATCTCAATGTCGAGCAGAATGTCGCCTACGGCCTGAAACGCCTGCGCCTCGATGCCCGGGAAGAAAAGCGCCGGGTCGACGAGGCGCTGGCGCAGGTGTCGCTGGCCGGCCTCGGCAAGCGCGGAGCGACGGAGCTTTCCGGAGGCCAGCGGCAGCGGGTGGCGCTTGCGCGCGCGCTGGTGATGCGCCCCAAGGTGCTCCTGCTCGATGAGCCGCTGTCGGCGCTCGACAAGAAGCTGCGCGAGCAGATGCAGGTGGAGTTGCGTCACCTGCAGCGCACCGTGGGCATCACTTTCGTGCTGGTCACGCACGATCAGTACGAGGCGCTTGCCATGTCCGACCGCATCGCGGTGATGTTCGGCGGCCGCATCGCCCAGGTCGCGGCACCCAAGGAGATCTATCAGCAGCCGACGAACCGCCAGGTCGCGGATTTCCTCGGCGGCATGAATTTCATCCAGGCCGAGATCGTCGATGACGACAGTGGCTCGCTGACCGTCGACACCATGGCCTTCGGGCGGGTTACGACGGAAAAACCAAAGGCTTTCGTCCGCAACGGCAGCGGCGCCACGCTCGGCATCCGGCCGGAGCGGCTGCGTGTGCTGTGGGACGACGCCAAGGCGAAATTCGAAGTGGCGGGTACGGTCGTCGACCGGCACTATTTCGGCGAGATCACCCATCTGATCGTCGAGGTTCCGGGTCTGGAAAAACCGCTGTCGGTCTCCGAGACCAACAATTTCGGCGCCGACGACATTCCGGTCGGCGCTCCGATCCGGCTGGCCTACGATCCTGAAGCGCTGGTCGCGTTGGCCGATTGACGTGCCCGCACCCCACTGCTGGCGGTCGGCGATATCGGCGACACGGATGAAGAAAAGCTAAAGCTGCAGTCAGAGTTTCTGGATTGCCGGCACCGGGCCATCCGTGCTTTGACGCGCTTCTGTAAGAGAATCCGCACCATCATGCCGCTTCCCCTCTTTGCCCTGTTCATCGCCGCATTCGCCTTCGGCACGACCGAGTTCGTCATTGCCGGGGTGCTGCCGCAGGTGGCGGAAGGCCTCGACGTCTCTGTCCCCACCGCCGGCTATCTCGTCTCCGGCTACGCCCTCGGTATCGCCGTGGGTGGCCCGCTGCTGACTTTGCTCACGCCGGGCCTTTCCCGAAAGACCCTGCTCATCGGCCTCGCCGTTGCCTTCACCATCGGCCAGGCTGCCTGTGCGCTGGCGCCGGATTTTGCGTCGATGCTCTCCCTGCGGGTCGCGGTCGCCGTGGCCCACGGCACCTTCTTCGGCGTGGCCATGGTCGTCGCGGTCAGCCTCGTTCGCGAGGAGCAGCGCGGCATGGCGGTCGCGCTGATCCTGTCCGGCCTGACCGTCTCCAACGTCATCGGCGTGCCTGTCGGCACGGCGATCGGCAATCTCTGGGGATGGCGCGCGACCTTCTGGGTCATGTGCATCATCGGCGTCGCCTCGATCGCGGCCATGGTAGCTCTCCTGCCTTCCAAGGCAGGGCCCGCACGTCGGCCGGTGGGCTTTGCGAAGGAAGTCCGGGTGCTCGGCCGCCAGCAGGTGTGGACGTCGCTGATCCTGATGCTGATGCTGATGATCGGCCAATTCGGCCCCTTCACCTACATCGCGCCGCTGCTGCAGGAGGTCACCGGGCTCGACGAGAGCTGGGTGCCCTTCGTGCTCCTGGCCAACGGCCTCGGCGCGACGATCGGCGTCTTCCTCGGCGGCCGTCTCGCCGACTGGAAGCTGATGCCGGCGTTGATCTCGATGCTCGCACTCCAGTCGGCAATGCTCGCCGTGATCTATGCCGTCAGTCCCTACCCCCTGGCGATGATCGCCGCAGTCGTCGTGTGGGGCGGCCTGAACTTCGCCATCGGCACGCCGATCCAGACCCGTATCCTGACCTGGACCGCGGATGCGTCGAACCTTGCCTCGTCGCTCATTCCCGCGGGCTTCAATGTCGGCATCGCGCTTGCTGCTTCGCTCGGTGCCGCCGTGCTCGGCGCGGGCTACGGCTACCGCATCCTGCCGCTGATCGGCGCGAGCGCCATGGTCGTCGCGACGGCGGTCGCGCTTGTGTCATATGCCATCGAACGGCGCGACAACGACGCCCCGCCCCTGCCGGCGCCCGCCGAATAGGCCGCAGGACGGATCGAATTCGAACGGCGAAGGGAGGCTACGCGGTTCGCCCGCCTCCCTTGCCGAGCCGGGCCGCCACCTTCTTCGCCACGTCCCGCCCCGACACGATCGCGCCTTCGACATAGCCGGGAAAGGACGGGGAAAGCTCGGACGAGGCGAAATGCACCGGAGGATGCCCCGCGCGCAGGACCGCCTCTGCGTCGCGCGCCCGCATGTCGACGATGAGGTCGCTGTAGCCACCGCCGCTCCAGCGATCGTTTGTCCAGTCGCGCGGCAGGATCTCCAAGGGTGCCGCTGCCCGGGGGCCGAGCGCGGCCGCGAGCTTCGCCAGCAGGGTTTCGTGAAAGGCCGCCGCGTCGAGGGACCGCCAGGACCGAGCGCTGGGCCCGCCCATGAACACCACCAGCGCCGCATGACCGGGATCGGGACTGACCTCGCAGGCGAAGAGGCCGTGCGCGTCGCGCCACATCACCGTGCCGCTCAGGCCGGCCTCGCGCCAGAACGCCTCTTCATAACGGACGAACACCTTGATGACCGCGCCGCTTTCCCAGACGGACAACGCCCGCGAAAGGCAGGCCGGCAAAGGCGGGTCAAAGGCGATCCGCGACGCCATGACCGGCGGTACCGCGACCACGACTTCCGCCGCCTCGAAGCGGCCGGATGCGCTCGCCACGCGCACGCCCCGCTGCCCGTGCTCGATCCGCTCGATTGCGGCCCCGAACCGCAGCCGATCGCCCAGCGCGGCAGCGAGATCGTCGGCCAACGCATGCATGGTTTCGCCGAGGAAATATTGCAGTTCATAGTTCTCGTTCGTGATGCGGCGGTCATTGTCTATCAGATGCCAGAGCGGAAGCCGCTCGAGCGGTTGGCACCAGAGCCCCTCGACCATGGAGCGGAAGGCGTTCCTGGCCCCCGGTTCGTCGGCTTGCCGCTCGACCCATGCGGCGACGCTCAGCCCGGCGATATCGGGATTGTCCGGATCGATCGCGTTCATTCGCTCCCGGATCGCCATCGAGGCGGAATAGGTCGCTTCGGCCTCCTCTTCCGTCATCGGCGGCTGGGCGACGAAAGCTCCGTCGAGCGGGGTCTCCACCAGCGTCTTGTCGAACCGCCGTGCCAGCGCCAGCAGCTCCGGCATCTCGTCGCACAGGAACTGGCCTCCTGTGTCGATGCGCCGACCGTCGGAGGCACGGAGCGATTCCACGCGACCGCCGGCGCGGTCTCTCGCCTCGAGGACAAGCACGTCGAGCCCCGCCGCCGACAATTCCCCTGCGGCCGAGAGGCCGGCAAAGCCGGCCCCCACCACGATCACATCGGCACGGATCACATCGGCTCGGGCCACGCTTAGTAGCCCGCTTTGATCTTCTCGAACTCGGCGATCATCCTGAGCTTGAGTTCCGCCGGCAGCGGCGACTGGAACAGCGTCTTGTCGATGAATTTCTCGACATCGTCATAGCCCTTCTCCGCCAGGACCTTGGGGTCAAGGGAGGCCATGGCCTTGGCGTCCGCATGGCCATATCCCCAATCGGTCAGGAGGAACTTGGCGACATCGGGCGAGTTGATCGAATTGAGATAGTCATAGGCCTTGTCGGCACTGCCGGGCGCATCTTTCAGAAGCACATAACCGCAGACCCAGGTGGAGAGCCCCTCCGCGGTGTCCGCCTTCGTCTTGATGGGCGCGCCGGCCAGGACCGCCTGGGCGCTTGCGTCTGTCCAGGCCCAGGCGAGGTCGATCTCGCCACCCGTCATCGCCTGCACGATGTCGGTATTGTCGGTCCAGTAGACGCGGACGTTCTTGTGCACTTCGCGCAGGAAATCCGAAGCCTGCTTGAACTGCTCGTCGGTCATCTTCGTCCAATCCTTGAGACCGATCGCCAGCGCGGCCAGCGCATAGGCGTCGTCGACATTGTCGGGGATCGAAACGCGGTCCTTGAATCTGGGGTCGGCAAGCGCCTTGAGCGACTGGATGTCCTTCTCGTCGATCTTCTCGGAATTGTAGGTCAGGATCGAATTGCCCCACTCCCAGGGCATGAACCAGGCGGTCCCGTCGGGCGTGGTCGCCAGATCCTTCATCGCCATGATGCCCGGATCGAGGTCCTTCCATGCCGCGATCCGGGACGTGTCGAGCGGCTGGAGCAGGCCGGCATCGCGCCACTTGACAACGCTCTGCGAACAGGGATGCGCGAGATCCGCCTTGAAACCCGAACGGAGTTTCTCGAACGCTTCGTCTTCGTCACCGAAGAAGGTGAAGGCAGGCGAAGCGCCGTGCTTCTCGACATAGCCGGGATGGAATTCCGGAATCTCATATCCCGACCAGTCGAATATGGTGAGGCTGTCGTCTGCGGCGACGGGCAGGGCCGTCGTCGAGGTGAGGGCCGCGGCAGCGAAAACCACGGCGATTGCGCTTCGTGCTGTCCTTCTCATGTTCTTGCTCCGTCCTCTGGCTGCTGGTTCTGGCGATCACGCAAGCGTGCCGGCGCGAGCACCTCCGAAATGCTTCGGGAAATAAGCGGCGAGAAACCCTCTCGCCGCGGAAAGCGCCGTCTCCCGCGTCACGTTCTCGGTTCCCAACATGAGGCGCCACCACAGCCCCTCCAGCATGGCCGACAGCGCCAGCGCCGTTCCCCAGACGTCGTAGTCATAGCCGCCCTCATCCTTGAGCTTCCGGCAGAGGTCGATGAACACCTGCTGGTAGGCTTCGTCGCGCGCGCCGCAGAGCGCCTGGTAGGTCGGGCGGGACTTCGCCTCGCCCCAGAAGGCAAACCATGCCGCAAGCTTGCGCTTGTTGCAGATCGACCGGTCGAAATCGGCAGCGACCAAGGCATGGAGCTGCCGCGCCGGATCGTCTCCCGCCTTGGCGAGGGCGGCGCGCCAATGGGCGGAATACTCGTCCGCCATATGCTGCAGCGTGGCGACGAGCAGCTTCTCCTTGCTCTCGAAATGGAAATTGACGATGCCGCGCGAAAGGCCCGCCCCATCAGCCACGTCCGCCATGGTCGTCTCGGAATAACCGCGCCGCGCGAGCGAATCGATGGTCGCCTCGATAAGCTGCTGGCGGCGCGTCTCCTTCGACGCCTTGCGCCCCTTCTTCTCGCCGTCGGACCTCCGGTCGAAGTCGGCGCCGTCCATTGTCCTGTCCGCCCGCTGCAGCGCCGTCTTCATCGTCAGGTCCGATCTCCACATGGACGGCTAACGACCTCCGTCCGGCTTCCAACCGCGCAGATGAGTGGGCCGGTGCTCGCCGCTGTCAAGCACCTTCTGCATGGCTTCCCAGGTGCGCAGGTTCTTGTCGACATATTCCTTGCCAACGACGGCAGCCACCCTGCCGTAGAGAGGCCCGGCCAGGCGCGCGAGTTCACCGCGGGCCACCTCTCGATACCAGCCGTTGCGGTCGGTCGCGACGACGTCGCGGAAGCCGGCCGATGTCATGGCTTTCACGTAGCGGGCCGGCGAGGCCATGTTGAAGGAAAGGCCTTCGGCCTCGACATAGGCCTTCATCTCGTCCGACGGCTCGCCGTCATGCGAGATCATCCAGTCGCTGGCGGCGAAGACACCGCCCGGCCTCAGAACCCGGAAGACGTCACGGAACAATGCCTCCTTGTCGGCGACATGGAGCAGGGCGTCCTTGGAAAACACGACGTCGAATGCGCCGTCCGCGAAAGGCAGCCGCCCCGGAGCGGCATGGACGAAATCGACCCGATCCGACAGCCCTTGCCGCGCGGCGCGCGCCCGCGCCGCCTCGACCACCGGCCGCTCGACATCGAAGCCGACCGCATGGGCGCATCCATGGCTTTCGACCAGATGCAGCGTGATGCCGCCCGAACCGCAGCCGATATCCAGAACGGACTTGCCCTGAAGCGTCAGCCCGTCGAGCACGCGATCCACCTCGTCCGGGCCGCCGGGGGACAGATAACCCTCTCCCCACAGCGCCTCCAGGAAGCGGATCGCAATGTCGTCATACTCGGCGGCGGCATCTTCCGTCTGAACCATTCAGCCCGAGCTCCGAACGTCGGAATCTAACCGAAAGCCTAGCGTATCAAAGGATAAATGCAACATCATTTGTTGAACATTCATTCAAAATAACTGGACAGCGACGCCGACCCCGTGCCAAGTTCGAAGACGAGGGAAATGGAGGCGGAGCGGACGCGGCCATGAAGAGCTGGGACGCCATCGTCATCGGCGCAGGACATAACGGCCTGGTCAATGCCTGCTATCTGCAGCGGGCGGGGCTCGACGTGCTGGTCGTGGAGAAGAACCCCTGGGTCGGCGGCGCGGCGACCAGCCGCGAGTTGTCGCCTGGCTTTCTCTATTCGAACTGCTCCTATGTATGCTCGCTGTTCCGTCCCGAGATCATGCGGGATCTGGAACTCCCCCGCTTCGGGCTGCAGGTGATCCCCTATGAGGGGGGCGCCGTGTTCACCAGGGATGGCGACTATCTCGCCAATTATCGCGACCACGACGCCCATCGCCGGGAGTTCGCGCGCTTCTCTCAGCGGGACGCCGAGGCCTACGACCGCTACGCCCGCGACGTCACGCGGCAATGCCGCTTCATCCAGCCGCTTCTGATGCGCACCGCGCCCGACCCGACCAGCCTGCGCCCCCGCGACATCGGCGAGCTGATCCATCTCGGCCGGAAATTCTCCGGGCTGAGCGCCGAGGAGATGGCGCTTACCCTGCGTTTCTGGACGATGTCGATCTCGGATTTCCTCGACGAATATTTCGAGACCAACGTCATCAAGGCCAATCTGGCGCTGTCGGGCATCATCGGCACCGCGCTCGGCCCGATGTCGTCGGGCACGGCCTATGTGCTGCTGCACCACTATATGGGTGAGGTCGACGGATCGGTGGGCGCCTGGGGCTTTGCGCGCGGCGGCATGGGCGCGGTGACGAAAGCGCTCGCCGATTCCTTCCGGGCTGCCGGCGGGACGATCCGCGCCGAGGCCGAGGTCGATCACGTCCTCGTCGCGGGCGGCAAGGCGCGCGGCGTCGTGCTGGCCGGCGGCGAGGAGATCCCGGGCAAGCTCGTCGTCTCCAATGCGGATGTGAAGCGCACCTTCCTGAAGCTGGTCGAGACGCGGGAGCTTCCCGAAATCTTCCTTCGGCGGGTGAGGAACTTCAAGATCCGAGGCTCCTCCGGGAAGGTCAACATCGCGCTGGATTCCATGCCCGAATTCCCGGCCCTGCCGGAAGGCTCGCCCTGTGTCCAGGCCGATCTGCATTTCACCGATACGGTGGAACGCATGGAGCGCGCCTATGACGACTGGAAGGCCGGGCGCTGGTCGAACGACCCTTTCCTCGACGTCGTGATCCCGACCACGCTCGACCCGACCATGGCGCCACCGGGCAAACACTTCATGAGCTGCTTCGTCCAATATGCTCCGCCCAAGGTCGAGGGGCGCGACTGGACCGACGCGGATCGCGACGGCTTCGCCGAAAGCGTGATCGCGCAGATCGCGGATTATTCGCCTGGTTTCCGCGACCGCATCGTCCACATGGAAGTGCGCACGCCGCGCGAGATCGAGGCCGAGGTCGGGTTGACGGAAGGCAATATCTTCCAGGGCGAACTGACCTTCGACCAGTTGCTCTTCAACAGGCCGGTTCCAGGCTACGCTCAGTACAGGTCGCCAATCGGCGGTCTCTATATGTGCGGCTCGTCCACCCATCCGGGCGGAGGCGTCATGGGCGCTCCCGGCCGCAACGCCGCCTCGGAGATCCTGCGGGATCTCGCCCGGCCGACCCACCATATGAGCCCCGCCCATGACGTCTTCTGAGGCGGCAGGAAACTGGGATGCGGTGGTGATCGGCGGGGGCCACAACGGCCTCGTCGCGGCGGCGGTGCTCGCCAAGACGGGTCGCAAGGTGCTGGTGCTGGAGGCCGCCGGCGAGGTCGGCGGCGCAGCGCGTACGGAGACTTTCGCGCCGGGCTTCCGTGTCTCCTCGCTCGCTCACATCCTGAACCGGCTCCATCCCGACGTCGTTGCGGCCCTCGACCTGGAAAGGCACGGCCTCGCGATCGACCGGAACGGCGGCGCTCCGACCACCGTGCTTTCCAGGCAAGGCGACACGCTGGTGCTGAACGGCGCCTATGGCGAGAGCCTCGACGGCGCAACGGCTGCCGAAGCCGTGGCGTGGCGGGAACTTCGCGCGCAACTGCTCCGCTATGCCGGCGTACTGAAACCGTTCCTCTCCCGCGCCGCGCCTGATTTCGCGGGCATGCCGCTGACCGAGACGGCCGCGCTCGCCCGCACCGGCCTGGCTCTTCGCCGGCTCGGAAAGGAGGACATGCGCGACTTCCTGCGCATGCTGCTCATGAACGTCACCGACGCGCTGGACGAGCACCTGACGGATGATCGGCTGCGCGGACTGCTCGCCTTCGACGCCGTTCTTGGGTCCCATCTCGGCCCCCGCTCGCCGACCTCGCTGCTCGGTCTCTACTACAGGCTCACCGGCGAAGCGGGCGGAACGTCGGGCGCGCAGCTTCTGCCGAAGGGCGGCATGGGCGCGGTCGTGAAGGCGGTCGCCAGCGCCGCGGCGGCGGCTGGCGTAACGGCGCGCGTTGGCAGCCCGGTGGCGAAGATCCGTGTCGAGAAGGGCCGCGCCGCCGGTGTCACCCTTCAATCGGGCGAGGAAATCCGCACCAAAACAGTCATGTCGGCGATCAATCCCAGGACGACGCTTCTCGAACTGGTCGGTCCGCGCATGCTCGATACCGGCCTGGTGCGAAAGGTGAGCAACATCCGCATGGATGGCAATGTGGCGAAGCTCAATCTCGCGCTCGACAAGGTGCCACGTTTCGCCGGCGTCGACGACGCCGCGGCGCGCGGCAGGATGGTCGTCGCTCCATCCGCCGATCGTGTGGAGAACGCTTTCAATCCTGCGAAATATGGCGCCTTCTCGCCCGAGCCGGTGATGGAGATCATCTTGCCGAGCCTGTCCGATCCGAAGCTCGCGCCCGACGGCGCATGCGTATTGTCGGCCGTGATCCAATATGCCCCGTACCGGCTGAAGGAGGGTTGGGAAGCCGGCAAACCGAAGCTGCTCGACGCGGTGCTGACGGAGATCGAGGCGCATGCTCCCGGACTGAGGCAATCGGTGCTTCATGCCGAATTGCTGACGCCCGACGATATCGAGGCGCGCTATCGCATGCCGGGCGGCCATTGGCATCATGGCGAATTGCAGGCTGATCAGATGCTCATGTCCCGACCGGTCTCCGGCCTCGGACGCTACGACACGCCGATCGACGGCCTGTTCCTCTGCGGAGCCGGCTCGCATCCCGGCGGCGGCGTCTCCGGCGCTCCGGGGCTCAACGCGGCGCGACGCGTCGTCCAGGCGGGAGGTTAAGGTGCATCAGCTGCGCAAGAAGCTCTCCGCCATGCCAGCCCGCAACGGGGCGCTAGCAATGCGCCTCGCCAGGCAGAACCACTTCCGCACACTGCGGCTGCCCTCCCCGTTCCAGCCCAGGCTGGAGGCGCTCGGCAAGCAGGAAGACTGGTACAACTGGGCCGGCTACAAGGCGCCCGGCTCGCTGTGGGACGAGGAACTCGAATATTTCGCCATCCGCAGCCAGGCAGCCGTCTTCGACATCTCGCCGATGGTGAAGTACCGGATCGAGGGCCCCGGTGCCGAAGCCTTCTGCGACCGCCTGACCTTGCGCGACGTGACCCGCCTCGCGCCGGGACGGGTCCACTACACGGCGTGGTGCGACGACCGGGGCCATGTGCTCGACGACGGCACGCTGTTCCGGCTTTCCGCGGAACGGTTCCGGCTCTGCTGCCAGGAGCGGCATCTTCCCTGGCTCCTCGACAGCGCGATCGGCTTCGACGTGGCGATCGCGGAGGAGACCGAAGCGATCGCGGCCCTGGCATTGCAGGGTCCGACCTCCTATGCCGTGCTGCGCGACGCCGGCTTCGCCGGTGTCGAGAAACTCAAGCTCTTCGACCTGGCCGATTTCGCCCATGATGCTGGAACGGTGACGATCTCGCGGACGGGCTTCACCGGCGATCTGGGCTACGAACTGTTCGTGCCGGCCGAACGGGCGCTCAGCCTTTGGGATCGGCTGTTCGAGGCGGGACAACTGCACGGCATCCGCGCCATAGGCTACAAGGCGCTCAACCGGGCGCGCATCGAGGCGGGGCTGATCGTCGCCAACAGCGACTTCGTCACCGCCGAACATGCGATCCGTGCCGACCGGCTGCGCATGCCCGACGAGATCGGGCTGGGCTTCATGATCGATTCCAACAAGGGTTATTTCAACGGCCGGCGGGCAATCGAGACGGCACGCGCCCGAAAGACGATGCGGCATATCCTGGTCGGGCTGGAAATCGAGTGCAATGTCCCGGCCGAACATGCGATCGTCTATCATCGCAAGACACGCGAGGTCGGACTGGTGAGCGCCGCCATCTGGTCGCCCACGGCGAAGCGCAACATCGCTCTTGCCAGCCTGACGCGCCCCTACGGCGACGTGATCGTCGGCGACCTCTGGGTCGAGATCTATGCGATGCGCGAACTGCAGTACCAGAAGCTGATGAAACGCGCCAAGGTCGTGCCGCGTCCCTTCGTCAAGCTCGACAGGCGCACCGCAAACCCGCCCGCGGAACGATAGACCAGGCATGGACGAGGACACGGAAGTCGCCGAACAATGGGCGCTGGTCAATACGCCGCTCGGCGAACCCTGGTCGGGTCGCGCCCGCTACGCGGCCGCCATGTTCTTCCACAAGAGAGGCGACATGGATGCGGAGACGCTGGAGGTCTATCGCATCTGCTCTCGTCTCGATCGGGAAGATCCGTTGGCGATCATGCGGGATCGGGGCGTGGGGGCGAGGTGGTTGGAGAGAATGAAGGGAGCGAGTAGCGAATAGCGAGTAGCGAATAGGGGAAGAAAGAGGCGGGGGGCGACGGCCCCGGCCCCACCACTCATTTTTACCCTATTCGCTATTCGCTACTCGCTATTCGCTTATCCAATCGTCCTTTCCAGAACGCTCAGCCAGTTCCGCCACGCGATCTTCTCGATCAGCTCGCGGCCATAGCCGCGGGCGGCGAAGGCTTGGAGAAGCCGGGGCAGACCCGCGACGTCGCCGATGACCGAAGGGATGAGGGCGCCGTCGAAGTCGGAACCAAGGCCGACGCCGTCCTCGCCCAGCGCCTCGAGCATGGCATCGACATGGCGCACCATGATGTCGAGATCGGTGTTGGCATCCATCCGGCCGTCGGGACGGAGGAAGCCGGTGGCGAAATTGAGCCCGACCATACCTCGGCTCTCGCGGATGGCCCCGAGCTGCCAGGCCGTCAGGTTGCGCGCATGCTCGCAGATCGCATGCACGTTTGAATGCGTGGCGACGAGCGGCGCGTCGCTGATCGCCGCGACGTCACGAAAGCCCTTCTCGTTGAGATGCGAAAGATCGATCAGGATCTTCAGACGGTTGCAGGCTCGGACGAGGGCCTTGCCGGCCTCCGTCAGTCCGGGCCCCGTATCCGGCGAGGCAGGAAAGCGGAAAGGCACGCCGTGGCCGAAGGCGTTCGGCCGGCTCCACACGATGCCGAGCGAGCGCAGGCCTGCCGCGTGGAGCACATCAAGCAGGACGAGATCGGTGTCGATCGCCTCGACGCCTTCGATATGGAACACCGCAGCCAGCGATCCGCGCGCCATCGCATCGCGAATCTCTCCGGCGCTGCGGCAGACGGAAAGCGCGCCGGCCCGCTCGAGCCTGAAAAGGATCGAAGCCATCGCCAGCGTGGAGGAAAGCGCGTCGCTGCGGTCGAGCTCGGGCGGCAGCGGCATGTCGTAGCTTTTGGCCTTCATGCTGGCATCGAGGTCGACATTCTTCACCGGCGGCGGGAACATCGCGAACATGCCGCCGGCGAAACCGCCCTCCCTGGCGCGCGGCAGATCGATATGCCCGCCCGCCCTGCCCTCGATAAACAAGGTCTCGGCCTTAGCCGAACCCGAGGTTTCGGCCTTGGCCGAACCGGCATTCAACAGCCGGAGCAGCACATCGTTGTGGCCGTCGAAGACGGGGATCTTGTCTGTCATGGGATCGACCTGGGTTTGTTTGGACGGGTGCCGGACAACGGCGGGACGCAATCTTTTAGGCATGACCGGCGGTTTGCGCAAACCGGTTCCGGATCTTTGTCTTGACGAGGGGCACGGCCGCGACGGATCGCGCTGCTCGACGAACTGCCGCGCAACACGATGGGCAAGGTGCAGAAGAACGTGCTGCGCGAACGCTACAAGGATTTGTTCAAGGGTAGAACCGGAAGGTCAAGCCTTCAGCAGGTCATCCCACGCCGGACTGTGACGCTTGAACTCGTCGGCCACGAACCAGCAGGTCGGCGTTATCTTGTTGCCCGCCGCCCGTGCATCCGCCACCAGCCGCTCGACCAGGGCTTCCGCGACCCCATCGCCCCCATAGGGCACCGGGACGAAGGTGTGATCGGCGATTATGTGGCCGGAGGCCGCCTTGACAAAGGTCAGCCGCGATTCCTCGCCATTGGGCATGAAAAGGAAATAGCGGCCGCCTTTCGCCGTCTCCTCGAACTGGAAGGTCGATGCGATGTCGGCCATGGTCAATGCTTCAGCACGTCGGCCCATTCCGGGTGGCGCCGGAACTGGGCATTGGCGAAGGGGCAGAGCGGGATGATGGTCTTGGCCGCGGCGCGGGCGTCTTCCACCGCCCGCGTCACGAGCTTCAGGCCGATGCCCTGGCCGCGAAACGCGTCGGGCACCTCGGTGTGGTCGATGATGAGCTGATGGTCGCCAGCCTTGGTGAAGGTCATTTCGGCCACCGAGCCGTCAGGCCCCGTGACGAAATACCGACCCTTCGTACCACGGTCCTCGACCTGTATCTCAGACGCCTGCTCGGTCATGCCGTTCCTCTTCCTTTCCCGTCGGTCCAGCGGCCAAGCAACTGCCTGGCCGCCTCGATTTCGGCAGGGCGCAACTCATGACCGCCCTCATGCCATTCAACTGTGACATCAGCCCCGCTCGCGCGCAAATAGGATTCCAGCCGGGACGTCATCTGCGGCGGACAGATCGGATCACGCCGACCGGCCGTCACCAGCATGGCCTTGCCGCTCAGGCTGCCCGCGACCTTGGGATCGAACGGGATCAGGGGATGCATCAGCACCGCGCCGTCGAACAGGTCAGGCGCGGCAAAGACGACGGATGCCAGGATGTTGGCGCCGTTCGAATAGCCGAGGCCGAGCACCGCGGAAGGTTTCCTGGCCTCGATCTGCTTATGTACGAAGGCCTTCATCTTGTCGGTGGCCCGGGCGAGGTCGTCCATGTCGTAGACGCCCTCGCCTGTGCGCCGGAAGAAGCGCGCAGCGCCCATCTCGGAGACGTCGCCTCGCGGCGACACGATGGTCGCGCCGGGCATCAGATCCCTGCCCAGCGAGACGAGTTGGCGCTCGTCGCCGCCCGTCCCGTGAAAGACGAAGAGCAGCGGACTGCCCGGTTTTCCGGGCAGCACGGTGTGGATGTAGCTGTCGTTTTCCATGCGCTTTTCACTCCAGCGGCTGGAGGTGCTGTTCGAGATAGGGCCTCAGATGCGCATGCTGCGACGGCAACTTCAATGTCTCGCCGAGATGCGCGGTATCCTCGTCCCTGTCGAAGCCGGGCTCGTTGGTGGCGACCTCGAACAACACGCCGCCGGGGGTCCGGAAATAGATCGCCCAGAAGTAGTCGCGGTCGATGACAGGCGTCACCTGGTAGCCCGTGTCCATCAGCGCCTTGCGCACCTCGAGCTGACTGGCTCGGTTTTCCACCGCGAAGGCGACGTGATGCACCGAGCCCGCGCCGAGATCGGCGAGCGGCGCGCCGGGTAGGGTCTCGATGTCGACGATATCCGCGCCGTTGCCGTTCTCCACGGCGAAGCGCCTGACATCGCCGGAGGCATCGACCTCCTGATAGCCCATGAACTTCAGCAGTTCGGCGGTCCGGCCCGCATCGCGCAGCCGCATCGAAACCGAGTGGAAGCCACGGATCGCCTCGTCGGACGGCACGCCGCCCTTCGCCCAGGGAGCGCGTTCATCGCCCTTGTCTTCCACGAGAGCGAAACCGTCGCCGTCGGGCCCGTCGAAGGCGAGCCGCTTCTGGCCGAAACTCTCCTCGCGCCTGAGACCGGTGACGCCCTGGCCGGCGAGATGCGTCTCCCAGTAGCCGAGTGTTCCTTCAGGAACGGAAAAGACGGTCGTGCCGACTTCTCCCGTGCCGGGGCGACCCTTGCCGATATTCGGGAACGGAAAATAGGTCATGACCGATCCCGGCGTACCGAATTCATCCGCGTAGTAGAGATGATAGACGTCAGGGGCGTCGAAGTTCACCGTCTTCTTGACCCGGCGCAGGCCTAGCTTCCCGGTGAAGAATTCGTTGTTCTGCCTTGCATCCTTCGCCATCGACGTGACGTGGTGGAGGCCCTTGATCTGGTTCAGCATCCTGCTCTCCTTCGTGTCCGACGCTCCGGCGTCGTCTCATGCCGCACTATGTCTGGAGCGGAACGGCAAATGAAAGAGAGCGTTCTCAGGATGAACCGTTCTCAATTTATGAACAATCTGACAGACATCGTTCACCGCATGGATCACTCGCTATGTCCGGCGATATCCATGGAAAGCTCGAGGAACCCGTCGACCGACGAGTTCCTCGTTGCGGACGAGCGTCACCGTTACCGGGTGACCGTCATGCGCTGGTCGTCACGCTTCTCGGCCCATGTGCTCTCGTCATAGGCAGGGGCCGCGTTCAGCTGCTCCTCGGTGAAATTGGTATAGAGATATTTGTTGCCGTCGGCATCGGTCATGAACACCAGATTGTCCATGCCGATCGCCACCGGCTTCTCTCCGACACCCAGGAAGCCTCCGACATCGACGATCACGGCGTCCACCTTGCCGTTCTGCGTCAGCACCACGTCACCGATCTCGCCCACATTGGCGTCCTCGGCGCCGTAGACGGTGGTGCCCACGAGGTCCTTCTCGGCGCTCAGATCACCGGGCTGCACCTCCTTCAGTTGCGACTTGTCGACGGCAGCCGTCGTCGTCATGTCGGTCTGCGTCGACGGAGCCTGCGCGTCCTGAGCAGGCGCAGGCTTCATCGCGTCATCGGCCGGCGCTGTCGTCGAAGGCGCGTCGGCGGACGGCGCCATCGCGGTCGTGTCGCCCGCAGTGGACGGAGCCGCTGCCGGGTCATAGGCCTTGCGGTCGAAGGCCGGCAGAGCCTCCAGTTCCTCCTTGGTGGCCGTGATCACTATCCAGCGGTCGCCGTCCTTTTCGGCCCAATCCATGTCCGAATAGTCCCAGGCGACGTTTTTCTCGCCGATGCCCAGGAAGCCGCCCACGCCGATCACTACTGCCTCGGCCTTCCCGTCCTGGCCGATGACGATATCGTTCACGTCGCCGATATTCTGGGCGTCGTCGCCGGTACCGTCATATACGGTCTCGCCGATGATATTGGTCGCGATCTGGCCATCCGCCTTCACAGTGGCGGCGGGCATGGCAGGATCGGCCGGTTGGATCTCGGCGGGCGCCTGGGTCGGCGCTGGCTGGGTCGCGTCCTGGGCATAGGCGCCAGTGGCAAGCAGGACGGCGACGGCGGTCGTAGCGAAAAGATGACGGTTCATGATACATTCTCCTTGTGCGAAAGGTCTTGCACCGCCGCGCCTGATCGATCTGTCGCAAGGGAGAACCGGCGCGGCGTCACAATCACCAAACGTCGTGACTCCGGTCAGGTTCCGGTTGCATTCACGGACATTTGCCCGCCAGGGATGACAACGCTGCCGATCGCCTGGAATGTGACCGGTTCCGGCTCTGGGCGCGGACGGAGAGCTATTTCTTTCGCGAGTGCGGCGCGACTCTTCGTGACGTGGACTGCTCGAATCGCTTTCGCCCGCTGCTGAGGCAGCCGGCCGGTCCGACGTTCCGGGGCCATCGAGACGACGAGAGGAAGGCTTGCCTCAAGGGCAAGGCAGAATGGGCCGGTGCTCGCGGCCACGCCGTAGGGAAGAACCCAGGATCACTCGGACGGCTCGTCTCCTTTGTCCGGCGTGGTGTTTTCGCGGTAGATCGCATAAGCGAGCACGGCAAGCACCGGCCAGACGACAGCCGCAATTCCGGCCCGCCCCCGCAGCATCGACGGCAACAGGGATATGGCTGCGGCCGCCGCTATCGAGGCGAGATCGAACGACCGGCGGTCCGCCTCCCTTCGCGATCGGCGGCGGTCCGACAACCCGGATATTCCGATGATGAGCGCGGCGACGAGCAGGAAACCGACGCCGAATCCCGCAGCCGTTTCGACAGCGCCGAAGCGCTCGGCGGCGGCGATATAGCCCGCCGCCACCAGAAAACCGATCCCGACGAGCCCGGCCAGACCTGCCAGGACATAAACAATCATGGCGCGGCGAGCCCGTCGCGCCATGTTGGAAGCCTCACCGGAAATGAATGCGGCGATGACCGAGCCGAGCATTCAGCGGCGCGTCAGCAATGCGAGCATGAAGCCCACTCCAATCGCGACGCCAAGTGACGTCAGCGGCTTCTCGCGAATAGCCTCCTCGAGCCGCGTCTCCAGGTCGCTTGCGCCCGAGCGCACCCTTTCGATCGCCGCTTCGCCTTGCGCCTTCAACTGGTCGACGCCTTCGGACGCAGCACGCCGGGCCGCTCCATAGGAATGCCCGCCCGTCGACTGGAGCTGTTTGGCGAGCTTCGCCAGATCGCTCTTCAGCTGGGCAATATCGGCTTCGAGATCCTGCGAGATCACCCGAGATCCATTGTCGGATTTCCCGCCTTTTTCTGCAGCACTCGGCATGGTTCAACTCCTTGTTTACACGACGCCAAACGCACCGCCGGGACCGATGTTCCACGGGCGGGGAACCGCTGCGTCATGAAAATGGGTTTCGCTGCGGAAGTCCAGTCCGCATTCCTCATGGTCGAGTGCCCCGATCATACAAGCGGCCGACCTTGCATCGACAGCCCTTCCCAACGCGCCACCCTCTTCAACCCCTCGCCGTCGAGAACCGTGCAGCCCCCGTTCCACGCTATGAGCTTGCGGCTCGCCAACTTTCGCAGCGTCTTGTTGGTGTGGACGAGCGACAGCCCGAGCGTGTCGGCGACATGCTGCTGGGTGATGGGGATCTCCGCCGATCCGGCGCTGATCAGGCTGACGCCCCTGGCGCGCTCCAGGAGGAAGGCAATCAGGTAGGCTGCCCGCTCGAGCGCCGTCCGACGGCCCACGCTTAGAAGATTTTCATCGAGCATCTGCTCTTCCCTGGAGGCGATCCACGTGATGTCGTAGGCCAGGCCCGGATGGTTGCGATAGAGTTCCATCAGTCGATCCCGTTCGAAGACGCAAAGCAGCATCGGTGACAACGCCTCGACGGAATGCTGCATCTCGCCCGTGAGGCTGCCCTGGAGGCCGATCAGGTCTCCGGGCATGACGTAGTTGAGGATCTGCCGGCGTCCGTCGGAAAGCAGCTTGTAGCGGAAGCCCCAACCGGACAGCACGGTGTATAGATGAGCACTGTGACTGCCTTCGAGCAGCACCGTAACGCCCTTTTCCACCGCCAGTTCGCCCTTCTTGAAGGTGGCGACGAAGGCCAGTTCCTGCTCTTCGAAATTCCTGAAAACCTTCAGCGGACGCAAAGGGCAGTGTTCACACGGATATTGAAGAGTCGGAATGGCTTGCGGTCCCATCTTCTTCCCTCGTGGCGGATCTGCTTCGCAATCGCGCGACGCGGCGGCTCGCGCGATAGGACCGGCGCCGGGCAACGCCTCACGAAACGAAACGGTTCCGTCATGTCTTTTTTAAATGACACCCCGTGGCAACTCGTCCATGTGTTCATTTTGTAACGGCTTGCCGGATCCGGAGGTTGGAGACTTGGCTGCAGACGCGCTCTCGGGCAAGCGCATCCTGGTGCTGGAAGACGAGTTCCTGATCGCCATGGATGTCGAGCAGTTGTGCCGCGAATGCGGCGCGGACGACATCGTGATCCTGAAAAGCCTCGAAGAGACCGGGGGCGCCGAGGCTGTTGCCAAACGCTTCGACGTCGCGGTCCTTGACCTCATGCTCGAAGGCCAGTCGACTGTCGGCTTCGCCCGGGAACTTCTGCATCTCGGCGTGCCGTTCGTGATCGCGTCCGGATATGGCGACCTGGAAGAGCTTCACAAGGCCGTTCCGGGGGCGCCCGTCGTCAGCAAGCCCTATAGCGGCACCGTCCTCATGGACGTTGTCATCGCCGCGCTCGCCGGGTCACGCCGCATTTGATCCCAGGACCTGCGCAGAAATCGCATCCGGACCATAGTCGGCCTCGCCGGAGATCTCGAGGATTTCCTGCAGCTTCGCGCGCGCCCGGCTGACCCGGCTCTTGATCGTTCCCACCGCGCAGCCGCAGATCTCGGCGGCCTCCTCGTAGGAGAAGCCCGAAGCGCCGATCAGGATGATCGATTCACGCTGATCCTCCGGCAATTGTGCGAGCGCGGAGCGGAAATCCTCCAGGTCGAGCGCGCCATGCTGGCTGGGATGGACCGCCAGGCGGCCGGTCATGACGCCCTCGCTGTCCTGAACCTCGCGACCGCGCTTGCGCATCTGAGAATAGAACTCGTTGCGCAGGATGGTGAACAGCCAGGCCTTCATATTGGTGCCGGGGTGGAAGCTCATATGCTTGTCCCACGCCTTGACCAACGTTTCCTGCACCAGATCGTCGGCCCGGTCGACATTCTGCGACAACGAGACCGCGAAAGCGCGCAGGCTAGGTATCGCGCCGAGCAGATCGTCCTTGAATCCCTGCGATACGGCCATGAGCGATCAACCCTTCTTCTGTTCGGATTCCGCCCTTTCCAGCCGAGCCAGCAGCTGGGTGAGATGGTCAGGCACTTCGTCTGAGAGAAGGCTCTTGTAGTATTCGTCCAATTTCCGGGCTATTTCCGAATTCGCCCCCAGAAGATGTTCGGGCCCATTCGGTTTCGGCCTCGTCTGCCGCGCGCCAGCTGCTTTTGTCATGCCGTCCATTCGCCCTGGTTTGTCATATCCCGTCCCCCCGAATTGCGCACAACCAACGGCCGGCGCCCTGTGTTGAAAGCCGCCGATCTGACCGCGACAACGTCCGGCCGGTGGATTCGTTCCTGTGCTCTGGAACTTTTTGTTGTGGCCGACGTTGAGCACGTCGTATTCGAGCCCGAGAAAGCGACAATTCCTACCGGCCTCAACGGCACCGAGGGAGACCACCGATCATGACGTTGTCAGCGACGATCGCCCCACATCTGCCATTTCTGCGCCGCTTCTCGCGCGCGGTGTCGGGATCGCAAACCAGTGGGGACGCGCTGGTCGCAGCGATGCTGGAGGCGATCATCGCCGATGTCGGCATCTTCCCCGAAGCGTCGAGCGACCGGATCGCACTCTACAAGATCTTCACTCGGCTGTTTTCGTCCATTTCCATCCAGGTGCCGCAGGAGACCCCGGCATCGGCCTGGGAGCAACGCGCCGTCACCAATCTCGCGGCCCTGGCGCCACGCCCGCGCCAGGCCTTTCTGCTCGTCGCCGTGGAAGGTTTTTCGGACAAGGAAGCGGCCGAAGTCCTCGACGTGTCGGAACGCGAGTTCACCGCATTGATCAATCAGGCGAGCAACGAAATCTCGCGTCAGGTCGCGACCGACATATTGGTGATCGAGGACGAGCCGTTGATCGCCATGGACATCGAGGAGATGGTCGAGAGCCTGGGCCACCGCGTCGTCGGCACGGCGCGAACCCACTCCGAGGCTATCGCACTGTTCCAGAAGACCAGTCCGAAAATGGTGCTCGCCGACATCCAGCTGGCCGACGGCAGCTCCGGCATAGACGCAGTCAACGAAATCCTGTCATCGACACCTGTTCCCGTGATCTTCATCACCGCCTTTCCCGAGCGCCTGCTCACCGGCGAGCGGCCCGAGCCGGCCTTCCTCGTCACCAAGCCGTTCAACCCCGAGATGGTGAAAGCCCTGATCAGCCAGGCCCTGTTCTTCGACAGACAAGCCAAGGCCGCGGCCTGACAACACACTGGTCTATGGCGGCCGCGCAATGCACCGGCATCGCCCCCCGCCACTGTTCACACCGGAACGAATATCGACGCGACACGTTCTGCCGTCACGAAACAACATAGGAGAAGGTCGATGCTATACTGGGCCCTGGTCTTCCTTGTCGTCGCCATTATCGCCGGCGCACTGGGCTTCGGCGGCATAGCCGGCACCTCCGCCGGTATCGCGCAGATCCTGTTCTTCATTTTCCTGGCTTTCCTCGTGCTTTCCCTGATTGCGGGACTGTTCCGACGAGCCGGGTGATCCAGCTGTCGACGGGATTTCGGAGTCCGCGCTCAACGGATTTCGACATTCGTCGAACCAACCCTCGCCCGACGCCTGCAACGGACAGGCTCGAGGGATACTGAGGCCCGCACTTGCATGAGCCCTGAAGTCGGAGGAAAAGAAGGAAAAAAACAGGGCGGGAGCGGGTTCGTGAACGTACATCATCCCGAATCGAGCGTCGAACTGGGCCGAAGCCTGCTCCGCGCGCTCAACAACACCGGCATATCCGTCGTCTACCAGGACCCGGAACTCCGGGTGCTTTGGGCGCGCAACGTTCCGCCGTCATGGTCGACCGGCGACCTGTTCGGCGCGACGGACGACCAGTTCCTTCCCGCCTCCGAGGCGCAGCGCCTGATCGGGGCAAAAAAGGCGGTGCTAGAATCGGGTCACCCGCAAAGCCTCGAGATCAGCGTCCCGGCAGACGGCGGCGCCAACTGGTTCAACATCTGGATCGATGCAGACCGCAACGACGGACGTGTCGGCGGCGTTGTCACGACCGCAGTCGATATCACCGAACAGAAGCGCCGTGAGCAGACGCTGCGCACCTTGCTGCGGGAGGTGAGCCACCGGTCGAAGAACCTGCTCGCCATCATACAGAGCGTGGCGACCCAGACCGGCCGCTATTCCGGCACGATCGACGGCTTCCTGACCCGGTTTCGAGGGCGATTGCAGTCACTCGCCTCGTCGCAGGACCTCGTCACCTCCTCGAACTGGCGCGGCGCCGACCTGCATGAACTGGTCGCCGGTCAGGTGAGCCGCTACACGGCCGATCCGCAAAACAGTGTGCGGATCAAAGGGGCCAATCCCTTCCTCAATCCGAATGCGGCGCTGCATATCGGCCTGGCCCTGCACGAACTGGCGGTCAATTCAGTGAGCTACGGCGCGCTGTCGCGCCCGGACGGCCAAGTGACGTTGACGGCACGGATCGTGCCGGCCGACGAAAACGACCTCCCCGGCGACAGAGCGCTGTCCCTGATCTGGAACGAAGACATTCCGCCCAATGGCGGCAATCTCAGGAACAAGCGCTTCGGCAGCGTCGCACTCGAACGCGTGGTGCCGGCCTCTCTCGATGGGATGGCCAGCCTCAAGGTCGGTCCCGAAGTGCTGGAATACAGCCTCCTGGTGCCCGAAGGCAGCTTCGAGATCGAATAGCCCGCCAAAGGGTGCCCAAGGAAGCCCGGCGTTCGACGATCGGAGACGAGGCCCTCTACATTGGGATGACATCGACTTGTCTTCGCGCAGGAAGTCGGGCGCAGCCGGAATCCAACGTAGTAAAAATACAATACCAAAGGCATGGAACTCCTCCCCGCGGAACTCCGTTACTATGGGCGAGAGGAGTTTTGTGATGGAACACATTGCCGCCTTGTTGCTCATAATCGGCTGCTCGGACGATCTGGCGCAATGCAATGAACTTCCGGCACCGGTCACAGTGTTCGAGACGGTGGAGGAGTGCGAAAGCGAAGTACCGAACGCGCTTTCTCTCTTCACCGGGAATCAGCCGCAGATTTTCGCGAAATGCCTGCCCGTCGACCCCGCCATGGAAGAAGAGGATGCGGAACTGACCTGGGATGTTCGGCCGGACGGCACACTGATCGCCTCGATCGGAAGCACCAGCGTCATGGTTGCGACAAATTCGCATCGCACGGAGCAAGGGTACGCCGGACGGGACTGAAACGCAGTTGATGACCGTTCCCGGCTTTCATACGGGGACACCCCTTGCTAGGAGCGGTTATATGAAAAAATTGATTATCGCACTCGTTGCGGCGGCGGCCCTCGCCGGGTGCACGACGGCCGAAAAGACGGCAGTCGGCGGCGCTGCCGTAGGCGCGGCAATCGGCGGCATTGCGAGCGGCACAATCGAGGGCGCCGCCGTCGCCGCAGCGGCTGGTGCCGTGGGTGGTTATCTGCTTGGCCGGGTTGCCGACCGTCCGGGTTATTGCCGCTATCGCGACCGCTCTACCGGCCGCGTCTACATCGACCGCTGCTGATCAGTCGGCGTACCCCGACCCCACGGCAAGCGATGGGGTCGGGAGGTTTCGTGCCGGACCACAAAAAGGCCGCCTGCCCGCCTCCCACCGACCCTTTTACGGACCCAACCTTCTCAAGGGCTCGTCGCAGCTCGTTTGGATTGCGGGAGGCGATCACCTTGAAGCCATGCGTCGCAGCTTCTGAAAATCGGCTCCGATTTTCGCGCCGATACGGCGGGGCCCGAAGCTCAGGATTTGGGTTTGCCGAGCGGCACGGCGATCTCGATCTGCAGGCCGTCCGGGCGATAATGCCGCTGGATCGTTCCGCGGAGTTCACGCGTGATCGTCATGTCGATGAGCTTCGTGCCGAAGCCGGTCCTTTCCGGCTCGCTCACATCGGTGACCCCGCTTTCCGACCATCTCAGATGCAGATGCCGGTTCCTGCCGTCCCTCAATACCTCCCAGGTCACTCTCAATCCCGATACGTCGGCATATTTCAACGTATTGGTCGCGAGTTCGTGGAACGTCAGTCCGAGCGCCTGGGTGGTCGCCTCGTCCAGCCGAACCGACGGGCCGGACATCAGGCCGGGCGGCAGTTCATTGCCGAAGGCCAGGCCGAGCTCGATCGTAAGGAGATCGACGAGATCCGCCTTCTGCCACCGCGCCCGGGTGAGGACGTCCTGCGAGGCGGCCATCGCCTGCAACCGCGCGCCGAACGTCGTGGTGAACTGGCCGATGTCTGACGCGCCAGCCGCCGTCTGACGCGCGATCGCCATGATCCGCGTGATCGAGTTCTTGATCCGATGCTTCATCTCCTGGAGCATCATGTCCTTTTCCAGGAGCGACTTTTCGGTGGCCTGCTGCAAGGCGCGGGCCGCCTCATAGGCCTTGGCCTGGAGCCGGGCGGCCGCGGCTATGGCCGTCGCGAGCAAGAGGCCGAAGGTGCCGAGCATCAGCGGGACGGCAAGCGACGTCGGCGGTTCGAAGGCCGATGTCGGACGGAACACGACAGTCCATTGCCGGCCGCCGACGACCGTCTGACGTGTCACCGGGAGATCGGCACCGTGTACGGTTCCGGGCGGCGCCTCCGTGCGGAACAGCAAATTTCCGTCTTCGGGTGTCCCGACAAAGATTTCAGCCGCGACCGGAAGCAGCGGGGCACGACCGAGTGCGCTGTTGAAGAGTTCGGCCGAGCGGAAGGACGCGAAGAGCAGCCCGATGGTCGCGGCCCCGGGCGGCGCCGTGCCCGACGGCGCGCTGCCGACATTCAGCCGCTTGAAGACCAGGAAGCCGGGGACACCCGGGCCGCCCATCGCCTCGCCGATCTGGACGAGGCCTGTCGCCCACGTGCCTTCGTCGCCCATCGCCTTCTCGATCGCGGCGCGGCGCGCGGGATCGGTGAACATGTCGTAGCCGATACCGGCGATATTCTCGCGAGGTTGGAACAGGGTCACCGGCGTACGCCAGGCCTGGTCGGTGTCGGGCTGGATCGGCAGGATCCGGCCGTGGTCGCGCTCCATATCCCGCACGACGACAGCCTCGTCGCCCGTCTTGACGAGCCGCAGGAAGCCTATACCGCGCAGGCCGGTGAAACTTTTCTCGACATCGAGCGCGTCGAAGAACGTCTTGAAGGCCATGCGCGGCACCTGGCCGTCACGTGCCTGGAAGAGGGCGTGGGTGGCATCGAGCAGCGCAAGATGGATTTCCAGACGTCCCTCGATGCGGTTCAGGGCTTCGTCCGCCGTCCCCTCGAACTTGATCCGCGCCGCTTCGTGGACGGCAAAATAGGCGTAGCCGGCCATCACGAGGCTCGCCAGGGCGACCGAAAGGAACGCCGCGGCTGGGAGAAACCGTCTCAAAAGGCACTATCCCGCATCTGCTTTCACGCACTTATCGGCGACCATGCAATTCAATGCAATCGAAAGCGTCGACGGAGGAAAGGGCCAAGGCGAAGAGCCGCGGCCAGCGTTCTGCCTGATATAGGCGGGGCCCGTGGTCTCAGGCGGCCATCTTGACCGCGCCGGGTCCCGGCATGGCACCGGGTGGACATTTCCCGAGGATGATCATCCCCAGCACTTCGTCCTTGGTGACCTCGCTCGTGCGGGCGGTGCCGACGACCTGGCCGTTCTTCATGACGCAGACCCGATCCGCCAGATCGAACACGTCATGGATATCGTGGCTGATGAGGAAGATGCCTATGCCGTCGGCTTTCAACTGGCGCACCAGTTCGCCGACCTGTGCCGTCTCCTGCGGGCCGAGCGCCGCGGTCGGCTCGTCCATGATCAGGATGCGGGCGTTGAACAGGATGGCACGGGCGATCGCCACCGACTGCCTCTGGCCGCCGGACAGCTTGATGACCGGATCCTTGAATCGCTGGAAGCGCGGATTGAGCCTGCCCATCACCTTGCGCGCTTCCGCTTCCATGGCGACATCGTCGAGCGTACCCCAGGGCGTGCGCAGCTCGCGCCCCAGGAAGAGGTTGGCCGCGGCGTCGACATTGTCAGCCAGCGCGAGCGTCTGATAGATCGTTTCGATCCCGTACTTCTTGGCGTCGCGCGGATTGCCGATCGAGGCTTCCTCGCCATTCACCAGGATGGTCCCGGCGTCGCGCTTATAGGCGCCCGACAGGATCTTGATAAGCGTCGACTTGCCGGCGCCGTTGTGGCCGAGCAGGGCCACCACCTCGCCCGGGAAGAGATCGACGGAAGCATCGTCGACGGCGCGGATGCCGCCGAAGGCGATGGAAATGTTCCTCATGTCGACGAGCGGCGCGCGATCCGTCTGTTCCATTGCCGTGTCTCCTAGTGGATGCGCTTGCGGTAGAGCGTGTCGAGCCAGACCGCGACGACCAGCACAACGCCGACCACGATGTTCTGGAGCGGCGTGTCAACGCCGAGAAGCACCATGCCCGACTGCAGCGACTGCATGAGCAGCGCGCCGAGCATCGCGCCCGCCACCGTCCCCGAGCCGCCGGCGAGCGACGTGCCGCCGATGACGGCCGCGGCGATGACCAGCAATTCATCGAGCGTGCCTTGCGCGTTGGTCGCCGCATTGAGGCGCGCGGTCGAGATGGCGGCACTGACCGCGGCGAGGAAACCCATGACCATGAAGATCTTCATGATAACCCAGCGCGTGTTGATGCCGGCGAGCTCGGCGGCCTCGGGGTTGCCGCCGATGGCGAAGACATAGCGGCCGAAACGGGTGCGCGTGGCGACGAAGGTCATGACGACGCCGGCCGCTATGGCGATCAGCACGGGAATGGCGATGCCGTGGGCGATGAAGGCCCCTTCAGGCACGGGCAGGCCCCGGTCCTCGTAATATCTCCGCACGATGCCAACCGGCCAGGGATAGGAGTTGGCGATCAAGACGGCGCCGAGGATCGCCGCCGAGGTGACGATACCCAGGAAGTATTCCGCCCAGACAGGCCGCAGGGGAAACTTGAAACGCTTGCGCTGGCGCCGGCCGTTGAGGAGCAGCAGGACGGCGGCGATGCAGGCGACGACGCCGAGGGCCCAGCTCGCCGTCGCTCCGATCGAGCCCACGGGTCCGCCGCCCATCAGACGGAAGGTTGCATCCATCGGCGCCACGGTCCGGCCACTCGTCACCCACCAGGCCGCGCCGCGCCAGACGAGCAGCCCGCCCAGCGTTACGATGAAGGCGGGGATGGTCAGATAGGCTATCAGGAAGCCCTGGAAGGCGCCGATCGCGGCCCCGACGACAAGGCCGGCGGCGAGGGCGATCACCCAGATCGAGGGATCGCCGAGCGGTATGCCCATCACCCTCGGCAGGAACTCCGCCTGGGTCACGCCCATGATCATGCCGACGAAGCCGAGCAGCGATCCGACCGACAGGTCGATGTTGCGGGTGACGATGACGAGCACCATGCCGGTGGCCATCACCGCGATCGAGGATGACTGTACCGACAGGTTCCACAGATTGCGCGGCGTAAGAAAAAGGCCGTTCGACAGAATGTGGAAGCCGATCCAGATGATGAGGAGTGCCCCCACCATGCCGAGCATGCGGGTGTCGATTTCGGTCGCTTTCAGAAAGCGCTGGACAGGACCCAGCTCAGCGGCGCGCGCCCGGTCGACGGACGCATTCGTGGTCGCGTCGGTCATGCATACCTCCCGCCGGCCTTCCGTCTGGCGCGGGTGCCGGAACAGTTGCATCCTAACGCATCGGCCCGAAAATCGTACTCGTTTTTCGGACGGCGCGATGCGTCATTTGGTTGTGGCAGGGAGTCCCTTGCGCGTCCAAGCGGACGCTCAACGCTCCAGGAATGCGCCGCGGCCTTCGTCAAGCCGCGGCGCTCGGGTGCAGGGTTATTTGCAGGCCTCGACCGAGCCGGCCGCGACCCCGGCGCAGACCACGTCCTTCGTGACCCAGCCGGCATCGATGACGAGGTTCAGATTGTCTTTGGTGATCGGGATCGGCGTGAGGAACACCGACTTCGTCATATTGCCGCCCGGAGTGGTGAAATCGACGACGCCTGAGATTTCGCTCATCTGCTTGCCGTCGGCGAGTTGTGAGGCGATCTCGGCCGCGGCCTTGCCGAGCTCGCGTGCATCCTTCCATACCGAGACGGTCTGGGTTCCGAGAGCGACGCGGTTGAGCGCCGCATGGTCGCCGTCCTGGCCGGAGACCGGAACCGAGCCGGCGAGGCCCTGCGCGGCGAGCGCGGCGATGGCACCGCCGGCGGTGCCGTCATTTGAAGCCACGACCGCGTCCACCTTGTTGCTGTTGGTGGTCAGGATCTGTTCCATGTTCTTCTGGGCGTTGGCCGGCAGCCAGCCATCCGTATAGGCCTCGCCGACATTCTTGATCTTGCCCGCGTCGACCGCTTCCTTGAGCACCTCCATCTGCCCGGAGAACAGGAAGTCCGCGTTCGGATCGGCCGAAGAACCCTTGATGAAGGCGTAATTGCCTTCCGGCTTGACCTTGAACACCTCGCGCGCCTGCATGCGGCCGACCTCCTTATTGTCGAAGGTCAGGTAAAAGACGTCCTTGTTCTCGATCAGGCGGTCGTAGCCGACCACCGGGATGCCCTCGGCGAGGGCCTTCTCGACGGCCGGGCCGATCGCCGAGGCGTCCTGCGACAGGATGATGAGCGCATTGGCGCCCTGGCTGATCAGGCTCTCCACATCGGTGAGCTGCTTGGCCGCCGAGGACTGCGCATCCGCTGAGATGTATTTGTCGCCGGCTGCCTCGATCGCGGCCTTCATCGCCGCCTCGTCGGTCTTCCACCGCTCCTCCTGGAAATTCGACCAGGAAACGCCGATGATCTTGTCCTTGGCTTCGGCGACCGTGCCGAGCGCGAACGACATGGCGACGCCCGCCAGAATGGCGGCTGTGAATCTCTTCATGATTTCCTCCCTTTCGCTCCGCTGGAGCGATCCGAATGACGCTTCAGACTGGCAATAGAAGCTTTTTTTCGAGCTTCGAAAAAAATAATGACTCGCCAGATGAACTGTGTCAATATCCTTCACGACATGTTTCAAGGGCCCCGCAGAAAAAGGGGCGGGAACAGGTCGGGAGGAATGCAAGCGATGTCGGCCGCAATCCGTCACGACAACCTGCGCGGGCGTAATCGCGCGCTGGTCATCGCCGCCGTGCGCCGCGCGGGCCAGCCTTCGCGCACCGAAATCGCCGGCACCACCGGTCTCAGCCACTCCACGATATCGGCCATCTCCTCCGACCTGATCGCCGAAGGTGTGCTTGCCGAGATCAAGGGCGGCGAGACCCCTGCCATGAAGCGCGGCCGCCCTCAGGTCGCCATCGGCCTCGACGCCAGAGCGGCCACGGTGGTCACCGTCGTGCTGTCGCTCAATTCGCTCACCGCGGCACTCATCGACTATGCCGGCACGGTGATCGCCGAGGATCACCGGCGGCTGCCAACGCTCACAATGAGCCGCGAGGCGCTGCTGGCCGAGACGGTGGCGATCGTGCGCCGGCTCATCGCCCATCGGGGGCGGGCCGGACGGCGGGTGCTGCGCATCGTTATGGCGGTACAGGGGACGACAGATGCGGCAGCACGCGAGATGCTGTGGTCACCCATCACCATACACAGCGACATCCCGTTTGCCGACCTGATCGAGAACGCGATCGGCATCCCCGCGACGATCGAGAACGACTGCAGCATGATCGCGGTCGCCTTGCGCTGGCGCGATCCGGAACGCTACCGGGACGACTTCATCGCCATCCTGCTCTCTCATGGCATCGGCATGGGGCTGATGCTGAAGGGTGAACTGTTTACCGGGACTCACTCCTCCGGCGCGGAATTCGGCCATATGGTCCACCAGCCCGACGGCGCGCTCTGCCGGTGCGGACGGCGCGGCTGCGTGGAGGCCTATGCCGGAAGCTACGCGATCTGGCGCAATGTCCACCAGGGCGACGAGAACGCCGCCCCAGCGGCCGACATCGGAGAGGCGGAAATGGCTGCTCTCGCCGAGGCGGCACGCGCCGGCGACGGACCCGAGCGGGACGCCTTCCGCAAAGCCGGCCGCGCCATCGGCTACGGGCTGGGCAGCCTGTTCGCCCTGATCGACCCCGCGCCTGTGGCGATCGTCGGTCACGGCGCGCTGGCCTTCGACCTCGTCGAGCCGCCGTTGCGCGAGGCGATCGCACAGACTGCCGGCGGCCAGCACTCCAGATCGATTTCCTTCGCCGTTGAGCCCAACGAGATGCCGCTGATCCGCGAGGGCTGCGCCATGCGCGCCCTGACCTTCGTCGACCGGGAGGTCTTCGCGCCGGGGCCAGTGCCGCAGACCGCAGGAAAGGACGTCGCATGAAATCTCGTCGCCTTGCCCTGACCCTGGCAGCCATTTGCCTGCCGGCTTCCGTCGCGGCGTTCGCCAATCCCTGGTCCGAACGTGTCGTCACCGAGCATGTCGACCAGTCCAGCCTCACCGGCCGGCTGGACTTCGAGGCACTGGAGGCGCTTCGCAACAAGGGCGAAAAACTGTTCGACGGTCGTTTCACCGAACTGGACGGCGTCGGCCGCCCGTTCGCCACCCAGGCCATCATCCCGACCAAACGCAAGCGCGCGCCCGAAAGCGGCTTCTTCCGCACGGCCGGCCTCGACGCGAATGCCTGTTCTGGATGTCATAATCAGCCGAGGCTTGGCGGGGCGGGCGACTTCGTCACCAATGTCTTCGTTTCGGAAGGGTTCGAGAGCGCGGATTTCGATAGCCTCGACCCGCAATTCTCCAACGAGCGCGGATCGAACCACCTGTTCGGCGCCGGCCTCATCGAGCTGCTGGCGCGCGAGATGACCGCCGAGCTGAAGGAGATCCGCAAGGCGACGATCGCCGAAGCGCGCAGGACCGGCCAGACTGCGACATCGAGACTCTCGGCCAAGGGGGTCGAATACGGCACGATCGCCGCCGAGCCCGACGGCGTGCTCGATCTTTCCGGCATCGAGGGTGTCGACGCCGACCTCGTCATCCGCCCGTTCAGCCAGAAGGGGGTGATGACGTCGCTGCGCCAGTTCACGGTGAACGCGCTCAACCATCATCACGGCATGCAGCCCGTCGAGCGTTTCGGCGTACGCTGGACGGGGGAGCATGACCATGACGGCGACCGGCATGACGACGAGATCGTCGAAGGCGACGTGTCCGCCATGGTCGCATGGCAGGCGACACTGGCGCCGCCGACGGTGATGGAGCCGGACGCCGCCGCATGGCAGGCGGCGGCGGCGCGCGGCCGGATACGTTTCGACGCGGTCGGCTGCACGGCCTGCCACAAGCCGGCGCTGCCCCTGGCATCCCTCGCCTTCTCCGATCCGGGGCCGTCCGACATGGCGGGAACGCTGCGCGCCGCGGAAGTCGCCGAGCCCGCGGTCTACGATCTCGCCCTCTACGACTGGGCGCGCAAACTGCCCCGCAACGACAAGGGCGAGGTGATGGTGCCGCTTTACGGCGACCTCAAGCGCCATACGATAGCAGACCAGCAGGTGGCCACGCTGGGCAACGAACTGATGGCGCAGCGCTTCGTCGAACGCAACGTCTTCATGACCGGGGAGCTCTGGGGCGTCGGCTCGACCAATCCCTACGGCCACCGCAACGATCTCGCCACGCTCGACGCGGTCATTCGGGCGCATGGTGGCGAGGGACGCGAGGCGCGCGACCGCTATGTCGCCCTTTCCGACGCGGAGCGCGACGACATCATAGCCTTCCTCAAGACGCTGGTGATCGAACCCGACGAGGCGACGAAATGACCCGCTTCATCGCTTGCCTTGCAGCGATCCTCCTTTCCACCGCCACATCGAGGAGCGCCGACGGCGAGGCACGCAAGCCGGTCAACGATGTTCCCAGGATGCATGAGGAGGCGCTCGCCGCCGGGATCGACCACGACTATGGCGGCCCCTGGGAGTTCTTCGTGGGCGGCGGCGGCGCCGCGCTCGACTGCAACGGTGACCGCAGGCCCGACGTCTTCCTGGCCGGGGGCAAGGGACGCTCGACGCTCTACGTCAATGAGAGCGCGGCCGGCGGCGTGCTGAAGTTCAGGGAGGAGCCGCTCCGCCTGGAACCGCGCGATCTGGAGAAGGTGCTCGGCGCCTATGCGCTCGACATCGACGGCGACGGCCATCGCGATCTCGTGCTGCTGAGGCTCGGCGAGGACATCATATTGCGCGGCGGAGCCGACTGCAGCTTCGAGAAGGCCAACCGGCAGTTCTCCTTCGACGGCGGCAAAGCCTGGACGACCGCCTTCGCCGCGACCTGGGAAGAGGGCCAGAGACATCCGACGCTCGCCTTCGGCAACTATGTCGACCGCACCGCACCCGGCTCGCCATGGGGTACCTGCGAGGACAATGGTCTGTTCCGGCCGCAGCCCGGCGAGAAGCCAGACTATTCGCAGGTCACAAGGCTGTCGCCGGGTCACTGCGCGCTGTCCATGCTGTTCACGGACTGGAACCGTTCCGGCATTCCTTCGCTGCGCATCACCAACGACCGGCAATATTACCGCGGCGGCGAGGAGCAGCTCTGGAAGGTGGAGCCCGGCGCGCCGCCGAGGCTCTATGGCCGCGCCGACGGATGGCAGCATTTGACCATCTGGGGCATGGGTATCGCCGAAGGCGACCTCGAAGGCGACGGCTATCCGGAATATGCGCTGACCTCGATGGGCGACACCAAGCTGCAGAAGCTCGACGACGAGGCCGAGGAGGACCGGCCGATCTATAGCGACGTGGCCTTCGAGAAGGGCGCAACCGCGCATCGTCCCTATGCCGGCGGCGACCTGAAGCCTTCGACCGGCTGGCACTCCGAATTCGCCGACTTCAACAATGACGGCCTGCTGGACCTCTACGTTGCCAAGGGCAATGTCGAGCAGATGCCCGATTTCGCCGCCTTCGACCCCGACAACCTCCTCGTCGGCCAATGGGACGGCGGTTTTGCCGAGGGCGGCGACATCGCCGGCATCGCGCTGCCGACCAAGGGACGCGGCGCGATCGTGGAGGACTTCAACATGGACGGCATGCTCGATCTGCTCGTCGTCAATCGCGGCCAGAAGGCGAGCCTGTTCAGGAACTGCGGTGCCGTCACCGGCGACGGGTCACGGCCGATGGGCAATTTCGTCGAGATCGAGTTGCAGCAACCCGGCGCCAACCAGAATGCGGTCGGCGCGCTCGTCTATGTCAAATACGGCACGCGCACGGTGACGCGCAGCGTGCAGGTCGGCGGTGGCCATGCATCGGGCCATGCCGGCTTCCTGCATGTCGGCGTCGGCACTGCGGAGCGCGCCGAGATCCGCGTCAAATGGCCGGACGGCGAGTGGAGCCCGCCCTACCGCGTCTTCGCCAACAATTTCGTCATTGTCGGACGCGGCGCCAAGGCGGCAAAATACTGGTATCCGCCGGAGGGTTGAGCGATCAGTGAGGAGCAGACGATGGACATTCGTGGCGCTTAAAGTTGCGCACCAAACCATCGTCCCTTCTAAAGGCTCGAGCGCCTAGTCATCTTTTTGAAGCCATCCTGCGTGCTTCGCGAGAAGGCGGACAATTGCTTTGTCGTTCACAACATCAAAAGTTCTTTGCCAAATTCTCAACTTTCGGAAGTCTCAATCTTCAGAATATTGGCCGAATACGCCGACGGAAATATCCGACCGTCGCTGTCACTCGAGCCCGATCCACACATAGCCGTCCTGTGTTCGGCAAGGGTAGACGGTCAAACTGGTGCGGTTTTTCGAAATGTCGCCCACGAATTCAAAGCCGGGCGAAGTACCATCCGGCTGCAACTTGGCCCAGTTCCTCACTTCGCCCGTAAGCAGATCAAAACAGCTCTGATGCCAACGGCAAACCAGGCCCAGATCGCTGGTGATCGTGCTCCCGGTGTGTGGGAGATTCAGCGTTTCGACCTCAGCGGCATTTCGGCGTTCGTACAGCGGCAGATGAAGATGCGGGCAGGCATTGTTGAAGGCGCAGTACGTGTCAGGTCCGCGAACGACGACAATGTCGAAATCCTCAAAGGTGAGAATCCGGCGTTCGTGCGGCTGAAGCTCGTCTTCAGCGAATGCGCGAACCCACCTCCTGCCGGCATGACGGACGGTCTCGCGGGGATGCCTGGCGTTCAGCTCGGCGTCGATTTCGGGCTTCAGCCCGATGACTTCGAACAGGCTCGTGCGCTCGCCGGTACCCCGAAGGCGTACCCTGACATAGTCGGCGACCTCGACCTTGTCGGCGATCTGGTCGTGAAGCGCCTCGGATATCAGCAGTCGTGTACCGGCATCCTTGTTTGCGGCTTCGACACGGCTGGCCAGGTTCACGACGTCACCGATTGCCGTCAGGCGTTCGTGTCCGACGAAACCCAGTGTGCCGATGACGGCTTCGCCATAGTTGAGGCCGATGCGAATATCGAAATCGATGCCATACATCGAGGCAAAGAACGGCTTCAAACGATCGACCGTCGCAAGGGTCTGAAGCGCCGCATTCACGGCGCGAAGCGGGGCGTCGGGCTGGTCGTCGACACCGAATATCGCCATCAGTCCATCACCGATGAAGTTGTCGATGAAACCGTCATTCTGCTCGATAATCTCGCCGACCTGCGCGAAGTAGCGATTGAGCAGATACATCACGTCATAAGGCGAAAGCCGCTCCGACAGCGACGTGAATCCGACGATGTCGCTGAAGAAGATCGCAACACGTTTCGACTCGCCGGATCGCGTCGCAGCGGAATCGCAAAGCTGGCTGGTCATCATCAGATCGGTTTCGTCCAGCACCAGGCGCCGGACGCGAAGCTCGCCTTGCGGCCTGAGCTGACAGGCCAGCCGAACCTCGTCCGCCAGTCTCAAGCGGTCCGCCATCGAAGTCTCATTTGCATTTCGGTGCGGACAAGCCTCGAGGCCATCGAGAACCCATACACGGCAGGTCGAGCATTTCGCGCGGCCGCCGCACGCGTGGGCAAACGGCACACCCGACCTGAGAGCCGCCTCGAGCAAGGTCTCGTCGGCGCCCACCTCGATATCCGTCTGGTCAGGTAGAGCGGTTACTTTGGTCATGGTCCCGGACACCGCCAGCCGCGCAGTCGGCAATGCATTGTAGCACCAATCGGCCCGGACAATCGAATCATGCACAGCTCGGGCCGAACGAAGCCGAGACCGTTGGTCACAAAGGCCTGAGAAGGAGATGATACTGGTATCCACCGGAGAACTGATACCAACGGCACTGGATGTCGACGCATCCGGTTGGGCGCTCACGCATCAATCCCCGGCGGATGCTCAGCATCCACCTGACCTCGATCGCTGGCGCGGCCCTCCAAGCGGGCGCGGCCACGCGGTTCAACGGTCGCTATCATCGACCGTTGCCATAGGAACGACCTTCAGGCTCCGGCCCCGCAACAACCGCCCGCGCCACCTGAAACGCCGCGGCTCTGCATGATGCCCGCCGCCAGCTTCGCTTGACCTGAAGCCCTGCGGTCCAGGCCGCCGCCAACCTTGCGCATGAGGAGGCGGATGTCGTCCGGCTCATGGCCGTCGGCGATCATGACCTGCCGAATGATCGGCTCGTTGAGCAGTTCGTCGAGCGTGGGCTCGCGCTGATGCATCGTGCTGCTCCATCTGCTTAGATCGCCGGAACCATAAAACGGAACTGTAACCCAATGATGTCATCGGCAGTCTTTTATGTTTCATCGTGCCGGTCTCAGTGCCTGGCGCCGGCAACATCATCGTCGCCATGTTCCGGGTGCTGCCGCGCACTTGAGCGGATTCGAGGCAACGGCCTGGCTTAGGCGTGCATGCTTGCGCCCTTGGTGATCTTGTCGACGATCTTCTTGTCGGCGCGAAGGGCAATGCCTGCCACCTTGGCATCGTCGGGCCCGAAAGTTGCAAAGACGGCGCGGTTGGCGGCATCGTGGCCGGTGGCGAACATTGCGTCGACATAGAGGGAGGTCGTGATCCCCCGCTCCAGCGAACGACGGTGGATCTGGCTCATGGTCGCCGCATCGGCGGACAGAACGATAACCGGCTGGACGGACATGGGGTTGTAGCGATTGCCATCGCGATCCACATATTCGTCGCCGATCATCTCGGGAGCTCGGAAGGAAAGGCCGGTGGTGAGGAAGGCCGTGACGTTCAGCTTCTGCCACACGGCAAGGTCACTGCGCAGGACGATGGCGACTTTGGTCTGGAACATGGATCGTATCACCGCTGGGAAGATGGCAAGATGTCTCCCGATCTAGGCTGGAACGAACAATCCGGTCTTGAACGTTTGTGCGGGCGCACCGACGAGGGCGGCATCGTGCCGGCACCGCCCTTCCCCGGCCTGGAGCGCATCGACGCCAAGTTCTTCGGCAACGCCTTCGAGCCTCATCGCCACGACACCTATGCGATCGGCGTGACCTTGCACGGCGTTCAGACATTCCGCTACCGGGGCGAGGTCCGAAACAGCCTGCCGGGCCAGGTGATCGTGCTGCATCCCGACGAGATGCATGACGGCGGCGCCGCGACCGATGCCGGACTTCACTATCGCATACTCTATCTCGAGCCCGCCCTGTTGCGGCGAAGCCTGGCAGCGAGCTGTGCCCCGCTGCCTTTCGTCCGCGACCCCGTCGTCACCGATCGGCGGCTGCGCGAGACGCTGCTGCCCTGCCTCTCCGATATCGAGGGCGAACTCGACGAATTGGCCGTCGTCCAACTCGTCACCGAGTTGGCGGACGGCCTGTCGCGCCATGCCGATGGACCCGCCCCTTCCAGGATCACCCTCGATGTCCCCCGGCTGGAGATGGCACGCGACTATCTGGAAGCCAATCTCGACCGTGTCGTGCGCTCCGACGCGCTGGAGGGCGTGACCGGACTCGACCGGTTCAGTCTGGCGCGGCAGTTCCGCGCCTTTTTCGGGACCAGCCCGCACCGCTACCTGCTGATGCGGCGGCTGGCGCGGGCAACCGCCCTCATCCAGGCTGGAGAGAACCTGGCCGATATCGCGGCCAGGACCGGCTTTGCCGACCAGAGCCACCTGAACCGTCAGTTCAAGAAGGCGTTCGGTGTCACGCCCGGCCGGTGGGGCGCCCTGACGCGGGCCCGACGGCAATCGCCGGCCCGCGCTGGAGCAGCATTTCCGCCTTTCTTCGAAAAGCCGAGACGCCCTGACTCATTGTTGTCACGCAATTCCGGACGCAAGACCGCTGCGCACTCTTGCTGGAATTGCTCCAGCGGGGACGTCACGCCTCGTTGATGGCGTAGCCGGCGCCGCGGATGGTGCGGATCACATCGGGCATGCGGGCCGTATTGACCGCTTTGCGCAGGCGGCCGACATGCACGTCGACGGTGCGCTCGTCGATATAGATCGTTTCGCCCCAGACATTGTCGAGCAACTGGCTGCGCGAGAAGACGCGCCCGGGATGCTGCATCATGAACTCGAGCAGGCGGAACTCGGTCGGGCCGAGCTTGATCTCGCTCTTCTTGCGATAGACCCGGTGCGCTTCGCGGTCGAGCACGATGTCGCCAACCTTGAGCACCGTCGACAGCACTTCGGGCTTGGCCCTGCGCAGCAAAGCACGAACCCGGGCGACGAATTCCGGCGTCGAGAACGGCTTCACCAGATAGTCGTCGGCCCCGGTCGAAAGGCCACGCACCCGGTCGCTCTCCTCGCCGCGCGCCGTCAGCATGATGATCGGCAACCGCTCGGTCTCCGGACGCATCCTCAATCGCCGGCAGAGCTCGATGCCCGACACGGCGGGGATCATCCAGTCGAGGACCAGAAGGTCGGGTACGTTTTCCTGCAGCCGGAGCTCGGCTTCATCGCCGCGATTGATGACCTCGACCTGATAGCCTTCGGCTTCCAGGTTGTAGCGCAGGAGCACGCATAGCGGCTCCTCGTCTTCCACGACCATGATCTTGGGGGCAATCATGCGGGTCGGATCTCCTCGGTATTCTTGCGGTCAAGCCTTTCTCATTCGGCGACTGTCGTCGAGGTTTCGTCGTGTTTCGGCCGCTGCACCGGAAGCTGCTCTCCCGTCATGACGAAATAGGCGTTCTCGGCGATATTGGTGACATGGTCGCCGATGCGCTCGAGGTTCTTGGCGCAGAACAGGAGATGCGTGCAGGCCGTGATGTTGCGCGGATCTTCCATCATATAGGTGAGGAGCTCGCGGAACACGGCAGTGTACTGGACGTCGATCTTCTCGTCGTCTGCCCGCAGCTTCATCAAGGCCTGGGCGTCGTCGGCGACATAGTGGTCGACGACACCGTTGACCTGACCCAACACCATGCCCGACATCGCCTCGATCGAATGCGACAGGCCGCGCGGCGCGACGCTCTGGCCGACTGCGCCCACCCGCTTGGCGATGTTCTTGGCGAGATCGCCGATGCGTTCAAGGTCGGCGGCCATGCGGATCGCGCCGACCACCGCACGGAGGTCCTGCGCCATGGGCTGGCGCTTGGCGATCAGCGTGATGGCACGATCGTCGAGCTCACGCTGCTTTGCGTCCATCACGGCGTCGTCGGAGATCACACGCTGTGCCAGCGCCGTGTCGGAGTTGAGCAGCGCCCTGGTGGAGCCCTGCACCATCGACCCCGCAAGGTCCCCCATGTCGCGGATCAGCCGGTCGACATGATCGAGTTCGTCGTCGAAAGACGTGACGGTATGTTCACCCATGATCCTGTCCTCGTTGTCCTTCCGCCCGCCGCTTACCCGAAGCGGCCGGTGATGTAGTCTTGTGTGCGCTTGTCGTCGGGGTTGGTGAACATCTTGTCGGTGGGGCCCTCCTCGACCAGATAGCCGAGATGGAACATGGCCGTGCGCTGCGAGACGCGGGCGGCCTGCTGCATCGAGTGCGTGACGATGACGATCGTATAGTTCTCGCGCAGTTCGTCGATCAGCTCTTCCACCTTGGCGGTGGCGATCGGATCGAGCGCCGAGCACGGCTCGTCCATGAGGATCACCTCGGGCGACACCGCTATGGCGCGCGCGATGCACAGACGCTGCTGCTGGCCGCCGGAAAGGCCGGTTCCGGGCTCGCCGAGCCGGTCCTTGACCTCGTTCCAGATCGCAGCCTTCTGCAGGCTCCGCTCGACAATGCCGTCGAGGTCGGCCTTGTTCTTGGCGAGACCATGGATGCGCGGTCCGTAGGCGACGTTCTCGTAGATCGACTTCGGAAACGGATTGGGCTTCTGGAACACCATGCCCACCCGCGCCCGCAGTTCGACGACGTCGATCCTGGGATCGTAGATATCCTCGTCGTCGAGCGTGATTTTGCCGCTGACGCGGGCGATGGGGATAGTGTCGTTCATGCGGTTGAGGCAGCGCAGGAAGGTCGACTTGCCGCAGCCCGACGGCCCGATCAGAGCGGTCACCTCATTGCGGCGGATGTCGAGATCCACGTCGAAGAGCGCCCGTTTCTCGCCGTAGTGGACGGAAACCTTGTCGCCCTTCATCTTCACGGCGGGCGCATCGGCACCCTGCGTCAGCTTCTTTTCCACGGCTGCCTCGGTCAAGATGTTCATCTCACTACTCCCTTACCAGCGGCGTTCGAAGCGTTTGCGCAGGATCACGGCCACTGCGTTCATGATAACCAGGAAGCCCAGCAGGATCAGGATCGCGGCTGAGGTTTTTTGCTGGAAACCCGGCTCGGGGAAATCGGCCCACATGAAGATCTGCACGGGCAGGATCGTCGCCGGATCGGTGAAGCCGCCCGGGATGTCGACGATGAAAGCGACCATGCCGATCATCAGGAGCGGTGCTGTCTCGCCGAGCGCATGCGCCATGCCGAGGATCGTCCCGGTCATGATGCCGGGCATCGCCAGCGGCAGCACATGGTGGAAAACCGTCTGGACCTTGGAGGCGCCGATGCCGAGCGCCGCCTCGCGGATCGACGGTGGCACGGCGCGGATCGAGGCGCGCGAGGCGATGATGATGATCGGCAGCGTCATCAGAGCCAGCACCATGCCGCCGACCAGCGGCGCCGAACGCGGGAGGCCGAAGAAATTCAGGAACACGGCGAGGCCGAGCAGACCGTAGACGATCGACGGCACGGCGGCGAGATTGTTGATGTTGACCTCGATGAAATGCGTCCAGCGGTTCTTCGGCGCGAATTCTTCCAGATAGATCGCCGCGGCGACGCCGATCGGGAACGAGATCGCCAGAGTCACCACCATGGTGAGAAACGAGCCGACGATCGCGCCCCAGACGCCGGCAAGCTCAGGCTCGCGGCTGGCTCCGGTGAAGAAGAAGACGGAGTTGAACCGGCTTTCGACGAGGTTCTCGGCCTTCAGCGCGTCGAGCCAGACGATCTCCTTGTCCGAGATCTTGCGGGAGCTTTCGGGCATGTCGATGACACGAAGCGACGCTGCGCCGTTCGACGCAGGCGCCGTACTGGAAAGCTTGCGCAGAACCAGGCCCTTGGCGGTGGCGCCGCCGGCCGCGCCCTTGGCGAGGCTCTCGAGCTTCACAGTGCCGCCATTGAGCCCGACGAGCAGCGACGACGCGCCGCTGGTCAGTCGAAGCGTGTTGCCTTCTCCTTCGGTCGCTCCGGCGCTGCGGGCGATCGACAGGATGGCATCGCTCGAAAACGCCAGGTCGATGTCGCCGCTGTCGGCCGACGGGGTGACGTCACCCGCCAAGGGGTCGATGCTGCCCTTCGCGGCGAGCAGGCCCTTGAGATAGAGATCGGCGAAATCGTCGAGCGGCACGGCGAAGTCGACGGTCTTGCCAAGCATCGACGGATCGGCGGCAATGTCCTGGCGCAGGAATACTCCGGCGCCGGTCGAGGCCAGGCCCCGCATCAGCCTGCGGTCCTGGCGGCTTGTCGCGTCGGGGATCTTGGCTTCGAGCGCATCATGGATGATGCCGTCGTAGTTGACCTCGCCGAGCTTGGCAGGGTCGACCTTGGCCGCCGACAGATCCAGCGGCAGGACGAGATAGTTCATCCGCAGCGCCGGGAGCGCCTGGATGACGATCGTCGACAGAAGCAGGACGAGAAAGAAAGCCGCGAGCCCTACCGCGCCGGCGCCCATCCACTTGAAGCGCTGCTCGGTGGCGTAACGCCTCTTCAGACGAGCCTTCGCCGCATCGTCGGTGTGGATGCTGGTCGGACGGGCGACGGCGCCGGGTAAAACGGTCGTATCAGTCATATTGCTCTCGGTACTTTTGGACGACGCGGAGGGCGACGATGTTGAGGGCAAGCGTGATGCAGAACAGCACAAGGCCGAGCGCGAAAGCGGCAAGCGTCTTGGCGCTGTCGAATTCCTGGTCGCCGACCAGGAGCGTGACGATCTGCACCGTGACGGTCGTGACGGCTTCGAGCGGATTGATGGTGAGATTGGCAGCAAGACCGGCGGCCATGACCACGATCATCGTCTCGCCGATCGCACGGCTTACGGCGAGCAGCATGGCCGAGACGATGCCGGGAAGCGCGGCCGGCAGCACCACCTTGCGGATCGTCTCCGACTTGGTCGCGCCGAGCCCGGCCGAACCGTCGCGAAGCGACTGGGGCACCGCATTGATGACGTCGTCCGAAAGCGACGAAACGAAGGGGATGATCATGATCCCCATGACGACACCGGCGGCGAGTGCCGATTCGGAGGCCACGCCAAGGCCGATGCTTTCGCCTAGCCCGCGGAAGAACGGCGCAACCGTCAAGGCTGCAAAGAAGCCGTAGACGACGGTCGGGATACCCGCCAGGATTTCCAGGACGGGCTTGGCGACGGCACGAACTTGCTTCGACGCATAGTCGGAGAGATAGATCGCTGCCATCAGCCCGATGGGCGCCGCGACCAGCATGGCGATGAAGGTGATGAGCAGCGTGCCGACGAACAGGGGAACCATGCCGAAAATTTCGGCGTTGGCCTCTCCTGCCTCCGCCCCGGCACCGGTGAACGCGCTCTGCGGGCTCCAGTGGGTGCCAAAAAGGAACTTGTAGAACGGCACCTGCTCGAAGAAGCGGAAGGATTCGAAGATCAGGGAGAGAATGATCCCGATCGTCGTCAGGATTGCGACAGCCGAACAGGCGATCAGCGCGATACGGACAACGCGTTCCACGACGTGCCGGGCGCGGAAAGCCGGCACGATCCGGGAATACGCAAGAAAGAAACCTGCGGCCGCAAGCAGGACCGAAAGCGCGACGATGATCCAGCTGCTGGTGGCATGGGCCGACCTGTACACCGCCGCCGCCGCCTCCTTGGTCGCGTCGCTGAAGCCGGCGACGCCGCCGAAGGCGATCGCCCGGGCGTCACGGATGAACGCTTCGGTCTGCGGCACGCCGAGGCCGGATAGCTCGCTGGCGAAACGAGCCTTGACGATCGAAGATTCGATGCCGGGCGTGATGATGCCCCAAAGGATGATGGCAATAAGCGCCGGACCGGCGGCGGCCAATGCCAGATACATGCCGTGCTGGCCGGGGAGAGAATGCAGCCGTGCGACGTCACCGTTGACGGCGGCAATGGCACGGGATCGTCCGGCGAAATATGCGATTACGAAGAGAGCGGCGAGCGCAAAGACGAGGTAACCGATCATGTTCAGGAGCCCTGATCCATTATCCAGACCACTGTTTCACGGGACGCACAGCCTGGCGCAACGCATGCCGGACATATGCCGGCTTCCCCGCGCAACAGGCGGAGGAATCCGGCCCAGGCAGGTTTAAGCCCGGGCCGGATGGTCAAGAACCGACGGTCAGGACCCCATGCCCTTGAGGGCCTTGGCATCCTCGGCCTGCTTGGCGCGATCCGCGTCCGGCAGCGGGATCAGGCCTTTGTCGGCGAGATAGCCTTCAGGTCCCCACGCGCCCTCGGAAGTGTATTCGGCGATGAACTCTTCCATGCCGGGAATGACGCCGACATGTTCCTTCTTGGCATAGATGAAGAGCGAACGCGACACCCCGTAGTCGCCCGATGCGATGTTCTCGAAGGTCGGATCGACGCCGTCGACCTTGTGGCCCTGCAGCTTGTCGGCGTTCTGGTCGAGGAAGGAGAAGCCGAAGATCCCGAAAGCGTTCGGATTGGCTTCGAGTTTCTGCACGATCAGATTGTCGTTCTCGCCGGCTTCCACATAGGCGCCGTCCTCGCGGAGCTCGCCGCAGCCTTTCTCGTTCGCAGCCTTGACCTCTTCCTGACAGGCCGCATCCATCACCAGTTCGACGAAGGCGTCGCGCGTGCCGGAGGTCGGCGGAGGGCCGAGCACCTCGATCTTGGTCGCCGGCAGCGAGGCATCGATGTCCGACCAGTTCATGTAGGGATTGGGGACGACCTTGCCGTCGACCGCGACGTTCTTGGCCAGCGCCTTGAACACCTGCTCCTTCGTGAGGTCAACCGTCGCGCCGGCCTTGGAGTTGGCGAGCACGATGCCGTCGAAGCCGACCTTGATCTCCACCGGCGTCACGCCGTTGGCCTTGCAGGTCTCAAGCTCCTTTTCCTTGATGGCGCGCGAAGCATTGGTGAAGTCGGGCGTATTCTCGCCGACGCCGCCGCAGAACAGCTTCATGCCGCCGCCGGTGCCGGTCGATTCCACGACGGGCGTCTTGAACTTGCCGGTCTGGCCGAGCTTCTCGGCGACGGCAGTGGTGAACGGAAATACGGTGGACGACCCCACGATCTGGATCTGGTCGCGCGCGGCGGCGTAACCGGCGGACGCGGCGAGCGCAAGCGCGCCTGCCGACGCCGTAAGGAGGAATTTCTTCATCTGGCCTACTCCTGTCCGGAATTTCTTGCTGACGCCAGTCTTGAGCGTCCGGCATGGCCTTAAAGCCCCTGTGTAACAGTTCGATGACAGATTTGTGTCGATGCGGTAAAGCCTGCCGGGACTCGCGCAGAAGGTGTTTCGCCGGCCATATTTCGACCCCGCAGGGCGACAGAAACGTAACCGGCTAAGGGATTATTTGCCTATCGGGATCATGGGCGCGCAAGCGCTTCAATGCGCCCCGCCTGGACCCCTCGAAGAAACTCAGCGATTGCGACCCCATGCATCGCGCTTCTGCGGCGCACTGTCTTTGTCCCGAAAACGCCGCATGCCTGCAGGCGACATGTTTTAGCTCGCACAAGATTTTCGGGATGACAGGACGGACCAGCGCTCGATCTTCTCCAGCAGCGCGCGCGGGCTGATCGGCTTGGCGAGATAGTCATCCATGCCGGCCTCCAGGCAACGCTCGCGGTCGCCCTTCAGCGCATGGGCGGTGACGCCGATGATCGGCACGCGTCCGCCAACCGACGCCTCCGCCTCGCGGATGGCACCGGTCGCTTGCAGTCCGCTCATCTCGGGCATCGAGACATCCATCAGGATCATGCGGGGGCTCTTTTCGCGCCAGAATTCTACAGCGCGCCGTCCGTTGCCGACGATCTCGAAGCTCATGCCTGTCTCTGCCAGGATCTGGGTGAAGACCAGTTGATTCACCTCGTTGTCCTCGGCGACGAGGATATCGAGGCCATGCGCATCTCCCGGGTCGATCGCAGGGACCGGTGCGGCCACCGGAGCCGGCGGAGGCGCCGGCACTGCCTGCTTACCGCAAACCGTGCCGGCCCGGCGCTTCTGTATGATCCCCACCAGCGTCTCCAGCAGGATGGAAGAGCGTGCGGGCTTGATCAGATGGGCGTCGATGCCGAGATCGCGATAGGCAGCGTTCGACAGGGACTGGTCGACCGAGGTCAGCAGGATGATCGGAGTTCCCGCGACCACGGGCTTCGACCGTATCAGACGGGCGACTTCGGCGCCCGACATGACAGGCATCTGATAATCGAGGATGACGCAGTCGACGGCGAGGCCCAGACGCGCCGCCGCGTCGAGCACCCTCAGCCCCTCGGGGCCGTCCTCGGCCGCACAGGAATCGAACCCCCACGAAACCATCTGCTCGCTGAGGATGGCGCGGTTCACCTGATTGTCGTCGACGATCAGGATGCGGGCGCCGGTGACATCGACCGGTGTCACCGGGGTCGGCGCCTGCCTGTCGCCGTTCGGCAAGGTCAGCGTGAACCAGAAGGTCGAGCCGACCCCTTCGGTGCTCTCGACGCCGATGCGGCCCTCCATCAGGGCGACGAGACGCGAGGTGATCGCAAGGCCCAGGCCCGTCCCCTCGTGGCGCCGGGTCGAAGAGCCGTCGACCTGGCTGAATTTCTCGAAGACGAGGTCGAGCTTGTCCTGCGGGATGCCGATGCCTGTATCGGTGACGCGGATCGTCAGACAGGTCTCGCGGGCCACGCTCCGGCCGGTCACCTCGACCAATATGTGCCCCGCCTCGGTGAACTTCACGGCGTTGCCGACCAGATTGGTGATGATCTGACGGATGCGGCCGACGTCGCCGACATAAAGGCCGTGCAGCTTGGGCTCGATCCTGACGATCAGCTCGAGGTCCTTTTCCTTGGCGCGCGCCGCGACCAGCGTCGCGACATCCTCGACGGCCTCGGCGAGATTGAAGGGCGCGGGGTCGAGCACGAGCTGGCCGGCATCGATCTTGGAGAAGTCGAGAATGTCGTTGATGATGGTGAGCAGGGCATTGCCCGATTTCACGATGACGTCGGTGAAGGTTCTCTGCTTGGCATCGAGATCGGATTTCGCGAGGAGCTCGGCCATGCCGAGCACACCATTCATCGGCGTCCGGATCTCGTGGCTCATATTGGCCAGGAATTCCGACTTGGCGCGGTCGGCCAGCACGGCACGGCGCTGAGCCTCGCGCAGCTCGTGCTCGCGACGCTTGAGTTCGGTGATGTCGGTGGTCGAGCCGATCAGATAAAGCGAGCCGTCCGACGCGACCATCGTGCCCTTGCGGGCGATCTGCCAGCGACAGCTGCCGTCGGGCTCGGTGACGGTCTCTTCAACCTCCTGGTTCTCGCCGGTCGCCAGGACCGCGCGATCGCCCTCCATGAAGGCCTCGCCCTCGAGCCCGAAGATCTCGACGTCGGTCCGGCCGATCGCCTCCTGCCTGGAATGGCCGGTCAGGTCGCACCAGCTCCTGTTGACATAGACGAGCCGGAGATCCGGGCGCTTGGCATAGATCGAGACGGGGACGTTGTCGATGAGGCTCTGATAGAGCTCGTTGGCGCGCAGGCTTTCCTGGAGCTGGCGCTCGCGCTGCTTGAGCTCGGTGATGTCGACCCGTACGCCCACGAAGGTGCCCTCGTCGGTCCAGCCGTCGAAGACCTGATACCAGCGCCCGTCGGCATTCTGGCGCTCGAAGGCCGCATGGGGCAAACGATGCCGGGTCATATAGCCGTCCAGCCACGCCTGCCGGTCGGTGTCGTAGAGAGCGTCCAGGGCGGCGTCGCCGCTGGCTCGGAAATACCCGATCGAACGGCCGTACTCGATCGCCTCCCGGAACGAGTTGCCGGGCTGCCAGACCGGTTCCAGCTCGGGGAGCGTGCGCCGAAGCTCCTTGTTGGCGAGCACGAAACGGTCGTCGCGATCGTAGATGATGACGCCGGCCGGCAGCGAATCCAGCACGTCGGCCAGATGCTGGCGAGCCTGCTCGGCCTCCCGGCTGCGGCGTTTCACATCGGTGATGTCGAACAGGAAGCAGGCGAGGTAGTCCCTGCCGCTTTCGGTGCGCACCCTGTCCTTGCGCACCATCCTCGTTCGCCCGGGTCCCGAAAGATCGGAATCCTCCTCGAATTCCTGCGCCTCGCCCGTCGCCAGCACGGCGCGCTCGACGCTTGCGGAGGCGTGGGCTTCCGCAGGGGAGAAGAAGTCCTCGTCCTTCCTGCCGACCATGGCCTCGGGCTCGAGACCGAACATCCGCGCGAAGGCGGCGTTTACGATGACGAAACGCAGTTCGCTGTCCTTGACGAAGACCGGCTCCTGCAAGCCGTCGAGGACGGCTCCTGCAAGCCTGGCCTTTTCCAGGGCGTCGGCCAGTTGCGCCTCGCGCTCCTTGATGTCGGAGATGTCGTAGTAGCAGACCAGCCGTTTGCCACCCGTCAGGGCAGTCACCGAATAGATCATGGTTCGGCCGTCGGCGCGCTGGAACTCGCGGGGCGGGACGTCGCCCGCCTTGATCTCCTCGATCCGCCAGGTGACGTAGTCCTCCCAGCCTTCGTCGGCGACGTCGTAGATGCCGTTGTGCCGGTTGATATCCATCAGCGCCCGGAACGGAGAGCCGACATCGACGTCGCCCGGCGTCAGCCTCCAGAGCCGGTAGAAGGCCTTGTTGATGATGCGGACAGTCAGGTCCCTGTCGATCAGGACGATGCCCATCGTCATGGCGTCGAGCGTGCGCTGAAGGTCGGAGAGAAGAGCGCCGCCGCCCTCCTCGGTTTCGGCCGGCGGCGCCATGTCGCGACCGATCCCGCGATAGCCGAGGAACCGGCCACAGGCATCGAATCGCGGCTCGCCGGACATCGACCCCCGTCGGCAGTGTCCGTCGGCGGCACGCAGTTCGAAGCAGAAGTCCCGGAAGGGGCGGCGTGCGCAAACGTCGGCCCTCAGGTCCACGCCTTCCCCCGCTCCGCTGCCCATCACGTCGAAAAGCGACCGGCCGCGCAATGCCGCCGCGTCGACGCCGGTCAGCCGCTGCAGATCCCGCGAGAGCCAGGCGAAGCGATGATCCGCGTCGGTTTCCCAGAACCAGACGCCGCCGGCCCCCAGCAGGGACGCCAGTTCCGCCACGGCGATGTCGCGCGACGCACAGCCGTCGGCACCGGCCAGGCGCACGGCTCCGTCCTGCACGATATTTTCTCCGGACGCGGGCCTGGACGACATGTCGTCCAGCGCGCCTTGCCCATCCCGCAATGCCACCGGCAGAGCCCCCATCGGTCGAGCCTGGTTCGGAGCAGGAATTTGCCGGAGAAGCATTAACGATCGACTAACCATATGCGCGCAGCGCGTATCTTGTTCCCGCACCGCGCGCAGACGCTCTTCATTCAGAAGAGGATCATGTCCGCAGCAGCAAGCGCATGGGGCTTGTCGAGCGCCGCCACCAACGCCTGGCCGCCGCGCCGTTTCCGTCCTGGTCGCAGTAGAGCGATCTGGAGCCCGCTTTGTAGATGAAGCGATCGTCGGCATCGATCCGCGAGGTCGGACTGGACACACCGCCAACGCGGGCGCCTTCAAGGAAAAAAGTGCCAGTTCGCTGTCCGGCTGAAACAAATCAGGTTTCAGCGCTGCCTCCACAGCAAGGGCATCACCGACAGTTGAAATTGGATTCTGCCTCATTTTTGTGTGGCGAAGCGACAGCATTCCCGTCGGAGCGACGCGATGCCAGCACATCCTTGTATTGCCCGCTTCGATCATGCGCTCAGGCTGCGTGCTGCCGGGCCGATGTGAAGGGTACCTTGTCGTCGGATACTCCTCTCAAGCAGAAGGTTGACGCTTTACGCTCGGAGACGCCCGCCGGTCACCTCTCTGATCTCTTGCAGCCTCATCGACGCCGCGCCCTCCCGCGCGAGCGGGTTCCTTCAATGTGACGGGGTCGTGACGAATACGACCCGCCAGCACCTGCTGCCCGGCTCTGGCGGAGAGGACAGGTTGCTCCGCCAACCAAAGAATAGCACAATCCGTAGATGCTAATGTCTCTTGGAGCTGACAAAGTCGCGTTCGGGACCCAAAACCGCTATTCGGTCAAATCGAATCGGTTGCAGTTCTGAAATGCACTCCGTCAACGACTCCATACAGGCCATCAAGCTCGTAGCGATCGTCTCCACGTCAGGCCGCGTCAGCGGCAGTCGATCTATGACGTCGCGGACTTCCGCGCTGTGGTAGGGGTCGACCCGACCGTGTAGCCGGAAAGTCCGGAACGCCACTTCGGGCAAGCCCGATGTGTCGCGAATACGGTCAATAACATCGGTGCTCGGCGGGAAGGATTCGAGCACCATGATGCAGCCGAGGAGAGTGATCGGATGGTAATGCTCGACCCAGTAGCGCTGGGCGCCGGCCAACCGCGCCACCGGCGGCGGTGGCATCTGTCGCAAAACCGCCGCAGGATCGAAACCAGCGGCCTCCAGGTCCTCCAGTGCCCAAACGTCGTGGTCCCGCTCTTCTTTGAGGTGATGTTTGTAGTACTCGATCAGCGGCGGTACGAGTGGATCGGCCGGCCCGATTTCATTCAGTCGGCGGATCGCTGCCTCCATCACCGGCACTGAGGCGCGCATGATCTGATGCAGCATGATCAGAAATGCCGGAACAATTTCCCTCGGGTTTTCATTGGCCCATAAGCGGGAAAAGACCGCATCCAGCGGTCCTGTGCACATTGTCATTCTTGCGCGCAGAACCTCGCTCGCTCTGGGTGCCGCGGGATCTGTCATTGAACGATCTCCCAAATTCTGCGGCGACGATTATTTTTGACCAGGATTACCGAATTCCCGCAGTGACTCGCTGACTGAAAATCTCTACGCCGCAGGATAATAACGTGCTGCATCTGGTCGCAAGACCGATCAAAGATGCACAGCCGCCGTTCGGGATAGGTCTTTCGTGGACTCGGTCGCGGACCAATGATAGCCTATATTGTGATACTTACTTACATCGAACTCGGTGTACGGGTAATGGAGGGCGCAGATGGCCAATCTCCCGAATTTTCAAAGCAATCTCCAGTTCTTAATCGACCAAGGTGCAATTCCTCAAACGGATCCTGATCACCTGGGGGACAGTATCAAGCAGGCTATCAACGATCTGACCCCATCGGAATTGGAGACGCTGGTCAGACTGGCAAAAACAGCCAAGGCACATCTGTTCGTGCACGACGCGAACAACAACGTTATCGCGATGGGACTCTGAACGGACCTCTGCGACGTTGTACCTGAGCGATTGTCCGCTGACCCGCGGCGAATGCTTCGTCAAGGTCAGCGAGGCGTCTGGTCGCGTCACAGCGCTAGAGGAGACCGAGCGGCGTGTGGGGAGACTACTCGACGCGATTCCAGTCACACGGGTGTCCGATATTTCTCGGCTGGAGTTGTCGCAGGCACCGGTGATGGCCGCGATTACTCCCCTTGCCCGCGATTTGACCACGCATATGGGCAAAGGTTTGACCGTACGTGCCGCCCGTGTCAGTGCGATCATGGAAGCCATAGAACGGATTTCAGCGGAAACCGTACGTGGCGATGTTCGGCGCGCCAGCTATTCGCAACTGATGGAACAGGGGCTCAAATGCGTCGATCCTGAGCGGTTCGACCTTCCGCCAACGACGGCCTACCGCCCGGATCTGCCGATCGATTGGGTATCGGGCTGGGACCTGATCGGGAAATGCGAGATCCAGGTTCCTACCGACCTATGTGTCTCGCCACCCGGTCAATGTGTCCTGGACCAGGTCGACACCAATGGCCTCGCAGCCGGTGCAAGTTTTGGCGAGGCGATCCGCCACGCACTTTTGGAGGTGATCGAGCGGGATGCGAGCAGTCAGCAGCTGTTCTTCGAATTGTTTGGGACAGGCCACCTGTGCGGGCCAACGCGAAAGCGGATCAGCCGCAGGCTGTTGCCAACGACTTGCGCCGAACTCGTCAGCCGGGTCGAAACAGACCGTGTCAGTGTCGTCCTGGACGAAATCACCACCGATATCGGCATCCCGGTCATGGCCTGTTATTTGATTGATGCAGCCTATCCGGCCGCGACAGGAACAACGCGGGTGATTTTCGGCGGCTGGGGATGCGATCCGAGCCCCGAACACGCATTGAACCGTGCTCTGACCGAGGCGCATCAATCGCGGATCGGCACGATCCAGGGCACGCGTGATTCATTCAATCTGATCCAGGGCAGTGACCGGGACTTCACTCGGCAAATGCGAGGCACCATTCTAAAGGACGCGCCCGAGGAGACTTTAACCGTTGCCGACGGCTTGTCCGACAGCATCGCGGAAGACGTCGAACTGATTGTCGACCGTCTGCGCTCCACGGGGGTCGATCAGGCGGTCGTCGTGGACATGTCGGATCCCAGTCTGGGTGTGCCGGTAGTGCGGGTCCGGGTCCCCGGCCTTGCCATGTTCATGGTCGACCGTTGCCGGGTCGGATGGCGCTGCATGCGCCACATTCTGTAATCTGACCAATGCCTTCTGCGGGATTGCAAACGGTTGTTTTTGTCGGTCCATCTTGCCCGCACGATCTGATCTGCGCCGTACTGCCGGACTCCGTCATTGCTCCGCCGGTGCGGCGTGGCGACTTGTATCGGCTTCGGCTCCTCGATTTCTCAGTTTTCGTAATTCTGGACGGGGTGTTTACAAATCTGTTGGCAGTGTCGCCGCGCGAAGTGGTGGACGTGCTGCAGGACGGGGCGGCGGTCATCGGCGCTTCAAGCATGGGGGCGCTGCGGGCCGTCGATTGTGGGCCGGCGGGCGCGGCAGGCCATGGGCGCGTCTACCGCATGTTCCGTCGCCGACTGCTGACTTCCGAGGACGAGGTGGCAGTCATGTTTCGGCCGGAGGCGCCCTATCCAGCGCTTTCCCAGTCGCTCGTCAACATGCGCTTCGCCTTGCGCCGAGCCTGCCGTTCCGGACTCCTGGACCGGACCGAAGCGGAGGCGATGGTACAGGCAGCCGAGCTCTTGCCATATGAGCGCCGTGACTGGACCACGGTCGCAGAAAGCGCACGGGTTCGGCTCTCGCGGAGCCAGCTTGCCTCGCTCAAGTCCTGCGATGTCAAACGCGAGGATGCGCTTGCCTGCTGTCGTTGGGCAGCGCGGCAGCTCCGTGTTGGCGCAATCGTGGCGGCACCGAGGCAGGACCGGAGCCGGCCTTTCGAAACCATTTCGAAAGACCGTGAGCGCACTTGGGATCCGCTGGACGGTGTGGACCCAGGCACGATTCTGCCCGCCTTCTTCGAGTGGCTTTGGCTGTCGGGCCAGAGTGATGCGATCGCCGATGCGGGCGGACTTTCTGCTGCGCTCCGACACGGTCATATCTCTGAATTCGTTCAGAACGTCGACCTCCAGGCACCGTCCGCCGAACTCGGAGCATTGCTGATGCGCTTCACGGCATTTAGCCGGTCAAGATTGCTGGCCGAAGAACTCCATCTGTCGGGCAGCCCTCGGGATTTCGCGCGCGCCCGAGTAGAGATTGCTTGCGCCCACAACGCCCACGGCTGGGAAGACCTCATCGATCGAACCGGCCCCCGGTCGGCACTTGCGCGGAAGCTGCGAGGCTACAAGCGCGACCGTGCTCGTATTTTCGCGTTGACCCGCAGCGTTCTCTTCCGACACCCGGCAGTGGGCAATGCCACGCTGCCGGTCTGGCAAAGATCGCGAAACGTGCGCCAACCTGCCGAAGGGCATTGAGGAACGAACATAACGATGCGCAATTGGGGAATCTATTGCCGCCAATTCCGCCCTCGGCGCGGGGATCCTCTTCTGGACGCTTTGAGCCCCATGACATAAAATCGGCGGACCAAACTGGGAGGCGCCGCAGTTGTCCAAACGCAAAGGCGACCTGCTGGCATTTCTCAAACGGCACCGATTGGATCGCCACGCGGGAGTGCTTTCGGAAACCGGCGTCGATCTGGACAGCTTGGGCCTCCTGACGGAAGGCGATCTAAAGGAGCTGGGCTTGCCGGTCGGAGATCGGCGCAAGCTGCTTTTTGCTGCCAGCAAACTCCCGGGACCGGCCATCGGCTACCTTCAGTCGGACTTTGAAGGCTTGCTAGCCGAACGGCGGCACCTGACGATCCTGTTCTGTGACATGGTGGGATCTACTGCGCTGTCGAAGCGCCTCGATCCCGAGGATTTCGCCGATGTCATTAGAGCGTATACCCTACGGACCAAGGCAGCGATCGAGCGCTTTGGAGGTCATGTCGCAAAGGTCATGGGGGACGGCGTTCTCGCCCTGTTCGGCTATCCAAGTGCACACGAAGACGACGTCGAACGCGCGGTGCTGGCGGCCCTTGATTGCTTGAAGGCCAACAGGAACGCGCCGATCCGGACGGAAACGGGCGATCGAATCGAGGTTCAAGTCCGCATCGGCCTGCATTCCGGGCTGGCTGTCGTCGGCGCGCTCGACGCCGGCACGCGTAGCAATGATATTGTGGGCGACGCTCCCAATATTGCACAGCTGCTGCAATCGGTGGCAGCTCCGGGCGAAATCCTCGTCAGCCCTCAAATCCAAAAACTTGCAGGAGAGCGGTTTGAATACGAGGCGCTGGAGCCACGTATCCTGAAGGGAATACCCGAGCTGATTACGCCGTACCGGGTGCGTCGAGAAATCAAGACCAAGACGCGCTTCGAGTTGCGCAACAGGAGATCACTTGCACCGCTGATAGGCCGGAGCGACGAACTTGAACGTCTGCTCGACTGCTGGGCGCGGACCAAGGCAGGCTCCGGTCAGGCAATCCTGATTGCCGGTCCTGCCGGAATTGGCAAGTCGCGGTTGTCGAGCGCGTTTCTCGATGCGATCCGGACCGAAAGTAAGGACGTCCTGACCTTTCAGTGTTCCCCACATCACACGGGAACGCCGCTCCGCCCTGTGGTGACGCGGTTGACCCGGGAACTCGAGGCCCTGGTTGCAACTGGTGAACCGAGCTTGCTGGATGCAGCATCGGCTTGGCTCGGGCCCAAAGAAGACCCGGACGCGAAAGGTCTGGCGCTCCTGACCGCGCTCTTGTCGATAGACGCCGCAGAGCGGGCGGTGACACTCGACATGACCCCACGTCAGCAGATGGAAGAGACGCTTCTACTGCTGGTTAGCCACTCAATTGCCATGGCGCAGCAGCGGCCGCTGCTGCTTCTGTTTGAAGACATGCATTGGGCTGACCCAACCACTCTGCGCCTCGTCGATCTGTATCGCAAGAAATTGACGGGCGAGTCAGTCATGCTGATTGCCACGTCTCGGTCCGGCGCTGAGCATGGCCCGCCGCCGCTGGATTTGCCGCTCGAGATACGGCTGGACCGGTTACCTGATCCGGTCGTCATGGATCTGGTACGAAATGTGGCGCACCCGTATGAGATACCTCCTGAAACGGTGCGCACGATCGCGCGGCGGGGAGAAGGCGTTCCGCTATTCATTGAGGAACTGACCAAATCGGTGGTCGAACGCCTGATCAGCCGCGAGTTCGAGTCTGAAGAGGCAACCAAGGACGACCATCTCGTTCCCGACAGCCTGGTGGATTCGCTTTCGGCGCGGCTCGACGCCCTACCAAGCGCAAAACACCTTGCGCAAATCGCCGCTGCCATCGGACACGAGGTCCCGCAGGATTTGCTGCAACGCGTTTCGGGATATGCGCCGGACAGATTCCAGGCCGCTGTTTCCGAACTGGCACAGGCTCGCGTGATCCGGTCCTTTCCGGAGACGAAAGACGATCCTCTGGTGTTCGGCCACGCTTTGATTCAGGACGTGGCCTATCAGCTTTTGCTGCGCAAGGATCGTCGTGATATTCACGCGAAAATCGTCGGGGCGCTCGAACGCGACTACAAAGAAACCTGCAATCAGTTGCCCGAGGTTCTGGCGCGCCATTGCGAGGAATGCCGACGGATCGAGAAAGCAGTCCGCTATCTGATAGACGCAGGAGTAAAGGCAACCCACCGCTCAGCGAATATCGAGGCACTCAAACACCTCCAGCATGCCCGCGATCTGACACGCGGCAAGATGAACATGGCGACGCCGGAGGCTCTGGCGCTCGAGCTCGAGATAGAAAGTGCCATCGGTACACCGCTTATTTCTGTTGAAGGCTACACATCCAGGGAGACCATTCGGGCCTTCGAAAGGGCCGAAGAAATCTCGGTCGAGTTGGGTGACGATCAGGCCCGGTTTCGTGCGCTGTTTGGGCTTTGGGGGCACCGGTGGATGGCGGGCTATCTGGATCTGTCGCAGCGCTTTGCAGAGGAAATGCTCAGCCTTTCGGAAAACGATTCGGCACCCGAAAGGAGAATCTTGGCACATCGCTGCGCGGGAAGCAGTTGTTGGATCATGGGAGAGTTCGAACGGACCCGATACCACTTTGGGCAAGTAAAGGCTCTTACCCAGGATATGGATACTAGGGAGCTTGCCGACCGGTTCGCAGTCTGCCCGCGTGTGGTCGCGCACGTCCTGGGCGGCTACGCGATGTGGCTGGAGGGCAGCAAAGAGGAAGGTGCCTCTGAAGTTGCGGTCGGGCTGGTACGAGCCTATGACATGAAACATCCCTATAGCATGGCGTTGTCGCATTCCATGGCAGGCGGGCTGAAGCTCCTGACCGCGGACTTCGAGGGGCTGATCGAGCACACCGAAGCGTTGCGAGCGATTTCAAAGGATCGCCGCTTTCCCTTTTGGCTGGCCTATGCCGAAATCTTCGAAGGCGCGGCGCTGGCGGAGAAAGGAAAATTCGACGAAGGCCGAGACAAAATCCTGAAGTCCATCGAGGCATACAACGCCATGGGCGTGATGATCCACCGCACCATGCAACTCGTGCAGCTGTCAGATATCGAGGTCAGAAAAGGCAACATCCGCTCGGCTACGCGCTGGCTCGACGAAGCGGAGGCCGTGGGAAATCAGACCGGGGAACGTCAATGGTTCGGTCTGATCAGACAAAGGAGGGCCCGGATAGATACCCGCACGCAAGCTCTGGGTCCCTCGAATCAGTCGGTGCATTAGCCCCGCATGCATCCTGGTGCCGCCGTTCAAATGAGCCGGGCCTGGGAGCTCCACTCTGCCGGAGGCCAGCGCATCAGCGGTTGGAGTTGCATCGGCGGCGGCTGCCGCCCATCAAGAATGGCTTCGGCAAGACCAGAGAAGGGTTGGTCGCGGCACGTGCGAGACGCAGGACGTGTCCAGCTTCCCAGCCGCAGCGAGTTCGGACAAGGTCGCGACCGCCCCGATTCCAGACTGATCCCTCCAAGGAATGCATGCACGATTGCTCGCAGCAGGGTGCTGGCATTGGCGCATGGGCCCGGAAATCGGAATCGATTTCGGAAACGTTAGGGTGTCCTTTGCGTGCAGGAATGGTCGCGCGACCCTGCAGCGGCACGGGTGCTCCCATCCGTAGCGGGAGCGGCCGGCGTCATGCCCTGCCGACGCAGGGGTACGACGCCCTATCGCACAAGATAGGCCCCCACCGCACCGATGCCACGCAGATCGAGCGAGCACCGCGGCTCCAGTGCCCAGGGGCTTTGAAGGGCGCGCCTGGTCGATTCCGAGATCTGCATGCGACCGGCGACACCCTGCGATTCGAGGCGGCTCGCAATATTCACGGTCTCTCCCCACACGTCGTAAACGAAACGATGCCGGCCGATCAGCCCCGCCACGACAGGTCCCGAATGGATGCCGACGCGGATCCGAAAAGGTTCGACATCGGGCGGCATGTTCCGCAACGAATCCAGCATGGATTTGCCAAGTGCCACGATCCTGTCGGCGTGGTCCGATGCGGGCTCGGGGACTCCGCAGGCGGCCATATAGGCATCCCCGATCGTCTTGATCTTCTCCACGCGATGTTCCTGCGCGAGCAGGTCAAACTTGCTGAACATGCCATCCAGGCGGTCGACCAGCTCGGATGGTTGCAATCTCGCCGCGATGGCCGAGAAGCCTACGATATCGGCAAACAGGATCGAAACCTCCTCGAAGCGATCGGCGATGACCTCCTCGCCGTCCTGTAAGCGGCTGACGACCTGGCCTGGCAGGATCGCGTGAAGAAGCAAGTCGGCACGTCGTTTCTCCGCTTCGATCTGCAGCAGGTAGCGGCGTTCGCGGTCGAGCCAGCGCTTCTTTTCGAGGGTGGAGTTGATGCGGGCGCGAAGCAGGACGGGATTGAACGGTTTCGTCAGGTAGTCGTCGGCCCCCGCCTCGATGCAGCGGGCCACCGCCGCGACCTCGCTCAGGCCCGAAATCATGATCACCGGAATGTGCCGCCATCGACTGTCCGCCTTGAGCCGCGAGAGCAGTTCGATGCCGTTGATGTCGGGCATCAATATGTCGAGCAGGATCAGGTCGAACTCGTCCTCAGCCAGCCGCGCGAGCGCGGAGATGCCGGAATCTGCGGTGGCGGTCCGGTGGCCTTCGCGCCGCAGCCGGCGGGAGAGAATATCCCGATTGCTGGCGACGTCATCGACGACCAGAATCCTGCCGCCCCGTTCGGGCATAGCCTGGTGCTCGGACCTGAATAGTACCCGTTCGAGTTGCGCGGCATCTATCCTGGTCTGATCTGTGGGCTGAATCGTCTCGATGGCCTCCCCTCGCGAGAGTCCCGCGATGGCGTCGACATGTTTCAGAAGCTCGGCGGCCGCCGCGAGCATCTCGCAGAGATCCTCCTTCAGCGTGTGCCGGTCACCCGCGTCCTCGAGCATCATTTCCGAATAGCCGATGATGGCATTGAGTGGCGTGCGCAGATCGTGCCGAATCCTCGCCTCCGCTTCGGCTCCCTCTCCCTCCTGCCTTTCGACCTTGCCGTCGACCAGGTGATCCACAAGCCCGTTCAGCTGCCTGGCAGCTTCCCCGATCCGCTCGAGGTCGGTCAGCATGTGGGTCAGACCGAAATCCCGCGCCTGCTCGGTGAGCAATTCCTGGAACCCGAGGATTGCTCGCGCGGGGCCGGCCAGCCGCTGCGCCACGTGGGCGGCGATGGCATTGCGCTGGAATTCGTTCCCGGCACTCATTGTGGCCCGGCTGCGCTCAGCGTTCCGCGGCGAGCAGATGCTCGATCTTCTGGACCAGCCGCGACAAGTCGACCGGCTTGCTGTCATAGTCGTCGCAACCGGCTTCGAGCGCCATGTCCCGATCGCTCGCCATCGCATGCGCGGTGAGCGCGACGACCGGAATGGCTGATGTAGCCGGATCGGTCTTGATCCGCCGGGTCGCTTCCCAACCATCCATTACAGGCAAGCTCATGTCCATGAGGATCAGATCCGGCTTCTCGGAGATGGCAAGCTCCACGCCGGCCTTTCCATTGTCCGCAATCAGCACTTCGAAGCCGCGACGGGACAATCGCCGTGAAAGCATGTCCCGGTTCATCTCGTTATCTTCCACCAGAAGGATTTTCGTCATTCCTGGTTTCCTTCGGTCATTCCTTCAGTCCCCGGCGACAGCCACTTCGGCCGATTCACGCGATGTGATCTGGCGCTCGAGGGCTTCGACCAGCTGGGACCTGCTGTTAGCGCCCTTCGTCACCACGGCGACGGCCCGATCGCGCAGCCAACGCAGCTCTTTTGCCGAGAGATCCTTGGACGTGACCACCACGACCGGGATATTCCGCAGCTTCGGATTTCTCTGTATCTGGCTGAGCGTCTGGAAGCCATCCATTTCAGGCATGAGGAGATCGAGCAGGACCAGGCGCGGAAGAAGCTGCTTCATCAGTTCCAGGCCGCGCACGCCGTCGCCCGCCTCGTGGACCGTCCAGTTCCTCTTCACCAGAAAGCGACGAAGGAACTCGCGGGAAGCGCGATCATCGTCAACGACCAGCACGTCGCGCTTGCCTCCGCCGCAAGCCTCGATCGTGCGGATCAGCTTGTCGGTGTCAATGGGCTTGGTCAGATATTCGACCGCGCCGAGCGAGAGGCCGAGGTCGCGATCGGCCAGGATCGTCGCAAGGATCACGGGAATGGTGCACAGTTCGGGATCGCTCTTCAGCGTTCGCAACACCGACCAGCCGTCCTGATGCGGCATGATGATGTCGAGAACGATCGCGGCCGGCCGATGTGTGCGGGCGGCAGCTATTCCCTCCGCTCCACTTGCCGCCTCCATCGAGGCAAGTCCCGCTTCCGCAAGGGCTTTCGCGATGATGCTGCGGGCGGCAGGCTCGTCGTCGATGATGAGGACAGCACGATCCGGCCGAATGATCGGCGTCGGCGCGGCAGCAGGAAGGTTTTCGGTCTCCTCGTTGCGTTCCGCCGGAACGTCCGCAGGAACTTCCATTGTGAAGATCGAGCCTTTTCCGACTTCACTCTCGACCGTCACGACGCCGCCTATCATGCGGCAGAAGCTGCGGGTGATGCTCAAGCCCAGTCCGGTCCCGCCATAGTTCCGCGTTGTGGAAGCATCGGCCTGCGTGAAGGCATTGAAAAGCCTGTCCTGCTGCTCCGGCGTCATGCCGATCCCCGTGTCGGCCACCTGGAAGACGAGCCAGTCGCCATCCGCCCGTCTTTCGCGGCGCACCGCGAGGGTTATCCGACCGCTTTCGGTGAACTTGGCCGCATTGCTGAGCAGGTTGAACAAGTTCTGGCGCAGTTTGGTCTGGTCCGAATACATCGTCCCAAGGTCACCCTGAAGGTCCTGCACGAACTCGTTCCGGTTCTTCGCCATCAGCGGCGAGACGGTGAGCTTCACATCGCTGAGCAGTTCGGCGACGTCGAAGGATTCGAGGAAGATCTCCATCTTGTTCGCTTCAATCTTCGAGAGATCGAGGATGTCGTTGATGAGCGACAGGAGATGCCGTCCGGCGGACGCTATCTTCTCGATATCGGGGACAAGCTGGTCATCTTCCTGGTCGCGCGCCTCCTCGATCAGCATTTCGCTGTATCCGATGATCGCGTTGAGTGGCGTGCGCAACTCGTGGCTCATCGAGGCGAGGAAGCGGCTTTTGGCCGCGCTGGCGGATTCGGCGTCGCTCTTGGCCTGCTCGAGTTCGACCTGCCTCTCCTTCAGTTCCGTAATGTCGGTGTAGACGGCGACCGTCCCCCCGTCAGGGGGCTTGCGCTTGGTGATGCGGACCCATTTGTCGCCAAACTGCTTCTCTTCGGCCATGCCTGCGGGGTCGGCGTGGAGGCGCAGGCGTTCGCGGATATATTCCTTCGGTGATTTGCCGTTGAGGTCCACCCGCCCTTTCGCCACATCCTGCTCCAGGATCTCCCGGAAGCTCTTGCCGTGCAGCGCTTCCTGCTTGCGGCTTGGGAAGATCTCGCAATATTTGCTGTTGGCGATCAGGATTCTGTCGTCCCGATCATAGAGGACGAAGCCGTCGGATATCGCCTCGAGCGCAGCGGCGATCGTGCGTCTCTGTCGCTCGGCTTCGTCTTCGAGCCTTTTCTTTTCGAGCACGCTCTGTTTGAAGAGCGAGAGCGTTCTGGACATTGCCCCGAATTCGTCGCCGCCCTCTTCATTGATCTCGACATCGTATCTGCCGGACGTCAGCTCTCCGATCACCCGATTCAGGCGCCGCAGCGGAGCGATGATCGAGTGGAGGACGAGAAGGGTCAGGAGCGACCCGATCAAGACCACTGCGGTTACCAGGACGGCTGCGGCCGTGGCCGTCCTCTGGGTCTCCGCGACAACCTCGTTTCGGGCAGCCTCGGCCCGAGCCTTCACCAGTTCGACCAGCCTGTTGAGATCGGCATCGACATTGGCACTGTGGGTGCGTGCCCTTGCCAGCAAGGTGTTGCCTATGATGCGATTGTCCTGGGTATAGCTGTCGGTCGCCTGCAGCGCCGTTTCGACATAGGCGTCGACCTCTCTTCGGATCTTCTCGACCGCCTCGGGCGAATGCTCGGCAAGGTGTTCAAGCTGTGTTTCCAGCCGTTCGCGGGCCCGCCCGGCATTGCGCTGAGAATTCATCAGCAGGCTGACGGAGAGATCCGTCAGCCAGTATCTCAGGTCTCCGAAGGCAACATGGGCCGCGGCTGCCGATGCGGCGCGGTCGAACAACTCCCTGGTTTCATCCATGCGGTCGGCGCTGCGATAGAGCGCCTGGGTGAGGAATACGGAGGACAGGACAAGACTGATCAAGCCCGCGGCGGTCAGCGCTGCCACACGTGCCGCGATCGGCAGATTTGCGAGACGGCCGGCGAACCTTCTGACCGGCGCCGAAACGGCCTCAATCGGCCGCAACTGCCGGTCGAGCGCGCTCATTCGAACAACACGATGCTGATCGCACCGCCCAGATCACCCGCTTTGCCCCCCTCTTTCGGATAGCCGGTGACGTCGATTTCTCCCTTTGGCATGCCGTGGCAGGAAAGGCAGGACTCCGTATAATATTCGGGAAACAGCATCCGGAACGCGGCGCGGCCATTCACATCGGTCGTTTCCGTGTAGGCATCTCCCTTCGGTCGCTGCGGATCCGTGAACACTTGCTCGATGACACGTGTCTCCCACGCGTCCGGGAGCGACTTGCGGTTGCGCACCAGGACCTCCGGCGCGGTCACACGGACGATAGCCTCATTCCCTACTTTCTCGGCGAATTTCTCGTTCATCAGCCGCGCGAAAACGGCCGGGACAAAACCTTTGAACCCAATGCCGGGGCGGTTGATGTCCTGCTGCTGCTGATCGACGACCTCACGCATGGCCTCGATCTGCGCTTGAACCAGCCTGCGGTCTCGTTCCGACAGGTCATCGGACATCAGTTCGTGGCCGGTGACCTTGGCATAGTGCGTTATCGCCTCCGCCGTGAAGCGCTCACCGTCGAGATGCTTGTCCCCTATGGCAGGATCATTGATGAGCGACTGGTAATTTGAAAGGACGCTTCGGGCAGACCTGAGCAAGTCCGCGAGCCGTGTTCCAGTGGCAATGTCGGCCGGCTCGTCAGCAGCCGAAGGTAAAAGGATGATACAACCAAATAGAACTGCAAGGCTGCAATTTCGCGCGAGAGCTGCAATAACTTCCATTGTTCTTTCCCTCTGGCAGGGAAGCACAAGGCGGAAAGATAGCACAGGAAGACAAACGGCAGTAGCCATCTTTGGGCGATGCAGGGCAGCGAACCGGGATTGGCCGGGCCATGAAAACCCCCGGCCATGCGCGACCTGGCAAGTTGACCGCTATCGGTCACCCTGCACTCCTGCCCGATTTCAATCAGGACATTGTGGCTTGCCTTTCGGATCCGCCGCGTCATCCATTTGCATGACGAGCCCTCTCCTAATTCGGGGCCTGTGAGACGAGCGAGAAGCCGATCGACTTCGGCCTTTGCGCCTGGCCGCCGAAGGTGGTCCTGTCCGAAGCCAGCCGTGCTTTTCTAACGGAACTGGTCGCAGCGGCCAGGACAACCCTCGACATCGCCGGCATTTACGATTTCTCCATCGAGACAGACTGCACCAACAATCGGAGCGCCGCTCTGAACACCGGGGATTTCGATCGAAGCACCGTCCAGCGCGCCGTACAGCCATTTTTCAGCTGTCGACCTGTCGGGAGCTGCCACCGAAAAAGCTGAACTCAGCTTCGCATCGAAGGTAAATTTGGCCATGTCAGGCTTCACCACCGACCATCATGGCCGTACTCCCGATCGCGCGATCTCATTCCAATCTCCCTGGCCAGCCGGTCGCATCGAGCATTCCGCCGTGCCGAACCGCGGCCGAGCACGATCAGGCTGTCTCGATGTTCTCAATGGACCGGGGCTTCCGCGGTCCAACGCATATCTCCCGAAAAGCGAGCCGCGGTTTCGGGATAAAGACATGCGCAAAATCAAGTATCTAAAGCGGGTCGCGTGAATGCTTTTTACGTGACATGCCGTAGATGGGAAGTGCGAGCGCCGACGCAACGGCAGTGGCGGCCAAGCGCAACTCTTTGGCGCACAAAAGCAAATGGAAACGCGCGGACGCCGATGAACCCCAGCAGCGGGAAGAAGGTCAGGCTGGTGCGGCCCGTGCTTCCCGCCGATGCTGGGATGGGCTCTTGCCGGTCCATCGACGGCAGGCATGGCTGAAAGAGCTGGCTTGATGAAAACCCAGCAGCCATGCGATCTGCGACGCTTGGAGGTTTTCTCCGAGATAGCGCAAGGCAAGATCGCGCCTCAGGTCATCCAGGATCGAACGGAAGCTCAATCCTTCTGCAGCCAGGCGCCGAGCAAAGGTCCGTTCGCTCAAACCTACCTTGCCGGCGACGGTCTTCGAATCGGCTTCGGCATGCGGCAGAAGCGGGGCGATGGCGTTCTCTACGGTTGTCCGAAAGGGGCTGAGATTGGATGAGCGGGCCGCCATGGCTTCCTCGCACATCGTCACCATGAGCCGGTTCAGAAACGGATCGTCCCCTGCCAGCGGAAGGTCAAACGACGCGGCGTCGAAACTGATCTCGTCCGCACATGCGCCAAACTGCACGTCGCATCCCAGTGCGCGCCGAGTTCCACGCAGGTCGCCCGACCGATGGTGGATGAAACTTGCGGCCGTCGGTACGAGCTCTCGGCCGACGAGGTGCCGGCTCAGCCGCAGGAGCACCAGGATCGCAAACTCCATGAAATGGCTGTCTCGATGCCGAGGGGCCCCGGTGTACGACAAGCGGACGCAGCCGGCGACACCCCGTTCAATCTGGACGACCAGCGCCTCGTTGCCGATCCGAGAATATCGTTGGAGCCGCGCCAGTGCGTCACCGAGTCGGTGAGACGACGACGCCACATAGTACAGCATGCCTGCTTCACGCAGATCAAAATCGCGAGCCAGCGTGAGGCCGACCCAGTCATCCCTGGTAGCGCGAGACACCTGCGCCAGGAACTCCATCTGCGAGATGACGTCTATGCGCGTGGCGCCAGCCACGTCGAACCGAGACAATCCGCATCGATCAAGCAGGGGTTCCGGATCGATCCCGAGCCGTCGGAGATGGTCTACCCCCAGCCGGGTGGCCAAGCCCATCGCGGTCGGGGCGGCCGCCAGCCGTTCGAGTTGCGATTTGGCTTTCTCGGTCACCGGCCCCCTCAACCTCCAGACCCCGTTTCAGACTATTATCGACTGGCGGCAGCCAAACGCAACTATTTGGCATGTACAAACAAGACAGACCAGCACTGACTGGATAGTTGACCATTGGCAAGGCCCGGCGTCGCAATACAGGAGCCTATCTTGGCGTTCGCCGACGCACATATTCGCTTGAACATCCCGACCGGAATGAACTTCCCAACTCCGCACCAGCCGACTGACAGCCGCCTCGTGACCGGCAATACGGCCAACGACTATTGAGGTAACACACAGATCCATGTTTCCGGAGTTGGAACGGCTGGCTGACGCAAGACGGCACTGCACCGGCGAGCAGGTGCAGATCGCCAATTTGTCGCGCCGAACCTGACTCTGGCCTACCCGGATTTCCAGATCATCTGAAAGACACAGGTCGGTGAGGTAGGCACAAGTCCCGCCCACCGAGGTGCCGCCGTCGAAGCTGTTCCTTGCAGCGGGTCAGGCAACGAGCCCGGCAATGGCTTGGCGGCGGCACCACTTTCCTAGGATCGCGGCCCAGCATTTCTCAGCGCACCGCTACTGAAATATTGCGGCTTCACCGGAAGCCCGCAGTAGCGATGGTTTGCCGACAATTTGATCGACTTGAGATTATGACGGCGTAACTGTTGAGGATATTGGTACGCCCAAGGGGAATCGAACCCCTGTTTGCGCCGTGAGAGGGCGCCGTCCTGACCGCTAGACGATGGGCGCGGGAGCCGCTTCATAGATTGGGCTTCCGCAAAAAGCAACAGGCTTCCGGCAACTTTGTCGCGCGGCCGGGATATCCGGCGACGCCGTCACCGCCGCGGCTCGATCAGATCCCAGAGATTGCCGGCAATATCCTGGAAAACCGCGACCGTGCCATAGGCCTCCTCGCGAGGCTCCTCGCGGAAGGCGACGCCCTTGGCCAGCATGGCCTGGTGGTCGCGGCGGAAATCGTCCGTCTCCAGGAACAGGAAGACGCGCCCGCCGGTCTGATCGCCGATTCGCGACGCCTGATGCTGGTTTGCAGCCTCGGCCAGCAGAAGCCGGGCGCCGCTCGCGCCGTCAGGCGTCACCGTCACCCAGCGCTTGCCGCCACCGAGGTCGACGTCCTGTTCCAGTACGAACCCCAGCTTGTCCGAGTACCAGGCGATCGCCTCGTCATAGTCGCGCACGACCACGGCAACGGTGGCGACGGAACGTGAAGGCGCCGCGTTCACTGCGCCTTCACCGTCAGCCGGCCGATCAGGCGGCGCTCGGCGAGGTCGAAGAGGAATATCGCCTGGCTGCCGTCGGCCAGTTCGGTGAGCAGCGTGATGCGGTTGCCGAAGAGCGACTGCGACACGACTTTCGTGCCGGCCGGAAGGACGATGTCGGCCTCGATCGCCGCGCCGCCGGCAGGCGCCGGGATCTCGGAAAGCTGCCGTGCCTCCTCGGCAGGCCCTGACGTGCGCGATTTGTAGACAATCGCCAGCGCCACCGCCATAAGGGCCAGGAAAAGCAGGCCGAGATTGATGCCGACGAAGCGGATGAGCTTTCGCCTGACGCGCTCGACCGCCGGGTCGAGCGGCTTCTCATCGTTTTCGTCGTCGAATGCCGGTCTGGCCATGATCCCCTTTGCCCGGAAATGAAAGATGCGAGACCCTGATAACGAAGAGGACGGCCGATTGAAAGTACTGGAAACCGGGCCGGAGGCGGCGGCTTCCCGGCTCGATCAGTGGCTGGCCTCAGCGCTCGGCCCGGACATCTCGCGAAACCGTGTCCAGGCGCTGATCCGGGAAGGCGCCGTCAGCGTCGCCGGCAAGCTTGTGACGGAGCCGAAGCGAAAGCTCGCCGCCGGCGAGCGGGTGGTGATCGACCTGCCGGAGCCGGAAGCGCCCGAACCGCAGGCCGAGGACATCCCGCTCGACATTCTCTTCGAGGACGATTCCCTCATCGTCATAAGCAAGCCCGCGGGCCTTGTCGTCCATCCAGGCGCGGGCAACTGGACCGGCACCCTCGTCAACGCGCTGATCCACCATTGCGGCGACAGCCTTTCGGGCATCGGCGGCGTCAGGCGGCCCGGCATCGTGCACCGCCTCGACAAGGACACGACCGGCGTCATGGTGGCCGCCAAGACCGACCAGGCCCACCGTGCCCTTTCGGAAGCCTTCGCCGATCACGGCGTGACCGGCGATCTCGAGCGCGCCTATGTCGCTCTCGTCTGGGGCGCTCCGGCGCGCATGACGGGAACGATCGACGCGCCGCTCGGCCGCGCCGCCGACAGAATGCGGCGCGCCGTGGTTCCGGCCGGCCGCGACGGTGCCCGCCACGCGATCACGCATTTCGAGGTCAAGGAGCGTTTCGGCAGGGAACCCGAGCCGATCGCCTCTCTCGTCGAATGCCGGCTGGAAACAGGCCGCACCCACCAGATCCGGGTGCATATGGCCCATATCGGCCATCCGCTTGTCGGCGACCGCGACTATGGCCAGGCCTTCCGAACCAAGGCGAACCGCCTGCCGGAACCGCTGCGGGGCGAGGTCAAGGCCTTTCCGCGCCAGGCGCTTCATGCCTGGCTCCTTGAATTCCGGCATCCGAAAACCCACATGACGATGCGGTTCGAGGCGCCGCTGCCAGGGGATTTCAAGGCGCTCATATCCGGCTTCCAAAAGCTCTGAACTTTTGTTGAAAAAAGTTGACTCGCACCGTTCAGTTCGGCGTGACACACTGTTTTGCGTTGAACAAAATGGTGGATTTTCTCGTTTTGTTCCTGTATGAACCGGTTGGCGTGGTCGATGCCCGTTGCATGCCACGCCTTATGCCCGCCGATTTTCGGGGGCAGTCTCCCAGAGGAAGGAGGGTGCTTTATGGCCCAGTCATTGCCCAGTATCGTTTCCGGTGAAGGCGGCCTCGCCCGCTATCTCGAGGAAATCCGCCGCTTTCCGATGCTCCAGCCGCAGGAAGAGTACATGCTCGCCAAGCGGTATCAGGAGCATCAGGACACCAATGCGGCCCACAAGCTGGTCACCAGCCATCTGCGGCTCGTCGCCAAGATCGCGATGGGTTATCGCGGCTACGGCTTGCCGATCGGCGAGGTCATCTCCGAAGGCAATGTCGGACTGATGCAGGCCGTGAAGAAGTTCGAGCCCGAGCGGGGTTTCCGCCTGGCCACCTATGCGATGTGGTGGATCAAGGCCTCGATCCAGGAATACATCCTGCGTTCGTGGAGCCTCGTGAAGATGGGCACCACCGCCAATCAGAAGCGTCTGTTCTTCAACCTGCGCAAGGTGAAGGGCAAGATCCAGGCGCTCGACGAGGGCGACCTGAAGCCCGAGCAGATCGCCGAGATCGCGACCCGGCTCAACGTCACCGAAGAGGAAGTCGTGTCGATGAACCGGCGCCTTTCGGGCGATGCCTCGCTCAATGCGCCGATCCGCGCGACCGAGGGCGAGTCAGGCGAGTGGCAGGATTGGCTGGTGGACGACCACGACAGCCAGGAAGAAATGCTGATCGAGCAGGACGAACTGGAAAACCGCCGGTCCATGCTGGCCGGCGCCATGTCGGTGCTCAACGATCGCGAACGGCGCATCTTCGAGGCGCGCCGCCTCGCCGAGGAGCCGATGACGCTCGAGGAACTGTCGGCCGAGTTCGACATCAGCCGGGAGCGTGTTCGCCAGATCGAGGTCCGTGCGTTCGAGAAGGTGCAGGATGCGGTGAAGGCCGCCGCCAAGCGGCAGGCCCAGGCGCTGCGCACCATCGAGGCGCAGCCGGCCGCGTAGCGCCGGCGGCAGCCGGCAATATCTGTCGAGTGTTCCGGACCGCCGCTTTCAAGCGGCGGTCTTTTTGCGCTCAAGGCCCGCCCTCACCTTGAAGCCATGCCGGGTCGTCCATGCCGACGGTGCAATCCGCGAAGATGCGCGCGCGGCCGATCCCACGGCACCCCCTCAGCGTCTCCTCCGCATGGCTGAGCGGGGCATAGAGTACCTTCCTGATGGGTTTCCTCCCCTCTACTCGCGCGCGCCTTCCCGCAGTTTCTGCGCATAGACATTGATGACGAGCGCGGCCAGGAGGATGAGGCCGCGGATCAGGATCTTCAGGAAGCTGTCGATCTCGATATGGTCGAGCCCGTTGTTGAGCACGCCGAGCACCAGGAGGCCGATGATGGTGTTGCCGATGCCGCCGCGCCCGCCGAACAGGCTGGTGCCGCCCACCACGACGGCAGCGATGGCGTCGAGCAGGAACGTGTCGAACTGGTTCTGCTGCGCCGACCCGAAATAGGCGACGCCGATCATCCCGGCGATGCCGGCGCACATGGCGGAGATGACCATCACCGAGGCGATGATCATCTTGACGTTGACGCCGGAATATTCCGCCGCCTCGCGGTTGCCGCCAACCATGTAGACGTAACGGCCGAAGCGCGTGTAGGTCAGCACCAGATGCGCCACCAGCATGAACAGCAGGCAGATCACGATCGACCATTTGATGCCGAAGATCGTGCCCGAGCCCAGCGTGGTGATCAGGTCGGGATAGTTGTAGGCGATCTGGCCGCGAACCAGCATGGCCGAGATGCCGTTGGCGATCTGCATCATGGCGAGCGTCATGATGAAGGAGGGAATCCCCACTGCCGTCACGCCGAATGCATTGACCAGGCCGAGCGCAAGGCAACTCGCCAGCGTCAGGATGATGGCGACCACGCCGTTGAGCGGGATATTGGCGATGTTCACATAGTCCGGCTGCAGGGTGAAATAGGCGACCGTGATGCCGATCGCATTGGTGATCGCGGCGACGGACAGGTCGATCTCGGCAGTCAGGATGACGAAGGTCAGACCAACCGCGATGATGCCGGTGATCGAGGCCTGCGACAGGATGTTCATCAGGTTGTCGACGGTGCGGAAGCTGGGCGCCTGGATCGAGAAGAAGATCACCAGGACGATCAGCGTGAAGACCGGCGCGATGTTGCGCATCTGCTCCGCCAGGAAACGCTTCAGCTCGAAGGGCCGGGCAGTGTCGGTCACCGTGCTCATCCAATGCTCCCTAGCCTGAATTTCTCACACTCGATGTAGCCTGCGTTGCTCTTTCGGTGAGGCAGACATGGCGTCGGGGGCGAAGCAGCGTGTAGAGACACACGGTCGAGCCTCCCGACGCCGTAGGTGCCGGCCGAAAGGCAACCCGGAGGGAAGCCGACAAGGTGCGCCGCCGCGCTCGCCCGATGGCACCGCATCGCGCGTCGCACGGCTCCTGCCCTGTCGGCTTCTTGAGCCGGCGCAGGCCACATCCAGTGTGAGAAACCCAGGCTGAGCGATCATGCCGCATCGAGCAGATCCGCCTTTTCGATGCGTCCTTGCGTGAATTCGCGCGCGACGACGCCGCGCTTCAGCACCGTCACGCGGTCGGCCAGCGTCAGGATGGTCTCCGGCTCTGTCGACAGCACCAGCACGGCGACGCCGCGGTCGCGCAGCGATCTGACGATGCGGATCACGTCCTCCTTGGCGCCAACATCCATGCCGCGTGTCGGCTCCGACAGGATCAGCACCTTCGGCAACTCGGTCAGCCACTTGGCCAGGGCGACCTTCTGCTGGTTGCCGCCCGAGAGATTTCCCAGAGCGATGTCGGGGCGCGGCGGCCGGATCTGCAGGTCCTTGATGTGGCCTTCGGTGATGACGCGTTCGCGGCGCGGGCGCAGAAGGATGCGGTGGATGCGCCCCAGAATGGCGATGGTGACGTTCTTGAACACCTGCTCCGTGCGGAACAGCATCATGTTTCGGTTCTCCGGCAGGTAGGCGATGCCCGCGCGCCGCGCCGAGGCCGTGTTGCGGAACTGGACCGGACGCCCCTCGAGCGCAAGCCGTCCGTCGCTGAGCCGCCCCTTGCCGAACAGGACGCGCGCCAGCTCGACCTGGCCGCAACCCATGAAACCGTAGATGCCGGTGATCTCGCCGCCGCGCAGCTTCAGCGAGACGTCCCGGATCATCGCGCCGTCGCTGAGCCCCACGGCCTCCAGTACCACGGGACGTGCGTCGTCGCCGCTGAGCTCGGCATGCTCGCCCATATGCATATCGGCCGAACCGCGGCCGATCATATGCGAGATGACGGCATCCTTGGTCAGCCGGGCGGTCTCCTCGGTGATCACCTTGCGGCCGTTGCGGAACACGGTAACGCGGTTGGAGATCGCCAGGACGTCGTCGAGGAAATGCGAGATGAAGACGATGGTACGACCCTGCTCCCTGAGGCGCCGCAGCACATCGAACAGCCGCGAGACCTCCGGCGGCGACAGCGCCGAGGTCGGCTCGTCGAGGATGATCACCTTCGCGCCGGAGAACAGCACGCGAGACAGTTCGATGAGTTGCTGGATACCGACCGGCAGGCTGCCCATGCGGGTCATCGGATCGATATCAAGTCCGAGACTGGCAAGCTGCCGCTTGGCTTCCCGCCTCATCCGCCCCCAGTCGACGACACTGCCGGCGAGCAATGGCTGCACGCCGAGGAACACGTTCTCGGCGACCGTCAGGTCAGGAACGATCGACAGTTCCTGATGGACCATGCCGATGCCTGCGGCGAGAGCATCGCGCGGCGAGCGGAAATGCACGGTTGATCCCGCCACGCGCATCTCGCCCTCGAAGCCGTGATAGACCCCGGCGATCAGCTTCATCATGGTCGACTTGCCGGCGCCGTTCTCGCCGACCAGCCCATGGATCTCGCCTTCGGCCAGCGACAAGTCGACATCGCGCAAGGCATGCACGCCGCCGAATGTCTTGGACACGCCGATCATCTCGAGGAGCGGCGCGCCCGTGGCGGAAGGCGAGGACCCATCCGGGCCCTCGACCTCGATCGGGATGGTCTCAGACAAGGAACTTGCCGGTCACATCAGGAAGTTCTTCTGCAGCCAGAGGTTTCCCGGCGCTGTGTCCTTGGTGATGACCGGACCGTCGGCGAGCATGTATTTCGGCGTGTCCTTGGCCTGGTCGCCGCCCGCCACGGCAGCCACGCCCGCCGCTACCGCCCAGCCGTGGATGCGGCAGGAGGGGTTACGCACGGTCGCGAGCATGGTGCCGTCGAGGACGGCATGCACGGCCGGCGGCATGGCGTCGACACCGCCGATCACGATGCCGGTCCGGTTCTTCGCCTTCATCACATTGTGCGCGGCGAGCGCCATGTCGTCATTGTGGAAGAAGCCGGCGGTGATATCGGGATATTTGGTCAGCAGCGATTCCCAGATGCGGGCGACCTTGGTCACGTCCCAGTCGGCCGGCTGCTCGTCCAGCACCTTCACGTCGGGATAGTTGGCGACGACCTGCTTGAAGCCCTTGGCCCGGCCTTGCGCGCCTGTGTGGCCAAGCGCACCCTGCGTCATGACGATGGTGCCCTTGCCGCCGATCGACTTCATGATCTGCTCGGTGACGACACTGCCCATCATGACATTGTCGGGCGCGATGAATGTGTGCAGCGCGAGTTGCCCTTCCGGCGCCATCATCGTGTCCATGGCGATGACGGGCGTTCCGGCGTCGATGACCTTCTTGATCGGATCGTTGAGCGTGCCGATACCGAAGGTCTGCAGCGCCACGAAATCCCACTTCTGGGTCGCGAGGTTGTCCACCGCCGCACGCTGCTTGGTGGCGGACAATTCGCCGTCGAACCAGGTGATCTCGACATTCATCAGCTTGCCCCAGGCCTCCGCGGCCTGTTTGCCCTGGGCGCACCATGTCGCCTGGAGCCCGGCATTGCCCATCGCCGCCTTGAGCGGCTTGCCCGAAGGTTTCAGTTCCTGCGCAATCGCCGGATCGAAACCGGCCGCGCCCAGCATTGCACCGGCGAGCGCGGTCGCTCCGATCGCCTTGAAAATGTCGCGACGTGTTCTGGATTCCTCGATAAGGTCGTCAAGCACTGCCGTCCTCCCTAGCCCGGCAAGCCTGTGCCGGATCGCGTTTCCTTCCCATGCGCCGGCAACCTTGCTGGGAGGAGCTCTCCTCTCGCCTCCCAACGACAGTTCTCCAGCCGCGCAGACGATAGGGTTGAAAACACATCCGCGTCAACACGACGGTGGGGAGGACGGAAAGTACAAGTTGTGGAGATTCTATTCGGTCTCCGGCTCATGTCGCGAGGCGGCGCAGCTTCGGACGAAGCCGCACTTTCGCTCATTGCGCGGGTCTCTTTCCATGAGATCGACTTGGGGAGGGCACCGAGACCCCGCCCGCATCCGCCTTCATCCGAAAGTTCCTTCTGATTTTGACAGTTCGCCGCGCGCCCGTTCGAACGGGTGCTCGAGAGAGTGTCCGCGAGGAGTGTGGGACGGGGGCGGAACGGCCTGGATCCCAAGCAAATCCGACCCTTCCGTGGACCCTTATCCCGCGTTGGCGGTCTGCCAGGCCTTCAGGGCGTCGTCGAACACTTTCTCGCCGGGGATGCCCTTTTCCATGGTGATCAATGCGCGGCGGCCCGACTTGTAGATGACGGGAACGTCGATCCACTTTTCCCGACGCAGCAACGTGAGATTGGCGTCCATCTCGGCCTTGGAATCATTGAGCGCCACCAGGAAGAAGCCGTCGGCGATCTTGGCCGGGATGCCGATCAGCGGGCTGCCGGCAGCCTCTTCCGTGCCCTTGAGAGCGAAGCGCAGGATGTTGTCGATGCCACCGCCTTCGAAATTTTCCGGCGTCAGGAAGATCAGCTCGATAATGTGGCTCGCCGGCAAGGTCTGATCCGCATTGCGGCGGATCGTCATGCGCAACTGCAGGTCCTTGCCCGGGATTGTCGCTTCACCCCGGATCGCCGGCTCCGGCGGGAGATCGTTGCCGGGAGATTCCTGCACCACCGACCACACGACCTGGCCGGATTCAGCCGATCCTTGCGCGGAATTGGTGCGTTCCTCATAGAAGATGGCTTTCTGACCGACGGCCACCTGGGCGACCGGCGGCGTGGCCGCACCTGGCGCGGTTGCGCCGGGCGCGCCGGCCACGGGCGGGGTCGCGGCATCGGCGGGCGCCTGGGCTCCATCCGCAGGCGCCGGCGTCGCGCCGGCGGGCGGCGTCGCGTCATCGGTGGCGGCCGTCCCCTGGTTCTCCGGCGTCGCCGGAGGCGGAGCAAGGGTGGTCTGGCCCGCGGCAGGCGGCGTCGTCGCGGACGCCACCGAAGTCCCTTCGCCGACCCCGGCTTCGCCGCCAGCCGGACCGGCATCGGTCTCGCTGCCGTCGGCATTGAGCCGCTGCGTGAATTTCGGAGCTTCCGGCGCGGCCGATGATGGCGAGGAAGGTTGCGAGGCCGGCTTCTCCGGCGGTGTCAGCGTCCCCGTGGGCGGCGCTCCGGGCTCGGATTCGGGCTCCGTCGAAGCGAGTTGGTCACGGCCGAACTTGACCAGATCCGTGAGCCGGTCCTTGTTCAGCCAGGCGGCATATCCGCCGCCGGCAAGCGCAGCGAGCACGACGGCCGCGGCAAGCAGCTTGCCGTAGCCGCGCCGACGCCGTGGCGCCTCCAGCTCCGCTCCGTCTTCCGGCTCCTGGCCGTCGTCGAAGCTCCTGTCGTCCACATCAGGGGCGGTATCGAATTCTCCGGCCTGCGGACGCGCGGTCTCCTGTCGGGCAAGCGGCGGGATCTCGGCGTGCGGCGTCTGGACCGTCGGCTTCTGGGCGATCGGCGTGACAGGCTCCGCCGCCGTGCCCTCCGCGGACGGCTTTGGCATTTCGGGCGCCGGCTTCGCCGGCTCGACTGCCGGTTTGTGTGCATCCGCAGCAGGTTTGGGCGTGGTCATCGGCCACGGCTTGGGGTCGGGTTCCTTCCTGGGCGACGGCAGCGGCGGCGATTCGGCCGGCTTGGCCTTCAGCGAGGCGAAAACATTCTCCAGTTCGGCGAGCGGGTCGGACTGCTCGGTCACACGAGGCGGCGGCGGAGAGAAGCTCGCCTCGATCTCTGCGATCGCATCCTCCAGGGTCTTCTTCTGCCGTTCCGCGACAGCGGCCGGCGGCGGCGGGTTCAACGCCGCAAGCTTGTTGGCGACGGTCGCCCGCGCCTTCTCGTAGACCCTGCGACGCATCTCCGGCGTAGTCTCACCCAGGCCGTCGATCGTCTTTCTCAGAACCGCAACGAAATCTGCCATGCCTTGCTTTCCTGTACCCTGTCGCGCCGGTCCGCGGAAACCGAAGCACTAGGGGTGGGCAAAATTAGTCTTGAAACGGATCGGTCACAAGTATCGTGTCGTCCCGCTCGGGGCTGGTGGAAAGCAGCGCCACCGGCGCACCGATCAGTTCCTCGACATGCCGCACATACTTCACGGCCTGTGCCGGGAGGTCGTTCCAGCTGCGCGCGCCTTGCGTCGTGCCTTTCCAGCCTTCCAACGTCTCGTAGATCGGCTCGACCCTTGCCTGCGCACCCTGGCTCGCCGGGAGATAGTCGATGATCTCCCCGTCCAGCCGGTAGGCCGTGCACACCTTGATCTCGTCGAGCCCGTCTAGCACGTCGAGCTTGGTCAGCGCGATGCCGTTGATGCCGTTCGCCGCCACCGCCTGGCGAACAAGCACCGCATCGAACCACCCGCAACGACGCTTACGCCCTGTAACTGTGCCGAATTCATGGCCGCGCGTACCGAGGAACTCGCCAACCTCGTTGTCCTGCTCGGTCGGGAACGGTCCTTCGCCCACTCGCGTGGTGTATGCCTTGGTGATCCCGAGGACATAGCCGATGGCGCCCGGGCCGACGCCGGAACCGGCCGCCGCCTGCCCGGCGACGGTGTTCGACGACGTCACATAGGGATAGGTGCCGTGATCGATGTCGAGCAGCGTGCCCTGCGCACCTTCGAACAGGATTCGCGCGCCGGCGCGCCGCTTGTCGTCGAGGACCTTCCAGGTACGGTCCATGAAAGGAAGGATCTCGGAAGCCACCGACGTCAGCTCCTTCATGATGTCGGCATGCGCGGCCTCCGCGTGGCCAAGGCCGCGGCGCAGCGCATTATGATGGGTCAGGAGCCGTTCGACCTTGACGGGCAGCGTCTCCGGATCGGCCAGATCCATGACCCTCACCGCGCGGCGGCCGACCTTGTCCTCGTAGGCCGGACCGATCCCACGGCGCGTGGTACCGATCTTCGTGCCGGAGTTGGATGCGGCATCCTCGCGGAAGCCGTCGAGTTCGCGGTGCAGGGACAGGATAAGCGCCGTGTTCTCGGCAATCTTGAGGCTGTCGGGCGAAATGCCGACGCCAAGCGCCTTGAGCTTGCCCAGTTCCGACACAAAGGCATGCGGATCGAAAACGACGCCATTGCCGATGATCGAAAGCTTGCCCTCGCGCACGACGCCGGAAGGAAGCAGCGACAGCTTGTAGACCTTGCCGTCGACGACCAGCGTATGACCGGCATTGTGGCCGCCCTGGAAACGCACGACGACATCGGCCCGCTCCGACAGCCAGTCGACGATCTTGCCCTTGCCTTCGTCGCCCCACTGGGAGCCGACGACCACCACATTGGCCATTTTGCCTTCCTTCCATACGACGCGACGCGCCGGCGCCGCCGAAATGACAGGCCTCTATACCGTCAAGGATTCGCGAGCGCGACCTTTCTTTGCCTACAACTGCGAGCACAGGCACAATAATTTCCGACGGGGCGGTCCATCTACTCGCGACGGGGCGCACTTTGCCGTCGGCTCTGTCGTAAACCCGGAACGGGATCGGCATTGCTGAAGCGCGACACTGGCAGCGGTCAAACGCAACCGTGCGGCGCGCAACCGGAATCAGGCGGTGCGGGCAAGACATGACCTGCGCTGATGGCACGTCGAGCACCGCGGGCGCCTCATTGAACTCCGTAGCCTTGTCATCAAGTCCGGCATCGTGGGCCTACCAGCGATGATCGCGCCACCATCCTCGGCGCGCTCATCTGGATGGCCGAAAGGCTCAAGGCCTACAGGTCCGCACGCTCTGGCGAATGGGGAACAGGCGTTCGAGGAAGAGCGGAAGGGAGAAATTCCTGCCGCCTCGATGGCAGATACTGCGCCGCCACAGGGGCGCGTAGTAGGCTGAGGCCTGTTCGCTCCGTTTCTGGAGTGGCGTCGCATTTTGTGGTCACATGGACCTCAGGGGAGGAACGTGCTTAGTGATAACAACAGGTGCGACGCCGCTAAGAGTGCTTGACGCAATCGCATTCGACACCGAGACGACGGGGCTCGATCCGGCAAAGGATCGAATCGTTCAGATCGGCGCAGTTGCGATCCGGCGAGGCGCTGTCGATCAGGACATGAGCCTGGAATCACTGGTCAATCCCGGCGTACCGATCCCGTCTGCCTCGACTGCGGTGCACCACATCACCGATGCGATGGTGGAGGATGCTCCTTCATTCGTCGGCGCTTGGGGCCGGCTCGCCGGTTTTGCCGCTGGCCGCATCCTGATCGGCTACTCGATAGGCTTCGATCTCGCCATCATCGCGAGTGAAGCGACGCGCGCTGGCCTGGATTGGAGGAAGCCCCGCTCACTCTGCGTGCGATTGCTCGCAGCGGCAGTCAATCCGCGTCTGCCAGACCACTCGTTGGAGACGATCGCGAGCTGGCTTGGTGTAGCTTTCGGTGTCCGGCACCAGGCGCTGGCCGACGCGCGTGCCGCCGCTGACATCTTTGTGGCGCTGCTGCCGCACCTAGCCCGCCGCGGTATCGGCACCCTGGCGGAAGCAGAACGGGCATGCCTCGACCAGACGGGGCAACTGGAGAGCCACCTTCGCTCGGGCTGGATGGAGCCGGCTTCGCGGCCCGAGACCTTCAGATCGTTCGTCGCTGTCGATCCCTATGCCTACCGTCATCACGTCTCCGAACTGATGAGCCAGCCACCCGTGGTCGTAAGATCGCAGACGAGCGTGCGGGAGGCCATGGCGGTGATGTTGTCGCGCCGCATCAGCTCATTGTTCGTGTCCGAAAACGGCATGCCCGGTGCGGCTCGCGAAGATTATGGCATCGTGACTGAGCGCGACCTCATGAGGCACTTGTCGGAGGGCGGGGGGAGTGCATTCGCAGCTTCCGTCGCAGAAATTGCATCACGCCCCTTGATCTCCATCCGGGCGGCTGCGTTCGCCTATCGCGCGATAGGCCGGATGGCGCGGCTAAACATTCGCCATCTCGCCGTTTGCGACGAGGCAGGGCACCTGGTAGGTGCGGTTTCCGCTCGAGATCTGCTCAAACTCAGGGCGAGCGCCGCAATTAACCTGAGTGATGCGATCGAAGAGGCTTCCTCGACGGACGACCTGGCGGCAGCCTGGACCTCACTTCCCTGGGTCGCTCAGTCGCTGATTGCCGAAGAAGTCGAAGCGCCGCTTATCGCCGAGGTCATCAGCGAGGAGCTGCGCGCCATGACGCACCGCGCCACAGTCCTTGCGGAACTGGCGATGGCCGCCGACGGCAAGGGGGCGCCACCCTGCGCCTATGCCGTTCTCGTTCTGGGGTCCGGCGGAAGGGGCGAGAGCCTGTTGGCTGCCGACCAGGACAACGCGATTGTCTTTGCCGAAGGGCAGCCGGAAGGCCAAGAGGACTGCTGGTTCGCAGAGCTCGGCGAGAGGATTGCTGCCACGCTCGACACTTCAGGCATAGCTTTGTGCAACGGCGGCGTCATGGCAAGAAATGCAGAGTGGCGCGGCTCGCTTGACACCTGGAAACAGCGTATCGCCGGCTGGGTCCGCCGCTCCCGTCCCGAGGACCTGCTCAATGTCGACATCTTCTTCGATTTGCAGGCGGTTCACGGCGACCGCGCGCTCGCTGCGCAACTCCACGAGCATGCGTTCGCGGTCGCGCACGGGCAGGTCGCTTTCGTAAAAGCCCTCGGCGAGCGCGCTGCGACGCCAGTCAATCCGTTTTCGTTGCTGGGCCGCTTCCGGGTAGAGCACGGCCGCATCGACCTCAAGCGCCACGGGCTGTTTCCCGCCGTTGTCTTTGCGCGCGCATTGTCCATCCGTCATGAAATCGTCGCGCTTTCGACTCGTGATCGCCTTGCCGGCCTGGCCGCGAAGAAAATAGGACCGGTTGCCGAACTCAGGCGCGTCGCCAGCGCGCATGCGCGTATGCAAAAATACATACTGCGCCAACAGTGCCGCGACATCCTTGCCGGCGTTCCGGTCTCTAACCGCGTCGAAATCTCGACGCTCCCCGACGAGGAACAGGCCGAACTCAGAACTGCCTTGAAAAATGTTCAGCTAGTACCAGACCTGGTGCGCGCAACGATGTTCGACTGAGTTGAGACCTTCATTGCTGGATCGTGTGGAGCAGGTGACCTGCCACTGCGACAGCCAGTCGACGATCTTGCCGTCGTCGCCGGGGCAGCCCATTTACGCGCGGCACCGGGCACTTTAGACCGGCTCGTGTCGTAAACCCGGAACGGGATCGGCATATCTGAGACTCGCCGCCGGATCGCCTCATGCATCACCGCCCCGCCTATGTCCTGCTCCTGGCCACCATGCTCTTCTGGGGCGGCAATGCGGTCGCCGGCAAACTCGCCGTCGGTCACGTCTCGCCCATGCTTCTCACGACCGCCCGGTGGGGCCTGGCCTGCATCGTGCTCGTCGCCATGTGCTGGCGGCAACTGGACGCCGACTGGCCGATCATCCGCAAGCGCCTTGTCTTCCTGGCGTTGCTCGGCACCGCGGGCTTCTCCGTCTTCAACGTGGCGCTCTATTCGGCCGTGGTCTACACCTCCGCGATCAATGTCAGCATCGAGCAGGCAGGCATGCCGGCGCTGATCTTCCTCGCCAATTTCGTTCTGTTCCGCCAGCGCGCCACCGCAGCGCAGCTTGCCGGCCTCGTCATCTCCATGGTCGGCATCGCGCTCACTGCGAGCCACGGCGACCTGACGAGACTGCTGGAACTGGACGTGAACTTCGGCGACGCGCTGATGCTGCTTGCCGTAATCGTCTATGCCGGATACACGGTCGCGCTGCGCTTCAAGCCGCTGGTCCACTGGCAAAGCCTGATGATCGTCATGACGGGGGCCGCCTTCCTCGGCTCGCTTCCCTTCCTCGCCGGAGAATTCGCGCTCGGCGCCGCGATCCTTCCCGATACCTTGGGATGGCTCGTCATCGCATACACCGTGATCTTCCCGTCGATCCTGGCTCAGGTCTTCTACATCAGGGGCGTCGAGCTGATCGGCGCCAACCGTGCGGGCCTGTTCATCAACCTTCTGCCGATCTTCGGTACCCTGCTGTCGATCGCCATCCTCGGCGAGACCTTCCATCTCTATCACGCCTTGGCCCTGGTTGCGGTGCTCGGCGGCATCTGGCTGGCGGAGCACAGCGGTCGCAAGATGAAGTGATCCGATCCCGCAAGACTGGTGAAGGATCGTTTCATCCTATCCGGATGTGCTAAGATGCGGCACGGGAGAAGAGCCTATGGAACGCAAGCTTGCCGCGGTGCTCGCCTCCGACATGGTCGGATATTCTCGTTTGATGGAGGCAGACGAGCAGGGAACGCTGGCACGGCTCCGAACGCATCGCATCGAGCTGATCGACCCCGCAATAGCGAAGAACCAGGGTCACATCATCAAGACAACGGGCGACGGCATGCTGGTGGAATTCCAGAGCGTCGCCGACGCCGTTCGCTGCGCCGCGGAAATCCAGGAAAGGATGCGACGGCGCAACGCCGATGTTCCGGAGGAGCGACGTATCCAGTTCCGCATCGGCATCAATCTGGGCGACATCATCTTCGACCAGGGCGACATCTTCGGTGACGGCGTCAACATCGCCGCGAGGCTCGAGCAATTGGCTGATATCGGCGGCTTCTGCGTGACGCAGGCGGTCTACGAGCAAGTCTGCGAGCGGCTGGACATCGCCTTCGAGGATCTCGGTGAGAAGACGCTGAAGAACATCACGCGCCCGATACGGGTGTGGCGCGCGGAGGTGCCCAAGAAGGCTGAAGCCCACAAGTCCGAGGGCGTCCCCGCTCGCGCCGTCGCGAAACCATCCATTGCGGTTCTGCCCTTCGCCAATATGAGCGGCGACCCGGCCCAGGAGTTCTTCGTCGACGGCCTCACCGAGGACATCATAACCGAGCTGTCACGACGCCACGAACTCTTCGTCATCTCGCGGACGTCCACCTTCATGTACAAGGGCCAATCCGCCAACCTGCGCGAAGTGGCGCACAAGCTCGGCGCCCAGTTTCTGGTCGAGGGCAGCGTGCGCAAGTCGGGCGACCGGCTGCGCGTCACCGTCCAGCTCATCGACACCGCCAACGATGCGCATATCTGGGCCGAAAAATACGATCGCCAACTCGACGACGTCTTCGCCATACAGGATGAAGTCACGGCAGCCATTGTCGCCACGTTGCCGGGCCGGGTCGAGGCTGCCCAGCAGGACCGGCTCATCCGCAAGACGCCGGCCAACATGGCTGCTTATGAATGCGTGCTCGCCGCCAAGGGCCGACATCATCGCAGCAGCCGCGAAGAGAATATGGAGGCTCAGAAGCTGATCGAGCGAGCGCTGGAACTGGACCCGGACTACGCTCACGCGCACGCATGGCGCGGCTGCATACTCGGGCAGGCTTGGGTCTATGGATGGTGCGCCGACAAGGACGCCGTTTTCAACGAGGTCATTGCCGAACTGGAGAAGGCCTTGACGCTCGACGACAACGATGCCGACGTGCATCGGATTCTCGCCGCCATCAATATCAACCGGAACGACCTGACCCGGGCCCGCCATCACCAGGAGCGAGCGCTAGCGCTCAATCCGAACTACGACCTTGTCGTCGTCCAATATGGCGAACTGCTGACCTGGCTTGGCAGACCCGAAGAAGGAATGGACTGGATCCGCAAGGCGATGCGACTGAACCCTCATCACCCGGAGCGTTTCTGGAGCCACCTCGGCAAGGCCCGTTTCGCTGCCCGACAATATGGCGACGCGATCGAGGCGTTCATGCATCTGTCGACCATGGATTGTATGCAGCATGCCTTCGTCGCAGCCGCCTATGCCTGGCTCGGCGACAGGACAGCCGCGGCCGCGCATCTCGCTCTGATCGAGGCGCAGGAACCCGGTTTCGGCCTGGAGCAGGTCCTGGCCACGCTCCACTACGCGCGCGAGGCTGACAGGCTTCACCTATCGGACGGATTGGTGAAAGCAGGCATGGAACCGATCCGGCAGGGCGACTGAGCTTCCACTCCTCCGATCGCCGGCATTGCCAAATGGCACCGAATCCCCTATATGATGCCAATCGGAGAACTTATGGCCGAATTGCTACCTGTCAACACCACCGTCGGGGATTTCGTGCCGCACCCCATCACGGATGACGAAGCGGCGGCGATGTTCCGTGCCGCCGTCAATCTGTTCCGGCTGTGGAAGCTGACGGACGAGGAAGCGGCGACCCTGCTCGACCTGCCGGTCCGCAGCTATCGGCGTTGGAAGGCAGGCGAAATCGGCCGGATCGACCGGGACGGCAAGGCGCGGCTTTCCAACCTGATGGGCATCCACAAGGCGCTTCGCATCGTCTTCCGCGAAGCACAGCGCGGTTATGCCTGGATCGGCGCGCCGAACTCGGCTTTTGCAGGACGGTCGGCGCGCGAGGTCATGCTGGGCGGAGAACTGACCGATCTGATGCGGGTGCGGCGCTATCTGGACGCGGAGCGCGGCGCCTGGTGAGATCGGCAATTCCCGTATCCGACGTGGCGTGGCCCGCCGCGTCGCGGATCATCCGCAGCAGCTTTCCGCCAATCGACCTCTTCGAAGACATCGCCGATCCGGCCGACTGGCCGCTGATCATCTCGGCGGAGATGAAGACCAATCCGCGCCTGATGGAGACGATCGGCAATCTCGATCTCGTTCCCCCCGATCGGCGCGTCGCCGGCCCTGGCGCCAGCTATCTGATGGCGCCGTTCACCCATGTCAGCCCGGACAGGCCGAGCCGCTTCAGCGACGGGACCTTCGGCGTGCTCTACGCGGCGGACAAATTCGAGGTCGCCCTGTTCGAGACGATCCATCACCATGCACGCTTCATGGCGCGGACCAACGAGCCCGCCGGCTGGACCTCGCAGTTCCGGGAGATCGTGCTCAGCGTGGATGTCCGGCTGCACGACATCAGGGGCGGCGGCCATGGGGCGGCGCTCGATCCGAACGACTATGCGGCCGGCCAGGCGCTCGGCGCGCAACTCCGCAAGGCGGGTTCGAACGGGATCGCCTATCCGAGCGTCCGGCGCGAGGGCGGTCAGTGCGTCGGGTTGTTCCATCCGGATTGCGCCGCAAACCCCATCCAGGGCCGGCACCTGGACTATCACTGGGACGGCTCGCGCGTGGACCTCTATCGCGACGCCGGCACCGGCAAGGTCTACAGGATCGTCTGAGATGGTGAACGAAGCGGCAGGAATGGCTAATCCAGCCGCATCGTTCTTTCAGAACGGAGAGCGGAGCCCCTGCAGCGCGTTGCGTGAAGAAGCATTCACGCAACACGCTGCAGGTTCTTTGATTTGACGCATGTCTTTGTCCCGAAACCGGTACCCGCGTTCGGGAGACATGCTTTAAGCCTCGGCGACGTCGAAGCGCAGCCGCTTGGCGGAGTCGATCTTCGGATTGGCGCGAAGCTCTGCCAGCGCCTTCTCAGGGAAGGGCGCGTCGAGATAGAGCAGCGCAATCGCATCGCCGCCCGGCCGGTCGCGGCCGAGCTGGAAGTTGGCGATGTTGACGCCATTGTTGCCGCAGAGCGTGCCCAGCAGGCCGATGATGCCGGGCGCATCGGCATTGGTGGTGTAGAGCATATGCTGCCCGACCTCGGCGTCGAGATTGATACCCTTGATCTGGATGAAGCGCGGCTTGTGGTCGGAAAAGCAGGTGCCGGCGATGGAACGCTTCATGTGTTCGGTCGTCACCGTCAGCTTGATGTAGCCGTCGAAGACGCCTGACTTGTCGCGCTTGACCTCGGACAGGATGATGCCGCGCTCCTTCACCATGATCGGCGCCGACACCATGTTGACGTCGGCCACCTGCGGCCGGATCAGCCCGGCAAGCGCGGCGGCGATCAACGCCTTGGTGTTCATCGTCGCGGTAGCACCGTCGAACAGGATCTCGACCTCCTTGATCGGATCCTCGGTTACCTGGCCGACGAAAGCCCCGAGCACTTCGGCGAGCTTCACGAAAGGACGCAGCTTCGGCGCCTCCTCGGCCGTGATCGACGGCATGTTGACGGCGTTGGAGACCGCGCCCTTGATCAGATAGTCCGACATCTGCTCGGCGACCTGCAGGGCGACATTCTCCTGGGCCTCGGAGGTCGAGGCGCCGAGATGCGGCGTGCACACGACGTTCTCCAGACCGAAGAACGGGCTCTCCTTCGCCGGTTCCACCTCGAACACGTCGATGCCGGCGCCGGCAACCTTGCCGGTCTTCAGCGCCGCGACCAGATCGGCCTCGACGATGAGGCCGCCGCGCGCGCAGTTGATGATGCGCACGCCGTCCTTCATCGCGGCGATCGCATCGGCGTTGATGATGTTGCGGGTCTTCTCGGTGAGCGGCGTATGCAGCGTTATGAAGTCGGCGCGGGCGAAGAGCTCGTCGAGTTCCACTTTTTCGATGCCGAGCTCGATGGCGCGGTCTTCCGAGAGGAACGGGTCGAAGGCGACCACATGCATCTTCAGCCCGACGCCGCGTGTCGCCACGATCGAGCCGATATTGCCGCAACCGATGACGCCCAGCGTCTTGCTGGTGATCTCGACGCCCATGAAGCGGTTCTTCTCCCACTTTCCGGCCTGCGTCGACACATTGGCCTCGGGAAGCTGGCGGGCGAGCGCGAACATCATGGCGACGGCATGCTCCGCCGTGGTGATGGAGTTGCCGAAAGGCGTGTTCATCACGATGATGCCCTTGCGCGAAGCGGCTGGGATGTCGACATTGTCTACGCCGATGCCGGCGCGGCCCACCACTTTCAGCCTGGTGGCGGCGTTGATCAGCTTCTCGGTGACCTTGGTCGCAGAGCGGATGGCGAGGCCGTCATAGTCGCCGATGACTTCGAGCAGCTTGTCCTTGTCGGCGCCGAGTTCGGGCAGGTAGTCGACCTCGACGCCACGATCCTTGAAGATCTGCACGGCAGTCGGGGAAAGCTTGTCGGATACGAGAACACGAGGCATGGGCGTGGTCCTTCTGGGAAAACAACCGGTTGTGGCGGCCACCCCTCCCGGGCGGAATGCCGGCGCCCGCCTTTCGACGGGCGCGAAACGCGGAGGGCGGCCGGACGGATCGGGAAGGGGCTCAGGCTGCAGCTTGCAGCGTGGCCAGTTCCTTTGCGAAGGCCCAGTCGAGCCAGGGCATCAGCCGTTCCAGGTCGGCGGCTTCGACCGTGGCGCCGGCCCAGATGCGCAGGCCGGGCGGCGCGTCGCGATAAGCGCCGATGTCGTAGGCGACGCCTTCCTTTTCGAGCACCGAGACGATGGCTTTCGCGAAAGCGGCCTGGGCATCGGCTTCGAGCGCGGTGACCGCGGGATCGACGACCGAGAGACAGACCGAAGTGTTGGAGCGCGTGGCGGGATCGAGCGCGAGGTGGCCGAGCCAGGACGACTTCGCGACGAAATCGTCGATGACGGCGAGGTTCCGGTCGGCACGCGCGATGAGCGCGTCGAGGCCACCGATCTCCCTGGCCCAGAGCAGCGCATCGATATAGTCCTCGACGCACAGCATGGACGGCGTGTTGATGGTCTCGCCCTTGAAGATCCCTTCGATGAGCTTGCCGCCCGAGGTCAGGCGGAAGATCTTCGGCAGCGGCCAGGCCGGCTTGTAGATCTCCAGCCGCTCGGCGGCGCGCGGCGACAAGATGAGCACGCCATGGGCGCCTTCGCCGCCGATCACCTTTTGCCAGGAGAAAGTGACTACGTCGAGCTTCTCGAAATCGAGACGCTGGGCGAAGGCAGCCGACGTCGCGTCGCAGATCGTCAGGCCCTTTCGGTCGGACGGAATGAAATCGCCGTGCGGAACCCGCACGCCCGATGTGGTGCCGTTCCAGGTGAAGACGACGTCGCGGTCGAAATCGATCGCCGAGAGATCGGGCAGCCTGCCATAAGGCGCATCGATGGTGCGCACGTCGGCGAGCTTCAGTTGCTTGACGACGTCGGTCACCCAGCCAGCGCCGAAGCTCTCCCAGGCGACCATGTCGACTCCGCGGGCGCCGAGCAGCGACCACAGCGCCATCTCGACGGCGCCGGTGTCGGATGCCGGCACGATGCCGATCCGGTAACCCGCCGGCACCTGCAGAACCTCGCGGGTAAGCTCGATCGCCTGCTCGAGTTTGGACTTGCCGATCTTGGCGCGATGGGAACGGCCGAGCGGGGCCGCAGCGAGCGCTTGAAGCGACCAGCCGGGACGTTTTGCGCAAGGACCTGAGGAAAAATTGGGATTGGCCGGACGCAGGTCCGGCTTCGCAAGTGCGGTCATCGTGGTCTATCCTTCCAGATAGTAAGCCCCTCGGTGGGGAGGGGTAGCCCACGGCGGCAATTACGCGAAAGCTTCCTCGGGTGCAAGCGGTCGGGGAACGAAATTTGTCCCCCGATCGTTGCTGCTGCGCGCTTGAAGCACATCAACGAGGCCTGAAATCCCAATTTTCTAGCGGATCGGGCCTCGATTTCATGCGGACGGACCTCGTATCGAATTCGCTTATGGAATTCGGCGTATATCTATAGTTCTTAGGAATTCTCCCATCTGTCCTAATCGCAATCAAATCTCCCCTTCGCCAAGCATCCTTGATGGCCTCGATCAGAGCCTGATCATCGACCGCAGAAAATCCTATGCGCCTGCCGACTTCATTGTTCCACATGTCCTTATAGACATCCCACGAATCATCGATCAAATCCTCCTTAGCAGGAGACAAAATCCATTCACGCATATCGCCGAAGGTCTTTGCGACAGGAACGCCGTATTTCTGCGCGAGCTTGGCGCTCATATATGCATGGTCGATAGCATTGCTCGACGCCGGAAGTACGTCACCATACCTATTATCCTTAGGCAATGGTAGAGGGCTTTGCTCTCGATACACCAACCCAAGCGATCGCGTTATTTCATCTGCCTCTCTCGCCATTTGGTTGAAGCCCGAAAGCTCGCGGGCCGCATGTTTCGTGACATCCGCACCCTTGCTCAGATACTCTTTCGAGACATCTACGCCATCGCTTAATTTAGCCTCCAAGTGACCAAGAATTCCTTTCATATCCATATATATCCGTCCCTTTATTCCGAATTCAAGAAGTACAACTTCCCTTCATCGTCCGCCATCAAAATTATACTACCCTCCACACATCCACCAAAACTATCTTTTATGTGAAAATACTCAGGTCCTATGATTGTTGCTCTACTATCTTTTCTAAAGACCGTAAGGTATGTAGCCGTGTCATTCCAGCCAAAAGGCCCAAGGACACCGAAATAATAGTCGACGTCCTTTATCCCTCTCTTTTCTACGATCTCCAGCGGGTCCACGTCGATATCGGTTAAACAGGCCTCTTCTGCATCATTGAAGATATCAGAAATATTCACCGACCTTTTCAATGAAAGTCTCCAATTTATTTCTTCATTTAATTCGCGAAACTCTCTACTCATATAATACTCATGCAAACTCTTTGGGTCGCTAAATAATACGTAGATAAAAGAAATCGTATTGTATAGGAGTATCGACATGATCGCCGTCACCAGCACACGCACCATGCAACTGCCTCCACGCCGCGACGCGCATTTAGGATCACCATACATCCAACGGATGTAGGAACCAATTCCTTTACTTAATCGAACAGGTAATTCCTGACAAAGCCCGTCCCTCAATCGAAAGCCCGCGCATGAGGGGAAGCGCGGACTGTCGCTTGGACGGGTTCGAACCGTGGAAAGGAAACGGTCCACAGAGAAAACAACCGTCAGGCGAAAAGTTCCATGCGGCGGATGTTTTGCTGATGGCTGTCACCAGCAGACCGGCCTGGCGCGATGTGCTGAATGGAGGTCTCGCCTGACTTCCTGTCGCACCCTCTTGCAGATACCGACCGCCGTAGCCACATCTGTTTGGATAGCAGCCGTGTGAGATCGCAGTGGCGGTGCAGAACTTATCCACAGATGCAAGGCCGGTCTTGCCCGCCGGGCGGTCGCACACTTAAATGTGATCGGCTGCAAACTTCTTTGTAAAAAGAAGCTATTGCGGGATCACGACGGAACCACAAAGCTATCAGATAGTTGATTCTCGACAGGGCTTACTCACAGCGAGCCCGGCGTTCCCGGGCCTGAAGCAAGAGGGCATTATGGGCGGGAAAGAATCAGACGTCTTCGATCTGTTTTCGGAGATATATACCAGCACGGCACAGGAGGAGATGAGCCTCCAGGAATATCTGCTGGCCTGTCGCGACGACCGATCTCTCTACGCGACGGCGCCTGAGCGGATGATCGAGGCGATCGGCGAGCCGAAGCTGATCGACACGAGTGCCGACGAGCGCCTCGGGCGGATATTCGCGAACCGGACCATCAAGATCTATCCGGCATTCGCCGAGTTCTACGGTATGGAAGATACGATCGAGCGGATCGTGGGCTATTTCCGCTACGCTTCGCAGGGCCTCGAGGAGCGCAAGCAGATCCTCTATCTGCTGGGGCCCGTCGGCGGCGGCAAGTCGTCGCTTGCCGAGCGGCTCAAGAAGCTGATGGAGCAGCGACCGATCTACACGCTCAAGGTGGGCGGGCAGGTCAGCCCGGTATTCGAATCGCCGCTCGGCCTCTTCCATCCGGAACGAATGGCCGACCTTCTGGAAGACAAATACGGCATCGCGCGGCGGCGCCTCAACGGGCTGATATCGCCCTGGGCAGCGAAGCGCCTCGACGAGCTCAACGGCGACATCTCGAAGTTCAGCGTAGCGAAGCTGATGCCTTCGCGGCTGCGCCAGATCGGCATCTCCAAGACCGAGCCGGGCGACGAGAACAACCAGGACGTCTCGGCCCTGGTCGGCAAGGTCGACATCCGGCAGCTCGAGAATTTCAGCCAGCACGATCCCGACGCCTATTCCTACAGCGGCGGCCTCAACCGTACGACGCAGGGCCTGCTCGAATTCGTCGAGATGTTCAAGGCGCCGATCAAGGTACTGCATCCCCTGCTCACCGCGACACAGGAAGGCAGCTACAACGGCACGGAGAATTTGGGCGCGTTCCCCTATCAGGGCATTGTCGTGGCGCATTCCAACGAGTCGGAATGGCTGCATTTCAAGAACAACAAGAACAATGAGGCGTTCCTGGACCGCATCCTCGTCGTCAAGGTTCCCTATTGCCTGAGGGTGACCGAGGAGAAGCAGATCTACGAAAAGCTCCTGCGGGAAAGCGAACTGGCCAGGAACCCCTGCGCCCCCGAGGTGCTCGAGATCCTCAGCCGCTTCACCGTTTCCACCCGCCTGGCCGAGCATGAGAACTCGCCGCGCTACACCAAGATGCGCGTCTATGACGGCGAGAACCTGAAGGAGATCGATCCGAAGGCAAAGTCGGTGCAGGAGTATCGCGACGCCGCCGGCGTCGACGAAGGCATGACCGGGGTGAGCACGCGCTTCGCCTTCAAGATCCTGTCGCAGACCTTCAACTACGACACCAAGGAAGTCGCGGCCGATCCGGTGCATCTGATGTACATATTGGAGCAGGCGATCCGGCGGGAGCAGTTCCCCAAGCAGATCGAGGCCGCCTATCTCGATTTCATCAAGTCCGAGCTCGCCACACGCTATGCGGAGTTCATCGGGCACGAAATCCAGAAGGCTTATCTGGAATCCTACAGCGAGTACGGCCAGAACCTGTTCGACCGCTATATCGCCTATGCGGATGCCTGGGTCGAGGACCAGGACTTCAAGGATCCCGACACCGGCCAGATTTTCAACCGCGAGGTCCTGGACGCCGAGCTGTCACAGATCGAGAAGCCGGCCGGCATCGCCAATCCCAAGGACTTCCGCAACGAGGTGGTCAAGTTCACGCTGCGCGCCAGAGCCAAGAACAGCGGTCGCAACCCGTCCTGGACGAGCTACGAAAAGCTGCGCGAAGTGATCGAGAAGCGCATGTTCGGCCAGGTCGAAGACCTGCTTCCGGTCATCAGCTTCGGTTCCAAGAAGGATACGGTCACCGAAAAGCAGCACACGGAGTTCGTGCAGCGCATGGTCGAGCGCGGTTACACGCAGCGCCAGGTCCGTCGCCTCGTCGATTGGTACATGCGAGTGAACAAGGCGGGTTGACCGCCGGGAAGGCGCGGATCGATCCATGCCGAGTTTTATCGATCGCCGGTTGAATCCGCCGGACAAGAGCCTGAGCAACCGGCAACGCTTCCTGAAGCGGGCGCGCGATGAGTTGAAGCGCACCATCAAGGAACAGGTCAAGACGGGCAAGATCGCCGACGTGGATGCCCAGCACACGGTTTCCATGCCGGTGCGCGGCACCAGCGAGCCGACCTTCCAGAACTCCAATGCCAGCGGACGGCGCGACCATGTGCTGCCCGGCAACAAGGAATTCCAGACGGGCGACCGTATCCCCAAGCCGGGCGGGCAGGATGGCGGCGGCGCGTCGGGACCGACGACCCAGGAGACCGAGGACGATTTCCGCTTCGTGCTGTCGCGGGAGGAGGTGCTGGACCTCTTCTTCGAGGATCTCGAACTCCCTGACATGGTGAAGCTCAATCTGAAGGAGATCGCCGCCTTCAAGCCGCGTCGCGCCGGTTTTGCCATGACCGGCTCGCCCACCAGCATCAATGTCGGGCGCACCATGCGTCATAGCTACGGGCGGCGCATCGCGCTCCACCGGCCGAAACAGGAGGAGTTCGACGCCTTGACCGACGAACTCGCCTTGCTCGAGGCGGACCCGGCCCCCAAGGCAGCCGCGCTGGAGCGGATCCTGCAGATAAGACAAGAACTCGACCGGCTGGGCCGCCGCCGGCGCCTGATCCCCTATGTCGACCCCGTCGACATCCGCTTCAATCGCTTCGACCCGCAGCCCGTGCCCAATGCAAGCGCCGTCATGTTCTGCCTCATGGACGTGTCGGGCTCGATGGGCGAGCGGGAGAAGGATCTGGCGAAGCGGTTCTTCGTGCTGCTGCACCTGTTCCTCAAGCGGCGCTACGAGCGCATCGACATCGTCTTCATCCGCCACACCCACGAGGCCAAGGAAGTGGACGAAGAGACGTTCTTCTACAGCCAGCAGAGCGGCGGCACCGTCGTCTCGACGGCACTCGAGGAGATGCGCCGGATCGTTGAGGAGCGTTATCCCAGCCGGGAATGGAACATCTATGCCGCCCAAGCCTCCGACGGCGACAATTTCGCCAATGATTCGGAGCGCTGCGTCATGCTCCTCGACAAGGAGGTCATGCCGCTGTGTCAGTACTATGCCTATGTCGAGATCATCGACGAGCGCGAGAGCCACATCTTCGGCTCGACCGACAACGGCACATCGCTGTGGCGCGCCTATCGCAAGGTCGACGCGCAGTGGCCGAACTTCCAGATGACCCGCATCGCACGGCCGTCCGAAATCTATCCCGTGTTCCACGAACTTTTCTCCAGGCAGGCCGGCCTGGCGAAGCGCGGCTGAGGACGAGCGGGCAATGGACAAGCGTGCAAGTTCCTCGCGCCTGCTGTTTTCGGGGTCCGACTGGGACTTCGCGACGCTGTCGCGCACCTATGACGCGATCAAGTCGATCGCACATGACGAGTTGGGCCTGGACACTTATCCGAACCAGCTCGAGATCATCTCCGCCGAGCAGATGCTCGACGCCTATTCCTCGGTCGGCATGCCGCTGATGTACCGGCACTGGTCCTTCGGCAAGCATTTCCTGTTCGACGAGCAGCTCTACCGCAAGGGCCTGCGCGGCCTGGCCTACGAGATCGTCATCAACTCCAATCCGTGCATCGTCTATCTCATGGAAGGCAACACCATGGCGCTTCAGGCCGTGGTGACTGCCCATGCCGCCTTCGGCCACAATCATTTCTTCAAGAACAACTATCTGTTCCGCCAATGGACCGACGCCGGATCGATCCTGAGCTACCTGGACTTCGCGAAGAGCTACATCGCACGCTGCGAGGAGCGGCATGGACTTGCGGCGGTCGAGGCCATCCTCGATGCGGCCCATGCGTTGATGGAGCAGGCGGTCTTCCGCTACCGCCGCCCGCCGCGGCTCTCTTCCGAGAAGGAACGCGAAGGAATCCGCGAGAGGCTGGAATATGAGGAGCGGTCCTTCAGCGACCTGTGGCGCACCCTTCCCCGACAGAAGGACGAGGACGAACCCAGCGCCATCGAGCGCAGCGCCCAGGAGCGCAAGAAGAAGCTGAACCTGCCGGAGGAGAACCTTCTCTATTTCCTGGAGAAGAACAGCCTGGTGTTGGAGCCCTGGCAGCGCGAGATTCTGCGCATCGTGCGGGTGATCGCGCAATATTTCTACCCGCAGCGGCAGACCCAGGTGATGAACGAGGGCTGCGCCACTTTCGTGCATTACACGATCATGAACAGCCTCTTCGACCAGGGAAGGATCGGGGACGGCGCCATGCTGGAGGTGCTGCAGAACCATTCGAACGTGGTCTTCCAGCCATCCTTCGACGATCCGCGCTATTCGCGCATCAACCCCTACGCGCTGGGTTTCGACATGATGCAGGATATCTGCCGCATCTCGATGGAACCGACGGCTGAAGATCGCGACTGGTTCCCCGACATGGCCGGCAATGGCGACTGGCGCGCGACGCTGCTCGACGCCTGGGCGAACCATCGCGACGAGTCCTTCATCCTGCAGTATCTGAGCCCGGCGCTCATCCGCAAATGGCGCTTGTTCGTGCTCGGCGACGTAGCGTCGGAAAGGCACTATGAAGTGGCGTCGATCCACAATGAGCGCGGCTACGGCAAGATCCGCGCCGCTCTTGCCAGGAGCTACGATATCGGCGAAACCCGCCCCGACATACAGGTGGTCGACGTCGATCTCCTCGGCGACCGGCATCTGAGGCTCGAGCACAAGGTGAAGCATGACATCATGCTGGAGGAGAAAGGCCGCGACGCGACATTGCGCCATATACGCAATCTGTGGGGTTATACCGTGAGCCTCGCAGGCATCGACGCCGATACCGGCGCTACGCTCTACGAGCGATCGTCCGGCCAGATCGCGGAGAGCGGATAGGCCCTGGTTGCAGGAGACAGCCGATGCCCAGGACGAGTGCCGGACTGCTCGTCTTTCGCCGTGAAGCCGGTTTCCCTGAAGTGCTGCTCGTCCATCCCGGAGGGCCTTTCTGGCGCAAGCGTGATGAAGGGGCGTGGTCCATCCCGAAAGGGGAATATGGTCCGGGCGAGGATGCGCAGGCAGCAGCGTTTCGCGAATTCGCCGAAGAGCTCGGAGCCGTGCCGCCGGCGGGCCCTCCATTTCCTCTCGGCGAGGCAGTCCAGGCCGGTGGGAAGCGTGTCGTCGCCTATGCCGTCGAAGGAGCTTTCGACGTGAATGCCGTCCGAAGCAACAGCTTCGAGATGGAGTGGCCGCCCGGCAGTGGGCGCCGGGAGCTTTTCCCCGAGGTTGATCGCGCCGGATGGTTTACGCTGCCGGCCGCCACTTTGAAGATCATTCCAGGCCAGCGCCCATTGCTGGAACGTCTTGAGGTCATGCTGGCCGGCTGATACGCGATATGGGCAAGGCAACGTATCCCTCCCTTCCGCGTTGCTCCGACACCTTGAACGATCGGCCCGAGAATGGAGTATGATTTTCGGACCGATACGGCAGAACCGGGCGCCCATGCTTACATCCCCGCAATTCCTGTCCTTCGCCGTCATCGCGCTGATGATGGCGGCGTTCATCTGGGGGCGCTTCCGCTACGATCTCGTCGCGGCCCTGTCGCTGCTGCTGGCGCTCGCGCTTGGTGTCGTGCCGCTCGACCGTGCATTTTCCGGCTTCAGCGACGACATCGTCATCATCGTGGGCAGCGCCCTGCTGGTGAGCGCGGGCGTGGCGCGCAGCGGTTTCGTGGAACTGCTCATCCAGCGCCATCTGCCGAACCTGAGGTCGGTGCGCGGCCAGCTTTTCCTCCTGGTTTTCGTGGTCGCGGTCCTGTCGGCCTTCGTCAAGAACATCGGGGCGCTGGCGATCATGATACCGATCGCCTTCCAGTTCGCGCGGCGCTCAGGCATATCGGCCTCCACATTTCTGATGCCGATGGCCTTCGCCTCGCTGCTCGGCGGCCTTATGACCCAGATCGGCACCTCGCCAAACATCGTGGTCTCGCGTATTCGCGCGGAAATCACGGGCACTGCCTTCAGCATGTTCGACTTCACACCGGTCGGGCTCGCCCTGACCGCAGCGGGCATCATCTTCCTCACGCTGTTTTACTGGATCCTGCCGCAACGCCAACGAAAGGGCGGTTCGCTCCACGAAGCGCTCGCCATCGACAATTATTCGGCCGAGGCAACCGTCGTGCGGGGATCGACCGTCGTCGGCAAGACGGTGGCCGACCTTTTGAAGATCGCCGGCGGCGAGGCCGTGATAACCACGATCCTGCGTACCAACAACGTGCGGATCACGCCTTTTCCCGACGCCGTGCTCCAGGTCGACGACATCCTGCTGATCGAGGGGGACCATGAGGCGCTGGATCGCCTCGTCGCCCAGGCCAGGCTCAGCATCGCCGGTGGCCGCGAGTTGGCGGAGCAGGGCAAGGCGGGCTTCGAGCCCGTCGCGATCGAAGCCGTGATTGGCGAGCATTCGAGCCTCATCGGCTGGTCCGCCAAGCACCTGCTGCTGCGCGAGCGCTTCAACGTCAACCTTCTGGCCGTCAGCCGCAAGGGCGAGCGGCTGGACCAGAGGCTGGGGGCGATCTCGTTGCGACTGGGCGACGTCGTCGTGCTGCAGGGCAACCCGGCCGCCATGCCCGAATTCCTGCGCGACTTCGGCCTTCTGCCGCTCGCGGAGAGGCCCCTGCTCCTCGGCAGCGCGCGCCGCGGCGTCTTGCCGGTGCTGATCCTGATCGCGGCGATGGGCACGACCGCCCTCGGGCTGGTGCCGGTGTCGGTCGCCTTCTTCGCCGCCGCGACCATGATGATATTGTTCAAGATCATCCCGGCCCGCGAGATCTATGCCTCGATCGACGGGCCGATCCTCGTCATGCTCGCCACCTTGATCCCGGTAAGCGATTCCTTGCGACAGACCGGCGCAACCGACATCATCGCTTCGGCGCTTGCCGAACTCGGTTCGACATTGCCGGGCTACGGCGCCCTGGCGCTTATCCTGGTCGCGGCGATGGCCGTCACACCCTTCCTCAACAACGCCGCGACGGTGCTGGTGATGGCACCCATCGCGGCGGGCTTCGCCGGCTCGCTGGGATACCGGCCCGAGGCTTTCCTGATGGCGGTGGCGATCGGCGCGGGTTGCGATTTCCTGACGCCGATCGGGCATCAGTGCAACACGCTGGTGATGGGCCCCGGCGGCTATCGGTTCTCCGACTATCCACGGCTCGGCCTGCCGCTCTCCCTGATCGTCATCATCGTCGCTGTCCCTGCCCTCCTCACCGTCTGGCCGCTGCAATAGGGGACGCAGAGGCGGTTGGCAGGGCTTGCACCAAACGGTCGATGAACCGTTTTGAATGCGAACGGCCGCTGTAGCCGAAGCCGAGCGGCCCGGGGAGGCCGCGCCGAGGTCGCGTGCATGCGTCAGCGTTGCGCGGCCTGAATGCGCCAGCATCCGGTGCCGCCGGTATCAGACCACCGGGATGCCGCCGGGATGCTTGGCCTTCTCCTCCGGCTCGACATGGATGGTGATCATGGCGCCACCGACGCCACCGCGGAGGGCGGCCTCGATCCTGTCGCAAAGCGCATGCGAATCCGAGACACTCATCGTGCCCGGCACGACGAGATGGAACTCGATGAAGGTAACACGGCCGGCTTGCCGGGTCCGCAGGTCATGGGCCTCGATGGCGCCATCGGCATGTGCCGAGATGAGTTCCTTCACGCGCGTCAGCGTCTCTTCCGGAACCGCTTCGTCCATGAGGCCGCCGATCGATTCGCGCATCAGCCGCCAGCCGGACCAGAGGATGTTGACGGCCACGAGCGCGGCCAGCACGGCATCGAGCTGTTGCCAGCCCGTCACCACGACGAGCCCCACGCCGACCACCACGCCGACCGACGTCACCACATCGGCCCAAAGATGGCGCGCGTCGGCGATCAGTGCCGGTGAGCGCCATTGCCGCCCGAAGCGGAACAGGACGAAGCACCAGAGCGCGTTGATGACGCTCGCCGCGGCATTCACGAGCAGACCTTTCAGCGGAGCCTGGAGTTCCCTCGGGGCGAGAAGACCGAAATAGGCCTCGCGCAGCACCATCAACGCCGCGATCACGATCAGGACGCCTTCCACGACGGCCGACAGATATTCCACCTTGTGATGGCCGTAGGGATGGTTGGCGTCCGGAGGCGTCGCGCTCAGCCGCACCGCGAAGAAGGCGGCGACCGCGGTGGCGACATTGACGGTGCTTTCGAGCGCATCTGAGTAGAGCGCGATACTCCCCGTCAGCCGATAGGCCAGATATTTCAGGCCGAGCACGAGGCCGCCGACGGCGATGCTGCCCAGCGCGAGCTTGAGAGCTTTGTCCATCACACGCTCCGGTTCGTGACTCTGGGCGGACCATGCCGGGCGGGCCTAGCAACGCGGCCGACATAGGCGGTCGTCGTCCCCGGTGCAAACGTTATGTTTGGAATTGGAAATCATTCGCAATAACAGGCGGTTATATGTGCACCTATGCACCTAACCGGCTGAGTGACCCCTGCTCGGCACTCCGTCGGCGTATCCGCAATGGCGCGATCCCGGTCCGGATGTTGGATCGCTCTTCGGCCATGGCGGTCAAAGCACCTGGGGCACGGGCAGGCAGATTGCCAGTCGCCTGCCCGGTTTTCAGGGAGGGCCCCGGCTTGCCGGCCGATGAGGATCGGCGCTGGAGGAACGCTTCTTTAGGTCAGCATCATTGACATAACGCCTGTCCGGGCGTTCTGTCCGGCGCGAGGAAACCACGCCTGAGAGGCAAAGAGGGAAATCGTGTCCAACTGGGAAGACAAATTCGCGGCGCGCGCCGAACGGATGCGTGCATCGGAGATCCGGGAACTGCTGAAACTGCTCGACCAGCCCGACATCATCTCCTTTGCTGGCGGCATTCCCGACCCGACGCTCTTTCCCAACCGCGCCTTCAGCGAGGCATATGAAGACCTGCTCTCCGGAGACGCTGCGGGAGCTGCGCTGCAGTATTCGGTCAGCGAGGGTTATCTGCCGCTGCGCGAATGGCTCGTCGACCATATGGCGGCTCTCGGCGTGCCCTGCTCGCCGGAAAACATCCTGATCGTTTCCGGGTCGCAGCAGGCGCTCGACTATCTGGGCAAGCTGTTCCTTTCGCCCGGCGACACCGCGCTCGTCGCGCGACCGACCTATCTGGGCGCGCTCCAGGCCTTCAACGCCTATGAGCCGCGCTACGACCGGCTGGCACCCGAAGGCGACAACATGACGCCGCATGCCTATCGCGAGGCCGCCAGGGACGCCGGCGGCCGGGTCGCCTTGGCCTATCTCACACCGGAATTCTCGAACCCCACGGGCGAGACCATCGATCGCGCCGCGCGGGAGCGCCTGCTCGACCTGACGGCGGACCTGGACATACCGCTGATCGAGGATGCAGCCTATCAGGCGCTGCGCTACGACGGCCAGCCGGTGCCGCCCATCCTGGCGCTCGACGTCGAACGCAGCCGCGGCATTGACAACACCCGCACCATCTATTGCGGCACGTTCTCCAAGACCCTGTCGCCCGGCCTGCGGGTGGGCTGGGTGTGCGCTGCGGCACCCGTCATCCGCAAGCTGGTGCTGATGAAGCAGGCATCCGATCTCCACAGCCCGACGATCAACCAGGTCGTCATGCACAAGGTCGCCATACGCCACTATGATGCCCATACCGCCCGGTTGCGCGACACCTATCGCCGGCGCCGAGACCTGCTGCTCGACGCACTGGCGCAGCATATGCCTCAGGGCACGAGCTGGACGAAACCGGAAGGCGGCATGTTCATCTGGGTCACGCTGCCCGAGGGCATGGACGGCGCATCGCTGCTCGCCCGCGCGATCGAGACCGAAAAGGTCGCCTTCGTGCCGGGCAAGGCCTTCCACGCCGACGGCTCGGGCGCCAACACCATCCGGCTGAGCTTCTCCCTCGCCGACGAGCATGCGGCGGCCGAGGGCATCGCCCGTCTCGGGCGGCTGATTTCCCGCATGGCAGCTGAAATAGCCTGACGCGGAGCAACTGCCATCGACGCCAGCAAGCACGGTTGACATCCGGGCGGGCATTGGCTTACGAGTTCGCCATGACGACCTCGCTCCACCATTCGGGCCTGTATTACGCGCCGCTTCCTTAGCGGCGGGGTGTTTCGTCATCTTTCAACCGCTGCGTCGCCAGCGGTTGTTTCCCTTAGTCCGTCCCTGGCTTCGCGCTCCCAGCAGAGGTCAGGCATGTTTCGGGAAAGCAACGCACGTCCAACCCTCGGCATCGTCGGTTTCGGCGCCTTCGGACGGCTGATGGCGCGCCATCTTGGGCCCTACTTCCGGCTCTGCGCCTATGATCCGTCGCCGCCGGCCCCTGATGTCGCGGGGTTCGAGGATATCACTTTCGCCGACCTCGAGACCGTCGCACGCAGTCCGGTCGTCGTGCTCGCCACGCCGGTCGATCGCATCCGCGAAACGGTCGCGGCCATCGCGCCCCATATGCAGCCCGGCGCACTCGTTCTCGACGTCGGATCGGTCAAGTCGATGCCCGCCGGGATCATGAAGCAGGGCCTGCCTGATAATGTCGACGTCGTCGCCACGCACCCGTTGTTCGGTCCTCAAAGTGCTGTCGACGGCATAGCCGGGCTGAAGATCGCGGTCTGTCCGATCCGCGGCGGGCAAGGCCGTCGCGTGATCGCCTTTCTCAAAAGTCGGCTACGCCTCGACGTCATCGTCACGACCCCGGAGGCGCATGACCGCGAAGTCGCTGCGGCACAGGGTTTGACCCATCTCATCGCCAAGGTCCTGGTGCGCATGGAGCCGTTGCCGACCGCGATGACGACGCGAAGCTTCGACCTGATCATTGAGGCCGTGGGCATGGTCCGCCACGATACGGCAGAGGTTTTCCACGCCATCGAACGCGCCAACCCGCATGCCCATGACGTCCGCCGGCGCTTCTTCGACCTGGCATCGGCGCTGGACGCCGAACTGGCAGGAGAGACCTGATGCTGGCCGGCGCGGTTCCCCTTCATGCGCGATCTCGCCGGCTTCGACTTTCGAAGCCCATTCCTCGCTCGACAAGGGCCAGGTGCGGGAACTGGCGACCGGCCGCTTCATAGCCCATGGCGAGGCACTGCTGCGGGGTGGGCAAGACCCATCTCGCGGTGGCGATCGGACGCGAGGCGATCGTGGCCGGCCATACGGTGCTGTTCGTGCTGGCGCCGGCGCTGGTGGCCCAACTCGCCAAGGCGCATGCCGAGGGGCGGCTGGAGGAACGGCTCATGCACTTGTCCAAACCCAAGCTGCTGATCGTCGACGAGCTCGGCTATCTGCCGTTCGAGCCTGATGCGGCGCATCTCTTCTTCCAGCTGGTCAGCCGTCGCTGCGAGCGGAGAAGCCATGCTGATCACCTCGACCCGCTCGGTGGGCGAGTGGGCAGCCCGTTCGGGAATCCGGTGGTGGCGACCGCCATCCTCTACAGGCTCCTCCACCATAGCCACGTCGCCACCATCCGAGGCGACAGCTAGCTCGTTCGCATATTCTCGTGCGTCGCGCTCCGACATCGTCACCGGCTTTCCGCCAATCGGCGGCAGCGACCGCCTTACTATATCCGACATTATTTCGCCTCGATCTGTGTCTTGAAGGAGATGCAACCTATGGGTGTCGAAATGCGCGCGCTCGTTACATGGATCTCTCTCCTTTGGGCGGCGATACCTGTCTCGGCGGCTGAGATGTCTGTCTGGATCGTCATGCCCGATGAGACGGTCCTATCGGCGCGGGAGGTCTGCGAAAGCGACCGACGATGCCAGGTCGAAATCGAGGATTGGGGCTATCTGATCGCGCTTGGCGCACAAGGGGTCTTCGACAGTCTCGTTACCTCACCGGATGGCGTACGATACGGCAGGTTGCTGAACTACGACGCGACGAGAGGTTACACGAAGGAACGACTATTCCATTATAGGGACAGCATCGTTGGCCAAGAATGACACTATCTCGGAACGAGATATGTTCAAATACGTTGACTATACACTGATGATTAAAATGAACAGTACGCAATGCCTTGCCACTTCGCGTCCTTTCTCTAGCATAGCATAGCATTCCTCTGATAGTTGCCGCAGGGAAGCGAGGCTTCGAACGCCCGCAGATATGTCAGGCTTGTCGTTCAAACCAGAGCATAAGCCGCCAACGATAGCGGCGAGGGCCGGCATCCTTGTGCTGACCGTGAGGGTCACTTGGCCCGGCGACTTCCCGAGACCGGAGACCTCTATCGGTGTTTCGAGCACTCAGGGGACATGACATCCGTCCAATCTTACGCGAATCTCGCCGTTGTCTTGAGTAAAGGAGAGCGTGAGGCACATGTCCGATTCTCCCTCTTCCTTGCTCCACAATGGCACGATCGTAAACCAGCTCTTTCCATCTCTCGTCTCCATTATCTCCAGATCGTCATAAGCGTCTTGAGTTGGCGAGACAAAGGTTGCCGGATATTCATCCAGGGCCCTATAGACTTCTGCCCTGGTTGCGCGCGACCTCTGATATATCCCGAAATGATCATTCCGGTCCCGTAGCGACGAGATCGGAAATCTTCCAGCAGATGCTCTTGATCAAATCGGCGGTCATTTTGGCTTTCTCTGTTGCCCGGCACAGGCGCGCGCCGGATCGGCGTTTCGGCTGCGAACCAAGGAAACTTCGAATACTGCGCAACCTCCCAAGCCAGAGTGCAGAGCTCCAGCCTTTCCACGATCTCAGTAGCGTTCCGGCATCTGCTACATTGTTTGCCGAAGCCGCCGCTGAATGTTGGTCGTAAGATAGCCAATGGCAGGAACCGCGTCGCCTTCGTCTCCTTGGACGCCCTCTAAGCTCCGGTGACCCTCGTCTTCAGGGCACGTAACAGTCATCCAAACTGACACGAATATCGTCGCCCTCCTGGGCAAAGGTAAGCATGAGGCACAAATCCGAGGCCCCTTCCTCTTTGCTCCACAATGGCACCTCAACGGACCACGTCCCGTCGTTTTCTTCCGTGACTTCCAAATCGCTATAGGCAGTCTTGGGTGGAGAAACGAAGGTCGCAGGGTACTCGTTCATGACCCGATGAAGATCAGCCCTGTTCACAAGTGATTGTTGAAATATCCCGTACTGATCGTTCCTCCCCCTGGTCGCGACGAAATCGGAAATCTTCCAGCAGATGCTCCTGATCAAATCGCCGTTCATTTCGGCTTCCTTCTGTTTCCCGGCACCCGGATCGGTGTCTCAGGCGTCACTCGGATAAACTTCAGATACTGAGCAAGCTCCCACGCCGCATAATTACGCTCTAACGGCGACAGGCCGTGATACTTCCATAACCCGTCAACGGCCAGGATGACCTCGTCGATTATGTTCTCGGTCAACGCACGCCTTTGCATTTGAGTTATCTCATAGTGTGCAGTACCGGGCATTGTGGAAGGCCCTTCAACACGGACAGCAGGAGCGTCCTTGTCATTGTAGCCACGGATATCCCTCATCGCCGCTTGTTGCACAGGATGATGTTTCTCCTTCCCTTTCTCTTTCTCCAGGAAACGATGCGGTTTCGTAATCGATGGCCCATGAGGATCGCCCAAAGGCCCAACCCATTTTGCAGGCCCATTGCGATAGTAAAAAGGCTGGCTTCCATCTAACTCTTGGCGAAGGAAGGCAACGATGGATTCTTCCCAGTTATCACCGAGGGCTTCGGGACGCTCAAGTGCCAACCATCCCGGATATGCGGTATCCAAGCCCTCCGTGGGCGTCCCGTAGAACGAACGATATCCATCGAATTGCACGGGAAGCTGCTGGCCATCGGCGACACCCTTCGCCGCGCCGTTGTTCGCCAGAGCCCGCTTGATCGTCTCAAGCGGATAGCCCCGTTGCTGCAAAGCCCGGATGAGAGCGATCTTGGCGTCTGCCAGCGCACTGGATCGTGCGAAGGCTGTTGCCGTTTGCGCCACCCTTTGCGGGGAGACGGCTGCCACCCCACCGCCTGCAAGCGCTCCGAAGAGCCGCGCCCATGGTTCCCAAGGGGTATTTTCAGTGAGTTGTCCCGCCGTTTCGGAGGCCACGGCCGGAACGGCCACCATCGCGGCTTTTCGAATCGGCCCGCCTGGCAGAAAGGCTCCGCCGAGAAACTCCGTACCTGTGTAGGCATATCGGCCGGCTGTCGTTTGAGGCTGATAGTTTCTACCCAGGATAGGGTCGGTGATCTTGCGCCGGATACTCTCGGAGGAAGGGAGCCTCGACCACATCGTCACGTTGGAGGTGATGTGGCGGAGGCGGTCTTTATCCTCCTGTGACCCCCCGGTCTTTTCCAGTATCCATTGGACAAGCCGGCCCTGAAGGTTGCTGAAGTCGCCGCCTGCGCCGACGGCACCTTCGGCGGCCGAGCGCAGGCCCGCCGGCATCGAATGAGCGACATCGCCCCATGGGTCGATCGGTTTGGGGGCTCCTGGACCGTAGCTGTTGCGGCCGTCCCTCGATGCGAATGTCTTGGCTCTTTCGTATGAGCCGAGATCTTCGATTGGACCGCGCCCCAGCAGCCACGATGCGATTTCCTCCCGCGACGCAGGGCGATAAGCCCCGGCCTGAAATTCGGTCATGCTCTCTCCTGATTTTTGGCTGTGAGAATTGTGTGCGGCGCGAGGCCGCAATGGCGGCAGCGACGTCCGTCGACGTGCGAAGGGATGACTTCGGGCGGCCCGCGAAATCAGATGGTCGGGGAGCCGAAAGCGGCGTTAGACAGCCGCAGCGCAACCAATCCGCCGGCAACTTTCTGACCGGCGAACTACCAGAATCGAGATTTTGGGAGCGTGCCCCGGCTTGACCGGAGGAGACCGAAGAACGAAGTACTATTTACGGGTGTTGGCAGAAGCAGATCGCCAGCCTACGCGCTGCAGCTTCGGGGCATTCCTACGCCGGCGGACCGTCCTGAGATTCGCTTCCATGCCATAGCCAGACGTCGATCGACCCGCTGCGACCTCGGATCTGCGTCGGCTGCGGGCCGCTGAGCGAGGTCGGTGCGAGACACTCAGGGCCGGCTGCCTGCAGCAGGTCGTCGCTCAGGGCCGCCTGAGCCTTGGCTGCCGCGGCGACTTCCATCAGACGGCTCGCGACATTGGCCGTGTCGCCGGTGACTGCGACATGTTGCTGGTTTTGACCGCCGAGCCGCGACGCCACGATCGCCCCGAAATGCGCCCCGATCTTGAAGCCTATCCTGGCCGCGACAGGTGCAGGCAGAAAGGTTAGCCAAGTCTTCATGGCGCCGGCCAACGCGACACAGAAACGGGCCGCCCATGCGGCGTCCTCGATATCCGGCTTCGGCAGGCCGAACACGATCATGGCGCCGTCACCGGAAAATCCGGTTACGACGCCATGATGTCGTGCCGCCTCTTCGTCGACCAACGTATAAAAACCGTTGAGCAGATCGCTCGTCGCCTTCGGCCCGGTTGTTTCGCTGAGCCCCGTGAAGCCGGATAGGTCGATGAACACGACTGCAGCGTCCAGATGAAGGGGCTCCGCGAGAAAGGTCTCGTCTTGCGCCAGCCATCTTTCCAGGCCGGCGCCTTGGACCCTTTGGAGCAGCAGACTCTGTCCGGCGAAACGTGACGCACGACGTCGGTCGAGCCAGAGTTGGACCGCCCCGAAAAGGATGAGCGGAGGCAGTGCGGCGGCCGCCGGCAAAGCGAGGCTGAGCCAGGTGCCGTGGAAGAAGGCCGTAAAGTTGAGCGCCAGCCAGACCAGCAAGACACCCAGCATGGCGACAAACCCGGTGACACTCCTTCGCCAGGCCAGCAAAGCGACGAGAATCATGGGCAGGATCGTTGCCACGCCGGCGTCGACGAGCCGCACTGTGCGGTCCCGAACGATCCCTCCGCTGTCGAGAAGTTGCGCGATCGCCGTCGAAATGATTTCGACGCCGGGCATGATCGGATCGAAAGGCGTGGGAAACACATCGCCGCCGCCGGTGACCGTCGCTCCGATCACCACGATGCGGTCCTTGAACGCTTCGGGAGCGACGTTCCCGTCCAGCAGGGTTGCTGCGCTCACCGTGCGGATCGTGCCGCGCGGACCATAGAAATCGATCGGCAGAATCTGGCCTATGTCGGTTCTGACGGCACGGTTGCCGAGCCACAACTTGTCAGTGTCGATCACGGGGCTTTCGCCGGTCGCGGCGGCAGCGACGCGCAGAGGCAAGGAAGCCTCCAACTGACCGCTGGCCCGGAACAGCATGGGCACCGCGCGGGGCGTGCCGCTTCGGTCCGTGGCGACGTTGACCACGCCGACGCCTGCCGCGTTAGAGAATCTCTCCTGAGGCAAGAGGAAGCGTTCGGCGATCGGGACTCGGGCCAAAGGGTCGTCGCGACTGTCGGTGAGTCTCTGTTTCACCGATGGAAATATGGCTGCCGCGGCGATCACGCTCGGTTGGCGACGCAGGGCGGTGGCCAACGCCTCGTCGCCGTCGGCGGGACCCGCATCCACCAGGAGCAGATCCACGGCAATGACCCTGGGTTCGTGACGGGCAATCTCCGTGACAATCCTGGCGAGCGAAGCCCGCGCCAGCGGATAGCCGCCCTCGCGATGTACCGCCTCGTCATCGATCGCCACGATGGTCACGAGATCGGGCGGCGTCTTCTTCCCGCGCGCCAGGGTTCGCAAGTCGGCCATCGTCGCTTCGACGCGTTCCAGGAACCATGTGTCACCGCGCCAGTGAACAAAACCGAGTCCGGCACCCCACAGCCCGGTCAGCAGCACCGCGATCAGTATCTGGACTGTCCGCCGGCTCATTCTGTTGTCGTCGCTCAGGCGATCACTGGCCGAGCCGCCGGAGCAAGGCGTCACGGCGAGCAACCGGCCAGCGTCGCACCTCCAGAGGGACTGTTCCCGTATCGACATCGACCCCCTCGCCCGGGCCGAGGACGACGCTGTTTCCCGAAGACGCCCTGCGCACGGCGACAGCCCCCCTCACGACAAAGACCGACGTCTTGCCCCGCGCTACATCGACGGCCCATCGTGTGCCGCGAACCGCTGCGATGGCCTGCGGGGTGACCACCTCGAAACCGCGCAGGGCCGCACTCGACGGAGCGTCGATCAGCACTGCCTTGCGGTTCAGGGCGACACCGTCCGTCGAGCCGTCTCCATTTCGGTCCAACAGCCTGTATCTGGCTCCGCCTTCCACGGTGATCGTCAAGCCGCGATCGCAGTGGAGAACGCGTCGGGATGTCCGTGGAACGCTTTCGAGCAGGCATCCCTTGTCGGTGGATTGGGCGAAGCCGTCGCCTTGCCTCAAAAACAGGGTAAGGGCGATCATTGTCGCGCCACGCAAACATCGAGCCGCAACTGTCATGGCTGCTCCTTCGGGCTGCGCCTCCCATCCGGCCAGCCTTTCGCGTGGCAAGCCGGCATCCGGGTTTGTTCAAGGGCTAAGCGCTTCAGGAGGCCTGCGCAAGGCCACATTTGGGAGAGCATGCAACCTCGTGTCGCAACACGCGTTCATCATGAGCCAAGCTTTGAGGCGGGGTCCTGTCATGAATGAAGGATGGTTTGCCAAGCCGGTATCCATTGCGGTCGGGTTTACCGGCGAGATCAGAAACGTATCGAGCGCAAGGCAGGCGATGATCATTCTCGATCACCACTGGCCAGACGAAGGCACCGCAAAATACGTCGAGGCGCGCCATTCCTGCCTCGACGTGTTGCATGGTACGAAGGCTGCCGACATCGCGCGCGAGGCCTTTGCCGCAGCGGCGCGCGAAGCGCGCATTCTGGTCGAGTAGGTTCGGCCGGCGTGCCGGCGGATCGGCTCGACAAGAAGCGGAACAGGCGCATTGGGAGGACGCGATCGGGTTGCCGCGGGCCGCAGCGACCCGAAATGTCGGGGTCGTTCTTTTCCCTGGGGAAATCCGATTCCAAGAAATCACGGTGGCTCGCCTCTCGAGGAGGCACGGGTTCAGGCTCCGCACAAGATGGTTGGTGTCGCCCTGGGCTTCACGGTCTTCAATCCCCGTCGGTCCGCAAGCGCATGACCTCATCTGATCGGGGTCGGGCGACTCGGCCATCCGGCTTTCGTCCTCCCGGAGTTGGAGGCGAATTGCGCACCCTGCCAGCTACGCGAAGCCTCGAAAGCCTCGCTAGGGCACCGAACTGCATCGTGTGGCTCGTCGCCTCGCTATCAGCGCCCGGCACATCGGAGCGACGCAAGAACGAAGGGTCGAAACGTCATCTGCGGCCGACCGCTTGAACGACTGCGATAGCCGAGTTCGTCATCCTTGTCTTGCGGCTTCCCGGCCGCGCCGTGAACTCGTCGTTGCCCTTTCGACGCTCAGGCTCGACCGATCCAAGGGCCCGGCTGCTTCGGGGTTAGGGATGCGTTGAACTGGCGCAGGAGTTCCAGTGTTGCGGAATCGTCCTGCGTCAGCATCCAGCTTGCCACGATCGACATCAGCCGCGCCGGCGCACCGACCGAACCGAGAGCCTCATGCAGTTCCATTGCGATGAGCGTTGTATCCGCCAACGCGCTGCCGGCATCTGCCGGCGACATTTGATCACGCATTCGGATTGCCCCTCAGTAATCCTAAGCGGGCGTAAGTTCTGCTTCCAATGTGTCTTTTGCAAGCCCCTCGAATCACTTTTTCCTCGGCAGCGCCGCAAAACGTTACCCGGCGACAAGACAAGCCCGGACTTATCCACTGATTAGTGGAGGAGATGATGCTCCGAGGGCTTTCTGGTCCGTCAAAACAGTCTTTCGGGCAGCCGACGGTTTTGACCGGCGAGGTCTGGGGCGCCTCATTTCCTTCGCAGCATCAGCACCAGGAACTGCACGAGGATCCACAGCAGGCCTGCGATAGGCAACAATTGCGCCGCTGTATGGGACACCTCGGCCAATGAGGGGAGCCACCATGGCGAGAATACCGCTCCTGCCGCCACGCCGGTGGTGGTCTTGTCGACAAGCGGGTTCATGGTGTCCACCCGCACCAGCGAGTGCCCTTCGCATTGTGGCTGTTGATTTGGTCGAGTTCGATGCGAGGCGTGTCGACCGTCGCATCGCGCCGAGGCTCATTGTGATCGCACCAGACTCCGCGGGGGTTCGCCGTCCTGGTCGTTGCGGAGCAGCCCACGACAAGCGAGGACGCGACCAGAGGAACTGCGATCAGCTTCAGTGCCGCGCCCATTTCAAAGCCTCCCGCCTGGCTTCCGCATCGGACATGGCTGCCGCCTTGCGTTCCTCGCCGGTGGCTTCGCGCCCCATTTCAAGGCGATCCTCGGCGGCCCGCAGTTCTTCGGCTGCGAGTTTGGCACGCTCAAGCCTGGCACCGTCGATGCGCGACTTCACCACAACGCCGATCAGCGCGACGATTGCTGCGCCGGCGACAAAGAGATAGCCGGTAAATCCGATCATTTGCCGATCCTCGTGACAGCCCGCAGCCGGCCGACGATCGCCATGACACCGCCAGAAAACGCCGTGATCGAACCCCAGAGTGTGTAGATGTTTCCCGAGAAGTCGCCGCTTGCCGGGTCGAAGGCAATGCCGGCGAGGCCCAGGGCTGTTGCAATCGACAGCACGCCGCCCCACACGGCGACGGACTGCCACCAACGCTTGGTCTGCATGTCAGGCTCCTTTCGATATGAAGTGGGAGAGGATCAGGGATAGCCAGCCCTTGGGCCGCGGAGACAAAGTGGGCTTGGCAATATCGATTGTTTCGAGTTGCGACGACCGCAACCTGTCGGGGGTTGCCACTTCCTGGATCGGCGACGCGACCTCCGCGGCCGGCCCTCCTGCCCTGGCCATCGCCACCGCCTTGGACCTCACGCCTTCGACGCGCGCTGTCCACCCCTTGCGGAATGTGGGCCACGTTTTCAGACTGCGCAGGAAGCTCATTCGCCTGTCGCACAGTTCTTGAATCACCGTGCCGGATGGCTCCGCTTCAACTGCTGCCAGTGTCTGCGGACCGATCTTGGCGTCCTGCCGCACGTCAACGACCGCCTGAAGATATTTTGCCGCCCGGTCCGGACCGCTGTTCACCGCGAAGTCGAACACCGCATAGTCGACGCCATCGGGCAGATCGTCGGCCGCCACCGCGTTCCAGTAGTGGCGCCGGTAGATGTCCGCAATCTGAACGGTGGTGATGTTGCGCAGATCATCCTTGCCGGCCTTGGGATTCACATATCGCCTGAAGGTCGCGAGCGTGATGCCCTTCATCGTCGCGCCGCCGGGGTCCTTTGGATGGTCCGACCACCCGCCTTCGTGCGTCAGGACGAGTTTTAGCGCTTCCGCGAAATTGCGGTCCATGGCGTATCCTTTCCGGTCGCGGGCGCGACCTGATGCAGGCTTCAGATTGAGGGTGTGCTTAGAGGCGCCGCCTCATCGGAGTGCGGCATGAAGGTCTACGACCTTGCTGGGTTCCCGTGGATCCGGAACGTCAACAAAGATGTCACGCACTAACTCACCTGATTGCCCAGAGCCCGCGCACCGCCCGATTGCTCTAGCGGGAGGAGAAGGATAGTTTAGCGCTGGGAAACAAAAGGGAAGATATCCGTGCTCCGCATCTGGTTGGCGGCTGCGCTGCTGTACTCAACAAGTGCCGATTCGGCCGAAAGCGTCGGTGTTTACGAGAACTGTGCGCGTGTCGGCGACCTAGCTAGACAACTTATGTCAGATCGCCAGCGCGGCATTGAACAATCGAAGGTAATGACCAACGCCCCAGCCGTTCCCGCCTTGAGGGAACTTCTTAGGAGTATGGTTGAGGTTGCCTACGCCTTTCCCGCCTATCAAACGGCAGATATGCGCGATCACGCCGTCACTGATTTCGGCAACTCCCTTGAACTGGCCTGCTACGAAAAAAAGAGAAAGTTAGGCTACGAGTAGTTCTACGACCGGGGCCGTTATCTTCTAGCTGCCAGAACGAGACTTGGGTCGTTGGCGTTTTCGTTAATCCAAGCCCGGAATCCCCAGCGCGAGAGGTCCTCGTTAAATCGTGAAAGGTTATATCCCCCACCCCCAGTCCCGTGCAGTTCGGCTGCGACAACACTGACCCTTCGGAGGAATGACGCATCAGCAAATACCTGCGCTTCGCCACCCTCGATGTCGACCTTCAGCAGGTCTATGTGCTCGACTCCATGCTCCATACAGAGCTGCGCAACGTTTACGCCCCTCACCGAGGCACCATTTCCGGTCGTATTCATTTTGAAACGGGCTGAAGGGCCGGTGTTGGTAATGTAGACCTGTTGATCGGCTTTGGCCGTTAGGCAGACCTGGATGGGGACAATGCGCTTTTCGTGCGCAGTGTTTTCCTTAAGCAAAGCGAAGTTCGCGGGATTGGGCTCTACGCTAAATATGGTTGCCTGTGGATATCGCGCAGCGAAATACAAGGAAGCAAGCCCCGTATTTGCTCCAACGTCTACGATCGTCCTAACCGCTGCCGGCGGGAGCAGTTCTGCCGGAATATCATACGCTCGGCGGGCAAAAATCTCGTAGAAGATAGATATGTCGCTGTCGTGAGGCCGAAGAATAACTGGCGTGTTGTATCCTTCAACGCTTATGCTCATATGGAGCCGCGCGGTCGGGTCGGCTGGGATCCTCAGCCAGTTACGGATATGAAACACCACGGTGCTTCCCATTAGGCATAGCTTGTCGCGAATGCTCCTCGGGACACGAGCGGAGAATTTCATCTCATCCGCGTAGAGAGAGATTTTCTGTGTGAGCCAAGCCAAGGCGGCAGATTCCCCGTTACGACTGTGGCTCAATATCACAGGTGTTGTTGTTTCCAACCGGAAAAGCCCGCCGTCCTCACCTGACGACGGGTTGGCGATCCATCATAGCTCGCCGCGGACAAGCCGCTTCCTCCGACTGAAGTCGTACCGGTGATGAAGGTAAATACTCGGAAACTGAAGAAGCCCGCGGATCAGGGACGGCTGGACACCCGGGCAGTGCCGGAATCCGTACGGCGCGGCCCAAACAGGGAGAAGAGAAGAGCGCGCCAACCGCGAAGTTGCGGTCCATGGGGTGTTTTTCCTACCGTGTGGGCGGCCGGTTGCAGGGTGTCAGGTTTTCAGGAGGGTGAGGCCGCTTCGAGTGCAGCAATTCGAGCTTCCAGGGCCGCAATCTTGGCCTCTGCGGACTCAAGCCTGTCTGCCAGCCAAGGCATCACCGCCCAGAGGTACGGGGTGCGTTTGCTCAGATCCATGCCCCACGGGATGTAGTCGTGGTCGCCCGGATCGCCGACGCCAGGCGATGCAAGGTCTGGTGAGATCGCATAGGACGACTGAGCGCCCCAGCCGACAGCAACCGAGCCGTCAACCTTCCATGCGAACTTGCAGGCGGGATCAGCGCGGATGACGGCCATAGCCTCGAGCGGATCGAACGTCCCCAGGAAATCCTTCAGTCGATCGTCCGACGACGTATTGTAGGCCGTCGCAGACGCGTTGGTGTGGATGCTGCCGACCAAGCCGTTCGGATTGTAGAACTGCGCGTGCTGGACCGTTGCAGTTTCCGTTCGCGAACTGCGGATCGCAGTTGCGGAAATGTCCTTGCCGTAGCTAGCGCCCGTCGTGCTCACCGTGCCGACCGTAAGAGTACTGGGAACGACCACCACACCGCTCGCCCGGAAAGCAGCCACCAGTCGCGAATAGGCTCCGGTCCCGTCACAGGAAACGATCGAGACGCTATCGTTCACATCATTATCCCGGATGCCAAGAACGAGATGGCCAACGCTTGCTCCTTCGATCAGAGCACCAAATGTCGAGCCGGGAACCAGCGCCGAGACGGGCGCGCCGTTGTAGCTGCCATACGCTCCGGTCCCGATCGTGGCTTGCGCTATCGCCATAGAGGAGCTCGATCCAAGGAGCGGCTGCTTGCCGGCCAGTTCGGCATTGACCTCGTTCCGCCAGTCAGCAGAGAAGATCGAGGGCATCGGCTAGCTCTCGATCATTGGCGTAGAGGACCGCATCCGCGCCAGCAGTACCTGATGGCTCGTCTCGTTGGCCTTCACCATCTCGTTGCGGAAGCTCTCGACGGCAGCCCCGGTCTGGCGCTGCTGGCCGCTGTTTTCGATCAGGAGGAGCGGCAGGAAGGCGATGGAGCAGTTCCACTCCTCCACATCCTTGCCTGTGTTGGTGTCCTTCCCCTGGATTTTGCAGAAGAACTTGCATTGAAGCTGGATGCAGTCCTTGCCGATCAGGGGGCAGAAATCTCCGACTATAAGGTGCATGGATCAAGCCGCCTTTTCGCAGATGATGACATCGACATATTGCACTTGAAGGTTCGTCGTGTGGGAGTGCGGTTCGCCGGTGAACGTATGGGTATGGCTGTTGCCTGAGCCTGCCGAACTGGTTGTGCCCGAGTTGATACCAACAGTATGGGTGTGCGCTCCGCCGCCCGCGGTCGCACCTGCGTTCACGTCAACAGCATGAGTGTGCGCACCAGCAGCCGGGATTGATCCGTAATCAGTGTTGGTTCCCCCTGTGGTGCTCGTTGAGCTTCCCGTGGTGTTGTAGAGATAGCCGTTGCCAAGATTGGGATGGGTATGGTTGCCTGCCGAGTTCGTAACTCCAGCCAGCGTTCCCGGACCATGCGTATGAGTGCCGGCGCTCGCTGCGGTACCAGCTAGATTGCCCGGACCGTGAGCATGATTCGGCATCTGCGCAACAGTCAGCGTTGTGTTGCCAACGGTACCGCTCTGTGTCGCATTCGTCGTCGAGCGAGCGCTCGAGAAAACCGCAGAAAATGCAACCGCTCCACCCAAGCTTGCCGAGCCACTGACCACGCGCAATGCCCTATCGTCGATTGACGTATCCTTGGTCCAGCCCGTAGGGGCCGCCGTCTGCTGGAACAGCATGCGTGTGCCAGCGGGAAAAGCATCGACCTTGTTGCCGCCAAGCGTGGACGCGGCATTGAACGTCGCGGCGCCGTTGAAAGTCGTCGCGCCCGATACGGCGAGTGAGGAAGCGGCAACGGCATCGAGTATTGCAGCACCGTTCGCGCGGAAGGCCGCGACCAGCTTCGAATAGTTCCCGGTGCCGTTGAATGAGACGACGGAGACGCTATCGTTGGCGTCGTTGTCCCGGATGCCTAGGACCAGATGGCCGGCGTTCCAGCCTTCGATCAGCGATCCCAACGTGGTGCCCGGAACCAATGACGAAATCGGGGCGGCGGAATAGCTGCCGTATCCGGCGTTGCCGATCGTCGCGCCTGATGCCGAAATTTGCGCGAAATCGTTGGTGTAGGGCGCCATCAGAAGCCAGCCGCCGGCATTGCTGTTGGCCGACGCCGAATAGATTGCCACATAGACACCGCCGACCAGCAGATCCCCTGCCGACAGGTCCACATCGCCAGTGAGCCCCATCTTGCGGATGGCCCTGGAGCCAAGACCGTTCACGTTGAGCGTTGTCGCACCCGTGTTCGCGAGGCCGGAGCGGAACGTGACCATTCGCCCGTTCGCCAGTGACGCGAAGGCCGACCGCGCGGTGAGCGTGCGGGTATTGGCCGTGCCGCCGGCTGACAGCGCCCCGGCGATGTCGTCACGCCATTCGGCGATGCGCCCCATCATCTGGCGGGCACTGTCGTTCACCGAGTCGGGGAACTGGTTTTCCAGCCAATTGATATCGCCGTCGGCGTCGTCGTTGTCGCCGGGCGTCAGGCTCCAGCTATATAGGCTTCCAGCCATTCGGCGCTCCTGATCGATGGGTGCCGCTGAAGATCACAGTGGCAAGGGGTTGGGGTCAGAACTCGAGGGCGACTATCCGGGCCACGGCGCTGCGTCGACTGTGCGGCGGCCCGGCGAACGACCTCAGGTGCGGCCGTCTTGGCTTCGCCCGCACATCACCTGATGTCGTCGCTTCTCTTTGCCGCAAATTGTTTGTCGGAAAGCCGTGGCACACTTTTCCGAAGCCTGCTTAGCCTCGTCTTTGCCGCTCACTGAACCATTGGCGCAGCAATGTCGGGTCGCTCACCAGCAGATCCGCCGTTCCCGCGTCCATGCCTTGGGCGATCAGCCAGTCGCGTGTCTTGTTCTGCCCTCGCGCGGCCATCACGTCCTGCCGGCGATCCTGCTGTTGCTGCATGAGCGTGCTCGCCAGGCCCTGGTTGCGTCCCCATGGATCCGCTGCCGCAATCGCCGGCGCCAACGCTCCCAGGAGTTCGCGCCATCCCCAGCCGCCATCCTGCGACGGGGCTGCCTCGCCTTGCTCCGGCACCAAACGCGTCGGACCGCAGTGTTCCGGCGCTACGGGCGTATCGCGCAGCCCTCCCCATGGATCGCGTTGCAAGGGCTGCGACAGGGCCATCTGGTCTTCCGCAAGGCTCTGCGCGAATGCGGTCACCCGATCGCGTGCAAAACGGCCGGCCAGGTCGCCCCCGAGGGCCGTCTCGAAGGCTTGCGCAACCCGTCCGCTGGCCGCGTCGGGCGGTTGCGCGCCGATTGATCCGTCAACTGGCGGCACGACAAGTTCCGGGCGATGACCCGGATCCGGAAGAAAGTCACGAAAATCAGGCATCGAGGTCACCCTCACATCGTTCGTCGAAGTTGCGATCGTTGGTTCCGAGCATCTTTCTCGACCATCATCCGGCCGAGGAAACCGGTGGCGCCGGCCGGTCCGGCGGCGGGTGGACCATGGTCCGGGCCTGTGGAGTTGACTCTGGCCGCGCCAAGCTTCGCGTACCGCGCTCCGGGCCGGCCACGACAACACAGAGGGCTCGTGCGCCGGTTGCCGCCACTCGGCTCAGCCAACAGCGCATCGGGTTCGCGAGCAGGATCGAGCGAGCCGGCGGACTTACCCCACCGCCAGATCGTAATGTACCGCCTTGAAGCCGCTGCCGGCATCGACGACCGCCTCGGGGTGGCGTTCTTCCACCTCGTCGGCCATGAGGCCGATTTCAGTGGTCGCCTGCCCCTTGTAGCGATAGGCATAGACCGGCAGGCCGTTGTCGAGCATGCCGACCCGGCGGATATCCTCTTTCAGGCGGCGGTCGGAGGCCTTCGGAATGGCGCCGAGCAAAGCCGCGAGGATGCCGCCAAAATTGACCGGCTGGGTTTGTGTCGATGTCTGCGTGCCCCAGTTTCCGGCCGATCCCGTGCCGGTCGTCAGCAGGCTCCCGATCCTCGCCCAGGGCGACATATCGGTCTGCTGCCACTGGTTGATCAGGTCGTTGAGGCCCTGCTGGGTACGGTTGTCGATCGCGCCGCCAAGGCCCATCTGCTGGTTCGCATCGAACACCTTGTTGTTCTGGATGCCGGACAACTGGCCGATCATGTTCAGCATGTTGCTCATCCCCTGATTTTCGAGGCCGGCAGCGTCGAACTGGTTGCCCATCGCCTGCTGGCCGAGGCCCCCGAGCTGCCCGGCCGCGTTGAGCCTGTTGCTGATGTTCTGGCCCTGCGTGTTAGCCGCTCCCTGCGCCGCCCCGAGCCCGAGGTTCTGGCCTTGGAGCCAGTTGCCGATATTCTGGCCCTGGACACCGGCAATCTGGTTGGCGATGTTCGCCCCGAGCTGAGTGCCCTGCATCCGGTTGCCGACGTTCCGATCCTGGACGTTCGCAACGCCGCCGGCCGCGCCGCTCTGGATGCCAAGGCGGCCCTGCTGCGCATTTTCGAGCATGCCGCCCGCCTGCACCTGCCGGTCACGCTCGGCCTGGTAGTTCTGGTTGCGCAGGTTGCTGGCGTTGCTGACGACAGCATCTGCAACCGTACCCTGATGCGCGGCCGAGCCATAACGCCCGCCCGCCGCAAACATCTGGTTCGTCTGGTCGGCAACATCCTGCGAGCCTTTGGCAATGATGTCGTCGAGATAAGGCGAGCCGCCCAGATACAAACCTCCGGCCGTCCCGCTCAGATACTGCTCGGCCGCGCCCGGCTGGCCTGCGCGGTCATACACGTTCTGATGGTTCTGCTGGCCGATCTGCCCCACTTTTCCGGCCTGTCCCATGAACCGCTCGAGGTTGGCGGTGACGATCTGCCCGACGTTCTGCGCGTTGTTGTAGATCTGGTTGAACTGGCCGGACCCGATCTGTCCGGGATTCTGGAACACGGCCGCAGCCTGGTTCATCCAGTTGTTGGCGCCGACACCGCCCATGACATCGCCGATGACGTTCTGCGCAGTCTGGCCGATGCCGCGGTTGCTGATGACATCGTTCGCGGCCTGAATAGGGCCGGTCTGAAGCTGCGTGTTCATGGCGTTATAGGCGGCCGTACCGGGCTGAACCGGCTTTCCCATGCTTCGCGCCCATACCGGGGAACCGGTGTTGGTGCTCGAGGCAGTGCCCTTGTTGCCGCCCTGCGTAGTGGTGCTGCCCATTTACCGACCTCCCCTGCCGCCGCCGTAGACCTGTCTGGTGGTGTAGCCCATCTTTGGCCGGTTGTGCTGCAACCACTGGGTCGCCCTGAGCTTGGTGCCCAGATCGTCGGAATTGGCCCCGAGCAGCACCCAATCCGGGATCGAGTCGGAATTCTGCTGGGGCAGCGACATCGGAAGCTGGCTGTTGCGCTGCTTCATGGACTCGATCTGGGCCTCGATGTCGGCGCTCGGGATCAGCGCATTGATGGATTCGTTCGTAATGGGCTTGCCGGTTCCACCAGTGGCGGCCATCAGCGCATTCATGCCGCCCAGCGTCTGGCTCGACAGAGGCGCCCGGGTCGGCCCGTTGTAGACATTATGGCCGACGCCCGAATTGTAGAGGTTCATTGCTTCCGACGCGGCCTTCTCCAACAGTGGCCTCGCCCATACCGGGGGTTCGTTCGTCTGCTTCGAAGTCGTGCTCTTGCTCATCAAAGTCCCTTTCGCCAGATCACAGCCGCTTCGGCGTAGCCCAGCGGCTCCAGCAGTTTTTTCCAGCCCTTGCGGCCGACCAACTGGCATTCGGTCGTGCCGTGTTCACGCGCGGCCCATTCCTCGATTTCCTTCAGCAGCGGCATGCATTCGCGCAACCGCCGCCCTCCGACCTCGGCCAGAAGCAGTTGCTTCTTCCCCGTCGCGTCGATCGTCACGATCTCGGTGATCGGCGTGAGGATCACCTGGCCCGCCTCGTCGAAGACCAGCCAGAGCTGCCGGCGGCCCTGGGCACATTCCCGGACGATGTTCGAGACGGTCTCATAGGTCCCGAACCGGCGGCAGTAGCGCTCCAGGCAAGCGATGACATCCGGCCATAGAGGTGCCATCTCCGCGACGCTCATGTCCGTGGAGAGACGAATAGTCAGCGCCATCAGGTCACCCGCTGCGGCCAGGGATCTCGGAAATCGACAGGATCACGTCGAGTGCGTTTGCCGTTCCGGCCTGCACCCGGATTTGATCGCTTTCGTTGAGCGCGAATGCCTCCAACGGCAACCACACCTGGCCGTTGGCCGGTACCGCGTGCTGGAACAGCAGCCTGAACTGATCATTGGCCGCCGAATTGAACCAGTTCACCGTCGCGACCACGTTCGATCCGGTGACGTTGGCCAGCCGAATGCCGATCACCTGCACATAGCCGACCGCGGTGAAGATGGTCGTGTTGCCCGTCGACGTCAGATGGGCGCTGATCAGCCGGCAGGCATTGGAGACGAAGTTACCGCTCATGGACTCTACCTGTCATCTTGAGCCGGCTGATTCAGCAGAAGCTGCGCAAGCAGTCCTGTGGAGCGCCGGGTTTTGACGTCGCTTGCCCCCTCAGGTTCGATACCGTGGATGGCCGACCTTGGCTGATCGGCCGGCACCGTCACCTCGAAGCGGTGGAAACCGCCCGCTTGCCCCGCCCGGGAAGGCCGGTCTTTGTCGAAACGTTGGCCGGGTTCTTCCAGTTTCTTTGACCGCCGGCACGATCCCGGACTTCAGTGCGGCCGAAAATCTCGGGAGCGTCACAGAGCGGCCGAAACCCGGTCACGACGCTTCGCGTCCCACTGGTCAGTTCGATACCCCGGTTGCACGTGCAGAGGATCTTCGTCTCGGCCTGCACTCGGATTTGATCGTTCTCGTAGAGTGCGATGGCCTCGAGCGGCAGTCACATCTGTTCGTTGGCCGGCACGGCGTGTTGGAACAGCAGATGATACTGGTCATTGACCCCGGAACTGAACCGGCTCGCCGTCGCGACCGCGTTCGATCCAGCGATATTGGCCAGACGAATGCCGATCACCTGCACATAGCCGACCGCGGTGAAGACGGTCGTGTTGCCCGTCGTCGTCAGATGCGCGCCGATCAGCCCGGCAGGCATAGGAGACGAAATTGCCGCTCATGAGCCTACCTGTCGTCTTGAGCTGGCTGGTTCAGCAGAAGCTGCGCGAGCAGTCCGGTAGCGCCGGGTTCTGGCATCGCTTTCTGTACCGGAATCTGATATGATTTCAGCGAGCAACAGCTCGGAGAAAGATAGTGTTCCACACCTACATCCTCGCGGCTTCCGGCAATAAGGTCGATATAGACCGCGCATCGTTCTTGATGGACAAGGGGCTACTACAGGAAGCGATTGACGCCATGGAAGAAGAAAAGGCCACCTGTCCTCGGGAAGACGCTCTATATGGCCCACAATGGATCTGGGACTACTATTGCGAACGACATGCAGAAAGATACGGGGGGGGCTTCGAGCCTGATGTCAGTCCTGATTGGGATCAGGGCGGGACGCCAGCCCGAAAAGCCCTGGAGTTAACGCCCCAAGAGATAGAAGAATTCCTCGCTTGTCTGCCTTTCCGGGGTCAAAAGCGGCCTGGGCAGACCTGATCCCGAACCCGTTAAGCTTTCGAACGTCCCGGCCTGAATCGATCGCGTTGAAGCCCGCGTCCCTGAACACATTCTCAAGGGCGCGGCTTTTCGATACAAGTTCATGCGTCAAGGTAGCGCCCGGCGCATCTGTAATCATCTGATCCGGCCTCGCCTTCCCGAACCCGACCATATATTCCGGCGAGCGCTCGAACTGTGTGGCCAGTTGCGCGGCAAGTTGCGGGTCATGCGCCATAGCACTCTCGACAAGCCGGCCGTACTCTCCCGCCGTCATCGGCCTGCCGATCGTGAACGCCTTCGAGAGGTCAAGCCTGAATTCACGCGGGTCAGGCTGGCCGCCCTTCTGCGCGAACCCTGCGGCGTATTCTCTGTCCCGCGAGAAATGCGCGCCGCTCGGATATTCGTTGGGCAGCTTCCCGTTAGCCTCTCCTCGCCAGAACACATCGTCGGAATAACCCATGGCCTTGGCCCGCGCCATCCGGCTTGCTTCGTCCATCGGCAGTTCCGAGATGACATCGTTTGTCACTTTGGCGGCCACGGTCGGGGAAGCCTTCTTCGCAAGCTTGCCGACAAGCTTGCCGCCGGGTATGGCTCCGATTGCCGCCGTTGCCATCCCCAGATAGTCGCCGGAATTGTAGGCACGGCCGCCGTCTTCGCCCGCCAATAGAGCGCCAGCTCCGGGAACAAGATCGATCACGGCGCCAACGTTGCTGCGCATTTCATGGGCTTTCGAAGAACTGAAGCCCGCAGCCCTGGCGGCGTCAAAGACGCGGTCTCCAATCCACTCGCGCTTGGTCGGCTCGTAGGCCTTCAAAACGGCATTTCTGCCGCGCGACGCCGCCAATGCCTCCAACACACCGGGCACATAATTCCGAGGCGCCCTGCCGGGCGGCGAATAGTCGATCGGCGCATCGATCGGTTCGCTCAGAAGATCAAGAATACCGGCCATCATTCACTCTCCGAAACATCATTGCTGTCCCTCGGGCTGGCCCTCCGGGTCAACGCCGTGGATGGCCGACCATGGCTGATCGGCCTGCACCGTCACCTCGAAACGGTGGAAACGCCCGCTTGTCCTCGCCGGGATGAGGCCGGTCTTTGCCGAAACGTCCGCCGGATTTTTCCAGTTTCGCGGGCTGCCAGCGCGGTCTTTGGCAGCGGAACGGCCGGAAACCGACGAAGCATCGCAGAGCGGCCGAAATCCGGTCACGATGGTGCGGCTGCCGCTGGTCAACTCGACATCCCCGGTTTGCAGCACAGCCTGCAGAGGATCGCCGGAGAAGAAGCCGAGCCGCCAGTCCGTATCGAAAGCAGCAATCGTCGGCGTGCCGCCGCTCCATGCGCGGCTGTCGAGCGAATAGGGCAACTGATCGAGCGGAATTCCGAGGCTCGAAAGGCTGTCCAGCGTGAAGCCAGGCGTCGTCGCGTCGATCAGCCCGGTCATGATCCTGTTCGGCTTTAGCAGGCTCCATCGATCCACGCCGTAGTGGTAGAGCAGCACCTTGTCGTAGGAGTTCTCCAAGGTGTTCGCGATCGAGCGATAGGCCCAGTAGACGATCTTCCTGTTCGGATCCTCCGAACCGTAGACGTTGTAGATTTCCTGCCGGGAGATGTCGTCGATGAAGGTGTTGTCGACGCGCTCGACCCCGATGCCGACGGGCGGGATGCCGTATCGATAGAAGCCGTCATCGGACAGGTAGTAGATGCCGCTGCCGGTCGCCACGACGGATTTCGGCGCCATGCATCCGTGGTTGGTCAGCGTCTGCTTGAAGGTCATGACCATGGATGTTTCCAGCGCCAGATTGCCTTCCCTGACGCTTTCGGCGTGGAAGATCAGGCAACCATTGACGCCGCCCGCAAAGCCCATGATCTCGCCGCCGTCGGGGAAGGCCTGGAAGTCCGACGATCTCTGCCGCGGCGACCAGAACTGCGGCTGGTTGAGCCCCGACCACTGCACCATGCGCTGGTTCGTGTTGAGGTGGGACAGCATGACGAAATCGCCCATCGTGCCGACGAGTTTTGCGCGCGGAGCATCGGCCGACAGGTCGGCGAACTGAACGGGACTGTTGAGGTCGATGTACTGGACCGGATCGACGCTGTTGGTTGCGATCAGCCACGAGCCATACTGAGCGAAAGACCAGCGCTCGCTGTCGGCGGTCGAATATCCGCCCGGCTTCGAAACGTCGGTCCACGTCAGCGTGGTGCCGTCGAACATCAGAAGCTTGGTCTTGGTGCCGACAACAAGCACGTAGTTGCCGTTGTTAACATAGCCGAGGTACGACCCCTGAGGACGCTCGGGCAGAGGCTGCGACAGCGCCCGAAACGACGGGAACGGCCCATAGCCGCCCTGGATCGGCAGGACGTTTTCAAGGGAATCGGTCGCCTCGGGATCGAAAGGCGACCGATCCGGCGCGTAGGTGGCGAAGGGGATCATGGGCCGCGCCTCGACATGCGTGCGCTGGCGCGCGAATACACGCCCAGCCTGTCGTCAGCCACCAGAACATCGATAAGCCCGGCCTGCGCATTGGCCATCGCGTCCGCGCGCCCCTGGTTGCCGATATAGATGCTGGCATGCTTCAGGCAGCCGTAGAGATATAGGCCGGGATGTTCCTGCAGCAGCCAGTTGCTGTCCGTCTCGTCGACCATTTCGGGCAGCTTGGCCCAATACTCGAAGCCGATGTCGGCGCTCGTCTTCGGCCGCACGATCAGTTTCGCACCCGAGATCGTGAAGACATTGGGAAGATCGGCGAACTTGTAGGGGTATGCCCAATCCTGATAGGTAGGTGCCACGAATTCGAGGACACGGCGGGGATTGAAGATGGCCGCGACCTCGCGGAACTGCAGATAGTCGGCGGGAATGTCCGCCTCTCCGTCGCTGCCAAGCGTCAAGGTCGCGCTGGTGAGCTGCCGGCGCGTCCTCAGCACCCGGTTCAGATCCGCTTGGCAGAGCGTGACGAAATCGCCGGCGACGGCGGCAAGATCCTGCCGGTCGAACATCCAGTCGGCTATGCTTGCCTTGAGGTCGCCAAGGGTCTGGATGGCCATCTAGACGTTCCCTCTGAACTTGCGGAATTTCTGGTGATCGGCGTCGTTCAGCCACCGCTTGACATAGTTGCGATCACCTTGCCGGTGGGCCTCTGCAAGCTGCTCGTGGTAGATGTTGAGCGGGATGGAGGCCACGACCTTCCCATCGCCGAAGCGACGGCCCAGGCTGTCGTTGTAGGCCTCGGCGTTCTCGTCCAGCAGTTCATCGACGGGCGTGTCGGTGCGGATGACCGCCGTGCCGTTGCCGAGATCCAGCCACCAGCTCGTGACGCCGGTCTGCGGATCGTGGCTGAACAATCGCCAGTCCCCGTCGAAGACGTCACAGGGGGTCATTGCGGGCCGCCAGGCCGCGTTTGACGAGATCCTTCGCCTCGTCCGCCGGAAGCTCGGCCTCCGAACCGGCCGGCATTTTTTCGCCCCCGCCGAGCGGCCAATAGCCTGTGAGCAGCTTCACCGGAAACTTCCTGGCCTTTCTTGGCCCGCCCCCGGCAGGTTCGGAACCCTTGTCCATCATGATCTCCATTCGACTGCGGCAACGAACCCGCAATAGAAACGGTTCGGTCCGGTGCGCGCGAACAACACAGGCGGGCAGCGGCGCATATCCGCCGCTGCGGGCACGGGCCGCCGCGGCAGTTCGCGACGGCCGGATGTCATCAGGAAGCGGCGGTGAGGCCGAACACGTCGGCAATCACGCCATGCGCGGCTTCGTTGCGCACGACGAGCGTCCACTCCGTCTTGATCACGCGCTTGTTGGCATCGCCTGTCTTCGCCGGCTCGTCCTGCTTCATAGGGCGAAGCACGCCGCGCGAGACCTTGTCGGGGTCGATGATGAAGACGTTGCGCGCGAGCGCCGCGCTCGTCGACATGACACGGTTGGGCTCGACCACGAGTTCGCCGAAATCCGACTGGTAGACGTCGGCCGCCGCAAGGATGATGCCTTGCTTCTTCTTCTCCGGCACCTCGCGGCGGAACGGCGCCACATTGGCGTCGCTCATGAAGGTGGAGAAGGTTCGCTTGTTGTAGGGCGACACCATGATGGTCGTCGGATTGCCGCCGGCCTGGTAGGTGCTCTGGATGACGTTGTCCATCAGCGCCTTGGTATAGGCCCGCTGGGTGCCCTCGGTCGCCGCAGCCACCAGGCCCGTATTCGAGTTGAAGCCGCCATCGGCGCCGCCTGCACCACGATCCGCATTGGACTCGAGCCATGCCGGGAAGCCTCCCGAGACACGTGCGGTGGCGTCGTTGCCGGCGTCGGAGCCGACATTGCCGAGACAGGCGAACTCGATGTCTTTCTTGAGTTCGACGCTCGCCTTGGCGAGCTGGTAGCCGAGTTCGGTGTCGCGGCCCGCCTTCCTTACCGCATCCTGTGTCTCGGTGACGATGATGGGCTTCCACGAAATCTGCGTGAAATTCGCGACCCGCTTTGTCGGCGCACGGCCGCTGAAGGTGTAGTCGTCACCTTCGATCTGCGCATTCGCCGCAGGCGTTGCAAGCTCGTCGGTCTGCCAGTCGTGGCGGACGGCCTCGACCTTGCTCGTGCCGATCATGGTGATGAACGGCGTCTCCTGGGGTGTGATGCGATAAATCGCATTCTCCAGGTCTTCACGATTGCCTACGGCGTCGTAGGACGAAAACGTTCCGGCTATCTGGGCCATTTGATTATCCTTTGACCAAATCGAGGAGGACTGCGGCTCCGCTTTCGATGGAGCCGTCACGGCGTAGTTGGTCCCATTTGTCCTTGGATGCGCGGGCCTGCGCTTCCGCCGGTCCGGCACGGCGGCCGGGCCTTTGAAGCGGCAGCGCCTCCCTGGCCTTGGCCTGGGCCTTGGGCCGGTTCGCCATGATCCTTTGATAGGCCATGGCGTCCTTGGCCAGGAGGATCAGGCGATGGTCGTAGACCTGCCCGAGATCCTGCGCGGTGAAGCCGTATTTTTCGATACCTTTCGCCAGATCCGCGTTGAACTGGTTCAATTTCGCGCGGTCGCGCAATTCGGGCATCGCCTTGACGAGATTGTGCATCTCGCCCTGGAGCCACTGCCCGAATACGACTTCGCTCTCGTGGCGGCGCTCGTGATCCGCCTGCTGCCTGGCAGCCGCCAGTTGCCGCAACTGGTCGATCCTCGTGTCGTAGTCGACCTTCTGCTGGATGTAGCCGATGGGATCGCTGTTCAGCAGTGATGGATCGGGCGCTTGCGGCAGATGGGCCGCGGCAAGCTCGATGGCGAAATTGAGGTTCTCGTCGAAAAACTGGGACTTCTGCTGGATTTCCGAAAGCCTGGCCTCCAGCTCCTTGCGGGTGGCTGCGAGCTCCATCGTCTTCCGGCGGTAGTCGGCGTCACGCAAATTGCCTTTGCGCCATTCCTCGACGTCGTCGAGGGTGACCTCGGTTCCGTCCAAGAGGCGGACGTTCGTCGGTTCCTCGGTGCCGTCGCCTTCCTGGGCTGCGTCTTCTTCCGGCGGGCCTTCCCCGAAGGGATCGCCCACTGTCTCGTCTTCCTGGACATGGTCCGGTTCGTGGGCTTCGTTGGCCATCTGTGGCTCGCCTGCCTCGCGCTCCGTGCCGCTCCTGTCCTCCAGCGGATCTCCGCCGAGAAGGGTGGTGAGTTCATGAGCCCCCTGGTCCAGGCTCAAAGCCGAGTTCCCGCTGTCCGGGTTGACTCCATCTTCCATGACAATGCTCCATCAGGCGGTTCCGTGTGGTACCAGCGGTCGATGGTATCGGCCGTTGGAGTGCGCGACGGCGCGGCCCACGCCCGTTGGCCGAAGGCCAAGCGTCCGGAGTGGCCGCGCCGGTGATTGAGGCCGCGTGGATGCGCCAGCACCCACGCCCCCACTGGATGTGTCGACATCCAGTGCCGTTGAAATGATAAGGGCGACCGGTGAGGTCGGCCGCCGGGCTGCGCGATTACGCGCCGCACCTGTCGGCGCGACAGCCGCACCGGCGATTGAGATCGCGTGGATACGCCGGCATCCACCTGTCGATGTTGAGCGAACGAGTCTCGCCGCTTCACACAGGTCGAAACCGCCGTCGTGCCTATGCCCGCTGCCCGGCATTGCGGGAGCGCAGGGCTTTCAACGCCCGGATCCTGGCCTGCACTTCTCTTGTGGCACGAACGCGCTCCAATAGCGCGGCCATGCGTTTTCTGCTCGCCCACCAGGGCAATCGCAGGAGTTCCTCGAATGCCTCCCTCTCGATCTCCTCGAAGACGGACTTCAGTCCTTCGCTGCCGACGAGAAACTCCAGCTCGGAGGATGGAATACCGTTGGGTTTCATCACGTCACTGCCCTGACGCGCGAGATCGAACCGGCCCAACATGTGACCCGATATCGCTGAAGGTCATGTCACATCCCTGTCTCGGCTGGAGTGTCGATGTTGGTATCGGCCGGCCGTGCGGTGACTGCGCTGTTCATCTGGTTGGCTTCCCGGGTAAGTTCGGCCTCGAGCAGCATTTCCTCGCGCCGGAGCTGGGCATCGAGGATCGCGTCCATCTTCCGCTGCTCGCGTTCGAATTCCGCGCGCTCCTCCGCGAGCCTCATCTCTTCGGCCGACCGTTCCCGCGCGAGCTGCAATTCGAGCATGGCCTTCTCACGCATCGCCTGTACCTGGCTCTGTGCCTTCTGGCGGTCCAGCTCGGCGCCGGCCTGGGCCCTTTGCTGTTCGAGCTGCAACTTCTGCTGTTCGATCTGCATCCGCGCCATCTCGGCCTGGGCCCGCGGATCGGGCTGCGGCTGGTCCTGCCGATCCTGTTGCTGCACGAATTGCTGAACCGTCCGGGAGCTCACCTCACTGAAGAACTGGTCGGGTTCCTTCAGGCCCGATGCCTCCACCATCTTGCGCAGCGTGTTCGCATACTGAGCCAGGTTGCAGATCGGATTCATCGGACCGGCCTGCGCAATGATCTGCTCCTGCTTGCCGGCGATCTGCATGAGCAGCATCATGTCGCGATCGCGGGAGCCGGAACCAAGGCCCACCGACACCGTAGCGTCCATGTTCGCATTCCAGGCGCGGGGGTCCATCTGCACCCAGTTGTTGCGCAGCCGAACCATCTTCGGGCGGTCCTGGTAGCGCACGATCAGCTTCAATACGCAACGGAACAGACGCTTCAGCCCGATCTCGGCGATGTTGCGGGCGTAGAGCTCGATTTTCGAATAGGACGCACTCTGCGCCAGCATCTGGCCCGTCGCCGTCTGGTTGCTCAGTGCCTCGGGGTCCAGCGCCATCGACTGTCGCGAGACGCCTGTCCGCTTCTCGGCCACCATGTCCTGGTATTCCAGCATCTGATAGGACTCGGCCGCCACGAAGGGTGTCTGCACCTCGCGGATTTGCCCGAGCTGACTGACCTGGATCACGCCGCCGGGCGTCGGGTTCACCACCTCGTCCGGATTGGAGACGTTCTTAAGCACCACTTCGCGCTGCGGCAGGTTGGAGAGGTAGAGATTATCCAGCGTCTGCCGCTGCAGCGTCGTCTTGATCTTCTGCACGTCCTCCAGTTCGTCCATCATGGACCGGCCGCGCCAGATATGCGCATCCGGATTGGGGACGACATCGGCGAATGGCAGGTCATCCGACCATTCGTCGTTCGCCAGGAGCTGACGCTCGTCGCCCGTCGTCCCGGCGATGACGACCTTGCGCCATTCCGCATGGCCGTCTCCGTCATGGTCGACGCGCAGATAGGCCTCGAACACGTCCACCTCGACCATGAGCGGGTCGGAGTGGAAATGGTTCTGATCGTAGAGTACCCGGTTCCACCGCGCGACCCTTTCGGGGGTCGACTGCAGGTCGTAGTCGGCGCCGATCGACAGGACGGTCTCGCGATCGTAGCCGTCGTCGATCAGGCTTTGCCGCGTCCTTCGCGAACGGTGGCAGGCGAATTTCGCGTCCTCGATCGACGTTGCGCCGCGCTCGATCAGGAACTCCTCCGGCGCCAGACACATGATACGCAGCCGGCCGCTTTCGGAAACGCGGCGGATCTTCACGTCGTGGCAGGTGTATGGTTGCTCCACCGGCTGGCCCGTCTGCGGGTCCGGTACCCTCTCCGTCTTGATCTCCTGACGATGCTGGAGAACGCTCACCTCGTCGTCGCTCACCAGTTGTGTGAATGCGTCATCGGAGAGGCCGGTATAGTCCAGCAGCTCATGTTTCGGCGACGCATCCCACCAGAATTTGAAGACACCATTGCCGAACATGAGGGCATCCTGGAAGGCGTCCCAAAGCACACGATAGCCGCTGCACTCGCGCCAGAAGACGTAGTTGACATAGTCCGACGCCTGCTTGTCCACGCCCTCGTCTTCCGGCCCCTGGGGCTCGTAGCAGACGACCTGATCCGAGGACGCGAACACGCGCATAAGGCTTGGAAGTATCCAGCCGACATGATCGGACAAGTCACGTGTGGTCACCTTCGACCAGCCGTCTCTCGCGTCGAGGTCGCGCAGCTCGCCGCGATAGTATTCGATCGCCCTCACGCGACGCAGAGAATGCTCGGTCTGGTCATAGCCGATCGCGTCATTGATCTGGCTGCGCACGAAAGCCGCCAGTCGGGCGTCGTCCATTCGCTCATTCCTCGAAGCCATGCGATGTTTTCCCGAAACGCGTTGCAACCCGATGGGGCGTTCTGCGCACAACCGACGGACAGATCGTCGACGGTGGTGCCCTCCCACTGCGGCGTGTCGCGTGTATCCTTTTTCACGGGACACGCGGTAGGCGCCCGAAAAGCCGAGCCGCATGACCTTGCCCAGTCCTAGAGAATCCCGCGACGGTCGCGCGGCGGCAGCTTGAGGTCGCGCGGCGCCTCATAGGCCACGCACATCAGGCCGAATGCGTCGGCGGCATGCGACGACCAGTCATGTTCGGGCCCGAGGCCGATATTGCGGACATCGTCCTGCTTCTCATGGTACCAGCCAAGCGCATCGAGCCCCGCCGCACAGGTGACCTCGTTGAACCACATCTGCGGAAAAAGGCGACGCGCGGCTTCTATCCTCTTCAGGGCCGCACCCTTGCCCTGGTTCGGAATGGTCTCCACCACGAAGCCAGCCGCGGCGATATGGTCCTCGAACCGGATCGCGGTCACGGCATCTTCGCGATTGCCGTCATGGGGCAGGATGCACCGGGCATTGCCGTATCCACGCGATCGCAACCACTCCAGATGCGCGGCCAGCGGCTGGCCCGCTGCCTCGTAATAATCCAGCATCCGCATCTCGCGCCCCACGAACTGGGTCACCCAGATCGACGTCGCGTCCCGCACGCCGATATCCCAGAACGCCTTCAGCGGCATCAGCGGGTCGCGCGCCACGGCGCCGATCCGGCCTTCCTGCCGCGCGTTGGCGAGCGGTTCCGCGAAGTAGGCGCCTGCAAGCACGGTCGCGTATCCTCCCTCCCATATATGTTCGTACTGGTCGGGAGCGCCGCGCAGACAATCGAGTCGCTCCTGTTGGAGCGCGCTCGGAAACCATGGATTGTCGGACCAGTCGGCCTTGACCACGATCGCGCCGGTCGGCCGCGAGGGCCCACGCAGCAACGCATCGATCGGGTCCGTCTTGCGTCGCGGATTCCACGAGGCCCAGATCTCCGAACCGTCTGCCCGGATTGTCGGGCGCAGAAGGTTGAGCGAGGTCATCGACAACGTCTGTGCCTCCTCGACCCAGGCTCGCCTGAAACCTTCAAAGGACTTCACCGACTCGGCCGTGTGATCCTGCATGCCTTGGAACGAGACGAGCCCGTCCCCCGGCGTCTGGATCACCTCCCGGAACACTTTGAATCCGTCGGCCTCGCCAAGGCGGAAATCCGCGAGCTTCCTTTCGAGCAGGCGCTTGGCGCTCTGTTGTAGGCTCTTCTGCACCTCTCGGATACACAGCGACAGCAGCCCCTTCTCTGCGATGCTGTCCTGGATCAGTAAGCCGGCGAAGAAATGCGACTTGCCCGAACCGCGTCCGCCATGGGCGCCCTTGTAGCGCGCCGGCTTCAACAGTGGCCGGAACGTTCTCTGCGTCTTGAGCCAGAGCGTGCCGTCCGCCCTTCGGATAGACACAATTGGCGCCAGGCTTTCCTTCTTGCTCGCCATCCCTTCGAACACCCGCTCCTCAAATCGGGTCCCGTGGGTCGACGATTTCACGGACGATCTTGATCACCGGGTGCTCGAACGCCTTCTCGGGCGGCGCGGCCAGGGAGACATTGGCGAGATCTGGCAGCGTCTTCTTGAGCAGCATCTCGATCACCTTCAGTTGCGAGGCATCCAGTTCGACGGGATCGCCGTCTTCATCGGCATCGCCGAGGGCATATTGCTGCAGCCGCCTCACCAACCTTACGGTGTCGACTGCAGCCCGTGCCTCTCGGCCTTGGTCGATGCCTGCGATGGTCTTCTTCCTGCCCGGCATCCGGCCTCCTGTCGATGAAGCAGCAACGCCGCGCCTGAGATCGGCGTCGATCTAGGACGACACGACCGTCGCCCCGGGGAAAACAAGGCGAGCGCAATCTCGCCGCGGATGGCTCTATCGCTTAATCAATAACCCGCCGCGAACAGTTCGGGCGGGCCAGACACAATTCTTCGAAAGTGAGAATAGTAGTCAATAAATCGGATTGTTCCGCAGAAGTCAATCGATATTCTACTTGGTTATTAATTTGTGAACGCTCCAGCGACCCAGTACGATCATATACCGCATTTGCCGGCACGATCAGCCGGCGGGTCGCAGCCCCGGACAGGTCCCCTCCGCCCTGATCAATCTGCCTGCAAAGACAGTCGCTCGAAGAATGACGATGCACGCCTGCCACAGGACGCGCACGCTCCTGTCGCTCAACGGAGAAACCCGCCGCGAACTTCTCGGGCGGGTCGGACACAATTCTTCGAAAGTGATAATGACCGTCAATAAATCTGGTTCTCGCGGAGAAGTCAATCATAGTTCTACTTGGTCATCAAGATGTGAACCGCTGGGGGGATCGACGACCGCAAATCCCAGGGTCCTCTGCCATGTTGGTGCGGCCGCCGTGCGGTGGAGCCGAGCGCTCAGATCACGATGAAATCCAGGTTGGTCAGTTGGAGCCCGCACCGCCGAGCAGCCGATCTGCGCCGATGCCACCATCCAGCGTGTCGTTGCCCGCCGCGCCGCTCAGCACGTTGGCGCCGCCGCTGCCGATCAGCATATTTCGAAAGACTGTTGCCGGTCGCGGCAAGTGGCGACGCGCCGAGCAAGGTGAGGTTCTTTACCACGCCCCTAACCCAAATCGTGTTGGCGAGACTGAAGCTGATCGACGATCGCACCGTGTCGATGCCGCCGGAGCCGGCTGCGCTCTCGACGATATCGCCTGCATTGTCGGCCCGATAGGTGTCGTTTCCCGCGCCGCCGAGCTCGCCCTGTATGCCGATCGAGCCTACTGCGCCTGGCTGCTGGTCGCTATTTTCTCCTGGGGGTCGTCCCTTTTACGGATGGCGATTGCTGAAAGCAGCCCTCCGCCTACACCCATGGTGGAGTCGCAGTTTCCGTGTCCCATAGCGGAACACCTCGTCTGCTCATGCGTTTATTGCCCGGTTCCCCCGAAAGAAGGAGTGCGCCCATGAACCAGGCGGAGCGTGACCAGCATGGACCGATGACGTTCGTCAATCGAGGCGGCAAGAATGCCGCTGGCACGGTGGAAGAAATTGAAAGCCGGCATCGCCTCGCCGAGGGACTGAAAGTCAGACAGGACCGGCTATCAAGGAACGGGGATCACGATGCAGAGCGTCGACCGGCAATTGGGCCGGCTGGACGCGACCGAAAGGGCCCCGCCATACGCAGCAGCCGGGTTTAGACAGCGCCATCGTGCTGCTATAGCTGCGACTCGATGGGCAGCAGTCCGATCGCCCAGGCGAGCAAGCGACGGCCCTGCCCGGCTTCCGGATCACGGTGGAACGACTCGTTCTCGCCACCCACCCAGCACAGCCGGCCGCTGTCGAGAATAAGACGATAGCTCACGTCAGGTGAGGTCTGACGGTCGAACTCTTTGCTCATCTTCGCAGCAAGGTCGCATTGCTCGAAAAGCACGCCCATCTCGGTGTTCAGCGAGGCCGAGCGTGGGTCGAAGTTGAAAGACCCGATGAAGCCCAGCCGGCCGTCGACGGTGAAGGCCTTTGTGTGAAGGCTGGCGCCCTTTGAGCCGATCATCTGAAGCTCGAGATTGCTGACCTGGGGCCTGAGTTCAAAGAGGCGCACGCCGACCGCCAACAGGCGCGTCCGGTACCTGGAATAGGCGCCATGCACCGCAGCCACGTCGGTCGCCGCCAGGGAGTTGGTAAGCACTGACACGGCGACACCGCGTGACCTCATGCCGAGCAGTTGTTCGGTTCCTTCATCTCCCGGGATGAAATAGGGGGAGACGACTTCGAGACGGTGCTCGGTAGAGGTGATCGCAGGCATCAACTGCGACAGAAGCCAGTTCTCCCTCTTGGCGCCGGCAGCCTTTTCAGGGGGATCCGATACGACCTCCACGGCTTGCGTCCATTGGATGGCATCCGGGCCGTCGAACATATCGTTGAGCGAGGCGCGCTTGCGGACCCGCGCCGCATAGGGAGCCACGCGATCGCCGGCGGAGAGCCGTGCAAGCGACTTCCGCAGTCGGCGGAGCCTGTGTTTGCGCAGCCGGGCCAGCGCACGGATCGGGATAGCCGCGTCGCTGTTCCAGAACGCGTCGAAGACTGCCTCGGTCTCTTGTACGGCGGGTCCAAAAAGCGCGAGATCGAGGTCCTGGAAATTGGTCTCGGCGGCATCGAAATATTCGTCGCCTATGTTGCGGCCGCCCACGATCGCCACAGTTCCGTCAGCGATCCATGCCTTGTTGTGCATGCGCCTGGTAGCCGAAAAGGCGCGCAGCGTCATTTCGAGGCCACGCCGCAATGTTCCGCGTCTTGCCCGGCTCGGATTGAACAGTCGCACCGCGATGTTGGGATGGCTGTCGAGCGACAGGTAGGCCGTGTCGCTGCCGCGCGAGTTGATGTCGTCAAGAAGAAGCCGCACCCTCACGCCGCGATCGGCCGCCTTGATCACCTCGTTCACCAGGAGGCGCCCGGTGAGATCGCTGTGCCAGATGTAATACATCAGATCGAGGCTCTGCCCGGCATGTCGCGCGGTCAGCACCCTTGCGGTGAACGCGTCGAGATTCTCGGACAGCATGGCCATGCCGGTCCTGCCCTTCCTGCCCTCCGATAGCCGCATCGCGGCGCGGCCGATCTCGGTGGCCTCGGCGGGAGGCAAGGCATTGGATGGCTCACCCTTGGCGTGGGCTGCGAAAAGCCCATAGGAAAAGGCGGCAAGGAGAGAGGCGAGACCGAAGAGGGTAAGGAATGCAGCGACGGTGAGAAGGATCAGCATGGTACGCGCTGCAGCGCCGGCGCGAGATCGACCCGCGCCTTGAGCGGCAGATGATCGGATGCCATGCGCGCCAGCGGCGTATCATGGATCTCTATCGTGGTGATCAGTTCATGAGGGCTCGCCAGGATGCGATCGAGCGCAAGCAGGGGGAACCTGGATGGAAAGCTCGGTATCGCCGCGTCGATCGGCCCAAAATCCGGCAGCAGCGTTTCCAGGGAGGAACGCCGGCCGACCCGCCATTCGTTGAGATCGCCGAGCAATATGGTCGGACGCTGCCCCGCGAGGGCGTGTTCGAGCAGGTGTGCCGCCTGCAACGCGCGCGAACGGCGCAACAGGCCCAGATGGGCCGCTATCACACGGAAGACGAGCCCTTCCCTTTCGACGTCGACCACCAGCGCGCCGCGCGGCTCGACACCTGGCAGTCTCAGATGCTCGACATGGCGTATGGCAGCCGCGCGGACCAGAAGCACGTTTCCATGCCAGCCATGCCCCTTGGAGTGCATGGGCGGCTGCACAGGCACGAGATCGGTGTCTCGCTGAAGACGATGCAGGTCCAACAACCCGGCTCGGTGGCCAAAGCGTTCGTCGGCCTCCTGCAGGGCCACGATGTCGGCGTCGATCTCGCGGATAACGGACGCGACGCGTTCCGGGTCGAACAGATTGTCGACGCCAACGCATTTGTGGACGTTGTAGGAGGCGACCGCCATGCAGGCGCCGCGCGCATCGGATTTCGAGTAGCGGACCGGCGTCTTCTGCAGCGCGGCCAGCAGTGACTTCGGCAGGGTTCTGGACCGTTGTTCGATGTTCATGAGCAATCCTGCGCAAAGCCCAGAGATAGGCGATTCTCGCGATCACGCCACAGAAAAGAGCACGCCTTCCGCGAGAATGTCGAACCAACTCGATGAAGGACCGGTGTGGCAAACTGTTGACGCTCCAACATCAACCGAACGTACAAGGTTCGCGGAGGTTCAACGCCTGAGGAGACATCGGAAAATAATCGCTTCGCTTTGCGCCGCCCCTCGAAAGCGGGAACCGGTTTTGGAACCAAAGAGCGCAGAGCGAGTTTGAAGTATCGCGACGCGCTCTAGCCGCCACTCTCTTCTGCCCGCACGCCCTCCAGTGTCTTGCGCGCCTCACGAATGAGCGTCCCCAGGTCCGGTTCATCGATCAGGAACTCGGCCTGATCAGGCTCAACCCAGCCGCGAACACGCTGCGTGCTTTCACGGAACTCTTCGGCTTCCGCCTCTACTTCGAGGGCGAAGACGGTCACAGTTATGGGCACGAAAGCGTCCTTGAGCCGCTTCCAGTATCGGTAGTGTCCAATCGGGCGACCGCCGATCCTACCCGTCACACCGGCCTCCTGCTCCGCCTCTTCGGCTGCGGCCTTGGCGTCGGATCTACCCTTCATCGGCCAGCCTTTCGGCACGATGAACCGGCCCGTCTCGCGCGAGGTCACCAGCAGGAACTCCACCCCTCCCTCCGGGCGTCGCCGGAAGGGCAGCGCCGCTACCTGCCTGATCTGCTTGCCTTTCTTCGCCTGGGCTTTCGCCTTTTTCTTCTTCATTTGCCGCCGAACGATTCGCATGGACGCCGCAGAGCTGTCACCGCGGCAGTTGGACCAGGGCATAACACGAAGCAGAGATCGGGGTCGAATGCTTGGCTAAGAGATTGAGGAAAACGCCCTTCCCGGGGAAACAGGGTGCGGAACCAGCACATCATGGTCTGTCCGTCTCCTCACTCGAAAATACTTATCCGGCTCACAATATGGGAGAATACTCGCGGCGCGGATAGCGGTCGCGTCGCTCTATCCAGAGATCGCTGCAACAAAGGTCACCGTGCGAGCAGGAACGGTGGCCTCACCCCTCGGCCTTTACCGGCCAGGTGCGGCCGTAGCCGTGATGAGGGCTCGGGGTCGTGCCTCGGAACCGCAGATCGCGAGCGATCCCGGATTTTCCTAGAGCCGCTCGCGGCAGAAATTGATCGAGCCGGGTCGCGGCCTTTCAAATCATCATTGAGCCACATCTTTCTTTGGCGATCTCCGGGAACGAACTCAGACTGCCCCCCGGGAACAGAGCCTTAGGCGCGCCGGGCGGCATCGCCCGGCTCCGATGCTGCGATGCCCGGGGCACCGATCACGGGGTCACCGCTTGAAGTGCAGCGCCAGTGCATTGCAGAGCGTGCGTGTCGCCCCGATCAGATTGAAGATCGGCTGCTCCTGGACCACAACGAGATCGAGCGCGGCCCACAGGTTTTCCGAGCGCGTGGAGTCCTGCGCCTCCTGGATCGCCCTGCGCGCGGCTGCATAGCGGGCTGTCGCATTGGCGCACCATCGGATGTAGTCGTCGGTCACGACATCCCTTGGTCGACCGGATGACTGATTGTCGACCACGGCATTCGGGGCCTTGATCGCCTTGAGATACTCGTCGCGCAGATCCTTGAACCGCAGCGCGGCTTCATGCTGCGTGCCCGAGAGCCCGTCGGAGCGGCCCAGCATGGCGAGATAGCCGAGGAACGACCCGGCACGCGGGTCCCTGGCGCGCTCCTCGGAGACACCCAGCATCTTGGCGCGCATCGCCATCGCCAGCTTGTCGATCGGCTCTTCGGCTCTCGACGAACGGCCATTCGGCTCGCGGAACGGGACGTTCTTCCTTGGCCGTCCCCGTCTTGCGGCACGTTTCTGGGCTTGGCTGCGGGCCTTCATCATGGTCTCTTCCTTGTCATGCGATGGAGTTGAATGTTGGTTCCGAGTTCGCCTCCGCGGCCGAGCGTTGCTGGCAGGCGCGTTCCTGTGTCCCGGGTCTCGACGTCGAAGTTCGCCTCGCGGGCTCCCACGCGACCGGCTGGCGACGGCGCGTCGCGCCATCCGCGCTTCGGCCGCTTGCCGATCGCTGAGCCGTCTGCCGGAGGACCGTGTCGACCCTGCCGGCCAGTCGGCACGGGTGGGGCCGACCAGCATGGTACGCTTCAAGGCGGCACAGTACCCGGAGCCGCCCGTTCACATGCGAACGTCCAGCCTCGACCCGCGAGACAAATCCCGCGTGGATGAGCTTGCGCAGTGCCCTGTGGAAGACGACGGGGGTGGCGAACCCCAGATCCCCCATCGCTTCGGCGCGTCGGAGCACAAACCCCTCGCCGACAGGCGCGAGGCCCTGCAGATAGGACAGCAGTTCTTCCTGTCGTGGACCGAGACCGCTCTTCGGCAAACCTGGAGCTCCGCAGGCCAGCGCGCCGGGTGGTCCGTCACCGACAACACGATCGGGGACGTCGGGCTTGTGTGTTGCTTTCGTCGACATTCCCTATCGATAGTAGGAATTTTGTCCTTATACAAGAGGAAAATTCCTATTTGACAAATAGGATTGATTTTGGAACTGATAGGCAATGGACGAAATCCGCCAGCGCATCCGGGATGCGGTCGATGCGAAGCTGACGACCTACAAGGATCTGTCGGCCGCGATCGGTCGCAACCATGCCTATGTCCAGCAATTCGTCGAGCGAGGCACCCCGCAGGAACTGCGGCAGCGCGACGCGGAGACCATTTTGGGCGTGATCGACGGCGCTGGCAGTCGCCCCGCTCCGCGCAGAGGCTTCGCTCCGGTCCTCGTCCCTGGCGAGCAGTTGGTGAGGGGGGACCGCCGGCTTCCGGTCTATGCAGCCGCCCGCGGCGGCGACGGCCATGTCATCGTCACCTTCGACCCGGTCGAATATGTGAAGATGCCGACCATCCTGGAAAGTGTGAGGGGCGGATACGGACTGCTGATAACGGGCGACTCGATGGTTCCCGCCTATTGGCCCGGCGACACTGCGCTGATCCACCCAAGCCTCCCTGCACAGCGCGACACCGACGTCGTGCTCTATCATACCCCACCGGAGCCGAAGGGCGGGGACGAAGCCATGATCAAGCGCCTTGTCGGCATGAGCGAGCGCGAATGGACGCTGCAGCAATACCAGCCGGCCAACATTTTCAAGGAGTTCCGCGCCGACTGGCCGGTTTGTCATCGGGTCGTCGGCAAATATAACTCGCGCTGATTGCCCGATCGGAAACGGGAAGCAGCTTCGGACCGTCGGCCCGGAGAGATCCCGGGAGTGAGCGGCCGCCGGACCCTCCGGAAAGAACAGCAACATGGGCGTTCGGCCAAGCCGCACGCCCGGTTCGCACTAACCAGCCAGCAACGTCTGCTCGCCTTCCGAAAAATTGCCGTACATTGCCACGATCACAGCATCCTCATAGTCGCCCGTTGCCGGAGAACCTCTCCTCGAAAAGGCCACGACCCCGGCCTTGACCCGCGACAGCCGTTCCGCCATGCGTATGGCTTGATCGAGCCCTTGCGCCTCGACAGGCTGGTCGGCGATCAGCGACCCTCTCTTGCCGCGCTCGAAACTCTGGACGACGAAGTAGGTGAGCACTCGATCCCTCCGTTGCTTCGGCAGGACATTGGCCCCGCCCACCGAACAAATCAAGAACATAAGGGCGATATCAAGGATTGGAAATCTACCCGCGCACTGGATCGCAGACGGGGTTCTCGCCCAACGGCAGCGGGCTTCTCCTAAATGATAGGATTTTTCCTATTGACTGCAGGATAGGAAAACGCCTATCTTACGACGCCTTCGGGGAGGTGCGCTTGACGTTCTTTCTTCGCGATATTCTCGATGAAAAGCTCAGGCGCAACGAAGCCGACGCGGATCTCTTCCGCGCGGTGGTGCAGTATGAGTTCGCCTCCGGCTTGAACGCCACGGTGGAGGGCGCAGCCGCTGCCATGCGGCGTTGGGTGAAGGCGAGGCCTGCCTGGGTAAGCGATGTCCAGCAGGCCCGTCGTCTTGCGGCCCTGGCGGCCATCGAGGTGGCGCTGTCGGCACAGGGGGAGGATGCCGGCTCGTCGGTCCCAGCCATTGGCACCGGATCAGGGAAGTGGCGGATCACTGAAGGAGACCCTGCATCCGAGCTTCGGTTAGCCCAGAAGTGCGATGCCCGGCTCACTGAAGAGGGCGACGGAGCCGCTCTCTTGGTCTACCAAAGCGAGTAGCGCAGCCCGATTCGAACTTCATGCGACTGCAAGCCCGGGTCCTCACCCTGCGTGCCGGATGCTCCGGCAAATTGCGACGCGCGGTCGAAGGCGAACATCGGTCCGCCCTCGATGCTGCGGTAGCGATAGCCCAGATCGACCTTGAGGTTCTTGGTCAGGTCGTAAGCCATGCCCGCCATCAAGGCCCAGGAGAAGCGCCAGCTCTTCTCGCCGTCCGATTCGTTCGACCCGACAAAACCAGCCGGGCAATCAGCTCCCACGCAATAGGCACTGCTGTTGAGCTGGTCCCAATTGACATAGGTCATGCCGAGCCCCGCCCCGACATAAGGGGTGAAGCCGACATAGGTGCCGAGATCGACATAGCCGTTGGCCATGAGGTTGTAGGCCGTCGCATCGGCCGAATCTGCAGTTCGACAGCTCGTCCCCACCAGCAATGGCGCGCAGGGCTGCGCCGCCGACGTCGTTCCATCGAACGAAGTGCGGAAGACGTCGAAGGTCAGGTCGGCGCGTAGATAGTCGGTAAGATTATAGCCGAACCCGATACCCCCCGTGACATTGTTGCCGAGCGAGGCACTATCGAACCGGGCGGTATCATAGGTTCCGGTAAGCGCATCGAAGGTTCGGTAGTCGAAGTCACCTGCCTTGACACTGAAATTGTAGCCGACGTCGCCGCGCAGATACCAGCCCGACCCGATCTCGACCGGCACATATTCCTCCACCGGCTGATCAACGAAGACGGGCGGTTCATAGTCGGCGGCCCGCAGAGAGCCCGCAGGCAGGATTGCAATCGTCGCCGCGGCAAGAACGACAGAGGTCTTGAGGCTCATCTGCAGGAACTCCCCGATACCACCGGACGGCTTCGCCCGGATGCCCATGGAGCCATTGTTAACCATAGAGGTTAAGTGCCGGTTAACCCTGATGCCAGAAATCGTCTTTAGAAAACAAGCTGTTCGCTCTGACGTCATTCCGGCCGCAGGTCCGAGAGGCCGCGCTCGCCGAAAGAAGGCGCGCGCGTGACAAGAACAATCGCGCTACTGTTCTTGGAGGGGCACCCGCCTGCGGCTGGCAGCCCGAACAAGGGAAACGCAATCATGTATCGGCTTTGGTTCGACACGATGATGCTTGGACTGGAAGCCCAGCAGGTCATCTGGCTGCGAGCGCTGCATCTGGCCCGCGGCGGCAAAGCCGGCGAACGCGAAGCCAGGCGCATGGTCACCGAGAAAGTGATCGCCGCAACACAGGCGGCAGGAGCGATCGCAGCCGGAGCCGGCGGCAAGGACGTGGTGCGCGGCTATCGCAGAAAGGTACGGGCAAACAGGCGACGGCTGTCGCGCTGATTGTCCTCGGGACGACGCATTGATAGGGACCGCCAGGCCCCGGGGGCCGGGCGGTCATGATCGAAAGAGACCTACTTGGTATAGATCGGCTCGGGCGGCACGTAGGCCACCGGTTCGGAGCACTCGTTGCGTCCACCGAACTGGTAGCGCAGACCGGCGCGCACCTCATGTGTGTTGAAGCCGTTGTCGTAACCTGGTCCCGCCCCGATTCCGCCGAGCGTGGGCGTGGCATATTCGAACATACGCCCGCCGTTGATGTGGCTGAAGCGGTATCCGGCGTCGAGCTTGAGCCGGTCGGTCAGACAGTAGGAGGCACCGGCCATAAGGGCGTAGGCGAAACGCCAGCTTTGCGCGCCGGAATGGATATCGGTAGTACCATCGATCGTGTTTGTCAGGTCGTCCCACTGCACCCGGGCGCCGCCTATACCGGCGCCGACATAGGGTGTGATCCCATAATAGGTGCCGAGGTCGACATAGGCGTTGGCAAGCAGCAGCCACGCGCTGTAGGCGGAACTGTCCGTCGAAACGCAGGCGACGCCGCCGCAGACGCCGCTCGTACTGCCGGTGAAGTCCGACGAGAACCAGTAGTCCAGCGTCAGGTCCGTGCGGAAATATCGGTTGACCTGGTAGCCGACACCCGCGCCGATCGAGAAGGCGCCCTTGAGGTCGCCGGTATCGAAACTCCCTGTCCCGGGCTCCGGCACCACACTTCCATAGGTAATGTAGTCCGCGCCGCTGAAATCCGACCAATGATAGTCGAGGTCGCCACGTATGTACCAACCGCCGTAGTCGACTTCCTGATAGACCGGCGGCGGCGCCTCGATGATCGGCGGCTCAGCGATGTCTGCTGCGAATGCGGATCCTGCCATGCCGGCGACCAGCGCGGCCAAAAGGCCTGGTCTGGCAAATCTGTACATTGCTCTCACCTTTGCGAAGACGGACCCGTCCCCCGGCTCCGTTGGTTACAACCCGGTTTTGGATAATGAGTTGCAAAGGTTAAGGCCGGCTTAACCGTCTTTCTTAACCACGTTCGCGAAAACGCTTGCTGGGCAAGCCTTTGCCGATGGCGTGCGCGCGCTCCTCACGACCGATAGCCCACGTCAAGGTTGAGGTTTATCCGGGCGGCTTCCGGTGACGCCGACGCGAGCACGCCTTGCGATGTCCGTCCCCACAAGGAACGCCGCCGAGGACGACAGGCGTCAGGAACAGCCAGTGCCTGCTCCGAAGGCCTGCCGACCTGCTCCAGAACCATCCCAAGGGCACCTGATATTCGCAGAAGGTCGGATGCAGTCTGTTGCTCACACACTCCGTCATTGCCCCGTATGGTTGTATATTTCATCAACCTGCACTCTCACAGATTCCATGACAGCACTTCGAGAGCATCGATAGAGAAATCTCACGAAATCTCGGAATTGGTTGACAAAGACTATTTGATCGAAAACACTGGTTCATCTCAGATGTACGTTGGCGTCGTTTCGAATGCGCCATGAAATTCATCCTGGTCTGTGTTCCTGATGCGAACGGAGACGTCGGCACGGGCCTTTTCATGTGACTGTACATGTGGGTGTTGCTTGTGCGTTTCCCGTAGCCGGGCGACATGGCAGCGGCGGGAGAACTACCATGCAAATTCGTGTTGGACCGGCAAAGCGGCCAGGCCGGGAGAGAACCATCCTGGATCAGCCGCTCGGGCAAATCGGAATCGAATCCGAAGGTGACAGGGTGTCCCTGTCGTTTTGTGCCGATGGCATCTATGATACGCAGTCGCAGTATCGCTATACGATCCGGTTCTCGCGTAGAGAATTCCTTGCCATCCTGGCGGAGGACGCTTCGTAACCGAAGGTACGCAGGACAAGGCGTTCTGTGGGGATTTGCCGGCAAGGTTGGATTGATCGAGCGGCAGCGCAGATTCCGTCGGTGCCGTCACCGCCCCAGGAGCCGACGCGGCAGAAGCGCAAGGAAGCTCAACGGCTCCAGAAAGTGGGTGTGAAAATCACCAGCACGACGAGGATTTCGAGCCTGCCCAGAAGCATTGCCATCGACAGGAACCACTTCGACGAATCGGGCAAGGACGCGAAATTGCCCGCGGGGCCGATGATGTCACCAAGACCGGGACCGACATTGGTCATGGCCGTAAGCGACCCCGTAACTGCTGTGATGAGATCCAGTCCTGTCGCGCCGAGCAGGATTGCGACGATCGCCCAGATCACGAAGAACGCCGAGATGAACAGCACGACCGCCCGTTGCATGTCGGCATCGACGACACGGTCCCCGTAACGGATCGTGATTACCGAGTTGGGATAGACCAGTTTGCGCAGACCGTTCATTGTCAGTTCGAAGAGCACCAGGAAACGATATGCCTTGATCCCGCCCGCGGTGGATCCCGAACAGCCGCCAAGGAAGGTCGCGACGAAGATGCAGGCTACGGCAAACGGCCCCCATGCCGAATAGTCGCCGCTGGCATAGCCAGTCGTGGTGATGATCGACACGAAATTGAACGCGGAATGCGTCAGAGCCTCGAGGAATGGCATTTCGGCGGTTACGCGCAGATATACGGCCACGGCAAGGGCGAACGCGACACAGTATCCGGCAAAGACCCGAATCTGGGGGTCACGCAGAGCGTCGTAGCGCCCGCGAATGGCAAACAGGATCAGAATCGAAAACGGCAGCCCGCCGACAAACATGAAGACAGTAGCGATCCACAGTATGTGTGGGGAATTTGCGAACAGCCCAAACGAAGCATCGTGGGTCGACATCCCGCCGGTCGACATCGTTGTCATGGCATGGTTCAGCGCATCGAATCCGGTCATTCCTGCAAGCAGGTAGCAAATGGCGCAGGCAACCGTCAGCATTGCGTAGATGCCAAGGAGGCTGGCAGCAAAGGTTGCGAATCGTTCAAAGGGTTTATCCTCGATATCCGACGACTCGATCTTGAAATAGGTGACCCCGCCGACCTTCAGAAAAGGCAGCAGAAAAAGCCCCAGTGCTATCACGCCGAGTCCGCCCATCCATTGAAGGATGGATCGCCAGAGCAGCACGCCCGGCGGCTTGGCGTCGAGACCAGTGATCACCGTAGACCCGGTCGTGGTTATGGCCGAGACCGACTCGAAAAACGCTTCCGCAAGGCTCAACTCGAGCGACGAAATAAGCAGCGGCAGAGCCCCGGCGACGGCCATTGTCATCCACAGAAGATTGACCAGCAGGAATCCGAATCGCGTCGAGGCGGGAGGAGTATTGCCGTGCGTGGCGGCCGCTACACCCAGGGCGGCACCGGCGGTGATGGCAGCCGATGCAGCAAAGACCTGCCAGTCTTCATGGCCGTGATAGAGATCCACCGCCGCCGGCAACAGCATCGCAGCGGACAGATAGAGAGCGAACACGGCAGAGATATGGATTGCGGCGCGGGCAGCAACTCTGTTCACGGCAGACGGCAAACGGCGCTAGAAGAACAGCGACTGCACGATCGGCCAAGCAACCATGCAACAGACTCCAATGAAGACGATCATCCCGAGCAGATGGCCAATCCGTTCCGGCAAGCCTTCACTTTTGTCCTGCAGCAAATAGTCAGGATTCTTTGCCACGCTTTGCGTCCCCTGGCCCCGAACGGCCTCTTCAATTGAAATCTGTGGTACGACTTGCCCCCGATGCTCCGAGAGCGAACTGCTGCAGTTGCAACGATTCGACAATGTCCGATTTGGCCTTGCTCGACCAGAACGTCGCCTCGGCCATGCATCACGAGCGTCCTCTCGCCGGGGTCTCCCAAGGCGACCAAATGGTCTGCGTTGACACTCACGCTCTGATCTCGTCGCAGGTCAGCCGAATCCACATCCTTTCGTCGCTCCCCTTGCAAACAAGAGCAGTGTGCCGCCATTGTAGAATGGCGGCAAGGGCCGAGATCACCTTTTCATTGTTGTGCTGGCCAGCCGCAGGCCGGTTCTTCTCGCACAGCCCGCGCCTGAAGCAGCAACATCTGGCAACATCTGGAAAAGCGCGGCGGCCGCCGAGCGGAACCAGCAAAGTTCTGATCCACTCGGCGACCTGCCTTCCTCCCCTCGGAGGAGCCCACGCCCAACGTTCAGCAGCCCGATAATTCAGCCGTCGGTCGTGACCGCTTCGGCACTCTGTTCTGGAAGGTTCTCAATCGCGACCAATTCCTTCGCGCAAAGCTCGGCAGCCCCGGGAACGGCCTTATCCATACCTGTCAGCTTGAGCCATCCGCCGTTCTCTATGAACCTGTTGCGCTCCCACGACGACGTTTTCTTGAGGGCAGCCAGTTGTTCCGAGGCATTGTCGGCGGAAACGAATTTCTCCACACATACCGTGGCTACCAGTTCGGATCGAGCGTCCCTTGCCGCCTTTTCAGCCATCAGCGCGGCTGTTCCACCTGTGGTCCATCCGCCGAAGGCGAAGCCGACGACCATCGTCAGCGCGGATATTCCCACCAGTGACCAGAACCACATGGTTTTGGAAGGTCGATAACCCGACCACCGTTGCGACCAGCTTGGCGAGAGAGGTTCAGTTTCGGGCATGGCCTCACTCCTTTCACGTCATGTATCGTCATGTAACAAATCGAGACTACCACACTCCTGATTTTTTTGAACCCCTTAACCGGAAGTTTCACGGAATCGTCATCGACTGCAACCAGTGCGGGAATCGTCGTAACAAGCACCGCTGCCCTTCGCAGCTCTGGCTCGCTGCCGGAGAACTTGAGCAGCGTGGTTGTGGCGTGGTCGTGTCGCGAGCCTGACGCAAACCTGCCAGCCGGCAGTTCGGGCCAGGAGCGGTGGCGTGGCGCGCGGACAAAGCAGTAGCCGCACGACGGGATGGCGGCACCCGTCTCCGCGCTGGCGGCGACGGCACCGCCGGGCATCGTCATCTCAAGCCAGACCAGAAGACTTGTCCTCATGGGCAGCGCCGCACCGCCTATCGAACCCCCAGCGACGGCATTTGCATCGTCGGCGGAGGCGCCGCCTCTTGTCACATGAGGCAGCCCCATGAGCATGCGATGGGCCGAATAGGAAGCTCGGGCAGATAGTCGGGGTCTTGCCCCGAAAGCAGGTATCTTTCCCAGGCAGATCCCAACCCTGTTTCTTCGCCTGGATACTCCCTCAGTCGTTCACGGGCCAGCCGCTGCCTGGCTGCCCCAGATCGGAAGGTTCCGGGCGGTCGGCCTTGTCGCCTACGCCGCCGACTTTGCCTCGGCGATCACGCTGACGATGTCGTCGACGACAGCTTCGACCAGTTGCGGGTCGTCGGCCTCGGCCATGACACGGATCAGCGGTTCGGTGCCGGATGGGCGAATGACGAGCCTGCCGGAATTGCCGAGCCGGCCGCGGGCATCCTCGATCGCTGCCTTGACCGGCGCGCTTTCCAAGGGCTTGCCACCCGAGAAACGGACGTTCTTCAGAAGCTGCGGCACGGGATCGAACTTCTTGGCGACTTCGGAGACCGGCTTGCCGGCGCGCTTTACGCAGGCCAGCACCTGCAACGCCGAGACGAGGCCGTCGCCGGTTGTGGAGAAATCGGACAACACGATGTGACCGGACTGTTCGCCGCCGACATTCAGCCCGTGCGCTCGCATATGCTCGACGACGTAGCGGTCGCCGACCTGGGTGCGGTGAAGCTGCAGGCCGATATCGGTGAGGAACCGTTCGAGACCGAGATTGGACATGATCGTGGCGACGACGCCGCCGCCGGCGAGGCGGCCGTTCTGGTTCCACGACTCCGCGATCATCGCCATGATCTGGTCTCCGTCGACGATCTGGCCCAGTTCGTCGACGATGACCATGCGGTCCGCGTCACCATCGAGCGCAATGCCGATATCGGCACGCACCTCGTGCACCTTCTTCTGCAGGCCCTCGGGATGAGTCGAGCCGCACTCCCGGTTGATATTGAAGCCATCCGGCTCGTTGTTGATGGTGATCACTTCCGCGCCGAGTTCCCACAGCGCGAGCGGCGCCACCTTGTAGCCCGCGCCGTTGGCGCAATCGACCACAATGCGCAGGCCGGCGAGCGACATCGAACGCGGCAGGGTGCGCTTGGCGAATTCGATGTAGCGGTCATGCACGCCGTCGATACGCTTGGCGCGGCCGAGGCCGTCCGAATCCGCAAGCTTGATGTCGATCTCCCCGTCGATCAACGCCTCGATACGGGTTTCGATTTCGTCGGAGAGCTTGTAGCCGTCGGGACCGAACAGCTTGATGCCGTTGTCATGATAGGGATTGTGAGAGGCCGAGATCATCACGCCGATATCGGCGCGCAGCGAACGGGCGAGCATGGCGACCGCCGGTGTCGGTATCGGCCCGAGCAGGAACACATCCATGCCGGCAGCGCAGAAGCCCGACACCATGGCGTTCTCGATCATGTAACCGGAAAGACGTGTGTCCTTGCCGAGCACGACACGGTGACGATGATTGCCGCGCTGAAACGACATGCCGGCGGCCATGCCGACCTTCATGGCGACCTCGCCGGTCATCGGGAATTTGTTGGCCCGGCCCCGAATTCCATCCGTACCGAAATAACGTCTCGACATGCTGCTTTCCCCAAAAGGCGTTGCCACCCCCCCGCGCTGGTTTGCCACAACGAGCCGGCCGGAAGCCATCACTTTGTGTAAGTATTCGTTACGAATTCTTAGGAAATCGTTCCAGTCCCGACAGCTTGATACCAACAGGCCGAGGCTCATCAATTGTGAGGGTGCAGACATCCCCTTGAGGCTTGGCCCGGGCAACCCTCACCGACATCTTCGCACCGACCTCGTCAGGCCATGCCTGGCAAGTCGGGACTTGCGCCTCGTTCGCATGGCGAGATACATTCAATATACATACAATTGATTGCCACGCCGGCAATACGCTGCACGCCCGCTTGAAATGAGTGGGATTTGGCAATAAGTCATCCATACATCGGCATGAACGAAGCGATTGTATGGAAAATTTTCGTTATCTTCCATACAATATTTCAAAGGAAGGAAAGCCATGGCCACCAATGTCAGCGATATGGCGGGCGGATATCGTCCAACCGACAATCCCATGAAGACGGGCATCCTCGGACGCTGTCCGCGGTGCCAGGAGGGCAATCTTTTCACCGGTTACCTCAAGCTCGCTCCATCCTGCGAGGTATGCGGCCTCGACTATTCCTTCGCTGATCCGGCGGATGGTCCGGCCTTCTTCGCCATGACGATCGCCGCGGTACCGACCTTGGCCTTCGCCGTCTGGTTCCAGGTGACCTTCGACACACCGATCTGGCTCCATCTTTTCACCACTATGCCGCTCACGCTGCTGGCATGCCTGGCGCTGTTGCGCCCGCTGAAAGGATGGCTGGTGTGTTCGCAGTTCTTCCATAAGGCGGAAGAAGGCCGGATCGATCTCGACTTCCGGCACAAGAGCGGCTCACAGGCTGGCTAAGGCATGTCTTCCGGAAGTACGCAGCGGCTTCAGGAAGAATCCGCTGTTCAAACAAACAGATAGAGCGGCGCGCTTTATCGCATCTGGCCGATCCAGTCCTTGAGCAGCGCGACCGCCTCGGGATCCGCGATATGGCGTCCCAGTTCCGGCATCATCACGCCGGGTTCGGTGCTCTCGACGCGATAAAGGAGGATAGAGCCGCCCGGATCGCCCGGAAGGATGTCGAACTGGCGATCGCCGGACCCCTTGCCCGCCGCGACCGGCCTTTTCCTCACGCCGAATTTCACCGGATCCTTCTCGCCGAAGGTCAACCACAGCCCGGAATTGCTGGCCGGCCCCTCCCGGCGATGGCAATGGGCGCAGTTGACGTCGAGCCAGCCTCGTGCCCGCAGGTCGAGCGCGGCCGCGGCGTCGCGCCAGTCCGGGACCGCGGGCGCGTCCTTGGGAGCCGGGGCGTCGGCCAGCATACCCGCTGCCGTCCAGTGGGCCAGCTGGTTTAGCCGGCCGGTTGCATAGTCGACGTCGCGGTTCAAATTGCGCGCCTTCGGCCCGAGCGGGACGATTTCTCCATTGAAGGCGTGGCATGCCTTGCACTGGTTCTTGTTCGGTACGGAATAGGTGAAGGCGAGCGCGGATCCGTCCGCTGCGGTGGTCGATATCTCGACCTTGGCACCTGCGATCTTCAGCACGGCGTCCGTCTGTTCGGCGTTCCAGAGATAGGCGAAAGCGTGCCAGCCGTCCGTGCGGCGCAGGAGCACCCTCGTCTCGATCAGCTTGATGTCCTGGTCCGGCCGGCGATTGTCGGCGGGAAAGGCGAAGGTCTTGATCAGAGCCGTCCCCGTCGGGAAGTCGAAAGCTTCATCGTCGTCATATTGCGCCGCCTTGCCGTCGGGCAAATGGACGAACCGGAATTTCAACGCGCCGTCGGAGAACAGCGGCGTGGCAAGCTGGAACGGAACGACACCAGCCGCCGGGTTCTGCGCCTTGAGATCGTCGAAGAAGCCGAACTCGGAAAGCAGCTTCGGCGGGCTTTCGGCCAGGATCGCCTCGGCCGAAACAACGCCATGGGCATGACCGCCCGCGAGAATGCACACGAGCCAGGCACCGAGCAGGGTTTTCCATATCTCCGGTCGCGCCAGCCGCTCGGTCCATGCCGGCACCGACAGCGGCCACGGGATTGCCGCGCCCGAACGCCGCAATGGCCAGCCGAAGCCGGACCAAGCGCGCGTCACTTCCTGGTTCCGGCACAGTGCGGTCATCGCTTCTTGCCCCGTCTAGGCCCCGCTTTCCTGCGGCAGCTTGACCGGAGCAGGCTCCGGCAGGCTTCCCTTGTAGGACGCGATATCCGTGTCGGGCCACCAGCCCCAGGGCAGCATCAGTTGGGAGATCATCTTGAGATTGACGAAACTGGTGCCTTCGGCCTCCTCGACATAGATACGGTTCTCGGCTGCGGTCCACGAGAAATACTCGGGAATGGTCGTCACCCCATCCCAGACGATATCGGGCACCGGCATCCCGGAAACATCCGAGATCGTCTTGCCGACTTCGCCGTCCGGTGACGCGCCGCCCTCCCCATAGGAATTGTCGTGCACGAACACGCCGCGCGGCACGAACATGTATTTTTCGTCCTCATAGTCGTTCGGGTAGGCGGCGATGAGCACATGGGCAGTGCCGTTGCCGTCGAGCTTGTTGTTGAAGACATGCACGTTGCGGTTGGCCATCACCATGATGCCCATGCCCTTCGGCACGATCGCGACGATGTTGCCCTTCGGCGCGAAATTGGGCGTGTCGTTGTTGACTACCGCGTTGTCGAAGACACGAATGTCATGCCCACCCTGCACCGGCAGGTTGGGAAGGTCGAAGACCAGTATGCCGCCCGTATTGCGGGTGACGACGTTCTTGTACACGTCGGCCTTCATCGAATTTTCGATCTCGATGCCGGCCACATTGAACTCGGCACGCGAATTGCGCACCACGATGTTCTCGCTCTGGCCAACATAGATGCCGGCGTCGGACGCCCCTTTCACGGTCACGCCGTCGATCAGCACATTCTTGGACGAAACGGGATAAACGCCGTAGGAGCCGTTCTTCGCATCGGGCCCGTTCGTCCACTCGACGCGCAGCTTGCGGAAGGTGATCTGGTCGGAGCCCTTCGACTTCACCCCGTCGCCCTTTGCATCCTCGACCGCGAAATCCTCGAGGACGACGCGGTCCGATGTCACGAGCAGCCCTTCCCCGGAGCCGGTCTGGCTCTTGAACGAAAGCACCGTCTGGTCGGAGCCCGCGCCCTTCACCAGCACGTCGTCGATATCCAGCGACAACCCCTCGGTCAGTTCGAAACGCCCGGCGCCGATGCGAACGGTGTCGCCTGGCTTGGCCATGATCAGCGCCTCGGTCAGCCTTTCGGCAGCGCCCTCGCCGGCTTCCACCGCGATCTCCGCCGCATTTGCAACGTTGCCCGCCGATACGCCGAGCAGCAGGGCCAGCATGGTCGTCGAAACGATAGCTCTCACATCAAGTCCTCCCCTCAGTGCCGGCCCCGGCCCCCTGACCAGTGAAAAGCTGGCCTTCGTCAGCGAACGACGAAACGATGCGCTTCCGTTCTGGCCTTGTCAACAAAAATGAAATAGTTTCACTTTCTATGGATCCCACCCCGCCAGCCACCAAGATCTTGCCCGTCCAGGATCGCGCGCAGAAAACGCGCGCGGCATTGCTCGCCGCCACCGAGCGGCTGGTGGCCGAGGAAGGAGCGGACGCGGTCACCACCACGCGCGTCGCTGCAGAAACGGGCGTATCCGTCGGTACCCTCTATCGCTACTTCGCCGATCGCGATGGTCTTCTGCTGTCGGCCTATGACGCGACGGTTGCCCGCATCGTCGCCTCCTGCGCAAACGCCCTGGTTGCACTGCCGGCAGATACGCCTGTCGAGCAGGCGGCCAAAATCCTGCTCGGCGTCTATCTCGACGCCGCCGAAGCAATCCCCTCTCATTCGGGGCTGCTGAAGGCAATGCGGGCCATCAGGCCGATCGAAGCCGACAACAATGCCGAACAGAACCATATCGTCGACGATATCGTGGTGCCCTTCATTGCACGTTTTGCGCCGCAAAGCCCCAGCGACCCGCTGAGCCTGCAGGTGATCAACCTGCTGCTCGGCACATTGGTCGATCTCTATCTGGTGACGTCGGACAAGACCGCGCGGGCAAGGCTAAGGCAGGATGTCGAAGCGCACATGCTGCTTGCGCTCGACCGCGCCGTGCGGCCGGCCGACGACCGGTAGCGCGCCCCCGAAACGAAAAGATGCCGCAGCATCTTCATGCTGCGGCATCTTTTCAGGTTCGACCGGATTGGCTGGCCCAGTTCAACCCTGGGGCTGCGGTTCCATTCCGCCTTCGGGCTCCGGGCCCTTCTTGCGGCGCGGACCTGCACCGGCCTTCGGCACTGCCGAGCCACGGGATGTCGGCGTATCGTCGCCAAGATCGCGTGACGGCTTCGCGCCGGCGAGCAGTTGCTTGATCTCGTCGCCTGAAAGGGTCTCGTATTCGAGCAGGCCCTCGGCGAGCGCGATCCATTCCTTCTTCTTCTTGGTAAGGATCTGGCGCGCCGAAGCGTAGGCGTCGTCTATCAGGCGCCGCACCTCCGCGTCGATCAGTTGCGCAGTCTCCTCCGAGACGTTCTGCGTGCGCGCGACCGAATGGCCGAGGAAGACTTCTTCCTGGTTCTCGCCGTAGGCGACCTGGCCGAGCTTGTCGGAGAATCCCCAGCGGGTGACCATTGCGCGCGCGAGTTTCGTCGCCTGTTCGATGTCCGAAGCTGCACCCGAGGTGATGTTCTCCTTGCCGAACTTCATCTCCTCGGCGACGCGCCCGCCCATCATGATCGCCAGGCGCGAGACCATGTATTTGTAGCTCATCGAATAGCGGTCGCCTTCGGGCAGTTGCATCACCATGCCCAGTGCGCGGCCGCGCGGGATGATGGTTGCCTTGTGCAGCGGGTCGGCGGCCGGAACATTGAGCGCCAGGATGGCGTGGCCGGCTTCGTGATAGGCCGTCAGTTCCTTTTCCGCCTGGGTCATGGCCGTCGAGCGACGCTCGGCGCCCATCATCACCTTGTCCTTGGCGTCCTCGAACTCCTGCATCGTGACAAGGCGCTTGTTGCGCCGCGCCGCCATGAGGGCCGCCTCGTTGACGAGGTTCATCAGGTCCGCGCCCGAGAAGCCCGGCGTTCCCCGCGCCACCACCTTCAGGTCGACATTCGGCGCCAGCGGCACATTTCGGACATGGACCTTGAGAATCTTCTCGCGGCCGTTGATATCAGGATTCGGCACCACGACCTGGCGATCGAAACGGCCTGGGCGCAGCAATGCCGGGTCGAGCACGTCGGGCCGGTTGGTGGCCGCGATCAGGATGATGCCCTCATTGGCTTCGAAGCCGTCCATCTCGACCAGCAACTGGTTGAGCGTCTGCTCGCGCTCGTCGTTGCCGCCGCCCAGGCCTGCGCCACGGTGCCGGCCGACTGCGTCGATTTCGTCAATGAAGATGATGCAGGGCGCGTTCTTCTTGGCCTGGTCGAACATGTCACGGACACGGCTGGCACCGACGCCCACGAACATTTCTACGAAGTCCGAGCCGGAAATGGTGAAGAACGGCACATTCGCTTCGCCGGCGATCGCCCGGGCAAGCAGCGTCTTGCCGGTTCCGGGAGGGCCGACGAGCAGGACGCCGCGCGGGATCTTGCCGCCCAGCCGCTGGAATTTCTGCGGGTCACGCAGGAATTCGACGATCTCCTCGAGATCCTCCTTGGCCTCGTCGACACCAGCGACATCCTGGAAGGTCACGCGGCCATGCGCCTCGGTCAGCAGCTTGGCCTTCGACTTGCCGAAGCCCATGGCGCGTCCCGAGCCCGACTGCATCTGGCGCATGAAGAATATCCACACGCCCAGGATCAGGATCATCGGCAGCCACGAGATCAGGTAGCCGAAGATCGAGTTCGATCCGTCGGTCTCGGGCCGCGCATTGATGACGACGTTCTTCTCTTCGAGACGGTTGACCAGCGACGTGTCGCCCGGCGAATAGGTCTGGAAGCCGGAACTGTTGTCGACATAGGTGCCGGTGATGCGCTCGCCCGCAATCGTCACCGATTTCACGCGGCCGCTCGACACGTCCTGAAGAAACTCGGAATAGGCGATCTCGCGCGAAGTCCCCCGCTGCTGCGGTGTCTGGAACAGATTGAAAAGCGCGATCAGGAGAACGGCAATGATCGCCCAGAGCGCAAGATTACGATAATTCGGATTCATCGAGTGTCCCGTTGGGTGTCCGAAGCTCGGACACGAAAGTCCGCAAGTCTAATCAAGGCTAACATAGGGAGGGCGCTTGCCATTGCCAAGCGCGACCCGGCGTCTCGGTTAAGAGTCTTTGTCTCGGTTAAGAGGCTTTCCCGCGGACAAGAGTTCGTTCCTGAGAATTCACGGCGGTACCGCCCCCCGGTCTCGTCAGGTCCCGAGACCCTCACATTTCCCGCTTTTTGTGGCCTTCGCAAGGCGAAGCCGGAATATCCGGCGCCCCTACCAGCGCCGCGACGGCCCGCGCCAGGGGAAGATCGAATGAGGGCAGGAAACGCGCCCAGGGCGCGAGCAGCGGAGTCGCAGCCGCCAAAACCCGCTCCGCTCCGGCAGGAGTCTCTGGAGCAGATCCGGCAGCCAGCGGCCCGGCGGCGATGCTGATCTTCCGTTCACAGCCGGCCAATCGGACCGCGGGACCGGCCGCGAGCGCCTTTCGGACAAGGCTTTTCGGCTCATCGACCGACGTGAGTTCGCCGGTTCCGACGTCCTCCGGGCCGAGCGGTTCGATGATGCATCCCTCGCCGGCATCGCCTGCCTCCATACGGAAACGTCCGTCCCAGATCATGCCCTGGATCAGTGGCACGGGTGCCGGCAGACCGCGCATCTCGCGCCTCAGAAAGACGCCGGCACGCCGCGCCTCCACCACCACCCGCGACAGTGTGGCACAGTGAGAACCCGAGGCGACGCGCTCGAACAGGGCGCCGACGCGGACGAGATCGGGCAAATGCCCGACGCCTCCGGCGACGGCGAGCAGCACCCTGAAGCCATGGACCGCTGCCTCGCGATCGTCGACCGTGAAAAAGGCAGGAGCAAGCCGGATGAGGCCCGGAACTGGGAGCAAGGCATGGGAAGCGATCAACTCGCCTGCGCGGCCCGCAACCGCGCGCCGCGCCGCAGCGGCCGAAGGCACGTCGCCTGCCCCGCTCGTCCCTCCCTGCCGGACCCTGATCCTTTCGAACGCTGTGTTGCGGTTGCTCGGATCGTCGATCCAGCCGATCTGCATGGTGTCGAGATAGTCCCGCAAGGCTGCGCGCGACGTCTCGAGCAACGGTCGCAGGATCCAGACCTTGCCGTCATAGAGCGTCGCTGGCGCCATGCCGGCCATGCCGTGCCCCGCACCGCGTCGCCGACGCATGGCGATCGTCTCGGCCTGGTCGTCCGAAGTGTGGCCGCTGAAGACGACATCGGTTCCCAGGGCGATCGCCGCTCGCGCGAGCAGCCGGTAGCGTGCCTCGCGCGCCGCTGCCTGGACGCCGGTCTTAGGCTTCGGGCCTTCCCAGCGCAGCGTCTGGTGCGCGATCCCGTGATCCCCGCAGAGCCGGGCGACTGTCGCCGCCTCTTCGGCCGAGTCCGGCCGCAGCCCGTGGTCGATGGTGACCGCAAGGAGCTTTGTCCCGGACGCATTGCTTTCGAGCGCGGCCTTGAGCAGGAAAAGCAGCGCGGTCGAGTCGCTGCCGCCCGAGACGGCTGCAACCACGCCGCGCCGGCCCGTCAGGTCCAACCGCCCGAAACAGGCGTCGAACGATTTATCGCTGCCCGCCGTCATGGATGGGCGCGAGATGAAGCCGGATGCGGTGTCGGCAGGAAAACGGGCGTAGATCGGGCATCTGCCCGCGGAGCCCATTCCTCGAACCGAAACGGTCGCATCGGGATTCATCTCGCCGGTCTAGCAGGCGGCGAGGGCCTGCTCCTGCTTCACACGCTCCTTGAGCTGCGCAGAAGCACCGGGATAACGCTTGCCGACCTCGCTGAAGGTGGCGCAGGCGACGTCGCGCTGCTTCAGGCCTGCAAGCGACATGCCGAGCTTCAGCAGCATTTCCGGCGCCTTCTTCGACGACGGATATTCCTTGCTGGCGGCGAGGAAGATTTCCGCCGCATCGCGATACTTCTGCTGGCCGAGCAAGGCTTCGCCGAGCCAGAAATGCGCGTCCGCCGTCTTGGGATCGCCCGGGAAGCGCGCGATGTGATCGCGGAAGCCGGCCTCAGCGGTCTTGTAGTCGCCGGAAAGGATGAATTCGTAGGAGTTGCGATAGACCTCCTCCGGATCGTCCGTCGCCGGCAACGCGGCAACCTGGTCGCCGCTGGTACCGGGAGGCTGTGCCGTGATCTGGTCCCCGACGCTGCCGCCAGTCACATTGCCGTCGGCGTCGAACACGATGGTGCCGAAGGTTTTCGGCGACGTGCCCGCACTCGCGCCGGGTTGCGAACCGGCAACCGAATTGGCCGGCCGGTCGGTCTTCGGCGTCGTCTCCTGGGCGACGCCGGTCGTCGGATCGGTCGAGCCCGCGACCGACTGCCCGGAGCCGCCACTGGCGTCGGACCTCTTTTTTTCGAGTTCCTGGAAGCGGAACTCGTTGTCTTCCTGCATCTTGCGCATCTGTTCCTGCATCTGCAAGATTTGGAAGTTGAGCTCCTCGATCGTTCCGCTCAGCTGACGGATTTGCTCTTCGAGGGCGGTGACACGCGGATCGCCGGCCTGGGCGACACGGAAACCTTCGTTCGAACCGGCACCGAACACGCCGGGCAGGTCGGCCTTGGGCATCGGCACGGTCCGGCCGGCGCCGGCCGCGCGGGCTTCCTGGGAAAGCGCGACGCCCCCCGACAGAAGCAGCAGCGCCAGCGTGCCGCTGAGGATGGATCGCAAATGCATGTTTGTCTCGCTCTGGTATAACGGTCCCGGGCGGTCGCATCGGACGCCCGCGCTGCTTCTATCAGGATGCGAGACTTCGGCCAAATTTTGTTTCGGCGGCTGCGTCTCAGCCAGGCCGCCGCGACCGCCATGAAGAAGGCGGCACCATGGCCGCCTTTCGCGTATCGGGAGGTCTCCGCGCCTCAGCTTCCCGCGCCGTTCAGCACGGTCACGGCGCGACGGTTCTGCGACCAGCACGAGATGTCGTCGCAAACCGCCACCGGACGTTCCTTGCCATAGGAGATGGTGCGGATCCGATTGGCCTTCACGCCGCGCGCGACCAGGAAGTCGCGGGCCGCGGCGGCGCGGCGGGCGCCGAGCGCGAGGTTGTATTCGCGCGTGCCGCGCTCGTCGGCATGGCCTTCCACTGTGATGGCGTAGTTGCCATACTGGTTGAGCCACTGAGCCTGCTTGGACAGCGTCTGCTGTGCGTCCGCGCGGATCACCGAGGAGTCCGTGTCGAAGAAGATGCGGTCGCCGACATTGACGGTGAAGTCCTGCGCCGAACCCGGGGTCGCCGCGCCGAGGCCGAGGTCGGCGGCGCTGTTCGGCGTCTTCTTCGAGGCGCAGCCGGCTACGGCCAGGGTTGCCACCAGAGCCAGGACGATCGGATTCATGGTATATGCTGCGATGCGGCGCATCCCGCCTCTCCTTCGCAAATTCGAGTAGTTTCGTTGATCGTCCAGTAACCACGTTGCGGTTAACGGACACCCAACGAACAGGGTTAAATATCTATTGCCGGCTTCCGTCCCCGGTCCGGCGGTCGCTGTCCCGTCCGCCCCGACATTGCGCGCGGACCCTAGGCCGAAATACGGCCAAAACGCGGCCGATACATGAAAAAGGGCCGTTTCCGGCCCTTTTCACGCGAGCTTGGCCTCCGGCCGGACGCTATTCGAGCAATGGGGACCAGGCCGGGTCGGAGGCGAAATTGGACGTCGGAATCGCCTGCTCGTTGCGACCGGTCAAGTCGATCGAATAGAGCCGCGGCCCACCGGAGCCAGCCGCCTCGCGGAAGAACATCAGCACGCGACCGTTCGGCGCCCAGGTCGGCCCCTCCTGCTGGAAACCGCTCGACAGGATGCGTTCGCCCGACCCGTCGGTCTTCATGACGCCGATCTGGAACTCGCCGCCCGACTGCCTGGTGAAGGCGATCAGGTCGCCCCGCGGCGACCACACCGGTGTCGAATAGGTGCCGTCGCCATAGGAGATGCGCTTCTGGCCGGACCCGTCCGCACCCATCACATAGATCTGCGCCCGGCCTCCACGATCCGAGGTGAAGACGATCTGGCTGCCGTCGGGCGAATAGGACGGAGACGTATCGATCGAATTGGAATTGGTGAGCCTGGTGGTCGTTCGGCTGCGCAGATCCATGGCGAAGATGTTGGAATTGCCGTCGTCCCGGAGCAGGCTCATGATCACCTTCTGGCCGTCGGGCGAGAAACGTGGAGCGAAGGTCATGCCGGGGAAGTTGCCGACCAATTCGCGCTGACCGGTCTCGATCTGCAGCAGGTAGACCTGCGGCTGCCCGCTTTCATAGGACATATATGTGATTTCCTGCCGGCTCGGCGAGAAGCGCGGCGTGAGCGCGATCGTCCGGCCGTCCGAAAGGTAGCGGATGCCGGCGCCGTCCTGGTCCATGATGGCGAGCCGCTTCCTGCGCTGGTTCTTCGGGCCGGATTCGTCGACGAACACGACGCGGGTGTCGAAATATCCCTTCTCGCCGGTCAGGCGCTCATAGATCGCATCGGCGATGATATGGGCGACACGACGCCAGTTGGCCTTGTTGGCGAAGAACTGCTGGCCGATCAGTTGCTGGCCGGCGAACGTATCCCACAACCGCACCTCCGCGCGCAGCCGCCCGTCTGCCTCCTGCGTCACGCGTCCGACGACCAGCGCTTGAGCATTGATCACCTTCCAGTCGTCGAAACGCGGTGCGGCGTCGGGATCGGTTATCTTCTCGATGAAGGCGCCTTTGTCGATCGGCGCGAACAGGCCCGAGCGCTTGAGGTCGGCCGCCACCACCGCGGCGATCTCGGCGCCGGCCCCGTCCTGGGACACAAAATCGCTGATGGCGATCGGCAGCGGCTCCACATTGCCCTTGTTGATGTCGATCTCCACCAGCGCATGGGCCGGCGACATGGCGAAGGACGTCACGCCGCAGGCCAGCGCGCCCAGGACAAGAAGGGTCTTCATCAGTTGTTTCATTCGCAAAAGCCTCGTTGCTCCTTGGGGCGGAGGATCAGAACATTTCGCTCGGATCGAAATTGACGATCACATCCGCCCATGCATCGTACTTGTCGGCGGGGAGCGTGTAGGGCGAACAACGCACGACCGCGCGCCGCGCCGCCTCGGCTGCGGCACGCTGCACGCCGTCGGCTCCACCCCCGCCGATGATTTCCGGACTGCCTTCGAGCGCCCCGGAACGGTCGAGCTTGAACTTGACCGAAACCTTCAGCGAGTCGCCGCCCATCGCGCCGGCCGGAACGCTCCAGCAGCGCTGCACCTGGCCGCGCAGCGCGTCCATCTCGCTCTGTGAAAGCTTGGTTCCGCCGGTGTTCTTTTCGCCGCCGAGCGAGGCTTGCTGCGTCGAGCGTTTGGCGCCGCCGCCCGCTGCCTTCTCCTTGTTCAGGAGAGCCGCGACCTCGTCCGCGTTGAATTCCTTCTCTTCCGATTTCGGCTTGTTGGCCTGCTGCTTGGCCGGCTTTTCCGCATCCTTCCGCTCAGGCGCCTTGGCGGTCTGGGCCTGGGGTGGCTGCGGGCGCGCCTCTGGCGACGGCGCATTGTCGGGCAGCTTCACCGCCTCGGCCTGGGCGGTCTCCGTCACCGCCGTCTCGGGGGCGGGATCAGGGTTGACTTCCTGCTTGGGCTGGGGCTGCGGCGTCACCTCCGTCGCCGGCACCGGCTCGGGTTTCGGCTCCGGCTGCTTCACCGGCTCCGGCTTCTTGTCCTCGATCGGGCGCGGAGCCGGCTCGGGAGAAGGCGCCGCGGCGGCGGCGGCCTCGACCGGTTTCGGCTTTGCCTCGGGCGTCGGCGGCTTGTCCGTATCGATGGTGTTTTCGCCGACCTTCTGCGCGTTCTCCACGATGTCGGGCTTGGAGGTCGGAACCGGCGACGGCTTCTCCTTGGCCGGCGCCTTCTTGTCGCCTTGCTGGATCTGGGTGATCGATTCGATCGGCACGATGTCGACCGGCAGCGCCTCGACGTCGGCGACCTCGAAGGCGCGCGGCGACGACAGCGACACCAGGCCGAAGCCGAGCACCGCCGCGTGCAGTATGACCGAGGTGGTTAGGCCAGCCTTCATGCCGCTACTGGGTTTCCCGTTCCTGCAGGGTCACGAGGCCGAGATTGCGGTACCCGGCGGCGGAGATGCGCGCCATCACCTGCATCACCGTGCCGTAGTCGGCGGTCTTGTCGCCGCGCACATAGATGCGTTCCTCATAGCCGGTCTTGGCGATCGCCTCGAGCTTGGGGACCACTTCCTCCAGCCCGATCTCCGTCTCCTGCAGATAGATCTGGCCGCCCTGGTTGACCGAGACGGTGATCGGCTGGGTATCGGAATTCATCGCCTTGGCCTGGGTCTCAGGCAGGTCGATGGGGACGCCGACGGTCAGCATGGGCGCCGCCACCATGAAGATGATCAGCAGCACCAGCATCACGTCCACCAGGGGCGTGACGTTGATTTCGGACACGAGGCTGTGGTGCCGGCCGCGCCGCCTATGGCCGCGGCCGCCCCGGCCGCCGGTCTGTCCGATCGACATTCCCATCCTGCTTACCCTCAGACCTTGGCCGCGACTTTTTCATCGATTTGGCGCGAGAGTATGGCGGAGAACTCGTCCGCGAAGCCCTCCATCCTGAGCGCCAGCTTGCCGGCATCCGATGACAGCTTGTTGTAGGCAATGACCGCGGGAATGGCCGCCAGCAGGCCGATCGCCGTTGCAAGCAGCGCCTCCGCGATGCCCGGCGCCACCACGGCCAGGTTGGTCGACTTGGAGCCGGCGATCGCCTGGAACGAGGTCATGATGCCGACGACCGTACCGAAAAGGCCGATGAAGGGCGCGGCTGACCCGATTGTGGCCAGGAAGCCCAGTCGGCCCTCCAGGCCTTCCATCTCGCGGGTGAGCGCAAGATCCATGGCCTTGTCGATGCGGGTCTGCAGGGCGAGCGGCGACTTGGCGCCCTTCTCGAAACTCTTCTTCCACTCGCGCATGGCGGCCACGAAGATCGCACCCATGCCGGTGGTCTTGCGCTCCGACAGCGTGCGGTAGAGCTCTTCCAGCGACTGCCCCGACCAGAACACCTGCTCGAAGCGATTGAGCGCGCTGCGCATGCGCTTGAAGGAGATGATCTTGTCCACGATGATCGCCCAGGTCCAGATCGAGGCAGCCAGCAGGCCGAGCATGACCAGCTTCACGACCCACCCGGCCTGCCAGAACAAGGCCCAGATGGACACTGCCGCGCCCGGCTCGGCGAGAGAGAGATTTTCCATTCAACGAGTTCCTTAAGGTTCCGGGCTTTCGCTCACCGCGCGCCCTTGCGCATCATCCCCTGGTCCGTGAGCGCGAAGCCTCCGGAAGCACCCCAAATGCGCCATTGCCGGCCTTTTCGGGGCGAAATTTGGTGAAAGGAAGGCGCGTGGAAATCCGCCCGACCTTCACCGATCCTTTCATGAACCGTTAAGGTTAAGGATGGGTTAGGACCAGTGCGTTGCACTGCACGATGATGTGAGGGATTCCCGCTTCGGGAACCGCCGAGTTGCCGCACCCGATCGGCCGGAAAGCGCTCTGATCGGAAACGGCCCAAACCGGCACGGACAAACGCGGCGGCGCGCTCAGTCGGCCTCTGAGGGCATGAACGCTCCGACCCACTCCTTCGGAAAACGGCGGGGCCGACCGTGCTCGCCGATGATCGCTGCCTCGACCCGCGCCTCGATCAGGAGATCGTCGCCACGCCGGATTTGCTGCGCCATGAAGATGCGGGCGCCCGATACTTTTTCCGTGCGCGTGTCGATCGTGAGGATATCGTCGATGCGAGCGGGACTCCTGAAGTCGATCTCCATGCGCTTCACCACCCAGACCAGGCTTTCGCCGTGCTTGCCCTCGGCGAGCTCGGTGTGGTGGACGCCGGCGAGCCGCAGGAAGTCGGAACGGCCGCGTTCCAGGAATTCGAGATAGCGAGCATGATAGACGACGCCGGAGAAGTCCGTGTCGGCGTAATAGACGCGCGCCATGATTCGATGTCCGAAGGGGGTCAGCGTCCCCGAGAGGCCGGCCGTCAGTACTTCGGATTCACCATGCTCCGCCATCGTGCTTTCCTTTTCGTCCCCGAACTGACACCAATCCGGCTACCGATCCCGCCATCCGCAAAGTCGCCCGCGACCCTCGGACGGCAGGACGCTCAGTTCCAGAATGCTGCAGCTTCCGTTGCGCGCCGACCGCGCGCGGCGCTCCTACCGAACCGGATGGCATCGATGGCGTTTATGATCAAGAACTGCTTTGCAGCGATCCTGGCGCTCGCCTGGATCACGCTGCCCGCTGGCGCGGCGAGCTTTTCCGTGAAACGCGGGATCAACCTCGACATCTGGACGACCTGGCCGGGCGAAAGCCGCTGGGGCGAGAGCGACGTTCTCCTGCCCTTCCCGGAATGGCGACGCACGGTCGGCGACCCCGAGCTGAAAGCGCTGAGGAAAGCCGGTTTCGATTTCGTCCGCATGCCGGTCGATCCCGCGCCCTTCCTCTCCGGCACGACCGGCCGGCTGCGGGACAGGCTTTTCGAGGAGGTCGTCACCGCGGCGCGGCTTGTCCAGAAGGCCGGTCTGAAGGTCATCGTCGACCTTCATCTGATACCCGCCGGCGACGACCGCTCGGTCGGCATGAAGCAGGTGATGGACGACCCGGACTTGTTCGCCCGCTATGTCGAGCTCGTCAGGCAGATGGCGCGGGCATTGGCCAGGGAGGATCCGAGCCGGCTCGCGCTGGAGCTCATGAACGAACCGGTGATCGACTGCGAGGGACCCGCAGCAGGGCTGTGGCCGGATCGTCTCAAAAAGCTCTTCGCCGCCGCCCGCGCCTCGGCCACCAGGCTAACGCTCATTCTGGAAGGTGGCTGCTGGGGCAGCGCGGAGGGGCTCGCCGCACTCGACCCGTCCGACTTTCCCGACGACAACATCATCTGGTCGTTCCATTCCTACGCGCCCTTCCTCCTCACCCACCAGGGCGCGACCTGGGCCGGCGACTTCATCCGCTACGTTACCGGCATCCCCTATCCGCCGCATGAGCTGAAGGAAGACGAGCGTGACCGGATCCTCGAGAACATCCGCCGGCGCATCCGCACCGACGCGCCCCTGACGCGGCGAGGCGGAATGCTCGCCTATCTCGACGAGGAGTTCGCCAAGCTGGACACTGCGGCCAGGCTCGATGCCGCGCTCAGCCAGCCCTTCGAAACTGTCGCGGCCTGGGCCGGCGAGCATGGGGTCGAACCGCAGGACATCATCCTCGGCGAGTTCGGCATGATCCGCCAGGAATACGGAAGCGACGCCGTCATGCCCGCCGCATCGCGCGCCGCCTATGTCGGGGATATGGTCGAGCGGGCGGAAGCGCGAGGATATGGCTGGTCGGTCTGGTCCTATGGCGGCGCCTTCGGCATCGTCGACGAGTTCGGAGGCCGGAAGGCGGAACCCGACGTCATGCAGGTTGTGCGCGATCTGAAATGACGGGAGTTCCGGGCGGGCGACCAGCGAAACCGGGCCGTGTCGGCCCGGTTTCAATCAGTCCTCTTCCTGGAACAGGTTGATCTGCTGTTGGGCGACTTCGCGGGGCATTTCGAGGCCCAGATGCCTCCAGGCATTGGCGGTCAGCACCCTGCCGCGGGGCGTCCGGTTGATGAAACCCTGCTGGATCAGATAAGGCTCGATGATGTCCTCGATGGCGTCACGCGGCTCGGCGAGCCCCGCTGCGATCGTCTCGATGCCGACCGGCCCGCCGCCGAAATTCATGGCGATCATGGAGAGGTAACGCCGATCGAGCTGGTCGAGACCCAATGCGTCGACCTCGAGCCGGGACAGCGCCTCGTCGGCGATGGTGCGCGTCACATGGGCAGCGCCTGCCACGCTCGCGAAATCGCGCACCCGCCGCAGCAATCGACCCGCGATGCGCGGCGTGCCGCGCGCACGCCGTGCGATCTCGAGGGCGCCGTCCTCGCCGAGCGGCAGGCCGAGGATGCGCGCGCCCCGACGCACGATCAGATCGAGCTCCTCCACCGTATAGAAGTTCAGCCGCACCGGAATGCCGAAGCGGTCGCGCAGCGGATTGGTGAGAAGGCCGAGCCGTGTCGTCGCCGCGACCAGGGTGAAACGGGCGAGATCGATCTTGACCGAGCGTGCCGCCGGCCCCTCGCCGATGATCAGGTCGAGCTGGTAGTCCTCCATCGCCGGATAGAGGATCTCTTCCACCGCGGGGTTCAGCCGGTGGATCTCGTCGATGAACAGCACGTCGCGTTCTTCGAGATTGGTCAGAAGCGCGGCGAGGTCGCCGGCCTTGGCGATGACCGGCCCGGAGGTCGACCGGAAATTGACCCCGAGTTCGCGCGCCATGATCTGGGCGAGCGTCGTCTTGCCCAGTCCCGGAGGACCGACGAACAGCACGTGGTCGAGCGCCTCGCCACGCCCCTTGGCAGCCTCGACGAAGACCTTGAGGTTGGCGCGCGCCGCCGCCTGCCCGACGAATTCGTCTAGCGATTGCGGACGCATCGACGCATCAGCGTCCTCGCCACGCTTGTCGGAAGAGATGAGCCGGCTTGGTGAGCTCACGCGAGAAGCTCCAGAGCTGGGACGAAACTCGCTGCCCGGCGATCGAATGTGACCGTCGACGAGCAACCGGCGGCAATGCCTGCCCAACTGATGAGATAGTCGCCGATGTCGGTTTCGGGGGTATCCTCATCATGCAGGAGCCGCCCGAGTCCTTCGGCATGTTCGATGCTGATCTCTTCGCTGGCGAGCATCTCGCGCAAGGCCGCCATCACCTGTACCAAAGGGTAGTTCAGCCGCCTGTTCAGGACCCATATGGTTTCGGCGAGCGTGACGGCACTTACGAACGCCGGGTCTTCCGAACTGCGTGCAGCGAAAAACGCACGCGCCAACTCGTTCTGGACCGGATCGTCGACGACGAGAAAACGAACCAGCACATTCGTGTCGACTCCGATCATTTGCGACCGTCCCGCCACTGCCGCGTAATGCGTTCGTCCTCTTCGCCTGCAATTCCCCTGACAGCCTCATTCATCTGCTCGACCGACAGCACCTCACCGGAAGGCGGCCTGCCGAGCATGCCCGCAAGGTCTTTGACCTGCCTGTTCTTCGGCGATGCCACGACTTGGCCGTCCCTGACTGTCACGAAGAACTTGGTGCCCGGCCCCAGCTTCAAGGCGTCCCTCACCGCTTTGGGGATGGTCAGTTGCCCCTTGGACGTCATCGTCGTGAACGCACCCATTTCTTACTTCCGTCGCCGTTTCCTACCGCAGGAATCTAGTAAGAATGCCATACCGTTGCAAACGGGAGCTTCATCGGGACGCCGCGTTTCCTCCCTGTCACCGCGCCAGTTCCTTCAGTCCGAGCCGTATCAGCCTGGCCGAGTCGGCGTCCTCTCCGGCCGACTTCATCGCCGCGGCGATCGCATTTGCCGCGATGTCGCGCGAATAGCCGAGATTGGTCAGGGCTGAAACCGCGTCGGCGACCGGCGCCGGCGCCACGCCCTCTCCCAGTTCCTGCTTCAGTCCGATCGTGCCCGCGGCGGAGCCGGCGAAAGCAGGCGCCTTGTTCTTGAGCTCGGTGACGATGCGCTCTGCGACCTTCTTGCCGACCCCCGGCGCGCGCGAAACCATGGCGATGTCGCGCAGGGCGATCGCATTGGCGAGATCGGGCGGCGAAAGCGTCGACAGGACCGCCAGCGCCACCTTCGCCCCGACGCCCTGGACATTGCTCTGCAGCAACCGGAACCATTCGCGCTCCAGGGTCGACTGGAAACCGTAGAGACGGATCATATCCTCGCGCACGAAAGTTTCGATGAAGAGGATCACGGCCTCTCCCGGCCCCGGCAGGGCAGCCAGCGTTCGCGCCGAGCAGTAGGCGACGTAACCGACGCCATGCACGTCGACCACGCAATAGTCTTCGCCGATCTCGTCGAGCGTCCCTTTCAGCTTACCGATCATGGATCCCTATCCGCTGCTGTGATGCCGGAAAACAACTCGTGGGGATTGCCGGACAGAGAGGCATTCCGACGCGCCGACAAGGAACTCGATACTATCCGTCGAAAAAATGCCGCCTGATATGCTGGAGATGATTTCCCACAGTTAAGGCCGCTTATCCCGGCACCCGGAACAAGTCAAGAACAGGGGCCTCTCCATCCCCGGCCGGTGCCCCTTCGAAGCCGCCCGTCGCTTTCTCACTCACCCGGCGAGCGCCGCAAGCCTGGCCGGAACACTCTGCCTGTGATGGGCATGGCAGATGGCGATGGCCAGGGCATCGGCCGCATCATCCGTGTCGAAAGCCGATTTCGGCAGGAGAACCTTCACCATCATGTGGATCTGCTTCTTGTCGCCATGGCCGACGCCGATCACCGCCTTCTTCACGGCGTTCGGCGCATATTCCGCGACCGCGAGCCCGGCGCGGGCCGGCACCAGCATGGCGACGCCGCGGGCCTGGCCGAGCTTCAGCGTCGCCGACGCATCCTTGTTCACGAAGGTCGCCTCCACCGCCGCCTCGTCGGGCATATGGGCGTGCAGCACTTCGGCGAGCCCATCGTGAAGCTGGCATAGCCGGGATGCGAGTGCAGCCTTGTCGTCCGACCTCACGGTGCCCGACGCCACGAAGCGAAGCGAGTTTCCGAGCGACTCCACGATACCCCAGCCGGTACGTCTCAGGCCCGGATCGATGCCGACGATGCGAATCGTTTCTCTCATGGTCTCCACTCTATCGGCGTCTCGGACCCTGATGCCAGCAGAATGTGAACAAAAGGGAAACAGGCTGCGATGCCGCAATCTGCCGACGACCTTTGGTCCACCGCTTGACCTAGCCCTGCCCCTGCCTTTCGCCATCAGGTTCACGCAGACGGCGGTCATGACGATACCCGCTATCGACATAGCCGCCCTCACTCTGTTCGCCGTGGTCCTGGTGGCCGGCGTCGCGCGGGGCCTGTCGGGCTTCGGCACGGGCATGATCGTTGCACCTGTCGCGGGCGCGCTCTACGGGCCGAAGGCGGCGCTGGCGATCATCGTCATCATCGATTCGCTTCCGGCGATCCCGGTCACCTTGCCCGCCCTTCGCATCGCGCGCTGGCGCGAGGTCCTTCCCGTCGCTCTTGGCATGCTCCTGCTCTTTCCGGCGGGTGTCTATCTCCTGAGCGCGGGTGATGCCGGAGTGCTGCGCTGGCTGATCTCGATCTCGATCTTCGCCTGCGTCGTCGTCCTTTATGCCGGCTGGCGCTGGCGGGGCCCGCGCAATCCCGCGGTCTCGATCGGCGTCGGCGGCGTGGCGGGCGTGCTTTCCGGCCTGGCCTCGATACCGGGGCCGGCCGTCATCGCCTACTGGATGGCCGGCGGGCTCCCCGCCGTCATCGTACGAGCCAATCTTTTGACCCTCTTCTTCCTTGGCGAGTTCGTCTCGATCGGGAATCTATGGTTCGCCGGTCTGTTCGAGCCCGGTGTGGTGGGAATGGGCGTCATGGCGGCGCCGGTCTATTTCGCCGGCATCCTCGCGGGCTGGTGGGCCTTCGGTCTCGCCAGCGAGAACGCCTACAGGCTCGTCACATTCGGCCTGATCGTTCTGTCGGCATTGCTCGCCTTGCCGGTCTTCGACCGGTTGTTCCAGGGCATCGCGGCAGCCTTCGGCGGTTGATCAGCCGCGACCGAAAGCCGTGCTCAGAAGCGTGATCTGATCGGAAACCGGATTGGACCGGCGCAGGCTGTGCGGCGACGGCAGGTTGCCGTTGCCGCCATAGACTTCATCATCCATGCGCCGCACGAGGCTTTGCAAGCGCAGCGAACGAATGACGAGATCGCGGAACGCATCCGGCAGTTCCACCCAGCCTTCCGCGCTTTCGCTGGCCGAAGCGGTATCCAGGCGCACTTTCGCCTTTTCCGCTGCCACCTGGTCCCGGGTCATCTCGCCCGAATTGGCGGCGCGCTGAAGGAGCAGCCAGGAAGCCACCTGCATCAGTCTTGTGGTCAGCCGCATCGATTCGGCCGCATAGAGCGTCGCGGAAAGTCGGGACAGCTTCTTGGCGTCACTGCGCCCCTGGCCGTCCAGATACTCGGCGGCCTGCTCCACCAGCCCCATGCCTTCATTGTACAACGGCTTGAAGGAATTGGAGAAAACCCGGCGTTCGGCCAGGCTTATCGTCACCGCGCTGCTCATCGACGGCTCATTCATTTCTGACGCCCCTGCACTACTATGCCCGTCCGGCCGTTCCGGCCCTGTCCAGGTCCCCGCAGCTATATTACGAGCCTCAAAAATGCGCCAAGCCTCAATCGAAGGCAAGCGCATGTTTAACAAAGGGTTAATGCAGCTGTCCCAGGTCGCGGGACACAAAAAAAGAGCCGCAAAAGCGGCTCTCAGGAGTTTAACAGGGAGGCGTCAAACAGAGTGGCTCCAACCACTCGGTAAGAATCCAGATCACTGGATGCACACAGTAAACACCTGTAAAGCTTAATGAAGGGTTAACGGCATGCGCCATTTTTGAGCCAGCGCCTCACATCTGTCCCGTTAGGGTACAATCGCACGCGCTACGCCTACCGTTGGTTGTGTTACCGTGATTCGTTGCAGCTCACGGTATGGCAATTCAGGCGCGCCGCAAGACCGGAAGCGCGATCCAGGCGAAGAGCAGCATCCCCACAAAGAACAAGACCGAGGCAATCGCCGTGACCGGTTCGATCGCCGGATTCCCTGCGAGGAAGAAATAGAGCGAGACGAGCAGCGCGATGCCGCTCAGCGTCGTCAGCCAGAAATGCACAGGTGCAAGCCGCGACGCGGCAGCGGCCGGAAACAGATGATAGAAGAATGCGAACACCGACGACATCAGGAAACCCGCCACCATCGTGTGTGCGTGGACCGGCATCTGGCCGTGATCCTGGCTGATCGCCATGCTCAGGCCCAACACCATGCCGCAGATCGCGTAGATGATGGCCAGAGCGAAGAAGTTGCGTGCTACCCCTTTCATGAGAACCCCCAATTGCCCTGTGAACCCCCACGGGAACGATTCGACGTCTCGTCGACCGCCGTCCGTGGTCGGATAGTGTCATATTAGCGCTCGCTGGAAAACAGGCCTCTCATGGCAAATGCCTCAGTCTTATGCACGAGGCCTGCCGATCTCGCCGCGCCGCCAGTCGGTTCCGGTTGGTGCAGGGAGGAAAGGAAGATCATCCAGGCGGTTGCGCCTCGCCGGGCAAACCGGTTCGCCGTGCCGGCCGCGTGCAAACAGCATCCGCGTGCCCCGCGGCGTCGCTTTCCGAAACCGTGAGTTTGGGAGAGCGCGATGCGTCGATCTCAACGCGTCGTTCGTGCGCCCAGATGGACGTGCGGCCACTATGACTCCTTGGCCATCTGCCGCAGCACGAATTTCTGGATCTTCCCGGTCGACGTCTTGGGGATCTCCGCGAAGATCACCGCCTTCGGCACCTTGAACCGCGCCAGCAGCCCGCGGCAGTGTTCCATGATCTCGGCTTCGGTCGCCGATCCTCCCGGCTTCAGTTCGACATAGGCAACCGGCACCTCGCCCCATTTCTCGTCGGCGCGCGCGACCACACCGCAGGAAGCGACGGCGGGATGCTTGTAGAGCGCGTCCTCCACCTCGATCGAGGAGATGTTCTCGCCGCCAGAGATGATGATGTCCTTCGACCGGTCCTTGAGCTGGATATAGCCGTCGGGATGCATCACGCCGAGGTCGCCCGAATGGAACCAACCGCCGGCAAACGCCTCGTCGGTGGCCGGCTTGTTCTTCAGATAGCCTTTCATGACGATATTGCCGCGGAACATCACTTCGCCGATCGTCTCGCCGTCGGCAGGGGTTTCCGTCATCGTCTCCGGATCCATCACGGTCAGGCCCTCGAGTGCAGCGTAGCGCACGCCCTGGCGTGCCTTCTTCGCCGTGCGCGGGTCCTTGTCCAGCGCATCCCAGCCGGAGTGCCATTCATTGACCACGGCGGGGCCGTAGGTCTCGGTCAATCCATAGAGATGGGTGACGGCGAAGCCGGCATCGGCCATGCCGGCGAGCACGGCTTCGGGCGGCGGCGCGGCGGCGGTGTTGAAGGTCACCGTCTGCGGGAAGATGCGCTTGTCGCTTTCGGCCGCGTTGATCAGCGTGGCCATGACGATCGGGGCGCCACAGAGATGCGTGACCCCATGGTCGGCGATCGCATCATACATGGATTTGGCCCGCACCCAGCGCAGGCACACATGCGTGCCGGCCTGCACCGCGAGCGTCCATGGGAAGCACCAGCCATTGCAATGGAACATCGGCAGCGTCCAGAGATAGACTGCATGTTTTCCCATGCCGGCGTGGATCGTGTTGGCATAGGCCATCAGCGCGGCGCCCCGGTGATGATAGACCACGCCCTTCGGATTGCCCGTCGTCCCGGAAGTGTAGTTGAGCGAGATCGCATCCCATTCGTCGTCGGGCATGGACCATCGATGGCCAGGCTCGCCCGACGCCATGAAATCCTCATAATCCACGGTGCCGATGCGCTCGCCCTTCGGATAAGGAGCGTCGGCGGCATATTCGGGATCGTCGAAATCGATGACCAGCGGCTTGACCCTGGCGAGTTTCAGCGCCTCGGCGACGACGCCCGAGAACTCGCGGTCGACAATCAGGATCTTCGAATCGGCGTGGTCGAGCTGGAATGCGACGATCGCCGCGTCGAGCCGGGTATTGAGCGAGTGAAGCACCGCTTTCACCATCGGCACGCCGAAATGCGCCTCCAGCATGGGCGGCGTGTTCGACAGCATCACGCTGACCGTATCGCCCTTGCCGATCCCGTGTGCCGCGAGCGCGGAAGCGAGCCGCAGCGACCGCTCCCAGAACTCTCGGTAGCTGACGCGACGGCCGCCATGGATTATGGCCACGTGATCGGGATAGACCTTCGCCGCCCGCTCCATATAGGTAAGCGGGGTCAGAGGCTGGTGGTTGGCGCCCTGCCTGTCGAGGTCCTGCTCGTATGGATTGCTCATTCGGTCCTCCCGTTTCTCCCAAAGCATGTCTCCCGAAAGTGTGCAGCGGTTTCGGGAAAAAGACATGCGTCAAATCAAGAATCTGCGGCGCATCGCGTGAATCCTTCTTCACGCGATGCGCCGCAGGCTTTGACCACAGATTCGGCCGCCGGTCACGGCGTTACAAGGTCGAAGATTCCGTCATAGACAAGCTTGAGGGCAATCAGCCCCACGGTGGCGTAGGAGAAAGCATAAAAGACGTCGGGCCGCATGCGCCGCACGATCCAGGCGCCGGCGAGCGTGGCGAGCGGCGCCACCGGCATGAGCAGGCCCGAGATGGTGAGGTTGGTCGCATCGAACTGACCGAGCGCGAAATAAGGAACGAGCTTCACCGCATTGGTCACGGCGAAGAAGATGACGCTCGTGCCGGTGAAAATGCGCTGCTCCAGGCGCAGCGGAAGCGCATACATCTGGAACGGGGGACCGCCGACATGGGCGACGAAGCTGGTGAAGCCGGACACCGTGCCCCAGAAGGTCGCGACGAGCGCACGGGGTTTTGCGACATGGGCGGAACCGTGGCGAAACTGCTGGTAGATCCAGCGCCCGACGAAGGCGATGGCGACGACGCCGACGATGAAACGGATCATCGGAACCGTGACCACCGCGGCTGTCAGCCAGCCCAGGCCGATCCCGAGCATAGCACCGGGCAGCATCGCCTTGAGTGTCGGCAGATGATAGTTTCCACGCCAGGTCCACAGCGAGACGATGTCCATCAGCACCATGATCGGCAGCAGGATCGCCGCGGCCTGGACCGGCGACATTACCAGCGCCATCATCGGCACCCCGACGAAGCCCATGGCGCCGCCCAGCCCGCCCTTCGACAGGCCGACCAGGATCACCGCCGCGACCGCGACGGCCATGAACCAGGGATCGGAAAGGAGTGCGGGCATTCGAATGCGGGGAACGACGGCGGGAGCTTGCTGGTCTAACCCCTGGGCGCCGACTTGGCGAGAGCTTTCATGTGGGGAGGGCGCTCTGTTCAAAGCAGCGCCGGTACTTTATGCCGCAATGCAACCATGATCGGCCTGCATAGGCAAAGCCCGGATAGCCTCTGATGACTGAAGCCAGCCTGCCCGACCGTTGCCGCCTTGTCCTGATCGCTCCGCCCGAGACGGCCGCGGAGCGTTTCATAGCGGCGCTGCCTGCCGCGTTCGATGCCGGTGACGTCGCGTCGCTCATTCTGCCGCAATACGGAATGGACGAAGAAGGCTTCCAGGCTTTCGCCGAGAAAATCGTACCGCTGGCTCAAGAGAGGGGCGTCGCGGTGATGATCGCCGGCGACAGCCGCGTGGCCGGTCGCGTCCGTGCGGACGGGATCCATCTCGAGGTCGGGAAGGATGAACTGGCCGAGACGATCGAACGTCTCCAGGGCAGGATGATGGTGGGCGCCGGCGGCGCGAAGACGCGGGACGACGCGCTGGAGCTCGGCGAAACGCGCCCGGACTACATGTTCTTCGGCCGTTTCGGCTACGACAAGACGCCCGAGCCGCACCCGCGAAATCTTGCGCTCGGCCGCTGGTGGGCCGAGATGATCGAGATCCCCTGTATTGTGCTCGGGGGATCCGATGTCGCCTCGGTCGAGGCCGTGGCGGCAACGGGTGCCGAATTCGTCGCCCTGTCGAGTGCCGTCTTCGGGGAGGATGCCGGTTCCGCCGTAGCGGAGGCCAATGCGATCCTCGACCGTGCAGCACCACGTTTCGCAAGGTGACGTGGTGGCCCGTCGCCTCCTGATAGCCGGCCTGGCCTTCGCCGCCGCCATCGCCGTCGCCCATGCGACGGACGGCGACCGGACGGCGCCGTCGGCGGACAGGATCGACCCGCAGCGTTTCACCAAGAAGCTCGACCCGGCCTACGGCGCTTTTCAGCGCGGCCTCTACAAGACCGCCTACAACCTCGCGCTGGAGAAGGCCAGGCAGGGTGATGCGCCGTCGCAGGCGCTCGTCGCCGAAATCCTGTCGCGAGGCCTCGGCGTTGCCCGCGACGAGGCGGAAGCGGCCAAATGGTATCAGCGCGCCGCAGAACAAGGCGTGCCCGAAGCCCAGTTCCAATATGCGCTGCTGCAGCTCGACGGCCGCTTCGTGAAGAAGGACAAGCAGGGCGCCTTCGCCCTGATGGAGGCCGCGGCCGAAGCGGGCAACGCGCTGGCCCAGTTCAACTTCGCCCAGTTGCTGGTCGACCGCGATCCCGGCCCGAAAGGCATGGCCCGAGCCGTCATCTACTATGAGCGCGCCGCCAAGGCCGGCCTGCCTGACGCCCAATATGCCATGTCCCAGATCGATGCCGGCGGTATCGGCGGCCGGCCCAAGGATGAAGCCGCGGCGCGGCGCTGGCTGGAGCTCGCCGCCCGCCAGAATTACGACACAGCCCAGCTCGACCTTGGCACCTGGATGGTCCAGGGGCGCGGCGGAAAGAAGGATGAGGCAGGCGGCTTCCGCATGCTGAAGCGGGCGGCCGAGGGCGGCAATGTCGCGGCCCAGAACAGGGTAGCGAAGCTCTATCTCAACGGCATCGGGACCGATCCCGACGAGACTTTCGCCGCAGCCTGGTACATCCTGGCCAAGCGGGCCGGCCTCGTCGATCCCATGATGGAAGACTTCATGAACGGCTTGACCGACGCCGAGATCAAGACCGCCGTGGTGCGCGCCAATCGGCTCAGATGATCGCGTCCGCCTGCATGGTTCCTGCCTGCCCCTGCCCTCCGACAGCCTGACGATGCGTGCCCGCGCCGTCCGGTAGGATCGGCTCCGACCGGTCGGTCAGGGCGTTGAAGACCAGCGGCGGCACCCGCAGGCCCCCGTCGGCATCGTAGGACTCGCGCAACTCCGTGAACCTCCGATCCGGATCGGCCATCATGGCAGCGAGGCGATCGTAGAAGGCGAGCTCGCTCGGGGTGAGTTCGGCATCGATTCCAGCCTGCACGCCCCAGACATCCCATGGCAGCATCTCCATCTTTTCGAGCGCCGCAAGATCGCGCACCAGCGAGCCGGTGATGAACCAGAGCCCGCGCAGGTTGGCGAAGCCGATGCCGAACCTGGTCGCATCGGCCGCGCCCGAGCGGCATTGCTGCCACGCATCCGCGGCAAGCACGAACTGATCGCTGGAAAGGTCGAGCGGTTTCTCGATCCCGGGCAGCCTGGCCAACCACACAGCGTCGAGCTGGGCGTCGGCGAGAACCCAGCGGTCTTCGTCGGCCTTCCAATATTCGGCTACCCAATGATCCTCGAAGAAGGGCGCATTGAAATAGGCGGCGAAGCCGCCGCGCAGGCGCGCGGGAATTCCCTTGCTCCTCAGCATCGACACGAGCAGCAGCCCGTAATGGTGGCAGCGGCTCACCAGGCGCTTTTCTACCGGCCGCGCTTTCGAGAGCGGTCTCGCGTCGAGCGAGACGATGCGCTCGAGCATATCCGCCACGCCGCGCAGGTGGATTTCCCCCGCCCGCTCCGACGGCACCCTGAAACCGTAGAATGGCTCGGCAACCACGTCGTAGATGCAAAGGCCTTGCAGCGCCTCGGCGATCGCGCCGACATCGTCCGGCAGGGCGGCAACCAGCGAGGCATGGCGGCCTGGATCGCTCATCAGGCTGTGCGTCGCGTAATAGCCTTCATGTTCCATGACCGTCTCCTTTCCCATGCTCCGGAAGCACAGGCTAGACTTGTCTCAGGCCGGCGACTTGATCGTCCTTGCTCTCGGTAACATCTCGGCTTTGACCAGGGCGGCCTTGCCTCTCCGGGCGTTTTGTGGTCTTGGAGGCGCGAAATCGCCGTCGCGGCGAGAAAATCTCTTCCGGAAAGAAACCATGGCCAAGATCAACGGCAACGAAATCCGTCCCGGCAACGTCATCGAGCATGACGGCGGCCTCTGGGTGGCGGTCAAGACCAATGCGGTGAAGCCCGGCAAAGGCGGCGCCTACAACCAGGTCGAACTGAAGAACCTCATCAACGGCACCAAGCTGAACGAACGCTTCCGTTCGGCTGAGACGGTCGAGAAGGTGCGGCTGGAGCAGAAGGACTTCTCCTTCCTCTACGAGCAGGGCGAGTCCCTCGTATTCATGGATACCGAGAGCTACGAGCAGCTCGAGCTGAACAAGGATTTCGTCGGCGAGCGCGCGGCCTTCCTCCAGGACGGCATGATGGTCACCGTCGAACTCTACGAGGAAAAGCCGATCGGCATTTCGCTTCCGGACACGGTGACCCTCACCATCACGGAAGCCGATCCGGTCGTGAAGGGGCAGACGGCGGCTTCGTCCTACAAGCCGGCGGTGCTTGAGAACGGCATCCGGGTCCTGGTTCCGCCCTTCATCTCGTCGGGGGAGCGTATCATCGTCGACACCAACGAGATCACCTACGTCCGCCGCGCGGATTGATCCTTCCGCATCGGAGCTCAACTCATGGCGCGTTCGGCGATCATCAATGTCATGGTACAGGCGGCCATGAAGGCGGGCCGCTCGCTGGCCCGCGATTTCGGCGAGGTCCAGAATCTTCAGGTGTCCATGAAAGGACCCGGCGACTATGTCAGCCAGGCCGATCGCAAGGCCGAAGAGATCATCCATGCCGAACTGGCGAAGGCCCGGCCGGGCTACGCCTTCCTGATGGAAGAACGCGGCACGGTCGAAGGCGAGGACGCTCAGCATCGCTGGATCGTCGATCCCCTCGACGGCACGACCAACTTTCTGCATGGCATTCCGGTGTTCTCGATCTCGATCGCGCTCGAGCGGCAGGGCCAGATCGTAGCGGCCGTCATCTACAATCCGGCGATGGACGAGCTCTACACGGCTGAACGCGGCGGCGGCGCTTTCCTCAACGACCGCCGCCTGCGCGTCGCGGCCCGCACCAAGCTGTCCGACACGGTCATTGGTACCGGCGTGCCCCATCTCGGCCGCGGCCACCACGGCAACTTCCTGATCGAGCTGCGCCACGTCATGGGCGAGGTATCGGGTATCCGCCGCTTCGGCTCGGCTGCGCTCGACCTCGCTTATGTCGCGGCGGGCCGCATGGACGGCTTCTGGGAGGAGGCCCTGTCGCCCTGGGACATGGCGGCCGGCATCCTGTTGGTGCGCGAAGCCGGCGGTTTCGTCAGCGACCGCAATGGCGGCCAGACCATGCTGGACAGCGGATCGATCGTCGCCGGCAACGAGGCGATCCATCGCGCGCTGCTGAAGACCATCACCAAGCCGCTGCCGGTGCGATAACACTTTCAGCGGGCGCGACCCTGCCGCGCCTCGCCGAAGGGACGAAGCCACCGGTCTTGAAATCGCCCCCTTCGGCCTGCTGTTATGGCTAGGGCGCTAGGCAAAGGGACGGTGCATGCAAGGCGGCAAGTCGACGCGTTCGGTATTGGAGACCCCCTTCGCGGGGCGCTTTCTGCTTTCGCGCGCGGAACTCATCGCCGATGGCATCGTCCATGCGGTCGGCATCGTGCTCGCCATCTCGGCCGGGTCGATATTGCTGGCCTTCGCCGTCTTCCACACCGGCGTGTGGGAATATGTGGCGGCGATCTTCTACGTTGCCTCGCTCCTCACTGTTCTTTCCATTTCCTGCGCCTACAATCTGTGGCCCGTCTCGCGGGCGAAGTGGATCCTGCGGCGCTTCGACCATGCCGCGATCTATCTGCTGATCGCCGGAACCTACACGCCATTCCTCACTCAGCTCGATGACCCCGCAACCGCGCAACGGATGTTCGCCGTCGTCTGGGGCGCCGCTGCGACAGGGATGGCCGTGAAGCTCTTTCTGCCCGGCCGTTTCGACCAGCTTGCGATCGTCTTCTATCTCGCCATCGGCTGGAGCGGCGTGGCGGTCGCCCAGGGCCTGCTGGACACCTTGCCTGCGACGACGCTCTGGCTGATCGTCGCCGGCGGCGTGGTCTATTCGAGCGGCGTCGTCTTTTTCGTCTGGCAGGGACTGAGGTTCCAGAGCGCGGTCTGGCACGGCTTCGTCGTGGTGGCGGCCGGGCTTCATCTCGCTGCCGTCATGGATTGCCTGGTCGTCAATCGGATCTGACCCGGGTGGGTTGCGCGGCATAGTTCGGCACCATCACCCGGCGGCTTTCAATTTAGTCACAATTCCGTTTAGACTCCCGCGCGATTATCAGGCGGATCGCTCGAGGCGCGCGAATGGCATTGTTCAGGACTTTCGGGTCAGACGTCAGCATTGGAGAGTCCGGTTACGATCCGCACAAATTGTCGAGCCCGCAGGTGTTCCTGCTGTCGATGCTCGTCTTCCTGGCGATCGCCGGCTTCATCACCGCGATCCTCTACCGGCAGATCTCCGCGGCCTTCGCCACCAATCCGGGCCTCAACGGCCTGATCATCGGCGTGCTCGTCGTCGGCATCCTGCTCGCCTTCCTGCAGGTGATCCGCCTTTTCCGGGAGGTGCGATGGGTGAACTCCTTCCGCGCCGGCTCCGAGACCACCGAGCCCGTCCTTCTTGCGCCGATGAAGGTGTTGCTCAGCCGCTCGTCGTCGATGTCGCTGTCGACCAACTCCATGCGCACCATGCTCGATTCGATCGCAACGCGGCTGGACGAGACCCGCGACATCACCCGCTATCTGACCGGACTGCTGGTCTTTCTCGGGCTGCTCGGCACCTTCTGGGGCTTGCTGCAGACCATCGGCTCCATCGGCGACACGATCCGCGCGCTCGATCCCGGATCGGGCAATGCCGCCGACGTACTCGAGGCGCTGAAGGCCGGTCTGTCCGCGCCGCTCGAAGGCATGGGCACGGCCTTCTCCTCCTCGCTTTTCGGCCTCTCCGGCTCACTCGTCGTCGGCTTTCTCGATCTGCAGGCCGGGCGCGCCCAGACCCGCTTCTACACGGAACTTGAAAACTGGCTGTCCTCGGTCACCGATCTCTCGTCCGACATGGTCGGCGATGCCGGCAGCGCGGGCACGGCCGAGGAGGTGCGCGCCTTGTCCGAACGGCTGCGCAACATCCAGGAGACGGGTGGGTCCAACCAGCGGGTGGCCACGGCGATGGCCAATCTGGCCGACGGCATTTCCGGACTCGTGAAGAACATGCGCAACGAGCAGCAGCTGATGCGCGACTGGGTCGAAGCCCAGTCCGAGGAGCAGAAGGCGATGCGGCGCACGCTCGACAAGCTGGCCGAATCCCTGAAGAAGACGGAGCCGCACTGATGGCCCTCGCCCGAGGCCGCCGCGCCGACCGCCGCATAGACTACTGGCCCGGATTCGTCGATGCGCTGTCGACGCTGCTGCTATCCATCATGTTCCTGCTGTCGGTCTTCGTGCTCGCTCAATTCCTGCTGAGCCGGGAGATCTCGGGCAAGGACGAGGTGCTGAACCGCCTCAACTCGCAGATCAACGAGCTCACCCAGTTGCTGGCGCTGGAGCGCACCAACACCCAGGACACGCAGGACCAGCTCGCCAATCTCCAGGCCTCGCTCAGTGCCGCCGAGTCTGAGAAGACCAGGCTCGAGCAGTTGCTCGCGCGTGGTGCCGGCTCCGACCAGGTCGCGCAGGAAAGGATCGGCGCCCTGAGCGGCGAGCTCGATTCCGAACGCCAGCTCAGCCAGCGCGCCATGTCGCAGGTCGAGCTGCTCAACCAGCAGATCGCCGCTCTCAGGAAGCAGATCGCCGCTCTCGAGGACGCGCTTCAGGTGTCGGAGCAGCGCGATCGCGAATCCAACACCAAGATCGCCGATCTCGGCAGGCGCTTGAACGTCGCCTTGGCGCAGCGGGTGCAGGAACTCAATCGCTATCGCTCGGATTTCTTCGGCCGATTGCGCGAAATTCTCTCCGACCGGGAGAATATCCGCATCGTCGGCGACCGTTTCGTGTTCCAGTCCGAAGTGCTTTTCCCGTCGGGCTCGGATGTGATCAACGATGCCGGCCGGGTCGAGATGAAGAAGCTCGCCGACGCCATCATCGAGCTGCAGAAGGAGATCCCGCCGGAGATCAACTGGGTGCTGCGGGTAGACGGCCACACCGACGACAGGCCGCTCTCCGGTACCGGCCGCTACCGCGACAATTGGGAGCTGTCGTCGGCCCGCTCGACGGCCGTGGTGAAATTCCTCATCGAGAACGGCGTGCCGGCCAACCGGCTCGTCGCCGCCGGATTCGGGGAGTACCAGCCGCTCGACGCATCGGACACCGACGAGTCCCGGGCCAGGAACCGCCGCATCGAGCTCAAGTTGACCGAGCGTTGACGGGCGCATCGGACCGCAAGGCTCCGGCTGCGATCCAACAACCTTGAACCCTTCTTCGTTTTCGGGCCATGCCGGACCCTGCCGGCTTCGCCCGGTCGGTCACAGACCCAGCCACAAGGCCGCCACGGCAAGAGCCGCCGGCGCCGCCTGGACATAGAGGATGCGCCTGCTGACGGTCGCCGCGCCGAAGACGCCGGCCACCACGACGCATGCCAGGAAGAACAGCTTCACCGCGAAGCCGCCGTCGCCGAGCGTCAAGCCCCACACGAGACCCGCGACGAGAAAACCGTTGTAGAGACCCTGGTTCGCTGCCAGCGCCTTCGAAGCAGTTGCGAACTCCGGGGTGAGGTTGAAGACCTTGCGGCCGAGCGGCCGATCCCAGGCAATCATTTCCAGATACATGAAGTACAAGTGGAGCAGCGCCACCAGCACGATCAATATGGTCGCAACCATGAGCAACCTCTCCCTCGGATATGTTCGGTTGGAGACGGTCGCCCCAAACCTCGCCCTGCGCATCGGGCCGCGCTGCGCAGATTTGATCATGTGGGCCACCCGGTCGACAAGGTGCCGGAGACGAAATGGTCTCTGCCGCCCGCAAGAAACCGCTTGATCGAAGTCCGTCCTCGGGCCGATTGTGTGACACGGAGAGGCGCAACCACGCCGGGGAGGGATAAATGGCTGCGGAAGCGGACGCCGTCATCGTGGGCGCGGGGCTCGCCGGGCTCGTCGCCGCGGGCGAACTGGCAGACCGCGGCAAGCGCGTCGTCATCCTCGAACAGGAGGGAGAGAATTCGCTTGGCGGCCAGGCCTTCTGGTCGCTCGGCGGCCTGTTCTTCGTCGACAGCCCCGAGCAGCGGCGGCTGCGCATCAGGGACAGCCGCGAGCTCGCTTTGCAGGACTGGCTGGGCTCCGCCCAGTTCGACCGTCCTGAAGACCACTGGCCGCGTCGATTCGCGGAGAGCTTCGTCGATTTCGCCGCCGGCGAGATGCGCCCGTGGCTTCACGGCATGGGCATGCGCTGGTTTCCCGTGGTCGGCTGGGCCGAACGCGGTGGCGCCCAGGCCCACGGCCACGGCAATTCCGTGCCGCGGTTCCACATCACCTGGGGCACCGGACCGGGGGTGCTCGAGCCTTTCGTTCGCCGCGTCCGGGAGCATGCCGACAAGGGCAGCATCGAGTTCCGGTTCCGCCATCGGGTGAGCCGGCTGATCAAGACCAATGGTACCGTCACCGGCGTCGCCGGCGAGATCCTGGAACCGTCCACGGTCGAGCGCGGCGAGCAATCCGGACGCGGCGTATCAGGCGATTTCGAGATCGCGGCCGGCGCCACGATCGTCGCCTCGGGCGGCATCGGCGGCAATTTCGATCTGGTGCGCCAGAGCTGGCCGGTCGGGCGGCTGGGCCCGGCGCCCAGGACGATGATCGCCGGCGTGCCGCACCATGTCGACGGACGCATGATCGCGATCACACAGGAGGCCGGCGGCACGGTCATCAACGGCGACCGCATGTGGCATTATACGGAGGGCGTCAGGAACTGGGCGCCCATCTGGCCGAACCACGGCATCCGCATCCTGCCTGGTCCGTCCTCGCTCTGGTTCGATGCCCGTGGCAACCGCCTGCCCGCACCCTGCCTGCCCGGTTTCGACACGCTCTCGACGCTGAAGCACATACTGTCGACCGGCTACGACTACTCCTGGTTCGTGCTGACACAGAAGATCATCAAGAAGGAGTTCGCCCTTTCCGGCTCGGAGCAGAACCCGGACTTCACCTCGAAGAAATGGAGCGCCGTTCTGAAGAGCCGCCGCGGTGCCGGCGCACCGCCTCCCGTCGAGGCCTTCAAGCAAAAGGGCGAAGACTTCGTGGTCCGTGACAATCTCCGCGACCTCGTTGCCGGCATGAACGCGCTGACGGAGGAGCCGCTTCTCGATCACGACAGGCTCCTTGAGCAGATCGTGGCGCGCGACCGCGAGATCGACAATCCATTCTCCAAAGACGCACAGGTGACTGCCATCAGCGGCGCGCGCAATTATCTCGGCGACAAGCTGATCCGCACCGCCCGGCCGCACAAGATCCTCGATCCGCGGAACGGCCCGCTGATCGCGGTGAAGCTCCATATCCTCACCCGCAAGACACTCGGCGGGCTGCACACAAATCTCGACGCTCAGGTGTTGGACAAGGATGGCGAGCCGATCCCCGGCCTCTATGCGGCGGGAGAGGTCGCGGGCTTCGGTGGCGGCGGATATCACGGCTACAATGCGCTCGAAGGTACTTTCCTCGGCGGCTGCATCTTTTCCGGACGGATCGCCGGGCGCCATGCCTGCGGCTGATGATTGGCCTCGCGGAGGTCAAGTCGTCTACCGAGACATTGAGCGCAGCAATCGAATTGCGCTCTGCTTGCGAAACCTCCCTTATGACTATATCTTATGAACAATCGAGTATGATCATGAACGCAACATTTCCTAAGGAGCGCGCGACTTTTTCGATCGACAGCTCTGTGAAGAAAAGGCTCGACCGCGCTGTGCCGAAAAGCAAGCGATCGAGCTTTGTAGAGTACGCGATCGAACGGGCACTGCGGGAAGCGGAGAAACGGAAGGCATTGGCGCAAATCAGGGCCTTCAAGCCTTATCCACTTAAGGGACCCGGCGTCGTGGACACACTCGACCGGGTCCGGGTACAGCGCGGAGAACAGTTGGCTGCCAGCGATCGTGACAAATGATCGTTGTCGACGCCTCGGTCTTTGCAAAACTCTTCCTGGACGAAGCCGATCGCCCGGAAGCAGAAGCCCTTTTCGCATATGTGGCGGAGCATGACCTCATTCTGGTCGCCCCGACTTTGATTGTCTATGAAGCCTTGTCCATAGGCCTTCGACACGATGTTCCCTTCAAGAGCATCCTCGGTCTCCTGGAAAACGCCCGCGCCATCGGCCTGCAGATCCTCGAACCCAGCGCCGACGAACTAATGGTGGCGGAGCGGATCGCGACGACAGTTAACAAGGGCGGAGGTTATCCGACCCTTCAGGACAGTATCTACCACGCTATGGCCATTGAACGGGGCGGCACATTCGTCACGGCCGACCGTCGCCATGTGACAAAGGCCGGCAAATTTGCCAACGTTTCATCGTTGGCGGACTGGAAGCCTGGCTGATCCGCCCCTATTCCGCCGCGCCCCTGAAGGCGCTGGCACCGGTCTCGAACTGCAGCCTGGCGAGCCGGGCATAGACGCCGCCCCTGGCGACGAGCGAACTGTGCGTGCCTTCCTCGACGATCCGGCCGTCCTCCATCACGAGGATGCGGTCGGCCTTGAGCACGGTCGCCAGCCGATGCGCGATGACCAGCGTCGTGCGTCCCTGCATCAACCCCTCCAGGGCCGACTGGACCAGCGTCTCGCTCTCGGCATCGAGCGCCGAGGTCGCCTCGTCGAGCAGCAGGATCGGCGCGTCGCGCAGGATCGCCCGGGCAATCGCGATGCGCTGCCGCTGACCACCCGACAGGGTCACGCCCCGTTCCCCGACAGGCGTATCGAAGCCGTCCGGCAGCTTGCCGATGAATTCGTCGGCCAGCGCGGCCTTGGCGGCGGCCTCGATCTCGTCCCGGCGCGCGCCCGGCCGGCCGAAGCCTATATTGTCGCCGACGGTTGCCGCGAAGATGGTCACATCCTGGGGTACGATGGCGATGCGCGACCGAACATCCCGTGGATCGGCCTCGCGCACGTCGACGCCGTCGACCAACACCGTACCGGTATCGACATCGTAATAGCGCAGGATCAGCGAGAAGACGGTGCTCTTGCCCGCGCCAGATGGCCCGACGATGGCGACCGTCTCGCCGGGTTTCACCGCAAAGCTCATGCCATGCAGCGCCGGGCGGTCGGCCCTTACCGGATAGGAGAAATGAACGTCGAGGAATTCGACCCGGCCCGACCCTTCGGCGGGAAGCGCGCGCGGCGCGGCAGGCGCAGTAATCGCCGGCTCCTCGGCCAGAAGCTCGGTAAGCCGCTCGGCGGCGCCCGCCGCGTGGGCGAGTTCGCCCCATACTTCCGAGAGCGCGCCGAGCGCGCCTGCGGCCAACACCGAATAGAGTAGGAACTGACCGAGCGTGCCGGCAGACAGCGTGCCGGCCAGAACGTCGCGAGACCCGAACCACAGCACCGCCACCACGGAGGAGAATACCGTGAAGATGGCGAAGAAGGTCAGGAAGGAGCGGGCGAAAACCGACGAGCGCGCCGCCTCGAAGGCGCTGTCGACCGCGGCCGAGAAGCGCTTCGTCACCAGCGCCTCGTTGGTGAAGGCCTGCAGCGTGCGCACCGCGCCGATCTGCTCGCTGGCATAGGCGGTGGCCTGGGCGAGCGTATCCTGAGCCGCGCGCGACTTCCTGCGCACCGACCGGCCGAAACCGACGAGCGGCAACACGACCAGCGGGATCGCGGCGATCACCAGGCCGGAGAGCTTGGGGCTGGTCACGACCATCATGCCGACCGCGCCGAGGCCCATGATCAGGTTGCGCAAGGCGACCGAGGCGGTCGAGCCCACGGCCGCCTTGACCTGGGTGGTGTCGGCGGCCAGACGCGACACGATCTCACCGGACTGCGCAGTGTCGAAGAAGGCGGGCGACAGCGTCGTCACATGGGCGAAAACGTCGCGGCGCAGATCGGCCACGACGCGTTCGCCGAGCGTGATGACATAGTAGTAGCGGCAGGCCGAAGCGAGCGCGAGCACGGCTGCGATCGCCACCAGCATCGAGAAATAGTTGGCGATGAAGGTCGAGTCCGAGCCCGAAAAGCCATGGTCGATCATGCGGCGCACGGCGAGCGGCAGGGTGAGCGTCATGGCGGCGGCAAGCACCAGGAAGAACAGCGACGCCACGACCTTGCCGCGATAACGCAGAACATAAGGCGCAAGCCGGCTCAACGGCTTGAGCGAGCGCCTGCGGTTTGCGTCATTGTCGAAAGCTTCGGCCATTATCGTTTCCCGGACCGTATTACGGTCGTTGCGTTGGCGCACCCGAGAAATGCGGGCGACGCGGCCTTGTGCTTCAATTTCGGCTGATGTATAGGCACGCCGACCGTTTTGAAAGCCGTGGCATGAATAGCTGCGGCTTCGCCTTTTCAAAGTGGGCGCATCGCCGCAGGCAGGGCGCCGCTCGAGCAGGAACAGACCGATGAAGACCGATATCCATCCCGACTACCACATGATCAAGGTCGTCATGACCGACGGTACCGAATACATGACGCGTTCGACCTACGGCAAGGAAGGCGACACGCTGAACCTCGACATCGACCCGACCACCCATCCGGCCTGGACCGGCGGTCAGCAGACGCTTCTCGACCGCGGCGGCCGCCTGTCGAAGTTCAAGAAGCGTTACGAAGGCCTCGGCATCTAAGTTTCGACTCAACGCCCCGAACGTCAAGTCCCGCCCCGGCGGGGCTTTTTGTTTTCTGGAGCAATTCCAGCACAAGTGGAAATGCTCTTGACATCAGCCGAAATCGGCTCCCCTCGACTATCCTACCAACTCGCGTATCGCCATGCGCTTGTAAGCGGCCACGACAGCGTCGCCTTCGCTTCGCTCGACCGAAACCGCGAGCCGCATGGTCGCCTCGCCGAGCTGCCAAACCAGGAATGCGCTGGCCTTGATGGCCTCTGGGTCCTCGCCGGGCCGTAGCCGCAGCAGAAGGCGCGAGAGCAACTCCCCATTTGCCCGGCTGTCTGCGAGTTCCATCGCGCTCAGCGCCTTGTCGGCTTGCATGCCTGACCATATGTCGCGCATCACCGGTTCGGCGAGGAAGATGCCGTAATAGGTATCGACCAGCGCGCCGAAGGCGCGTCCGAGCCCCGGCAGGTCCCGCACGCTGGCGAGCCCCTCTTCAATGCAGGCGCGGCTTTCGGCGTGGTAGCGCTCGGCGAGCGCCCGGATGATCGCCCCTTTCTCCGGGAAATACTGATAGAGCGAGCCGATGGAAATGCCGGCCTTCTCGGCCAGGTCGCCCATGCGCAGCGCATCGCTGCCGTGTACGGCGATCAGCCCGCTCGCCGCGTCGAGAATGCGCCGCATGCGCTCGCGGCTTCGCTTCTGAACGGGATCGCGACGGGGCGTGAGCGCCGCTCCCTCCCTTGCCTCTGCAGCCGTCTCGTTCATCCGCCCTTTTCCCATCTTCCGAGCATCCTCTTGACGAACAGAATATGAGGATTTATCACTTTTAGCAAATATGAGGATTCCTCACATTCATCGAAGGGAGAACGATCATGATGACGGGAACGGAAACCCTTATCGTCGGTGGTACCGGAAAGACGGGTCGCCGCGTCGCAGAACGCCTCATGGCGCACGGCATGCCGGTACGCGTCGGCTCGCGAAACGGCACCCCGCCTTTCGACTGGGAGGATCGCGCGACCTGGTCAGCAGCGCTGGCGGGCACGCGAGCCTCCTATGTCACCTACTATCCGGATCTCGCCTTGCCTGATGCGGCGGAGGCGATCGCGGCCTTCGCCGACACGGCATTGCTCGCCGGTACCAGGCGGCTGGTCCTGCTTTCCGGACGCGGCGAACCGGGAGCCCAGCGCGCCGAACAGGCGCTGCAGGCCTCCGGCGCGGATGGAACGATCCTGCGCTGCAGCTGGTTCGGCCAGAATTTCAGCGAGAGCTTCTTGCTGGAGCCCATTCTCGCCGGCGATGTCGCCCTGCCCGCCGACCGTATCCGCGAACCTTTCGTCGATGCCGAGGACGTTGCCGACGTGGCCGCTGCCGCCCTCGTCGACGACAGTCACATCGGCCGGCTCTACGAACTGACCGGCCCGAGACTACTGAGCTTCGCCGAGGCGATTGCCGAGATCGCGAAGGCCAGCGGCCGTACCATCAACTATCGCGCTGTCGACGCCACCGCCTTTGTTGCCGGTCTCGAGGCCGCCGGCCTGCCGGGAGATCTCATCGAGCTCGTCCGGCTGCTCTTCACGGAAGTGCTCGACGGTAGCAACGAATATCTGACCCACGGCGTCTTCGAGGCGCTCGGCCGTCCCCCGCGCGACTTCGCCGACTATGCCAGGGCCACCGCCCCATCCGGTATCTGGGGGACCTCGAAATGACCGGCACGCTCCTTGTTCCGCTCGTTTTCTTCGCCGCGCTGGGCAGCGGTCTGGCTGCGGGTGTCTTCTTCGCCTTCTCCACCTTCGTGATGAGCGGCCTCGCCCGCCTGCCGGCGCCGTCCGGGATTGCGGCCATGAATGCCATCAATGTGACGGCAGTCACGCCCGTGTTCATGAGCCTGCTCTTCGGCACGGCCCTGGTCGCGGCTGTCATCGGCGTCCTCGCCGTGATGAACTGGAGCACGGCGGGCACTGCCTATGCGCTCGCTGGCGCGCTGCTGTATCTCGTCGGCGTGATCGTCGTCACGATCGCCTTCAACGTGCCGCTCAACGACCAGCTTGCCGCTGTTGCGCCCGACAGCGCGGCCGGGGCAGAGTTCTGGCAGCACTATCTCGCGGCCTGGGTTGGCTGGAACCATGTGCGCACCCTGGCCCCGCTCGGTTCCCTGGCGCTGTTCATCCTTGCCATGCGGACATGATCCCCGTCGCCGCTCGGTATCCGGTGAAGGCGGCTATCCGCCCGTCGCCTTCATTACCGCTTCCGCCAGGCGCTCCGTATCGCCGACCACGTGCAAGGTCTTCAGCCTAGCCGTGCCGCCGGCAACGACGCTGACATTGCCGGCCGGCACGCCGAGCGTCTTTGCCACCAGCCGTTCGAGCGCCGTGTTCGCGGCACCCTTCTCGGGTACGGCACGGACACGGGCCTTCAGATACGTCCGACCGTCCGCAGCCGTCCCCACCCCGTCGACGGCATCCTTCGATGCCTTGGGAGTGAGACGGACGAAAAGATCGATGCCGTCGGCGCGCGCACGCCAGGGAGCGGCCATGCGTGGAGGTCAGATCACCAGCGGTGCGACCGTGGTGAGGATGAACTGCCGGACGAAAAAGAGAATCAGGAGGAGGATGATCGGCGAAATATCGATGCCGCCGAGATCGGGCAGGAAGCGGCGGATGGGCCGCAGCGCCGGCTCGGTGACGCGGAACAGGAAATTGCCGATCGAGCTGACAAACTGGTTGCGCGAATTGACCACATTGAAGGCATAGAGCCAGGAGAAGATCGCCGCGGCGATCAGCAGCCACCAGTAAATGTCGAGCGCCAGAACAACGGTCTGAATAAGCGCGAGCATGAAGGGTCTCCGTTCGGGTTCGCGACATGTAGCCATTGGCGGCAGGACGGGCAAGCCCTGCAACGGCTGCTTGCCCCCAGGAAGCGCCACGCGACGCCTTGACAGTGCCGACAGCTGGCCCTAAATCCGCGCATCCGCTGGACGGGGCTGTAGCTCAGCTGGGAGAGCGCGTCGTTCGCAATGACGAGGTCAGGGGTTCGATCCCCCTCAGCTCCACCAGCGGTTTGCACTCTAGCTCCTTTGCTCAAGGGCCAACGGGCTCCCGCATCCGGGGGCGCTGTTCTGGCCTCACTTTCCTGCCGTCCATCAGGTCACGACGAGGGAGTCCGTGCTGCTCCGGCCGATGGAACTCGCGGACCTTCGTCGTGTCGAGAAAGCGTTTGGCAAACTCGAACCGGTCGCCAACCATCGATGGCTACTCAGCGTTTTGGGTTGAAACTTTGCCCCCGCCCGACCAGCAACACGCCCTGGTTTGCTTGAGGCGGCGTAGCGACCCGAAATCCCCGTCAGATATTAAGGATGCTGATGTCGTCATGGAGTTGACTTGCGATCACCTCCACAGCGGCAATTGCGTCATGCGATTGACCTTGCTCGTCCCTCCCCGGCGAACTTCATGCCCTGGCCGGGCTCGGGTCGCCCGCTCTGATGGCCGCCCCTCGCAAAGACGGATCCGATGCGGAGAGCACGGCGACCAACACCGTCAGCATGCACACTCCAGAATTTCGATCACAAGCAGCTCTGGGAGTACGGCGCGTTTTCTGTATTGGCCAGGCAGCTTCAATATCTGAACGTTGGCTCAACCCGAATCATTCTAGGCTGCATGCTCCGGGCCATGGAGCTATGCGATGATTGAGAATGCCGACGACCGCCCAGGAGAAGGGCGCAACGGGGAGAACCGGAGCAAACTGCACCATACCCACAGCCTCAAGGGATGGGTGGCGGTCGCGACGGCGTTGTCGGCAACCGCCCTGGCGCTGGTCGAAGTGCTCCGCTTCATTCGCGAGGTCTGGTAGCCAGGCCGTCGCTATTGGAGGCGCGGCATCGGCCGTCATCCGGCATCGCGCCATCGGGCCCGGATTGGGATGGCATCCACGCCGATCGGCCGCAGCACAGGATGGAGGAGCCGGCGCCTCAGACGATCAGCCTGGCAAGGTCCACCTGCCTCAAAACTCCTCCCAGCCGTCGGCCTCGGCGACGGGCTTCAGCGCCAGATTGCCGCGAACCGCGGCAGGGCGCGGCGCGGGCTGCCGCGGTGCCGGTGCATGCGATGCGGCGGCCGCCTCGGAACCGACCTTGAACTGCCCGACCAGCCGGACCAGTGCCGCCGCTTCGCCCGAAAGCGTGTGGCTGGCGGCCGTGGTTTCCTCGACCATCGCGGCGTTCTGCTGCGTGACCTGGTCCATCTGGTTGACCGCGACATTGACCTCGCGCAGGCTCGTCGCCTGCTCGGCGGTCTTGGCGGCGATGTCGACGACCGCGTCGTTGATCTCGTTCACCTGCGTCATGATTTTTTTCAGCGCATCACCGGTGCTAACGACCAGCCTGACGCCGGCATCGACCTGCGACGATGAGTTGGCGATCAGCGACTTGATCTCCTTGGCCGCCTCCGCCGAGCGCTGGGCGAGCGAACGCACCTCCGATGCGACCACGGCGAAGCCACGCCCTGCCTCGCCGGCGCGCGCCGCCTCGACGCCCGCATTGAGGGCGAGCAGATTCGTCTGGAACGCGATCTCGTCGATCACGCCGATGATGCTGCCGATCTCATGCGACGACTTCTCGATCTGGCCCATGGCTTCGATCGCCTGGCGCACCACCTCGGCGCTCGTCACCGCATCGGAGCGCGTGCTGGCGACGACCCGGCGGGCATGATTCGCTCCATCGGCCGTCTGCCGCACGGTTTCAGTGATCTGGTTGAGCGAAGCCGCGGTTTCTTCAAGGCTCGCGGCCTGCTGGCTGCTGCGATGCGAAAGGTCGTCCGCGGCGGCCGAGATCTCGCTGAGCCCGGTGCGGATGGCGCCGGCGACCCTGTGGATGCCGAGCATGGTCTGCTGCAGCTTCTCGACGGAGAGGTTGAAGTCGACGCGCAGCTCGTCCGCCCCCTTGCCGAGTTGGGTCTGGATGCGCTGGACAAGGTCGCCGTCGGCGAGACGGTGCAGGCCATCGCCCAGTACATCGACGGCATGTTTGGCCGCACGCTGGCTTTCCGCCGTCTCGGCCTCGCGCACCGAACGTTCGCCGTCGATCGTCCGGCGCGCCTCGTCTGCCTCCATCTCCAGACGCTGCTTCTCGATACCGGCCGAGCGGAAGATGCCGAGGGCCTTTGCCATGTCGCCGATCTCGTCGCGCCGGTCTCCATAGGGCACCTCGGCCGCATAGTCGTTCTCGGCGATGCGGCGCATCGCCGTCGTCATGCGGCTGACCGGCTTGGCGATCGAGGCTCCGAGCCAGGTGAAAGCGACCAGTCCCAGGGCAAGGACGAGAGCGCCGCCGAGCAGCAGGATGTTGCGCTGTCCGACGGCATCGGCCAGCAGCGTTTCCTCCGGCACCCCGACCAGAACGGTCCAGGCCGCGCCGAACTCCGGCAAGTCGAGCTCGGTCGACGTGACGCGCCAGTCGACGTCGTTGACCGGAATGGTTTCATGGAAGCTGCCCGTGCGGGCACCCGCGACCGCGGCCCTTGCCGTCGCGTCCTCCGCGGGCTTGCCGATCAATGCAGCCTCCGGCGGCACAACCCAGTTTTTGTCCTGGTTGATGATGCCGACCCAGCCGGTGCCGAGCGGCCGGTGCGTGCCGATCAGGGAAGCGAACACGCCGCCGTTGAAGTCGACGCCGGCCAGCCCGACCGGCTTGCCTGCCCGGTCACGCACGATCGCTATCGTCGAGGTGTAGAGCAGGTCGTTGTAGAGATAGGGGCCCATCAGCGTGGGCTTGCCCTTGGCCAGCGGATCGAGAAACCAGTCCTTGAAGCCGTTCTCCATCGACAGGTCGAGATCCGAGAACCGGATCTCGCCGGTCTGAACGTCGCGCACGATGTTCGGTCCGAAATAGCCGTCGCCTCGGGCAAAGCTGGACGCCATAAGGTCGGGGTTCGCCGCCGAAGGCGCATCCTTGTTCAGCAGCACCCAGATGCCGACAGCGTCGGGCACGATGGTCATCTGTCGCGCGAGCAACTCGCGATAGGCGTCGGGGCCGATCATCGGATCCGAAACCAGCGTTGTCACCGTCTGCGAGATCGATTCCGCGACAGCCCAATGCCGTTTCAGCAGCATGTCGACATTATTCGCTTCCGCGCGCGCAATGCTTCCCAGCAACTGGTCGGCGGCGGCGAGGTCGGATTTCGCGGTCGACCGGACCACATAGAACAGCATGTTGGCGAGAGCGATGGTGAAGACCGCCGCTGCGGCAAGCACGATCGTGCCCCGCAACTTCAGTTGCGGCAGTTTGACGGATTTGGCGTGCATGTCCGGAAGCCCCCTTCGAAGTCGCGCGACGCCCATCGGCGCGACTGCGACCAAGAAAACACGAAGAAGGTTAAGGGCTGGTCAAATGCAGCAATCGGGCACTGGACCTTGTTCAGGCCGGGGCGGGTCTGTCGCCCCTCACAGCCGGTCCATTCCGAGTGTTCCCTTGTTCCCTTTCAATCTGACGCTTTACGACTTCCTTTCATTGCGTATTGTTCGGCAAACGGTCGGCGCTTGAGGGGGAAGCCATGTCGTTTCGTTGTGCCGCTTTTTTGGTTCTTGCCGTGCTCGCTTTCATCGGGGCGGGTCCGTCAGCGGCACAGCCGGCGCAAGACACCGCGAAAACGCAAGTCACGAACACGATGACGTCGGAAGACGTCCGCGCCCTCGCCAACCGCATGAGCGAGACCGAGTTTCGCCAGTTCGTCCTCGAACGGCTGGGTGTCGCTCAGGCCAGCCCGACGACGCCCCCGCCAGCCGAAACGGATGACCTTGCGTCGGAAGGGCAACGGCTCATCGCCGGTCTGGGCGATCGGCTCCTGACGGCAGTGGTCGGCCTGCCGGTGATGTGGGATAGAACGAGTCTGGCTGTCTCGACCTTCGTCGGCAAGCTCGGGTGGAACGGGCTGGGCCGGTTCCTTCTGGGCGTCGCTGGAGCGTTCGGCGCCGGCATCGCCGCCGAACTTCTGGTCGACCGCCTGGCATCACGGCTGCGCCGTCACGCGTCGCGCTCGACGAGCACGGGCACGCTCGGTGAGACCCTGTCGATCCTGGGGGCACGGCTGGCGCTCGACATGTTCGGCCTGATTGCCTTTCTGGTGGTTACGCGAGCGGTGGGACGTGCGCTGATTGCGGAAGATCTGCGGCCGATCGCAGCGCAATTTCTGTTCTACGGCGTGATCACGCCCCGCTTCACCGCCGCCTTCTTGCGCTTCCTGTTCGCTCCGACCAGGCCAGCGCTGAGACTGGTCAGCATCGACGACCGCAATGCCAAATTCCTCTACCGCAACCTCGTCGGCATCATCGTGTTCCTCGGCGCGGCCATCTTCCTCATCAATTTCATCATCGCCAACGGTATCTCCATCGAAGGCACGGCGCTTGGTTTCTGGCCAAACCTTCTGGTCTTTGCCTGGCTGGGCTGGACGATCTTCCATGCCCGTTCAGGCGTCGCCATGATGTCCAGGGGCTGGGAAGCCAACGTCACGCCCATGGAGGACCGTGTCGCACGGGCATATCCGTGGTTTGACCTGGCCTTGATCGCCGCGAGCTGGCTGATTTTCGAGCTCATGATAGTGGGAGGCAACAGCGCCATGCTGGAGAGCGGCAAGCAATATCTCACGCTCGGTATCCTGCTGCTCGCGCCCACAATGGATACGATGATCCGCGGGCTGGTGCGTCACCTGATTCCCCCGATGCAGGGTCAGGGAGCGGTTGCGGAGAAGGCCTATCTATCGACCAGGCGAAGCTATATCCGCATCGGCCGGGTGATGGTGTTCGGGCTCATCGTCCTGGTCATCGCCGTGATGTGGGACCTCAGCATCTCCAGCTTCACCTCCAACCAGGTCGGCCTGCGGCTCGCCGCGCGGCTGTTCACCTTCCTGATGATCCTTGCAGCGGGTTACCTCGTCTGGGAGATATCGACGCTGCTCTTCAATCGTCGGATCGCGGGCGAGACGGCTCCTCAGGGCATCGACCTGCAGAACGAAGACGTCGGCGAGATCACCGGGACGGCGGGTTCTCGAATGACGACGGTGTTGCCGTTGCTGCGCATGGGAACCCAGGCGGCAATCATCGTGCTCACCATACTGGTGGCGCTGAGCAATCTCGGCATCGACATCACCCCGCTCGTCGCGGGCGCCGGCATTGTCGGTCTCGCCGTCGGCTTCGGTGCCCAGACGCTGGTCAAGGATATCGTGTCGGGCGTTTTCTTCCTGATCGACGATGCGTTCCGCGTCGGCGAATACATCGTTGTCGGCTCCACGGCCGGCACCGTGGAGAAGATCTCCGTGCGTTCGCTGCAATTGCGACATCCCCAGGGCGCGGTGCACACGATTCCCTATGGCGAGATCGGTCAGGTGACCAACAACTCGCGCGACTGGGTCGTCGTGAAGATGAAGTTCACCGTTCCGTTCGATACCGACGTGAACAAGATCCGCAAGATCTTCAAGCAGATCGGCAACGAGATCATGGACGCTCCATATGCCGACGACATCATCCAGACCTTCAAGTCGCAAGGGGTAAGCAGCGTCGACGACGTCGGCCTCCTGGTGCGCGGCAAATTCATGTCGAAGCCGGGCAAGCAATGGTCGATCCGCAAGGACATCTATTCGCGTGTCCAGACGGCCTTTGCCGCCGCCGGCATCGAATTCGCGCGCCGTGAAGTCCGCGTCAGCATGCCCAGATATCAGGATCTCACCGACAGCGAGCGGCAGGCGATCGCAACCTCTGCGGCCCAGGCGGCGCTCGCCAAGGGATAGACCTATGTTGAACACAGCTTTGCGCAAAGCCGGTGCGCGCGCTGTCGTCTCTTGCTATTGTCCGGCTGCGATCGGCGACGGTTGTCCGTCCCGGCAGGCAAGGAAACGCGATGGCCAAGCGTATTAGGATCGTCTCGGGTCTGGTCCTCTTCGCCTTCGTCACCATGCATCTTCTGAATGTTGCGTTCGGCCTCCATTCGATCGCGTCGATGGACCGCGCGCGACCATTCCTGATGGGCATGTGGACCAACCCGGTCGGCAGCATCGTGCTGGGCCTTTGCCTTGCCGCGCATTTCGTGCTTGGCCTCGGCGCGATCTACCACCGCAACACGCTGCGGCTTTCGCCCACAGACGCAGTTCAGCTCACGGCCGCCCTCGCCATCGTTCCGCTGCTCACCCCACATGTGGTCGGCACCGTCATCGCGGCCCGGTTCGGCATCGTGAACAACTTCTCGACCCTGATCCCCTATTTCTGGATCGACAAGCCGGCGGAGGGCCTGCGTCAGGTCCTGCTCCTCGCCATATTGTGGATCCATGGCTGCGTGGGAGTTTTCACCTGGATGCGCATCCAGCGCTGGTGGCCGCGCCTCGGAACCTTGCTCCATCCGCTCGCGGTCGCCGTTCCGGTGCTCGGCCTGCTCGGTTTCGTGCAGGCGGGCAACGAGGCCATCGCGCGCTTCGAGGACCCGACCTCGGTCGCCCCGCCCGCCGCGATCCCGCCAATGGTTCTGACACGCCCCTTCGACGAGATCCTGGCGATCCTGGGCAGGATCAACTGGACGGTGTTCATCCTCTATCTTGCTGCGCTCGCGGTCGTTCTGGCAGCCCGCTGGTGGCGACTGCGCGGCGAGCGGCGGCATGTTCAGGTCTCCTTCGTCGGCGGGCCGCTGATCGACACAGGCACAGGCCTCAACATCCTGGAGATCGCCCGTCTCCACCATGTCCCCGTCGCCCATCTCTGCCGCGGGCGGGGGCGTTGCGGGACCTGCCGCATCCGCATCCTGGAAGCGTCCGGCAAGCTCGATCCGCCAAGCACGGCCGAAGCCGCGACCCTGGCGCGGCTCGGCGCAGGGCCCGATGTGCGGCTCGCCTGCCAGATGGAGCCGCCACCCGGCATGATCCGCGTCGAGCGCCTGCTCTCGCCCTTCATGCGTCCGCGGGAACTGCACGAGGAAGCGGTCCAGCCTGATGACGCGATGCCGGCTTCCGTGACGGCGGATGCGGCATGAGCCGGATCCGCCCCTTCCTCCTGGCGATCGTCTGCCTGCTCGCTCTCACCGGCGCGGGCGCCGCTCAGATACCGCCCGCTCCGGCGCAACCGTCCGCTGCCGCCGCCCCGTCGCAGGCCGACAGGCAGGAACTGCTGCGGTTGCTCGGCGACCCCGGGATGGTGGATTGGCTGCGGCGCAGCGCCGAGGCGGGGATGCCCGATTCCGCCGGCCCCGCGAGCCATTCCCTGCGCGCCGAGATCACCGCCCGCATAGCCGCCGCCCGCGCGCGCATTGCCGAACTGATGAGCGCCTGGTCCAACTTCCCGCTGATCCCCGATGTTATCGCCAATGCCTGGCAAGCCGAACTGAGCGCCGGCGAGGCCCTGCGCAGCCTGACCTATGTCATCGTCTTCCTGTTTGTCGGCGGGGGCCTGGAATGGCTGTTCTGGCAGTACTTCCACCCGCTCATGATGCGGATCGTGTACAGCAACCCCACCTCGCTCGGGCGACGTCTGGCCGCGGCCGGCGGCAGGCTTCTCCTGCAGACCATGGGACTGGCGATCTTTGCAATCGGCAGTGTCGGTACATTCGTCGCCTTTGTCTGGCCGCCCTTCCTGGAGCGGATCGTGGTCGACCTCCTGCTGGGCGTGATCGCGGTGCGCGCTTTGGCGCTGGTGTCGCGCTTCGTGCTCGCGCCGCGCCATCCGGATCTCCGACTGGTGCCACTGCAGGATTCACTGGCGCTCAGCGTGCATCGCTGGCACATCGTCGTCGGATCGGTGATCGTCGGCGCGCTGGTCGTCTCGGACGCGCTTTCGGCGCTCGCCCGGTCGGATTCGGGTTCCTTGGACGCCGCCAATGCCGCACTGGCCGTATCGGTGACGCTTGGCGCCGTTGCCGTGGCCACCATCATCGCAATGATCTGGTCGCACTGGCGGGCTTTCGCCCGGCTGCGGCCGGGGTCGAACGGGGCGCGCGGCCGCTTCGATCCTGTTGTCTTCAAGGTCCTGCCGATTTCGCAGACCGTCGTCCTCGTCACTGCATATCTGCTCTGGGTGTTCGATGCCGTCGAACTGATGTGGACCGTGCTGGTCGTCGGCACCTTCCTGCCCGCCTCCAGGCTCGTGCGCATCATCGTCGACCACGCATTCGACCAGGTACCGCTCACTGTTCCCGGCCCCTCGGAAACGGCAACGGACGAGATATCATCGCCTTCGGATGAGGCGCGGACCGCGGCGGAACAGGCTGAGCGTCTCGCCATCTACCGTCCGGTCGCCCGGCGGCTCGCCCGTTTCGCCCTGGCGGCGATCGCCCTGGTGATCCTCGCCACCACCTGGGGCACCAGCATCGCCGCCATGTCGACGTCCTCCAGCCTCGCCGGCCGCGCCGTCAAGGTCGCCATCGATATCGTTGCAGTCCTGCTGATCGCCGATCTGGTCTGGACCTGGGCCAAGACCGCCATCGACCTTCGCCTGGCCCGCTACGTGGCGCCGCCGCCGGGCGAACCACCCGGCCCGGAGGCGCGCATCGCGACGCTGTTGCCGCTGTTGCGCAACATGCTGCTGGTCGCCGTGCTGATGCTCGTCGCGCTGACGGTGCTGTCCTCCCTGGGCGTCAACATCGCCCCGCTGATCGCCGGTGCGGGCGTCGTCGGCGTCGCCATCGGCTTCGGTGCCCAGTCGCTGGTCCGCGATATCGTGTCGGGCATCTTCTATCTCATCGACGATGCCTTCCGCGTCGGCGAATATATCGAGATCGGGGATCTGCGCGGCACTGTGGAATCGATGTCGCTGCGCTCGATGCGCGTGCGTCACCATCGCGGCGCCGTCCACACCATCCCCTTCGGCGAGTTGAAGTCGCTCACCAACTACAGCCGCGACTGGGCGATCCTGAAGCTCGAGTTCCGCGTGCCCTTCGATACCGATCTCAAGCTGGTGAAGAAGATCGTCAAGCAGATCGGCGCCGAGCTCCAGGCGGATCCCAATTACGGCAGCCAGATCCTCGAACCGTTGAAATCCCAAGGCGTCCGCCGCATGGAGGAGTTCAACATGGTGATCGGCATGAAGTTCATGGCGCGGCCGGGCGCGCAATGGGTGATCCGCCGCGACGCATACCAGAAGCTGCGCGACGCCTTCGAGCGTCACGGCATCAGCCTCGCCCAGCGCAGCGTCAAGGTCGAGGTGCTGAGCGACAAGCCGCTGCCTGAGGACGTGATGAGGGCCGTCACCGGCGCCGCGCAGGAGGCGGTCGAAGAGCAGCGCAGGGCGCCACAGCCGGCAACCGGGAACCCTTGAGCCCCTGGCGGCTGTCTGCCCGGCCTACATCTTCTTGATCGACCTGACCTTGTTGTCGCCGCCCACGACCAGTTCATACTGGGCGAAATGCCTGATGTCGTAACAGGTCACGAGCACGACGCGCCGCTCCGGCGTCGATTTGCGCTTGTCGAGCTGGAGATCGCTCACCCGGTCGCACCAGTGGCCGGCATTGCGGATGATCCTGGCGGTCCGCCTTTCCATCATGTCCGCATAGGCGGTCGCGGGAAACAGCGCCAGGGCAACCACGGTCGCGACAACCCTCATCCTGTCCATTTTTTTCTGCCGTCTTGCGCCGCCTCGCGGGTGGCGCCCCGGCGCCATGATCGGGATGATGGTACAGGTGATCGCGACAAAGATGTAGTCCCCGAGACCGGTGCTACTCGGCCGCCTCCGCGTAGGATGCAGGAACATAGTTCAGGATCGGACCGAGCCAGCGCTCGACCTCGCCGACCGGCATGCGCTTGCGCGCCGCATAATCCTCGACCTGGTCGCGTTCGACCTTGGCCACGCCGAAATAGTAGCTCTCGGGATGGGCCAGGTAGAGCCCGGATACGGACGAGCCCGGCCACATGGCGAAGCTCTCGGTCAGGCTTACGCCGGCGTTCTCTTCAGCATCCAGGAGGCGGAACAAGGTCGCCTTCTCCGTATGGTCCGGCTGCGCCGGATAGCCGGGCGCCGGACGGATGCCGCGATAGGGCTCCCCGATGAGGTCGTCAGGGGCAAAAGCCTCATCGCCGGCATAACCCCAGAACTCCTTGCGGACCTTCTCATGCATGCGCTCGGCGAAAGCTTCGGCGAAACGGTCGGCCAGCGCCTTGACGAGAATCGAGGAATAGTCGTCGTTCGCGCGCTCGAAACGCTCGGCGATCGCCACCTCCTCTATACCTGCGGTCACAACGAAGCCGCCGAGATAGTCGGGCAGGCCGCTCTCCTGCGGCGCGACGAAATCGGACAATGCGACGTTCGCCTTGCCATCCCGTTTGGTCAGCTGCTGACGCAGCGTAAAGAAGGTGGCGAGATCGCGCGAGCGGGCCTCGTCGGTGAAGAGGCGGATGTCGTCACCGACCGCATTGGCCGGCCAGAAACCAATCACCCCCTTTGGAGCGAACCACTTCTCCGCAATTATCTTCGAGAGCATCGCCTGTGCGTCGTCGAAGAGCTGGCGTGCCGCCGGCCCCTGCTTCTCGTCGTCGAGGATCTTCGGGTAGCGACCCTTCAGTTCCCAGGTCTGGAAGAAGGGCGTCCAGTCGATGTAGCGGGCGAGTTCGGCCAGGTCCCAGTCGGCGAAGACCTTCGTGCCCAGGAAGGACGGCCTCGGCGGGACATAGGACGACCAGTCCACCCGATGCGCGTTGGTGCGGGCCCTTGCCAGCGGCAGGCGCTGCTTTTCCGCCTCCGAGCGGGCATGGGCCTCGGCGACCTTGCGATACTCCGCCTGCAGTCCCTCGACATAACCGGGTTTCTGCTCGGACGAGAGCAGGCTCGACACCACGCCCACGGCACGGCTGGCGTCGGTGACGTAGACCGCCTGGCCGCGTTCGTAGCGAGGATGGATCTTCACCGCCGTATGGACGCGGCTGGTGGTCGCGCCGCCGATCAACAGCGGGATGTCGAAACCCTCGCGCTCCATCTCGGCCGCCACATGCGCCATTTCGTCGAGCGACGGCGTGATGAGGCCGGACAGGCCGACGATGTCGACCTTTTCGTCGCGCGCCGTCTGCAGGATCTTCGTCGCGGGCACCATGACCCCGAGGTCGATGATCTCGTAATTGTTGCAAGCCAGCACGACGCCGACGATGTTCTTGCCGATGTCGTGGACGTCCCCTTTGACCGTCGCCATCAGGATCTTTCCGGCGCTTTCGCGGGCGCCCCCGCCGTTGGCGAGCTTCTCGGCCTCCATATGGGGCAGCAGCACGGCCACCGCCTGCTTCATGACGCGGGCCGACTTGACCACCTGCGGCAGGAACATCTTGCCCGCGCCGAACAGATCGCCCACCACGTTCATGCCGGCCATCAGCGGCCCTTCGATGACGTGCAGCGGTCGCTCGGCGCCACGCCTCGCCTCCTCGGTGTCGGCCTCGATGAATTCGGTGATGCCGTTGACCAGCGCATGTTCCAGCCGCTTCTCGACCGGCCAGTCGCGCCAGGCGAGGTCCTTCTCCTTCGCTTCCTTCGCGCCGGCGCCCCTGAAGCGCTCGGCGATGACAAGCATCCGCTCCGTCGCCGTGCCGCCCGCCTTCGGCGCCCGGTTGAGCACGACGTCCTCGCAGGCCTCACGCAGGTCGGGATCGATCGATTCATAGACCGCCAGCTGGCCGGCATTGACGATGCCCATGTCCATTCCGGCCTGGATGGCGTGATAGAGGAAGACGGCGTGCATGGCTTCCCGCACCGGCTCGTTGCCGCGGAACGAGAAGGAAAGGTTCGAAACGCCGCCCGACACATGCACATGCGGTAGGGTGCGCGTGATCTCGCGCGTCGCGTCGATGAAGTCGACGCCGTAATTATCGTGCTCCTCGATGCCGGTCGCCACCGCGAAGATGTTCGGATCGAAGATGATGTCCTCCGGCGCGAAGCCGGCCTGCTCCGTCAAGAGCCGATAGGCCCTGGTGCAGATCTCAACCTTGCGCGCCCTGGTGTCGGCCTGACCGACCTCGTCGAAGGCCATGACCACGACCGCCGCACCATAGGCCCGACAGAGCCTGGCCTGGTTGAGGAAAGCCTCCTCGCCCTCCTTCATCGAGATCGAGTTGACGATCGCCTTGCCCTGGACGCATTTCAGGCCGGCCTCGATCACTTCCCATTTGGAGCTGTCGATCATGACCGGCACCCGGGCGATGTCGGGCTCGGCGGCAATCAGGTTGAGATACTCGACCATCGCCCTTTTCGAATCGATCAGGCCCTCGTCCATGTTGACGTCGATGACCTGGGCGCCGTTCGCGACCTGGTCCCGGGCGACGTCGAGCGCGGCCGCATAGTCGCCCGCCGTGATCAGCTTGCGGAACTTGGCCGAGCCGGTGACGTTGGTGCGCTCGCCGACATTGACGAACGGGATGTTCTCGGCGAGCGTGAAGGGCTCGAGGCCGGAAAGCCGCATCTGCGGCACCGATGTCGGCCGCTCGCGCGGCTGGTGTTTCCGCACCGCCTCGGCAATGGCGGCAATATGCTCCGGTGTCGATCCGCAGCAGCCGCCGACGACGTTGACCAGCCCCTCGCGCGCGAACTCCTCGACCTGCGCGGCCATGAACTCCGGGCTCTCGTCATATTGGCCGAAGGCGTTCGGCAGACCGGCATTGGGATAGGCGCAGACGAAGGTCTCGGCGGCATCGGAGAGTTCGGCCAGATGCGGACGCATCGCGGCCGCGCCGAGGGCGCAGTTGAGGCCGATGGTGAAGGGCCTCGAATGGCGCACCGAATGCCAGAAGGCAGTCGGAGTCTGGCCGGACAGGGTGCGGCCGGAAAGGTCGGTGATGGTGCCGGAGATCATGACCGGCAGGCGCACGCCCTTCTCCAGGAAGATCTCCTCGGCGGCGAAGATCGCCGCCTTGGCATTGAGCGTGTCGAAGATGGTCTCGATCAGGATGATGTCGGCGCCGCCGTCGATCAGCCCACGCAATTGCTCTGCGTAGGCGAGCCTGAGATCGTCGAAGGTGACGGCGCGATAGCCGGGATTGTTGACGTCGGGCGAGATCGACGCCGTGCGGTTGGTCGGCCCGAGCGCGCCCGCCACGAAACGTCGCTTGCCGTCTTCCTGCTGGGCCCGGATCGCCGCGCGACGGACAAGCCGCGCGCCGTCGCGATTGAGTTCGTAGATCAGGTCCTCCATGCCGTAGTCGGCCTGGGCGATTGAGGTCGAGGAGAAAGTGTTCGTCTCGATGATGTCGGCGCCCGCGATGGCATATCGGTAGTGGATTTCCTCGATCGCGGCGGGCTGGCTAAGGATCAGCAGGTCGTTGTTGCCTTGCTGGTGGCAGGCACAGCCGCCGAACCGGTCGCCACGGAAATGATCCTCGCCGAAGCCGAGGCCCTGGATCTGGGTGCCCATCGCTCCGTCGAGGATCAGGATGCGTTCGCGCGCGGCGGCTTCGAGCGCGGCCCGCACTTCCGAACCATCGGGCTTGGGCGCTGTCGCACCGAAGAGGCGATCGAGCGATGACGACATTTGCGACAGTTTCCATCCTTGGAGCGACAAAGATCGAAAAATCACATAAAGACATCTTTATGTCAACATGCGCATGAACGCACAATGCTCCTCAGCGCCTTGCGATCTCGGTCGGGAAGGAACACGGAGCCGATGGGCGCACCGACCGGGCGCGGGCCATCTATCTCAGGGCGGCTCGAATCCTGTCAGGATTCGGCCCGCATCCATCAATCCCTCATCGCCGATAGCCTCGCGCGGCAGGATACCGCCGGCGCTATCGAAGACTATGCCCGCTATCAGCGGGCACTGAATGGCCGGACCCCATTTTTGTCGCCGGCCCTGATGGCGCTGATCCGCCCGCTTCCGGGCGCCCAAGGATAGCGCGTGAACGATCGTCACCTACTTTCTTCGAGTCGGCGCGCAGAGCGGCCTGCCCGGTTGACATTCAATCGCTTGCGTCTTTTGGGCCGTGGCAGGCTGACCCCGAATGGCCTATCTTTCGACCATGCATCTGAACCATCGGGTGAGACGTGGCGCGTAAGGCGGGAAGCGCGGACCTGCCGCTGCACGGCGGCAGGGTACCGCCCTGGCTGGCCGATCGGATGACGCGGCTCGGCGCGGTCATCTGCGAGACGATCGTCCACCACTACGGGCGCGAGGAGCTGCTGCGCCGGCTTGCCCATCCCTTCTGGTTCCAATCCTTCGGCGCCGTGATGGGCATGGACTGGCACTCCTCCGGCATCACGACCAGCGTGATCGGCGCCCTCAAGCGTGGTCTCGGCCCGCATTCCGGGGAGTTGGGCATCCATGTCTGCGGCGGTCGCGGCAAGCACTCCAGGCAGACCCCGCACGAGCTGGTGGCGATCGGCGACAAGGTCGGCTTCGACGGGACGGCGCTGGCCAAAGCGAGCCGTCTCGTCGCCAAGGTCGACAGCGCCGCCGTGCAGGACGGCTTCGACCTCTACCTCCACGGCTTCATTGTTGCCGACGACGGCCGCTGGGTCGTGGTCCAGCAGGGCATGAACGACGGGAGCCGCACGGCGCGACGCTACCATTGGCTCTCCGAAGGGCTGAAGAGCTTCATCGACGAGCCGCATTCAGCGATCGACGGCGAGAGCCAGGGCGAAATCGTCAATTTGACCGACCATAGGGCGGAAGCCTCGCGCCAGGGCCAGCTCGATCTGCTCTCCGCTCTCGGCCCCGACGGCATCACCCGTGAACTCGCCGCGCTTGCCGGCGGCGCCCGACCGGCCGAGCCCGTACAGCTCGCTTTGCCACATCTCGTCATGCCGGCCCATCACGACGTCCGCGCCAAGGACGTGCAGGTGCGGCGCCTGCACGCCGCCCTCGCTGCAGCCGCCGATCGCGGGCCCGAGGATTTCGCCGAACTGCTGCTTGTGCCCGGCGTCGGCGCCCGCACGGTTCAGTCGCTCGCCATGGTGGCAGAAGTCGTCCATGGCGCGCCCTGCCGTTTCAGCGATCCCGCACGCTTCTCCTTCGCCCATGGCGGCAAGGACCGGCATCCCTTCCCCGTGCCGATCCATGTCTACGACCAGACAATCGGCGTGCTGAAATCGGCCGTGCAGAAGGCACGCCTCGGACGTGAGGAGGAGCTTTCCGCGCTGAAGCGTCTCGACGACCAGTCACGGCTGCTCGAGCGCCGTGTCTCCGGCCCTTCGGTCGAAGCCCTCATCGCCGAGGAAAGGTTCCAGTCGCATGCGCTGGGCGGCCGCAGCGTTTTCGGTTGGGAAGAGCCGCTGCGGAACAGCAAGGACGGCGCGGCATAGCCGCGTTCAGGCACATATCGCTTCGTCGCGATTCCAGGCAGAACGCTTCCCACCAATCGCGGCTTGTTCTAGCTTCCCGCCCATGCCGCAGCGGAAACTCAAGGCCTATCGCGACAAGCGGGACTTCTCGAAGACGAGCGAGCCGGTCGGCGGCGTGCTCGCCGGCTCCGACAACCGTTTCGTGGTGCACAAGCACTCCGCCACCTCGGATCACTACGATCTCAGGCTCCAGGTCGGCGACGTCCTGAAGAGCTGGGCCGTGCCCCGGGGCCCTTCGCTCAATCCGGCCGACAAGCGCCTGGCCGTCCAGACCGAGGACCATCCGCTCGAATATCTCGATTTCGAGGGCCTGATCCCCGAAGGGGAGTATGGCGGCGGCCCGATGATCGTCTGGGATACCGGCACCTGGGCGCCGATGGACGATGTCGACAGGAGCCTGACGTCGGGCGCCTTCAAGTTCCGCCTCGCCGGCGACAAATTGAAGGGCGGCTGGATGCTGGCGCGGCTGAAGCGCCGCTCCGATGAAGACGAAGACAAGCAGAACTGGCTGCTGTTCAAGGAGAAGGACCTCGCCGCCGATGAGACGCTCGACATATTGGCGGCACGGCCCGAAAGCGTGAAGAGCGGACGGCGGATCGAGGAACTGGTCGAGCAACCAAAGCCGACGCCTGTCCAGGTCGAGCTGAGACCGGGCAAGCTGAAAGGTGCGAAACGCGGGCCGATGCCCGACAGGCTGAGCCCTCAGCTCGCGACGGCCGCGACCGTTCCACCCAAGGACGAGGCGAAGGGGAAGGACAGGGCCGGAGGCAAGACCTGGCTCCACGAGATCAAGTTCGACGGCTACCGCACCATGGTTCGCCTCTCGGAAGGTGAGGCGAGGCTGATCACGCGCAGCGGCCTGGACTGGACAAGGCGTTACGGCGATCTCGGCCGCGCCTTCTCGGTTCTGCGATGCCGCGAGGCGCTGATCGATGGCGAGGTCGTCGCACTCGACGAGCAAGGCGTCAGCCGCTTTGCCGCACTGCAGGACGCGCTCTCACAAGGCTCCGCCGGCAAGCTGCTCTTCTACGCCTTCGACCTGCTCTACCTCGATGGATGGGACCTCAGGGCTGTGCCGCTGCTGAAACGCAAGGAACTGCTCACCCAATTGCTCGCCGGCCAAACGACGTCGCGTTCGGCGATCCAGCTCAGCGACCATGTGCTGGGTGACGGCGAGGCGCTCTTCGAGCAGGCCTCCGATATGGGCCTGGAAGGCATCGTGTCGAAGGACATCTCAGCCCCCTATCAGGAAGGGCGCACGCAGAGCTGGATCAAGGCCAAGGCTCCTAGGCCGGGCAATTTCGTGATCGTCGGCTATACGATTTCTCCGGCGACGGACGGATTGGGAGCACTCGCGCTCGGCGAATGGGAGAATGACGAGCTCCACTACCGCGGCAAGGTCGGTTCGGGCTTCGATGCCGGCGCTTTGCGCGACCTCGAAAAGCGATTGGCGCCCCTGACCGAAGGCGCAGTTCCTCTGCAAGGGGCGCCGAAGGAGACGATCTTCGTGCGTCCGGTGCTGACGGCGCGCATCCGCTACGCCAACAGAACCAACGACGGAATGCTGCGTCACGCCGTCTATATGGGACTGAGGGAGGCCGAACTGTCGCGCGAGGAGCCGACGGACCGGATACGGCTCGTTACCGATGCAGACCTCGCTTCGATCTGGGTCACCAACCCCACCCGCCGCCTCTTCGGAAAGTCCGGACCGACCAAGCTGGACATCGCGGTCTATTACGCGCTGGTCGGCGACTTCATGCTGCCGCACATCATCGGGCGGCCGGTCTCGCTTTTCCGCTGCCCGACCGGCAGGCCGCAGGACTGCTTCTTCCAGCGCCACGCCTTCAACGGCATGCCGCCGACGGTGGCCACCATCCGCACCACCAATTCCGACGACGAGGAGAAGACCTATATTTCCGTCGAGGACGCCAAGGGTTATCTCGCTCTGGCGCAGTTCGGCGTCGTCGAGTTCCACGCCTGGGGCGCCTTGCGGCAGCAGCTCGAAAAGCCTGATCGAATCGTCTTCGACCTCGATCCCGGCGACGGCGTCGCCTGGCGCGAGGTGGTGGAGGCCGCAATCCACATACGCGGCGAACTGGAAACGCTCGGTCTCGTCCCCTTCGTCAAGACGTCAGGCGGCAAGGGCATCCATGTGGTCGTGCCGATCCTGCCGAAGCGCGGCTGGAAGGAAGTGCACCGGGCAACCAGCGACATTGCCGGCAGGATCGCCGCATCGGCGCCTGAAACCTTCACCGCGATCATGGGCAAGGACAACCGCAAGCGTCGGATCTTCATAGACTTCCACCGCAATGCGCGCAGCGCCACCGCGGCGGCGCCCTATTCGCTGCGCGCCCGCGCCAACATGCCCGCCTCGGCTCCGTTGTCATGGAACGATTTGGAGTCCATCGACGCCCCTGAGGATTTGAACTATTCTTCCCTTCCGGGCTTGTTAACCATGTCGGGCGATCCCTGGGCCAGGATTAACGAATTCGCCCGTGAATTGCCGGCAGCATCGCAGGCGAAGACGTCGAGCAGAAAGCAATCGAACAACTAGTGCCGTCGCGTAGGAGACATCCATGGCACCGAGAGCCAGCTGGAAAGGATATCTGAAGCTCAGTCTGGTGAGCTGCCCGGTGCGGCTATACCCCGCCACCAGCTCGAGCGAGCGCATCTCCTTCAACCAGCTTCACAAGAAGACGCACAACCGCATCAACATGAAGCCGGTCGATCCCGAGCTGGGCCTCGTCGAACGTTCCGACCTGGTCAAGGGCTATGAATATGAAGACAAGCAATATGTCATCATCGACGAATCCGACCTCGAAAGCGTCAGGATCGAATCCAACCACACGATGAACATCGAGGCCTTCGTCGAGGAGGGTTCCGTCGATGTCATCTATCAGGACGCGCCCTATTATCTGGCGCCTGACGGCGCCATGGCGGAGGAGACTTTCGTCGTGCTTCGCGAGGCGCTGCGCAGGACAGGCAAGCTGGCGATCGCACGGCTGGTCCTGTCGAGCCGCGAACGTGTCGTCACCATCGGCGCGCGGGAGACGGGCATGTTCGTCTCGACGCTCCGAAACCCCAATGAGGTGCGGGGCACCGCCGAGTATTTCGGCAATATCCCCGTCGGCGATCCCGATCCGGAAATGCTGCAGCTCGCCGAGGCGCTGATCCAGCAGAAGCTGACGACCTTCGACCCGAAGAAATACGAGGACCGCTACGAGATCGCGCTGATGGCGATGATCCGCGAGAAGCTCAAGGGCCACAAGCCGATCATCGCGGCCGCCCCCGAGCGCGGCAACGTCATCAACCTCATGGACGCGCTCAAGGCCAGCCTGTCGCAAGCCAAGCCGCCGGCGCAAAGCAAGAGCAAGGCGGCGGCCGAGCCCGCAGCCAAGCCTGCGACCAAGGCCAGGCCCGCCAAGAAGAAAGCTTGATGCCGCTCGCCGCCAAGACCTTCGGTATCGTCGGCGCGCTCGCCGCCTTTCCCCGAAGGTTGGCCGCACGCGAGGTCGAGAAGCAGAACGGCCAGTTGCGCCATGCCGTGACCCGACGTACGTCGCATGCCGTCTTCGGCAGAACGCTGCTCGGCCGGATGTCCGAAGCTGACATCGAAACGCGCTTCGCGACGGAACTCGCCGCCGGCCGCGCTGTGCTCAGCGAGAACGGCTTTTTGCGCATGCTGGGGCTGACGGCGTCACCTGAACCCTCGGCGCTGACGCGCCAGTCGCTGCTCGACCAGTCGCGGCTGCCGCCCCGCGCATTCGACCTGCTCGCTCTGTTCGACGCCTTCGAGCACGATGCGGAGCCCTTCTCCTTCCGCGACCTGATCCTAGCCCGAAAATATGCCGGGCTGATCGCTGGTGGTGCCACATGGACCGCAATCGCACGCTCCGTACACCGCTCCGGCCCGGTCGCGTCACTCACAGCCCTGTCGCTCCACGCGCAGGGCCGGGAGGCGATCTATGCCCTGAGCGGTGACCGCCTGAGCGAGCTCGACGGTCAGATGCTTCTGCCGCTCGACACGGCAGACGACGCTGAGGCCGAAGAACTCTTCGCGCTGGCCGAGACACTGGAAGCGGAAGGCCGCTCCGCAGAGGCCGCTGCCCAGTACGAACGATGCCTGGCGATCGACCCACGTGATTCCGTCGCCGCCTTCAACCGCGGCAACTGCCTGCGCGCCGCCGGGCTGCCTGATGAGGCCGCCCATGCCTACGCCCAGGCCATCAAGCTCGACCCCGGCTTTGTCGAGGCCTGGTTCAATCTCGCAGGCCTTCACGCCGATCGCGGCGAAACCAATACGGCGCGCCGGCACCTCGAAAAGGCGATCGGCATCGACCCCGCCTATGGCGATGCCGTCTTCAATCTGGCCAAGCTCGAATATGACGACGGCAGGCTGGCCGAGGCGCGCCGCTGGTGGACCCGGTATCTGGAGCTCGACCGGGATTCCGAATGGGCGCGGACGGCCGCCCGCGGCATCCAGTTTGCCGACCTCCAGCTTGCCCGGAAATCGGCGGGCTGAGTTCGCTGTCGACGTGAATCAAAGGGTGCGGTCGACCCGCCCACGACCCGCAGCGAGAATAGGGCGAATGGCTCGGCGAATCTCCTCCATGAAGCTTGGCCCGAACATGCCTCGCGGTTTCTGGTTTGGCTCGAAATAATAGGACCGCTCGGCAATATCGTAGTTGAATTCATCGACGGTAACCCAACCGCGTTTGAACATCGATAGGCCTGCGCGTCTGAGCTCCAGCGCCGGTATTTCGAGCGCTAATTGTCCGAGAAGGGGCGAGGTGCCCGAGATTGGCAGGATCACGAGATGGGTGATCGAACGCGCCGGATCCCGCAAAGCGATGGCGAGACAGACCGGGCGGTCCTTTTCAGCGTTCTCCCGTCCTTGGTTCCTCTGCCAGCGCCAGAGATAGGGATACCTGATGATCGATCCGCTCGGGAAGCGGTCAGTCATGCTTCCCGCTCTCATACTCCGCGGATTGACGATCGAGCTCGGTCAACAGGATGTCGGCAAGTTCATCCGGCACCTCGTCAGCCGCGTAGGCACGACGAGGGTCGTCGCGAGCAGTCAAGCTTTCAAACGCCTCCGCTGACAGAACCACCACCGACGCACGACCATGCTTCGTCAGGGTGAGTGGCTCACGCAGAGCCTCGTCGTGATAGCGGCCGAAGTGCCGGATAAACTCGGCGGTCGAAACGGTCTTGGTTCTCATTGGGCCTCGCACGAATTTTCTGAATTATACAGAAAACTTGTACAAATACAATGGCTGCCCCAGGCGTCGCAAACATGCATAATAGCGGGTCCCATACCGACAAGCAGGCATGACCGACAACTTCCTCACAGACGGCCCGGACGACGCGCACGCCACCATTCTCCTCGCTCACGGGGCCGGCGCGCCTATGGATTCGGCCTCGATGACGGCAACAGCCAGGGCGCTGGCCGCAGCGGGTTTCCGCGTCGCCCGCTTCGAGTTCGGCTACATGGCGGCGCGGCGCGACGGCGCCCGCAAGCCCCCGCCGCGTGCCGAGACGCTCAATCCCGAATACAAGGCGGCGGTGACCGAGTTGAGCGCGGCGGGCCCGCTGATCATCGGCGGCAAGTCGATGGGGGGCCGCGTCGCCAGCATGGTCGCCGACGAGCTTTGCGCAGAGGGCCGGATCGCCGGGCTCCTGTGCCTCGGCTATCCGTTCCATCCGCCCGCCAAGCCGGAGCAGTTGCGCACAAAGCACCTCGCGGATCTCCGCACGCCGACCTTGATCTGCCAGGGCACCCGCGACGAATTCGGCACCCGCGACGAAGTCGCCGGCTACACGCTCTCCGACAGCATCGAGATACTCTGGCTCGAAGATGGCGACCACGATCTGAAGCCGCGCAAGGCCGTGTCAGGGTTCTCAGCCGCCGATCACCTGAAGACGCTGGCCGAGGGTGTCACGGGCTGGTTTGCCCGGATCACCCACTGATCCCGCAGCGATGAGGATCGCGACCTTCAACATCAACAACGTCAACCGCCGGCTGGACAACCTGCTCCGCTGGCTGGAGGTCGCGAAACCTGATGTCGTCTGCCTGCAGGAACTCAAGGCCACGGATGGTCAGTTCCCGCGCGCGGCCATCGAGAAGGCAGGCTATGGGGCGGTATGGCGGGGCCAGTCGGCATGGAACGGCGTGGCGATCCTCGCCCGTGACGCCGACCCCGTGCTCACCCGCGACGCCCTGCCCGGCGAACCCGCCGACAGCCAGGCCCGCTATATCGAGGCCGCTGTGAAAGGCATAGTCATCGCCTCGCTTTATGCGCCGAACGGCAATCCCCAGCCGGGCCCGAAGTTCGATTACAAGCTCGCCTGGTCGGAACGCCTGATCGCCCACGCCGGCGAGCTCTTCGCGACCGGCCTGCCAGTGGTTCTGGCAGGCGACTTCAACATCGTGCCGGAACCGCGCGACATCTATCCCACCAAGTCCTACGAAAAGAACGCGCTGGTGCAGCCGCAGAGCCGCGCCGTGTTCAAGCGTCTCCTCGACCAGGGCTGGGTCGATGCGATCCGCAAGGTCCATCCCGACGAGACGGTCTACACCTTCTGGGACTATATGCGGAACCGCTGGGCCCGGAACGCCGGCCTGCGGCTCGACCATCTCCTGCTCAGCCGCAAGGTCGCGCGGCGGCTGAAGGACGCCGGCGTCGATATGGATGTGCGTGGGCTCGAAGGCGCCAGCGACCATGCGCCTGCATGGATTGAGCTGAGGTAGCTTTTCGTCTTAAGCGTCGACGCCACCCTATCGTGTGCAGACGTCGCGAAAATACCCCTCATCCGACCTCGCTTCGCGAGGCCACCTTCTCCCACACGGGGAGAAGGGAAGGCTCCCGCGACGTCGCGGCCAATCGCATAGGTCGACGATTTGCCGAGCCGGCGAAACGGGGCTCCGGCCTTCTCCCCTTGTGGGAGAAGGTGGCCTCGCCCGACAGGGCGAGGTCGGATGAGGGGCATTTTCGCGGGCGCACCCCATAGTCATTGCGGGGAGGCCGGCAGGCAGATGAGGGGCGGCGCCAAGGCCTCCCAAAAGGGCGCGGTCCTGTAAAATACTGGGGGTTTACAGGACGGGCCTGTTTTTCGACCTCGCACTTTTCAGCGTCGCAGAATCATTCAGGTCGCAAAACTCCGACAGTGAAACGACAGGTCAAGAAATCGTCGATTCCGGCGTCGTCGTCAATTGGCGACGCCGGGGGGGGGTCAGTGAGAATTGATCGAGGGACGCGCCGGTCGCTCATGAGCGGTTCAGATCCGCTCCTCCCAGACCTTGGCCAGTTCCACGATCGTTGCGACGGCCTTCTCCATGTCCTGGCGGCTCACCCATTCGAGCGGGGAGTGGAAGGCATGCCCGCCGGCGAAGAGGTTCGGACATGGCAGCCCCATGAAGGAAAGCCGAGAGCCGTCCGTGCCGCCCCTTATGCTGCCGCGCACGGGCGTTATGCCGGCGCGACGGATGGCTTCGATCGCGTTCTCGACGATTTCGGGATGGCGGTCGAGGACGACCTTCATGTTGCGGTACTGCTCCTTGACCTCGAAGCTGTAACTCGAGCCTGGATAGGCCTTCATCACATCCTTGATCAGCTCTTCGAGCAGGACCTCCTTGACCTTCAGCCCCTCCTCGCGGAAGTCACGGACGATGAAGCCGAGCGTCGCCTTCTCCATGGCTCCGCTGATCGCGATCGGATGAATGAAGCCTTCCCGGTCCGACGTCGTTTCCGGGGCGATCTCGCGGGGCAGCCGATCAACGATCGCGCCGGCGATCTTGATCGCGTTCTCCATTCTGCCCTTGGCGAAGCCCGGATGGATGGCCACGCCCTGGATGGTGACCTCCACCCCGTCGGCCGAAAAGGTCTCGTCCTCGATATGCCCCGCCGTCTCGCCGTCGAGCGTGTAGGCGAATTGTGCGCCGAGCTTGTCGAGATCCACCTTGTCGACGCCGCGCCCGATCTCCTCGTCGGGCGTGAACAGGATCTTGATCGTGCCGTGCCTGATGTCGGGATTGTCGATCAGGAACTGTGCCGCCGTCATGATCTCGGCGATGCCCGCCTTGTCGTCGGCGCCGAGCAGCGTCGTGCCGTCGGTGGTGACGATGTCGTTGCCGATCTGATCGCGCAGCGCCGGATTCTCGGCGACGCGTATCACCTGGAGCGGATCGCCCGGCAGGGTGATGTCGCCGCCGGGGTAGCCGCGCACGACCTGCGGCTTGACGTTTTTCCCGGTGAAGTCCGGGGCCGTGTCCATATGCGAGCAGAAGCAGATGACGGGCACCTGCTTGTCCACATTCGAGGCGAGGGTGGCATAGACGTAGCCGTGCTCGTCCAGATGCGCATCCGTGAGCCCCATCGCGAGAAGCTCGTCCACCAGCAGACGTCCGAGGTTCTTCTGTTTCTCCGTCGAGGGCTGCGTCGATGACGCGGCATCGGACTGAGTGTCGATCACGACATAGCGAAGGAAGCGGTCGAGGACGGTATCGGTCATGTGGCTGATCCAGAGATTTCGAAAGAGGGTGACAGCTTTACAGCATCGGTCCCGAAAAATGGATCGCGCTTTTCGGACGCCTACCGGCCACTCCGCAAGCACTCAGCCTGTCGCCGTCGCTACCCTCTCGCGCACCTTGGCCGTCGATGCCCGTTCGACGAGGTGGCAGGCGAGTTCCACGCGGCGCGAGGGCACGGGCAGGCCTGAGAGATCGTCACGCAACAGGTCGAGCGCGACCGAGCCGATCTCCCGCATCGGAATATGCATCGACGTCATCGGCGGATTGAGGAAAGCCGCCTGGGGAAGGTCATCCATGCCCATGACGGACACGTCACCAGGCACCGAGAAGCCCATCTGCTGGACGCCGACCATCGCGCCGACCGCAAGGCTGTCGCCGGCGGCGAGCAAAGCGGTGAAATCGAGCCCGTTCGCGGCGATCCGCCTGGCGATCACCTGCGTGGCCAGTTCCGGCAGCCAGTCGTCCACGGGCACGACGAGGTCGTCGGTGACGGGCAGCCCGTGCGCCAGCATGGCATCGCGCCAGCCCTCGTAGCGCCGCTCGATCGTCCGGCGTCCCGGCCGCATCAGGAAGAGGATGCGCCGATGTCCGAGACGGATGAGATAGTCGGTCGCCAGATGCGCACTAGAGCGGTTGCAAGGCGTCACGCTGGAAAGCCGCATGAAGGGGTCGTCGCTGTTGAGCAGGACGACAGGCTTGTCGAAGCCTCGGGTGGCCGCGAGCATGCCTTCGTCATCGATCGTGAGGAAGAGCAACCCGGCGACGCCATTGTCCTCCTGGGCTTCCTTCAGAACCGCCAGTTCCTCGGCCTGGTTGGCGATCGGTCGGGTGACGATCTCAAGCCCCAGCGTCTGCGCGCGCTCCTTCAGCCCTTCGAGCACGTAGAGCGTGAACTGGTTGCGCACATAGTCGATCATCGCCGCGCTCGAGGCGGCGAGGATGACCTTCTGGCCGGCGACCGCCGTCGGGATGACGTAATTGGCGTTCTTGGCCGCTTCCAGCACCTGCCGGCGGATCTCGGGACGAACGCCCTTTTCGCCTGCCAAAGCACGCGAAGCGGTGCTCAACGAGACACCACATGCCTGAGCGATATCCTCGAGCCGCACTCGCCTGCTTTTCTTGCCACGTTTGCCTGGGAGAGGCTTCGCCATCGTCATGCTCGTTTCCTTCTCATCAGCATGAAAGAAATTTTCAGATTGCGCAAGTGAAACTCCCATGTCTCAATCTGGATCGAGGAGCCGCCGAGGCGGTCATACATGGAGGAGCGCGATGGGCCCGAACGCCCACGACATTCGCATTGGACTCGATCGTCTCGTCGCCGGCATGACCGGCCTTCGTCATGACGGTCGTTTCCATGAGCCGAATCTCGACGGGACTGCCGGCGACTACATCAGCTTCGATAGTTGGGAATGGCCTCAGGGCGTCGGCCTCTACGGGCTGATCAGGCTATGGCTCTTCACCGGCCGGGACGACCTGAGATCGCTGGTCGAAGTCTGGTACCAGGCGCGGCTCGAAGCCGGCCTGCCCGAGCTCAATGTGAACACCACCGCGCCGATGCTCGGCCTCTCGGTGCTGTGGTCGAAAACGCGCGACCCTCGCTGGAAAGGACCTCTCGATGACTGGGCGAACCGCGTGATCCGTGAGCTCGGACGCACCCCCGAAGGCGGCTTCGAGCACCACGTGTCCGACAAGGTCAATGACAACGAATTGTGGGACGATACTCTCTATATGGTCGCCCTGTTTCTCGCCTCCTACGGCCAGGCTGCCGACCGGTCCGAGCTCATCCACGAGGCCTCCCGGCAATTCCTCGTCCACACCCGCTATCTCGCCGACACCCATACGGGCCTCTGGTTCCATGGCTGGACATTCCAAGGCCGGCACAATTTCGCTCGGGCCCGCTGGGCGCGCGGCAATGCCTGGATCACCGCGGGCATCCTCGACCTCTTCGACCTCGCTGAGCTTGCACCACCGGTCAGGGTCTTTCTCGAAGGCGTTCTCGTGTCGCAGGTCGAGGCGCTCCTGCCGCTGCAGACCTCTTCGGGCGCCTGGCGGACCCTGCTCGACGACGCCACGTCCTATGAGGAGATCTCGGCCACGGCCGGCATCGGCTACGGCCTACTCAAGGGCCACCGCCTCGGCCTGGGCAACGCCGCCTGGCGGACGGCCGGCCTGCGCGCCCTCGAGGCCGTCATGAACAATATCGCGGAAGACGGCACCGTGCTCAACGTCTCCTACGGCACCCGCATGGGCCACGACCTCCAGTTCTACAGGGACATTCCAATCCAGCCGACCGGCTACGGACAGGCGCTCGCGATCCTGTGTCTCTCCGAAGCCCTGCAGCATGTCGGTGCAGAAGGACGAGCAGCATGACGATGAAGGTTTTGTACGGAGCCGGCCCCGAAGACATCAAGGGCTACGACACGGACCGCCTCCGGGACGAGTTCCTGATCACCGGTCTCTTTACGCCGGATGCCCTGCGCTTCACCTATACCCATGTCGACCGCATGCTGATCGGCGGCGCAATGCCGGTCAGCGAAGGACTATCCTTCGGATCGGGCGCCGAGATCGGCACGCCCTATCTTCTGTCGGCCCGCGAAATGGGCATCGCCAATCTCGGCGGTTCCGGCACCATCGAGGTCGACGGCAGGCGGTTCGCGCTCGAAAATCGCGACGTTCTCTATGTTGGCCGGGGCGCCAGGGAGATCAAGCTCGCCAGTCGTTCCCCGGAAACGCCGGCCCGTTTCTACATGAATTCGGTACCTGCCGGCGCCGACCTACCGCATCGGCTGATCACCAAGGCCGAAGCGAAGCCGCTGGAACTCGGCGAAGCCAGGCGCTCCAACAAGCGGCGGCTGGCGATGTACATCCATCCCGAAGTCTCGCATTCCTGCCTGCTCCTGATGGGCATCACGGATCTCGCCGAGGGCAGCGCCTGGAACACCATGCCGCCGCACCTGCACGAACGCCGCATGGAGGCCTATTGCTACTTCGACCTGGCGCCGGAGGATCGTATCGTCCACCTCATGGGGCGCCCCGACGCCACGCGGCATCTGATCGTCGCCGACGGTGACGTCGTGCTGTCGCCCGCCTGGTCCATCCATATGGGTGCGGGCACCGGACCCTATGCCTTCGTCTGGGGCATGACCGGCGAGAACCAGGAATATAACGACGTCAATCCCGTTGCTGTGGCGGACCTGAAATGAGCGACCGGCAGGAGCACCTCAGGCGGCCGCTGCAGGCAGGCGACGCGATCCGCTACTGGCAGCTCGGCGCAATCGCCGAGGAACGTTTCGACGTTCCGGACCAGCCGATGAAGGGCGAGATGGACCCCTTCTTCTTCCTGACCAAGCACAAGAATTTCATCCCGCACGAATATCCCTGCCGCACGATCTTTGCCGGCCGCTATCGCGGCAATCGGCCTGAAGTCCGCGGCGCCTTCGAAGCTTCGCGCTGGTGGCTGCCCTTCGGCTCGCCCCGGCTCGACCTCTCGGGCTTCTGGTTCCGCCCGACCAGGCTCGCCACATGGGCGAGGACCTTCATCGAGGCCGATGCCAAGGGAACGGCGAGGGTCCGTCTCGGCACCTGCGGCGGCGCGGTCCTGTGGCTGAACGGCGCCGAAGTCGGCTGGATGGCGCCTTACAGCCGAAATCTCGAGGCCAAGTCCGAGTTCGAGCTTTCGCTCGAGGCGGGGCTGAACGAAATCGTCCTGTTCTTCGACGATCTGGCGGAGCGCGACGCGCGCTATTTCATCCAGCTCGACTATCTGTCGGGCCCCAAGGCGAATGTGGCGGTGCCGGTTCCTTGCCCGGGCGAGGATGCGGCGGCGATCGAAGCCCTGCTCGACGGCATGCATTTCGATCGCCCGGCCTATTTGGAGGGCGACATAAGTCTGCTGTTCCCGACGCCGCTGGCGATAGAAGTCGACGCTAATGTCGCCGTCGAAGGCGATTTCATGTCGACCGAGCGCTTCGATCACGACTTCGCACTGGGGAGCGGCGAGAGCCGGCTCGTCATCGGCCCATCCGAGAAGGCGCCGGCGGACTTTCGCCACTTCCGCATCACGATCGACGCCGGAGGCTTCGTCGCCTCGCGGTCGATCGGCGTCGAGATCTGTCACGCAGCCCGCCAGGGCGAGGCGCCGGTTTCGCTTGCCGCGCGCATCGCCGAAACGCTTGATGAAATTTCGGAGTTCTCCGAGCGCGACACGGTGCGGGCCTTTGCGCGCCTCGCCAGCGGACGCTCCGGGGCCGACACCGATGCGATGATCGAGGAGATCCTGCCATCGATCGAGGACTGCCACGACTGCGCCGATTTTTCGCTCGTCCCGCTGATCTGGTCCCGCACGAGTTGGGGCGCTGACATCGGCGAAAAGACGCGCGCCCGCATCGACGCAGCCATCCTGAATTTCCGCTACTGGATGGACGAGCCGGGCAACGACGTGCAGTGGTACTTCTCCGAGAACCACGCCTTGCTGTTCCACACCGCGGCCTATCTCGCGGGCCACCTCCTGCCGGAGGCCACTTTCGTGCGCTCAGGCCGGAAGGGCGAGGAGCAGAGCGCGGTCGGGGCTTCCCGCGTGCGCGCCTGGCTCGATCATTTCGAAGCCTGGGAGATGGCCGAGTTCAACTCGGCCCCCTATTTCCCGATCGACCTCAAGGGCCTGACGGCGCTCGCCGCCCTTTCTCCTGACGCCGACATCGCCGAGCGCGCGCGCAAGGGCATCGTCCGCCTCTGCGAGATCATCGCCCGCTCGGCCCATCACGGCATGGTCACTGCCGCCCAAGGGCGCTCTTATGAACACACACTCTGCGCCGGCCGTTCGCTCGAGCTCTCGGGAGCAGCGCGGCTGCTCTGGGGGCGGGGCTGGTATGGCCGCCGGGTGCACGCCTTGCCCCAACTCGCCATCTGCCTGCGCGACTACGGCCTGGTCGTGCCGGAAAGCCTGGCCGCGGTAGCGCGCCATCAGGCGGATGCGCATCAGGAATGGCGCTTCGCCCAGGGCGAGAACCGCTTTGCCGCGCTCTATCACTACAAGGGGCGCAACTTTGCCATGGGGTCGGCCGTCCACTATCGCTGGGGCGAATGGGGTTACCAGGAAACGATCCTGCATCTGAGGATCGGCGACCGACCGGAAGCAGCGGTATGGATCAACCACCCCGGCGAAACGATACAGCTCGGCTACGGCCGGCCCTCGTTCTGGGGCGGGTGCGGCACCCTTCCGCGCGCCCATCAATATCGGGGACTGGCCGTCGTCGATTTCTCGACCTTCGAGGAACAGCCTGATTTCACCCACGCCTGGTTCCCGGTCGCCGAGTTCGAAGAGAGCGCGATCGAGGGCAATCTCGCAGTTGGACGCAGCGGACGAGGCGCCGTCGTCCTCATCGGCAGCGGCGGTCTTCATCTCGTCGGAGACGGTCCCTCGGCCGGGACGGAACTGCGTCAAATGGGGCACAAGACCCGCTGGCTCGTCAGGGTCTGCGAAGCCTCCGATATCGACGCCGCCAGCTCCCGATACGGCTCGCTTTCGATCGTTGAGGCCGAAGACGGCGGATTGGCGGTGGAGGATCCCGACTATGGCCGCGTGCTGTTCCGCAGCGACGGGTCGGTCGAAGCCGAGGGGCGCAGTATCGCGCCGGCGGATTTTTCCGTCGCCGGCGAAATCACCATGCTCTCCGGATCATGACGATATCGCGCCGGTCGGGAGTAGCCGGCGCGGATACCAACGGCGAGCGGCAAGCTCGCCTTCGAAGAGGAGGAAAGGCAATGACCAAGACCAGCAGCATGCTCGCGGCCCTGGCCGTCGGGCTCATGACGTCCACGGCTGCCCTGGCCGGCGACGTGCGCATCATGTGGTACTCGGACGGCGTCGAAGGCGAGGTCCTGAAGGATCTGCTCGACCGCTTCATGAAGGAAAATCCTGATATCAACGTCGTTCTCGACAACGTCTCCTACAGCGTCGTGCGCGAGCAGCTTCCCGTGCAGCTCGAGGCAGGCCACGGCCCCGACATCGCGCGCGTCACCAATCTCAAGGCGCAGAGCCAGCATTGGCTCGATCTTCGCCCGCTCGTCGCCGACCCGGCCTATTGGGACGAGAATTTCGGTGCTCAGGCCGACTGGATGCGGCCCGACGGCTCCAACCAGATATCCGGCTTCATGACGCAGGTCACGATCGCCGGCGGCTTCGCCAACAAGACGCTGTTCGAACAGGCCGGCGTCGCGATCCCGGGCGATGACGCGACATGGGACGACTGGGCGAAAGCGGCCAAACAGGTGGCCGATAGCCAGCAGGTGCCCTTCCCCATGGCGCTCGACCGCTCGGGTCACCGTCTGAGCGGGCCCAACCTCGCTTACGGTGGCAACTATATCGGTGCGGACGGCAAGCCGGCACCGCTCGACGAAGGAACGAAGAGCTTCCTCGCCAAGTTCGTCGGCTGGATCGAGGACGGCACCATGGCCAAGGACGTCTGGGTCTCGGCTGCGGGCTCGACCTATCGCGCCGCCGCCGACGACTTCATCAACGGTCAACTCGTCTACTATTATTCCGGATCGTGGCAGATCCCGAACTTCTCCACCAAGATCGGCACGAATTTCGACTGGGTGGCGACCGGCAGCCCCTGCGGGCCTGCCAACTGCACCGGCATGACCGGCGGCGCCGGGCTCGTCGCGGTCAAATACACCAAGAACCCGGCCGAGGTCGCCAAGGTCATGGACTACCTGGCCCGCGAAGACATCGTGAAGGAGTTTTCCGAACGCACGCTTTTCCTGCCCGCCCATAAGGGCGTGCTGGCGAAGGGCCTCGACTTCAAGACGGACGACGCCCAGGCCAAGGCCGCGCTCAACGAGTTCGTCACGGCCAGCGGTGCGCTTTCCGAAATCGCCCGAAAGCTGCCGGGCTGGCATTGGTCCGATACGTTCTACGGCGCGCTCGTCACCCGTGTGAGCCAGGCCTCGGCCGGCGAGATGCCGATCGACGAGGCGTTCAAGCGCATCGATGCGGATATCGCCGCCAAGGTGAAGGAAGCCGGGCAGTAAGGCTGTCGGCGGGCTCCGACGGCCGGGCCCGAAGCAAATTGCAGCCAGTCGCTCCGTGCCGCACAGTGCGGCCGGAGCGGATGCCATGGTCGAAAAACGATCATCGGTCGGCGCAAAGGCCAAAAAGTCAGGATCGAGGTCCGCCGGCACAGCGAGCGGCCACGCGGCGATCATGCCGCTCTTGTCGGGAGGAGGAAGCCCGAGATGAACAAACAGATGGGTTCCGGTCTCGGCGGGGTCGTCATGGCGCCCGTTCGCGTCGCCATGGGCCTTCTCGACGCCCCGCTGCGCTGGGTCCAGCGCCGCTTCGGCGTCGGCGGCATGGCGGCGTTCTTCCTGCTGCCCAACATGGCCATCTTCGGCATCTTCGTGCTTCTGCCGTTCTTCATCAATTTCGCCTATTCCATGACGGGCGGGACGGCTCTGTTCCTGGCGGACCGCTCCTTCGTCGGCGCCGGCCAGTATGCGCGGCTGTTCGACTGCCGGAACTATCTCGACCCCAACAGCTGCGCCGAGGACACGTTCTGGACGGCGGTAAGCAACACGGCCTGGTTCGTACTCCTCCAGGTAACGCTGATGATCCTGTTCTCGCTGGTGACCGCCCTGATCCTCAATCGTGAGCTGAGGGCGCGCAGCTTCTGGCGGGCCGTGTTCTTCTTCCCCGTCCTGCTCTCGCCTGTTGTCGTCGGCCTGATCTGGAAGTGGATCCTGCAGCGCCAGGGCCTGCTGAACTTCGCGCTCTTTGGCTTCGGCTTCGAGCCCTACACCTGGCTCAACGACCGCAACTGGTCCTTCGCGGCCGCCGTCGGCGTTTCGATCTGGGCGCATATGGGCTTCTACACCCTGATCCTGCTCGCCGGCCTGCAGGCCATTCCCAAGGATCTCTACGAGGCGGCAGAGATGGACGGCACGCGCCCGGCGCGCGCCTTCTGGCGCATCACCTTGCCGCTGCTGATGCCCAATCTGCTGGTCGTCCTCGTGCTCGTGCTCATTCGTGCGGTGCAGATCTTCGACGAGGTCTATGTGCTGACGGGCGGCGGTCCGGGCACGAGCACGCTCTACCTCACCCAATATATCTACGAGACGGGCTTCGCCACGCAGTTGCGCAACCCCGGCCTTGCCGCCGCCGCATCGATCCTGATGGGCGCTGTATTGATCGTGCTCACCTTGTTCCAGCTCGGCCTCAGCCGTTCCAGCGAGAAGAAGGGGAGCCGCAAATGAGCCGGGTCGCTGCATTCGTCTTCCGGCGCAAGGGCCGTGACCGCTGGCACTGGACCGACATCGTCACCTGGCTGTGGCTGGTCGGGGGGCTCTTCCTGATGTTCGGCCCCGCCGTCTGGCTGGTCGGTTCCTCCTTCAAGTCGCCGGCCGCACTGGCCGAATTCCCGCCGACGATCCTGCCCTATGTCACGCAGAAGGCGACCGTCGAGGGTTACGACAAGCCGCTTGATCTCTACGAGGTCACCCTGCCCGACGGCAACAACGCTGTGCTGGCGGAGGTACGCCGTATCGGCGTCGTCGCGCAGATGGTGGATCCGAAGGCTCCCGGAGAGATCGTCAAGGTCAACATCGCCCAGCGCAGCCCGGTGCGGACCATGTCCTTCGCCGCGACGAACTACACCGAACCCTTCACGCATTTCGACTTCGTACGTTATCTCTGGAACTCGGTCTTCGTCACCGTGACCGCCACGCTAATCACCTTGGTCGTCAACTCGATGGCCGCCTTCGCGCTCAGCAAATACGAATTCCGCGGGCGGACCTTCGCGATACTGCTGATCCTGGCGACGCTGATGGTGCCGCTTTCGGTCATCATGGTGCCGCTCTATTCGATCGTCTCGGCGCTCGGGCTCTTCAACAATCTCTGGGGCGTCATCCTGCCGACCGTGGCCACGCCGACCGGCGTCTTCATCCTGCGCCAATATATGCTGACGATACCCGACGAGCTGATCGACGCAGCGCGCATGGACAAGGCGTCGGAGTGGCAGATCTACTGGCGCATCGTCCTGCCGCTGACGGCCCCGGCCCTGGCCGTGCTTGCGATCTTCTCCGTTGTCTGGCGCTGGAACGACTTCCTGTGGCCGCTGATCGTGCTGTCGCGCAAGGAGCTCTATACGCTGCAGGTGGGGCTCAGCATCTATTCGGGCGAGTTGAACGTGCAATGGCATTTCATCCTCGCCATGACCGTCGTGACCATGATCCCCGTCGTCCTGGTCTTCATCTTCCTGCAGCGTTTCATCACCACCGGCATCGCCGGAACCGGCTTGAAGTAAGGAGCGCGCCATGGGCCACATCAAGCTCACCAACGTGACCAAGTCGTTCGGCAGCGTCGACGTACTTCACGACATCAATCTCGAGATCGAGGACGGCGAGTTCGTCGTCTTCGTCGGCCCGTCCGGCTGCGGCAAGTCGACCTTGCTGCGCGTCATCGCCGGGCTCGAAAAACCGACGGGCGGGGAGTTGGCGATCGACGGCAAGGTGGTCAACACCGTGCCTGCAGCCGATCGCGGCCTCGCCATGGTGTTCCAGTCCTATGCGCTCTATCCGCATATGAGCGTGCGCCAGAATCTCGCCTTCGGTCTCGAAAACACCCGGATGCCGAAGCCAGAGATCGCGGAACGCATCGCCGAGGCGGCGCGCATGCTCGAGATCGACCCCTATCTCGACCGCCGGCCCGGGCAGCTTTCGGGCGGCCAGCGCCAGCGCGTCGCCATCGGCCGCGCCATCGTGCGGCGCCCGGTCGCCTTCCTGCTCGACGAGCCGCTCTCCAATCTGGATGCTGAGCTGCGCGGCTCGACCCGCGCCGAGCTCGCGGCACTTCACGCGCGCCTGTCGGCCACCATGATCTATGTGACCCACGACCAGGTGGAAGCCATGACGCTCGCCGACCGGATCGTCGTGCTGCGCGCCGGCCGCATCGAGCAGGTCGGCACGCCGCTGGAACTCTACAACCGCCCGGCCAACCGTTTCGTCGCCGGCTTCATCGGCTCCCCGCATATGAACTTCCTCGAAGGGACGATGGATACGGCGGGTCCGCGAAAGGCGACGGCAACTCTCGCCGGCGGACACAGGGTGAGCCTGCCGGTCAATGGCGCCGCGGTCGAAACGGGGTCGCGCGTCACTTTCGGTGTCAGGCCCCAGCACATTACGCTCGGCGCCGGCGAATACAGCATTCCGGCCAGGATCAGGCTCGTGGAAGCGCTCGGGTCCGAAACAGTCTTGCACACAGATGTCGCCGGCCAGAAAGTGCTGGTGGTCGCGCCGGGCCAACACGATCTGGAGCCGGGCTCCGATGTCGCACTGTCGCTCGACACCGCACCGATACATCTCTTCGACGAGAAAGGGCTACGCCTTGAACACGCTGTTTGACCTCACCGGCAAAACCGCTCTCGTCACCGGTGCCCGCACCGGTCTCGGCCAGGGAATGGCCCTGGCGCTCGCGCGGGCCGGCGCCGACATCGCCGCGCTCGGCTCCTCGCCCATGCCTGAGACGGCGAAGCTGGTCGGCGAGGCGGGCCGCCGGTTTCATGCCCTGACGGTCGACCTGTCGAAACCCTTCGACGCCGCCGCCGTCGTCGAGGAGGTGACTGGGGTTCTTGGCGGCATCGATACCCTCGTCAACAATGCCGGCATCATCCGCCGCGCCGACATTCTCGACTATTCCGAAGAGGATTGGGACGCCGTCATCGACGTCAATCTGAAGGGCGCCTTTCTCCTTTCGCAGGCCGTCGCGCGCCACATGGCAGTCACCGGACGCGCGGGCCGCATCATCAACGTCGCCTCGGTCCTGACCTTCCAGGGCGGCATACGCGTGCCTGCCTATGCCGCCTCGAAGCATGGCATAGCCGGCCTCACCAAGGCGATGGCCAACGAGCTCGCGCCCCGGGGGATAACGGTCAACGCGATTGCGCCGGGCTACATGATCACCGACAATACCGAGGCGCTTCGTAACGATGCCGAGCGCAATGCACAGATCTCGGCGCGCATCCCGATGGGACGCTGGGGAACACCTGACGACCTTGCCACCGCTCTCCTCTTCTTCGCCGCGCCGGCATCCGGTTATGTCACCGGTACCGTCCTGCCGGTCGACGGCGGCTGGCTCGTGCGATAGGCCGTGTCCATTTCGGTCGAACGCCTTCGAAAACTCCTCGGCATCCGGAAAGCCGGCCTGACGCTGGAGACATGCGAACTCGACAATCACGGTACCCATGTCGTCGAGCGGCTGCATTTCCGATCGGGCGACGGCGCGCCCATACGTGGAATCCTGACACGACCGGCCGCTACAAGCCGGCCGTTGCCGGCGATCCTCTATGCTCACGCCCATGGCGACCGATACGATATCGGCGCCCGCGAACTGGTCGACGGGCGGCCGGCGTTGCTCGATCCGCCCGGCCCCGCCTATGCCCGTGAGGGGTTCGTGGCACTGTCGATCGACATGCCTGTTTTCGGCGAGCGTGCAGGGACGAGCGAAAGCGCGGCGAGCAAGGCGGCCCTTTGGCAAGGCCGAACCCTGTTCGGTCAGATGCTGGATGAGCAGTCGGCCGCTTTGACGTGGCTTGCTCAGCGCAGCGACGTCGATCCCAGGCGCATCGGGATGACGGGCATCTCGATGGGCGCCACGCTGACCTATTTCCTTGCCGCGATCGACAAGCGCATCGCCGCGATCGCGCATCTGTGCTGCTACGCCGATTTCGCGACGCTCGTCGAAACGGGCGCTCACGACCGCCACGGGCACTATCTCACCATCCCCGGTTTCCTGAAGGAATCCTCCACCGGCGAGATCGCCGGCATGGTCGCGCCGCGACCGCAGCTGATCTGCGTCGGCACGGAGGATCCGCTGACGCCGCCCGTCGCCGTCCGCCGTGCCTTCGCCGTGACCGCCGCTGCCTATGACAGGCTGGCGGCCGCATCAGCCCTGTCGCTGGTCACGGAGCACGGCATCGGTCACAGCGAGACGCCGTCGATGCGCCGCGCTGTCCTTGATTTCTTCAGGGAAAAGCTCTGAGCCGGCGGCTCATGTCGTCGGTCCTGGTTCTTGACCGTCGCGAAATGCCACGTTCATGAATCTGCTGCTGAAAGCCGTTTACTTCAGTGGGATCGGGACAACGGTTTCGGCGAGGCCGAGCCAAGGCCCCTCATCCGGCTGCCGCCACCTTCTCCCTGCATTGCGGGGAGAAGACCGCTGGCCGCGATGACGGCGCTTGCCCTGCAACGCTGACGATTGGCGAACCGGTGGCGACATCGGTCTTCTCCCCGCGATGCGGGGAGAAGGTGGCGGCAGCCGGATGAGGGGCACTTGGCGGTGTCGCCACATCTCTTATCCTATTGAAGCAAAACGGTTTTCGGCGCTACTCTCATGACAGGGCCCAGCTCCAGCGTCGCCGAATCCCCTGATTGGCATCACTCCTCGGCCACCGGCTCCAGACCGAGGTCCGCCTTGGGGTCCCTTCCCGCCTGCAGCAGGGCCAGTTCCCCGGCGTCGACGTCGTAATATTCTCCATCGATCAGAACGCGCGCCCACATGCGGCCTTGCGAATAGCGCCGGCTGGCCACGTGTACGCTGTGCCTTTCCAGCACCCGCCGGACGGCGGCGCGGGCCTTGACCTGACTTTCGACGGCTTTGCGTCTTTCGTTCATTGTGGAAATCTAGCACGAGGCGGCGGGGCCGTGAACCGCGGCGGCAAAGGCGTGACGGCCACGACGACAAAAGCACTTGAGCTTCCAGCGGGTGGAACCCCTATCGCTGCCATCGCAAACCGGGAAACGCTTCGATGATCACCTGCGGCGCAGTGTCAGCACCTTGCGTGGACTTGTCCTCTGCTTTGCTGCGTCCGCAAGAGAGCGAAAATCGCAATCACAAATCGGCGCGAGGCCTGAAATATGCCGCTTCGGCAATTGACTCGAACGGCCAAATCAGATCGTTGAACGGCATGGGCAGGATTTTGGCATATTCGACGACGGGAAAGTTGCTGTTCGCAGCGCTGTTCCTTGTGCTGTCGTCGCTCCAGCCCGGCCTGTTCGCTGCCGCCAACGCGACCGGCTTCCATGCCGACGGCGGCATCAGGATGTCGGTAGAACAGCCGCACACCCATGCCGGTGACGTCGACCACGCGGAGCACGGGACTGTCGCGGCAGATCATGACCAGCAGGCGCAGAAGCATCACCATTCCGAAGGCGCCAAGAACAAGAGCTGCGAGACCCACTGCGCGCCGGTGCTCGCCGTTCCTGTCGATTGCCCCGTGCTGGGCGAACCGTCCGCGCGCTGCTTCGCGCCCGCAATGGCGTCGCCCCTTCCGCTCGGCGAGTATGCCGAGTTCATCCAGCCCCCTCGAAGGCTGATCTGACCGAAGCCCGCAAGGGCGGATCGCGCGCGACGTCCGGAATGCCACCGGCGTGGCCGAATGCACAGATCAAGATTCAGGTAGGACATGAAAATCGCAAGCCTTGCGATGCTTTTCGCATCGCTGACGGTTGCCGGCTGCGCGGCAACCACCCCTCCGGATGTGCTGCCGGCATACAATCCGGCGGACCCCGCCATGGGTATACGGGACACGCATTATCACCCTGTCGTCGATTATGTCAGGCGCGAGCCTGTCGATCCGCAGGACTGGCGAAGACAGAACGAACAACTCTCCCCCGCCAATCCGGGAGCTGACTCATGAGCCGCCGGTTGCCGACCATCGCTGCCATCGCCGCGATTTCGCTGACCGCGGTCGGATGCACTACCACCGACGCCCTCAACGGGATTTCCGATCCCATGGCCGGCTTTACGACCGTGTCCATGCGCAGCGAAGCCGTTACCGGCAGCAGACCCGTCTGGATTCAATCGAGCGAGGAGGCCCGGGCCGTGACCGAACAGGTCAAGAGCCTCGTCCGGAAAAAGACGATTGGCCCCGACATCGCAGTCCAGGTCGCTCTGCTCAACAACAAGGGGCTGCAAGCAGCCTATGCCGAGGTCGGCCTGTCGTCCGCCGATGTCTGGCAGGAAACGCTGCTGGTCAATCCGCGCATGTCGATCGGCGCGACCGGCATCGGCGGCTTCACCCGCACGGTCGAGACAGCCATCGTGAGCAACATATTGGCGCTGGCCACCCGGGAGCGCCGCGTGGCGATCGCCGACGCACGCTTCCGGCAAGCGCAGCTTCGTGCAGCAGAGGAAACGCTGCGGCTCGCCGCCGACACACGGCGCGCCTGGATCAAGGCGGTGGCTGCCTGGGAGACCGTTTCCTACCTGAACCGGGCCCAGGCCGCCGCCGACGCGGCATCCGAACTCGCAAAGAAGCTCGGCGAGACCGGCGCCTTCACCAAGGCGGGCCAGGCGCGCGAGCACGTCTTCTACGCCGAGCTCTCGGGACAGACGGCGAAGGCCAGGATGGCGGCGCGGATGGCGAAGGAAGAGCTGACGCGCCTCATGGGCCTGTGGGGTTCCGACATCGACTACCAGGTGCCGAACGCGTTGCCGAACTTGCCGAAGGGAGCGAAGGCGAAACGGGCGATCGAGGCCGAAGCGTTGAAGAACCGCGTCGATCTCGACGTCGCAAAGCTCGAGCTCGAAGCGCTCGCCAGGTCCTACGGGCTGACGGAAGCGACGCGCTACGTGACGGATCTCGAGCTGCTTTCGGGCGTCGAAGTCGAGCAGGAGAAGGAGGATGACGGGACGACGAGAACCTCCGCCGCCGGCAATGTCGATCTGGAGTTCGTCATCCCGATCTTCGACACCGGCAAGGCGCGCATGCGCAAGGCCGAGCTGGCCTATATGCAGGCGGCCAATCTGCTGGCGGAAAAGGCCGTGAACATCCGCTCCGAGGCGCGCTCGGCCTATGATGGCTACCGTTCGACCTACGACATCGCCCGGCACTATCGGAACAATGTCGTTCCCTTGCGCACCAAGATCGAGGAGGAATCGCTCCTCACCTACAACGGCATGATCACCAACACCTTCGAGCTTCTTGCCGACACGCGCGCGAAGATCGATTCGATCATGCTTTCCCTCGACGCCAAGCGTGAATTCTGGCTGGCCGACGTCAATCTCGCCACAGCCATCCATGGCGGCGGTGGCGTTTCGTCGGGCGGCGGCGAACCGGTCGCGGCCGCAGCCGACGAAGGCGCCGGCGAGCACTGAACCCCAGAGAGCACTGAACCAAGGAGAAACAAGATGATCACAAGACGTCAGATTCTCGGCGGCGGCGCGCTCCTCGCCGGAACGGTCGCCTGGACGAAGACATCGGCGATGGGCTTGCCGGATGCTCCGACGATGGAGTCGCCGGACATGCAGCCGCCGATCTTCCCGACCAGCGGCCCGGACTACCAGCCGGTCGTCACGCTCAACGGCTGGACACTGCCGCATCGGGTCAACAGCGGGGTCAAGGAGTTCCACCTCGTCGCCGAGCCGGTAGAGCGCGAGCTGGCTCCCGGCACGACCGCCTATCTCTGGGGTTACAACGGCCAGTCGCCGGGCCCGACCATCGAGGCGGTCGAGGGCGACCGGGTGCGCATCTTCGTCACCAACAGGCTGCCGGAGCATACCACCATTCATTGGCACGGCATGATCCTGCCCAACGGCATGGATGGCGTGACCGGCTTGACCCAGCCCGGTATCCCGCCCGGCAAGACCTTCGTCTACGAGTTCGACCTCGTGAAGAGCGGCACCTTCATGTACCACCCGCATGCCGACGAGATGGTGCAGATGGCGATGGGCATGATGGGCTTCTTCGTCATCCATCCCAAGGATCCGAAGTTCATGCGGGTCGACCGCGACTTCGTCTTCCTGCTCAACGCCTACGATATCGACCCCGGCTCCTACGTCCCGAGAGTCATGGAGATGACCGACTTCAACCTGTGGTGCTGGAACAGCCGGATTTTCCCGGCGATCAGCCCGCTCGTCGTGTCGAAGAATGATCACGTGCGCGTGCGCGTCGGCAACCTCACCATGACCAACCATCCGATCCACATGCATGGCTACGACTTCGAAGTGACCTGCACGGATGGCGGCTGGGTGCGGCCCGAGGCGCGCTGGCCGGAAGTCTCCATCGACATCCCGGTCGGCGCGATGCGGGCCTATGAGTTCGACGCCAGATATGAGGGCGACTGGGCGATCCATTGCCACAAGTCGCACCACACGATGAACGCCATGGGCCACGACGTGCCGACCTTCATCGGCGTCGACAAAACCGAGGTCACAGCCAAGGTCCGCAAGGTGCAGCCCGACTACATGCCGATGGGCAACCGCGGCATGGCCGACATGGGCGAGATGGAGATGCCACTGCCCGACAACACCGTGCCGATGATGACTGGTTGGGGCCAGTTCGGCGCGATCGAGATGGGCGGCATGTTCTCGCTGGTGAAGGTCCGCGAGGGCCTGTCCTCCTCCGACTATGCCGACCCCGGATGGTACAAGCATCCGGAAGGAACCGTCGCCTGGGAATGGACGGGCGACGTACCCGCTCCCGTCAAGTCAGGCGACGCGAAGACGGTGGCCCCCAGACATGGCGGCCACGGCTGAAAATAACGTCAGAAGCACTTTCAGATATCAACCGAGGAGAAATGGAATGAAGACGACGATTGCCCTGGCCGCGCTGGCCATGCTTTTTCCCGCTGCGGCCTTCGCCACTGGCAACCACAGCGGCGGCCATGGCGAGATGATGGCCATCGGCAAGCCCGGCGAAAAGGGCGAGGCCAAGCGCACGGTGAAGATCACCATGGCCGAGAAGGACGACGGCAGCATGGTGTTCGAACCGGCAGTGCTGAAGGTCAAGGCCGGCGAGACGGTCCGCCTGAAGTTCACCAACAAGGGTGAGACCGACCACGAATTCGTCATGGACACCAACGCGGCGGTGATGGAGCACAAGGTCCAGATGGAGAAGTTTCCGGAGATGGAGCATGCCGACGCCAACTCGCTGCGGCTGGCGCCAGGTAAGTCCGGCGAGATCATCTGGACCTTCGCCAACACCGGCGACTTCACCTTCGCCTGCCTGATCCCCGGCCATTTCGAGGCCGGGATGAAGGGCGGCATCACCGTCGCCCCGTGATCGGAGTCGACGACTCGGTACGTGTGCCGCCTGTCGTCGACGAGATTGGCGAAAGCCGAACTGACAAGGCTCACTCTCCCCGCCTGCGGGGAGAGATCTCAGGCAGGACAGTGGGGGGCAGGCTCCCGCGCAGGCAACCTCAAACTCAACCACAGGAGATCGACATGAAATCCATCTTCAGACTCTCAGCCGCGGCCTTGATCGCGCTCGCCACCACCGCCGCCTTCGCGGCCGAATACACGAAAGGCGTGGTGACCAAGATCGATACGAAGCAGAACAAGCTCACCATCAAGCATGAGGAACTGAAGGACCTCGGCATGTCGGCCATGACCATGGTGTTCGTCGCCGGCGACCCGGAGATGATCGGTAAGGTCAAGGAAGGCCAGGCGATCGAATTCGTCGCCGACCGCGTGAACGGCCGCCTCACCGTCACCGAAATCAAGTAGCAGGAAAGTACCGGCCGGGCCGGCAGTCCCGCCGGTCCGGCAAGCATAGGAGAGACGACCATGCGCAGACTGGGCCTGATGATCGCCTTTCAGCTCGCCGTGGCGGGCGGCGCGATCGCCGGTGAGCTGGTGACCGTCTACAAGAGCCCGTTTTGCGGCTGCTGCGAGAGCTGGTCGGAAGCGCTGCAGGGAGCCGGCTACACGGTCGAGCGGCATGACATGGAAGATCTGTCTGATATCAAGAAGACGGCAGGCGTGCCCGCCGATCTCGAAGCCTGCCATACGGCCAGGATCGGCGACTACTTCGTCGAGGGTCATGTTCCGCTGGAGGCAATCGCCAAACTGATGAGCGAACGCCCCGACATCGCCGGCATCGCCGTCCCGGGCATGCCGCAAGGTTCGCTCGGCATGGGTGACGACCCGGCAGCGCGCTATGAAGTCTACGCGATCTCCAAGACCCCTGGCGAGAAGCCGCAGCTCTTTTATCGCGTCGGCGACTGAAGCGGTATGGGCGACCGTGGCCGTCAAGCCGGCAACGTTACGCTCCCACCGCATCGAGCCGCGCTTTGAGCGCGGCGACTTCCTCTTCCAGGATACGCATGCGCTCTTCCAGTTCGGCGACAGCCGAGATGGCCGGCGCGGCCGCCCGTGGTGCCGGCACCGGCAGCGATGAGACGTCGACATCGCCGCAGAGCAGGTGCGCGAAACGATCCTCGCGTTGGCCCGGTGTGCGGCCGATTTCCTTTACCAGCGGCGGATGTTTGCCGATGAGCATATCGAGTTCTTCGCGCACGGCGTCGGCGGAACCAAAATTCGCCATACGGTCGGTGCGCGTCTGAAGCTCGTTCAGCGTCTGCGGCCCGCGCAAGAGAAGCATCCCCAACAACGCCGATTGCGGCTTGGTCAGGCTGAAATGCCGGCTGGCGAGTTGTTCGTAGCGTTCAACGCGAGAAGCCATCTGGCGCCGCGCCAGCCCCTTTTCCTCGAGCGATTTGAGCGTGCGGTGTATGTCCGCCGGTTCCAGCGCCATGACTGGTTCGCGCGACGTTTTCTGGTTGGCTGCCGCCTGAAGCGCGTTGAGCGTCAGCGGGTAGACATCCGGCGTCAGCAACTGCTTCTCGATAAGGCAACCGAGAATGCGGGCTTCGATGGCGTTGAGGTAGGGTAGCTCTTGGGGCATGGTTTTCTTGCTTGCTGTGTTCCGGCCGCCCGAGGCTGCAGCGCAGCGGGTCGATCCGTCAGACATACAGGGCCTGCCGCTCCTCTTTCAAGACGACCGACCGAACCGGGACGACGAGTTGTTCCTTCTCCGCTTCGACCTGCTCGCCGGTCAGAAAGGCGGCAATCGTTTCGAGAAGCATGCAAACTCTCTCCTTGCATCTTTGGTCAGCGCACCGCCATCGGGCCATTCCGGAATTGCGCTACGCGGGGAACTTGCGACGTCCGATTCATAAAGGCTTCGGCAAGCTGCCTGCGAGGCACTTCGACTTTGTTGCGCGAGCAAGAAGCAGAAATGCGCTGAAAAATGCCTTCCCCATCGTCATCTTCCAGCCCTTGCCGCGCGGTCGGCCCGGCGATAGCAAGACGTCCATGCGAAAGAAGATCCTCTTCGACACCGACCCGGGCGTTGATGACGCCGCAGCCTTGCTTTTCCTGCAAAAGCATCCCGACATCGAACTGGTGGGTATCACCACCGTGTTCGGCAACAGCGATATCGACCGCGTCACGCGCAACGCCCTCTATCTGAAGGAGCGTTTCGGCGTGACTGCGCCCGTGGCCAGGGGTGCTGCGGCGCCACTCGTGCGCCAGCCGGGACCCGCGCCGGTGATGGTGCATGGTGAGAACGGGCTCGGCGACGTCTCCGTGCCGGACATGGAAGCGATCGCGACCGACCCGCGGCCGGCCTGGCAGTTCATCATCGACATGTTACGGCAGAATCCCGGCGAGATCACCATCGTCGCGGTCGGCCGGATGACCAATCTGGCGCTGGCGCTCGCGGAAGCGCCAGATATCGTCGATCTCGTCCGCGAAGTGGTCATCATGGGCGGCGCCTTCGCCGTGTCGGGCCACAACGGCAATGTCACCCCTGTCGCCGAGGCCAACATCATCGGCGACCCGCATGCCGCGGACATCGTGTTCAGCGCCCGCTGGCCGGTCGTGGCGGTGGGGCTCGATGTCACGCGCCAAGTGCTCGTCACGACGCAGGACCTGGAACTGCTCGCGCGCAAGGGCGGCGAGACGGGGCGCCTGCTCGCCGACATATCGGAGGGCTACATGCGCTTCTACGACCGCTTCGGCGCCGGCGGCTTCTATCTGCACGACGCTTCCGCGGCGGCGCTCGCTATCGACCGGTCGCTTTTCGGCATGCGCGCCGGCCCTGTTCGAGTGGTCACGAACGGCATCGCGGCGGGCCAGACCATCCAGCGCGACAACAGCCTGCCCTACCCGCCGAACGCATGGGACGGCGCGCCCGACCAGGAGGTCTGCGTGGCGATCGATGCGGCCAGGGTGAAGGCGCTCGTCATGGATACGCTGCTCGGTTGAGCGGCCGGCTGCCTGGAAAGCCCAGGCCCGGCCGGTATCAGGCCTTGCCCGTCTCGACGAGCAGCGTTTCGGCGCGGGCCCGCATGCTTTCGGTGAAGGGCCTTGCCTTCCTCAGGGAGAGGTCGAAGAACACGGTCTTGGCGACCATGACGGCACAGAGCGACTTTCCGTTCATCCTGCGCATCTCGAGGCGGATCTCGATCGAGCTCGAACCGATGCGCTTCACGCCGCCTGTGATCTCGACGATCGTGCCGGCGGAAAGCTCGTCCTTGTAGTCGATCTCCTGGTGCACGTCGGCCCAGCCGAGCCCCGCCCATTCCGGGTCGTTCGGGCTCCAGCCCGTCGCCTCCGACAGGAGCACGTAGCTCGCATCGTCGAACATCGCCATGTAGTGGCGCGTCGTCAGGTGCCCCATCATGTCGCACAGCCAGGGATGCACGATCGATCTCGACAACAGGATCATGTCTTCCTCCGAGGATCCGGCAGGCGCGGCCCGCCGTCGCCGCGAATAATCGCCATCAGCACGAACACTACGATCGAGGCAAGCACGATCTCGCGCATGCCGGCCGTTCCCGACACGCGTGACTTTGTTTTCGCATTCCTGGAAGCCGCTCAGGCCTCGCCGGCGGCCTTGAGGCCGGTGATCATCGAGACGATCTCGTTCTTGTCGGTCTCGGCGGTTTTGCGCACGCCGATCTGGCGGCCGCGCCGCAGGACGCAGATGCGGTCCGAAAGCCGGAACACCTGGTCGAGGCTGTGGCTGATGATGAGGATCGGCAGGTTGCGCGCCTTGAGGCCGTGGATGATGTCCTCGACCTTGGCGGTCTCCGCCACGCCGAGGGCGGCCGTCGGCTCGTCCATCAGCACCAGATTGGTCGCCCAGTGGGTGGCGCGCGCGATCGCCACGCCCTGGCGCTGGCCGCCCGACAGGTCGCGGATGATCGACTTCGCCGAGGGGATGCGCACGTCGAGTTCTCGCACGAGCGTCTCCGTCTCAGCGATCATCGCGGCGCGATCGAGCTTGCCGAACGGCCCCTTCGTCTTCTCGCGGCCGAGAAAGAGGTTCATGTAGACCGTCTGGCTGTCGGCAAGCGCCAAGTCCTGATAGACGACCTGCACGCCCTTGGCCTGTGACTGGCTGGCATCGGTGAAATGCACCGGCTCGCCGCCGAGGCGGATCTCGCCCGATGTCGGCTGGTACATGCCGGAGATGATCTTGACCAGCGTCGACTTGCCGGCGCCGTTGTCGCCGACCAGCGCGACCACCTCGCCGCGTTCGATCTCGAGGCTGAAGTCCTCGATGGCGACGATGCCGTCGAAGGATTTGTGGACGTTGCGCAGGCTGAGAGCCGGGGTCATGGCGCTCACCATTCCGGCCAGTCGATCGGCCGGCCATAGGCGTCGTGGATCGTCTGCACTTGCGGAGAACCCGAAGCGAGACCGGAAATACCGACGACATAGGCCCGGGTGACGAATGCCTGCGCCCGAAAGCCGAACACCACGCTGTCGCCGACCCGCGGCGCGGCCGGGCCCGAAGCGTCGATCATCCCGTAATAGTCGATCGCCGCAGGCGGCGGGATCTCGACGCTGCGTTGCGCCGTTTGCGCCGTTGTCGGCTCGCGGGAGACGACCGCCTTCACGTCGTAGTCCGGGAAGACCGGGTCGATATAGAGCCCGCCGCCGAAACAATAGGCGCGGCCGCCGTGAAGATGCGACACCTCGCTCAGATAGACCACGGCGGGCGCCTCCGGCAGGTCCTCCAGCGCATGCAGCGGCGTCGTGCCGGTCAGGCCGTGGCCGGGCTCGCATTGCGTGGCGCCGACATCGGCGAGCGCCGGGATCATTACCGACGAGGTGGTGCCGGGCGCGTTGATCTCGATGTCCTTGCGGCCGGCGGCGGCCAGCGCGTCGGCCGCGCGACGAAGGGTCTCGGTATTGTGGGTCGGTCTGATGCTGCGCGTCGCGGGATCGAAGAGCTGTGCCGGGAACGTCGTGATGCCGGCGAAGCGCCCCTTTCCGAGTCGTTCGATGCGCTCCGCCACCGCGACGATGTCGGCCGCCGGGAAGCCGCCTTCGTGCCCCCGGTAGAAGGTGTCGCCTTCTGCCTGGATGCGGGCGAGAAGCTGCCCGTCATGGTCCGCTGCCCGTAGAGCCTCCACAGCCTCCCCGGCCTTCTCGTCGTTGAACACGGTCCAGTAGCGCGGCTTCATCCGCGCGGCGGCTGCCGCCTCGGCGCGCGGCACCTGCACGAGATGGCCGAGATGGCCGAGCGTGAGGCCGGCCCGGTGGGTGGCGCGCGCGCATTCCATGTCGACGGCGACGGATTCGGTGATCCCGCCGCGCCTGACGGCCGCGCAGAAATCGCCGTTGCGGCCCATCTGCTTGGTCATGGCGAAGATCTTCAACCCGTGCCGGTCGGCGGTCTCGCGGAGGGTGCCGGCGTTGCGCTCGACCGTGTCGGTGTCGATCACGTAGCTGTTGGCCGGCAGCTTCTTCTCCTGGTGGAGGTGGATCGCCGCCTCGATCAGGCCGGAATTGCGGCGGCGGAGAACGTCCAGAAACATATTGATCCTCCAGAGGTCAGCGCTGCGGTTCCCGCAGCGTCAGCGCGACGGCGGCCAGGATGATCAGGCCCCGTACGATCATCTGTTCGGAGACGGCAAGGCCCATCAGGATGAGCCCGTTGTTGAGCATGCCCATCAGCAGCGAGCCCACCAGCGCACCGACCACGGTTCCGGTTCCGCCGGTGAGACGGGTGCCGCCGACGATGACGGCGGCGATCACGGTCAGCAGATCGGTTTCACCCAGCGTATAGCGCGCGCCCTGGATGCGGCCGAGATAGAGCAGACCGGCAAGGGCAGCGCACATCGAGCCCAGCACCAGCACCTTGAGCCGCAGCCGGTCGACCTTGATGCCCGCGGCCCGCGCCGCGCGCGGATTGTCGCCGGTCGCCAGCACATGTGCCCCGAAGCGGGTCTCGCGATAGACATAGTGGCCGATCGCGACCGCCACCGCCGTCCAGATGACCAGCGACGGGATGCCGAATAGCGAGCCGGAGCCGAACAGGCCGGTGAAAGTGGCGTCGGTCACCGGCACGGATTGCAGATTGGTCATCCAGCGGGCGACGCCGGCCAGAAGTCCCATGGTGGCGAGCGTGACCAGGAAGGACGGCAGCCTGACATAGGCGACGAGCGTGCCGTTCACGAGCCCGATGACGGCGCCCGCCCCCAGCCCGGCGACGACGCCGAGCACCCAATGGTGCTCGCGCATCACCACCGCAGCCGTGAGGGCCGAGATCGCCACAACGGAGCCGACGGAGAGGTCGATTTCGCCTGCCGTCAGCACATAGACCATGCCGATCGCCATGATGGTGACCGGCGCCGTCTGCTGGACGATGTTGAGCAGGTTGGACGTGGTCAGGAAGCCGTCGTCCCTCAGCACCACCGCGAAGACGGCGAAGATCAGCAGGAAGCCGACATAGACGACATAGGCGCTGGGATCGAGCCGACCGAGCAGCGGAAAACGGCGGAGGGACGACTGGACCGACATCAATTGCCTCCGAGCGAAGCAGGCGGATCGCGATGCAACGATTTGTTCCAGCCTTCCTTCACGCTGTCGCCGGTGACGGCGATGGCATCGACCGCGAGGAAGGGAGGCACAGTCTCGCCGATGAGACCGAGAGCAGCGGCGCGCGCCGCCGTCGTGCCGATCGCATAGGCCTCGTCGGCGACGATCGCGGCTACGTTGCCGCCGCGCACCATGTCGAGCGCCAGCGGTTCCGAGAGGTCGAGCGTCACGATGCTGGTGTGCTTGTTGCCGGCGTTGCGCAAGGCCGCGAGAACCAGTTCCGCCGGCTCCGCCCAGGTCACGTAGATCGCGTCGAGATCGGGGTTCTGCGCCACGAAGGCATTGCCGATATCATCGGCGCGCGCCGGGTCGGCGAGCCCCTGCTCGGCGACGATCTTCATGTCGGGGAAGCTCTCGATCGTGGCCTTGAAGGCACGGTCGCGCTGGTTGGTGACGTAGAAGTCGGCATCGTGGAAGATGTAGCCGACCGTGCCCTTCCCGGAGAGCTTCCCGGCCAGGGCCTCGCCCGCCTTGGTCCCCATCTGGACCAGGTCAGCGGAGGAGATGGCGATGTAGTCCTCACCGTGGACGAAGCCCTTCGGCGCATTGTCCACGAACATCAGCTTGGCGCCGGCCGCAAGCGCGGGCCGGTAGGCCTCTGGAGCGGTCTCGGGATCGACCGGCAGCGAAACGATCACGCTGGGTTTCTTGGCGAGGATGGTCTCGATGTCGCTTTTCTGCCTGGCTGCGTCGAAGCCGGCGTCGGTTTCGGCGACGACCTCGATGCCGAGCCGCGCGAATTCATCCTTGGCGCCGTTGCCTACCGCCGCCGACCAGTCGGATGTCGTGTGCCAGGACAGGGCTGCCGTGAACTTGCCGTCCTTGACCTTCGCTTCCTGATCCGGCGTCAGCGTGACGCTCGCGGCCGGCGTCGCCGCCTCGCCATGCGGCCCCTTGGTCGTCGCGGCCGCGATGGCGGGCGTCGCCAGCAGAAGCAAGGCGGCGATCGAGTTCTTCGTGAGATGAGCCATGATACTCCTCCGTGACGGCGGGGCGGCCACCGGCGGCCCCGCCGATTGATCACTTCGCTGCGTCGAGCACGGACTGCGGGGCGTCGCGGTTGAGCGATTCCTTGTAGCCCTCGGCGACATTCTCCTTCGTCACGGTGATGGCCGGTGCCACGACGAAGGCGGGCGCTTCCTTGCCGAGCAGGCCGTAGCCGGCGGCGGTGGCCATGGCGCGGCCGAGCTCGTAGGCCTTGTCGGCGACGATGCCGACGACATTGCCGCCGCGGGCCATGTCGAGCGCGACCGGCTCCGAAAGGTCGAGCGTCGTGACCTTGGTCTTGCTGTTTCCGGCCGAACGCAGGGCGGCCAGCACCCCTTCCGCCGGCTCCGCCCAGGTCACATAGATGCCGTCGAGATCGGGCGTCTTGGTGAGCAGCGCCTGCGCGATCTCCTCGGCGCGCGCCGGGTCGGCGATGCCCTGGCTGTCGACGATGGACATGTCCTTGTAATCCTTCTCGATCGTCGTCTTGAAGGCGTTGTCGCGCTGGTTGGTCACGTAGTACTGCGCGTCATGGAATATCCAGGCGACCTTGCCCTTGCTGTCCAGCGACTTGGCCAGAACGTCGGCTGCCTGCTTGCCCATCTGGAACAGGTCGTCTGTGACGATCGCCACATAGTCCGAGCCCTGCTTGTAGCCATCAGGCACATTGGACAGGAACACCAGCTTGACGCCCTTGTCCCTGGCCCCCTGGAAGGCCTTGGCCGAGCCGACAGGGTCGAGCGGCAGCGCCAGGATCGCGCTTGGCGACTTGGCCAAGACGGTCTCGACGTCGGAAAGCTGCTTGGCGGAATCGAAGCCGGCATCGGTTGTGGCCACCACTTCGATGCCCAGCCGCTTGAATTCGTCGGTGGCGCCCGCCGTCACCGCGGTGACGAAGTCGGAGGAGGTGTGCCAAAGAAGGGCTGCCGTGTGCTTGCCCTCCTTGAGCTTCGCCACTTCGGCCTCGCTCAGCGTCAGCGCGCTCGACGGCGTTGCGGCCTCGCCGTTCGGGCCGACAGTCTGGGCGGCGGCATAACCCGCCGCTCCGAGGGCGATCAGGCCGCCCAGCGCGGCCGCCATCAGTCTCTGTTTAGATGCCATCTCTGCTCTCCCATCTTGCCCCTTGCGGGCGGTTACTCGATGACGGACCGATCGAAGGCCGCGAGGAAGGCGGCGAAGGCCACGATGCCGTCGAGATATTCCTGCACGACCACATGCTCTTCCAGCGTGTGGCAGTTGCGGATGTCGCCGGGCGCGCAATAGACCGCCGGAACGCCCAGCCGGTTGATCAGGAAGGGCGCTTCCGACCAATAGGGCGCGCCTTCGATCAGGCCGCGATCCGGGCGCACGGCCTCGACCGCCTGTGTGAGCAGGGCAACCGCAGGCAGTTGCGGCGAGACTTCGGATGGCGTGCCGCCATAGCGGTGGTCGCGGCCGGCCGGATAGGCGAAGGAGACCGTGATGCCTTCCGCCAGCTCCGCGCCGCGCACCGCCCTTTCGAGACCGGCGACCGCGTTGTCGAGGCCTTCGCCCGGCAGCAGCTTCAGGATCAGGCTGATGCGGCATTCGCCGGGAACAGCGATATAGCCGCCGCCTTCGAGCCCTGTGACCAATACGAATGGCCGGCCGACGAGATCGTGCGGCGCGCGCGCCTCGAGCTCGGCCGAATGCGCCCAGATCGCCGAGAGCACTTGATGCGCGGCCTTAAGCGCGTCGATGCCGCGTTCGGGCACGCCGAAATAGGCCGAACGGCCGGTGATGGTGATGTCGCAGATCAGGAAGCCCATCTGGGCCGGATAGATGTTGAGCCGGGTGGGCTCGACATAGATCGCGAAATCGGGCCTCGGCACGACACCTGCCTCGATCTCGGCGACGAAGGCCTTGATGCCGGCACTGACGCCGGTGTCCGGTTCGCCGCTCTCTTCGTCGCCGATGAAGGCGAACTGGAGATCGCCGGCAGGCACGATGCCGGCCGCTGAGAGCAGGCGGACTGCGGCAAGGGTGGTGCAGATGCCTGCCTTCAGGTCGCCCGTGCCGCGTCCCCAGATGGCGCCGTCGACGATCGCCCCGCCGAACGGGTCTTCGCGCTCCGTGCCGGCCCAGCGTTCGGCCCAACCACGCACATGGACCGTGTCGGTATGACCGGCGAGCAGCAGGCATGGCCCCTCGCCCGCCCCGCGCAGCAGGCCGCGCACATTCGGCCGACCCGGCGCGAAGTCGTCGAGGACGATCTCATCGGCACCGAGCGCTTTGAGCTCACCGGCGAGCAGCCGTGCGAAGGCCGCTTCCGTCCCTGTGACGCTCGGCGTGCCGACCGCGCGCCGCAACAGATCGATGGCGGCATCAGTGTCGAGCGCCGCGCGCAGGCGGGAGATCAGTGCGGCGTCGAGCTTCATTCCGCGGCCCTCGCTATGGCAGGCAATGCGAGGTCGCCTGGCAGCCCCGCTATGCCGAACAACGCGTTGTGCAGGCTGTTGACGGCCGATGACAGCGCCCCGACCAGGCCGGCCCGGTTGCCGAGCAGGCTCGGCACCACGACGACCGGCCGGGCGAACGCTGCGGGCAAGGCCGCCTGGACTCGTTCGAGCAATTCGGGGCGCATTCCGATGCTTCCGCCCATCACGATGATCTCGGGATCGAGGATCGAGCAAAGCGCGGCGACCGCCAGGGCCAGGCTGCGCGCGACGTCGTCGAGCACGGATGCCGCAACGGGGTCGCCGGCTTCCAGTCTGGCAAAGACGTCGCGGACGCTCTCGGCGCCGCTTCCCCGCGCGGAGAGATAGCGCCGCACGATCGCATGCGAGCCGACTTCAAGCTCGAAGGCGCCGACGGCAAGCGCCTCGGGCGAATAGAGGTCGGCGCCGATCGGCAGATAGGAGATCTCGCCGGCGGCGCCATTGGCGCCGCGCGCGAGCTTGCCGTTGACGATCAGGCCGAGGCCGGTTCCGGTGCCGAGCGACAGGAAGGCAGCGTTCTCACAGCCCTGGGCGCAGCCCTGCCAGGCTTCGCCCAGCATGGCGAGATTGACGTCGTTCTCGATGGCCACGGCCCGGCCGAACAACTCGGCAAGGATGGCGGGCACGTCGATCTCGGAGAGGCCGGCTATGTTGGGCAGGAGCGTGATGGCGCCGCTCTCCTGGTCGAGCACGCCTGGCGTGCCCACCACGACGCTTCCGATCCGCCCGGCGTCGATGCCCTTGCCAGCGGCGAGCCGGAGCGCAAGCTGGCGGATCTGCATCAGCACATGCCGGCCGCCGCGCGGGTCGGTGGGCTCGGTGGCCTCCGCCACGATCCCGCCGACGAGATCGGCCAGCGCCGCCGAGATCTTCGTTCCGCCGAGATCGACGCCGAGCGAGTAGGCGGCGTCCGCAGCGATCTCGAAGGTGACGGCCGAACGCCCGAGACCGCCGCTCGTGGTGCCCACCGGCCTCACCCAGCCGCCCGCTTCGAGCTCGCCGATCACTTCGGACATCGTCTGCTTGGAAAGGCCGGTCGTCCTGGCGAGATCGGCGCGCGAGATGGGCTCGCCCTTCAGGAGGATCTCCGCGACAAGGCGTCGGGAATATTGCCTGATCAGAGGTGACCGTGCGGCGTTCAAGCGTGCTTGCCTCTCTGCTTGGGTCGGCTTGCCATTTAGTTCGGCAAGTTGACGAACTAATGAATAGCGTCACCCACAACACCTGTCAAGGGCAACTTGGGGCGAAGCGGCAAGCCGATCCGGGTCCCGGCATGATTTCTACGCTCCGGTCTTCCAGTCGAGCACGGCCAGGTCCAGGCGGCCGAGGCTTTCGGGGTCCGCCACCGCATCGATCGCGACGATCTTGCCGTCAGCGATCGTGAGACGCACGACGACGCGCAGTTGCCCGCCGGGGGCCACCAGCAGGCCGACAGCCCCATCGACGAGGGCGACCAGCGCTCCTTGCGCGCGCCCCCTGAAGGTAGCGGCCACTGCGGCCGCGCCGCGGATCTCCGCCGCCGCCCCCAGTTGCGCGGCCGTCCTGTCGGCCCGAAACACGACGTCGGGATCAAGCACGGCCAACAGGGCGTCGAAATCACCGCCGCGCGAAGCGGCGAGGAAAGCCTCGACCACTTCCCGCTGCCGGCTCCGGTCCGGATCGGGCGCCGCCTGCGTGCCACGCACCCTGCGCCGGGCGCGGCTGGCGAGCTGGCGCGCCGCCGTGGCCGAGCGTCCGACCACGGGCGCAATCTCCTCGAACGGCAAGTCGAAGATATCGTGCAGCACGAAGGCGACACGCTCCGCCGGCGCCAGCGTCTGCAACACCACGAGCAAAGCGAGACCTACGGAGTCGGCGAGCAGCGTTTCCTGCTCCGGTTCGTAGCTCCGGCCGGCATCGGCTGCAGGCTCCGACGTTCGCGCTTCCAGCGGCTCCTCGCGCCGCGACTTGCGCGAGCGCAGCATGTCCAGGCACACCCGCGCCGTGACCGTCGTCAGCCATCCGCCGAGATTGTCCACGTCTCCCGTGTCGGTGCGGTTGAGACGCACCCAGGCTTCCTGGACTGCGTCCTCCGCCTCGCTCCGCGAGCCCAGCATGCGATAGGCGACTCCCAGCAAATGGCCGCGATTGGCCTCGAATCGATCCGCCAGAACTTTTTTCTCGTCCATCGGTCACATTTCTCCGTCGGCTTCCGTCAAGCCCATGACGTGCGAGACCCGGCGGATGTGACAGAACGGTTGGAACGACCGGCCGGGTGGCGGAACCGTCAGCAAGGAACCCGGATACCCCTGCCAGATACCTCTCAAGGAGACCACTCATGCAAGCAAGAATGAAACACCCCGCGATGATCCTCCCCGGAGCCATGCACGCCCTGCAGGCGCTGAATGCCGTGACGGAGAACGGTATTGTCCCGGCACGCACCATCCATCTGCTGCATCTGAGGGTCAGCCAGATCAATGGCTGCGGCGTCTGCGTGGATATGCACCCACGGATGGCCAGGAAGGACGGCGAGACGGATCAGCGACTGTTTGCCGTGGCGGCATGGCGGGACACCCCTTACTTCACCGACGCCGAACGCGCCGCTTTGGCGCTCGCCGAGGCGGTCACGCGCCTCAGCGACCGCTCCGACCCGGTGCCGGACGATATCTGGGCGGATGCCGCCCGTCACTATGACGAGCAGGCGCTGGCCGCTCTTCTCGTGTCGATATCGGTGATCAATGTGTGGAACCGCCTCAACGCCGCCACCCGGCAGGTCGCCAGCACAGCCTGGGGCTGAGCGCTCGAAAAAACCCGCGCCCTCCATGGCGATTTGCGCTACACGCGCGGCAATGACATCACCGCATGGGTCGACATGACAGCCGACAGTACCACCGCGGAACGCTTCGCGGCGTTCCGCCATGGCGCCTTCCTCCGCTACTGGTTGGCGCGATTCCTCGCCACTTTCTCCACGCAGGTGGTCTCGGTCGCGGTCGGGTGGCAGATCTATGACCTGACGCGCGATCCGTTCGATCTCGGCTTGGTCGGCGTCATCCAGTTCGCCCCCTCTCTGCTGCTGGTCCTGGTCACCGGGGTCGTCGCCGACCGGTTCGGACGACGGCTGATCATGGCCCTGGCGGCAGCGCTGGAGGCGGTTTGCGCGCTGGCGTTGCTCCTGCTCAGCTGGCATGGCCTCGCAGGGCCCAGCCCCGTCTTTGCCGTGCTCGTCGCCTTCGGCATCGCACGCGCTTTCTTCGCCCCGGCCTCGGCCTCGCTGGTCGCCAATCTGGTGCCGCCGGAGGATTTTGCCAATGCGGTCGCCTGGAATTCGTCGGCCTGGCAGACCGCGAACATCGTCGGCCCGGTCGCGGGCGGGCTGCTCTACGGCCTGTCCGCCGAAGCGGCCTATGCCGTCGCTGCGATGCTGATGCTCGCCGCAGCCGGCCTCGTCCATTCGATACCCAGACCCCGACAGCGCAGCGAAACCGACACACCGACGCTCGAGACGCTCTTCGCCGGTTTCCGCTACATCTGGAGCGAGAAGATCGTGCTCGGAGCCATCTCGCTCGACCTCTTCGCCGTGCTTCTATCAGGCGCGGTGGCGCTGCTGCCCGTCTATGCCCGCGACATTCTCGATCTGGGGCCCTGGGGGTTGGGATTGCTGCGCGCCGCACCCGGCATAGGCGCGCTTGGCGTCGCCGTCTGACTTGCCGGCCACCCGATCCGCGATCATGCCGGCATCGTAATGTTGGCCTTTGTCGCCTTTTTCGGCGCCTTCACCGCCGTGTTCGGTATCTCCGCCATGCCCTGGCTGTCGATCGGCTGTCTCGTGATGCTCGGCGCCACCGACATGGTCAGCGTCTACATACGCGAGACCCTCATCCAGCTATGGACGCCGGATCGGGTGCGCGGCCGCGTCAACGCGGTCAACATGGTGTTTGTCGGCGCCTCGAACGAACTCGGCGAGTTCCGGGCTGGCACCATGGCCGCGCTGATACCCGCCGTGGTGTTCGGCGGCATCGGCGCCGTCGCCGTCGCCGGCCTCTGGGCAGTCATCTTCCCGGAACTGAGAAAGGTGCGCCGCCTCGACGGGCGGACCTGACCCGGATCATTTTGCGCAGTTCCGAATGCAAAACCGCGCGCACTCTTACTGAAGTTGCTTCAGCGCTTGGACTTGCCGCCAAAGATGAGCTGCAGAAATTCGTCCAGCCAGCGCTTCAGATGCATGTCCCAGATCATGCGACCGCCCAGGTGGTCGCGGCCCGGCTGCGCACCCGGAAGCTCGAACCGATGCGCTCCGCGCACGACCCAGCGCTGCATCATCACCCGCGTCAGTTCGGCATGGAACTGGATGCCCCAGGCATTATCACCGTAGCGGAACGCCTGGTTGGGATAGGAATCGGCCGTGGCGAGCAGCTTCGCGCCTGATGGCAGCGAGAACCCTTCGCGATGGAACTGGTAGACCATTTCCGGCCAGTGCATCATCGCCTTGCCTTCTTCGGTCGGCTTCAGCGGATACCACCCGATCTCGACCAGCCCCTCATGATGGCCGGCGACGCGACCGCCGAGATGATTCACCAGCATCTGCGCGCCGAGGCAGATCCCGAGAAACGGCCGGTTCTCCCGCAGCGGCACGGCGAGCCACTCGGTCTCGCGCCGGACGAACTCCTCCTTGTCGTTGGCGCTCATCGGCCCGCCGAAGACGACGGCGCCGGCATGGCCGGCAAGCGTTTCAGGCAGCGGGTCACCGAGTGGCGGGCGGCGAATGTCGAGGTCGAAGCCGTTTTCGATGAGGAGATGCCCCACCCTGCCCGGGCTGGAAGCTTCCTGATGCAGAATGACGAGGATTTGCGGACGTCGCGTGGACGGCATGGCGGCTGTCAGAATCGGATCGGTTTGCATGCTTCTTAGGCGCAGTCGAACACCACGGCACGATTCGCCCCGATCTCGACGCCGGCTCAGTCTAAGCAGGTTTCGCAAAAGTGTCCCACGGTTTTCCGACAAAAGACCTGCGGCAAAAGAAGTGGCCAGGCAGATGAAGCGCGGGCAAAGCCACGCAAGCCTGCCTGGACCGGCATCGCGGTGGTTGGAAATGCCGGAATCGAATGGTCCGACGGCATTTCACGACATCAGTCCGGGCAGCCGCGCCGCGAGGGCATCGACGGCGAGCCGCACCTTCAATGACAGATGCGGGGTCTGCAGCCACAACGCATAGCAATCGTAGAGAAATTCCGGCTGGTCCGGCAGGAGCCGGACAAGCCCGCCTGCCAAAATTCGCTCGCGCACCAGCCAGTAGGGCAGCCAGGCAAGCCCCATACCCGCTTCCGCGGCATCGGCGATCGCCTCGAGATCATCGAGCCGCAGGCGCCCTGACGGCATGAACTCCATGATCGGCTGATCCTTGCCGGGGAAGAGCCAAGGGCGGATTCGTCCCGAACGGCGGTAGATGACGGCCTGATATTCGCCGAGTTCCTCGATCCGCCGTGGCCGGCCATGCGCACCGAGATAGGAAGGAGCAGCGCAGACCACCATGCGCTGACGCGCGACGCGGCGTGCGATGAGCCCTGCCTTGTCTTGCGGATCGCCGGTCCGTATTGCGATGTCGTATCCGTCTTCCGCGAGGTCGACGATCGCGTCGCCGAACGACAGGTCGAGTTCCAGGCCAGGATGTTGCCGCGCCAGGTCGAGCAGGATGGGAGCAACGCAGCGCCGACCGAAATGCACCGACATGGCGACACGCAGCTTTCCACGCGGCACGCCCAACTGGTCGGCCGCGAGCGCATCCGCCGCATCCGCCTCCGCGAGCACGACCCGGCACCGGTCGTAGTAGGCCCGTCCGAACTCGGTCAGGACCTGGCGGCGCGTGGTCCGGTTGATGAGACGCACGCCGAGGCGCTGTTCCAGGAACCGGACATGCTTGCCGACCATGGGTCCCGACATATCGAGGGCCGCAGCGGCCGCCGAGAATGAACCCAGATCGACGGCCTTGACGAATACCGCCATGCTCAAAAGGCGATCCATTTCGAACCTGTGGTTTCCATTGCTCTGCCTATTCGCTCATTTATCGGCCTTTGGCATCCTGTCATAGCTCATTCAGTTCGATTGATTTGGAGTTATGACCGATGACGCGTGTCGTTCGTTTCCACGAGCTTGGCGGTCCCGAGGTTCTGCGCATCGAAGATGTCACCGTCCCCGCGCCGGGCCGGGGCGAAGTGCGCATTCGCGTCAAGGCGCTGGGTCTCAACAGGGCCGAGGCGCTTCTGCGCTCGGGTTCCTATATCGAAGAGGCGAAGCTGCCCTCCGGCCTCGGCCTCGAAGCATCGGGCATCGTCGAGGCGGTCGGCGACGGAGTGGTCGGCGTCGTACCCGGCGATGCCGTCAGCGTCGTGCCGCCTTTGTCGATGGTCCGCTGGCCCGCTTATGGCGAGATCGCCACATTTCCCGCCGAACTCATGGTCAGGCACCCGTCATCGCTCGGATGGGAAGAGGCCGCGGCGGCCTGGATGCAGTATCTCACCGCCTACGGCGCGCTGGTCGACATAGCGGGCCTGCGGCAGGATGACGTCGTCGTCGTCACTGCGGCATCGAGCAGCGTCGGCATCGCCGCGATCCAACTGGCCAGGACGATCGGCGCCACAGTGGTCGCCGTCACGCGGACCTCGGCCAAGAAGCAGGCGCTGTTCGACGTCGGCGCCACGCATGTCGTCGCCTCGGCCGAGGAGGATCTGGCGGCGAGATTGCGGGATATCGGGGGCGCCGAGGGCGTGCGCGTCGTGTTCGACCCGGTCGGCGGCCCGGCGATCGAGGCGCTGGCGGCGGCCATGTCGCCGGGCGGCATTCTCATCGCCTATGGCGCGCTCAGCCGCGAGCAGACACCCTTCCCGCTCCTCGCGGTCCTGAGCAAGAGCCTGACGCTACGCGGCTATCTCGTACATGAGGTGGTCCGCGACCGCTCCCGGCTGGAAGCCGCCAAGGCCTTCATCCTTGATGGTCTGGGTTCCGGGGCCCTGAAGCCTGTGATCGCCAGGACTTTCGCCTTCGATGAGATCGTCGAGGCGCACCGCTTCCTGGAATCGAACGATCAGTTCGGGAAGATCGTCGTGACGCTCTGATTGGTCGGGCATGAGACCCGACCGGCATCAGCGTCAATTTGCCTTGTCGGGGGCCTGGCGCTGGGCGCGCTGGCGCGCGGCGATGCGCTCGTGCCGGTCGACGCCGATCAGTTCGGCCACGCGCCACACCGTATTGTCCTCGAGCTCATGCAGTTCGCCGTCGGCAAAGACGACCTCCCACATGATGCCGATGAATTCCGCCTTGGCCTCTTCGTCGAGGTGGCGTTTCAGGACGCTGGTGAAGGCATAGAGGTCGATGGCCTCCTGGTCGGCCCGCTCGCCGGCGCGGAACAGCGCCTCCAGCGTCTCGCCCTTCACGCCGTAGTGCTCGGAGAGCATCTGCTTGAGCCGGGTCACTTCCGAGGCCTGGCGCACGCCGTCGGCGTCCATCACGTGGATCATCAGAGCGGCGGCCGCAACCTTGGGGTCGTCCTTGCCGGCGAGCGCGCCGGATTGCGCGCCGGGCAGTTCTTTGAGGAAGGACAGAAGACGTTCGATCATGGTGGGGACATCCGGGAAGAAGGGCAGGAGACCGTTACCCGGACGCCATGCCCATGACAACCGACACAAAGACAATCAGAACAGACGAAAACGCTTCGACGCCTCGTCGGTTTCCTCGGGATCGACGCCGGGATCGTCGGGACGGCGCATCGGCTCCCCGTTCTCGGGCGGCCGCCCGTCGCCTGCCGGCGCCACCCGCGCTGCCGGTTCGGCGTCATGCTCGACCGTTTTCTGGTTGACGGCCGAGAGCGCGGCCGGCGCCGTTTCGGGCTCGACGGCCGGCGCGGCTCCGACCGCAGGCTCGGTCTTGGCCGGCAGGGCCGGAAGCGGGATCTCGTCCTCCTGCTCGATCATCTGGCCGAGCCGTTCGACGGGCACACGCCATTCGAAGGCGTCGAGCTTGCCCGTTACCGGCGAGCACGGAGCCCAGCGGTCGGAAACATAGCCGTCGGCCACCCAGGCGGGATCGCGCGGCGCGCGCAACGCTCTCGACAGGTATTGGCGGATGCGGCCCTGGTCGCCCGTTTCGGCCTCTTCGATATCGGCCAGCAGCAGATAGGCGGCCTCGCCCGGCTGCATGCGGATGGCCGCCTCGGCCTCCTCCCGCGCGGCGCGATATTCGCCGGCGTCGAGGGCGGCGCGCGCCACGGCGAGCGAGGATTGCGGATGGTTCTGCTTGAGCGACTGGAGCCGCCGGGCGCGCGCCAGCCTGTCATGGGTCGCATCGCCCGGACGCGCATGGACGTAGAGATCGGCGACCTCGGGATGCGGCTCGACCTTCCAGATCGCCTCGAGGACCTTCGTGCCCCTGCGCAGATCGTTCTGCCGGAACAGCGCGCGTGCGGCGGCGAGCGCGGCGGGCACCAGGGCGGGCGCCAGCCGGTTGGCTTCCGTCCCCGCATTCTTGGCGGCGAGCGGATCGACGTCGAGGGCGGCCATCGACTTTGCGGTCAAGAGCACCGCACGCCTGCGGTTGACGGTTTCGCGGTCGATCTGATGCCCGGCCTTCTGCATCTCGACCAGCCGCAGCGCGCCGTCCCAGTCGCCCTGTTCGGTCTTCTCTCCGAGCGTGACGTCGGATGCCCAGCCGAGCTGCGGGGCGATCGCTGCCGCACGGCCCGCGTAGTGCCGGGCCGCCTCGCGTTCGCCGAGACGTTCCGCCTCGAGATAGAGCCCACGGAGCCCAAGCAGCCGCAGCTCGGGATCGTCGAGCATGGCCTCGAACCTCTTGCGCGCACCGTCATGGTCTCCTTCGAGCAGCGAGGCATGCGCGTCCAGCAACTGGATCAGCGGCTCCTGATCCGAACTGATCAGCTTCGCCGCCTCCCTGTTCTTCTTGCGCGCCAGCGCCGCGTCACCGGCCCCGGCCGCGATCATCCCCGTAGACAGGGCCTGATAGCCCCGGTCGCGGCGCCGCACCCTGAAATAGCGAGAGATCATATAGGGGCTGTTCCAGATCGACCGGACGAGCCACCACAGGATCATGACCGCCGCCACGATGGCCGTGACGGCGACCGCCGCCACCATCAGCGACACCTGGTACTGATAGCCCTGGAAAGTGACGACCATCTCGCCCGGGCGGTCGGCGAGCCAGGCGAAGCCCAGGCCGAGGCCGAAAACGACAAGCAGGAAGAACAGGACGCGGACCATCGGCTTCCCCTCACCCGGCATTCAAGGCGCCGGCCAGCGCCTTGTCGACCAGTTGCTCGGCCTTGAGGCGGCTGCGCACGGCGTCGGCAAAGGCAGCGCCGGCGTCCTTGGACGGCTCCGGCAGCGTGTCGTATTCGGCAAGCGCCCTGGCCAGATCGCCATCCTTCAATGCTGCCTCCATGCGGGCGGTCTTTTCAGGAACGCCTTCCCCTTCCACGACGCCGACCGGCCGCACCTTTACGAGGGACTCCGCGCTCGTCATCAACCGGTCGAGGAAGCCGGCGTTTTCGTCGACGACGGTCGAAGCGTCGATCATCGCCGTCGCCGCGGCGGGCGCGGCGGCGACGAGGTCCGTCCTGGAAGGCACGCCCTTTTCGGCCAGCGTCCGCAACTCGGCCAGCTCCGGCGCATTCGGTGCGACCGCCGCCAGCGTTTCGAGCTCAGCCGCGAAAGCGCCGCCGCGCTCGACCGCTGCCTTGAGGCCCGACGCGGCGATCGCCAGCGCGATGCGCGGCTGGTCGGCCTGCGCCTCGACCTTCTGGGAAAGCCCGGCGACAGTCTGTTCGAGCGCAGCGAGGCGCCCGTCTACGGCCGTACCGGCCTTGGAGGCTGCTTCGATCGCGTCTTCCAGAGAGGCGATTTTCTGGTTCAGGCGATCGAGTTCAGCCGCCGACGCGCCGCCGTCCCCGGCGCCAAGCGCCGCGACGGTCGCCTCGACCTCCTTGAGTTTCGTGTCGAGCGCCTGAACCGCCGCTCCATCGCCGGCGCCGCCCGTTGCGACTGCCCCGTGCAGACCGGTGAGGTCGGATTTCAACTGGTCGACCGTCGCCGTCAGGGCGTCGAGCCTCTCGCCCGGGGCCGGCGCATTCTTCAGCCTGTCGAGCTCCTGCCTCAACGCGTCGATCTCGATCTGCACCGCCGCGGCATTGGGACTGCCGCTGCTGCCGGGCGAAGGGAGCAGCCCTGCGAACTGCAGCAGACCCGCCCCCGCGAGGGCGATCACGCCGCCGGCCAAGCCTGCAGCGATGGCGGCTCCCCGTCCCGCGGCGCGTTGGGGGCCAGGCTGGGGCTCCTCAGGATCCTTGATCTCATCGTTTTCCAGGGGCGAACGGCCAAACCCGGCGGCATAGCGCGGCTCTGCATGGGTCCTTGCCCGCACATCCTCATCGAGCACGTTGCGGTCGTCGCCGACCGCCGCTTCCGCCGAAGTCTCCTCGGCATCGGCAGGCTTTGCTGCGGGGTCTTCGGCAGCCGGCGCGGCGCCGAACAGGTTTTCGGAAACTGCCTCCGGCCGAGCCGATTCGCTTTCTCCTGCGGGATTCGCTTCCGTCACCCTCGACACGTCGCCCGGCCCGAGATCGATCGTCACCGGGTCTCGGCGCTGCTTGGAATGGCGTGTTTTCGGGGTCTTCACCATGGAGGGCTCCGCTTTCTGCCGCTGTCGTTCCAGGACCCCACCGGGCCTCATCCGATCACTACCACATCAACCCCGGCTGAAAAGAGGCCGGTTCAGGCACCATTGCCGCAGCGCTGCCGAAGCAGCGCGAGAAGTGCGGCTTCATCGGGTGTTGGCGCGGCGAAGACACGCCCCTCACCGACGTCGCGAAGCGCGGCGGCGACCCGATCGGAGAGGCAAAGGAAAAGGGTTTTTGCGAACAGAGGCTCGATTCCAGGCAGCGAGACCAGCCCGGCGAGCCCGCTTGCTGCCCTTGCCGAATGTAGGAGCGCAGCGTCGAGCGGCGCGGAACCGAGCCGGTCGGTCAATTCATCGATCGGATAGACGACCTCGGGCGCATCGTAGGTCTCGGCGATGGCGACATGCATTCCTTTCCGGCGAAGCCGATCTTCAACGCCGACGAGCCGCACGCGGCCGCACAGGTAGAGAATCCGCGCTCCGGGAGGCAAGGTGTCGGTGACGAGACGCGCCAGGCCGGCGGCGTCGCCGGTACCCGCGGCAACCCTGGAAAAGCCTGACTTGCCCGCTGCAGCCGCCGTCTCGGCCCCGACCGCGAAGCAAGGCCGGTCCAGAAAGAGCGAAAGAAGCTCGCGGGGAGCGTGCCGCACCGCGTTGGCGCTGGTCACGACGACGGCATCGATCGGCGAGGCGGCCGGCAGGGGATCGACGGCCAGCTCACGGATCTCGGTGAGCGGCAGGACAACCGCCTCGAAACCCAGCTCATCGAGCCGGCGCGCGGTCGCGCCGGCGCCGGGTTGCGGCCGCGTCACCAGAACGCGGCTGCTCATTCACGACCATCCCTCAAAGAACGCCGCTCCCGCTTGGCTCCGCACGGTTTCGCCCGCGCGACGGCCGATCCGGGCGGCCTCGGCAGCAGGGCCCTCGTCGACGACCTCATGCGCCTCCTGCCCGTCGGGTCGGAGGATCAGGCCTCTGAAGGACAGCCGGCCGCCAACGATCGTCGCATGCCCGGCGATCGGCGTCCGGCAGGAGCCGTCGAGCGCGGCGAGGAAGGCCCGCTCGCAGGCAAGGGCCTCGAACGTCGCCTGGTGGTTGATCGGCGCCAGCATCGCATCGGCGTCGGTCGCGCCGATACGGCTTTCGATGCAGATCGCGCCCTGGCCTGGCGCCGGCGGGAAACGATCGAGCGGCAGGAGCTCGGTGATGGCGCTATCGAGGTGCAGCCGGCGCAAGCCGGCATTGGCAAGCAGCGTCCCGTCGACGATGCCCTCCTCCAGCTTGCGAAGCCGCGTCTGCACGTTGCCGCGAAAGGTCGTGACCTTGAGGTCGGGCCTCAGACGCCGGATCAGTGCCTGGCGCCGCAAGGACGACGAGCCGATCGTCGCCGCCTCGGGCAGGTCCAGGAGCTTCACGCCGCCGCGTCCGATGAATCCGTCCCGCACGTCCTCGCGCGGCAGGAAGGCCGACAGATGCAGGCCTTCGGGCAGAACCGTCGGCATGTCCTTGGAGGAATGGACGGCGATGTCGATGCGACCATCGAGCAGCGCCTCCTCGAGTTCCTTGGTGAACAGACCCTTGCCGCCGGCTTCCGACAGCGGCCGATCCTGGATTCTGTCGCCTGTCGTCGCGATCGGCACGATCAAAAAGGCATCTGCCGGCAGGCCGTGGGCCTCCATCAGCCGGGCGCGCGTCTCCTCGGCTTGCGCCAGGGCAAGCGCGCTGCCCCTGGTGCCAATCCTCAAGAGAGTTGTTTGCATCGCTCGGTCCGTGTTAACCCGCGCCCCGGCGGGCTTCTGCCCGGAACTCCTAACGGGGAAAGAGCGACCCGGCAATCATGGATCGGAAGGCAGCGACAATACGCGTCCTCGGCATCGAAACGAGTTGCGACGAAACCGCCGCGGCGGTGGTTTCCTGCGGCCCGGACGGTACCGGCGAGATCCTGTCCAACGTCGTGCTGAGCCAGATCGGCGAGCATGCGGCCTTCGGCGGCGTCGTGCCGGAGATCGCCGCCCGCGCTCATGTGGAGGCGCTCGACGGCGTGATCGAGGCAGCGCTGGCCGATGCCGGCATGACGCTGGACAACGTCGATGCGGTGGCCGCAACCGCCGGCCCCGGCCTGATCGGCGGGCTGATCGTCGGTCTCATGACGGCGAAGGCCGTCGCCTCTGCCGCGGGCAAGCCTCTGATCCCGGTCAACCATCTGGAAGGCCACGCGCTGACGGGGCGGCTGACCGACGGGCTCAGCTTTCCCTATCTGCTGCTGCTGGTCTCGGGCGGTCACACCCAGATCGTGCTCGTGCGCGGCGTCGGCGACTATGAGCGCTGGGGAACCACGATCGACGATGCGCTCGGCGAGGCCTTCGACAAGACCGCCAAGCTGATCGGTCTGCCCTACCCTGGAGGCCCCAATGTCGAGAAGGCCGCCGCAGAGGGCAATCCCGCGCGTTTCGCCTTCCCGCGGCCGCTCAAGGGAGAAGCCAGGCTGGACTTCTCCTTCTCCGGCCTCAAGACTGCCGTGCGACAGGCTGCGACGGCGATCGCTCCGCTCGCCGAAGAGGACGTCGCCGACATCTGCGCCTCCTTCCAGGCGGCGATCGCCGAGACGCTGGAGGACCGGGTGTCACGCAGCCTCGACCGCTTCAAACGCGACTTCCCCGGCATGGCCCGGCCGGTTCTGGTGGTCGCCGGCGGTGTCGCCGCCAACAGGACGATACGGGGCGCGCTCGAGGCCACATGCGCGAGCCGCGGCTTTCGTTTCGTCGCTCCGCCCCATATTCTTTGCACCGACAATGGCGCGATGATCGCCTGGGCCGGCATCGAACGTCTGCGGGCCAGCATCGACAGCGGCGACCCGTTGACCCTGGCGCCTCGCTCGCGTTGGCCTCTGGACACGCTTTCCGCGCCGCTGATCGGCTCCGGCCGGCGGGGAGCAAAGGCATGAGCGCCCGCCTGACCATAGTTGGCGGTGGCGCCTGGGGGACGGCGCTGGCCATGATCGCGCAAAGCGCCGGCCACGCCGTAAGGCTGTGGGCGCGCGATGCCGCGACTGTCGAAGCCTTGCGCGACCGCGGCGAGAACCCGCGCTACCTGCCGGGTATTCGGCTCGACCGAACGATCGAGGCGACGGTCGACGCTGCGGAGGCGCTCGCCGGGGCCGACCATGTGCTCGCCGTGGTGCCGGCGCAGACGCTGCGCGGCGTGCTTGGTGCGATTGCCGCGTCCGTACCGCCGGCAGCCACCGTCGTGCTCTGCGCCAAGGGGATCGAGCGCGACACCGGCGCGCTGCTGTCGAACGTGGTCGCCGAGGTGCTGCCGCACAATCCGATCGCCGCGCTTTCCGGCCCGAGTTTCGCTACCGACGTTGCGCGGGGCCTGCCGACCGCGGTCGTGGTCGCCTCGCCGGATGCCGAGCGCGCCGCAACACTCGCGGCCTTGATGTCGACGCCCAACTTCCGCTGCTACTCCACCGACGACCTCGTCGGGGTCGAGATCGGCGGCGCGCTCAAGAACGTTCTCGCCATCGCCGCGGGCATGGTTGCGGGCGCGGAGCTGGGCGCCAGCGCCCAGGCCGCCATGGTGACGCGCGGCTTCGTCGAACTGCGCCGCATCGCCGCCAGCTTCGGCGCCCGGCCGGAGACGATCATGGGTCTGTCGGGCCTCGGCGACCTCGTGCTGACCTGCGGATCGGCCCAATCGCGCAATTTCGCCTACGGCCTGGCGCTCGGCCGCGGCGAGAAGATCGAGGGGCTGCCGCTGGCCGAAGGCGTGCCGACCGCGGCAATAACAGCGCAACTGGCCAGGGAGAAAGGGATCGCGGCACCGATCATCGCCGCGGTCGACGAGCTTCTTCGCGGCACCATCACCATACGTCAGGCCGTTTCGAACCTGATGACGAGGCCTCTGCGGGCCGAGGACGAATAGACGGAACCAAGGGAGCCAGACATGCTTTTCGCTCTGATCTGCAAGGACGAGCCCGGCAAACTCCAGCTTCGGCTCGATACGCGGCCGGACCATGTCGCCTATCTCAATGGCCTCAACGAGAAGGGCACGCTCAAATTCGCAGGGCCATTCCTCGACGGCGACGGCAAGCCGGACGGCAGCCTGGTGGTGGTCGAGGCGGCCGACATGGCCGGCGCGAAGGCACTCGCGGAAGCCGATCCCTATGCCAGGGCCGGCCTGTTCGAGAGCGTCGAGATCCGCGCCTGGAACTGGGTTTTCAACAATCCCGCATCGGCATAGTGGTCTTCTGGCGCGCAACCAGCGAGGGTGATCCGACATGAACTATTGGCTGTTCAAATCCGAGCCGTCCGTTTTCTCCTTCGAGGCGCTGAAGGCGAAGGGCAAGGCCGGCGCCGAATGGGACGGGGTACGGAACTACGCGGCGCGCAACAATATGCGGGCCATGCAGATCGGCGATCTCGGCTTCTTCTACCACTCGAATGAGGGCCTCAACATCGTCGGCATCGCCGAGGTCTGCGCGCTGGCCCATCCAGATTCCACCACCGACGACCCGCGCTGGGAATGCGTCGACATCCGCGCGGTGCGCGACGTGCCCAATCCGCCCACGCTGGAGCAGGTCAAGGCCAATCCCAAGCTCGCCGACATGGCTCTGGTGAGGCTCGGCCGTCTCTCGGTGCAGCCGGTGACGCCGGAAGAATGGAAGGAAGTCTGCCGCATGGGCGGCGTCGAACCCGTGCCGTGAATGTCGCTCCAGCCCGACCATTTCGGACGCTTCATCCTCGAGAACACGGCGCTCTCGGCGCCGCCGCATGTCCCGGAGACACGGCTGCATCTCGCCGACGAGGCGCATGAGCTCTGGTTGAAGACCGAGGAGGAGCTTGCCGAGATCGGCCTGCCGCCGCCTTTCTGGGCCTTCGCCTGGGCCGGCGGACAAGGGCTGGCGCGCTACGTTCTCGACAATGCCGGGATGGTGCGCGGCCGCGACGTGCTCGATTTCGCCACCGGGTCGGGCCTCGTCGGCATAGCCGCGGCAATGGCCGGCGCAGCCGGCGTGCTCTGCGCCGACATCGACCCGTTTTGCGCTGAGGCTGTTCGCCTGAACGCGGCAGCCAACGGTGTCGCTGTCGCCTTCACTGCGGAGGATCTCGTCGGCCGCGACTTCGGCTGGGACGTCGTGCTCGCCGGCGATGTCTTTTACGACCAGGCTTTCGCTGGTCGTCTCGTGCCCTGGTTCGAGGCGCTTGGCCGGCGCGGCGCCACGGTGCTGGTCGGAGATCCCGGCCGCTCCTATCTGCCCGGCGAAAGGCTCGAGAAGCTTGCCGTCTACCAGGTGCCGGTCACGCGCGCCTTGGAGGATGCAGAGGTCAAGAAGACGACGGTCTGGCGCTTCGTCTGAGGACGACGGGTCTTACCGGCTGTGGCCGGTCTGAACTATCTCCCTTGGCACAATTTCCCTTAGGTAATGGCGGCGATATCGTGCCATATTCGACGTCTGGAAGAGGGGAAACGCCATGCGCAGTATCTTCCTTGGACTGTCCTTTGCGACCTTGATGACCGCCGGCCCGGTCCTGGCGCAGGAAATCCAGCCTGAGACCGTCACCAACATGACCATCCCCGACGGAACCGAGCTTGTGTTCTCGGTGGATCTGGCGCTCAATCACGTCGTCGACGGCCGCACCTACGTCCTGGACGCCAAGGATCTGAAACTTCTCGGACTCATCGGCATAGCCAATCTGGGGATGGTTCATGTGCCGGCGGGCAGCGCCGACATCTATGTGGCGACCACGCACCTGTCGCGCACCACGCGTGGCGAGCGTACCGACGTGGTGGAGATATATTCCGGCAAGGACCTCACCTTCAAGGAAGAGATCCCGATCTCCAACAACCGGGCGCAGGCGCTCAACTATCGCTCGTTGTTCTGGACATCGAGCGACCTCAAATATCTCTTCATCCAGAATGCGACCCCGGCCACATCGGTGACTGTCGTCGATATCGCGGGCAAGAAGCAGATCGCCGATATCCCGAACCCCGGCTGCTACGGCATCTTCCCCTCCGCAACCATGCCGATGCGTTTCGCGACGACCTGCGGCGACGGAACCTTCGGCACGATCGACGTGAAGACCGACGGCTCGGCGGAGATGAAACCGTCGCAGCAGATTTTCGACGCCGACACTGATGCGCTCTTCTCCGGCGCCTACCGCTGGGGCGACAAGTGGGTCTTCGTCTCCTATGGCGGCAACATCTACGTGATCGACGTCGAGGGCGATACCGCCACGCTGACCGACAAGATCGCCTTGACCGAAGGGGTCGAAGGCAACTGGCGGCCCGGCGGCTATCAGCCTATCGCGGTCCACGACAAGACCGGCATCGCCTATGTGCTGATGCATTCGGGCGGCACCGAAGGCAGCCACAAGAACCCGGCCGAAGAGATCTGGGCCGTGGATCTCAAGAACGAGACCGTGCTCGGCAGGGCGGCATCTGTCCCGGCCATCGCACTGACGGCAAGCCAGGGCGACTCACCCGCCATTTTCGCCATAGACGGGCTGAAGGCCGAGATCGTGCGCTACGACCTGCCTGCTTCGGGACAGCCCTTCGCCTTGTCCGTGGCGGCTACCGCGCCGGGCGGAGATCTGCCCGATCAGGTCGAGGTACGCTGATGGTACTGGAAGCGCTCGCGCATCCTATCGTCGTCATCGTCGCATCAGGCACGCTGGTCGGCGTCTTCCTGCGCGGCGCCGCGCACAAGTTCCTCGATTTCACCTGGTTTGCGCATACGCTTGCCGAATACCGCATCCTGCCCGTCGGCCTCGCCGTTCCGGCGGCCGGTTTCCTGCTTGCGGCCGAGGTCGCCATAACGCTTGGCCTTGTCCTGCCGGAGACACGCTTCTACGCCGCGGCAGGAGCCGCTTGTCTGCTGGTACTCTACGGGGCCGCCATCGCCGTCAATCTCCTGCGAGGCCGTACCCGCATCGATTGCGGCTGCGGCGGGGCCGGCCAGGGCCTGTCCTGGTTCCTCGTCGGACGCAACCTCGCGCTTGTCGGCCTTGCCCTGATCGCGGGGCAGCAGCCCGGAGCCGGAGATATCGGCGCGGTCGGCTGGTTCGCCACCCTCGCCACCATTGCCAGCTTCTGGCTGCTCCTGGCCGGCGCGGAGAAGCTCGCCGACAACCTCTCATATCTTGCCGCCGCCGACGATGGCGCTCATCGGCGTGACGCCGGGATGGAGACCCACTGATGGACCCGTTGGTGATCGCCGTCGTCGCGCTGTGGGTCGTGGTCATCGCGCTGCTGATCGTGGTCTTCGCGCTCGCGCGGCAGGTCGGCATCCTGTTCGAACGTGTCGCGCCGATGGGTGCGCTGATGACGGACGCCGGCCCCAAGGTCGGCGAAGCCTCGCCGCGGTTCGACCTGATGACGCTCGACGGGAAGCCGCTGGCGATCGGTGGCGCCTCCGCCAGGAACATGCTTGTCTTCTTCCTCTCGACCACGTGCCCTGTATGCAAGAAGCTGCTGCCAGTGCTGAAATCGATGCGCGCCGCCGAAGGCAAGTCGCTCGATATCGTGCTCGCGAGCGATGGCGACCACACCGCGCATCAAGCCTTCCACAGGGCGGCCGGACTCGGCGACTTTCCCTACGTCCTGTCGCCCGATCTGGGCATGACCTACCGAATCAACCGCCTGCCCTTCGCCGTGCTGCTCGACCGGCAGGGCGTCGTGCGCGGCAAGGGCCTGGTCAATTCGCGCGAGCAGCTCGAAAGCCTCATGAACGCCAACGATCTCGGCCACGCCTCGATCCAGGACTGGATCAAGGCCGAAACCGCCACTCTCAACTAGGAGGGGAACATGAATCGCCTCATGGATCGACTGTTCGGCACGATCGACAACGTCGCCGAAGGCGGCGCGCGGCTCATGGCACAGCGCACCGGCCGGCGCAGCGTCCTGTCCTTCATCGGCAAGGCGGCGATCGGCGGCGCCCTGCTGCCCATGCTGCCGTTCGACAGGGCCGGCGGCGGGTCCGCGCGTGCCCAGGCGGAAAAGGCCGATACGGAGTGCGAATACTGGCGTTATTGCGCACTGGACGGCTTCCTCTGCACATGCTGTGGCGGCTCGGTGAACCAGTGTCCGCCCAATGCCGCGGTCTCGCAGGTCACCTGGGTCGGCACCTGCCAGAATCCGGGCGACAGCAAGGAATACCTGATCTCCTACAACGACTGCTGCGGCCAGGCATCGTGCGGCCGCTGCCTGTGCAATTTCAACCTGCGGGAACGGCCGGGTTATCGCATGGGCGTGCACAACGACATCAACTGGTGCATGGCGAATGAGGCGAGCAACTATCATTGCACGGTCGCAGCGGTTGTCGGCTTGGGTAGCAGCGGCGGCTAGGATCGCCATACTTGCGGCGCCGGTTCTCGCCCTTTCGGTGCAATCGTCGCCCGCGGCGGACGGCATGGCGCTGTTCGGGAAAGTCTGCGCTGCCTGCCACAAGAAGGACGGTACCGGTATCGCCGGGCTGGCGCCGGCATTGGCGAAGGCGGAATGGGCTGCCAAGGGCGAACCGGATGCGCGCCGCTACCTGCCGCTCGTCGTGCTGAACGGCCTCGCCGGCAAGATCGTCGCTGGCGGCAAGACTTTTGTCAGCGCGATGCCGCCGCAGAAGCAGCGTTCCGACGACGAGATCGCCATGCTCGCGACCTATGTCATGGCCACGCTGAACCCGCCGCCGACCGGTTGGAAGGACTACACGGCCGACGAGATCGCGACGCTGCGGGCGGAGAAGATCGACCACAAGGGTCTTCTTGCCCTGCGCGAAAAGCTGCTGGAGTAGGCTGGTGCGGCGGTTGCGCATCGCTCTCGCCTCGCTCGCCGCGGTCATCTGCCACGCTGCGGCGGCGGGTGACGGGCAATATCTCTACGTCCTGCATTGCTCGGGCTGCCACATGCGCGATGGATCAGGGTCGGTCGCGGGTCGCATACCTGCCTTGGCGGGAACCGTGGGACATTTCCAGAGACTGCCCGAGGGTCGCCTCTACACCATCCAGGTGCCGGGCATCATGAATTCCGGCCTGAAGGACGACGACGTCGCCGCATTGGCGAACTGGCTCGTCCCCCATTTCGCCGGCCCCTCGCTGCAGGGCGCCTTCACGCCCTATACGGCCGCCGAGATCGCCGCCGCGCGCCGCAGCCGCCCGACAGACATCTTTGCCGCGCGCCGCGCCGTCACTGCCGGGCTGAGGCAGCAGGGCGTCGAGATCGCGGACTACTGATTGCTTTGCCGGTGTTCGCCGCTTGGAGAGAGCGAGGCGGACGCGGCCGAGCCCGTGCCCACAACCTCAACCGGGCATTCGCGAAGATACCGCGCGCTACAAGACCGACGTTCTCTGAGCGATACCTTCGGCGCTCGCCTCACCCAGCACCCACTCCCGAAAGGCGAGGATGCGCGGATCGGACGCCGATTCGGACGGATAGACCAGATAATAGGCGAAGTCCGCCGGCATCTTGATGCCGAGCTCGAAGGGACGGACCAGACGGCCGGCCGACAGGTCGCCGGCGATCATGGTGAGGTCGGTGAGTGCGACCGCGCTGCCTTCGATCGCGGCCTGCACGACGTGGCTTGTGTCCTCGAACAGCACACACTGGCCGTCGTCGAAATCCTCGATTCCAGCCGCGGCCATCCACATGCGCCAGTTCGGCCAGGTCACGCCCTGCCGCGACCATTCGATGTGAACGAGCGTGTGCCTCAGCAGGTCGCGCGGCTCGTTGAGCGGCGGACCGTTCTGCAGCAGGGCGGGGCTGCAGACCGGAGCGATGACGTTGTCGAACAATCGCTCGGCGATCACGCCAGGATATTTGCCGCCCCCGAAACGGATCCCGATGTCGACATCGTCGTAGCCGAAGTCCCTGACTTCGGCGGCGATATCGAAGCGCAGCTCGAGATCGGGGTGCAGCCTGCGGAAGCGATCGGCCCTCGGCAGCAGCCACTTGGAGGCAAAGACCGCGTCCATCGTCAGTTTGATCACAGCGGTCCCACGCTTGATCCTGCGTGCCCGCGTCACGGCTCGATCAATGCGGTCGAGCGCGTCTGTCACCGCCTCGACGATCAGAATGCCCGCCTCGGTGAGTTCGATCGAGCGGCTGGTGCGCAAGAACAGCGCGACGCCGAGTTGCTCCTCGAATTCCTTGATCTGATGGCTGACCGCGGCCGGCGTGAGCCCGAGCTCCTCGGCGGCACGCGTGAAATTCCGATGGCGGGCGGCCGCCTCAAGGGTCCTCAATGCGCGGGTGCCAGGAATGTGGACGACCATGGATCTTCAAACGAAACTACATGATCGGCCAAAAACTACTCGTTTCTCGGCCAACGATCAATCGGATACGTTCCCATGCGAAAGGCAGATAATCAAAATCTGTTTGAGGCCAAAAGATGTCCGCGATCATTCGCCTTCCCTCCCACCATCCTACGACCTGGCGTCTGTCGACGTCGATCGCGCAGGCCTATCGTTCCTTCCGCATGGCGCTGCGCCACCGCGCGACGGCTGACGAACTCGATGGACTGTCCGACCGCTACCTGCGCGATGTCGGCGTGGACCGCCGGCAGATTTCGGCGGCCGTCAGCGCCGAGATCACGCGCGCAACCCTCGTCGGCACCGGCTGGGCTCGGTCGCGTTCATGCGGTCTTCGATAGGACGGCGGTCGGTTCTGCAAGCCGGCAAGGATAATGCGATAAGATGGCGGTATCGTACCATTCGGTGCCGCCCTTTCTTGTCGCGCGATCCTAACGAACCACCTGGAGCACGCTATGCCGCGTCAGTAGCGGCAGGATGCGGGCCATCACGGCATGGCTCACCGCCACGCAGCCTTGCGTCGGGGTGAAGCCCGGCCGGGCCAGATGGAAGAAGATCGCGCTGCCGCGCTCGCGCCGCCGGGGCCGGATGTTCCAGTCGAGCACGATGACCGCGTCATACAGGCGATCGTCGCGCAGCATGCGTTCGTGGCTCGCGCCATAGGGTATCCGGACCGGCCTGTTGTAATTGCGGTCGTGCGGCACCTCGCACCAGCCGAGATCGGACGAGATCGCCTTCAGCGGCAGCCGGCTACGCAACGGGAAGCGGCCGCGGCGAAAGTAGCCGGACAGCACCCGCATCCGGGCCAGCGGCGTCGCGCCGTCGCCCTCGCGCTTGGCCGCCGAGATGCCGCCGCGCCCGAGCGCGCAGGGAAAGACCAGGCCGCCGGCATTGATCAGTCCCTGGCTTCGGTTTCCGGGCCGGGCCCTGACGGTAAGTGGAGAGAATCGTTTGCCGATTTTTCTCTCCGCCCCATTGCGCTCACTTTTTTTGGAGTATGATCGGTTCACGAAGCAAATCACCGTGACTGGCTTTCCTGCCCGTCAGGTTCCGCATAAAGGCTTGCCGGTCAACTGCATTCTTCATTTCAAAACAATGGATTGAGCCATGACCTCCCGCACCATCCTGATCGTCGACGACGATGAAGACCTGCGCGCCACTCTTGTCGAGCAGTTGTCGCTCTACGAGGAGTTCGACGTGCTGCAGGAAGCCACCGCCGCCAAAGGCATGGCCGCGGCGCGCGGCGGCATGGTCGATCTCCTGATCATGGACGTGGGCCTGCCCGACATGGACGGCCGCGAGGCCGTCAAGATCCTGCGCAAGGGCGGCTACAAGGCGCCGATCATCATGCTGACCGGCCATGACACCGATTCGGACACGATCCTCGGGCTGGAAGCCGGCGCCAACGACTATGTGACCAAGCCGTTCCGCTTCGCGGTGCTTCTCGCCCGCATCCGGGCGCAGCTTCGCCAGCATGAGCAGAGCGAGGACGCCACCTTTTCCGTCGGACCCTATACGTTCAAGCCGAGCCAGAAACTGCTTGTCGACCAGCGCGGCGGCAAGGTGCGGCTGACGGAAAAGGAAGCTTCCATCATCAAATATCTCTATCGTGCCGACCAGAAGGTGGTCACCCGCGACGTGCTGCTCGAGGAAGTGTGGGGCTATAATTCCGGCGTCACCACCCATACGCTTGAGACGCATGTCTACAGGCTCCGCCAGAAGATCGAGCGCGATCCTTCCAATGCGGAAATTCTTGTGACAGAAAGCGGAGGTTACAAGCTGGTTCCCTGACCAGTTCGCGGAGAGGGGCTTGGAGGGCCGCACGCGGGAGGGACCCGGTGCCTGTGAGCCGGGGACATAATGGCGCTGGATGACGACGTCCGCATCCTGTCCGGCGTGGGCCTTTTCGAGGGTTTCACGCAGGAACAGTTACGTTTGCTGGCTTTCGGTGCCGAGAACATGCGGGTTCCGGCCGGCCGCATCCTCTATCGCGAGGGCGATCAGGCCGACTGCGCCTTTGTCGTCGTAAGCGGCGAGGTCGAGCTCTTCCGGGACGTCGAGGGCAAGCGCGTGCCTGCCGGCAAGGCCGGCCCCGGAGTGATCCTTGGCGAATTCGCCCTGATCGCCGATTCGAATCGCCTGACCGACGCGACGGTCGCCTCCGATGCCGAACTCGTCCGGCTGAGCCGCACGCTGTTCCGGCGCATATTGGAGGAATTTCCCGAGATCGCCGTGGCGCTTCACCAGCGCATCGTCGACGAACTGCAGAAGCTGGTCAGCGAGATCGAGAGCCTTGCACCGCGCTTCACGCCCCAAGATTGACGCGTCGCAAGCTGCGAGCCGCAGGCGGCCGGGCCGCTCACTCCCAGGCGAAGCTCGCGATGACGGGCACATGGTCGGACGGCCGGTCCCAGCCGCGCGCCTCGCGCAGGATCTCGACACCGACGAGCGCGTCCTTGATGTTGTCCGAGGACCAGACATGGTCGAGCCGACGGCCGCGGTCGGACGCCTCCCAGTCCTGGGCGCGGTAGCTCCACCAAGTGTAGATCTTCTCCTCCGGCGGCACGCGCATCCGCATAAGGTCGACCCAGCCGGCCGCCATGCGCATGGCTTCGAAGCCCTCGGTCTCGACGGGCGTGTGGCTGACCACCTTGAGCAGTTGCTTGTGCGACCAGACGTCGTTCTCCAGTGGCGCGATGTTCAGGTCCCCGACCAGTATGGAAGCGCTGAAGTCGGGCGTGTCGGCCGTCACCGCCCGCATCTCCTCGACGAATGCGAGCTTGTGCTTGAACTTGGGATTGATCTCCGGATCCGGTTCGTCGCCGCCGGCGGGCACGTAGAAGTTATGCAGCAGCAGCGAATGCCCCCCGGCTTCCACGCGGGTGGCCAGATGGCGGCTGTCGACGATGCCGCAGAACTGTCGTTTCTCGACGATGGAAAGCGGGCGGCGGGAAATCGTCGCGACGCCGTGGTAGCCCTTCTGTCCGTTGAAGGCGAGGTGCTCGTAGCCGAGCCTGCGGAAGGCTGCCGAGGGGAACTGGTCGTCCGGGCATTTGGTTTCCTGCAGGCACAGCACGTCGGGCGCACGCTCCTTCAGGAGGCGCTCCACCAGCGGCATGCGCAGGCGAACGGAATTGATGTTCCACGTGGAGATCGAAAAGGGCATGAGAGAATCCGGCTTGGAAAGGAGCCGGAAACTGCCAGCCTTGGGCGGCAAAGGCAAGGAGAGGCGGCCCGGGTGATGGCCGCGCGCCCCGACGTATCGGCGTCAGCGGTTGGTCCGGCGCCCGGTGCTGGCCGAAACCAGACCGTAGTCGATCTTGAACATGTCGGCGGCGAACTTCACGCCTTCCCTCACGTTGAAGATCATCACCGTCGTGTCCTTGCCCTGGGCGTCGGTGATCGTCCACTGCCGCAGCGCGTTGGTCTTGGGGTCGAACATCATCGTCAGCCTGGAATTGCCGAACACCGACTTGTCGGACAGCTGGATGGTGGTCATGTCGCGTTCTTCCCTGACGCTCGTGACCTTGCTGCCGGACAGATCGATACGATCGTCGAGCAACAGCTTCAGCGGCGTCTTGGACAGTGGATAGAGGTCCCAGGTCTTGAGGCGCTGGTTGTTGAGCACCACCGACTTGCCGTCCGAGATGACGCGGAAGGCGGCCGGGGCATCGTAGTTGAAGCGGATCTTGCCGGGCCGCTCGATGTAGAATTTTCCGCCGGTCTGCTCGCCCTTGGGACCGAACTGGACGAACTCGCCGGTCATGGTGCGCACATTGGAGAAGTGGTCGGCAATGCGTTGAGCCGCGTCGGTCGCAGCCTGTGCCTCGGCGACGGTGGCAAGGCCCGGAACCAGCCCGCCGGCCAGCGACGCGCCGAGCGCGGCCAGCGAGAAGCCGAGGACCTGGCGCCGCGTGGCGAGGAAGGGGGTTCGGTTTTCGTTGCTCATGTGGCTCATCGCTTTCCGTTCTTCTGCGGGATTGCCGCTTGCAGCCTGACTCGGCGCATATCTTCTTTCCGAAACCGCTTCACACTTTCGGCAGACATGCTCTAGGCTTTCAGTTGGGCTTAAGTTTGGCGGGTGCCGCCGGTTCCACGCCGCCCCGGTCATCACTAAAATTTGTCCTCTTCGGTCGGAACCAGGATCTCGCGCTTGCCGGCGTGGTTGGCCGGCCCGACGATGCCTTCCTTTTCCATCCGCTCGATGATCGAGGCGGCGCGGTTGTAGCCGATGCCCAGCCGGCGCTGGATGTAGCTCGTCGAGGCCTTTCCGTCGCGCAGCACGACGGCCACGGCCTGATCGTAGGGATCGTCCGAATCGTCGATATTGCCGCCGCCCGATCCACCGCCACCGCCTGAACGCCCGGCCGGCTCGTCGTCCTCTTCGCCGTCGTCCTCGGTTATGGCGTCGAGATATTCCGGCACGCCCTGCAGCTTTAGATGTGCCACCACCTTCTCAACCTCGTCGTCGGACACGAAGGGCCCGTGCACGCGCTGGATGCGCCCGCCGCCGGCCATATAGAGCATGTCGCCCATGCCGAGCAGCTGTTCGGCGCCCTGCTCGCCGAGGATGGTGCGGCTGTCGATCTTGGACGTCACCTGGAAGGAGATGCGCGTCGGGAAGTTGGCCTTGATCGTGCCGGTGATGACGTCGACTGACGGGCGTTGCGTGGCCATGATGACGTGGATGCCGGCGGCGCGCGCCATCTGCGCGAGGCGCTGCACGGCGCCTTCGATGTCCTTGCCGGCCACCATCATCAGGTCGGCCATCTCGTCGATGATGACGACGATAAAGGGCATCGGCGCGAGATCGAGATCCTCGGTCTCGTAGATCGCCTCTCCGGTCTCGCGGTCGAAGCCGGTCTGCACGGTGCGCGAGATCGTCTCGCCCTTCTGCGCCGCCGCCGCGACGCGCGCGTTGAAGCCGTCGATATTGCGCACGCCCACCTTGGACATCTTGCGGTAGCGGTCCTCCATTTCCCGCACGGTCCATTTCAGCGCGACGACCGCCTTCTTGGGATCGGTGACGACGGGGGTCAGCAGATGCGGGACGCCGTCATAGACGGAAAGCTCCAGCATCTTCGGGTCGATCATGATCAGGCGGCAGTCCTGCGGCGTCATGCGGTAGAGCAGCGACAGGATCATGGTGTTGATGGCGACCGACTTGCCCGAGCCGGTGGTGCCGGCCACCAGCACATGCGGCATCTTGGCGATGTCGGCGATGACGGCCTCGCCATTGATGGTCTTGCCGAGCGCCAGGGCAAGCTTCGCCTTGGTCTGCTCGAAGTCGCGGCTGGCCAGCAGTTCGCGCAGATAGACGGTCTCGCGCTTGGCGTTCGGCAGCTCGATGCCGATGGCATTGCGGCCGGGCACCACGGCCACACGGCAGGCGATCGCGCTCATCGAACGGGCGATGTCGTCGGCGAGGCCGATCACACGCGACGACTTGATGCCGGGCGCCGGCTCCAGCTCGTAGAGCGTGACGACGGGGCCGGGGCGAACATGGATGATCTCGCCCTTGACTCCGAAATCCTCCAGCACGCCTTCCAGCAGCCGCGCATTCTGCTCGAGCGCGTCCTTCGACAGGCTGGGATCGCGGACGACGCTTTTCGGCTCCGACAGGAAGTGCAGCGACGGCATCTCGAAATGCCCGGAGCTTATCAGCGAGGTCTGGGCCTCGCGCTGCACGCGCGCGCCCTGATGGGGACGCGGCGCCGGACTGTCGACCCGAACCCCGGCGGCGCGAAGGATCTCGGCTCCTGCGGCCTGCCGGCGGGCAGGCTGCGGCGAGAAATCATCCTCGTCGTCGAAATCGTCGTCACTGTCGAAGACCGGCTCCCGCGGACCCGTTGGTTCGCGTGACATCGAGAACTCCGGTTCGATGCGATGGCCCGCCGCAACACCCCGGCGCGGCGCCTGCAATTCGAAATCGTCGCCCTCCCCGGTCCGGCCCCGGGCCTGGCGCGAAGAACCACCGAAACCGTCGCTGCCGTGGCCCGGCAAGTGCCTGCGCAAAAAGGCGCGGGCCGAGAGCCACCAATGGGTGACGGCGCCGAGCGCCAGGATGCCCTCGTCCTCGTCGTCATCGTCCTCGTCGAGCACGGCTTCGGCTGTGCGCACCGGCTCGCCCTCGGCGAGCACGGCGCCGAGGCCGCCCGGCCTGTAGAGCAGGCCGGAGCCGAAAGCGAAGAGCCATAGCGCAGGCAATGCGATGACGGCCCCGACGCCGATCGACAGGATACCGCGCGGATAGGTGCCGGTCACCGAGGCCGGTATTTTCAGCACCATGTCGCCGAACACCCCGCCGAGCCCCGTCGGCAGAGGCCAGGTCGGGGGCGGTGTCAGGCAGCCGGCGATCGCCGCGAACAGGATCGAGGCACCGAACCATGCCAAGGCCCGTCGCGGCATACGATCGACGCCGCGCGCCGACACCAGGAAAGCGCCCCAGATCACCGCCGGCACCAGGGCTGCGACGGATGCGAGGCCGTAGAACTGCATGGCGATGTCGGCCAGGACCGCGCCGGGATAGCCCATGGCATTGGTGACCGGGTTGGCGGTGGCATGGCTGAAGCTCGGATCGGCGACATTCCATGTACCCAGCGCCGCCAGCGCGAAGGCAACGAAACCGAACAGCGCGAGGCCCGCCGCGCGCCAGATCTGGCGGCGCGCGAAGGCTTGCAGCCCTCGGCCTTGTCCAGCCAGCGATAATGGCGCTGAAAGCTCTGAGCGCATGCCGAACCCCCGGTCTTGGCAGGGACCACCGGCAGGCCGGTCATGTCCCGAGAATCGCGGACCAGACTATCGGCGGGAAGGTTAAGGCTGCATTAACCATGCGCTTTTTGAACCGCATGTGCCGCAGGGCTTTGAGAGCAGCGCGCTACCACTACGTTCTCGCCCCTTCAGGCGGGCTTGTGCGAAGCGATTGGCCGCCTGCAGTAAGGCCCGGTCATAGACCTGTGCCGTCGTTCTCTTTCCGGAGTGCCCGGCAACCTTGACCGCGTCGTCGGTAGAGGCATCGGCAGCGCCTCCTACCGTAATCCCGGACGCTCGCAGATCTCGCGCCCGCGAGAGTCGGCAGGCGCTGGCGTAGCCATTTTTCTGCGATTTCCTTCTCTACGATCGCTTCCGCGATCTGCCGGTCGCTCGCCAACATGGGCAGATCATCCAGGGTGACGTTCAGGCCGGCGTGCTTCATCCCGCCCCTTGAGATTTTCGCGCCTCTTCACTGGTCGGTGCCTGAAATCCCTTTTGAGCTCAAGATGAAGGGCAGACTACCGAACGGTCATCGTGCGCGGTAAGTCCGACAGAACCTCGATGCCGGTATGAGTAACGATCACAGTCTCCGACGCTCCGACCGTAAAGTTTCCATAGCTGCGCAAGGTGGCGGGCAGATGAAAAACCATGCCCGGTTCAAGTAGCCGGGTCACATGCGAAAACAGCGACAGAATCGCCCCTTCGCCCCAGTCGGGCGCGAAGGCGGCGCCCATCGAATAGCCGATCCGCTTGCGGAAGGCGCTCGAATAGCCGGCGGCATCGATGACCGCCTGGGCCGCCTCGTGTGGCCGGGCACAAGGAATACCAGGTCGCATCGCGGCAAGCGCCGCCTCCAGCGCTCGAAGCGTCGTATCCATCATGCGCGTTGCCTCCGCCGGCGGTTCCCCTATCCAGACGCTGCGCATAAGTGCTGCGTGATAGCGGTCGTGGCTGGCGGCAAGCTCGAGAAAGACAGCATCGCCGTGCTCGATGCGCCGCCGCCGCCACGTGGCATGGGGTACGCCGGAACGAGGCCCCGAGGATACCAAAGGCTCCATCGCCATCGCCTCCGACCCCGCGACAATCGCCGCTGCCGTCATTGCCGCGGTCACATCATTTTCGTTGACCCCGGCGCGGCTCATCTCCAGGGCAGCAGCCATGCCGGTCTGGGCGTAGGTCGCCGCCCGGCGGATGGCCGCGAGTTCGACAGGCGACTTGACGGCCCGCAGATCCTCCACGATACCCGATCCGTCATGGATCCGGACTTCTTTCAGCGCGGCGGCGATGCGCGCTCCGAGCGACAGACTTACGAACCAGCCATTGCGTTCGACGGCCAGGCTTTTCAGCCCGAGTTCAGCCACAAGCCGGCCGAGCGCGGCGGCCGGGTCTTCGCCGTCCTGCCAGGCGCGGATGTCGGACAGCCAAGTCGACGCCCGAGCACCGGTGGTCTCAAGCTGGCGCACCAGCAGAACCGGCTCGCCCGAGGCAGGCACGATCAGCGCCTGGAAGGCAAAATAGCCGGCCGTCTGACGCCCCGTGGCCCAGAAGATGTTCTCCGGTCCGGTTAGCAGCAGCGCATCGGTTCCGAGCGGCGCGAGCGCGGCACGGATACGCTCGATCCGTCCCGCGAACTCTTCGGCGGGGAAAACGGCGTCCATGCCGCGCAGCGGATCTTGCTCTTGCATGCGCAGGTCGTCGAGCATCTGGCGTCTTTCAGCGACTGGACAGCGAGCCGAGCGTTCGCGTCCGCATGTTATCGAAATGGAGCGACATGGCCGCGCGGGCGGCTGCGGGATTGCCGTCGACTATGGCGTCGATGACGGCGATATGCTCCTTCGCCTGATCCGCGAAATTGTCATGCGTGCGGATGATGGTGCTTCGCCGGACTATGGCCCGCTGCTCGGCCAGCAGTTCAGGCAGCAACTCCATCCGGGCGGCAAGGGCAACGCCAAGGTGAAACAGCTCGTCATCGCGCCAGAAATCGTCGAAGGTGGCCTTGCCGTCGTCAAGGTAACGCGTCATGGCCTCGCGCACTTCAAGAAGCGCCGGTGTCGGTCCGAACTCGGCGGCGCGCGCTGCGGCGGATCGTTCGAGGATCTGGCGAAGCTGGACGATTTCGAGCAGTTGTTCGATCGTGATCGCACGCACCAGCAAGGCCCCGTTCGCCAGCCGGTCGATCACGTTTTCTCGCTCCAGTCGGGACATGGCCGATCGCAGCGGCGTGCGGGAAATGCCGAGCCTGTCGGCGAGATCACGTTCCGACAGAATGGTGTTCGGCGCGATCCGGCCCGTAGCGATGTCGTCCTTGATGCTGTGATAGGCGTTTTGGGAAAGTGTTTGCGAGCTCATGGTGTCGCAAGCCCCAGCACCGCAGCGTGCACTGCCTCCACTGCCCGCGCCAGATCGTGCTGATCCATGCCCTCCTCAGGACAGTGGCTGCCGTTCCAGTTGCGGATGAAGACCATGACGCTGTCCCATCCAGCAGTGGTGAAGGCGGCTGCGTCGTGCCCGCCGCCTGACAACATACGGCGCGGATTGTCGCCCAGCCGTGCGGCCCCGCCGGCCACCCAGTCGGCCATTTCGCCTGAAAGGCGGGCCGGCAGACTGCGGCTTTGAACGCCAAGGTCGAAACGGATGCCCGGACGTTCGCTCTCGATCCGGGCGATCTCGGCCCGCAGCTTGCGGTCGGCTGCCTCAAGCGCATCCGGGTCGGCGGAGCGGAGATCGAGACAGAAACCCAGTTCTCCTGCCACCTTTGCCATGGCATGGGCGGGGCTGGCGGCATCGACCTTGCCGAAAGTCACCGTCAGGTCGATACCGTCGGCAAGCATTTGCGCCCATATCCGGTCCATCGCCATGACCAGATCGGAAAACGCCACCACCGCATCGGCGCGGCCCTCGCGTGGTGCTGCGCCCGAATGGGCCCAGGCACCATGCACCCTGGCTGTGCGATAGCGCAGTCCGCCCCGGATCGCGGTGACCACGGCATAAGCTTCCCTCGCATCATGCAGCGTCGGTCCCTGCTCGATATGAAACTCGAGAAATTTCGCCGGAGCGGGCGGGACGGCCCGCATCAGCGCTTCGGGATCATATCCCTGTTCGCGCATGTGATCGGCGAGGCTGCGGCCGGTATCGACGCGTCTGGCCTGAAGATCGGCGCGCTCCAGCCGCCCGAGAGCCGCGCGCGAGCCGATATAGGAGACCGGAAACCACACACTTTCTTCGGCGCGGGTAACGGTGACGACGATATCCATCGGCGGGGTTGCGCCGCCGGCGCGCAGCGCCGCGACCAACGCCAGCGCCCCGGCCACGCCGGCCTGCCCGTCATAGGCGCCACCCTGGCTGACGGTATCGAGATGCGAGCCGGTGTAGAGTGCCGTGGCGGTCGGATCGCTTCCCTTCATGCGGGCGAAGAGATTGCCCGCCGCGTCGCGGCTGACGGCCAGACCGAGAGCGCGGGCCTCGTCCTCGATAACCGCATGGGCCTGACTCTCCAGGTCGCTGTAGGACGGGCGTGTCCAGCCCGGCCCGTCTTCGGAGAGCGCATTCACCCGCGACAGGACGCGGGCAATGGTGTCGCGAACGACCTGGGAAGTGCTGTCCGCTGCGACCTTGCTTGCGGCTGTGCCGTTCATGCGAAAGCGCCCCCCCAGGCTCCGGGATTCAATGTAGTCGCAGGCATCCGCCCAGAAAGGGCGGACACGACATGCCCCGCCGCCGCCTCGGCGACCCGGCGCAGCGCATCGTCCGAAGTCCCACCGAGATGGGGCGTGAAAACGACGTTCTCGAATCCCGCCAGTGGACCTTGCGATGCGTGAGTGGAATAGACGTCGAGCCCGGCCCCGCCAAGATGGCCCGATGCGATCGAGGCCAGCAGCGCTTCCTCATCCACCAGCCCGGCGCGGGCAACATTGACAAGGATCGCTCCCGGCTTCATCGCGGCGAAGGCAGCAGCGTCCATCAGGTTGCGGGTCTCCTCGCGCAGCGGCGTGTGCAGGGAAACCAGATCAGCCTCGGCAAGGCCGGCAGCAAGGCTCGACGCGCGGGCATAGCCGCCCGTCTCGGGCGCGCGGGGAGAGTGAACCACAACGCGCATCCCGAAAGCCTGGTCGAGCATTCGTCCGAAATCGCGCCCGATAGCACCCCAGCCAAGGATAAGCGCTGTCTTGCCGGAAAGCTCGGTGAAGCTGGCGGACTCGCGAAAACCCTTGCGACTATCGCGCGCGGCACGGTCCGCTGCGGGAATCCGGCGCGCCACGGCGATCGCAAGCCCGAGCGCCAGTTCGGCGACCGAGCGGGCGTTGGCGCCCGGAGTATTGGCTACCACGACGCCGGCCCGCGCGGCTGCGGCCTTGTCGACCGGGTCATGGCCGGTTCCGTGCACCACCACCACGCGCAGCCGGTCGCCTGCCTCAAAAGCGCGCGCATCCAGTCCGGCATCGCGCGTGATGACCGCCTCGCAGCCCGCAATATGGAGCGCGACGGTTGCCATGTCGGGAGCCGGACAGAAAACCGGTTCGATCCCGTTCTGCCGGAGCATCGAGAGGCCGGCTTCGTGAATCGGCTGGATGACAAGACACTTCATTTCGTTTCTGCTGTCGTGTCCTGCGGTTGGCCGGGAAGCTCCCGCAAGCGTCCAAGCACTGCGTCGCGTGCATTCTCGAGATGGCGTCGCATCGCCGTTTCGACTGCATCGGCGTCACCGGAACGGACGGCGTCCAGGATCACGAGATGTTCGGCACAGCCTTTCAGAAAGCGGTCCGGCACCTGGGTATGGTCGAAGACGCAGGTACGGCGGCGCAGAGCCTCAACGGTCGAAGCGATGGTCCGATTACCCGCCTCCTGCGCCAGCAAAGCATGGAAATCATCGTCGGTTTGCCAATGCAGATCATCGATCTCCGGACCGGCCGCCATCAATTTCCTGATGCGCGCCTCCATCGCATCGACCTGAGCCGGCGGCAGCCGCACGGCGGAGCGAGCGGTGAATGGCTCCAGTTCAAGGCGAAGGAAGAAAATCTCCTCGATCTCCGCAGCGGTCAGGCTGCGGACGCGCGTGAACCGGCCTTCGGCCGCGGCCAGCCCCTCGCTCTCGATCCGCTTGATCGCTTCGCGGACGGGCGTGCGCGACATGCCGAGCACTTCGCCCAGCGCGGCCTCCTGAAGGGCGTCGCCGGATTTGAGAGCACCCTCGAAGATCATGCCGATGATCCGCCTGTGTGCTTCTCGTGCCAGATTATACGAGCCGCTCATGTCAACCTCCCCCCTGCTGCGACCACACGGGATGTAGGATTTCTTCGGCTGCAAAGATACCGATCAGATCGCATGAGAGAAGATATTCGGAATGCAGATCGCCTTCAGGCTTGGCGACCAGATCCGCGAGCACCGCACGCATATTGCGTTGATGCGCCAACAAGAGTTCCTCTCCCTCGTCGCGGGTTATGATGGCGAAACGCAGCGTGCTGCCTACCGGCATCTGTGCCAGCCGCGCCAGATCGACCGACGCGATGGTGGCAATCTTCGGATAACCGCCGGTCGTCTGGCTTTCCGCGAGAAGAACCAGCGGGAGACCCGAACCGGGCACCTGAACCGAGCCCGGCACTGTGCCGTCGGAGACGATGTCGTGTCCGCCCATTGCCGGCAGTTCGACACCTCCGAGCACCATGGCCATCCGGTCCCGCTGCGGTGTGACGGTGAACTCCTCCTCCGTCAGCCGTGCAATGATCTCAGGCGCGAAGTAATCCTGTTGCGGGCCGAGGATCAGACGAATGGGTCCCTTGCCGCAAGGAATGCTCGCCCCCTGAAGCGGGCTCGCGGGCCGCAGGCATGGACCATCGACGTCATCGAGGCCGAGCGGGAGTATGTCGCCCGTACGCAGGGCACGCCCCTCGATCCCGCCGAGACCGCTGCGCAGATGAGTGGAGCGCGACCCCAGTACGACAGGTGAAGCGATGCCCCCCGAAATGGCCATGTAACCCCAGACCACGCCCTGGGGCACGCCTATGGACAGGGTTTCGCCGGGCAACAGGCGATGACTTTCGCCGGCAGCGACGATCCGGTTGTCGACACGGATGTCGCAGGGTCCGCCTGTGACGGCAAAGCGCAGTGCGCGCGTCGTGCGAAAGCGGCCGCCCGGACCTGCAAATTCCAGAGCCGCCGCTCCGATGTCATTGCCGCAAAGCGCATTGGCCAGCGCCATGGCCGCCGCATCGATCGGGCCGGCGGCCGACACGCCGAGATGACGAAAACCGAAGCGGCCGGCGTCCTGTATGGTCAGCATCGGCCCGGCGGAGAGGACTTCGATGCTCATTGCGCCAGTCCTCCCGTGGTCTCCGGGACAACGATCATTTCGCCCGCGGCGGAGCGCGCGATAAGATCGCGGCTTTCCTCCTCGCCTATGGGGCGGAAGCGGATGCGATCCCCGGCGCGGAACAGGAACGGCTCAGCCCGCTCGGGATCAAATGACTTCACCGGCGTCCAGCCGATAAAACGCCATCCCGACGGGCCAGCCACGGAGTTGATATTGCCCTGCTGGCCGCCTATGCCGATGGCGCCTGCCGGAATGTTCTGCCGGGGCTTCAGCAGGCGCGGCGTATGGAGGATTTCCGGAAGGCCGCCGAGATAGGCAAAACCGGGCGCGAAACCGATCATGTAAATGCGGTATTCCGCACCGGAATGCAGCGCGATAACCTCCTCGGACGACAGGCCCTTCGTCGCGGCCAGTTCGTCAAGGTCCTGCCCGACCTCACCGCCATAAAGGCAAGGCACGATCCACAAGCGTCCTTGGTCTGACACATTGGCAGGATGTTCAAAGGCCTGGAGCAGCCGTTGTTCCAGATCGCCGCCCCTGATCTGCCCAGGATTGTAACGCACGAGCAGCGAGCGATAGGTAGGCACGATCTCCAGCACCCCGGGCAGCGCGCGGGCCGTCAACTCGTCCGCCAATGCAATGACGCACGCATTTGCTTCGGCGTCGATCTTGTCGCCGATCTGCAGCACGAGCGCGGCATCACCGCAGGGAAGAATGGTCGGGGTCATCGGTATTCACAGTATCAGTTCCGTTTGGAGCAGCGACCCTGGGGCCGCCGCGCATCGGCTTGCCGGTCCGCTCTCACTGTCCCCGCACCGTCTGGGGCAGGAACCCGATTATTCCGGGAAAGAGCGCCATGATGAACACAAAGGCCGCCATGATGAAGAAGAACGGCATGGTGGCCCGGGTGATCCGCCCCATGCTGTCGCCTGTCAGGCGCTGGATCACGGTCAGGTTGAAGCCGACCGGCGGCGTGATCTGCGCCATCTCGACAACGATCACGATGAATATGCCGAACCAGATCTTGTCATAGCCCGCCGACAGAGCCAGCGGCAACGTGATCGGCAGGGTCATGACAATGATGCCGAGCCCCTCCATGACCATGCCGAGCAGGACGTAGAAGACCAGCAGCACGACAACCAGCATAAGCGGCGGCATGCCCCAGCTCTGGATCCCGGTGGCGATGAAGCGCGGCACGCCCAGATAGCCGATGACGGTCGACAGGAACATGGCGCCGATCATGATCAGGCCGATCATGGCGCAGCTTTCCGCAGCCTGGCGTGCGGCAATCATCACACCTTTCAGATCCAGAGTACGCTGCGCGAAGCCGATCGCCATCGAAGCGGCCACGCCCACGGCGGCAGCCTCGGTCGGCGAGGCGATGCCGCCATACATGGAGCCCATCACACCCAGGATGAGCAGGATGAGCGGCCCCAGATCCTTGAGTGCGACGAGCTTCTGCCACAATGTCGTGGGATCCGGCGGCTCGCCAACCAGCGATGGATTGAGCCAGGCGCGGATGCCGAGATAGCCCATATAGGAGGCCGCCAGCAGGACACCCGGCACAATGCCGGCGATGAAGAGACGCAGGATCGATTCCTCCGCCATCACCCCATAGATGATCATGATGGTGGAAGGCGGGATCAGGAAGCCCAGCGTTCCTGCCCCGGCTAGGCTGCCAGTGACCAGATCGCGATTGTAGCCCCGGCCGATCAGTTCCTTGGCGGTGATGCGTCCGACCGTGACGGTCGTCGCAGCCGACGATCCGCAGACCGAGGCAAACAGCGTGCAGCCCATTACCGTCAGGTGGCTCAACCGGCCGGGCACGCGCCGAAGCCAGGGCGAGAGGCCCGTGAAAAGCGCTTCGGAAATCCTGGTTCGGAACAGGATCTCGGCCATGAGAATGAACAGCGGCAATGCCAGCAGCTCGGGCGATACGACCGTGTTCCAGGTCTGCTGAGCAATCAGCTTCAGCGACGGCATGTTTGGCCGGAAAAATTCCAGCAGGCCGACGCCAGTGCCGATCAGACCCAGGCCGATCCACAGGCCCGAGCCCAGAAGCAGCGTCATCAGACCGAGAAGGGTGGCAATGATTTTTCCCATCCTCGCGCCCCTTATTCCAGGCCCGGGCCGGTCGCGAGCGCTTCGCCGCACATCAGCCTCAGGAACTGCGCCAGACATTGCAAGGTCAGAAGCACGGCGCCGATGGCGAGCACGGCCTGGGGATAGATCAGCGGTACACGGAAGGCAGTCGCTGCGGTCGAGCCGCGCATTCCCGACAGCCAGGCCATGTCGATCAGCGCCCAGCTCAGCGTCACGCAGATCGCGAAGCCCACCAGACAGGCGAACACCTCAAGCACACGGGCAACAGCGGGAGGAAGCGTCTCGAGAAGCGCCGTGACGCGAACGTGGCTGCCGCCTTTCATCGCGGCGGCGCTGGAGAGCAGAAAGCAGGCACCCATCAGATAACCTGCAAGATCCCACGAGAAATGAAGGGAGATACCCAGGAGGTTCCGGGCGACGATCTCGCCGCCGATGAGGATGAGAATGCAGAGCAGGCTCAGCGCGCCGGTGATGCTGCCCAGATCGGTCAACCGGTCGATCATCGCGATCAGACCATGAAACCGAGGAGAAGAGGAAGATGTCATAACAATAATCCGACCGATAGGCGGCCGCCTGCGTCAACGGCAAGCGACCGGGTTTCGTCCCGGCTGACCCCAAGCCAGCCGGTTTCGGCGAAACAGCCTCAGTCTCTGGCCGTGAGATAGGCGTCGATTATCGGCGCGGCGTCAGGTACGCGCTTCTTGAACTCGTCCCACAACGGCATCGCCTTTTCCATCAGGGCCGCATTCAGCTCCGACGAAGGCGCCGTCACGTCGATGCCATGCTCCTTCAGCACCGCGATCTTCTTGGCATCCTCGGCGCGGCTGTTGAGCCAGAACTGGCCTTCCATCCGCTCGGCAACCGCTTCGATCTTCTTCTGGGTCTCCAGCGGCAGCTCGTTCCAGGCGTCGAGGTTGACGGAAACCATATTGGAGGAAGCCTGCCAGTTGAAAGTGCTCATGTTCTTGGTGAATTCCCAGAATGCACCGTCAACGCCGGAGGAGGACGACGTCGTAACGCCCTTGATGGTTCCGGCTGCGAGCGAAGGAACGACCTCGCCCCATGGCATCTGGATCGGCGTGGCTCCAAGTGCCTCGAAGAAGGACGTGCCATTCGCATCCACGACACGAATGGTCAGGCCCTTCATGTCGTCGAGTGTATTGATCTTGTCAGGCGAATAGACCGCCTGACCCGGCCACGGCACCATGTAGAGAACCTTCTGGTTCATGCTGGCCGCGACTTCCTCCAGCTTGGGCCGATAGAATTTGTGCAGGAGCGCAAGCTCAGGCATCGTCGGCGCGAGGAAAGGCAGCGTCTCAACGCCCAACACCGGAGCCTCACCGACCTGCTGGTTCAGCAGGATATCGGCGATCGGCACGAGCCCGTCACGCACGGCTGCCATGCCTTCCGGGCCCTTGATGCCAAGCGCGCCGCCGGAATGCACGGTGATGACAACCTCGCCGTCGGTCGCTTCCTTGACGCGCTCGGCGAAAGCCATGGCGTTCTGGGTGTGAAAGTTCCCCTCGGGCCAGACGACGGACATGTCCCAGGCTGTTTCGGCGAATGCAGCCGTTGTCGAGATTGCGAACGCGCAGGCAGCGGTGAAAGTAGCAAGTTTTCCCATTTTCATCATGTTCCCTTTGATGTTGCCAGTGGTTGCCAATGTTCTTGTAATTTCGGTACACCACCTGTATCCATTATAAGGCCATCATAATCCCGCCTGTCAATCCGTTGCGGGGAAATGACCTCGGAAAATATGCTAACAAGTTGTAATCAAAAGGCATTCGCTCGAAGGAGGCGGGAATGACCAGAAGAATCGACCTTAACTGCGACATGGGAGAAAGCTTCGGCGCCTATTCGATTGGTGACGATGCCGCGATGCTGAAACTCGTCACGACGGCCAATGTCGCCTGCGGTTTTCATGCCGGCGACCCGGTCGTGATGCGCCGGACGATTCGCATGGCCAAGGAGAACGGGGTGGCCGTTGGCGCGCATCCATCCTTCGCCGATCTCTATGGCTTCGGACGTCGCCGCATCTCTGGCGAGCGGCCGGAGGACCTTGAAACCCAGCTCATTTTCCAGATCGTCGCCATGCAGGGCATGTGCGCGCTGGAAGGCCACCCGATGACCCATGTGAAGACACATGGCGCGCTCGGCAACATGGCGGCGGTCGATCCCGAACTTGCCGCACTCTGTGTCAGTGCGATCCGCGCAGTCGATCCCGGCCTGACTTTCATTACCTTGCCCTATTCCGAGACCTACCGCGCCGCCGAGAAGGCGGGGCTGCCCGTGGCCTGCGAGATCTATGCCGACCGCAGTTACACGGATGAGGGGGAACTGACCCCGCGCGGCCAGCCGGGCGCGGTCATCCACGATCCGAGGCAAAGTCTCGATCAGGTGCTGGAGATGGTGCTCAACGGCCGCATCCCGACGACCGGCGGCAAGACGCTGCCGGTCGAGCCTGAAACGCTTTGCGTCCATGGCGATACGCCTGGCGCGACCGAAATCGCGCGCGCCCTGCGGGCCGCGCTGGAGGACAACGGCGTCGAGATCGCGCCCTTTGCAAAAGCCTGAAGGATAAGGACGTGACACGGATCATCTACATCAACGGCGAGTGGTTGCCGGAGTCCGAAGCCAAGGTCTCGGTTTTCGACCGCGGTTTTCTCATGGCCGACGGTATCTACGAAGTGACCTGCGTGCTCGACGGCAAGCTGGTCGACTATGCCGGCCATGCGGCACGCCTGCAGCGCTCGGCACGCGAACTGGGCATGGTTCTGCCGCTGGACGAGGACGGCCTGCTTGCGGTGCACCGAGAGATCGTGGCGCGCAACGGCATGGATCAGGGAATGATCTATCTCCAGTTGACGCGCGGCGTCGCCGACCGCGATTTCGCCTATCCGCCGGCCGGCACGCCGCCGACTCTGGTACTGTTCACCCAGGCGAAGAACGTGCTGGAGAACCGCGCCGCTGAAGAGGGCATCGCGGTTGCGCTTCTGCCCGACCTGCGCTGGGGCCGGCGCGACATCAAGACGATCCAGCTTCTCTATCCCTGCATGGCCAAGATGGAGGCCAAGGAACGTGGCGCGGACGATGCCTGGCTCGTCGAAGACGGGCATGTCACCGAATCCAGCGCGGCGACATCCCATATCGTCACGGCCGACGATGTCCTGGTCACACGCGATCTTTCACATGCGCTTTTGCCGGGCATCACCCGCGCCTCTGTGCTCGAGCTTGCAGCCGAGCACGGCATCCGCGTTGAGGAACGCCCCTTCACACCAGCCGAGGCAGTGGCGGCGCGCGAGGCCTTCATCACTTCCGCAACCAACTTCGTGGTGCCGGTGGTCCGCATCGACGGCGCAGTCATCGGCGGCGGAAAGCCGGGCGCACTCACACGTGACCTGCGCCGCTACTACATCGAAACGCGCCGCGCCGCGGCGATCTGAGGGGAGAAGACATGGCTCGGAAAATCGATCGTGAAACCAGCGGCGTCTACATCATCGCCGCGACGCCGTTCACCGATCACGGAGCGGTGGATCACGAAAGCCTGCGCCGCCTGGTCGATTTCTATGTCGGACACGGCGTCACCGGCATGACGATCCTCGGCATGATGGGCGAAGCCAACAAGATGACGCCGGAAGAACGCCGCGCCGTCATCGACACGGTCTCCAAGCGCGCAGGCGATGTGCCGGTTGTCGTCGGCGTCTCGGATGCGGGGCTCGGCAATCTCGCCGATCTAGGCCGCTACGCGATGGATCACGGCGCGGCCGGCGTGATGGTCGCTCCCAATGCGGGCCCGGCTCGCGAGGACCGAATCGAAGCCTATTTCCATGCGGTCTGTGATGCGCTCGGCGCAGACGTGCCGGTGGTGTTCCAGGACTTCCCGCTTTCGACCAACCTGCCGGTATCGCCCGGCCTGATCCGGCGCCTTTCGGCAGCCCGTGCACAGATCGTCATGCTCAAGCATGAGGATTGGCCGGGTTTGACCAAAATCACGCAGTTGCGCGAGCAGGAGCAAACGCCTGGCGTGGCGCGGCTGTCGATCCTCGTCGGCAATGGCGGGCTCTATCTGCCGCAGGAATTGCAGCGCGGAGCAGACGGCGCGATGACCGGATTCGCCTTTCCCGAGGCGCTGGTGAAGACGGTGGCGCTGCATCGCGCCGGCAAGGCAGACGAAGCCGAGGATCTGTTTGACCGCTACCTTCCGATCCTGCGTCACGAGCAGCAGCCCGGATTCGGTCTCGCGGTGCGCAAATATATACTGATGCGGCGCGGCGCGATCGCCTCGGCCGCGACCCGCGCGCCGGGACCGAAGCTTTCGGCAGTTGACATTGCTGAAGTCGAAAGGCTGATGGCGCGGCTGGAAATCCGGCTGGCCTGACTTACTCCGCGGACTCGCCGCCGCAAATATCGACGAAGGCCCGCACGGCCGCGATCCGCGCGCCGGACCGGTTCCAGAGAACGCCGGTCTGGCGCACGCCGCCTTTTGGCAGATGGCGCTTCTGCAATTTCAGGCCCTCCGGCCATGGCGGCGCCCAGTCCGGCACGATGGCTACGCCAAGCCCGCGGCTCACAAGTGCCGCGATCGCGTCGAGCGCATCGAGTTCCAGCCATTCCCGCACGCTCAGCGAATGCTCGCGCAGGTATCGATCGACGATCTGTCCGCCCCACTGGTTGCGGTCATAGCGGATGAAGGGATGGTGCGCGATCACCGCGTGGAGATCGCCCAGTTCCGTCTTCTCGGGCGCGATCAGCACCAGAGGTTCTTCCCGGAGCGTCAGCCAGCCGGTCGATTTCGGGATCGGGAACTGCGGCTGCACGATCACGGCAGCGTCGAGTTCCCCCGCCAGAACACCGTGATAGAGATCGACCGATGAATCCGGCCGGATGAAATATTCGATCCTCGGATGGCGCGCCCTCAACCGCGAGATGATATCGGGCAAAAGCCCTGTCAGCGATGTCGCGGTCGCACCGAGCCGGAGCAGACCGGCGGGCTCGTCATTGGCTGCGATGGCGCGCAGGTCGCGCGCACTCTCGATCAGGTTGCGGGCATGTCGCAGCACTGCCAGGCCCGAGGCGGTCGGGCGCACCGTGCGCCCTACGCGTGTCACAAGCGAATGACCGAGATCCTGTTCCAGCGTGCGCAGACGCTGCGCCAATGCGGCGGGCGTCACGTTCAGCCGGCGCGCCGCCTCGGCGATTGAGCCATAATCCGCGACCGTGACGAAACTTTCGAGAAAACGAATGTCCATAAGATAGTTTTTCTATCTTCTAAAACTACAAAAGACCAGATTTTGTCGTTTCTTTTCGGCGCATAAAGTCGCCGCCGCGACGGACGCCGGTCCGCCCATACACGCCTTTCCCCGAGGAACCGGAATGTCGATCGAAGCCAAATTCAAGAAGCTGGGCACGGACAATGCGCCCGGCCAGGAAGTCCGACAGCAGACATCGGACATCGAAAGCCTGCTGCGCGGCGCGGCGATCGAAGGGCGTCCGGTCGATTTCTCGCATGGCGACGTTGACGCACATGAGCCGACGCCCGGCTCCTTCGAATTGTTTTCGGCCGGCGTCGCGCTCGGAGGCGCGCAGGCCTATACCGAATATCGCGGCGACATCGGCATTCGCGAACTGGTCGCCGGGCGGTTAGCCGCCTTCACCGGCGCGCCTGTCGATGGCCGCGACGGCATGATCATCACGCCCGGCACGCAAGGCGCGTTGTTCCTCGCCGTGGCGGCAACCGTGTCACGCGGCGACAAGGTCGCCATCGTTCAGCCGGATTACTTCGCCAATCGCAAGCTTGTAGGGTTCTTCGAGGGCGAGATGCTCCCGGTCCAACTCGACTATGTGAGCGCTGATGAAAGCCGCGCCGGGCTCGACCTCAGCGGGCTCGAAGACGCCTTCAAGGCGGGGGCGAAGGTCTTCCTCTTCTCCAACCCGAACAATCCAGCAGGCGTTGTCTACTCCGCCGAGGAAGTCAGGCAGATCGCGGCGCTGGCCGGTAAATACGGCGCGACCGTCATCGCCGACCAGCTCTATTCGCGCCTGCACTATGTGCGCGTCACCTACACGCATCTGCGCGCGCAGGCGATCAACGCGGAAAACGTCGTCACCATCATGGGGCCGTCCAAGACGGAATCGCTCTCCGGCTACCGCCTCGGCGTGGCCTTCGGATCGAAATCCGTCATCGCTCGCATGGAAAAATTGCAGGCCATCGTCAGCCTCCGCGCGGCAGGCTATTCGCAGGCGGTTCTGCGGAGCTGGTTCGACGAGCCGGAAGGCTGGATGGACGACCGCATCCGCCAGCATCAGGCCATCCGCGACGATCTGCTCAAGGTCCTGCGTGGCATCGAGGGGGCTTTCGCCCGCGCACCGCAGGCCGGCAGCTATCTCTTCCCGCGCCTTCCCGCGCTTTCCGTCTCCCACGCCGATTTCGTGAAGATCCTCCGCCTTCAGGCCGGCGTGATCGTAACGCCGGGAACCGAATTCAGCCCGCATACCGGCGACAGCGTGCGGCTGAACTTCTCGCAGGATCATCTGGCCGCCGTTGCGGCGGTGGAGCGTCTGGCCTCGCTGGTCGAAAGGTATCGCGCATGAGCGCCTCTCTGCATGGCCAGCCCGTGCCGCAGGGCGACTATATTCCTGCCAAACGGCACGGCGGTCTGATCTTCACCTCGGGCATGACGCCGCGCCGGAACGGCAAACTGATGTTCACGGGTCCGGTGCGCGCCGACGTGTCGGTCGAGGATTATCGCGACGCGGTGGTTCTGGCCTGCGCCAACGCGCTTGCCGCCGCCCGCGGCATGCTCGGCGAGGGTGAGCACATCGCCGCGATCCTCAGCCTTACCGTCTATTTCGCGGCCGAGCCAGGCTTCATCGCTCATTCGAAGCTTGCGGATTTCGCCTCGCAGCATCTCCGCTCCGAGCTGGGACCGGAGGGCATCGGCAGCCGTGCCGCCGTCGGTGTCACGACACTTCCCGGCAATGCGCCGGTCGAAATCCAGTTGATCGCCGCAATCTGATGCGGCCCACTCCTAGGGAAGCATGAGAACGACATGACCTCCAATTCGGCGCCACGCCTCTCCTCGCGTCTTCAGGCAGTTCAGCCTTCGCCCACCATCGCCATGACCCGGCTCGCAGCCGAACTGCGCGGCCAGGGCAAGGAGATCATCGGTCTGTCGCAGGGCGAACCCGATTTCGATACGCCGGAGCATATCCAGGTGGCGGGACAGGCAGCGATCGCAGCGGGGAAGACCCGCTACACCGATGTCGACGGCACGCCCGAGCTGAAGCAGGCAGTGGCCGCGAAATTCCTGCGGGAGAACAGCCTGAGCTACGGGCTCGACCAGGTCAGCGTCGGTACCGGCGGCAAGCAGGTGCTCTACAACGCGCTGCTGGCCACGCTGGACGAGGGCGACGAGGTGATCGTCCCAGCGCCCTACTGGGTTTCCTATCCGGACATGGTGCGTCTTGCTGGCGGCGTGCCTGTCACCGTGCCCTGTCCCGAGGAAGACAATTTCCTGCTGACGGCGAAGGCGCTGCGCGCCGCGATAACGCGGCGCACCAAATGGCTGATCCTCAATTCACCGTCGAACCCGACCGGCGCCGGTTATTCGGCCGCGCATCTCAAGTCACTGGCCGAGGTGCTGCTGGAATTCCCCCGCATCCTCGTCATGACCGACGACATGTACGAGCATATCCGCTATGACGGATGGGAATTCGCGACCATTGCCGCCGTCGAGCCCCAGTTCATGGACCGCACTCTGACCTGCAACGGCGTGTCGAAGGCCTATTCAATGACGGGCTGGCGCATCGGCTTTGCCGGCGGCCCGGCAGATATCATCAAGGCCATGGCCACCTTGCAGTCGCAAAGCACCTCGAACCCGAGTTCGGTGAGCCAGGCGGCGGCGGTCGCGGCGCTGAACGGGCCGATGGATTTCCTGTCCGCCCGCAACGAAACCTTCCGCCAGCGGCGTGACCTCTGCCTCGAGGCTTTCAATTCCATTGAGGGGTTGAGCTGCATCAAGCCGGTCGGGGCTTTCTATCTCTTCCCCTCCTGCGCCGGGATGATCGGCCGCAAGCGCCCGGACGGAAAGATCATCGCGACCGATACGGATTTCGTCATGTGGCTGCTTGAGGAAGCCGGCGTCGCCGCCGTGCCCGGCAGCGCTTTCGGGCTTGCTCCCTATTTCCGCATCTCCTTCGCCACGGCGACCGAGAAGCTGGAAGCGGCCTGCACCCGCATCAGGTCGGCTTGCGACAGGCTGTCGTGAGATCGAGCCGCCCCAAACCCGACAACACTGACAAGGAACGGATTAGGTGATGGATCTTGGAATCAGGGGAAAGACGGCATTGGTTCTGGGCGCGGGCGGCGGCCTCGGCGGCGCCATCGCGCAGGCGCTCGCGCGCGAAGGCGTCAAGGTCGCACTCGGCGACATAGATCTCGCGGCGGCAGAGACCACGGCAACGGTGATCCGTGCTCAGGGTGGCGTTGCACTCGCCCTTGAATGGGATCTCGGCGACCTTGCCGTGATCGAGCCGAACGTTGCCCGGATCGAGGCGGAGCTTGGAGACGTGGACATTCTCGTCAACAACACGGGCGGGCCGAAGCCCTCCACTGTGTCGGGCCAGGACGCCGCTCTGTGGCGGCAGAGCTTCGAGGCCATGGTCCTGTCCGTGATTGCGATCACCGACCGGGTGCTGCCCGGCATGCGTGAGCGTAAATGGGGACGCATCATCACCTCCACTTCCTCGGGCGTGGTCGCGCCGATCCCCAATCTCGGCCTTTCCAATTCGCTGCGCGTTGCGCTTGTGGGCTGGTCCAAGACGCTCGCGCGCGAGGTGGGCCGCGACGGTATCACAGCCAACATCATCCTGCCGGGCCGCATCGCCACGTCGCGCATCACCTTCCTGGACAAGCAGAAAGCCGAACGCGAAAACCGCAGCGTTGCGGAAGTGGCCGCCGAGAGCGTCGCCGCCATCCCCGTCGGGCGCTATGGCCAGCCCGAAGAATATGCCGACGCCGTCACCTTCCTTGCCAGCACGCGCGCGGCCTATATCACCGGCAGCACCGTGCGCGTGGATGGCGGCCTGATCGCCAGCATCTGATGCCGAATTCCCGAGGAGACATTCATGACCGTCGATACAAACAATGATCAGGCACTCATCGAGGCCTTGTCCAAGGTAACCACGGCGACCCTGACCACGGTGCTGCTCAAGAAGGGCCTGCGCAATGTCTGGCTGCGGGGGGCGGCACCGCTCAACCCCGGCCAGCCGCGTATCGTCGGCCGCGCCTTTACGCTGCGCTTCGTGCCCGCGCGCGAGGATCTGGCAACGCCGGCGAGCTGGTCCTCGCCGATCTCGACCCGCGCCGCGATCGAAGCCATGCCCGAGGGCTGCGTCGCCGTGGTCGATGCGATGGGCGTCACCGACGCAGGCATCTTCGGCGACATCCTTTGCGCGCGCATGCGGAAGCGCGGCGTGGCCGCGCTGGTGACTGACGGTGTCGTGCGCGACGTGGCGGGCGTGCGCGCCACCGGCCTGCCGGTCTGGTGCAGCGGTGTCGCTGCTCCGCCTTCGGTGGCGGGCCTCACCTTCGTCAACTGGCAAGAGCCGATCGGCTGCGGCGGCGTGGCCGTCTTCCCCGGCGACATGATCGTGATCGACGATGACGGCGCGGTGCTGATCCCCGCCGACCTGGTCGAAGCGGTGACCGAAGAGTCCATCGAGCAGGAGCGGCTGGAAGGCTGGATCATGAGCCGGGTGGACGAAGGCGTGGCGCTACCAGGTCTTTATCCGCCGAACGAGGAGAACAAGGCGCGCTACGCCGCCTTCAAGGCCCAGGTTAGGTAGCAATCCAGCTCAAACGCCCCCGCAGGTTCGAAGGTCGTTCGATTATTGTTCCTTGAGCGCAACTTCTGCGTCGCGCTCGAGAATGAGGCTCATGACCTCCGCGACTTCCTTGAGCAAACGACGGATTTCGTCGTGTGTGAGCACTTCGACGTGGTCGGCGGCATCCATCACGTTGACCAGGAGATCGACGCCGCGTTGATGAAGTTGCATGGCACCTCTCCATCGCAATCACGATATTCGGACGGAATACTCACACCATTCCTGACGCCCGACAAGCGCATGGATGCTTGAGTTCCGGAGGGCGCCGGCTGGTCGGAGGGGTAGCGCTGACGATAGCGGCTCCGCCGCTCAAGGAGCCCGGAACCAGAAGCGTCACAGCCGGTTGACTCGATCGAAACCGGAGTACTGGCGATGCCCGACAAGACTGCCTACGAACTCGGCGCTCGCAAACTCATGGCCGCGAGTGGTCCTGACCCGCGAGACGATTTTTCTCAGGAAGCCGCGGAAAACCGCAAGCCGCGGCTTAGCCGCCGTCGGGGCACAAGGCGCACCCTCCTCGCGACACCAGAGAGGCGCCGCCGCCTAGCCCGGATGGCGCGTCCAAGACGGCGAAGCCGCCGCTCAAATCCAAAGCCGCTGCCTGAGGTGCCAGCCAAGGTGCTCCGGCTGACGATCCCTGGAGCGTGTCGCCACGCGACGAGGTCGAGAAGTCCCTCAAAGGCGCCGTGGGCGACGCGTTCAGGCGGCACGGCAATTGTCCTGTTGCCCGATCGGTCGAGCAATCGATGGCGGAGCCCCTTTGCACGGATCATCGGGAAGACGGGAAAGCGATTGCCCGGAAGCGGCCAGCCGCAAGCCGGCCCCTTGGTCATGCGCGCCGGCATTGCACCGGCATGGTCTCGCGGCTCGCCCACCTTCCAAAGTCGCCTACCGGAGAGTCGACTGCTCCGATTGGCGGAGGATACCTGATCATAAGGGGTAGGCCTTAAGCTTCCGCTAGGTCACGCTGAATTCACGCTGCCGACCTAGTCTCTGTCTCACGACCTGCTGTCCTCCCCAACCCGGCAGGTCGTGAAGGCCGCCCGGGATGAGCCGGGCGGCTTTCTCCGCTTTTCTCCCCCGCAAGACTTACAGGCCCGGCATCTCTTCCGGTCATCGCCCAGCGGTGGCAATTGCCCGGCGCCGCAGTGACAAGGCATTGCGCGTGCAATCGTTTTTCGCGCATGATCGGCGCTCTTGAGTACGGACCTTGATGTATGAAGCCGTTTCTGCCTGTCGCGATTTTTCTCTCATTCACCGTTTTCGATGCAGCCGCCGCGTCACGCTACGACGTCACGCAGATGACCTGCGCGCAGGTGCAGGCACGCATCGCAGCCGACGGCTTGGCGATCCTCAGTTATCGTTCGTCCCGCGTACTCGGCTTGCCGATCTACGATCACTATGCCAGCGGCCAGCAATACTGCCCTGACGGCAGCGTGCTTTCCCCAGCCGGCGTCCCGACTTCGGATATGAAATATTGCCCGGTGAAAAGGTGCTTCTCCTCGTCGAGGTTCGTCGCGCGCTGAGTTGCCGACAAAAAAGAACCCGGCCGAAGCCGGGTCAGGGAGGATAATTGAAGGACAGGGCGGCGGTTGGGTCGCCGCCCCGTCGATGGACGATCAGTTGTAGGCGCGTTCGCCATGCGACGTGATGTCGAGCCCTTCGCGCTCGCCGGCCTCAGGCAGCCGAAGGCCCATCACCGCCTTCACGATCTGCAGCGCCACGAAGGCGACGACCGCCGACCAGACGACGGCGACGATGACCGCCCAGAACTGCGTGCCGAACTGCCCCGCGATCGAGTAGTCCTCCGCGCCGGGTCCGAAGCCGCCGAGGGCGGGCGCCGCGACGATCGCGGTGCCCAGCGCCCCGACGATGCCGCCGACGCCGTGGATGCCGAAGACGTCGAGCGAATCGTCGTATTTCAGCATCGGCTTCAGCGAGACCACCGCCCACAGGCAGACCGCACCGGCCACCGCGCCGAGCAGGATCGCGCCGCCGGTGCCGGCGAGGCCGGCTGCGGGCGTGATCGCGACGAGGCCGGCGACGGCGCCCGAAGCCGCACCCAAGAGGCTCGCATGGCCGCGGGTGATTCGCTCGACGATCGACCAGGCAAGGGCTGCGGCCGACGTAGCGGTGATCGTGTTGAGCAGCGCCTGCGCGGTCAGGCCGTTGGCTTCGAGGTTGGAGCCGGCATTGAAGCCGAACCAGCCGACCCACAGCAGGCAGGCGCCGATCAGCGTGAACGTCAGGTTATGCGGGGCCATGTTCTCCTTCAGGAAGCCGACACGCGGGCCGACCACCAGCGCCGCTACGAGGCCGGCGACACCGGAATTGATGTGCACGACCGTGCCGCCGGCGAAATCGAGCGCGCCGATGCCGAAGAGATAGCCCGTGGGCGCCGTGGCCGCGCTCGGGCCGCCCCACCACCAGACCATATGGGCGATCGGCAGATAGGCAAAGGTGAACCACAGCGCCAGGAAGAACATCACCGAACCGAAGCGCATGCGTTCGGCGACCGCGCCGATGATGAGCGCCGGCGTGATGGCCGCGAAGGTGAGCTGGAACACGACGAAGGTGAGTTCCGGGATGAAGACACCCTCCGAGAAGGTCTCGGCCAGGGACGACGGTCCGACGCCCGCCAGGAAGACCTTGCTCAGGCCGCCGATGAAGGGGGTCAGCGCGGTCGCTTCCTCGGCCGTGCCGGCGCCGGTGAAGGCGAGCGAATAGCCGTAGGCGACCCACAGAAGCGCGATCATGGCAAAGCCGGCGAACACCTGCATCAGCACCGACAGCACATTCTTGGCACGAACCAGGCCGCCGTAGAAGAGGGCGAGGCCCGGAATGGTCATCAGGATGACGAGGATGGTCGAGACCAGCATCCAGGCCGTGTCGCCCTTGTCGGGGACCGGCGCCGCTGCGGCGGCCGGCGCAGCCTCCTGGGCGAAGGCGGTGACGGTGCCGAGCACCCCAAGAAAGAACAGGCCCGCAAGGGCGGTCCGCGCCGGCGGCGCGAAAGGTGAAGCATCTAATCTCATCGATATCTCCATGAAGGCGGAATGGCGGCTGCCGCATCGGCCCGGAGCGGACATCCGCCTCGGGAAGTCCGGCGCGGAAACAGCAAGCTAGAGGGCGTCGGTATCGGTTTCGCCGGTGCGGATGCGCACCGCCTGGTCGATCCCGAAGACGAAGATCTTCCCGTCGCCGATCTGTCCGGTCTTGGCGGCGTTGGTGATCGCCTCGACGGCCTTGTCGACGAGGTCGGCGGCGACGGCGACCTCGATCTTGAGTTTTGGCAGGAAGCTCACGGCATATTCGGCGCCGCGGTAGATCTCCGTATGGCCCTTCTGGCGGCCGTAGCCTTTCACTTCGGTGACGGTCAGGCCCTGGATCCCGACGGCGGTGAGCGCCTCGCGCACCTCGTCGAGCTTGAACGGCTTGATGATTGCCATCACGATTTTCATTGGTTCACCCTTGTTGTTCTGCGGGTCCCGCGATTGGTCGTGGCATCTCCGACCACCCGAAGGCGACGGAGCGTGCAACAAGGGATTCAAGCTCCGTGCCAGTTGCCGGAATCGTCGCTCAAGGCTTTGCAATTGAACGGAAAAAAGACTGCTTGTGGCTACGGCCCACGCCATCGCCATGTCCAACATGCACAAAAATTATGCAAATTTTCAGAATTGCCTAGTTTGAGGGCGGGGTCCTCAGGCGGATCAGGCCTTCCTGCGCCACCGAGGCGATCAACGTGCCGTCCTCGGCATAGATGGCGCCGCGGGTGAAGCCTCGCGCGCCCGACGACGAGGGGCTATCCTGCGTGTAGAGAAGCCAGCCGTCGAGCAGATGCGGACGGTGGAACCACATTGCGTGATCGAGGCTCGCCACCTGCAGATCCCGGTCGAACACCGCGCGGCCATGCGCGAAGGTCGAGGTGTCCAGCAGCGTCATATCCGAGAGGTAGGCAAGCACGGCCGCCTGCATTGTGCGATCGGCGGGCACCGGCCCGGTGGTGCGCAGCCAGATGTTCTGCCTCGGCGGCAGCTTCTCGCGGCTGGTATAGTGATCGACATTGACCGGCCGCATATCCAGCGGCCGCTCCCGCGCCCAGAAGCGGCGGATATTCTCCGGCACGTTCTCGGCCTGTTCGAGCAATTCGCGCTGCGACTTCAGGCTGTCCGGCGGCGGGACGTCGTCGGGCATGGCGAACTGATGCTCGAGACCCTTCTCCTCGACCTGGAAAGAAGCCTCCAGCGAGAAGATCGCCTGGCCGTGCTGGACGGCGACGACGCGCCGCGTGGTGAAGGAGCCGCCGTCGCGGATACGGTCGACCTGATAGACGATCGGCACCGTGGTGTCGCCCGGCAGCATGAAATAGCCGTGCAGCGAATGGACGCGCCGGTCGGGCTCGACGGTGCGCTGCGCGGCGACCAGCGCCTGCGCGATGGTCTGGCCGCCGAAGACACGCTGCCAGTTCACCTTCGGGCTGCGACCACGATAAAGGTTGTGTTCGAGTTCCTCGAGGTCGAGTATGGCAAGCAACTCTTGCATGGCGGCCGACATGGTTCGCCCTTTTGGTTGAGAGAACGGACGGGCCGGTTTCAGACGAACCACCGTCGAAGTCAAGCTTGCCGGCGCGGAAGGCGCCGGGCCGGGTGAAAAGGACGAAGGCCATGGCCGACCAGAACAAGACCGATATCGACGTGCTGGTGGCCGGCGCCGGTTATGTCGGCCTGGCGGCCGCCGTCTCGATCCGGGAGGCGCGACCGAGCCTCTCGGTCGCGGTGGTTGACGCCGCGCCGGCGAATGTCTGGCAAAAGGACGGCCGCGCCTCGGCCATCGCGGCCGCGGCCTGCCGCATGCTCGGCCAACTCGGTTGCTGGGACGAGATCGCCCCGCAGGCGCAGGCGATCACCGAGATGATCATCACCGATTCCAGGACCTCGGACCCCGTGCGGCCGGTCTTCCTGACCTTCGACGGCGAGGTCGCTCCCGGTGAGCCGTTCGCGCATATGGTCGAGAACAGGATCCTCAACGGCGCCCTGCGCCGGCGCGCCGCCGAACTCGGCATCGACATCATCGAAGGCGTCGCGGTCACCAGCTTCGTCAGGAACGGCCGCGACATCTCGGTGCATCTGGCCGACGGCATCACCATCGATGCCCGGCTCCTGGTGGCCGCCGACGGCGCAAGGTCGCGGCTGCGCGACATGGCAGGCATCAAGACGGTGAAATGGGAGTATGGCCAGTCGGGCATCGTCTGCACGATCGCCCATGAACGGCCGCATGACGGCCGCGCCGAGGAGCATTTCCTGCCGGCCGGCCCCTTCGCCATCCTGCCGCTCACCGGCAACCGCTCCTCGATCGTGTGGGTCGAACGCACCAGCGACGCGGAAAGGCTGGTGCAGGGTGACGAATTCTCCTTCGAGATCGAGTTGGAGCAGCGCTTCGGCCTGAAGCTCGGCGAGATCAGGGTCGAGGACAGGCCCCGCGCCTGGCCGCTCGGCCTGACGCTGTCGCGCGCCTTCGTGGCGCCGCGCTTCGCGCTCGCCGGCGACGCCGCCCACGGCATCCATCCGATTGCCGGCCAAGGTCTCAATCTCGGCTTCAAGGACGTCGCCGCGCTCGCCGAGACCGTGGTCGAGGCAGACCGGCTCGGCCAGGACATCGGCGCCCTGGACGTCCTGCAGCGCTACGAGCGATGGCGCCGCTTCGACACCGTCCAGATGGGCGTGACGACCGACGTGCTGAACCGGCTCTTCTCCAACGACCTCGGCCCGGTCCGTGCCGTGCGCGACATCGGGCTCGGCCTCGTCGAGCGCATGCCCCGCCTGAAGGAGTTCTTCATCCGCCAGGCCTCAGGCCTGTCGGGCGACACGCCGAAGCTGCTGCGGGGAGAAGCGATTTGAGGAGAAGCGAATAGCGAATAGCAAGTAGCGAATAGGGGCTCGGCTGGCTGTCCTTCCCCTATTCGCTACTCGCTATTCGCTATTCGCTCAGTTTACGACGACCCCCAGCTTCTGCCGCAGACGATGCATGCGCGGCTCAAGCATCGGCAGCGGCGGGCCGCCCGCGGTGGCGACGCGCCGTATCATGGTCAGCAGATCGCCCTTCTCCGCCTCGTCGAGCCGGTCGCGCAAGAAGGGCGCGAGCCGGTCGATCACCATTGCAGTGTCGTCGATCCGGCCGGTCGCCCACAGGGCATAGTCCACAGCAGCATCCGCCTTCCCGGCGGCAGCGATCGCGGAGATCTCCTTCCGCAGCGCTGTCTCCCGCTGGGGCGCCATCTCGACGCCGTCGGAAGCGATGGATGCCAGCAGGGCCGCCGCGGCGACCACGGGATCGTCGATGGACGGCAGCGGCGAGGCGCCGTTCAGCCCGCGCTGTCTTTCCCCGCGCACCGCGCGGCGCGCGCGTCCGAGCGCCTCCGCCGCGTCATTCGCGGCCTCGTTCAACATCTTGCGCCGATACCACCAGAGGACGACCACAGCGACCAGGCCGACCACGATGAAAAACAAGGGCATTGCGCGGCATTCCCGTTGCAACGCCACAGACCATAGGCAATGCGGCGGCGAGGCTCAACGGGGAAGCGTTGGCGCAAAGCGGTCTGGGCCCGCTGTCCTGCTCCAGACGGCTATTTCGCGAAGCGTCGCGATCCGGCCACGCACAGCACCACGCCCAGCGTGACCGCCAGCATAAGGCCGCTGACGGGTTCCCTGAGCAACAGTGCGGCCAGCCCCAGCCCGAAGAAGGGCTGCAGCAGCTGCAACTGGCCGACCCCGGCAATGCCGCCCAAGGCCAGCCCCCGGTACCAGAACACGAAGCCGATCAGCATCGAGAACAGCGACACATAGGCCAGCCCGAGCCAGGCCGGTCCCCCGATACCACCCCAGGAGGCGGGCAAGCTGGCCAGCGTGAGCCCGACCATCACGGGCAGCGACAAGACCAGCGCCCAGCAGATGACCTGCCAGCCCCCCAGCCTGCGCGAGAGCTTGGCGCCTTCGGCATATCCCAGCCCGCAGGCGATGATCGCGGCCAGCATCAGCAGGTCGCCCACCGGTGATGCCTGGAGCCCCTGCGTCAGCGCGAAACCTGCGACCAGCGCGCTGCCCAGGCCGGAGAACAGCCAGAACAAGGGCTGCGGCCGCTCGCCGCCCCTGACGACGCCGAAGATGGCGGTCGCCAGAGGCAGGAGCCCGACGAAGACGATGGAATGCGCCGTCGTGACATGGCGAAGCGCCAGCGCCGTCAGAAGAGGAAATCCCACGACCACGCCGAGCGACACGATGAGAAGCGGCACGAGGTCCTCGCGCTGCGGTCGCTTCTGGCGGAGCGCGGCAAGAAGCGCGACCCCCAGAAGCCCTGCAATGCTCGCGCGGGCGGCCGTCAGGAAGAGCGGATCGAAATCCGCCACCGCCACGCGGGTAGCAGGCAACGAACCGCTGAAGATCAGCACTCCGAGGAAGCCGCTGAGCCACCCCTGCGAGGTCTTGTCCATACCGGGTCCTTCGTTTCCAGTCTCTCTCGGCCGCACCTTTCCTCCGAAGCGACTGGACGTTCCAGAAACGGTTCGGTACGGTTCTGACAAACTGTACCTGATATGGATGCAATACAGTGGACAGCACCGCTACGGATGAACGCACCCTCGTCGAGCAGGTCATGGGCGCAGTCCATCAGAGGATCGCCCGCCGCGCGTTGACCCCGGGCGCCAAGCTGCCCTCGATCCGCGCCTTGGCCGAAACCATGCGGGTGTCGAAGTCGACCGTGGTGGAAGCCTACGACCGGCTCGCCGCCGAGGGTGCCATACGCTCGCGGCCCGGTTCCGGTTTCTACGTCGCTGCGCCCCTGGCGCCGCTTTCGCTGGCGGAGATCGGTCCGCGCCTCGACCGGGCCGTCGATCCGTTCTGGGTGTCGCGCCAGTCGCTGGATGCGGGTGAAGGCATGCTGAAGCCCGGCTGCGGCTGGCTGCCCGCCCAATGGATGCCGATCGACGGCATAAGGCGCGCTTTGCGCGGCCTCGGGCGGACGGCCGAGATAGCGGCCTTGACCGATTACGGGCCAGCGCTCGGCCTGCCGCCGCTGCGTCGCCTGCTGTCCCGGCGGCTTTCCGAGCGCGGCATGGACGCTCCGCCCGACCAGATCCTGCTCACCGAATCCGGTACGCAGGCGATCGATCTTCTGTGCCGCCTGCTGATCGGACCGGGCGACACGGTGCTCGTCGACGATCCCTGCTATTTCAACTTTCTCGCGCTGCTGCGTGCCCACGGGGCAAAGATCGTCGGCGTGCCCTATACGCCGAGCGGGCCCGACATAGCACTCTTCGCGCAGGCCCTGGCCGAGCACCGGCCACGCCTCTACGTCACCAATTCCGGCCTGCACAATCCGACCGGAGCGTCACTGGCCCCTTCCGTCGCGCACAGGCTGCTGAAGCTTGCCGAAGCTCATGAATTGATCATCGTCGAAGACGACATATTCGCCGATTTCGAGCATGAGCCGGCGCCGCGCCTCGCCGCTCTCGACGGTCTCGACCGAGTGGTCCGCATCGGCAGCTTCTCCAAGACGCTGTCTGCATCGGTGCGCTGCGGATATATCGCGGGCCGACGGGACTGGATCGAGAGCCTCGTCGACCTGAGGATAGCCACCGGCTTCTCCAGCCCGCGCCTTTCGGCCGAGCTCGTGCTCGCAATGTTGAAGGACGGCAGTTACCGCAGGCATCTGGAAGCTCTTCACGGGCGCCTGGCGAAAGCGAGAGCGGCGACGCGACGCCGGCTCGGCGCCCTCGGCATCGAGCCCTGGATCGAACCGGCGGCGGGCATGTTCCTGTGGTGCCGGTTGCCCGGTGGGCTCGATGCAGGCGAAATCGCGCGCCGCGCGATCTCGGCCGACCTGGTGCTGGCGCCCGGCAATGTGTTCAGCCCGTCGCAGACGGCTTCCGGTTTCATGCGCTTCAATGTCGCTCAATGCACCGATGACCGCGTCTACGGTACGCTCGAGCAGGCGATGAAGGCCGCAGCCTGACGGGCCCGCCGTCAAGCGACCGCGAAACAGCGGTCGAAGGCATCGTCGATGATGGCGAGCTTGATCACCTGGGCAGCCGTATACTCCTCGCGGAACCCCTTCGACACCCACATCACCGAACGCCCGCGCGCGCCCTCCCAGCCGATGCTGCCCAATTGCTCGGCCTCACGCAGCTTGCGGCCGAGATGGGTCCGCGACAGCTTCAGCAGTCCGGCGAATTCGGCGATCGACACGACGCCGGCCGGAATGCGTTCGGCATCCGCATCGGCCGCGCCGATGCGTGAGATCAGCCAGTCCATGACGATGCCGCCATTGTTGAGCCAGGTGAACAGCGAGAAGGTGCGCTCCGGCTCTCGCACCGGCTGCGAGGCCAGCAGCCCATCCGCGATCAGGGGCTGCAGGCGTGCGAGCGCGTTCTCCTCCGTCGAGAAGGTGGCGACGCGCCTGCCGCCGTCCAGGCCGTCCAGCGTCGTCAGATGCGCATAGGTCCAGCCCATCAGGGCGTCGAGGCCAGCCGGGGTCGGGGCGATCAGCCGCACGCGGCGATCCCCGGCGGCGGGCACATGGACCACAATGCCGTATTTCAGAAGTTCCTTGATGAAGGCATCGGCCGTGTTGCGGCTGGCGATATTGTGCTCGGCAACCTTTTCCAGAAGGCGCGCCAGCGTCAGCCCCTTCCATCCCTGGCCGAGACTGCCCCGAAAATGCAACATCAGGCCGGCATGGGCCATCAGCCAGCGCTGCTGCGTCGCGAAGACGGCCGAAACGCGCGGATTGGCCTCAAAGGCCAGCACGAGCGCCTGGGACTGCCGCCGGATGCAGCCAGGCAAGGCCAGGTTACCGGCGATGTCCTCTGCCTTCAACGCCATGCCCCGCCCCATGAAGCAAGTGGCCCCACCCTTCAGACCGGCTTGTGGACTATTCGCGGCTCGCCGAAAAGAGGCCGGAGCACAACCTGTCGCTGGGCAACGGCCTACTGCAGACCGACCGGGTCGACAATTCCGCCCGGGCATTCCGTCCTGGTCGGCGCGGCCGCGGCGATGAGATCGGCGAGCCGCGCATATGGCGTGATTTCGCCGCCGAGACCGATGGTGAGTTCCGAGATGATCAGCCGGCCGCCGTCACGCACGCACTGCATGCGCACCCGGTCCCCGGCACCGGCGCCGAAACCCTCGTCGAAAGCCGTGCTGATATCGTCGAAGGAGAGGAAGCCGCCGACCCTGCCCTCGAAAAGCGCCTGGACCGGTGACGTGTTGAGCTGGCGCATGACCGAAAGCGACTCGCCGAAATATTCCTCCATCGACGGCCCGTAGCAGGTGCCATGCTTGATCCACTCGTGGCGATCGAGATGCGACTGCGTGCCGGGCATGACCTGGTCGAGTTCCTTCGCCGTAGCCGGCTCGAGGACCACCTCGGGAAGCCGGTCCCATCGCCCGGCCTTGTCGTCCGCGACCGCCGCCTGCCCGACATTGCAATAGCCCAGGCTCCGGGGCTGCGGCCAAAGCCCGTGCAGCGCGAAATGGCTGGCGTCGAAGCGGTCGGCAGTCTGGCTCCCGCATTCGGCCTTGCCGGGCTTCGTCTCGCAGAAGCCCGGCTGCCAGCTCGCGGCGAGCACATAGTCCGTTCTTCCCACGGAGGCTTCGCCTGCCGGACCGCTGCCCTCAACCGCAGCCGTACCGCAGTCGACCGGCGCCCAGCGCCGCTCGGGAGCAGCGCCCGGAACGATGATCAGATAGTGGGTCGGCGGCTGCTTGTTGCCGGCGACGATCCGGTAGGAGCGGTCTGCCTCAAGGGGGACCGGATTGGACTTCTTATTCAGAGATTGGAACGCGCTGCAGTTCTCGCCCGCCGTGAAGGCGCCATCAAGAGCAACTTCGGCTCGCGCCGAAGGCGACAATGCCATGATGCCGGCCACTACTGCGAGGATTCGCGGAACTCTCGTCATGATCCCTCCCTTCCTGGCTCCACATAGATAGCCCTGTCATGCAGCCTTGTCATGACGGATCGGGTTTCCTTTCGTTTCGTTCCGACGCTCGATCTTCGCCTTGCGCGTGTCGTCGATCTGCGCTCAGGGAGCGGCGGATGATCATGCGCCCGACTCCCGGATCGGCCCATTGATCCCTGGCGGACTTTCAGCCCTGAGGGCGCGGCCACTCGGATCGAACCGCTTTCGGGCTCCGCCCCATGATTCCGGTTGCTATCAGCCTTCAGTCGGGTTAAAGGTCAGACGTCTGACGTCTGACCTTGGGAGGAAGCCATGGCCGACACATCCGAATTCCGCGCTCGCGAAATCGGCAACCAGATCCTCGACTACATCAGGCAGGCACGGCTGCAGGCCGGCGACCAGTTGCCAGCCGAGGTCGAGATGGCCGGCCAGCTCGGCATCAGCAGGGCGACGATCCGCGAGGTCTATGTCAGGCTGATGGCGCAGGGGATCATCGTGCGCCGCCACGGGCTCGGTACCTTCGTCGGCCAGGTCCCCATCCAGGACGACCAGACCTATCAGACGGGCTTTGCTGCCAGCATCAGCGCAGCCGGCTTCACGCCGACGGTCGACCTCATCTCGGTCGGCCGCGTGCCGCTCGGCGCCGAACTCGCCGCCGAGTTCGGCTGCGCCGAAGGCACCGAGGCTTCGCGGCTGCTCCGCGTCTTCAGGGCCAATGGCGACCCGGTCGTTCTTATCGAGGACCACCTCGCGCCCGGGCTGGACGCGGCCAGCATCGACCTCGATGCCTACGCGATCGATCTGATCGCCGGCCTCACCACCCAGACGAATATGCAAGGCACACGCATCGACACCTGGACGACCGCGACTGACCTTTCGGACGAGCGCGCCGAGCTGCTCGAACTGCCTGCCGGCCACCCGGCACTCCACATCTACTCGATCATCCATTCAGAGGCGGCCGGCACCGTCTGCGTGGCCTGGGCCTGGCTCAATCCTCGGCTGATGGAACTCAAGTCCAGCCGGCGCGTGAACCTGGCGAGCCCGCCGATCATCACGCTCGCCGACGAGGTCTCCCCCGTCGCCCAGCGTACGCAAAGAAGCATGAAGCCAACCCAGGGGAAAAAGGAATCCAGGAAATGAGGAGAATTTCGGTTGTGCTGCGCGGCCTGCTGGCCGCAGCCTTCGGTTCCGTGCTTGTCGCAACGAGCGGCGCGGCCCATGCAACTGACGATGTGACGATCGGAGTCGATTTCAACATTCTCGGCTCTCAGGTCTGGGTCGCCAAGGACAAGGGCTTCTTCGAGAAGAACGGCATCAATGCCGACGTTCAGCCCTTCGCCTTCGGCATCGACACCATCGATGCCGCGCTGACCGGGCAACTCGATTTCGGTCTCGCGCTCGACTTCGCCACCACCACCCGCCTCCAGAGCGGCCAGCTCAAGATCGTCTCGGCGATCATCGAACCGGAGCCGGGCTTCCACAAGCTGGCCGTGAGCGAAGCCATTCAGAAGCCGGAGGACCTCGCCGGCAAGCGCATCGGCCTCGCCAACGGAACGGCGCAGCACCTGGTGACGCTCAGCTATCTCAAGAATGCCGGCGTCGATCCCGCGGATGCGACAATCATACCGCTTCCGAGCCTGCTCGAGATCATCGCTTCGCTGCGCGCCGGCCGCCTCGATGCCGCCTTCGTCTGGGGGGACGGGGTGGCGCAGGCGTCCGAGATCCCGGGTTTCCGGATCCTTGGCGACGACAAGCCAGCCAAGGTCCGCCTCTACGGCTACATCTCGACGACCAAGGCTTTTGCCGCCGAAAACCCCAAGGCCGTCGAGAACACGCTGCGAGCCCTCGCCGAGGCAACCGACTGGATGGATGACAATTTCGAGGAAGCGGTGGACATCGTCGCCAGCCACGCCAAATCCCCGCGTGACAGGGTCAAGGCCCAGATGGAGATCCAGCACTTCACCATCTCGCTGAAGCCGGAGCAGCTCGAAGGCTTCGAGAAGATCGCCGACTTCGCCGCGACGAACGGCATCACCAAGGCACGGGTCGAGCCGGGCGACTTCATCGACCCCAGCTTCCTCGAGGCCGTCGACCCCGCTCGGGTTTCGCTGGCGAAATAGCGCCGTCACCCATCGGGCGCCCTATCTTGAACCGACGGACCGGGAGGAGACCCATGAACGTCACGTTGCAACGTTCAGCCGCCATGACGGGCGGGCGCAGCGCCGGCCCGGCCGCCGTCAGGCTGGAAGGCGTCGGCATGGGCTATGGCCAGGCCGCCAGGCCTGAGAACTACATCCTGGCCGATCTGGATCTGACGATCGGCGCCGGCGAGTTCTTCGTGCTCGTCGGCCCGAGCGGCTCGGGCAAGTCGACCCTGCTCAAGCTGATTGCCGGCACGGCATTCCCCAACGAAGGCCGGGTGACTTTCGAGGGCGCACCCGTGACCGGTCCCGGCCGGAAGCGGGCAATGGTATTCCAGTCCGTCGACGGGCCACTCTTCGACTGGCTGACCGTGGCCGAGAACATCGCCTTCGGGCTGGAGATCGCCCATACGCCGCGCGACGTCAGGGACGCTGTCGTTGCGCGCCATGTCGAGCTCGTCGGCCTGAAGGGCCATGAGACCAAGTTTCCGCATCAGCTCTCCGGCGGCATGAAGCAGCGCGTCCAGATCGCCCGTACGCTGGCCGTCGAACCCGACGTGGTGCTGATGGACGAGCCCTTCGCCGCACTAGACGCCCTGACGCGGCGCGTTCTGCAGCGCGAGATCGCCCGCATCTGGAGCGAGACCGGCAAGACCTTCGTCTACGTGACCCACGACATCCGCGAGGCGCTGCTGCTTGGCCAGCGCATCGGGGTCATGAGCGTCGGGCCGCGGGCGACGGTCAGGCACATCCATGAGATCGCCCTGCCGTTCCCGCGCGACGAGCTCGACCCGCAATTCCTGGCGCTCACCCGCCAGCTCGACGAGGAGATCGAAAGGGAGGCGACACGGCAATGGGCTGGAAAATGAATACTTTCATTTCGGTCGCGGCGGTCGTCTTTGCGCTGGCGCTTTGGCAGCTCGCCCCGGGACGGGTCATCGATCCTTTCTTCCTGCCGACGCCGACGGCGGTGCTCGCCGGGCTATGGGAAATGCTGCTCGACGGCACCCTCGCGCAGTCGGTCGGCGCGAGCCTATACCGCATCTTCGCCGGCTGGCTTCTCGGCAGCCTGGTGGCGATCCCAATCGGCCTGCTGGTCGGAACGTTCCGCCCGGTGAAGAGCGTCGTCGACCCCTTCGTCCACTTCTTCCGCTTCGTGCCGGCCATCGCGCTGGTGACGCTGTTCATCGTCTGGTTCGGCATCGGTGAGACTTCGAAGATCCTGCTGATCGCCTACGCGACAGGCTTCATCGTGCTGGTCAACACGGCCAGCGGGATCGGTGCGATACCCGCCGACAAGATCGATGCCGCGCGCTGCCTCGGCGCCAGCCCGTGGCAGGTCTTCGCCAGGGTCATCCTGCCGGCCAGCCTGCCCAACATCTATGTCGGCATGCGCCTCGCGCTTGCCTCTTCCTTCCTGGTGATCGTGGCGGCCGAGATGCTGGCGGCGCAATCGGGCCTCGGCTACCTCATCTGGAACTCCAGGCTCTATTTCCGCATCGACTGGATGTTCGGCGCCATCGTCCTGCTCGGCCTGCTGGGCTTCATCACGGACAGGATGATGCGCGTCCTGGGGCGTCTCCTGATGGAACGCTATCTGCGCGACGCGCTGAAATACTGACCCGCCGCGCTGGCGCCCAGCAAGGCACGAGCCTCGCGGGTGCCGCCGGCGCGCCGGCAAGGACGAAAGGAAAGGTCATGACGGAAAGCCGCCCGGCCGGCCGCATCGGTCGCACGCATCTGGAATCCGCACCCTGGTACGAGGCCAGGCCGAAGCCGGCTCCGGACAGTCCCAATGTCATCTTCGTCGTTCTCGACGACGTCGGCTATGCCGATCTCGGCTGCTTCGGCTCGGAGATCCGCACCCCCAACATGGATCGCCTCGCCGGGCGCGGGCTGCGTTACAGCAATTTCCACACGACCACGCTCTGTTCGCCCACCCGCGCCTGCCTGCTGACCGGCCGCAACCATCATGCCGTGGGCATGCGCTATCTCGCCAATGTCGACATGGGTTGGCCGAGCGGCCGCGGCGCCATCTCGCACCGCGCCGCGACCATCGCCGAAATGCTGCGCGAGAGCGGCTATTCCACCTTCGCCGTCGGGAAATGGCATGTGGCGCCCACCGACGAGGCGAGCGCCGCCGGCCCCTTCGGCCAATGGCCGCTGGGACGCGGTTTCGAGCGTTTCTACGGTTTCATGAACGGCAGCACCGACCAGTACTATCCGGAGCTGATCGAGGACAACCATCCCGTCGAGGCACCGGCCGGCCCCGAGGACGGCTATCATCTCTCGAAGGACCTGATCGACAAGACGATCGCCATGCTTTCCAACCACGTCTCGTTGGTGCCGGAAAAGCCGTTCTTCCTCAACCTGGCCTTCGGCGCCGGGCATTTCCCGCATCAGGTGCCGCGCGAATTCATGGACCGCTATGACGGCGTCTATGAAGCGGGCTGGGACGAGGTCCGCGCCTCCCGGCTGGAACGTCAGAAGCGGATGGGACTTGTGCCCGAGGCGACGGAACTGCCGCCGTCCAACCCCGGGGTCGAGCCCTGGTCGGCGCTTTCGCCGGAGCAGCGTGCGGTCGCCGTGCGGCTTCAGCAGGCCTATGCCGGCTTCCTCGAACATACCGATTTCCATTTCGGCCGGCTCGTCGACTTCCTCGAACGCGTCGGCAAGCTGGACAACACGATGATCGTGCTCCTGTCCGACAACGGGGCGTCGATCGACTGCGGCCCCGATGGCACGACCAACGTGCTGCGCTGGTTCAACCAGATCCCGGACACGGTCGAGCGCAATCTCGCCGAGATCGACCTGATCGGGGGGCCGCGCAGCTTCACCAACTATCCCTGGGGCTGGGCGCAGGCGAGCAACACGCCGCTTCGGCTCTACAAGAGCTACACCCATGGCGGCGGCGTGCGCGACCCGCTCATCGTCTCGTGGCCAAGGCGTATTGCCGATCACGGCGCGATACGACACCAGTTCCACCACGTGACCGACATCACGCCGACCGTGCTCGAGATTTGCGGCGTCGACGCACCCATGACGTTTCGCGGCGTGCCGCAGATGCCGATCCACGGCACCAGCCTGGCCTACACCTTCGCCGACCCCAAGGCGGAAACGCGCAAGGAAGTGCAGTATTTCGAGATGTATGGCCACCGCAGCATCTGGCACAAGGGCTGGAAGGCGGTCACCAACCACCAGCCGGCGACCTCCTTCGATCTCGACGACTGGGAGCTCTACCACCTCGACGAGGACTTCGCCGAGACGCGAAACCTGGCGAAGTCGCATCCCGAAAAACTCCGGGAACTGGTCGAACGATGGTGGGCGGAAGCCGGCAAGTATGACGTCCTGCCGCTGGACGACCGGCGCGAGATCCTGTTCAAGCCGGCGCCAAAGCCCGATTCCATCCGGGCGAAGAAGCGCTTCGTCTATCATCCCCCGATCTCGGCCGTTCCCGCCGAGGCCGCGCCGCTCACCCAGGACGTCTCGCACCGCATCGAGATCGAAGCCGAACTCGGCGACGGCGACGCGGGCGCGCTGGTGGCCTTCGGCAGCAGCGCCGGCGGCTACGCTCTCTTCGTCAAGGGCGGCAGGCTCGTCTATGCCTACAACCGTTGCGGGGAGATCATGCGGCTTGTTTCGGACCGGGCGATCGGGACGGGACGGATGTCGCTGGGCTTCGAGTTCAGGAAGACCGGTATCCTCAGGGGAACGGGCCGCCTGACGGTTGCTGGACGGGCAGCGGGAGAGCGCGCCTTCGACGCGACCCTGCAGCGCATCTCGCTCTCCCCGATGCTGATCGGCCGCAGCGGCATGCCGCCCGTGGTCGACGACTATGCCGACCAGTTCTGCTTTTCGGGTCGGATCGAGCGCGTGACCTTCGAAATCGGCGACGACAGGGACCTGCCGCCCCCCTCGCCCGAGATCGATTGACCGGAGATCAGGACACCACCAGCCGCTCGGCCAGGAAATCGACGAAGGCCCGGATTCTCGGCGAGCGGCTTGCCGGCCACAGCACGCGCAACGCCCCGCAATCGCGCACCGAGCCTTCGAGCAGCGACACCAGCCTTCCCGCCGCGATCTGCCTGGTGACCGCATAGGCGGGCAGGCAGGCGATGCCGAAGCCCTCTTCGGCCAGATAGGCACGGGCTTCGATCGTGCTCACCGTGGCGGCGACCGGAAACTCAATGTCCAGATCGGCGCCATCCCGCACCAGCGGCCATGGTTCCAGCTTGCCCGATGTCGGATGCCGGTGGTGCAGGCAGGCATGTTTCGTCAGGTCTTCCGGCACGGCCGGGACGCCGCGGCGCGCCAAATAGGCGGGGGCGGCGACGAGCCGATGCGGGAAACTGCCGAGCTTACGGCTCATCAGCCGGGAATCGGCGACGTCGCCGGTCCGCACCACCGCGTCGAAACCCTCCTCGATGATATCGACGAGGCGGTCGGAAAAATCGATCTCCATGCGGATATCGGGATAAGCGCGCATGAAGGCCGCGATCGTCGGCAGCAGCAGGCCCTCCGCGATCGGCAGGCTGACCCGAAGCGTCCCTCGCGGAGCGGAGGCGGCTTCCGACAATTCCTGCTCGGCCGCCTCGATCTCGCCCAGGATCCGTCGGCAGCGTTCGAGAAAGATGCCGCCGTCGGCGGTGAGCATCATGGTGCGCGTGCTGCGATGGAACAACCGCACGCCGAGTTGGCCCTCCAGCCGCGCCACCGCCTTGCCGACGGCGGATGCCGACATGCCGAGTTGCCGCCCCGCGGCAACGAAACTACCAGCCTCGGCAGCCTGGACGAAGGCGCCGAGCGCGACGAGCCTGTCCATGGTTGCACCTCGATTGCGGAAGAATCTTCCGGATTGTCCGGAACCATAGCTGATTTTTCCGGAAAGCCGATGCGCTTATTTCGATGGCCATCGACCAGACAGGCAGGAAACCTTCATGGGACGCCCGACAGACTGGCTGCTCGCAACCGCCGCCGGTGCAGTGCTCGCAGTGATGATCCAGTTGAACAGCCTGCTCGCCGCGCACAGCAGCGCCCTTTTTGCATCATGGGTCGCTCACGGCGTCGGCGCCGCAATGGCCCTTTGCCTGGCGGCCGCCGCCTCGCGGCTCGCCCGTTTTGCAGGCCCCCGCGACGTAGGGGACACGCAGGAGCCTCTTCCGCGCCTGCCGACGCCGTTCTGGGCCTATCTCGGCGGGATTCCGGGAGCCTTCACGGTCGTTCTGGCGGCAATCGCAGTGAATGGCGGCCTGACGCTTTCGGCGACGCTCGCCCTGATGCTTGTCGGACAGACGGCATTCGGCATGGCCGCCGATCGTTTCGGATGGTTCGGCCTTGCGCGGCGACCGCTCGGAGCCAGGGAACTGGTCGGCGCCCTCGCGCTTCTTGCCGGCAGCGCGTTCCTGCTTCTCGGAGGGCGCGCGCCGTGACCATCCTCATCCTCGTCGCCTTTCTCAATGGCGGACTGATCGCAGCCAGCCGGTCGATCAACGCACGCCTCGGCATGTCGATCGGCGCCCTGCGTTCCTCCTTCTGGAACCATCTCGGGGGCCTGATACTGCTCACCGTCCTGTTGACTGCCGCCGGGCTGCCCGATCCCGACAGAGCGCTCGGCGCACCGCCCGCCGCCTATTGCGGGGGCGTTCTGGGGGCACTCTTCGTCGCGATCAACAGCCGCGTCCTCCCAAGGCTCGGCGCCCTCACCACGCTGACGCTGATCATCGGCGGCCAGATGGCGGCGGGCCTCGCGATCGAATACCCCATTTGGGGGATGCCGCTCGATCCGCTGCGGATCGCCGCGGTCATGCTCATCATCCTCGGCGCAGCGCTTGCACGGGGAGGCATCATGCATGCAACATGTTGCAACGGCGGGCTTATCCGATGCGAAACCGGTAAGATCCGACGCCTGGTCGAAACGCGGGAGTCGGATGCAAAGCCAGTTGGACGCACGACAGTCCCACAAGAAACGCGTCCACCCTGAATCCGTACCGCGCTTACGCCTTATGCGTAACGTGGCACGCGCGGACGTTGTGGTAAGCTCCGGTCAGTTTTTCCATACGGGCTGGGAGTAGTAGGAATGCGGAAGATCAAAACCTTTGCTTGGGCAGGCGCGGTCTTGTTGATGGCCACAGCTCCGAGCTTTGCGATGGGATGGTGGTTCCCCGGTGACGGGGATGGCGAGGGAAACCCGCCGCAAAGCCATTCCGCGCCGGGGCCTGTCCTTGGAATCGGCCTCCCGGCATTGGCGATCGCAGGTGGGTACGCGCTGTACATGATCCGGCGCAGGAAATAGCGGCGCGCGTAAGTGGCCGCGGCTAAAGGACTCCGTCCGGTTGGGTGTCGGCAGGCCGTGACGAAACTTCTCTCACAACTTTCCCGTGCCGGCGCGCCGAAGTCAGGCGCACACGCCTCGGGTTCGGCGGCCGCGCCGGAGGCGAGCGGTCACCTTCAGGCCGCACCGGTCACCCGGGGTGTGCTCTTTGGCGGCCTCACTGTCGTGGGCTTCGCCAACGGCATCAGCGAGCGGGCCGCCGACCAGATTGCCGGGAGCGGTGTCGCGACGGCACTGTTCAACACATTCGGGGTCAGCGCGGTGGTCTGGGCTGGCGCAATCGCGGCCCTCTGGCTGCTCGCGCGGGCTCCGCGCGAGGCTGCGACGCGAATGGATTTCGGCGTCGCCGCGGCCGCGGCGATCGCTTTCCTGCTGCCGGTCCCGTCTCTCGCCTGGCTGGCGATCACGGCGCTGGCCGCCTGGCTCGTCTGGACCTCGCCACCCGACGGGCCCATGCGGCGCGCGGCGGTCGTGCTCGCCGCCCTGACCGTGCCGATGCTGTGGGCCCGCATCCTCTTCGCTTCATTCAGCAATGCGATCCTCGGCGTCGACGCCAAGCTAGTCGGCTGGCTCGTCGGCACTCAGAGCACGGGCAACACGATCCCCTTCGCCAACGGAAACGGCGTGCTGTTCCTCGAGCCGGCCTGCTCCTCACTCACCAATGTGTCGCTCGCCCTTCTGTGCGGCGTGCTGTTCGTGAAGGTCTACGATCGGCTATGGTCTGGCCCGATCATCGGCGCAACCTTGCTCGCCTGCCTTGCCACCATCGCGATCAACGTGTTCCGGATCGCTCTCATCGGGGTCTTCCCCGACAGCTACGCACTGCTCCACGGTACGACCGGCGCAATGGCGGCGGAATGGGCGACCATATTGGCGGTTCTCGCCATTTACACCGCGGGGATCAAACCCGATGCGCCGGCTCGCGCTTAGCGTCGCCCTCGGCCTGCTGCTCGCGGCAAGCCTCGCCATCAAGGTCTACGGCCGTGCCGCGCTCGCCGGGAGCGCGGACGATGTCGGCGACCAGGATATCGTCGCCCTTCTTCAAAAGCACGGCTTCCAGACGTGGAGAGCCGCGACCGACACGGATCCGGTCTGGGTGCACGGCACCAGGAATGGCTGCCAAATCGACATCGCCGGCGTCTCCCCGCAGGGTTGGCATCGCGCAATCGTCGACTGGCATGCAGCCGGCAAAAGACTTCAATACTCCGCAATGGGCGAACTGCGCGACCAGCAGCCTATGCTGAAGCCGATGATGGTTCACTATCTCGCCCGGCTTCAGCGTTATGCGGGCATAGGCGCGCCGGAAGTGAAGATCCGGGCGATCGTCATCACGCCCGGTTGCCCGGCTGATGTCGTTCCGCCCGCAGAGCTGGCCGCCTTGTCGGATTGATGCTTTCGCCTGCCGCGCGGAACGCGGTTTGTCATCATTGAAGAACCCGGCGGCTTCATATACCCAAGGCCCGGTCGAAGTACGATGCGGCGGGTCCTCTTGCAGCTCTACGTCATCAATCTGCAGCGGTCGGGCGCCCGGCGGGCAACGATGAAGCGCCAGCTCGACGCGCTTGGCATCGGCCATTCCTTCTTCGATGCTGTCGACGCGTCGAAGGGTGAGCACCTGTCCATCTCGCGCTACGCTCCACGGCGCGCGGTCTGGCTGCGCCAGCGGCGCATGAGCGCCGGCGAGATCGGCTGTTTCGCCAGCCACTATCTGCTTTGGCAACGCTGTGCATCCGGCACGGAGCCCATGATCGTCATGGAGGACGATCTCGCCATCGATGCCGGCTTCTGCAGCGTGGTCGCGCTCGTCGAGGCTTCGATCGCTCGTTTCGGCTTCATCCGCCTGGCCGGCCTCAACAAGGTCGCCGAGGTGACCATCCGTCCGCTCGAAGCGCCCTATCGGCTCGTCCGCTTCCTGAAAGGGCCTGCCGGCACGCAGTGCTATGCGATCTCGCCGGAGGCCGCGCGCATGCTGCTCGCCAAGGCGGGTGCCTGGATCGAGCCGGTCGACGATTATCTCGACCGTTTCTGGACCCACGGCGTCCAGAGCGTGGCGATCCTGCCCTTCCACATCCGTCATGATGTCGAGGAACGGTCTGACATCGGCGACACCAGGGCAAACCGCGAGAGGTCGTTTGTCGGGCCGGTCGGACGAACAGCGAGCCGGCTCCATGCTTCGCTCGCCCGGCGGCTGTCCAATATCCGTCATCTCGGCCTCACGGCATCGCGGCCGAGATAAAGCATGTCTCCCGAAAGTGGGTACCGGTTTCGGGACAAAGACATGCGTCAAATTAAAGACCTACAGCGTGTCGCGTTAATCCATTTTCACGCAACACGCTGTAGTAGGCCGGCGATCCCCAGGCGCCACGAGCGCACGCTCAGCGCGTCGCGCCCAGCCGATCGAGTTGCATCCGGATATGAGCCGCCTCGGCTGCGGTGTTGGCGAGGACGATCGCCCTGGCAAACGCGGCCCTGGCCTCGCTGTCACGCCCCGCCTGCACCAGGAGCTGGCCCTTGAGACCGTGGAAGTGGAAATAGCCGTCGAGCGGCGCGGCCAATGGCTCGACCATGGCGAGCGCGGATTCCGGTCCATGGAGCCTGGCCACGGCGACCGCCCTGTTGAGGCTCACGACAGGTGAGGGCTGCAGCCTTTCGAGCGCCTCATAGAGCGCGTCGATCTCGGCCCAGTCCGTGTCTTCAGGCCGGGCCGCGGCGGCATGTGTCGCGGCGATCGCCGCCTGGATCTGATAGGGCCCGGGGCGGCGGTGGCGCAGCGCCTTCTCGACCAGCACCGTGCCTTCCGCGATCAGTGCGGTGTCCCAAAGGCGGCGGTCCTGGTCGTCGAGGAGCACGATCGCGCAATCGGCATCGAGCCGGGCTCCGGCGCGCGCATGCTGCAGAAGCATGAGTGCAGCCAACCCCATGATCTCGGGTTCGCCGGGAAAGAGTTGGAGCAGCAGTCGCGACAGGCGGATCGCCTCCTCACAGAGCGGCAGCCGGATATGCGCCTCGCCGCCGCTTGCGGCATAGCCTTCGTTGAACAGCAGGTAGATCATCGCCGCTACGACGCCCAGCCGCCTTTGCCTTTCGAGGGCGTCGGGCGCGCCATAGGGAACTGAGGCTGCGGCGATCCGGCGTTTCGCCCGCGTGATCCGCTGCTCCATCGCGCTTTCTCCCACGAGGAAGGCGCGGGCGATCTCCTTGACGGAAAGGCCGGACACGATGCGCAGCGCCAGCGCGATCTGCTGTCCCGCCGGAAGATCGGGATGGCAGCAGATGAACAGCAGCCTGAGCACATCGTCGCGATAGAGCCCGTCGTCCAGCCGCTCGGCCATCGAAGCCTCCGCGTCATCAAGGTCGGAAATCGCATCCTCGGGCGGCAGGGCCTGCTGCCGCGCCTTGCGGCGGGTCTCGTCGAGCGAGGCATTGCGACCGACGAAGATGAGCCAGGCTAGCGGATCGCGCGGTGGCCCTTTCCCGGGCCAGGTCTTCAGCGCCCGGAGCGAGGCTTCCTGGTAGGCCTCTTCGGCCAGATCGAGATCCCGGAAGTAACGCAGCAGCGCACCGATGGCCCGAGGCCGGGCCGCCGCAAGCTGTGCGCCGATCCAGCCGATTTCGGTCATTTCAGTCCGACACCCGGGTTGAATTCCTTGACCGGACGGAGCTCGAGCCCGCCGCCCGGCATGTGGCTGGCATATTCGCGGGCGATGTCGATGGCCTCCTCGAGCGATGCCGCCTCGAAGACCCAGAAGCCGAGCAGAACCTCCTTGGTCTCGACGAAAGGACCGTCCAGCACCATCGGTTCGGCCCCGCCGCGAATGCTCATCGCGGTGCTGGTCGGCATAAGGCGCAGATTGGGGCCGAGCTTTCCCGCAGCTTCGAGCTTTCCATCCGTGACCGTATGCCTGGCCATCACGGCCTCGTCGTCCTCCTTGCGCCACTCGACCGATTCGGGGGCGTAGCAGAACATCGCAAAACGCATCGGTTCGTCCTCCTTCATCCAGATCAAGGACGTAGCACAGCAGGCCGCGCCGACAAGCGCGGCGGGATTTTTCGGTCCGCCTGGCCGGATGCAAGAAAAAATGCCCGCCATGATGTCGGGATCGCCCGATGCCGATCGTCCTCGGGCAAGAACAACGAGGAGAATGAACATGACCAGCGAGACCGACCGCAACGCGATCAGCGCACTGATCGAAGGCATCCAACGGAGCTTTCATGACAAGGACAGCGCGGCCGCATTGGCGCCCTATGCATCCGATGCGACCATTTTCGACCTCGCTCCGCCGCTCGTTTCCGCGACGGGGACCGATCCCGCCAGGCTGCAGGCTTGGTTCGACGGCTGGGAGGGACCGATTGACCGGTCGACACAGGACCTCGCCATAACGGCCGAGGACGACATCGCCTTCTGCCACGCCCTGCTCCGCACAAGCGCGACGACCAGGCGTGGCGAGCACGCCGTCTTCTGGACCCGCGTCACTCTGTGCCTGAGGCGAATCGGCGGCGACTGGCGGATCGTGCACGAACACGAATCCGTGCCCTTCTACATGGACGGTAGCTTCCGTGCCGCCGTCGACCTCCAACCCTGACAGGAGGCGGACCATGGCCATGGTGACGGGCGAGAACCTCAACCATTCCGGCTCGACCAGGCAAGTGGACGCCGCCCGCTGCGAGGCGGCGAAACGAGCCTATCTCGCCGTGCTCTCGTCGGCTCCGGACGGGCCGACATCGGAAGAAATCAGCCTGCGCCTCGGAACGCATCCTTCCGAAGAGACGTTTCCGGCAGGGCTGGATTGGGCCGGTGGGCCAAGACCGTCCAGCTCGATCTGGAGGCCAAGGGCATCGCCAGACGCGACAAGAGCCGGCCTCTACGCCTGCGCAAGGCGTGAGGCGGCAACCACCGCATCGGCCCGAACCTCATGCTCGGCAAGAACGATGCGCCGCTTCAAACCAGGGAGAAGATCATGTTGAACGACAAGCAACCGGTTGCGACCATCGCCGTGAGAGACCTTCAGGTGGCTCGCAGATTCTACGAGGACAAGCTCGGACTGACGCCACCAGGCGACCCCGATCCGCATATGGTCGCCTACCCGTGCGGCGGAAGCTCATTGTTCGTCTACCAGTCCGAGTACGCCGGGACCAACAAGGCGACGTCGGTGACATGGAATGTCGGCAGCGATCTCACGGAAATCGTCCGCAGGCTCGGAGCGAAAGGCGTCGCCTTTGAAAACTACGACTTCCCCGGCACGACGAAGGAAGGCGACATCCACATATTCGGCGAGATCAGGAATGCCTGGTTCAAGGATCCCGACGGCAACATCCATTCGTTGGTCGATGGCGGATGAACGGCACGGCATCCTTTCCCCGACGGGGAAAGGATGAAGCCGCATCGGAAGCCCACCGCGCGCTCGGCCCGTTGCCTGAACAGGACCCGGATGCCCTTGTGAGGCAGGCCGGAATTCCACCCCTCGGCCGAGCGCCGACCGGGTTTTGTTACGCAAAGACCCGTCCCGGTAGCTTGAACCTGCGCCGATTCGGTTAACGTTTCCTTTCACCGCGCCACGGCGGGTGAAGCCACTGTCGCGGGCACCTGTTGCGCACGCTGGCTCAGCCAGACGCTGCCGAGAACCACGACCATGCCTGCGACCTGCATGGGGCTGAGCGACTGTCCGAGCACGGACCAGCCCAGGATGACCGCCGTCATCGGGCTGAGGAAGCCGAGCGGCGATACGACGGAGGGCTCGAGCCGCGCGATGCCGCGGAACCAGAGGATGTAGGTCAGCGCCGCGCCGATGAGGCCCAGATAGATGAAGCCGAGGAGATTGTTCACCGAGAGCGCCGGCAGCGGCGGTTCGAGCCACAGGGCAACCGGCAGCAACAGCAAGCCTCCGGCCGTCAATTGCCATGCCGTGAAGGTGAGCGGCGAGACCGGCGGCTGCCAGCGGCGGCTCAGCACGGTGCCCGCCGCCATGGAGGCCGCCCCGCCCAGACCCGCCACGATCCCGAGCGGATCAAGCGCTGCCTGCGGCGTGAGGATGAGCAGCGCGACGCCGGCCATGCCGCTCAGCGCCGCTGCTATGGCGAGCGGCCGGATCGTCGCGCCGAGCAGCGGGCGCGCGAGAAGGATGACGATCAGCGGCTGAATGGCGCCGACCGTGGCGGCGACGCCGCCGGGCAGGCGGTAGGCGGCAACGAAGAGCAGCCACCAGAAGACCGAGAAATTCAGCGCGCCGAGGACCAGCACCCTGCCCCACCACGCGCCGTGCGGCAATTGCCGGACGAGGAGCAGCAGCAGGATGCCCGCCGGCAGCGCCCGCAGCATGGCGACCGTCAGCGGATAGCCCTGAGGCAGCAGTTCAGTGGTCACGAGATAGGTGCTGCCCCAGATTGCCGGTGCCACGGCGGTGAGCAGGAGATCGACATTGCGGGCCATGAGAGGCGTCCCCGTTTATCTTGACCTCAAGATAATGCCGTTTAGCTTGACGTCAAGATAGATTATGGAGATAAGGGCACATGGATCGGGTCGACGACATCCTTGCGCAGTGGAACCGGGAACGCCCCGATCTCGATGTTCGTCCAATGGGGCTCATCGGCCGCGTGAGGCGCATCTCGCACCACATGACGCGGACCATGGAAAAGACCTTCGCCGCGCATGGGCTGAACGCGGCCAGCTTCGATGTGCTGGCGACCTTGCGGCGATCCGGTCCGCCCTATCGCCTGTCGCCAGGCGATCTCATCGCCACCATGATGATCACATCGGGGACGATGACCAACCGCATCGACCAGTTGGAGAAGGTCGGGCTCGTGGCGAGGGAACAGAACCCTCAGGACGGGCGCAGCGTGATCATTTCGCTTACGGACAAGGGCTTTGCCGTCATCGAGGCAGCCGTTGCGGAACATGTGGCGACCCAGGCGCGACTGACCTCGGCGCTCAGCCCGGAAGACTTCGCCGCGCTCAACCGCCTGCTGAGCCGATATCTCTCCAGGCTGGAGGCGGAGGGATAGTTCCAGCCGTCGACAGGATCAGCCGTTGGAGCGCGCGGCCCACGCCTGTTGACGAGAAAGCCGGGCAGTCTGGACCGGCCGCGCCGGCGACCTGGATATGTAGACACCCGGACCGTTGAACAAGGACCCTCACATCTGGTCGTTGTAGGGTTCCTTGGTCTGCGCGACGAGCCTGGCCAGATCGGAGAAGGACGGCGTCGCCGCCGTGGCCGACGCGCGGTTCGCCAATTGGAGCAGCCGGAGCGGGAAGCAGACGGCGTCGCGATTGGCCGGCGACATGTCCTGATAGAGCCGTTCCTCCCCGGTGAGCCCGGCTTCGGCCCGACGCAGGGCATTGTCGACTTCATCAGATGTCAGCAGGCCCTTGCGCACGAGGGTGCTGTTGATCGAGGCGACGGCCATCAGCAGGCCCTCGAGTTGGAGATTGGCGACGTTCATGGGCTTCCTCCAATTCCGGTTGGCCTCACTATAGCGCGCTTGTCGCGAATGCCGAACCGGGTCTCGTGGTCGAAGCCTCGCGTCGCAAACGACAGCGGCTCCTCCGCTGCGTCTCTGCCTCGACGCTTGTGCAGGCAGCGTCGTGCGCCCGGCTGCGGGCCCGAAAGCATCGGCCGGGACCGACACCGGCCGACCTCGTGATACCGTTTCCTCTTCGACGGGCGACAATATCCTGTCCGGGCCGATCGCCCGCGCTATAGTATCTGCTCGCCGCGTTGGCGGCGCCACCCCAACCTCTGGAGATGAGCCATGGATCGTCACGCAACAGCCGTCTGGACGGGCAAGCTGAAGGAAGGCAGCGGCACCCTCGACACACAGAGCGGGGTGCTGAGCAAGACGCCCTATTCGTTCAAGAACCGCTTCGAGGACGAAAGCGGTAGATCGGGCACGAATCCGGAAGAGCTGCTTGCCGCTGCCCATGCCGGCTGCTTTGCCATGCAGCTCTCGCATTTCCTGGCGGAGAACGGCACGCCCGCCGAGAAGCTGGACGCCAAGGCCGTGGTCACCCTGGTGCCGGGCACCGGTATCACCGGCAGCGCGCTGACCCTCGTCGGCACTGTTCCGGGCATCGACGCGGCAAAGTTCACGGAACTGGCCGAGAAGGCGAAGGAAAACTGCCCTGTCTCCAAGGCCCTCGGCGCGATCAAGCTCTCCCTCGACGCCCGGCTGGCTTAGGAGGGAGCGCTAAGAAGGCAGCGGCCGTGCTCAGGCGCGGCCGTCAGGTCCGCGGGCGACACTGCGATAGAGTGCAAGACAGTCGGCCGCGATCGCTTCCGGCGAAAACCGCGCGGCGGCACGCCGACGCCCCGCTTCCCCCATCTGCCTGCATCGCTCGGGCTCCGCCGCCAGGGCCGTGATCGCCTGCATCCAGTGGCCGGCGTCCGGCGGCAGCGTGAGGCCCGCGACATTATGCTCGACAATCTCGGCGGAGCCGCCGAAATTCATGGTCAGCACGGGGAGCGATTGCGACATGGCCTCGACCGCGGCGAGCCCGAACGATTCGCCGGGCAGGCCGGTCGGCGTGGCATAGAGGTCGAAAGCCGCCATGACCGTACGTGCGCGGGGCACCAGCCCCAGCAGCCGCAGACGGTCGCCGCCGGCATCTCTCAGCCGCTGCAGTTCCGCGGCATCGCCTGCCGGCCCGATCACCGCGAAGACGAAGGGCGGCCCGAGCCGGCGCACGGCATCGGCGAGGAAAGGAAGGTTCTTGATCGGCCGGATGGTGCAGACCGTCCCGATCACGAATTCGTCCGGACGCAGGCCGAACCCCGACCGCAAGGCCTCGCGGTCGCGCGGATCGGCCTGCGCCGGCTGCTCGATCGCGTGATGCAGCACGGCGCAGCGTTCGGCCGAAATGCACCGGCGCAGCCAGGCCTGCCCCATCCAGTTGTTCACCATGGCATGGGAGGGCACGACGAGCTTGTCGATGCGCCGGTTGAAATAGGTCATCCAGTCGAAGGGGTTGAACAGATTTAGACCGCCGATCGCACCGTGGTCGAAGATGACGGGCACTTTCTGATGGTCCCGCAAAGCCTTGACCACGGCGAGCCCCACCGGCCTGCCGGCCCCGGCGTGGACGAGATCGGGGCCGAAAGTCGCCACGGCTTCGGCCACCGGCCCGGTTATGTTCCGATCCGGAAAATAGCGCCGTCGCTTGCGGGCGAGCCGCGAGCCCCCCTCCAGGCGCAGTTCGGACAAGGCGATGCGGTGGAAGACGACCCCGCGGGACTCCAGCACGCGGAAGACCGGATCGTTGATCGTGCCGGCATGCTCCGAGACGAGAAGGACGTTCATCCGACCGCCTCCAATGACGAAACCGTCAGACCCGGCGTTCCACCATCATCTTCTTGATCTCGGCGATCGCCTTGGCCGGATTCAATCCCTTCGGGCAGGTCTGCGCGCAGTTCATGATGGTGTGGCAGCGATAGAGCCGGAACGGGTCCTCGAGATTGTCGAGCCGCTCGCCCTTGGCCTCGTCGCGGCTGTCGATCAGCCAGCGATAGGCCTGAAGGAGCACCGCCGGCCCGAGGTAACGTTCGCCGTTCCACCAGTAGCTCGGGCACGACGTCTGGCAGCAGAAGCAGAGGATGCACTCATATAGCCCGTCGAGCTTCTGGCGGTCCTCGTGGCTCTGGCGCCATTCCTTGGCGGGCTCGGGCGACACCGTCTTCAGCCAGGGCTCGATCGAGGTGAGCTGGGCGTAGGGCACGGTGAGGTCGGGCACCAGATCCTTGACGACAGGCATATGCGGCAGCGGATAGACCTTCACCGCGCCGGAAATGTCGTCCATGCCCTTGGTGCAGGCCAGCGTGTTCGATCCGTCGATGTTCATGGCGCAGGAGCCGCAGATGCCCTCGCGGCACGAGCGGCGCAGCGTCAGCGTCGGGTCGACCTTGTTCTTGATCCACAGCAACGCGTCGAGCACCATCGGACCGCAATCGTCGAGATCAACGAAATAAGTGTCGACCTGCGGGTTCTTGCCGTCGTCGGGCGACCAGCGGTAGATCCGGTATTCGCGCAGATTGGTCGCGCCTTCGGGCTTCGGCCAGGTCTTGCCGGGCTGGATCTTCGAGTTCTTGGGAAGGGTGAGTTCGACCATATCCTACCTCTTGAAGAAACCAGACGGGCTCTTCCTGGACATCGCGCCGGGCCAGGCCGTCACCGGCTTGCCCGAACAGTCGACCGACGCGAGCCCGCTCATATCAATACACCCGCGCCTTGGGCGCGATCTTCTTGGGATCGATGCCGCCTTCGTCGATCGGCAGCATCGTCTCGGTGTGCACCGGCCGGTAGGTGAGCGTCACCTTGCCGCTCTCATCGAGATGGGCGAGCGTGTGCTTGCGCCAGTTGGCGTCGTCGCGGCTGGAGAAGTCCTCGCGCGCATGGGCACCACGGCTCTCCTTGCGAGCCTCCGCGCCATGGACCGTGGTGATGGCGTTGGCCATCAGGTTCTCCAGCTCCAAGGTTTCGACCAGATCGGAGTTCCAGATCATCGAACGGTCGAAGACCTTGATGTCGGGCAACTCTTTCCAGAGCGCCGACACGCGGCGGCAGCCGTTCTCCAGCGATTCCTGGGTGCGGAAGACGGCGGCGTCCTCCTGCATGGCGCGCTGCATCTTCTCGCGCAGAAAGGCCGTGGGCGTCGAGCCATTGGCGTGGCGCAGCCGGTCGAAGCGATCCATGATCTTCTCGACCGATTCCGCATTGGGCGACGGCACCGGCACCTCGCGGTCGACCACCTGGCCGGCGCGTATCGCCGCGGCGCGGCCGAACACGACGAGATCGATCAGCGAATTGGAGCCCAGCCGGTTGGCGCCGTGCACGGAAGCGCAGCCGGCTTCGCCGACCGCCATCAGGCCGGGCGACACCTTGTCCGGATTGTCGGCGCTCGGGTTCAGCACCTCGCCCCAATAATTGGTCGGGATGCCGCCCATATTGTAGTGGACCGTCGGCAGCACCGGGATCGGTTCGCGTGTCACATCCACGCCAGCGAAAATCTTGGCCGATTCGGAGATGCCCGGCAGCCGTTCATGCAGCACGGCCGGATCGAGATGGTCGAGATGCAGGAAGATGTGGTCCTTGTTCTTGCCGACGCCGCGCCCTTCGCGGATCTCCAGCGTCATGCATCGCGAGACGACGTCGCGCGAAGCAAGGTCCTTTGCCGACGGCGCATAACGCTCCATGAAGCGCTCACCTTCGGAATTGACGAGATAGCCGCCCTCGCCGCGGGCACCTTCCGTGATCAGGCAGCCCGCGCCGTAGATGCCGGTCGGATGGAACTGGACGAACTCCATGTCCTGGAGCGGCAGGCCGGCGCGCGCCGCCATGCCGCCGCCGTCGCCGGTGCAGGTGTGCGCCGACGTCGCCGAGAAATAGGCGCGGCCATAGCCGCCGGTGGCGAGCACCACCATCTTGGCCGAAAAACGGTGGATGGTGCCGTCGTCGAGGTTCCAGGCAACGACGCCCGTGCAGGTGCCGTCAGGCTCCATGATCAGGTCGAGCGCGAAATATTCGATGAAGAACTGCGCGTTGTTCCTGAGCGACTGGCCGTAGAGCGTGTGCAGGATCGCATGGCCGGTGCGGTCGGCGGCCGCGCAGGTGCGCTGCACCGGCGGTCCGTCGCCGAAATTCATCATGTGGCCGCCGAACGGCCGCTGGTAGATCTTGCCTTCTTCGGTGCGCGAGAAGGGCACGCCGTAATGTTCGAGCTCGTAAACGGCGGCCGGCGCCTCGCGCGCCAGATATTCCATGGCGTCGACGTCGCCCAGCCAGTCCGAGCCCTTGACCGTGTCGTAGAGGTGCCACTGCCAGGAATCAGGGCCCATATTCTGCAGCGAGGCGGCGATGCCGCCCTGTGCCGCGACCGTGTGCGAGCGGGTCGGGAACACCTTGGTGATGCAGGCCGTGCGCAGCCCCTGCTCGGCCATGCCGAGCGTGGCGCGCAGCCCGGCCCCGCCGGCCCCGACCACGACCACGTCGAACTTGTGGTCGACGAATTGATAGGCCTTGCCGGCCCCGTTTGCCTGTGCCTTGGCCACGCCTCAGCCTCCGAATGCCAGCTTGAGCAGCGAGAAGACGGCGGCCGCGCCGACCGCCACCGCGAAGAAGGTGTTAAGCACGATCAAAGCGAGCTTGCCGCCCTCGCCGTGCACATAGTCCTCGATGATGACCTGCATACCGAGCCGCATATGATAGAGGCCGGAGAGCAGCACCAGAATGAGCGGCAGCGCCACGAAGGGGCTGGCAAGGGTCGCCCGCGTCTCTTCATAGCTCGCGCCGTTGAGCGAGATCAGCAGGCCGACGAAGAACAGGATCAAAGGAATGTTGGCTATCGCGGTCAGCCGCTGCCGCCAGAAATGCCCGGTGCCTTCGCGCGCCGAACCGAGGCCGCGGACCTTGCCGAGTGGAGTGCGCATATCGGCCATGGTCAGAGCCCTCCCCGCGCGGCGTAGCCGGCGATCCAGATGAGGATGGTGAGCACTGCCGAGCCGCCGAGTGTGGCCCAGGCGATCTTCGAGGCGGTGTGCTTCTCGAGGCCGGCGCCGGTGTCCCAGACGAGGTGGCGCAGACCGCCGAGCATATGGTGCATCAGCGCCCAGCTGTAGCCGAACAGCACGAGCCGGCCGATCCAGCTGCCGTAGACCCAGCTCACGAAATCGAAATACTGTTCCGACGTTGCCGCGGCGATCAGCCACCACGCGACCAACAGCGTGCCGAAATAGAGCGCCCCGCCGGTGACCCGGTGCAGGATCGACATCGTCATGGTGATCGGCCAGCGATAGACCGTGAGATGCGGCGACAAGGGCCGCTGGCGGGTGGCTGGTGATTGGCTCATGGCTCCCCCAGGATCGAGTCCGCGCCCATGCCGGAAAAGCGGCACGGCCGCCCCGAAACGCGACGTCGGACAGCGGCTTTCTAATGCGCTTTTTGCAGCGCGTCAAAGCCCGAAAAACCGTTTCAGCCCATTGATTTAGTTTCAATCGATATGATTGGCGCCGCAGCCCTTGCCTTCAACCGATTGAAGCCTGAAGCATTTTGGGCGGCGGCGCAATGGCAGCGCCGAGGACGGTCAGCGCGTACAGGTGAGCGGCGGGTGCCGGCCATGCATGAACAGAGCCTCCCGCCCCTCGATGACGATCGCGTCGGCGCCGGCGCCGTACCGGCTGCGCTGGGCGGCCGGCGCCGCGGGCAGATCGATGGCCTCGCCGTCCGTGCCGACGACATGCACCGAATCGCCGCGATTCTCCACCGTGATCACGCCGTCGCTGCCGCATTCGTAGGTCGCCACGCGCGGTTGCGACACTTCGCCGGCGACGGGCTGTGTCGCGGTGGCCTGCGTCTGTTGCGCGACACAGGCCGAAACCGAGGCCGCAATCAGGAACGCCGGCAATGTCCGGACGAGACGGCGAAGGGCCGGGCGACGGCTTGAAGTCATGGTTCGGCTACCCCCACAGGTGAGGAGATCGGCCCGACCCGACGAGGCTCTCGGGCCCGACTTTGCGCTCCAAGTGGGTTTGCGCGGCTCCGTCGACGCTTCACCTGCCTGGCCTCTCGTCTTGCCGCCGGTTTCTTGTCGGAAAGCCGTGGGACACTTTTCCGGGAGCCTAGCGCTCGTCGAAGCGGATGACGAAGCTCGACCAGTCGGCCGGCGCGGCGATCTGCTCGTAGAGCTTTCGCCCGTCCTCGGGCTGGCGGGGCGCGTTGAGCATCAGCCTGGTCCAGCCGCGATCCTCGGCCTGGTCGGCGAGCACGTCGATCAGCGCCTTGGCGATGCCCTTGGCCCGATGCTCGTGATGCACATAGATGTGATCGCAGGCGCAGCAGCGCAGGCCCGACACCGGCTCGGGCATGTCGGTGAAGATGGCGAAACCGACCAGCTCGCCGTCGACCCTCGCGCCCAGCACTTCCGCCGTCCGATCCTGCAGCAGCGATTCGGCGTAAAACTTGTCGGGGCGGCGCGGGGCGCCGCGTTTGAGGGCCTGGGCGTAGGCGGCCAGAAGCGGCGCGAATTCGAGCGCGTCCTTGAGCCGCAGCAGGCCGATGTCGATCGTGTGGTTCACGCTCATGCCTCTTCTTGGCCATTGACCGCCTCGCCTGTCAATCGCGGCGTGCAATGAAAGCCGTACCCCGTGACAAATGTTAAGAAAAGGTTAACCTGCGCGATCGGGAAGCCGTATTGCGGATTTGCCGGGGAGAAACTCGCCATGCGTCCGAAACTGAGGGGTCTTTCGCTTCTGGCGCTCGTCGGGGGGGTCGTCATCGCCGGCCAATCGCTCGCCGACGGCCGCTACCGCGACCAGGTCCATGCCGACTCCTTCGGCAATCTCGTGGTCTACAGCGCGTCGGGCTACAAGCGAATCGTCGTCGGCGAAGGCCACATGGCGAAGCGCCTTGCCGCCAACACAAGGGCATTGGTCGAGGCTCCCGAAGCGGGTGCCGCCTGGTTCGTCTGGAACTGCCCGGCGGTACTGCTCAAAGGTCGCAGCTATATGTACGGCCTGCCGGAGCACGTCGTTCCGGAACCGTCGCGCGAATTCTGCCGATAGTCATACCACGGCCGGCCAATCGACCGTTGGAGCGCGCGACCGCGTTGCTCACGCCTTTTGGCGCGAACGCCGAGCGGCCCGGATGGGCCACGCCGGGCGACCGGGGCCGGGCGAACGCATAGCTCCATGCCACTGGATGCATCGACGTCCAGGCAGGTATCAGGCGTTTCGCGCTTCCGGCGAGCGTCCGCTGCCTTTTTCCGTCGAGACGCGCACGCGGTCCCGACCGGATTTCTTGGCTTCGTAGAGCGCCTTGTCGGCGCGCTGCATCAATTCCTGCAGGCCTTCCCCGGATGCAAGCTCGGCAACGCCGAAGCTGGCGGTCAGCCGGCTCGGCTCGGGTATGCCCTCGACGCAGAGCCGGGCCGCCACGCCGCGAACGCCTTCCGCGAAGAGGCGCGCAGCCACGAGATTGGTGCCGGGCAGCACGACTGCGAATTCCTCGCCGCCGATACGGCCGGCGACGTGATGATCGGAAAGCGCGGTTCTGAGGAACTGTGCGAAGGTCGCAATCGCCCGATCGCCGATCGCATGGCCGAAATTGTCGTTGATCGACTTGAAGTGGTCGATATCGGCGATAACCAGCGAGATCGGCATGCCTTGCCGGCTTCCAAAGGCCAGCGCGCGATGCGCCTGTCGTTCGAAGCCGCGGCGGTTGAGCAGCCCCGACAGCGTGTCGGTCTCGGACTTCTCCGCCATGTCGGCGATGAGATCACGCACCAGGATGACCAGCATCATCAGCGCGATCGCCATGGCGAAGACAGTGCCGAGTGACTGTGAGACCATCGCATAGGTGCTTTGGGAATAGGCCTGCGGGTTGGCGCCCCAGCCGCCGAAAGCCGCCGCCAGGAACGGCTTGCTCAGGAACTGCAGCGCGCTCGCCGAGAGCAATGCGGCGAGCGCGAAGTCGATGCCGCGCTGCGTGCGCGCCGACAGGACGATGCCGGCGGCGATCGCCTGCATGACGAAATAAGGCACCTGGTAGGCCATCATTCGCCAGAAGTCCTGCCGCGGCAGATCCTGGGCGAAATAGACCGCCAAGGTGGAGGCCACGAAGATCGCTCCCATCAGCCGCCATGGCACGCCCACCTCGTATTTGTGGGCAACGCCGGCATTGAAGGCGACGGTCGCGGCCAGAAAGACGGCGAACGCAACCACCACAGGCACGCGCGCGTCCGTGACGAACGGCATGCTGACTTCGACCACATAGTAGGCCATGCCGAGAAAGAAGCTGAATGCGAGCCAGCGGGCCGTGACGCGGGCGCGATCATAGACGGCGACCATCAGGAACGCCGTGCCAAGAAGCCCGGCGACGACGAGATTGATGGCGAGTATGAAACCTGCGGCGCTCATGAAACCCTGCTGTCCCGACGCAAGTAGCACACTTCGGCGAAGATCGCGTTAACGCCGCGACCGGCAAGCGGATCGGTCCGCCTCGGCCGGTTATTCCATGCGGCGCAGACGACGTTCCCCCATCCTGTCGGGCATGGCCACGACTCTGTCCCGCCCGCCATGTTTTGCCTCATAGAGGGCGATGTCGGCGCGAATCAAGAGCGTCGATAGCGAATCGCCCTGCGCGCGCTCGACCACGCCGAAGCTCGCCGTGATCGGCGTTCCGGCCGGCATGCCGGGAATGGCAATGACGCCAAGCGATGTTCTCACTCCCTCGGCGAAGAGCCGCGCGGACGCCAGCCCGTTGCCCGGAAGGATGATGGCGAATTCCTCGCCGCCGATACGGCCCGCGATTCCTTCCCCACCGGCCGCGTCACGCAGAATTCCGGCAAAGGCTGCGATGACACAATCGCCACAGGCATGGCCCCAACTGTCGTTGATGTCCTTGAAACGGTCGAGGTCTGCGAGGACGAGCGTCACCGGCATGGCGCCGGCCGGGTCGCGCCCCAGCACCTCACGACCGCGTTCCTCGAAGCCCCGGCGGTTGAGCAGGCCGGACAGGGGATCGTTCAACGCATCCGATTGCAGCTTGCCGATGACGTCGAGGGCAATCCCAGTGATCAGGCAGATGGCGATAAGCACCGAGAAGAAGGCGTGTGTGACGCTGGTGGAGATCCAGTAGGCCGACATGAAGACGTCACCCTCGGTGCCGGGCGCGCCCGCCACCGCGATGATCCATAGCGGTCGCACCAGGAAGCTCAGCCCGTAGATGAGCAACGCCGCCATGAGTACCTGGTCGACGAAAATCTTGCGCGGCGCCGAACGGATCTCGGCCACGACGATGAGCGACATCGCCGCCAGCGCAAAATTGATCGAGAAGATGCGCCAGGTCATGTTCGGTTCGACGAACAGGAACCAGCTCAGCCCGGAAAGGCCGGCCGCACCGACGAGGCCGAGAGCGAGGTGCGGCGGCCGCCTGCCGAAGCGACCGACGACGCCGACAGCCAGCATGTGGCCCGCCACGAGGAAAAACGCGTTCGATATCAGCTTTGCCGTCTCGCCGCCGATCGGCGGGGTGACGCCTCGTATCAGGAAGCCGGTAACGCCTGCGAGGTAGGAGAAAGCAAGCACGCGGATATAGCGGCGATCGCGCTGATGCCGCCACAACAGGAAAAAGCCGCCCGCGAAGATCGCCGAGATCGCCGGGTTCAGCAGCGCAATGAAAATCCCCTTGCCCACAGTCCGCCGCCTTTCCGCTTGGGACGACCATAGGCGGCAACGGAAAACAAGGTGTTAACCTGTGAAATACCCGAGCCTGGATGGGAAAGGGGGCCGGAGCCCCCTCATCGTCTCGCTGCCCTTGCGCGTCCGAATGGACGCGCGGCGCCCTGCTTTAATGCCAGTCGCGGATGTCGACGAAATGGCCGGCGATCGCAGCGGCGGCGGCCATGGCCGGCGACACCAGATGGGTGCGGCCCTTGAAGCCCTGGCGGCCCTCGAAATTGCGGTTGGAGGTCGAGGCGCAGCGCTCGTGCGGCTTCAGCCGGTCGTCGTTCATGGCCAGGCACATGGAACAGCCCGGTTCGCGCCAGTCGAAGCCGGCGGCGACGAAGATCTTGTCGAGCCCCTCGGCCTCCGCCTGTTCCTTGACCAGGCCCGAGCCGGGCACGATCATCGCATTGACGCGCGCATTGACGGTCTTGCCCTCGACCACCTTGGCCACGGCGCGCAGATCCTCGATGCGTCCGTTGGTGCACGAGCCGATGAAGACGCGATCGATCTCGATGTCGGTGATCCTGGTCCCCGGGGTGAGCCCCATATAGTCGAGAGCGCGTTTCTTGGAGTTGCGCTTGTTCTCGTCCTCGATCGCCTCCGGATCGGGCACGGTGCCGAGCACGGACGCAACGTCCTCGGGCGAGGAGCCCCAGGTGACGATAGGCGGCAGCTTGGCGGCGTCGAGCACCACGACCTTGTCGAAATGCGCGCCCTCGTCGGAATGCAGCGTTTTCCAGTAGTCCAGCGCCATGTCCCAGGCCTCGCCCGTCGGCGCCTTCGGTCGGCCCTTGATATAGGCGTAGGTCGTCTCGTCGGGCGCGATCAGGCCGGCGCGAGCGCCGCCCTCGATCGACATGTTGCAGATGGTCATGCGGCCTTCCATCGACAGGTCCCGGATCGCCTCACCGGCATATTCGATGACGTAGCCGGTGCCGCCGGCCGTGCCGATCTCGCCGATGATGGCGAGCACGATGTCCTTGGCAGTGACCCCTTCGGGCAACTTGCCGTCAACGCGCACCAGCATGTTCTTGGCCTTGCGCTGGATCAGCGTCTGGGTGGCGAGCACATGCTCGACTTCAGACGTGCCGATGCCGTGAGCCAGGGCGCCGAAGGCGCCATGGGTGGAGGTGTGGCTGTCGCCGCAGACGATGGTCATCCCGGGCAGGGTGAAGCCCTGCTCGGGACCGATGATGTGGACGATGCCCTGGCGCTTGTCGTTTTCCGAATAGTACTCGACCCCGAAGTCGGCGGCGTTCCTGGCGAGCGCCTCGACCTGGATGCGGCTTTCCTCGTTCTTGATGCCGTTCTTGCGGTCCGGCGAGGTCGGCACATTGTGGTCGACGACGGCCAGCGTCTTTTCCGGATGCCGCACTTTGCGGCCGGCCATGCGCAGGCCTTCGAAGGCCTGGGGGCTCGTCACCTCGTGCACGAGATGGCGATCGATATAAAGAAGGCAGGTGCCGTCGGCCTGGCGGTCGACCACATGGTCGTCGAAGATCTTGTCGTAGAGGGTGCGCGGTGCGCTCATGGTTTTTGATCCGTCGATATCGAAAGTTTGGAAAAGTCCGGCCCGCGGCCGGAAGCCCGTCGGCGTCAGTCGAGGCGGCTGGTCAGCGCGCCGGAAATCCGGGCAAAGAATCGCGACGGCAGGCGCTTGCGGTCCTGCAGCACGAAGCCTTTGTAGGCCGGATCTCCAAAAAGCTCTTCCATCGCCCGGCTAGATAACAATCTTTTGCCGTCCCGGCAATTGCGGTCCTTTCCGCCGCCTTTGCCGACACAGTTGCCTGTATCGGCGCCGGCCGACTGCCGCTGCTATTTTTCAACGGCCTCGACGCGCGACGGCTTCTTGTCCTGCTTCGGCTCGATCTCGCCGGCCGGCTGATTGAGCTCCAGCCGGTCTTCAAGCTTGCCCAGCAAGTAGAGCACGATCAGCGCCAGCAGGGTTCCGAAACCGGCGATCTGCCAGTAGCCAAATCCGCAGGCGAGCCCGATGGCGCCGGCGAGCCACATGCCCGCGCCCGTGGTCAGGCCTTGGACATGACCACGGGCGAAAAGGATCGTACCGGCGGCCAGGAAGGCGACGCCGGCCGTCACCGCCTCCACCGCCCGGATCGGATCCACCCTGGTCGCTTCGCCGACGAACATCGGCGCATGGATGATTTCGATCGTCAAGACGCCGAAGGTCGCCGCGGCCAGGCAGACCAGCATATGAGTCCGCAACCCGGCGGGCCGTTGGCGCCATTCGCGTTCGAAGCCGATCGCCGCGCCATAGATCGTGGCCAGCAGCAGGCGCGCGGCGATCACCGAGAGGGCCGTGTAGGTGGGATGACCGAATTCCTCGACGAGCTGTTCCATGGGACCCCAACTGCAGTTCGGCCGGTAACGCGCCGCCCGCCGTCGGGTTCCTCAAAGCACCTCGAAGACGAAGGTCTTGACCAGCGCGTCGGGATCCGCGACCGCATAGGCCCTGTACCAGCCGCTTTCCTCGACCGGCCGCCACTTGCCCCCTTGTTGGAGGTCCTCGAAGACCGGCCGGAAACCGCCGCTGTCGAGCACCTGGTCGCGCACTGTGAAGATGGCGTGCCCGCCCTCGGCCGTGATGCGCACCAGCTCGTGCAATCCGGAGGCCGGCGCATGGCTGATGGTGAAGACGCCGGTCGAGAAGAAGGCGCGGAAATGACCGTCCGGCCAAGGCAGCGGGCGACCGAGTTCGGCCTGTTTCAGCGCGCGATAGGCGCCACGGCTACCGGCGATCGCCAGCATATCCGGGGAGAGATCGAGCCCTTCGATGTCGCCATAGCCCAGCGCCTTCAGACAAGGACCGGAAAGGCCGGTGCCGCAACCGGCGTCGAGCAGCGGGCCCTCTCCGGCCGGCACGTGGCGCGTCACCCATGACGTTATGAGGAAGGGCAGGCAGTAGCCGAGAGCGGCCGTCTCGCCGTCATAGGTCGCGGCCCAGGCGGCATAGGCAGCCGATAGCTCCTCCGGCGTGCTGGCGGTATACACCATCTCCAGCGCCGCATTGGCCTTGTCGAGGTCCACCAATTCGCCTCCCTTGTCACGCCTCCCTCGTCGAGAGAGTGCTGCCGAAAGCGTCGGCACGTCAACCCTGCGCTTCCTCCCGCGATTTTCCCGGTCCGCATGAAACTGGAAAGTCCCTGCTATCGTTTCTTTCGTGCCTATTTGGTGGAGGAACAGATGAAAGGAATCTTGCATATGGCCGCAGGCGCCGGTTTCGGCGCGACGCTGCTGCTCACACCCGCCCTCGCCGCGGACGAGACCCTCTATCAGCGTCTTGGGGGGTATGACGCAATCGCCGCCGTGACCGACGACTTTCTCGGCCGGCTGAAAGGCGACGACAAGCTCGGACGCTTCTTCGTCGGCCTTTCCGACGACAGCGCCGCCCGCGTGCGCCAGCATGTCGTCGACCTGATCTGCGCCGAGACCGGCGGTCCCTGCCTCTATACCGGACGGGACATGAAAACGGCTCACAAGGGAATGCGCATCACCAAGGAAGACTGGGACCGGACCGGCCAGCTTTTCGGCGAGACGCTCGACAAGTTCAAGGTGCCCGAGCAGGAGCGGAAGGATCTCGGCGGCCTCATCGCTCCGCTCGATAAGGACATCGTCGAGAGCGGCACCTGAGAGGCTTGCGCGTGTCCGGGGAGGCGGCGCTAGCCTGGTCCTTGCCGGCGCAGCCGCTTCTCCAGGGCACGCAGTGCGAGCGAAAGGCCGACGGTCAGGATCAGGTAGATGTAGGCGATGATCGAATAGGTCTCGAAGAAGCGGAACGAGCCCGCTGCGTAGACCTTGCCCATCTGGGTGATGTCGGCCACGCCGAGCACGGAGACGAGCGAGGAATCCTTCACCATGGCGATGAAGTCGTTGCCCAGCGGCGGCAGCATGGTGCGGATCGCCTGCGGCATGACGATCAGCCGGAAACGCTGGAAGCGGGTGAGGCCGAGCGACTTCGCGGCCTCGATCTGCCCCTCGTCGACGGACAATATTCCGGCCCGGAACACTTCCGAGATGAAGGCCGAATAGCCGATCGTCAATGCGATGATCGCCCGCCACAGCAGCGACACGTCGCGCACCAGAAGCTCCTCGGCAAGCCCGGCCTGGCGCAGCGGCACGGTAAGCGCATTCCAGGCTGCGACGAAGGCAGGGGCGCCGGCGAAGGCGATCCAGAACAGGAGCACCAGGATCGGCACGCCACGGATGATCTCCACATAGAAGCGTGCGATCTGGCGCAGCGATGTTGACCCGGAAAGCCCCATCAGCGCGACGCCGAGGCCTAGCGCGGAGGCCAGCGTGAAGCCCGTGACGGTGACGAAGATGGTGATGCCGATGCCTTTGACGACGGTTCGGAACACCTCGGCATAGAGGCCGTTTGCAGCAATGAAGACCGCGACGGCAAGCGCTGACACGCCCGCCGCGACGAGCCAATAGGGGAAGTCGGCCTTTCTGGCGGTCGGAGCGGAGAGGGTCATCGCCTCACGGAGGCAAGCCAGCGGCTCACGGCGAGCCTACTGGCCCATCTTGTAGTCGAGGAACCATTTCTTGTTGAGGGCGTCGATCGTGCCGTCGGCCTTCATCGCCTCTATCGCCGCATTGACCGGCGCCACGAGGTCGGAGCCCTTGGTGAAGATGAAGCCGAAATCCTCGGTGCCGAGCGGCCCGCCGATGACCTTCAGCTTGCCTTCCGATGCATCGACATAGCCGTTGGCAGCGACGCCGTCGGTGAGCACCAGGTCGACATCGCCAGCGCGCAGCGCCTGGACGCCGGCGCCGAAGGTTTCGAAAGTCTTGATGCGGGGGTTCTGCTCGTTGCCGTCGAGCACGTCGTAGACGGTGACGTAGAAGGGCGTCGTGCCGGGCTGCGCGGCCGCCAGGCCGCTCTCCAGCGCAGCGAAGCTCTTGGCATCGGTGAAGCGGGTCTCGTCGCTGCGCACCAGCATGCGCATCTCGGAGCGCATATAGGGGTTGGAGAAGTCGACCTTCTGCTTGCGCTCTTCCTTGATGGTGATGCCCGTCATGCCGATATTGTATTGGCCGTCGGAAACCGACTGGATCATCGCGTCCCATGAGGTGTTCCGGTAGTCGATCCTGAAGTTCAGCCGCCTGGCGATCTCGTCCATCGCGTCATATTCCCAGCCGATCGGCTTGCCGCTCTTGGGATCGACGAATTGCAGCGGCGGATAGGCGTTTTCGGTGACCACGACCACGGTGCGGCCGCCGAGGTCGGGCAGCGTCTGCGCCCATGCGGCGATCGGAAAGAGAAGCATGGCCAGCAGGCCGGCGATGGAGAACTTCCTGGTCATGTATGGCTCCTGTCACGATGCCGAGAGGCTGAGGCCAACCCGGCCGCGACTGTAGCGGTCCTACGGGGCTGCGCAAGCGCCGCACGCCGATTGGCGCCATGGCCAGCGAATCCGCCTCTGCGAGGATGTCGGGCAAAATCACGTCGTGTGGCGGGCGAGGCGGCGTTGCGCCTCGTTACCCCGGAAGGCCTCAGCTTTCCGGGGTCACCGTGCGGCGCAGCGCTTCGTTCAGGCCGCGCAGGGCGTCGTGGATCCGTTGGATCTCCACAGCCGGCAGAGGCAGGCTGCAAGAGAGAGCCTCCCTCACGCGCAGGGCCTTTTCCTTCAGTGCGATGCCGCTTTCGGTCGGCGCCACCAGCACCCGACGCTCATCCTGCGGATCTCGCCGGCGGCTGACATAGCCCGTCGCTTCCAGCCGCTTGAGCAACGGGGTCAGCGTTGCCGAGTCGAGGCCGAGCGCGGAACCGATCTCCCCAACCGTCAGCGGCGCCCGTTCCCACAGCACCAGCATGGCGAGATATTGCGGATAGGTCAGGGCAAGCGGCTCCAGCAGCGGCCGGTAGAGCCGGGTGACCATGCTGCTGGCCGAGTAGAGCGCGAAACAGAACTGCCGGCCGAGCATCAGTTCATCGGCCGCTTCGGCGCGGTCCTCATCCCGCGCCGCGGTTTCGCGCCTTGCCCGGCCCGTCATGCCGCCTTGACCGTGAGCGCCACGTCGACATTGCCCCGGATGGCGTTGGAATAGGGGCAGACCTGATGCGCGGTCGCGACCAGCGTCTCGGCCGCCGCCTGGTCGAGGCCCTTGGTTTCGGCTTCCAGCGCGACGCCCAGCCGGAACCCCTCGCCATTGGGCAGAAGCTGCACGGTCGACGTCACCGCCGCGTCCTGCAGGGGCAGCTTCTGCTTGCGCGCCACGAAGCGGATCGCGCTTTCGAAGCAGGCGGCATAACCCACCGCGAAAAGCTGTTCGGGATTGGTCGCGCCGCCGGCGCCGCCGAGTTCCTTCGGCATCGCGAGCGCGACGTCGAGAAGCCCGTCTTCCGTGCGCCCCTTGCCGTTGCGGCCCCCGGTGACATGCGCCCTGGTCGAATACAATGCTGGCATTTCGTCTCTCCAGTTAATTTGATTGCGATCAAATCGCACACAAACTAATCGACGTCAAGATGCCGCTGCATCGATCCGCGTCGGGTATCGTCAGCCGCGCCTGGTCGCGCCGATCGAGAAGGACATCGGGATGCGCGGCATGCCGGCGGGAAGCTCGAACTTGTTCCTGCCGGTCTCTCGCAAGAATGAAAACGCCTTCCAGACGATCACATCGTGCTCGTTCAGAAAATCGATCGAAAGGCCTGCCCCCACCAGCGCATTGACGATGCTGGAGAGCGGATGAAGCCATTCATAGGTTCGCACATTCGTCAGGGACCGCGGGTCGCCCGTATAGGTCTGCGCATCATCCCAGGCCAGCGGCTGGGCCTGCGGCGTGCGCCAGTCGAGTTGCAGCGTCAACGTGTCGGCCATCATGTCGAACTGGAGCATGGTCGGGTGCCCTTCCAGCAGATAAAGCCTGCCGCCCGGCCGCAGCAGCGCGGCGACCACCCGGGCCCAGCGCGTTATGTCGTCCAGCCAGTTGATCGCCCCCCAGGTGACGAAAACCATGTCGTAGTCTGCGTTCAACGCCTCGACGGCATCGTAGACGGGCGCTTCGACGAAGCGGACATCCACACCGGCCCTTGTCGCGAAGTCGCGTGCCGCGGCGATCGCCTTCGGCGAAAAATCAAGCCCGGCTACGCTTCTGGCGCCGAGCCGTTTCAAACTGATCGTGTCGAGACCGATATGGCATTGGAGATGTGCGATATCCTTGCCGGAGACGTCGCCGATCTCGGACAGCTCCAGCGCGTGCAGGCTCGAACCTCCCTCCAGCACTCTTGCGATGCAGTAGCTGCCGGTCGGATCGGTCGCATGCAGTTCGGCCCGGTCGTCCCAGTTGAGCCGGTTGGCCGCGATATGCTCGTCCATGCTCCCCCCTTTGCGCATCGGAACCTGGAACGGAAGCCGCTCAAAGCCCGATGCCCAACCCCAAACCCAAGGCACCCCAAATGCCTTCCGCATCCACAGGAGGCCCAAGCCGATTTCCTGGTTGCGTCGCTTCAAAGTGTGGAGCGTCAGTCGCTCCGCGCGAGCTGCGCACAAGAAAAAGGCGGCCGAAGCCGCCTTCATCGATGTCCGTATCGAGGCGCTCAGTCGGCGGCCTTGGCCTCGGCTGCATCGGCAGCGGCCTTCTCGGCGGCCAGCGCCTCGGCGGCGGCGAGCTTTTCGGCTTCCAGTTTCGCCTTCTCGGCGGCAAGCGCCTCACGCTCGGCGTCGTTCAGCTTGCGGGCGCGAACGCCGGTGTTCTCGGAGATACGGGCCGACTTGCCGCGGCGATCGCGCAGATAATAGAGCTTGGCACGGCGCACCTTGCCGCGGCGGACGATCTCGACGCCCTCGACCAGCGGCGAATAGACGGGGAACACGCGCTCGACACCTTCGCCGTAGGAGATCTTGCGGACGGTGAAGTTTTCCTGGAAGCCGGAACCCGAACGGGCGATCACGACGCCTTCATAGGCCTGCACGCGGGTACGCGAACCTTCGGTGACGCGCACCTGGACGCGCACGGTATCGCCGGGCTGGAACTCGGGGAGCTTGCGCTTGGCTTCGATCCTGGCGGCCTGCTCGGCCTCGAGCTGACGGATAAGGTCCATCTCAAAAATCCTCTTCTTGCTTCTCGACAGCCAGAGCGCCCTACGCTCGCCTTGCAGTTCATCGGACCGCTCGGCTATGCCTTGTCTTCTCCCGGAGATCTCCCTGGAGACACAAGGCAGGGGCGAATGCACCGTTCTTATCGACGGGACCGGGACAATTCCCGATTTCGCGCGGGCTCATACACGCTTCCGTGTGCCTTGTCACCTTTTAGTTGACAATTTTCCTCGCGGAAAGGCAGGAAGGCTGCTTCCGCTGCCGCCCTCGCGGCATATCGTCCCCGCACCGCGCCGCTGTCCGCGTGCCGCCTTGCCTTGCCGCGCAACGCTTCCTACAGGGGACAAAACATCCTGAGGGGTTCCCGCCGTGTCGCCGCTGATCGCCGCCCTGCTCTTTCTCGCCGGTTTTCTTTCCGGGGCCGTCAATGCAGTCGCCGGCGGCGGCACTTTCATCACTTTCGGCGCGCTGTCGATCGCGGGCATTCCGCCGATCGTCGCCAATGCAACCTCCTCCGTGTCCCAATTCCCGGGCTACATCACCTCGACTCTCGCCTATTGGAGCGACATCCGGAGATTCTGGCGCGGCGCGCTGCTGCTTGCCGCCATCTCCGCCGTCGGGGCGCTGTGCGGCGCTCTGATCCTGCTGGCGCTCGACAATCCTTCGTTCCGGCTGATGGTGCCCTGGCTGCTGATCGCGGCGACGGCGCTGTTCGCTGCGGGCCCCTGGCTCAAACCCAAGCCGAAGCCGGGGCGCGAAGCTGCCGTCGGCTCCCTTCCGGGAGCCATCGTGCAATTCGCCACCGCCGTCTATGGCGGCTTCTTCGGCGCGGGCATGGGCGTCATGATGCTGGCCACGCTGGGCCTCACCCAGAGCGGCGACTATCACCGGCTCAACGCGTTGAAGAACATGCTCTCGATCGTGATCGCGGCGGTCGCCATCGCCGTCTTCGTCGGCGGCGGCGTCGTGGCCTGGCCGGAGGCCCTGGTGATGGTTCCCGGCGTGGCGCTCGGCGGCTATGCCGGCGTCTGGGCCGCCAAGCGGGTTCCGCAGGGTATCGTGCGCGCCTTCGTCGTCGCCACCGGCCTGTTCCTCGCCGTCTATTATTTCGTGACCGGCTGACCCCGCAGGGCCGTGAGATCCGGCCGCCGCTCGGCGGTCAGCCGCTCGGCTTCGGCGCGCCGCCATGCGGCGATCCTGGCGTGGTTGCCCGAGGTCAGCACATCGGGGATCGTACGGCCCTCGAACTCCTGCGGGCGCGTATAGTGCGGGTGCTCGAGCAGCCCGTCCTCGAAGCTCTCATGCGTGCCCGAGGCCTCGTTGCCCATCACGCCGGGCAGCAGCCGAACGATCGCGTCGAGCAGGACGAGCGCTGCCGGCTCGCCGCCTGACAGGATGTAATCGCCGATGGAGACCTCCTCGAGCGCGCGCGCCTCGATGACACGCTGGTCGACGCCCTCGAAGCGCCCGCACAGGATCGTCACGCCCGGACCTGCCGCCAGCTCGCGCACCCTCGCCTGGGTCAGCGGCCGTCCGCGCGGGCTCATCAGCAAGCGCGGCCGCGGATCGCCTTCCGGCGCCGTGCCATCGATGGCTTTCGCCAATATGTCGGCACGCATCACCATGCCGGCCCCGCCGCCCGCCGGGGTGTCGTCGACCGTGCGATGCCTGTCCGTCGCATAGTCGCGGATCTGCACCGTCTCCAGCGACCAGGTGTCGTCGGCGAGCGCCCGCCCGGCCAGTGACAGGCCCAGCGCGCCGGGGAACATCTCGGGATAGAGCGTGAGCACCGAGACGCGGAAGCTCATCGGTTGCCTCCGGCCTCCCGGGGCCCACGCGGCCGGCGGGTCGGATCGAAGCCGTCGTCGTCATCCGGCCCCTCCTCGTTCTCGACGAGGCCCGCAGCGACGGGATCGACGACAACATATCCGCCGGCAACGGAAACTTCGGGCACGGCCGCCGCGGTGAAGGGAACGAGCACGTCGCCGCCCGTGTCCAGCACCACCTCCAATATATCGCCGCCGCCGAAATTCTGCACGGCCCTGACTTTGCCGATGCCCGCCCCGACGCCGTCGCGCACCAGAAGGCCGACGAGGTCGGCATGGTAGAATTCGTCGTCCTGCAGATCGTCGGGCAGGGCCGACCGGTCGACGAAGAGCGCCACCCCGTTGAGCGCCTCGGCGGAGTTGCGGTCGCCGACGCCCTTGAAACGCACCACCGCGACGGTGCCCTGGGGCCTTATGTCCACGACCTCGAAGGCGCGCCCGTCCTTGGCATAGAGCGGCCCGTAGTCGCCGAGCGCCAGCGGGTCGCCCGTGAAGGTCTTCACGCGCAACTCGCCCCTGATGCCGTGCGCAGCGCCGATGACGGCCATCTGGACGGGGTTTTGCGGCTTGGGCATGGAACAGCTCCTGTTCCGGAGGCTCTAGCGCATCGGCTGGAGAATCGGAATCGATTTTCGGAAAGCACGATACGTACATAGATCGGCGAGCATCCTTTGCATCCCCAGGGCGACGAGCGCGTTCTGCTGCCGACTCAAGCGTTCCGCCGAACCTATTCTAGGGGAACAGGTCACCGCTTCGAGATCACATCATCCGTCACCCGCGCCGCGGGCAGCGGGTGCTTCGCTGTGCTCTGTTTTCTCGCCTCGGCACGCACGCCCGCGCCATTCGCCCATTGAAAGATGACGAAACCGGCAAGGATGAGCGCGAGCCCGGCCAGGCGCGCCACGCCCGTGGGTCGATGCGCGAAATTCATGAGCGCGAAATGGTCGATAACCAGCGAGGCCATCAGCTGGCCGGCGATGACTGCGATCATGAAGCTCGCAGCACCGAGCTTTGGGGCAAGCAGCAGTGCAGCCGTCACATAGACGACGCCAGCCGCGCCGCCGACCCAGATCCACCACGGTCCCTTGATTGCCGCTCCGATCGTGGGCACCGGCAAACGGAAGGCGAGCATGACGGGAACGACAAGCGCGGCACTCACGAACAGGGAAACCAGCGTTGCCCACAACGGATGGCCGAGCAACCGACCGAGCATCGCATTGGCGCCGGCCTGGAACGGGACGGCGGCGCCGGCGAGCAGGGCCGTGAGAAGAAACGGGAAACTGCCTGGATTGGACATGAGCTTGGCCCCCGGTGTTGACGCCCAGGGACATAGTTCATGATCGATATCTATGGAAATTCGATTTCGTCACTCGTAATATGCATGGGATGAATGATCTTGGCGGCGTCGATCTCAACCTGCTCGTCGTTCTCGAAGCGCTGCTCGCCGAGCGTCACGTCTCACGAGCGGCGGTGCGGCTAACAGGAGCCAGCCGGCGGTCAGCCACGCGCTGGCGCGACTGCGCATCCTGCTCAACGATCCCCTGCTGGTGCGACGCGGCGGGCGGCTGGAGCCCACGGCCCGCGCCATGGAGATCGCACCGCAGCTCGCCGAAGCACTCGGCCGCATGCGACACCTGCTCGCGCCGGCGGGCTTCGACCCTGGGACGGAACGGCGGACGTTCCGGCTGGGCATGTCCGACTACGGCGCGGCCCTGATGCTTCCCGCCCTCCTGCCGCTCATCCGCGCACAGGCGCCGCATGTCGACCTCGTGGTCAGCCAGGCGAGCCGCGAGGTCATGGCCGCCGAAGTCATGGACGGCGAGACGGATCTGGCTTTCGGCGTCTTTCCGGATCCTGACCGAGCCCTGCGCGTCGATCGGCTGTTCGAAGAACGTTTCGCCTGCCTGGCCGGCGCGGAAAGCCTCGCGGGCCGGCAAGGCATGGATATGGCAACCTATCTCACGCGGCCGCACGCGCTTGTCGCCCTGCGGGCCGATAGCGAAAGCGAGGTCGACTCGGCACTTGCCGCTCTCGGGCTCAAGCGGCGTCTCTGCCTGGTGCTTCCCCATTGGAGCGTAGCACCTGACCTGATCGCGGGCACCGATCTCGTGCTCACGATAGCCAGACGCATCCTTCCCTCGCGGCCAGAGGAAAAGGGACTGCGCATCTTCACGCCGCCCTTCGACATACCGCCCTTCGGTTTCCAGCAGATCTGGCACCGGCGGCGCGATGGCGACCCCGCGCATCAATGGCTTCGCGGGCAGATCAAAGATCTTCTCGCTGCGTGACCGCCCGCGGCACCTCGGGACGCCGAGTTCAACCTCCGGCATCCAACCATACGACCCGCGCCGCTCAGACGGCGCGCCTGCGGCTCGATCCGCCCCTCCTGGTCGAGGTCCGTTTGGCCCCAGCCCGGCCGCCCACGTCGGTGACATCGCCGCCGGTATCCTGCTGCCTGGCCTTTGTCACCCGATAGATGCGTTCGTAAGGCAGCAGTTCCTTGATCCGGACATTGAGCGATGCGATTTCGGCGCGCAGGTCCTCGCACTCCTGTTTGCGGATATCGAGCTGTATCTGTTCGGATGCCTGCTGGAGGGAAAGCTGGGAAAAATTCGCGCTCGCCGCCAGGAGGTTCATCTTGTCGTTCTCGTTCTCCTTCAGCAGAGCGGACAACCTTTCGTCCCCGACATGCTTTTCCGCGAGTGCATCGCTCAATTGAACCTTCAGCGTCGCGAGTTCGCTGGCAGCGTCGCTGCGCTCCTTCGCGGCGAGTTCGAGCCGTGATTGCAGGCTCTGGATTTCGGAACGCAGCCCGCGCATTTCAGCAAGGCCGCGTTCGATTTCGGCTTCCCTGTCGACTTCCATGATCCGTATGGCTTCCGCCAGCTCCGACTGCTTCATCTGAGCAAGTTCCAGCGATTTCTGCAGCCGCAGCACGTCCTTTTCGCTCTTGCCGAGCATGCCGAGCAGTTCGGAGTGGCGCGCCGCCTCGCCGGCATGGATCGCCGAGAGTTCGTCGAGCTTGTGGCGCGCCTCGGCCTCCCGCTTCAGCGCCTTGTCGGCATCGATCGACAAGCTGACTTGCTTTTGCCGGAGCACCTCGTTTTCGCGCGACCGCCTTTCGACCTCGACGGTTCTGGCGGAAAGCGTCTTGATGAGATCGCCGAGCTCGGCTTCGTTCCTGGCGATGGTGTTGGTGGCCTCGACGAGTTCCAGCTTTGCGGCCGCCAGTGCGGCACGAAGCACCTCATTGTCATGAACAAGGCTCGCTTCGCGTTGTCGCATGGCCTCCGTGGCGGTTTCGAACTCCTGCTGTTTCTTGCCGAGGTAGCGGAGTTGCTCGGATTGCCTTCTTTGCTCGGAGACAAGATTGCCGTTCTCCAGCTCGAGTTCGTTGGCACGAAGGATGTCGGCGTGGAGAATCTTGAAGAACTCGCGTGTCAGGCGGTGCGCATTCGCCACCTCGCCGAGCTTCGCATGGACCTCCTGCAGATGCTCCTGCGCCTCATGGTTGAGACCGTCGAAAGAGTTCAGGGCGGCGAGCCGGCTTTGAGTGTGCGACGTGAGCCGTTGCGGGGCCTCCTGGGCTTCCACCGGGGCGTCGGCCGGCACCTCCTCGTCCACGGCCGCGGCAGCGGGTTCCTGCTCCTGTTCGGGGGCGTCGCCCTCATCTGCCTGGAAATTCTCGTCCGGCGACTGATCGTCGCTCGACGACGGCGCATCGCTTTGGAAGCTCTCGTCGAATGCGACCGACATCTCCGCCTGAAGTTCGTCGAACGCCTTGTCGACTTTCTCGATTGACTTGTCGACCTTGTCGCTTCGGTGAATCAGAGCCTTGAAGTTCATGGCCAACACCCTTGAGCTAGCCCCGGAAATTCAATCGGTATTTTAGATTTCGTTAACCTATCCTACACGTCGGCCTGCATTAGGGAAGCGCACCGCCGACCCGAACTTTAGTGGTAATTCCTACGCTTTCCGGCCATCCGGGCTAATCCCCAACCACGAACCGCCGGCAGTCAGTTGTGGACTTCGACAGTGCCCGCTCGGCGAAGCGACGGCCCCACGGTCCGGGCCCCCCGATCCGTTCGGGCAGACTCGCCCCTCTCGACAAGGTCGAGCATCCGGACGCGAGCGCAAGATTGTCGATTCCTTAACCCGAAGCTGGCGAAGTGGAAGTCTTCCGAAACAGCATCGGCGATGGCGGTTCGATGGCGCAACAGCAGGAGTTTCTGATCTCCGCCAGGGAGGATCTCCAGGCGGCGCGGACCGACTGGCTAAAGTCGCTCGCGCGCGAAAGGCGGCTGTCGGCGCTCACCGTCGAGGCTTACGAGCGCGACACGCGCCAGTTCCTCCAATTCATCACGGGCCACAATGGCGGCCCGCCCGGAATTGCCGACATCAAGGAATTGCGTCCGGCCGATCTTCGCGCCTTCCTAGCCTTTCGCCGCACAGGCGGAGCCGGAGCCAGCACGCTCGGGCGCGGCCTCGCAGGGTTGCGCTCGCTGCTGCGGTTCCTGGAGCGCCGGGGCCAGGTCAATGCCGCCGGCGCCGCGGCGCTGCGTGCGCCGAAACAGCCGAAATCGCTTCCCAAGCCGCTCACGGCGCAGGATGCCCGGCGTGTCGTCTCGGCCGAAGAGCAGTTCGCGGAGGAGCCCTGGATCGCCGTCCGCAACGCCGCCGTACTGACGCTGCTTTACGGATCGGGCCTGCGCATCTCGGAGGCGCTGGCGCTCGGCGGCGAGGACCTGTCGAACGAAGGCGAGACGGTGCTGAGGATATCAGGCAAGGGCGGCAAGACGCGCCTGGTGCCGGTGCTTCCCGTCGCTCTCCGGGCCGTCGCTGAGTATCGCCGGCTCTGCCCCTATCGGATCGACGCGCAGGGACCGCTTTTTCGCGGAGCGCGCGGCGGCGCGCTCAATCCCGCGATCATCCAGCGCGAGATGCGCAAGCTGCGTTCGGCCCTCGACCTGCCCGAAACGGCCACGCCGCACGCGCTGCGCCACTCCTTCGCCACGCATCTGCTGGGCCGCGGCGGCGATCTTCGCGCGATCCAGGAACTGCTCGGCCATGCCAGCCTGTCGACGACGCAGATCTATACCGGGGTCGACACGGCGCGGCTGCTCGACATCTACGAGGCCGCCCACCCGCGTGCATAAGCAGGTTTCGAAAAAGTGTCCCACGGTTTTCCGGCAAAAACCTGCGGCAAAAAGAAGTGGCCAAGCAGGTGAAGCGTGGGCGAAGCCACGCAAGCCCGGTTAGGGCGCGGCGTTGTCGGGACAATTTCCCGACGCCGGTTAACTGTTTCGCCGTTTTTGCGTCCTATGCAGGTTTCGGAGAAGTGCGCCACGGTTTTGCAAGGCATGCAGCAGGTGGAGAGCGGGCGAGCCACGCAAACCTGCCCGGGGGGTCGGGACATGAAACGCGTCGTCGCCATGGCAGATCATTCGGCAGTCCTGTGGTTGAAGCTGCTCGCGGCGATCAACGTATTGTTCTTGTTGTCCTTCATGGCCGTCGCCACGCTTGCCTCGGGCCAGGCCCGCGCCGAGATGCCGGAATGCACCGGAAAGGATCTCATGGCGTCGATCAGGACGGATGACCCGGACACGTTCCGCAGGATCGAGCAGGAGGCCGCCGCGACAGTCAATGGAAAGGGGCTGTTGTGGAAGCTGGAGAAGGAAGGCCGGGCGCCCTCCTTCCTGTTCGGCACCATGCACATGACCGATCCGCGCGTGACCTCGCTGCCCCCCGCCGCCCAGCGCGCCTTCGACGCGTCGCAGACGGTGGTCATCGAGACGACCGACGTGGTCGACCCGGCCCGCATGATGGCTGCCGTGATGAAGAAGCCCGAACTGACGATGTTCACCGACGACACCACGCTGCCGTCGCTCTTGTCCCCGGAGGATGCCGCGGTCGTCGATGCGGCTCTCGCGAAGCGCGGCATCCCGCTCGCCAGCGTGATCAAGATGAAGCCGTGGATCCTTGCGACAATGGCGGTCTTGCCGGCCTGCGAAACGGCGCGCAAGGCGGCGGGCGCACCGGTGCTCGACGTCAAGCTGGCCAAGGACGCGGAGGCCAGCGGCAAGAAGCTGGAAGGCCTGGAGACGGCGACCGAGCAGCTCGAGGCGATGGCCTCGCTGCCGATGGATTTCCATCTGGAGGGCCTCGTCGAGACGTTAAAACTCGGCGACAGGATGGACGACATCGTCGAGACCATGATCACGCTCTATCTGCGGGGCGATATGGGCATGTACTGGCCCTTGTTCCGTGCCGCGCTGCCGGACGCCGCCGGCGACGAGGCCGGTTACGCCGCCTTCGAAGAGGCGATGATCACCGAGCGCAACAAGACGATGGCCGGGAAGGCCGAGCCGCTGCTGGCGGCCGGCAATGCCTTCATAGCGGTCGGCGCGCTGCACCTGCCGGGACCGGACGGCCTGGTCGAACTGTTCCGCAAGGCCGGCTACACTGTCTCCCCTGCCGGCTGAACGGACCACTTCACGCAAAGCGTGATTTGGCGCAGCGGCGAGGCTTTGTTAGCGTCTGTCGTCGCAATCGAGACAGGATGAAGAGGATGACGAAAGCCCTGCTTGTGGCCGCAGCCCTTGGCCTCTCCATTGCGGGCGCGAATGCCTGCGAATTCATGCATTCCGCCGCCAAGACCGACAACATGACCGTGGCCGGTACGAGTGCCACCTCGCAGACCATGTCGACACCGGAAAGCACGGCGGCGACAGATGCGGTGCGGGCCGACCGGGCGAAGGACGCCGACGACGAGCGAGGCTGACCGCACCGCTCCTTCGGGAATTGCATGGCTATGTCGGGCAAGGATGCGCCCGACATAGCCTCTTATGCTTGCGTGCCCTTTTGAAACCGAACCGGCAATGAAACGTTATCCGTCGTTGCAACCGACGGAGGATCATTTCATGGCCAATCCCGCGCGGGGAGACAACGATCCCCAGAAGCCACCCGACGATCCCCGGAATCCGCCCGGCAATCAGCCGCCTGTCGAAGACGTCGCTCCGGTTCGCAATCCAGTGCGTCAGGAACGCGGCATGGGCACCAGCGTCATCATCGCGGCCATCGTGCTCGTTCTAGCCGCGATAGCATATTTCCTGTTCGGCCCCAGCGGCACCCAGACCACGACGACCGCGAACCCGCCGGCGGCGACGGAACCTGCGACCCCTGCACCGGCTGAACCTTCGACGCCGAGCACGCCGGCGGCACCGTCCGCGACGCAGCCGGCCGCCCCGACGGAGCCGGCTCCGGCTCAGTAGGGCAGCGGGCATGAATACGGCCCGCCGTGGCGGGGCCGTTTATTGGCTGCTCTGATCCGACCGGCGGCCTATATCTTGCCGAACCTTATATTCGGGCGGGGACGCGATGCGTTTTTTGCCCGCGGCCAACATCGCGTCATTACAACGGGCGTGGATGCCGACACAGCCACGCCAGGCGGATGCTCGCGCACCCACCTTGCCTCGATCGACGGCGCCGCCCGGCGTGGGGTCACGCAGTCGCGCGATCCAACGGTGAATCCTGTCGAGCGTCGGTATCAGATATGGATCGGCTTGAAGAAGGTTGCCAGCGCCGCCTCCTTGACGGCCTCCGACATGGTCGGATGGGCATGACAGGTGCGCGCGAGATCCTCCGACGAGCCGCCGAACTCCATCAGCACAGCGGCCTCGTGGATCATCTCGCCGGCGCCGAAGCCGACGATGTGGGCGCCGAGCACGCGGTCCGTGTCCTTGTCGGCCAGTATCTTCACGAAGCCGTCGGTATGGAGGGAGGCGCGCGCGCGGCCGTTGGCCGAGAAAGGGAACTTGCCGGCCTTGTAGGCGACGCCCTCGGCCTTCAGCTGCTCCTCCGTCCTGCCGACCGACGCGACTTCAGGGCTGGTGTAGACGACGCTGGGGATCACCTCGTAATTCACATGTCCGGACTGGCCGGCGATCATCTCGGCGACCGCGACACCCTCGTCCTCCGCCTTGTGGGCGAGCATGGGCCCGGCGATCACATCGCCGATGGCATAGATCCCCGGGACATTGGTCCTCAGATGCGCGTCGGTCTCGACCCGGCCGCGATCATCCACCGCCACGCCCGCCTCGGCAAGGCCCAGCCCCTCGGTATAGGGTTTGCGGCCGGTTGCGATCAGCACCACGTCGGCGTCGATCGTCTCGGCCGCGCCGCCCTTCACTGGCTCGAACGTGACGCTCGCGCCCTTCTTGGCCCTGGCGACGTCAGTCACCTTGGCGCCGAGCTTGAAGTCGAAGCCCTGCTTGGCCAGCATGCGCTGGAACTGCTTGGCCACCTCACCGTCCATGCCCGCCAGGATCGTGTCCAGGAACTCGACGACCGTGACCTTGGCGCCGAGCCGCGCCCAGACCGAGCCGAGCTCCAGGCCGATGACGCCGCCACCGACGACGACCAGATGGCCGGGCACCTTCTCCAGGTCCAGGGCGCCGGTCGAGGAGACGATGACCTTCTCGTCGAAGTCGATCTTGACGCCGGGAATGCCGTTCACGTCGGAGCCCGTCGCGATGACAATGTTCTTCGTCTCGACCTCTACGATCTTGCCGTCGTCGCCGGTGATCGCGACCTTGCCCGCCTCCATGATGCGGCCGGTGCCGCGCAGCACCTCGATCTTGTTCTTCTTCATCAGGAAATCGAGGCCCTTGACGTTCTGGTCGACCGTCTGCGTCTTGTGCGCGAGCATCTGCCTGAGGTTGAGCTTCGGCTTGCCGACCTCCACGCCGAGCGCCTGGAAGGAGTGTCCGGCCTCCATGAAGACCTCGGACGCATGCAGCAGCGCCTTGGACGGAATGCAGCCGACATTGACGCAGGTCCCGCCATGCGTCAGGCGCTTCTCCACCACGGCCGTCTTCAATCCGAGCTGCGCGGCCTTGATCGCGCAGACATAGCCCCCCGGGCCGGTTCCGATCACCACGACGTCGTAAGTCATTCTCGTTCCTGTTGGTTGGGGCCGTCCGGCCGAACTCCATTTATGGTCCGCCGGGGCGAGGTGCCACCGCAGACCCATTCATTCCTGGCAACCCTTCAATGCGAAAACGTCCCAGGGCAGCTTTGAAGACCCCTGGTCGCGATACGCTGACGAATGCCTGAGCGCCGGGCCGAGATCGGGGAAGATCAAGGTCCTGGGCGCGGCCGTCCCTTCCGCCGGCAGCAGGCCGATGCCGCCCGAGGCGTCCGCCGTGTAGATGACGCCCTGCCATGCCGTGCAGGCGGCGAGTTCCTCCCCGGTCACGTCGCCCTCGGGGCAGTCGTGCATCAGCATCCCGTTCGGGCGCGACACATCGGCCGACCACATCACGATGCCGTCGAGCACGACGCCGTCGCCGAGCTCCATGCGGAACGTATTGGTGACGGCGGCACTTTCTCCGGTCGGAACGAACTCGACGGAGGCGGCTTCGTCACGATCGCCGAACACGGCGAGTTCGATCGGACAAGCCGCCCGTGCAGGCGCGGCCGCAACCGCAAACACTGCGAGAAAGGTGGCGGCCGACGCGCCCTCACGAAGCGTCATCCAGCCTTCCCCAGCGGCGCGTTGAAGGCCCAGACATGGCCGAACGGGTCCTGGATCTTGCCGTATCTGGCGCCCCAGAACATGTCGTCGGCCGGCATGGTCACCCCAGCACCCGCCGCGACGGCGCGCTCGATCGCCTTGTCGACCTCCTGCGGCGACTTCAGATTGACGTTGATCGACAGGCTCGCGCCGCCACGCGAGTGCGGCGACATCACGTCCGCTACGAATTCCGGGAATTCATCGTGCAGCATGACCTCGCTGCCGAAGACGGAAAGGTTGGCATGCAGCACACGCTCGCCGTCCTCGGCCATCTGCTCATAAGTCTCGACTGCGCCGAACGCGGCCTCGTAGAAGGCGATCGCCGCCTTGCCGCCCTTGACGCAGAGGTGAACCTGGATCGGTGGAATGTCGGGTTCGAAGGCCATGCCCGATGATCCTCTCCTCGCTTCGCCGCGATTTGGCCCCGGCAGAACGCGGACGTCAATCGCGCCCGCCGGCCATATTCCGCCAGGCCCGCTCGAGGCCTTCGATCACGCGGGCAAAATCGTCCGCATTGATCAGTTCGCCCCAGTCGCTTTCATGATTGCGCGGGCGCGGCCAGTGCCAGACGAGATCGTCGAGGATCTCGAGCAGATGCGGCGGCGCGCCGTTGACGAGCCGCCGGATGCGCGCATTGGTCTCGCGGTCGAAGATCTCCTCGCCGTGAATGGAGATGTCCGTCAGCGGGTGATCCCCGGGGCGGCCGTCCGGCATCGGCCTGGTCTCCTACAGATCCAGTACCAGCCGCTCCGGATCCTCGAGGCTCTCCTTGACGCGCACCAGGAAGGTCACAGCCTCCTTGCCGTCGACGATGCGGTGATCGTAGCTCAGCGCCAGATACATCATCGGGCGGATCACGATCTGGCCACCGACGACCATCGGCCGTTCCTGGATCTTGTGCATGCCGAGGATGCCCGACTGCGGCGCATTGAGGATCGGGGTCGACATCAGCGAACCGTAGACGCCGCCGTTGGAGATGGTGAAGGTGCCGCCCTGCATGTCCGCGACGGCAAGCTTGCCGTCGCGGGCCGCGACGCCGAGCCGGCCGATCTCCTTCTCGATCTCGGCGATGCTCATGGAATCGGCGTTGCGGACGACAGGCACGACCAGACCCTTGTCGGTGCCCACGGCCACGCCGATATGGGCATAGTTCTTGTAGATGATGTCGGTACCGTCGATCTCGGCATTGACCGCCGGAATCTCCTTCAGCGCATGCGTCACGGCCTTGGTGAAGAAGCCCATGAAGCCGAGCTTCACGCCGTGCTTCTTCTCGAAGACGTCTTTGTACTTGGTCCGCAAATCCATCACCGCCTTCATGTCCACCTCGTTGAAGGTGGTGAGCATGGCCGCGGTCGACTGCGCCTCCTTGAGCCGGCGCGCGATGGTCTGGCGCAGCTTGGTCATGCGCACGCGCTCCTCGCGCGCCTCGTCGTCGGCCGGCGACGGGGCCCGTACCGAGACAGGCACGGCAGCCTGGGCGGGCTGTGCGGCGACGCCCCTGGCGATCGCGTCGAGCACGTCGCCCTTCAGCACCTGCCCGCGCTTGCCGGAGCCGGCGACCTGGTCGACGGCGATGTTGGCTTCCGCGAGAAGCTTCGCCGCGCTCGGCGCCGGCGGCATCCTGCGTTCGGCGATCGGTGGCTCGCCGGCGATCACCGCGGTCTTGGCCCCGGCCTCCTTCACGGTCCCGGCACCCGCCGGGCCGACGGTTTGTGCAACCGCCTCCGGCTTCGGCGCCGCGGCCTTGGCGGCGGGGGCGCCGCCGGCTGCGATCGAGCCGAGAAGGGCGCCGACATTCACCGTCTCGCCTTCCTTCACGGCGATCTCGGCCAGCGTGCCGCCAGCGGGCGCGGGCACCTCGACCGTCACCTTGTCGGTCTCGAGCTCGACGATCGGCTCGTCGGCCGCGATGGCTTCCCCTGCCTGCTTGAACCATTTCCCGACGGTCGCCTCGGTAACGGATTCGCCGAGGGTCGGAACGCGGATTTCGGTAGCCATGGTATCTTCCCTGCTCGCCTTTACCGTTATTCGCCGAGCGCATCCTCGAGGAAGGCCTCGAGCTGCGCCAGATGCTTGGACATGAGGCCGGTCGCCGGCGACGCTGCCGCCGGGCGCCCGGTGTAACGCACCCGCTGATGCTTCGCGTCGATATGGGCGAGCACCCATTCCAGATAGGGGTCGATGAACGACCAGGCTCCCATGTTCTTGGGTTCCTCCTGGCACCACACCATCTGCGCGTTGCGGAAACGCGACAGCTCGTTGATCAGCGCCTTGGCCGGGAACGGATAGAGCTGCTCGACACGCAGCAGGTAGACATCGTTGATGCCGCGCTTCTCACGCTCCTCGTAAAGGTCGTAATAGACCTTGCCCGAGCACAGCACGACGCGGCGGATCTTGGAGTCCTTGACCAGCTTGATCGCCTGACCGGGCAGGTTCTGCGCGTCGTCCCACAGGAGACGGTGGAACGCGCTTTCGCCCGACATGTCGGCCAGCGTCGACACCGCGCGCTTGTGGCGCAGCAGCGACTTCGGCGTCATCAGGATCAGCGGCTTGCGGAAGTCGCGCTTGAGCTGCCGGCGCAGGATATGGAAATAGTTGGCCGGCGTGGTGACGTTCGCCACCTGCATGTTGTCTTCCGCGCAAAGCTGGAGGAAGCGCTCCAGGCGCGCCGACGAGTGCTCCGGCCCCTGGCCCTCATAGCCGTGCGGCAGCAGGCAGACCAGCCCCGACATTCTGAGCCATTTGCGTTCGCCCGACGAGATGAACTGGTCGAAGACCACCTGGGCGCCGTTGGCGAAGTCGCCGAACTGGGCTTCCCACAGCGTCAGCGCCTTGGGCTCGGCCAGCGAATAGCCGTATTCGAAGCCGAGCACGGCTTCTTCCGAGAGCATCGAGTTGATGACCTCGTAGTTGGCCTGGGCCGGCGACAGGTTGTTGAGCGGGATGTAGCGGGTCTCGTCGCGCTGGTCGTAGAGCACGGAATGGCGCTGCGAGAAGGTGCCGCGCTCGGAGTCCTGGCCGGACAGGCGGATCGGGTTGCCGTCGAGCAGGATCGAGCCGAAGGCCAGCGCCTCGCCGGTGGCCCAGTCGATGCCCTCGCCCGTCTCGATCGCCTGGCGGCGGTTGTCGAGGAAGCGGCCGATCGTGCGGTGGACCTCGAAGTCCTTCGGCACCTCGGTGAGCTTCTTGCCGACCTCCTTCAGCGTCTTGGCCGGCACAGCGGTCTTGCCGCGCCGGAGTTCATCCTGCTGGTCGGCCGTCCTCAAGCCCGACCAGGCGCCGTCGAGCCAGTCGGCCTTGTTCGGCTTGTAGGCATGGCCGGCCTCGAACTCGGCCTCGAGATGCGCCCGCCAGTCGGCCTTCATCTTGTCGATCTCGGCCTGGCTGGCCAGCCCTTCGGCAATCATCTTCTCGCTGTAGAGCTGCAGCGTCGTCTTGTGGGCACGGATGGTGCGGTACATGATCGGCTGGGTGAAGGCGGGCTCGTCGCCTTCGTTGTGGCCGAAGCGGCGGTAGCAGAACATGTCGATCACCACCGGCTTGTGGAACCGCATGCGGAACTCGATGGCGATCTTGGCCGCGTAGACGACGGCCTCCGGATCGTCGCCGTTGACATGGAAGATCGGCGCCTCGATCATTTTGGCGACATCGGACGGGTAGGGCGACGACCGCGAGAAACGCGGATTGGTCGTGAAGCCGATCTGGTTGTTGATGATGAAATGCAGCGTGCCCGCAACGCGGTGGCCGCGCAGGCCGGACAAGCCGAGAATCTCCGCGATCACGCCCTGGCCGGCGAAGGCGGCGTCGCCGTGCAGCAATAGCGGCAACACCTTCGCGCGTTCGGCGAGCGGCACGATCTCCTCGCGCGTGCGGCCGTAGAGCTGGTCCTGCTTGGCGCGCGCCTTGCCCATCACGACCGGGTCGACGATCTCCAGATGCGACGGGTTGGCGGTGAGCGACAGATGCACCTTGTTGCCGTCGAACTCGCGGTCGGACGAGGCGCCGAGATGGTACTTCACGTCGCCCGAGCCCTCGACGTCATCGGGGGCGAAGGAGCCGCCCTTGAATTCATGGAAGATCGCGCGGTGCGGCTTGGCCATGACCTGGCTGAGCACGTTGAGGCGGCCGCGATGGGCCATGCCCAGCACGATCTCCTCCATGCCGAGCGAGCCGCCGCGCTTGATGATCTGCTCCAGCGCCGGGATCAGCGATTCTCCGCCGTCCAGGCCGAAGCGCTTGGTGCCCTTGTATTTGACGTCGATGAACTGTTCGAAACCCTCGGCCTCGATCAGCTTCTGCAGGATCGCCTTCTTGCCGGCCGCGGTGAAGGCGATGCCCTTGTCGACGCCTTCGATACGCTCCTGTATCCAGGCCTTCTCCTCGGGGTCGGAGATGTGCATGAATTCGACGCCGAGCGTTGAGCAATAAGTGCGGGCCAGGATCTCCAGCATCTGCCGGATGGTCGAATATTCGAGCCCCAGCACGTTGTCGATGAAGATCCTGCGGTCGTAGTCCGCCTCGGTGAAGCCATAGGAGGTCGGCGACAGTTCGTCATAGTCCTCGATGGGCTTGGCGAGCCCGAGCGGATCCAGATTGGCGTGGAGATGGCCGCGCATGCGATAGGCGCGGATCATCATGATGGCGCGCACGGAATCGCGCGTCGCCTGCATCACCTCGCCATCCGACAACGGCAGCCCGGCGGCGGCCGCCTTGTCCTTCACCTTCTTCTCGATGTGCTTCTCGACGAGGCCCCAATTGCCGTCGAGCGCGCAGACGAGCTCGCCATTGGCGACCAGCGGCCAGCTCGGAGTGGACCAGGAAGCGCCCCTGGCGTTTTTCCTGACGTCGCCGGCATCGTCCTGCAGCGCGCCGAAGAAGTCGCGCCACTCGGAATTCACCGAGGACGGATCGTCCTGATAGCTGGAATAGAGCGCCTCGATATAGTCGGCATTGCCGCCATAGAGGAAAGAGGTGAGGGAAAACTGGTCGTTGGCTTGATCTTGCCGTGCCATGTCCTTGATCGGAGCGTCAGCCCCGTCTCCTATTCAGGGGTGAATGGCAAAATGGTGAATGGTGAATGGAAGCGTCGCAGTTGGGCGAGCTTGCCTCTTCCATCCATTCACCACTGACCATTCACCATTCACTTACCCCTTGATCGCCTCGAGCAACGTCGTGCCGAGCCTCGCCGGCGATGGCGAGACGCGGATGCCCGCCGCCTCCATCGCCGCGATCTTGTCTTCCGCGCCGCCCTTGCCGCCCGAAATGACGGCGCCGGCGTGACCCATCGTGCGCCCCGCCGGCGCGGTGCGCCCGGCGATGAAGCCGGCCATCGGCTTCCGGCGCCCGCGCTTTGCCTCGTCCTTCAGGAACTGCGCGGCATCTTCCTCGGCCGAGCCGCCGATCTCGCCGATCATGATGATCGATTTGGTCTCGTCGTCGGCGAGGAACATCTCGAGCACGTCGATGAACTCGGTGCCCTTCACGGGATCGCCGCCGATGCCGACAGCGGTCGTCTGGCCGAGCCCCGCATTGGTGGTCTGGAACACGGCCTCATAGGTAAGCGTTCCCGAGCGCGATACAACGCCCACCGAGCCCTTGCGGAAGATGTTGCCCGGCATGATGCCGATCTTGCATTCGTCGGGGGTGAGCACGCCGGGGCAGTTCGGCCCGATCAGCCGCGACCTGGACTTCTCGAGCCTGGCCTTGACCTTGACCATGTCCATGACCGGGATGCCCTCGGTGATGCACACGATCAGCGGGATCTCGGCCTCGATCGCCTCGATGATGGCTTCTGCCGCGCCTGCCGGCGGCACATAGACCACCGAAGCATTGGCGCCGGTCTTCTCCTTGCCATCCGCCACGGAGGAGAAGATAGGCAGGGCCTCTCCGGCGGCGCCCCTCCAGGTCTCGCCACCCTTCTTCGGATGGATGCCGCCGACCATCTGGGTGCCGTGGTAGGCAAGCGCCTGCTCGGTGTGGAAGGTGCCGGTCTTGCCGGTCAGGCCCTGAACCAGGACCTTGGTGTCTTTGTTGACGAGAATGGACATTCGGGTTCCGTCCGTTCGATTGGGATAGGGTTGACGGCGAGAAGCCTGCCGCGGCGGCCGCGCCTGGCGCGCGCCGCGGCAGGCCTGCGCCTTAGCCGTTCACCGCCGCGACGATCTTCTTCGCCGCGTCGTCGAGGTCGTCGGCCGGAATGACGTTCAGGCCGCTCTCCCTGAGGATACGCTTGCCCAGTTCGACATTGGTGCCTTCGAGCCGCACGACCAGCGGAACCTGCAGCCCGACTTCCTTGACGGCCGCGATCACGCCCTCGGCGATGACATCGCATTTCATGATGCCGCCGAAGATGTTGACGAGGATGCCTTTGACCGCGGGGTCGGCGGTGATGATCTTGAAGGCTGCCGTCACCTTCTCCTTCGACGCGCCGCCGCCGACATCGAGGAAGTTCGCGGGCTCCGCGCCATAGAGTTTGATGATATCCATCGTCGCCATGGCCAGGCCCGCGCCATTGACCATGCAGCCGATATTGCCGTCGAGCGCGACATAGGCGAGATCATGTTTCGAGGCCTCGATCTCCTTGGCGTCCTCTTCGGTCGTGTCGCGCAGTTCCATCACCTCCGGGTGCCGGAAAAGCGCGTTGTTGTCGAAGGAGATCTTCGCGTCGAGGAGCCGCAGACGGCCGTTGGTCATGACGATCAGCGGGTTGATCTCGAGCAGGCTCATGTCCTTCTCGACGAAAGCCTTGTAGAGCGCCGGGAACACCTGGGCGCCGTCCGTCGCCGCATCGCCGGAGAGCTTCAGCGCCTCGTTGAGCCTGGCCACGTCCTCGCCGGTCACGCCGTTGTCCGGGTCGATCGCCAGCGTGACGATCTTCTCCGGCGTGTCATGGGCCACGGCCTCGATGTCCATGCCGCCCTCGGTCGAGACGACGAAGGCGATGCGGCCGACCGTGCGGTCGACCAGGATGGACAGATAGAGTTCGCGGTCGATGTCGGCCCCGTCCTCGATGTAGAGGCGGTTGACCTGCTTGCCGGCCGGTCCGGTCTGCTTGGTGACGAGCGTGTTTCCGAGCATCTCGTTGACATTGGCCACGACCTCGTCCGCCGAGCGCGCCAGCCTGACGCCACCCTTGGCGTCGGTGCCGAGTTCCTTGAACTTGCCCTTGCCGCGACCGCCGGCATGAATCTGGCTCTTGACCACATAGAGCGGCCCCGGCAGTGCCTTTGCCGCCGCGGCAGCTTCTTCCGCCTTCAGCACCGCCACGCCTTCGGCGACCGGCAGGCCGTAGGCCTTCAGCAGTTGCTTTCCCTGATATTCGTGGATGTTCACGGGAGCCGCCTCCTTAGTTCTTGCCGAGATTCGGCGCGATGTTGACGCAGGCCTCGCACAGGCCCTGCACCGCCCCCACCGAATTCTCGAACATCTTCTGCTCGGCCTTGTTGAGGTCGATCTCGATGATGCGCTCGACGCCGCCGGCGCCGATCACGGTCGGCACGCCGACATACATGTCCTTGACCCCGTACTGCCCCGAAAGATAGGCAGCGCAAGGCAGGACGCGCTTCTTGTCCTTGAGATAGGCTTCGGCCATGGCGATCGCCGAAGAGGCCGGCGCGTAATAGGCGGAACCTGTCTTCAGCAGGCCGACGATCTCGGCGCCGCCGTCGCGGGTGCGCTGCACGATGGCGTCGAGCTTCTCCTTCGAGGTCCAGCCCATCTTGACGAGATCGGGCAGCGGAATGCCGGCCACCGTCGAGTAACGGGTGAGCGGCACCATCGTGTCGCCGTGGCCGCCGAGCACGAAGGCGGTGACATCCTCGACCGAGACCTTGAACTCCTCGGCGAGGAAGTAGCGGAAGCGGGCCGAGTCGAGCACGCCGGCCATACCGACGACATGGCTCTTCGGCAGGCCGGAGAACTTCTGCAGCGCCCAGACCATGGCGTCGAGCGGGTTGGTGATGCAGATGACGAAGGCCTTCGGCGCATATTTCCTGATGCCGGCCCCGACCTGCTCCATCACCTTCAGATTGATGCCGAGCAGATCGTCACGGCTCATACCGGGCTTGCGCGGCACGCCGGCGGTGACGATGCACACATCCGCGCCCTCGATCGCCGCATAGTCGTTGACGCCGGTGAATCTCGCATCGAAGCCGTCCACCGGCGAGGACTGGGCGATGTCCAGCCCCTTGCCCTGCGGGATGCCTTCGGCGATGTCGAACAGAGTGACGTCGCCCAGTTCCTTGAGGCCGATCATGTGAGCCAGCGTGCCGCCGATCATGCCGGAGCCGATGAGGGCGATCTTGTTGCGTGCCATGTTGGAGAGTATCCCTTGTCTGAAAACCGTCGACAGACGGCGCTATGGAAGGCATGTGAGGACGGGCCGGAAGGGCCGGGATTTCGAGGCTGCCATAGCCTCGACGGCTGTAATATTCAACCGATTCTTTCGGCATCAAGTTTTTCAATCGGTTATAATGATTGGGATTTACGTAAACGTCAAAATTTGGAGATTTCGAGGATGATCCGGACACGGGGATCGAGAGAAAGCGCGTAGCGAGCAGCATCACAGGCGCGGGCGATCCGGCAAGCCTTCCTAATCCCTATTCGCTATTGGCTACTCGCTATTCGCTCCTTTCGCTCCTATGCCTTTCCGACCAGGCATCCAGCCAGTCGCGGCTCTGCATCTCCATGAGACGTGAGGCCGTGCGGTCGAATTCGAAGGCCTCGGTGCCGCGTTTGCCTTGATAGAGTTCCTGCGGCGGCGCCTCGGCGCTCATCACGAGGCGTACCTTCTGGTCGTAGAGCGTGTCGATCAGCAGGATGAAACGCTTGGCTTCGTTGCGCCGCGCCTCGGCCAGCACCGGCACGTGGTCGACGAAAATCGTATCGTAGCGTCCGGCGATCGCCAGGAAGTCGCGCGCGCCGAGCGGTTTCTCGCAGAGATCGCCGAAGGAGAAGCGCGCAGCGCGCGCAGCGGCCCTCGGCACGACGACATGGCGCCCCTTGACGCCGATCTCGGCCGGCGCCGGCGCGTGGCCGTTGGTCATCGTCTGCCAGGCGACATCCATCTGGCGGTCCGCCGCCGCGTCGACCGGAGCGAGATAGACCGGCAGGCGGTTCACACGGTCGAGCCGGTAATCCTTCATCGCATCGAGCGAGACGACCTCCGCATGCCTCTCCAGCAATCCGATGAAGGGCAGGAAGAGCTGGCGGTTCAGTCCGTCGCGATAGAGCTCGACGGGAACCACGTTGGAGGTAGCGACCAGCACCACGCCCTCGGCGAACAGCGCCGAGAACAGGCGCGACAGGATCATCGCATCGGCGATGTCGGTCACCGTGAACTCGTCGAAGCAGAGCACCCAGGCTTCTTCCGCCAGTGCCTTGGCCACCGGCGGGATGGGATCGTCCTCCCGGGTCTCGCCGTTCTTGCGAGCCAGACGCTGCTTCTGGATCCGATCCTGGACGTCCGCCATGAAATCGTTGAAATGGACGCGGCGCTTGCGCCGCACCGGCACGAGCTCGAAGAACAGGTCCATGAGCATGGTCTTGCCGCGGCCGACGGCACCGTGGATGTAGAGGCCCTTGACCGGCTCGGGCTTGCGCTTCTTCCCGAACAGCCAGCCGAGCGAGCTCGATTTGGCGGCAAGCCTCTTGGAGGCGATTTCTCCGATCAGGCGGTCGAGCGCGACCGCGACCGCTTCCTGGGCGGCGTCGCGTTCAACGGCGCCGGTCTCCACGAGGTGGCGATAGCGCTGCGCGACAGAAGGGTGTGTCTGGATGCCGTCGCGCAGATGGTGCATGAAGTCGTCTTGGCTGGAACGGGTTGGACGATGCCTATCACCGCGTCAGCGAAACCGGAACGCCGCCTTCGGTCTGACCGTCGAATTTTTCCGGGCCGGACGAGTAGAGCCTGGCGAGCGTGCCGCCGTTCTCGTCATAGAGCGTCAGCTGCTTGCCGCTGACGTTCCACGACTTGACGCCGTCGAGCGGAGCCGGGCAGCGCAACGGACCGGCGCGGAAACCGGCGCCGAACTTGGTCTGCGGGGTGGCGACCTTGCAGCTCTGGCCCGAGACCGATGCATTCCAGACGCCGGCGACATTGCCGGCGGTCAGGTCGGGAGCATCGGCCGGCGGCGCGACCGGCGTGGCAGCCGCTACATTCGTCCCGCCTGGCGCCGGCGGGAACTGGCTGGCGTCCGTCCCAGGAGCAGCCGGCGGCGGCAGTTGGGAGCCTGTCACTGTCCCGGACGGGGCCGGCGTCAGCGGCGCCGGCTGGGAATCCAGCGTCGAAAACCGCGAACTGGAACAGCCGGCCGCGGTCAGCGCCATCAGCGACACAAGAACAAGGCCCGTCTTGGAAAAATTCATCAAATCCTCCGTCGGAGCCAGTCCACGCTCCGGCCGTTGATATCATTGAACCCAAATCATCGATATTGGCTAAATTGCAACCGGATATGGTTAAAATGCGGTTTCGATCCTACAAATGTTGCGATTTTACCACGCTGCATGCTCAGCCCGGAGAATTCACCCACCGATTGATCTGCTCGGCACGCAAACAGCCGCAAGGCGCTGTGAGACGGGCCTCCCGCGGCCCGAACGGCCTGTCGACGGAGCCGACCGGCACCGTGGCCGGCCTCTCTGTCCGGGCCTCGATCCAGCCGGCGTCGGCTCTGCAAAGGCGCATCTCGAAGCAAGGACTAGCCAAACGGCAGCGCCTTTGTCAGCATCAGGAGGGGCCGCTTGCTCCAGCGCCATCGTGTCGGGTTCATTGCCAACGGTCGACAGGATCGCTCGTTGGCGCGAAGCGGAGCGGCCCGGAAGGACCGCGACGGCAACTGAGGTCGCGCGGATGCGTCAGCGCCCAGGCACATGGCATCAGATGATGGAACAAAGCGGCGGATCTGCACGTTCGAGACGACAGGGATGAGACCTCTGGCCGGAAACGTCACTCGCACCAAAAGGCGCAACCCCTATTTCCAGGGCGATGTCAGCGACCATTTCGACGGGCGCGTGTTCTTCAATCCGGGCGGCAGGCCGCCGGCCGGTTTCGCCGACCTCCTGCGCTGGCAACTGGGCGGGGAGCGCACGCCGTGGCCAGCCTCCTGGCCGAGCCCCTTTCCTTCGGCGCGACCGGCTGCGCGCGTGGCCGGCGACGAACTTCGCGTCACCATGGTCGGCCACTCCACCTTGCTCATCCAGTTCGCCGGCCTCAATATGCTCACCGATCCCGTCTGGTCGGAGCGTGTCTCGCCCTTCTCCTTCGCCGGACCGAAGCGGGTGAACGAACCCGGCATCGCCTTCGACGACCTGCCTCCCATCGACCTCGTGCTTCTGAGCCACAATCACTACGACCATATGGACGCCGCCACGCTGAAGAAGCTCCGCGCCGGACATGATCCGCTCGTGGTGACGCCGCTCGGCAACGACGCTATCCTTGATGCCGCCGCGCCGAGCCTGCGTGTCGTCGCCCGAGACTGGGGAGAGACCCTGGCGGTGACGGACCGGGTGACGATCCATGTCGAGCCGGCCCATCACTGGTCGGCGCGCGGCGCGGCGGACCGGCGCATGGCGCTGTGGGGCGGTTTCGTCGTCGAGGCCCCTGCCGGAAAGCTCTATTTCGCCGGCGACACCGGCTTCCATGGGGGCAGCATCTATCGACGGCTCGGCCAGAAGCATGGCGGTTTCCGCCTTGCCGTCCTGCCCATCGGCGCCTACGCGCCACGCTGGTTCATGGAGCCGCATCACCAGGATCCCGACGAGGCGGCCGAGGGAATGTTGCTGTGCAAGGCCGCCTGGGCCGTCGGCTGTCACTGGGGCACCTTCCCGCTGACCAACGAACCGATCGAGGAGCCGCGCGACAGGCTCTGGCGCGCACTCGAGGCGCGCAACATCGGGCGCGAATGCTTCCGGCCGATGCTGCCGGGTGAAGTATGGGACGTGCCGGCCCCCTGATCGGCTCCGCTCCAACGGGTCGCACTGGTAATTCCCGGCCGTTTCCGCCATATAGGCGCCAAACGCAACAGGCCGAAAAAGCAACGGAATGACCGCGAGGGCGAAGTTCGCAAAGATGAACGGGCTCGGCAACGAGATCATCGTCGCCGACATGCGCGGTCGCGCCGGCCGCGTCTCGCCCGCCGCCGCGGTCGCGCTCAATGCCGATCCCGCCACCCGTTTCGACCAGATCATGGCGATCCACGATCCGCGCACATCAGGCACCGAGAACTATATCGAGATCCTGAATTCCGACGGCTCGATCGCGCAGGCCTGCGGCAACGGCATGCGCTGCGTGGTGCGGGCCCTGTCGGCCGAGACCGGCCGCAGGCACTTCACCTTCGAGACCGTGGCCGGCATCCTCAACGCGAACGAGCATGCCGACGGGATGATCTCGGTCGATATGGGCATGCCGCGCTTCGGCTGGCGGGACATCCCGCTTGCCGAGGAGTTCCGCGACACGCGCATGATCGAGCTGCAGGTCGGCCCCATCGACAAGCCGGTGCTGCACTCGCCCTCGGTTGCCTCGATGGGCAACCCGCACGCCATCTTCTGGGTCGACCGCGACGTCTGGTCCTACGAACTCGACCGCTTCGGTCCGATGCTCGAAAATCATCCGATCTTCCCCGAGCGCGCCAACATCACGATCGCGCAGGTCACGGCACCGGACGCCATGGCCATTCGCACCTGGGAGCGCGGCGCCGGCCTGACCCGGGCCTGCGGCTCGGCCGCTTGCGCGGCCGCGGTGAGCGCCGCACGCACGCGGCGAACCGGCCGCGCCGTTACCGTGACCGTGCCGGGTGGACCGCTCCTGATCGAGTGGCGCGACGACGACCACGTGATCATGACCGGCCCGGCCGAATGGGAATTCGCCGGCAGTTTCGATCCGGCCACCGGTGCCTGGAACCGCGACGAAAGGGACGTTGCCTGATGGCGGTCGACATCGTCACCTTCGGCTGCCGGCTGAACACCTATGAATCCGAGGTGATGCGACGCGAGGCGGAAACCGCCGGGCTGGGCAGCCTGAAGGGCGGCGCGGTGATCTTCAACACCTGCGCGGTGACGGCCGAAGCCGTTCGCCAGGCGAAGCAGTCGATCCGCAAGGCGCGCCGCGAGAGCCCCGACGCGCGCATCATCGTCACGGGCTGCGCCGCCCAGACCGACCCCGCGGCCTTCGTGGCGATGGACGAGGTCGACCTCGTGCTCGGCAATGAGGAGAAGCTGCGCTCGAGCAACTACCGCGCTTTGCCCGACTTCGGCGTCAACGATACCGAAAAGGCGCGCGTGAACGACATCATGAGCGTGCGCGAGACCGCCTCGCATATGGTCGACGCGATCGAGGGCCGCGCCCGCGCCTTCGTGCAGGTCCAGAACGGCTGCGACCATCGCTGCACCTTCTGCATCATCCCCTTCGGCCGCGGCAATTCGCGGTCCGTGCCGATGGGCGCGGTGGTCGAGCAGGTCAAGCGTCTGGCCGGCAACGGATACGCCGAGATCGTGCTGACCGGCGTCGACATGACCAGCTACGGTGCCGACCTGCCGGGCGCGCCCAGGCTCGGAAAGCTGGTCAAGACGATCCTGAAGCAGGTGCCCGACGTGAAGCGGCTGCGGTTGTCCTCGATCGATTCCATCGAAGCGGATGACGACCTGCTCGATGCGATCGCCAACGAAAACAGGCTGATGCCGCATCTGCACCTGTCGCTGCAGGCCGGCGACGACATGATCCTGAAGAGGATGAAACGCAGGCATCTGCGCGACGATTCCATACGCTTCTGCGAGGAGGTGCGCAGACTGCGCCCCGGCATCGTGTTCGGGGCCGACATCATCGCCGGCTTCCCGACCGAGACCGAAGCGATGTTCCAGAACTCGCTCGGCATCGTCGAGGAATGTGGCTTGACCCATCTCCACGTCTTTCCCTTCTCGCCGCGCGAAGGAACACCGGCTGCCCGCATGCCGCAGGTCGACCGGGCCGTGGTCAAAGCGCGCGCCGCACGCCTGCGCGCCGCCGGCGACGCCGCCTATGCCGGGCATCTGGCGACGCTCGCCGGCACGCGGCAATCGATCCTCGTCGAGCGTGACGGCATCGGTCGCACGGAAGGTTTCACGCTGACCGCGATCGCGGCCGGCGCGCCCGGCGACATTGTCGACGCCGTGGTGACAGGCCATGACGGACGCCAGCTGCTGGCCTCCCCCCTCTCGGCCCGCGCGGCCTGACGGAACGTTCGATGGCATTCAATTTCATCAAGAAGGTCTTTTCCTTCGGCCGCAAGCAGGCTGAGGAAAAGGAGCAGGTCGAAGCGCAGCCGGCACCAGGCGCAGACGAGACGACGCGCGCTGCCGAGGCAACCCCCTCTGGCCCTTCGGGCCATCTCCCCCTCAAGAGGGGAGAGGACATCGCGCCGACCTCCCCCTCCCCCTTGAGGGGAGGGTCGATCGGCGAAGCCGATCGGGGTGGGGTCGCCGCAGAACCTGACGCCCCCATCGAGGAAGCGCCTGGCCCTGCCGAGACGATCTCGGCAGAGGCCGCTTCGGAGCCGGTTGCCGAGAAGCCCAGCGCACCTGTCGAAGAAACGGCGAGCGTCGCCCAGACGATTGCGACCGATGCGCAGCCGGCGCCAGGCGCGGACGAAGCGCCGCGCGCGGCCGAGACAACCCCCTCTGGCCCTTCGGGCCATCTCCCCCTCAAGGGGGGAGAGGATGCCGCGCCGACGTCCCCCTCCCCCTTGAGGGGAGGGTCGATCGGCGAAGCCGATCGGGGTGGGGTCGCCGCAGAACCTGACGCCCCCATCGAGGAAGCGCCTGGCCCTGCCGGGACGATCTCGGCAGAGGCCGTTTCGGAGCCGGTTGCCGAAAAGCCCAGCGCGCCTGTCGAAGAACCGCCGAGCATCGCCGAGACGATTGCGGCCGAAGCACAGCCGGCGCACGATGCAGGTGAGGCGCCGCGCGCGGCCGAGACAACCCCCTCTGGCCCTTCGGACCATCTCCCCCTCAAGGGGGGAGAGGACGTTTCGCCGACACCTGCCGGCAAGGTGACCGTCGCGAAGAAAGTGCAGCAGAAGGCCGAGGCGAAGCCGGTCGAGGCGGCACCGAAACTTTCCTGGTTCCAGCGGCTCAAGCAGGGCCTGTCGCGCTCGTCGAAGGAGCTGTCGAGCAACATTGCCGGCGTCTTCACCAAGCGCAAGCTGGACGAAGACACGCTGCAGGATCTGGAGGACGTGCTGATCCGCGCCGATCTCGGCATGGAGACCGCGATCCGGGTCACCGACGCGCTCGCCTCCGGACGTTACGGCAAGAACGTCTCGGACGACGAAGTGCGCGCCATCATGGCCGAAGAGATGGAGAAGGTCCTGATGCCGGTGGCCATGCCGCTGGAACTCGATCTCTCGCACAAGCCGCATGTGATCCTTGTCGTCGGCGTCAACGGCACGGGCAAGACCACCACCATCGGCAAGCTCGCCGCCAAGCTGGTCGAGGGCGGCCTCGCGGTCACGCTGGCCGCCGGCGACACGTTCCGCGCCGCCGCGATCGAGCAGTTGAAGATCTGGGGCGAGCGGACGGGCTCTCCGGTCGTCTCCTCCAAGCTGGGCGCCGATGCCGCCGGCCTTGCCTACGACGCTTTCGAAAAGGCCAAGCAGGCCGGCTCCGACGTGCTGATCATCGACACGGCCGGCCGGCTGCAGAACAAGGCCGAGCTGATGGCGGAACTGGAGAAGATCGTGCGCGTGCTGGGCAAGCTCGATCCGGACGCCCCGCATACCGTGCTGCAGACCGTCGATGCGACCACCGGCCAGAACGCGCTGAACCAGGTCGAGATCTTCCGCAATGTCGCCGGCGTCAACGGCCTCGTCATGACCAAGCTCGACGGCACGGCGCGCGGCGGTATTTTGGTCGCAATCGCCGCCAAGCATAAGCTGCCGGTCTATTTCATCGGCGTCGGCGAGCAGGTCGACGATCTCGAACCGTTTTCGGCAAGCGACTTCGCCAAGGCGATCGCAGGAGTGGCATGATGATGGACGAACCGATCCTCGAACGCGATCCGACCGACCCGAGGAAGAAGGAAATCAACCCGTTGCTGAAGCTCGCGCTCGAGCTCGGTCCGCTCCTTGTCTTCTTCTTCGCCAACACCCGGGGCGAGGCCCTGATCGCGCGGTTTCCCGCTCTCGGCGAATTCGGCGGCCCGATCTTCCTCGCCACCGCCCTGTTCATGGTGGCGACCGCGGTAGCGCTTACGGTGTCGTGGATCCTCACCCGCTCGCTGCCGATCATGCCGCTGGTTTCAGGCATCGTTGTCTTCGTGTTCGGCGCCCTCACGCTGTGGCTCCAGGACGACGTCTTCATCAAAATGAAGCCGACCATCGTCAACACGCTGTTCGGCGGCGTGCTGCTCGGCGGCCTGCTCTTCGGCAGATCGCTGCTCGGTTACGTCTTCGATTCGGCCTTCCGGCTCGATGCGGAAGGCTGGCGCAAGCTCACCTTGCGCTGGGGCCTGTTCTTCCTGTTCCTGGCCATCGTCAACGAGATCGTCTGGCGGACCTTCTCGACCGACGCCTGGGTAGCATTCAAGGTTTGGGGCATCATGCCGATCACGCTCGTCTTCACGCTGAGCCAGATGCCGCTGATCATGAAGCACTCGCTGGATGACGCGCGGAAGTAGAAAACCTCTTCCCACAGACGCGCAAATTTCACCGACGGCTGCTTTCCCTCTTTTCACCTCTGGTTGAACCGGCGTAACTTCCTCCGCCGCGCCAGGATCGGCCACCGTCGGAGAGCGGTGCTTTGGGGAAAGGACCGCAACGATGCAATTCGTGAGCAACCGCGACGAACTGCGGACGATCTACAAGGAACCCGGCGAAGGCGCGGTGCGCAAGGAACTGAAGTCGCTCGACTTCCATTGCCGCGGCTTCCTCGCCAAGAGCCCGTTCGTCTTGATCGGCTCCTGCGACGACCAAGGCAATGGCGACGTGACGCCGAAGGGCGACAAGCCCGGCTTCGTCGCCATCCTCGACGACAACACGATCGCCATTCCCGACCGGCCCGGCAACAATCGGCTCGACACGCTGGAGAACATCCTGGTCAACCCTGCGGTCGGACTGCTGTTCCTCATTCCCGGCATGAACGAGACGCTGCGCATCAACGGCGAAGCGCGGATCACCGCCGACAAGGCGCTGCGCGAAAGGCTGGCCGTCGACGGGCGGCCCCCGATCAGCGTCATCGTGGTCACCATCAAGGCGGCCTATATGCATTGCGCCAAGGCCTTCATGCGCTCGGAACTTTGGAAGCCCGAAAGCTGGGTGGACCGCTCCACCCTGCCGACGTTGGGCACCATCCTCAAGGACCAGCTCGCGCTCGCCGATTCCGCCGCCAAGACCGACGAGTGGCTGGACGAGAGCTACAAGAAATCCATGTGGTGAGCATCCGGCAACGCCCGTTTCGTTCCGACAGTCCAGACGCGAACATCCTTTCCGATGTCCAATACCAACCATCGATGAAATCGACGTTGAAGCGCGCGACCGCGTGGCCCACGCCTGTTGGCGCGAAAGCCGAGCGGCCCGGAGGGACGCGCCGACGTTTGAGGCGCATTGGATGTGCCATGCAAGGCGCGCATTGCTGCAATGCAGCAGTTTATTTTGCACTGCACCATGATTATGTCATGGTGCATCGGCCGGAGGAGAACAGCACGAGCGCTGGACGCGCTCCGGAAAGGACAAGACCATGATCTTCTCTACCATCGTCGCCCGCACCCAGGACCGTCTCGCCAAGCGCGCCAAGTACCGCCGCCTCGTCGCCGAGATCGAGAGCATGTCGACCCGCGACCTCGTCGACCTGCGCGCCGACCGCAGCGAGATGCTCCATCAGGCCTATCGCTCGGTCTACGGCTGAGCCGGCTTCTTCCAGCGCCAACCTTGGCGCCTCAAACCGCCGCGGCCCCGGCGCGCCGCTTGGCGAGCGCGACGAAGATCGCGGCGGTGATGTAGGCCACCAGCCCGTAGATCGCCGGCGGGATGGCCATCTCGGAATTGTTGAGCAGCAGCGGGCTCATCGCGATGGCGATGACCAGCGTGCTGTTGTGGATGCCGATCTCCATGCAGATGGCGATCGCCTGCTTGTAGCCGAGATTGAACAGTCGCGGCACGCCGTAGCCGATGGCCAGGCTGATGAGGTTGAAGGCGAGCGTCGCCATGCCGATCACCGGCCCCCAGGTCACCAGCGTTTGCCATTCGCGGATCAGTGCGACCAGCACGATCGCTGCGAGGAACACCGCCGACAGGACCTTCACCGGCCGTTCCAGCCCGAGCGCCAGCGTCGGGTAGCGGTTGCGGAGGAACATGCCGGACGCCACCGGAACCAGGACGAGTGCGAAGATCTGCAGGATCCTGTCGAATTGCAGCGGGATCACCTTGCCCTCGCCGTAGAACTGCAGCAGCGAGAAATTGACGATGATCGGTAGCGTGATCATCGCGAGAACCGAATTGATCGCGGTGAGCGTGATGTTCAGCGCCACATCGCCGCCGGCCAGATGGCTGTAGAGATTGGCTGACGAGCCGCCCGGACTGGCCGCCAAGAGCATCATGCCGACCGCGATCGCCGGCGGCAGCGCCGACAGATAGACGATGCCGAAGCAGATGACGGGCAGGATCAGCGCCTGGCAGACGAGCGCTACGACGACCGGCTTCGGCCGCGACAGCACCTTGCGGAAATCCTCCACGGTCAACGACAGGCCGAGGCCCAGCATGATGACCGCGAGCGCCGCGGGCAGGAAAATGCTGAAAACCGCGCTGGACTGCATGCCGGATCGTCCCCTGCGGACCCCCGCGATGATTCCGCGAACAGGAGGTTAGACCAAGACGGCGTTGTGATGAAGTAGGTTCATCACATCTGCGTTACTGAATCGGGAGCAGTGGCGGAACGCCGCTAACCCGGCGCCGCCAGCGCCTTCTCGATCTGCGGCAGCAACTGCCTGCTCACGGCCTCCGGCGTGAGCGGTCCGACATGTTTGTAGAGGATCTTACCGTCCTTCCCGACCAAAAAGCTCTCCGGCACCCCGTAGACGCCCCAATCGATCGCGGTACGCCCCGTTTCGTCGCTGCCGATCGCGCCAAAAGGATTGCCGAGTTCGCCGAGGAACCGCCGCGCGTTTTCCGGCCGGTCCTTGTAGTTGAGCGCGACGATGCCGAAGCGGCGGTCCTGTGCCAGCGCCATCAGCACGGGATGCTCTTCCCGGCACGGTCCGCACCAGGAGGCGAAGACGTTCACCAGCGTCACATTGCCGAGGAAGGCCGCCGAATCGAGACCTGGCAGGTCGAGGCCTGCGAGCGCCGGCAGCCTGGTTTGCGGTGCGGGCGAGCCGATCAGGGCCGACGGCACCACCGAAATGTCGCGGCCGGAATAGAGCTGCACCAGGAATACGGCAGCCAGCGCCAGGAAGGCCGCGAGCGGCAAGAGCACGAACAGCCTGCGCGGCCGCTTCGGCGCCTCGGCCTGCGTGCCGCTCATGGCCGGCCCTCGACGGCGCGATCCGAGCGCCGGCGCACGCCGCTCGCTTCCAGGTCGGCGAGTTCACGGCGGCGGGCGTTGCGGTCTGTGAGCAGCCAGCCGATCAGCCCCGCCATGACGATGAAGGTCACACCGTAGGCCGCCATGACATAGAGAGCATGCGTGCTCATGCCGGCACTTCCGTGCTTTCGGCCCGCCGGGCCGCCACGCGCCGCATGGCCGCCACGCGGCGGCGCCAGATCTCGGTGCGCATCGCCGTGAGATGAAGGGCGAAGAACAGGATCGTGAAACCAAGCGCCATGACCATCAGCGGCCACAGCAGGCTCGGATGGATGGTTGGTCCGTCGAGCCGGAACACCGACGCCGGCTGGTGCAGCGTCGCCCACCAGTCGACGGAGAACTTGATGATGGGGATATTGACGAATCCGACCAGCGCGATCACCGCCGCCGCGCGGGCCGAGCGCGTGTGATCATCCAGCGCCCGGGTCAGTGCGATGATGCCGAGGTAGAGGATGAAGAGCACGAAAACCGAGGTGAGCCGGCCGTCCCACACCCACCACGTTCCCCACATGGGCTTGCCCCAGATCGAGCCGGTGATGAGTGCCAGCGCAGTGAAGGTCGCCCCGATCGGTGCCGCCGCCTTCAGCGCCACGTCGGCCAGCGGGTGACGCCACACCAGGGTCCCGAGCGCCGACGCCGCCATGATCGAGTAGCACATCATGGACAGCCAGGCGAAAGGCACATGGATATACATGATGCGCACCGTGATGCCCTGCTGATAATCCTCGGGCGCGGCGAAACCCATATAGAGGCCGATCGCGAGCACCAGCGCCGCAAGGCCGGCGAACCAGGAGATCAGCCGGTCGGCCAACGCCACGAAGCGTGTCGGATTGGCCAGATCGGTCCAGCGCATGGTCGTATCGTTCATGGACCGTTACATAACGCCGCGCCCCTGTCTCCGCAATTCGCCGACTTTGCCGCATCCGGCTGGCGAAGTCCGTGCAACGGGATTCAGTCGGTTGCGTAGCGCAATGCCACTGCCGCTGCAGCCGGGCCGATCACGGCGAGGAACAGCGTCAGCGCCGAGAGAATGAGAAAAGGCGGCAGGAACGGATCGGGCTCGGCGACCGCTGCATAGGAGGCCGAGACGCCGAAGATCAACACCGGCAACACCAGCGGCAGCACCAGCACCGAAACCAGCACGCCGCCGCGCGGCAGGGCCACGGCGACCGCCGCGCCCGCCGCGCCGACGAAAGCGATCGCCGGCGTGCCGACCAGCAGAGTAAGCGCTGTCGCGCCGATCGCCACGGGCGGCATGTTCATGAACAGGCCGAACAGCGGCGCCGCGACCACCAGCGGCAGGACGCTCACCACCCAGTGGGCCAGGCACTTCACGAAGACGGTGAAGGCCGGCATGTGGCGGTCATGCGCCAGGAGCAGCGCATCGAGGGACCCGTCCTCGCGGTCGGCCTGGAACAGGCGGTCGAGGCCGAGCAGGCTGGACAGCAGTGCGCCGACCCACAAGATCGCCGGGCCTATGCGGGCGAGAAGGTTGAGATCGGGACCGACTGCGAAGGGCACCGCCGTGATCACCGCCAGGAAGAACAGCACGCCGGTCAGTCCCCCGCCGCCGGCCCGGATGCCCAGCCGGATATCGCGCAGGAACAGCGCTAGCATGGGGGGACCGTCCATTGGAGGGAGGAACGAACGTCTGGCGTCGAGGTTATTTTGATACCCCCCTCTGTCCTGCCGGACATCTCCCCCTCAAGGGGGGAGATTCGCTGAGACAGGCCAAGGCGATCATTCTGCGAGGTCGACCCTTTACGTAGAGCGCGCTGCCAGCCGATCTCCCCCCTTGAGGGGGAGATGTCCGGCAGGACAGAGGGGGGTAACGCGGTATGCGATTTCACGATGCCTCTCCCCTCATCGCCAGCGTCTGGCCGTTATCCAGCCCAAGCGGCAGATGAGTCGCCGCCACGATGATGCCGCCGTTCTCGAGATGGGCGTTCATCAGCCCGGAGAAACGCTGCTCGGAGGCCTTGTCGAGGCCGGCCGTTGGTTCGTCGAGCAGCCAGACAGGACGGTGGCTGACCAGCAGCCGTGCGATCGCCGCACGGCGGCGCTGGCCGGTCGACAGATAGCCGAAGGGCAGGTGAGCGATCGCTTCGAGCCCGACTTCGCCGAGCGCCTCTTCGGCGGAGAGTCGCGGCATGCCGCAGAAATCCTGCCAGAAGCGAAGGTTCTCCGACACGGTCAACGCCGCCTTCATCGCGTTCTGATGGCCGAGATAGTGAAGGGCACCCGCGAGTGCCGGCCACTGCCCCCCACCTTCGAAGGAGATGTTCCCCGCCGCTGCGGGCAGAAGTCCCGCCAGCACTCTCAGCAGCGTCGACTTGCCGGCGCCGTTCGGGCCGGTGACGGTCAGGCTCGTACCGGCGTCGAGGATGAAGCCGACGCCGGAGAATATCCGCTCGCCGCCACGCTCGCCCGCCAGTCCGTCGGCTTTCAGCCGCATCTCTCCCCCGTCGCAGGAAGCCCGGCTGCGGCCATGTGCGCCGCAGCAAAATTGCCCGATTCACCGTCTAGAACTATTCCAGGAATTTCTCTATATGCGGGTTGACCATGCCAGCGGTCGGCATGGGAACCGAATTTGCGCCGAACCAGCGCGCGCGCCGCCTTGAACGGCCGGGTGCGAGGGGGCGGACAGCGGAAATGGCCGTACCCGCACCTTTGCGCGTGATTCCAGCATGCCGAGGCGTCCGTTCCCAGGCAGAACAGACCAGTGGGATCGCACGTGTCCAAATCTCTCGACAGTTTCAATTCCCGTAAGACGCTGAAGGTCGGCGACGCGGAATATGTCTATTTCGACCTGGTGGAGGCCGAGAAGAACGGCCTCGCGGGGATTGCCCAGCTCCCCTATTCGATGAAGGTCCTTCTGGAGAATCTGCTCCGCAACGAGGACGGCCGCTCGGTAACCAAGGAAAGCATCCAGGCTGTCGCCGGCTGGCTGACGGACAAGGGCAAGGCCGGCGTCGAGATCGCCTATCGGCCGGCCCGCGTGCTGATGCAGGACTTCACCGGCGTGCCGGCGGTGGTCGACCTCGCCGCCATGCGCGACGCCATGGCCTCGCTGGGCGGCGACCCGCAGAAGATCAACCCGCTGGTGCCGGTCGACCTTGTGATCGACCACTCCGTCATCGTCGACGAGTTCGGCACGCCGATGGCCTTCGCCCGCAATGTCGAGCTCGAATATGAGCGCAACGCAGAGCGCTACCGCTTCCTGAAATGGGGCCAGCAGGCGTTCCGCAACTTCCGCGTGGTGCCGCCCGGCACCGGCATCTGCCACCAGGTCAATCTCGAATATCTCGGCCAGGTGGTGTGGACCAACACCGACGATGACGGCGAGGTGGTCGCATATCCCGACACCTGCGTCGGCACCGATTCGCACACCACCATGATCAATGGCCTGGGCGTGCTCGGCTGGGGCGTCGGCGGCATCGAGGCCGAGGCGGCCATGCTCGGCCAGCCGGTGTCGATGCTTTTGCCCGAGGTGATCGGCTTTCGCCTGACCGGCAAGCTCAAGGAAGGCGTCACCGCGACCGACCTCGTGCTGACCGTCACCCAGATGCTGCGCAAGAAGGGTGTCGTCGGCAAGTTCGTCGAGTTCTTCGGGCCAGGCCTCTCCAACATGACCTTGGCCGACCGCGCCACGATCGGCAACATGGCGCCGGAATACGGCGCCACTTGCGGCTTCTTCCCGGTCGACGCGGAAACCGTGCGCTATCTCACCATGTCCGGCCGCGCCGAGAGCCGCATCGAGCTGGTCGAGGCCTATGCCAAGGCGCAGGGCATGTGGCGCGACAACGGCTCGGCCGACCCCGTCTTCACCGACCTTCTGGAACTCGACCTCGGCGACGTCGTGCCGTCCATGGCCGGTCCGAAGCGCCCGGAGGGCCGCATCCCGCTCGAAGGCATCGCATCGGGCTTCGCCAAGGCGCTGGAGGCTGAATACAAGAAGACCGCCGACGCCGCCAGGCGCTACGCGGTGGAAGGCGCCGACCACGACCTCGGCCATGGCGACGTGGTCATCGCCGCCATCACCTCCTGCACCAACACCTCCAATCCGAGCGTGCTGATCGGCGCCGGCCTGCTGGCGCGCAACGCCAACCGCGTCGGCCTGAAGCAGAAGCCCTGGGTGAAGACCTCGCTCGCCCCCGGCAGCCAGGTGGTCGCGGAGTATCTCGACAAATCAGGCCTGCAGAAGGAGCTCGACCAGATCGGCTTCAACCTCGTCGGTTTCGGCTGCACGACCTGCATCGGCAATTCCGGTCCTCTGCCGGCGCCGATCTCCAAGACAATCAACGACAAGGGGCTGATCGCAGCGGCGGTGCTTTCGGGCAACCGCAATTTCGAGGGCCGCGTGTCGCCCGACGTCCAGGCGAACTACCTCGCCTCACCGCCGCTGGTCGTTGCCCATGCGCTGGCCGGCACGGTGACCAAGGACCTCACCGCCGAGCCGATCGGTGAGGATCGCGACGGCAAGCCGGTCTATCTCAAGGACATCTGGCCGACGACGCAAGAGATCGAACAGTTCATCGCCCAGAACGTCACGCGCGAACTGTTCGCCCGCAAATATGCAGACGTGTTCAAGGGCGATGAGAACTGGCAGAAGGTGCAAGCGCCCGAGGGCCAGACCTATGCCTGGGACGACCAGTCGACCTATGTGCAAAATCCGCCCTATTTCGTCGGCATGGGCGCCAGGCCCGGCGCGATCGGCGAAATCAAGGGTGCGCGCGTCCTCGGCCTCTTCGGCGACAAGATCACCACCGATCACATCTCGCCCGCCGGTTCGATCAAGGCGGCCTCGCCCGCCGGCAAATATCTGATCGACAACGGCGTCGGCGTCGCCGACTTCAACCAGTACGGCACGCGGCGCGGCAACCATGAGGTGATGATGCGCGGCACTTTCGCCAATATCCGTATCAGGAACCACATGCTGGGCGAGAACGGACGCGAAGGCGGCTACACCATCCACTATCCGTCCAAGGAAGAGATGCCGATCTACGACGCGGCGATGGAATATCGCCGCGAGGGCGTGCCGCTGGTGATCTTCGCCGGCGTCGAGTACGGCAACGGGTCGTCGCGCGATTGGGCGGCCAAGGGCACCAACCTGCTCGGCGTACGCGCTGTGATCGCCCAGTCCTTCGAGCGCATCCACCGCTCGAACCTGGTCGGCATGGGCGTCATCCCCTTCGTCTTCGAGGAGGGCACCTCCTGGGCATCGCTCGGCCTGAAGGGCGACGAGACGGTGACCATCGACGGGCTCGATACCATCCGTCCGCGCCAGAAGATGAACGCGACGGTGACCTTCGCGGACGGCACGGTCAAGAACGTGCCAATCCTCTGCCGTATCGATACGGTCGACGAGCTCGACTACTTCAAGAACGGCGGCATCCTGCAATATGTGCTGCGCGACCTGGCGGCGTGAGCCGCCAGCAACGCAAACCTACCGATTTGAAGCCCCGCGCGTCCTCTCGGACGCGCGGGAGCCTCTTCCTGGCACGCGTCCCGAAAGCGGAGCCGAGGCATGTCTCCCGAAAGTGCAGCGGTTTCGGGAAAATGGCAGGCGCGAAATCAAGAACCTGCAGCCTGTCGCATAAATCCTTTCTCGCGACACGCCGCAGGTCCCGAAGCCTGTGCGCAGTTGCGCCTCGAGGGGCTCTGGCAGGCGAAGCTTCAAGTGAACGTGACTTCCCGTTGAAAGTCGCTTCTGCCAGTTTGTCGGGCAATCAAAAGCAGCCGGCTGGCCCGGCGTGCAAGAGCGGAAACGGCCATGGGATTTCGGCACCTTGACGGGCTGGCGGCGGCGCTGGCCCTGTCGGTTATTGCAGCACCTTCGATCGCAGGCGAGATCGGCAATCCGCGTGGTGTCGTCGAACTCTTCACCAGCCAGGGTTGCAGTTCCTGCCCGCCGGCCGACGAGTTGTTCGCCGAGATGGCCGGCAAGGGCGACATCGTGGCGCTGGCCTATCACGTCGATTACTGGGACTATCTCGGCTGGCGCGACACGCTGGCCAAGCCCGAGAACACGGCCCGCCAGCGCGACTACATGCGCACCTTCGGCAGCCGCTCGGTCTACACGCCGCAGGCGGTGATCAATGGCACCACCCATGTAAACGGCTCGGACCGCGCGGCGATCGAGACGGCGCTGGCGTCGGGGAAGGCGGACGCCCAGGGCCTGCCGGTGCCGATTACGGCCAAGCGCCTCGGCGACAGCCTGGTGATCGAGGTGGGCGAAGGCAAGACGGGCGAGAAGGCCCATGTCGTACTGGTCTACTACAATCCGGTGACGCCCATCGCCATCGCCGAAGGCGAGAATCGGGGCCGTACGGTCTCCTACTGGAATGCGGTCACAGACATGCAGACGGCAGGCGTCTGGCACGCCAAGGCAGCGCGATTCGAGATGCCGATGAGCGAGGTGACAAAGCGGGGCGCGGGCGGCTGCGCGGTGCTTCTGCAGTCGGTCGGCAAGGACGACACGCCCGGTCCTATTCTGGGAGCGGCGGCGATCGAATATCCCTCGGGCCTCTGAGATCAACAAGCATGTCGCGTGCTTGTGCGCTCCTGGCTGAGCGCATGTCTTTTTCCCAAACCCTGCACCAGCACCATTTCGGGAGACATGCATTAAAAAACCGGCGCCAGTCGGGACTGACACCGGTTCAGTGGTTTTGGGATCGTCGCACCCGGTTCCTTGCAAAAACCGAGGTTGGTTCGATCCGACGCGGGCCCGTGGGCGGGGGGCTTGGGGTTTACGAGCCGATGCCGGACCGAACCGTCTCAGGCAACGAACGGATGGTCGCCAGACATTGGGGCGTGAGCTTGGATTATTTGTGGCGAGATTGTGGCCAAGGATCACCAATTCTAACACCACCGCTTGCTTTGTGACATGACGCCGCGTGACCCTTGCCCCCCGGAATCGGCGTGATCGGCCCCCGAATTGCGCCCAGGTCTTGCTTTTGCGGGACGAAAGAGCAAACCTGTCGTCGTCTTGTGATTGTCACAAAGGGTCGGATCGGATGACAGAACGCGGATCTGGTGCGGAGGGTGGGGACGAATCCGCAATATTGATCCCGTTTCAGGAAGCGCGTCGCGAGCGCCTCGACATGCCGGTGTCTTTCGACCGGCGCGAGCTCGACCAGATTCTGCGCCTCTATGGCCGAATGGTCGCCGCCAATGAATGGCGGGACTATGCCATCGACCATCTTTCCGACCGCGCCGTGTTCTCCGTCTTCCGCCGCACCAGCGAGACGCCGCTGTTCCAGATCGTCAAGGACCCCAAGCTCGCCCGCAAGCAGGGCGCCTATTCGGTCGTGGCGGCAACAGGCATGATCCTGCGGCGTGGCCACGAACTCGCCCGCGTCCTGGGAATCTTCGACAAGAGGCTGCGGCTTGTCCAGGCCTGATCCAGCCGAGGTCAAGCACCGTTCTCACGGGCGTGAAAAGCTGCTTGACACTCAAGCAAGAACATAGGGCGACAGCGCCGATTCCATTGGCGCGTCCGCCCCTCTAGACCAGACTTGAAAGCCTGATGCTTCGGTACACGGCGCCGAAGGCGGCTCCAAGCGGAACTTTGCCGCTCTAGCCGTCTGTCGGAACAAGCAAGCAGCGCCATAGGCGGCCGTTCGACTGCACATTCGCGAATTGAGAGATTTAGTGACGATGCAGTTGCCCCCAAATGCATGTTGCATACGGTCCAGCATCGTCTAACTTAGAAGAGGCTAATTTAGAAAAAGGGGGCATTCATGCGCTCGTTTTTCTATGCTGGCATCTTGAGCATTGTTTCCTTCGCCAGCGTGCAAGCGGACGTGCTGATCGGCGTGGCAGGCCCCATGACAGGGGCAAATGCTTGGCCCGGCGAGCAGATGCAACGCGGAGCAGAGCTGGCGGTGGCGGACATCAACGCTGCCGGCGGCGTCCTCGGTGATGAAGTGCGGCTCCTGACTGCCGACGATTTCTGCGATCCGGACCAGGGCGTCGCCGCCGCACGGAAGCTGGTCAGCGAGGGTGTGATCTTCGTCGCCGGCCATTATTGTTCCGGGGCCTCCATACCTGCTTCGAAAATCTATCAGGACGCCGGCGTTGTGATGATCTCGCCGGCCTCGAGCAATCCCACCTTGACGGAGCTTGGCCGAGCAAATGTGTTCCGTGTCATCATCCGCGACGACGCGGATGGTATCATGGACGGCAACTATTTGGCCGATCACTGGAAGGGCAAGGAGATCGCGATCCTCCACGACGATTCAGTCTTCGGAAAGGGACTCGCGGATTCCACCAAGGAGCAGCTGCGCAAGCGCGGTGTCACCGAAGCCATCTACAAGGCTTTCCAGCCCGGCAAGTCCGACTATTCGGCGGAGATCGCCGAGCTGCAGAGTGCCAACATAGCGGTGCTCTACGTCGGCGGCTACCAGACCGAGATGGGCCTACTGATCCGCGCGGCGCGCGACAGAGGCTACAACGTCCAGCTCGTAACGGGATCGGGCGTGCTGGCCACGGAGGAATATGGCCTGATAGCAGGCGCGGCTGCCGAGGGCACACTCTTTACGTCGTTTCCCGACCCTCGACTAAACTCCAACGCCGCCGCGGTGATCGAGCGGTTTCGTGCCGACGGCTTCGACCCGGAGGGATACACTCTTCTGACCTATGCCGCGATCCAGACCTGGGCGCTGGCTGTCGAAAAGGCGGGGACGCTGGAACTGCAACCGGTCATCCAATCGCTCCATAAGAATGAATTCAGTACGGTACTCGGCCCGATCGCCTTCGATGCCAAGGGAGACATCACCACCCAGAGCCCGGTCTGGTACGTCTGGAAGGGCGGCACGTATGTCCCGGTCGAATAGGCGCTTCGGGCGCTCGTTAGAGCATCGCTGGCCCGCGATGATCAACATCTCGGCATTCACGATTGCCAGCTGCCGGCCTTCGCTGCCGCGCAGACTGTGCTTTGGAGGGACGTAGCCATGCACCGCGTCGCCTCCATGGCGATCGCCTCGCTCGCGGTCGCGTTCAGCAGTCCGGCGCAAGCGGAGATCCTGATCGGAGCTGCCGGTCAAATCACCGGACCGGTCGCCTGGCAAGGCCAGCAGATCATTCACGGCTCGGAAATGGCCGTCGCCGACATCAACGCCGCAGGTGGTGTGCTCGGACAGCCGCTAAGGTTGATCACGGCAGATGACTTCTGCGATCCCGAGCAGGCGATCGCTGCCGCGCAAAAGCTGGTCGGGGACGATGTGGTGCTCGTCGTAGGGCATGGCTGCTCCGGCGCGTCGATCGCGGCGTCCAAAGTTTACGAGGCTGCGGGGGTCATTCAGATCTCGCCGTCATCGACGAACCCGATGCTCACCGAGCAAGGCCGCGGCAACGTCTTCCGCACCATCGGCCGTGATGACATGCAGGGAAGCGTGGCCGGCAACTATCTGGCCGACCATTGGGCCGACCGAAACATCGCGATTCTGAACGATGGCACGACCTATGGGAAAGGACTGGCCGACGAGACGAAGAGGCAGTTGAACAAGCGCGGCGTCGCCGAGGCGATCTTCAACACTTACGATGCGGGCAAGGCCGACTATTCAGACGAAATGGCTGCGCTGCAGGCGGCCAATGTCGCAGCGCTGTATGTAGGCGGGTATCCGAACGACATTGCGCTCATGGCGCGCGCGGCGCACGATCGAGGCTACACAGTTCAGCTGATCTCGGGCGATACGATCGCGACCGAAGAGTTTGGCCTTGTCGCCGGCACCGCGGCCGAGGGCGTTCTCTTCACCTTTGTCGCCGACCCGCGTAGAAGCCCCGACGCGGTGGAAGTCGTAGAGAGGTTTCGCGCAGAGAACTTCGAACCGGATTCCTTTACTCTGCTCAGCTACGCTGCCGTGCAGGCTTGGGCACACGCTGTCGAGAAGGCGGGCGCGCTGGAGCCGACGGTAGTGATCGCATCGCTGCACAAGAATCAGTTCGACACCGTCCTGGGCCGGATCGACTTCGATGAGAAGGGGGACATCATGGTTCAGAACTGGGTGTGGTACGTGTGGCGTGGCGGCGAATACACGCCCGTGGAGAAATAGGAGGCGGATGCGCGGTTCGGAAGACCCCCGAGGCAATCCCGTGCAGAGGTTGCTCACCGGTCGGTTGGGTCCCCGCGCGCTGCTCGGGCGCTTCGGCATACGCGGGCGCCTGTTGCTTGCTTTCTTCGGAATCAGCATACTCGCCGTGCTGGCGACTGCCGCGGCCTTGTATGCTTTTTTCGAAGTCGGCTCCGCCGTCGAGCGGATCACGAAAAGTCGGGTTCCAGCCGCCCTTTCATCGCTGGAGTTGTCCCGTCAGGCCGAACGGGTCACCGCGACCGCACCGTCAATACTGGCTGCCACCAGCAAGGCCCGACATGACGAGATCAGAGCTGTTGTCGCCGACAGCCTGGCGCAACTCGATGAGTTGCTCGCTTCGTTGAAAGCCGCGAGCCAAGGCACCTCTCCCGTTACCGGGATAGAAGCGGCGGTCGTTGGGCTACGGAGCAATTTCGAGGCGCTCGACGGCATTGTTGCGACCCGCCTGTCGGCGACCGCTCGCAAAGAAGAGCTCTTGCGGCGACTGTCCACGACGGTGAACGCCAGCCAGCGCCTCATTGCGCCCGCCATCCTCGTCATGAACTCGAAGGTCGATAGATGGCGCGCGACCATGGCCGAACCCTCCGCAGCGGCGCAATCGGGCAGCCCCGAGAATGCCGGCTTTCTTGAAGCAATCGCCTCCTATGTCCCACAGCAGAAAGCGCAGCGGGAAGTTGCCAGTATGAACGATGCGCTCCTCAGGGCATCGGTGGCGCCGAGCCCGGGCGACTTGACGCTGATGTCTTTTCCGCTGCACCGGTCTCTGGAGGCACTGAGTGCGTTGGCGCCTGAGATCGACGGAAAGCTTCGCGCTCGTTTTCAGAAACGCGTGGACGAACTCAAGGCTCTGGTCGAGGGCGAAGATAGCATCCTGAAGGCGCGTGCGGACGAACTCACGGTCCTTACGGCCGGAGAGGCGCTCCTCGCGGAGAACAGGCGTCTTTCAAACGATCTCACGGCGGCGGTAGATAGGCTCGTGGCCATTGCCGACCATGATATCAACGAAGCGGAGCGCGAGACTGCCACCGTACAGCGCTACGGCACCGGCGTCGTGCTCGGCGCTGCCTTTCTTAGTCTGCTGACCTCGGCGCTGGTTGTTTGGCTCTACGTGGATCGGAATCTCCTCACGCGCCTGGCGGGCGTAAGCCAAAGCATGCTCGCCATCGCCGGCGGGGACCTTCGAGCGTCCCTGCCATCACCCGGGCGCGACGAGATCGGCCGAATGGCAGAGGCGCTGCGGCTCTTTCGCGACACAGCGATCGAGGTGGAAGAGAAAAATCTGCGCGACGTGGCCGAGGCGCGCCAGCGGCTTGTCGACGCGATCGAGAGCATCTCCGAGGGCTTCGCGCTTTACGATTCCGATGACCGGCTCATCCTCTCCAACAGCCGCTATCGCGAGATCATGTATCCTGGCATCGCCGATATTGTCATGCCGGGTACTCCGTTCGAGGCCATAATCCGTGGGGCGGCGGAACGCGGTCTCGTGGCAGATGCCAAGGGGCGCGAAGAGGATTGGATCGCCGCCCGTCTGCTGCAGCACCGCAATCCCGGCGAGCCGCACGTGCAGCAGCGCGGCGACGGGACATGGATCATGATCAGCGAGCGGCGGATCACCGGCGGCGGGACGGTCGCAGTCTATTCCGACATTACCGAGTTGAAACGGCGGGAAGAAGGTCTGGCGGAAAAATCGGCCGCCCTGGAGGTACTTTCCGGCAAACTCTCCAAATATCTGGCGCCGCAGGTCTACAACTCGATCTTCACCGGACACCAGGACGTGCGCATTGCAAGCCAACGCAAGAAGCTTACCGTGTGCTTTTCGGACATTGCCGGCTTCACGGAAACGGCCGACAAAATGGAGTCTGAGGAACTCACCCAGCTTCTCAATCACTATCTGACCGAGATGTCACGCATTGCTTCGGAGCATGGCGCCACGATCGACAAATATGTCGGCGACGCGATCGTGATGTTCTTCGGCGATCCAGAGAGCCGAGGCGTCAAGGAGGACGCGCTTGCCTGCGTGACGATGGCGCTTGCGATGCAAAGGCGGATGAGCGAGCTCGCACAGGTCTGGAAGGATGCCGGCATGGAGACGCCTCTCCGCTGCCGCATCGGCATACATACCGACTATTGCACCGTCGGCAATTTCGGCAGCGAAGACCGAATGGACTACACGATCATTGGCGGTGCCGTGAACCTTGCGTCTCGCTTGGAGCACGAAGCGCAGCCGGGGACGGTGCTGATTTCCTATGAGACCTTCGCCCAGGTGAAGGACTCGATCCACTGCGAGGAACAGGGCCGCATCCAGGTCAGAGGCATTGCTTATCCTGCGGCCACCTATCGCGTGGTCGATCTGAGGGCCAATCTCGCGGCGAGAGCGCAGCCCATCCTTGCCGAGCTGCCGCATCTGAAGCTGCGCGCCGAACCCGGCCTCATGTCGGCCAAAGAACGCGGCGAGGCAACCAAGACCCTGCGTGACCTCCTTGAGCGGCTAAAGTAGTGCCGAAGCATATCTCCCGAAAGCGGGCAGCGGTTTCGGGAGACATGCGCCAAATCAAGAAACTCACAGCGTGTCGCGAGAATCCTTCGAATCCTTTCTCGCGCGACGCGCTGTGGTCCAGCACGGGATCTATTTTCGGGCGGACCCGCCGGAGAAATTCCGCTCCGGCAGCGACGAGGGATCTGGCGGCAGTGACGAACCGCCGTTGATAGCAAGCTGCATCATCACCGTGTCGAGCCAGCGTCCTTGCTTGAAGCCCGAGCCTTCGAGGGTACCCGAATGGCGGAACCCCAGTTCCTCGTGCAGCCGGACGGACGGGCTCGACGGCGAACCGTCGCCGATCACAGCCAGGACCTGACGGAAGCCAAGCGCCTCGCATTCCCCGACGAGAGACCGCAGCAGCAGCCGGCCGATGCCTCGTCCCTGGCAATCCGCCGCAACATAGATCGAGTCCTCGACGATGAACCTGTAAGCCGGCCGGGGACGAAACGGTCCGGCATAGGCGAAGCCGACGACGCCGCGGCCCTCAACCACCGCTACGATATAGGGATAGCCGCCGTCATGGAGCGCGGCGAAGCGCCCCGCCATGTTGGCCGGCGACGGCGGCTCCAGCTCATAGCTGGCTGTGCCGTGGCGGACCGCATGGGCATAGATCTCGGTGACGGCGTCCATGTCGGCTCGCGTCGCCGGTCTGAGCGAAATCGTCTCCGCCAGTTGCTGCATCAGGGCTCCTTACCGCATCGGCCCGACGTGGCACTCGATCTTCCGAAGGCGCGATGCATCGATTGAAGTGTTAAAGCATGTCTCCCGAAAGTGGACACCGGTTTCGGGAAAAAGACATGCGCCAAATCAAGAACCTACAGTGTGTCGCGTGCATCCTTTTCACGCGACACGCTGTAGGCTGTCCCTTGTGTGTCCAGATGGGCGCGCCGCGTTCCAGGTCGCGTGCCGGCACATTCCGTGCCGGCAAAGCGACGGCCCTGGCCAGGTCCGTCGCCCTCCGCCTCCGCGGCAGAGCTACGACCGGCCGCACCATCAACTCTTCGGGATCGCCATATATGAGCAATTGCTTATTTAAGGTGCCCGCCGGATGATGAAGCGGGCGAGCGGGTTGTTTCTGGGCGTCAACATGGAGCGAGCCATGTCCAAATACCTCTACGTCTATCACGGCGGCAGCATGCCACAGTCGAAGGAAGAAGGTGAGAGGGTCATGAAAGCCTGGACCGACTGGTTCGGCAAGCTCGGCCCCGCCGTGGTCGAGGGCGGCAACCCTGTCGGCATGTCGAACACCGTCAATTCGGATGGCTCGGTTGCCGCCAATGGCGGCGCCAACCCGGCCAGCGGCTATTCGATCATCGAGGCATCCAGCATGGAAGATGCCAACACCAAGGCCAAGGGATGCCCGATCCTGGCCCGTGGCGGCTCGGTCGAAGTGGCGGAGATCATGCAGATGTAGGGCATGTGGCAGCGAAGCCGCGGAAGAGCGATCCTCCCGACCTTTGTTTGCCTCTTCTCCGGCTGGCGCAGACACGACCTGTTCCACGTCACGCGGATGGCCGTCAACTCCGCGCGGCGATCGCCGCGGCAGCTCCGGCCATCGTCGCGGCGCTGACCCGGTTGGCGATCCGCATGGCGCGGGCACTCCTGAGCATCCGGCGCGCCTGAGCGGCGGCGAACACCCAGGCAAGATCGATCGCGACCAGCACGACCGCCATGGTGACGGTGAGCTCAAGCCAGCCGACCACCGTCACTGCCGCAAGATCGATGATGGTCGGCAGCAGCGCCAGATAGAACATCATGATCTTCGGATTGCCGAGCGTCACGGCCATGCCGGCCAGGAACAGCCTGACAGGCGAATCCTCGCGCGGCATTTCGCTCTCGCCGACGGTAACGGGCGCCGTCCACATCTTCCAGGCGAGATAGGCGAGATAGGCGACGCCCAGCCACTTCACGACCACGAACACGGCGTGGAAGGTCTGCGCCACGAAGGCGAGCCCGAAGACCGCCATGGACAGCCAGATCGCCTCGCCGATCCACATCGCGGCCAGGAAGGGGAAGACGTCGCGAAAGCCCTTGCTGATCACGCGCGCGACAAGCGCGGCGATGGACGGTCCCGGCGAGCCGGCCGCGACAATCAGAGCTCCGGCGAAGATCAGCAGCGACGTGAATTCCATGGCACCCATCCCCCTCGCCCGTCGAACGATAGTCTCTCGTCCAGCCATCGCGAATGGGCCAGATCGGGCGAAGCGCTGCCAGTTGCCCTTGACGTGCCGTGCAGTCGTCGAACGCTCGACGGGCTGCGGCCAGCCGTGCGTCATGCACCTTCCTAGAGTTCGGCCTAAGGAAAGGGCGGCTCGAACCGGCCGCCCTTCGAATTGTCAGGCCGCGCCGGCCGTCTTGCTCTTCTCGAACCGCTTGCGCTCATGGGTGTCGAGATAAAGCTTGCGCAGGCGGATCGACTTCGGCGTCACTTCGACAAGCTCGTCGTCCTGGATCCAGGCGAGCGCCCGTTCGAGCGTCATGCGGATCGGCGGGGTGAGGCGCACCGCCTCGTCCTTGCCGGCGGCGCGGATGTTGGTGAGCTTCTTGCCCTTCAACACGTTCACTTCGAGGTCGTTGTCGCGGGTGTGGATGCCGACGATCATGCCGGCATAGACCTTCACGCCGGCGTCGATGACCATGGGCCCGCGATCCTCGAGGTTCCATAGCGCATAGGCGACGGCTTCGCCCGGCTCGTTGGCGATCAGCACGCCGTTGACGCGGCCGGGAATATCGCCCTTGAACGGCTCGTAGGAGTGGAACAGCCGGTTCATGACGGCGGTGCCCCGCGTGTCGGTCAGCAGTTCCGACTGATAGCCGATCAGGCCGCGCGTCGGAGCGTGGAAGACCAGACGCTGGCGATTGCCGCCGGAAGGCTTCAGCTCGACCATCTCGGCCTTGCGCTCCGACATCTTCTGCACGACGACGCCGGCATGCTCCTCGTCGACGTCGATGACGACCTCTTCGACCGGCTCGAGCAACTGGCCGCCCTCATCCTTCTGCATGACGACGCGCGGACGCGAGACGGCGAGTTCGAAGCCCTCGCGGCGCATGGTCTCGATCAGCACCGCGAGTTGGAGCTCGCCGCGGCCGGAGACGTAGAAGGAATCCTTGTCGGCCGATTCCTCGATCTTCAAGGCGACATTGCCTTCGGCCTCGCGCAGCAGACGATCGCGGATGACGCGGCTGGTCACCTTGTCGCCTTCGGTGCCGGCCAGCGGGGAATCGTTGACCAGGAAGCTCATCGTCACCGTCGGCGGGTCGATCGGCTGGGCCGGCAGCGCATCGCTGACGGCAGGATCGCAGAAAGTGTCGGCGACCGTGCCCTTCGACAGGCCGGCGATCGCCACGATGTCGCCCGCCGACGCCTCCTCGATCGGCTGCCGCTCGATGCCGCGGAAGGCGAGGATCTTCGAGACGCGCCCCGTTTCGAGCACGCTACCGTCATGGTGCAGCACCTTGACCGCCTGGTTGGGCTTCAGGGAGCCGGACTCGATGCGGCCGGTGATGATGCGGCCCAGGAACGGGTTGGCTTCGAGGATCGTGCCGATCATGCGGAAGGGTCCGCTGCCTACCTTCGGCGCCGGCACATGCTTCAACACGAGGTCGAACAAGGGCGCAAGGCCCTGGTCCTTGGGACCTTGCGGATCGGCGGCCATCCAGCCGTCGCGGCCGGAACCGTAGAGGATCGGAAAGTCGAGCTGCTCGTCGGTCGCGTCGAGCGCGGCGAACAGGTCGAACACCTCGTTGATGACCTCGACCTCGCGCGCATCGGGCCGGTCGATCTTGTTGATGGCTACGATCGGCCGCAGGCCGACCTTAAGCGCCTTGCCGACGACGAATTTGGTCTGCGGCATCGGGCCCTCGGCCGCGTCGACCAGCACGATCGCACCGTCGACCATGTTGAGGATGCGCTCCACCTCGCCGCCGAAATCGGCGTGACCGGGCGTGTCGACGATGTTGATGCGCGTATCCTTCCACTCCACCGAGGTCGCCTTGGCGAGGATGGTGATGCCACGCTCCTTCTCGAGGTCGTTCGAATCCATGACGCGTTCGGCGACGCGCTGGTTGTCGCGCACGGCGCCCGACTGCTTCAGGAGCGCATCGACCAGCGTCGTCTTGCCATGGTCGACATGCGCGATGATCGCGATATTACGGAGTTGCATTGTCTGCTCGGGATTGCTGGGGCGCACGAAAGACCGCGCCGCGTCTTCGGTTGGCCGCGCTCATACAGTGTTTTTCGCAATTGCGAAAGGGGGCCGACGGCTACAGAGCGCCGCGCGTCCATCCGGACGCGCAACGGGCGCTCCGTCTTTTCATATGGGTCGGCACATCGCGCGTTCCGATATCCGGAGAGCTAAAGCCCGGACTGGACATTCGGAACGGGCGGCTGGCGCCTCGGCGTCGCCTCAGGCGGCGCCGCGGGACGGCCGCTCGGGCCGCGGCTTCTTCTTCGGGGCGGGCAGCAGCCCTTCGCGCTGGGCCTGCTTGCGCGCCGCCTTGCGGCTCCTGCGCACGGCCTCGGCCTTTTCGCGCGCCCGCTTCTCGGACGGCTTCTCATAGGCGCGACGCGCCTTCATCTCGCGGAAGACGCCTTCCCGCTGGAGCTTCTTCTTCAACACCCGCAATGCCTGTTCGACATTGTTCTCGCGAACCAATACCTGCAATAGATTTCCCTACTCTGCCCGCCGTACCGTCACACGAGGCACGCGCAAGCGCTATTGGCCCGCCGGGATGGCGAGCCATGATGGCGCACCCTTTATCAGTTTTTGCGCGGAATGCACCCCTCCACGTTACGAATTTCGACGAAACCGGCGCGAAAGCCTGCGGGCTGCCCTGTCCCAATGCCAATTGCGGGAGAGATGGCGCGAACGCTATCTGGACGCGAGCCGGGCGATCACCTGCAGCGCCACGGCTTCGCCTGAGAGCCGCGCCCCGCCGCAAGTCTGGATCAGCGGCCCCGCGAGATGCTCGCCGGCAAACCATATCCTTTCGGCCACGGGTTCGGCCAGCACCTTGCGCGCACCCGCCTGGCCGGGCCTGGCCGCGGCATAGGCTCCGCGCACCCAGCGCTCGCCGCCCCAATTGGTCATCATGGCGCGTCCGACCTGTCTCCTCAGGTCGTTGCCGAAGATCCCGCAAAGCCGGTTGGTGACGAAGTCGACCCCCGCCTCCTGCCCGGCCGCGGAGAGTTCCCAGGCAAAATCACCGCCGACGAAGCCGATCATGAGATCGAGGTCGAAGGGAAAGCAGAGGAAATAGATGTCATGCTCGGCGCGACGTTCGATCAGCAGGTCCTCGAAAGGCTTGAGACCGAGGCGATTGCCCTTGATCTCGATCGGCAGCTTGGTGAGCATTCCCATCGGCAGGTCGAAAATGGCATCCCGATGGGCATCGGGCAGATCGGGAACGAAGGCTATCTCCTCGAAGGCGAGCACCGCCGGCGAGGCGGTGACGATCGCAGCGCTGGCGCGGACCGCGCCACGGTCGGTCTCGCAGACGACCTCGGGCCCGTCCCAGCGGATCCTGCGCACCGGCGTGGCGAATTCGACGGCCACGTCGGCGCCGTAATGCGCGACCAGCGCGCCGAAGCCTTCCTTGCTGAGATAGTTGGGCTCGAGATCTGCTGCCGCTTTGAAATCGGCGATGGAAATCTCATCATAGTCCTTGCCGAAATCCATCGGCCCCGCGAAAGTCGCGGCCGCGCGCGACGCCTGCCCGTCGGCCAGCAACGCCGACAGACGATCTTCGTGGCCGACATGCGTCTCAAGAAGCGCCGTCAATTGCGCGTCGGCAAGTTTTGTCTCCACTTCGTCCTGTTCGCTCGCCTTTTTACGCCCGAAGTAGAGATGATCGAGATTCATGTCGTGATACTGGAGTGTCCAGCCGGCGGACTTCGCCTCTTCGAAATAGGGATTGCGATCGGCTGCATGCAGCCACGCGCAGCCTATGTCGAAGGGTATCCCGAAGTGTTCCGACGAGGTCCAAGCCCTGCCCCCGATGCGGTTCGTCGCCTCGAACAGGAGGAACGAGCGGCCGGCGCTGCGCAATGTCTTGGCGGCGGACAGCCCCGCGGAGCCTGCGCCGACGATTACGACGTCCACCTCGACCATGGCAGTTCCCGCCCCTCACAGGAGTGCGTCACAGAATAGTTGACCTTACCGCATCGGCGCTAAAGTCGATAACGATTTTCGCAAAGCACTAAGCGTTACTTGAAAGTGCCAGGGCGTCCTTTGCGCATCCGAATGGACGCGCGCCGCGCTGGGGAATTTCCGCCCCTCGCGCCAGTATGACTTGCTTTGGCCGTAAACTTCATCTTAACGATGACCGGGAAGGGTCTTGCCGGCATTGACCGGCGCTCGGGACAATCAGGCAACAGGAGATGGGAATGGCAAGTCTTGCCAAGGTGAAGGTACTGGCCGTGGCGACCGCCATGCTCGGCCTGGCGGCGGGCGCCGCCGAGGCGGCCAAATGCGGCAACAATTCCGCCGGTTTCGAGACATGGAAGGCGGCCTTCTCACGGGAAGCGGCGGCCAACGGTATCGGCCAGAAGGCGCTCGGCGCGCTGGCCCAGACCAGCTATGCATCGAAGACCATCGCGGCGGACCGCAACCAGAAGAGTTTCAAGCTCTCGCTCAACCAGTTCATGGCCAAGCGCGGGGGCAAGACGATCGCCTCCAAGGGCAAGAGCCTGCGCAGGCAGAATGCCGATCTCTTCAACCGGATCGAACAGCGCTACGGCGTGCCGGCTGGACCGCTGATCGCAATCTGGGGCATGGAGACCGGCTTCGGCAGCTTCATGGGCAACTCCAACATCCTCTCGGCTGTGGCGACGCTGGCCTATGACTGCCGCCGTTCGGATTACTTCACCGACCAGCTCTATGCCGCCCTGAAGCTCGTGCAGGCCGGCTCGCTCAGCCCGTCGGCCATCGGCGCCATGCATGGCGAGATCGGCCAGACGCAGTTCCTGCCGCTCAACGTGCTGCGCTACGGCGTCGATGGCGACGGCAACGGCCGGGTCGACCTCATCCGCTCGAAGGCTGACGCACTGGCGTCGACCGCCAACTTCCTGCGCGGCCACGGCTGGAGAGCCGGTGGCGGCTATCAGCCGGGGCAGGCGAACTTCGGCGCCCTGCAGGGCTGGAACGCAGCCAGTGTCTATCAGCAGGCAATCGCGATCATCGGTGCGGAGATCGACGGAGATTGATTCCGGTGAATGGTGAATGGTGAATGGTGAATGGAATGTAGGAGGCGGCGGCTGCCAAACCAGCCCTATCTGCCACCGACCATCTTACCATTCACCATTTTTCCATTCACCATTCACCCCTTCACCGTTCACCCCTTGCGCTTTCTCGCCGCCAATGTGCGCAGCCTCAAGCCATTCAGCCGGATGAAGCCTTCGGCGTCTTTCTGGTCGTAGGCGCCGCGATCGTCCTCGAAAGTCACCAGCGCATCGGAATAGAGCGACGTCGGCGACCTGCGGCCGGTGACGATGACGTTGCCCTTGTAGAGCTTCAGCCGGACGGTGCCCTCGACATCCTCCTGGCTCTTGTCGATCAGGGCCTGCAGCATCTCGCGCTCGGGAGAGTACCAGAAGCCGTTGTAGATCAGCTCGGCATAGCGCGGCATCAGCTCGTCCTTGAGATGTGCCGCACCCCGGTCGAGCGTGATGGATTCGATGGCGCGGCGCGCGGCGATCAGGATCGTGCCGCCGGGCGTCTCGTAGACGCCGCGCGACTTCATACCGACGAAGCGGTTCTCGACGAGGTCGAGGCGGCCGATGCCGTTGTCGCGCCCCAGGTCGTTGAGCCGCGCCAGCAGCGTGGCCGGCGACAGTTTCTCGCCGTTGAGCGCGATCGGGTCGCCCTTCTTGAACTCGATCTCGATCTCGGTGACCTGGTCGGGAGCGTCGATCGGAGAGACGGTGCGCTGATAGACAAATTCCGGCGGCTCGCTCCACGGATCCTCCAGCACCTTGCCCTCGGAGGAGGAGTGCAGCAGGTTGGCGTCGACCGAGAAGGGAGCCTCGCCCTGCTTGTCCTTCGGCACCGGAATCTGATGGTCGCGGGCGAAGTTCAGGAGATCGGTGCGCGATTTGAACGACCAGTCCCGCCAGGGGGCGATGACCTTGATATCAGGGTTGAGCGCATAGGCCGACAGCTCGAAACGCACCTGGTCGTTGCCCTTGCCGGTTGCGCCGTGGGCGATCGCGTCGGCGCCGGTCTCGCGCGCGATCTCGACGAGGTGCTTGGAGATCAGCGGCCGTGCGATCGACGTGCCGAGCAGATAGGTGCCTTCATAAAGCGCATTGGCGCGGAACATCGGGAAGACGAAGTCGCTGACGAACTCCTCGCGCACATCCACGATGCGGATGTCCCTGATGCCCATCAGCTCGGCCTTCTTGCGCGCCGGCTCCAGTTCGCCGCCCTGGCCGAGATCGGCCGTGAAGGTGACGACTTCGGCATTGAGCTCGGTCTGCAGCCATTTCAGGATGATCGAGGTGTCGAGACCGCCCGAATAGGCGAGCACAACCTTCTTGACGTCTTTCCACTTGGACATGTCTGGTTCCGCTTGGATGGGGTTTGCGCCAGCTATCACGCCCTTTCCGGGCTCCGCAAGGGCGCAGCGTCGAACCAGGCCCGATCCGCGCCCCCTATTTCCTTGCGGGACGCACACAAAAATCGTCTTGCCACAATCCACCGTTTCAATCGACCGCTGATTCTTCGAACGATTGATCCGAAAGGTCTGATAAGGTGGAACGCTCCTGGCATCCGGCAATCCTCGCTTCAGCCCTGTCGCTTGCCTCGGTGCCAGCCTTCTCCTCGGAAAAGTGGGAGGCCGCGGCAAGCGGCGCAGTGGCGATCCTGCCGGTGCCCGAGAAGGCGAAAGGCATATCGGGCGGCTCGCTCTATTGCGCCGAGCAGCGCTGGAGCTTTCTCTTCCGCCCCGACGAGAAGCCCCCCGCCGGCACAAGGGTCGCCGGCAAGGTCACGATCGGCGGCGAGCCTTTCCCCGTTCTTGCCGTCGAGGCCAACGGGCTGCTCGGTGCCTCGGTACCCTTCGAGATCCTGGAGCCGCTGAAATCCGCCGCCCGCATGGGCGTCGCGATCGGCGATGGAGACACCTCCATGAACGCGATCTTCCCGCTCAAGGCTTCCCGCGCCGTCATCGAAGCGGTGGCCGCCCGCTGCAGCGCCGTCGACATGTCGGCCTATCAGCGGCTCGCGCTCTCCGAAACCGACCCGGCCGTCGCCGAGGCCGAACGGCTGCTCGCCGGCGAGGCGAAACTGTTCCGCGCCGCGACCGGACTTCAGCCGAGCTACGCAGCAAAGCTCCTGGAACTGCCCGACGGCGGGGCGCTGCTGTTCGCCTCGATCTGCGGCTCGAACCGCTATTATGGCGAATCCGGCTGCAGCCTCGCCGGCTTTGCAAGGTCAGGGGCCGGGCAGGACTGGAAGCCCGTCTACAACACCGAGGGTGTGCAGTTGCATCTGGACCCCGCAACGGCCGCTGCGGGGTTTCCGGGGATTGTCACCTTACCTGACGCAGGTGGCGCCGAGCCGAGCCACTGGGTCTGGAACGGATCGGCCTACCAGATCCGCGATGCCGAGGGGCCGGTCGGCACCATATCGACGCACGAGCCTGCCCGGTAGGCGAACGGGTTGGCGCGGCCGGCCCGATCGGTTATTGACCCCCCACCTTCCACCGGAGCCGGTCCATGGTGACGCAGCCTGTCGAGGCACATCAGGAGAAATCGCTGCTCGGGGCGAATAGCTTCGGCCTCCTGCTGCTCCTTCTTCTCGCGATCCTCGCTCTGCGCATCGCGGGCCTCGCGGTCTCGCATGCCGAACTGTTCTTCGACGAGGCCCAGTACTGGGCCTGGGCGCAGGATCCCGCCTTCGGCTACTACACCAAGCCGCCGCTCATCGCATGGCTGATTACGGCTTCGACGTCCTTGTGCGGCGACAGCCCGGCCTGCATCCGCCTGCCTGCGCCACTGATGCATTTCGCCACGTCGCTGCTCCTCTATGCGGTCGCGGCGAAGCTCTTCGACCGGCGCGTGGCCTTCTGGTCGGCGCTCATCTATGCCGCCATGCCCGGCACGTCGATCTCGGCGACGCTGATCTCGACCGACGTGCCGCTGCTTTTCCTCTGGACGCTCGGCCTCTTCGCCATCGTCCTCCATGTCCAGCGCCCCTCGCTCGCCGCCGGTGCGCTGCTCGGCCTGGCCGTCGGGCTCGGCCTCAACGCCAAATACGCCATGGCGTTTCTTTTGCTGTGCTTCTTCCTCTATGTGATCTTCACCCGCGAGGTGCGCCATCTGCTGAAGCATCCCGGGACATGGCTCGCCGTCGTCATCGCCGTCCTGCTGATCGCGCCGAACGTCTGGTGGAACATGGAGCACAGCTTTGCCACCTTCTCCCACACGCGCGACAATGCCGGCGCCTGGGGTTCGCGTTTCCCCAATCTCATGGGCGCGCTCGAATTCCTCGGCATCCAGGCCGCCATCATCGGCCCAGTGCCTTTCGCCGCCTTCGTGCTGACCTTGTTCGGTGCTTCCGCCAAGGTGGCGAACGGCCCCAGGCGCCTGCTGCTTTTCCATTCGCTGCCGGTCTTCATCGCGATCACCGGCCAGGCGCTTCTCAACAAGGCGAACGGCAACTGGGCCGCAACCGGCTTTCCCGCCGCCGTAATCCTCGCCACGGCAGCCATGCTGGCGCTCGACTGGCGCCGCGGCATGATCGCCACGCTCGTCATATCGGCCGTGGCGCTGGTCGCCGTTTCCTTCGCCGGCGCGCTGGCGGGCACGGTCACCACTGGCCCGGCCGGCCGCGAACTCGGCAAGATGGTCGGCTGGGGCGACCTCGCCGCTGATGTCAAGCGCATCGCCGACGCCAACGGCATCCGGACGGTCGTCCTCTCGCAGCGCGGCCTGACAGCCTCGATGATCTATGAGTTGCGCGACAGCAGCCTCGACGTGCGGGCATGGCGTACCGACCCGAACCACCCGCTCGATCATTTCGAATTGACCCGACCCTGGGGTGCGGGAGATTCCGGCCCGGTCCTGTTCCTCACCATCGGCGAGGCGCCGGTGCCCGAGGCCGTCAAGGCCCGGGCCAGGAGGCTGGAGGTGTTCCCGACGGACGTCTTCATCGCCCGCCGCGTCGGCCAGGTGGCAACCGCCTACAGGATCGACTGAGGCTACCTCCCACACGTCGTGAACTGCCTGTCACCTTTCCGATGCGCGGTCCACCACGGTATGATATTTTCATACCGATACTTACAGGAGGGAAGTATGGCAGCTGCGGAGAAGCGCACGTTCAGCTTGCCGGCCGAGCAAGCAGCTTTCGTCGACAGCCAGGTGAAGTCCGGCGCATATGCGACCGGCAGTGAGGTGATCCGCGCCGGGCTTCGTGCGCTGCAGGAGCGAGACGCCGCCATCGAGCGTTGGCTACGCGAAGAAGTCGTGCCGACTTATGACCGCATGAAGTCCGATCCCAGCAGAGGTATTTCAGCTGAAGACATGGCCGAGCACGCGCGCAAGCGCCATGAAGCTCGTCTGCAGGGGAAAGCGTGAAGCAACGGGCTGTCATTTATGCGCCCGAAGCCGGAGATGACCTCGATTGGATATACGACACCGTCGCGGACGCCAGCAGCCCCGCTACGGCGGATCGCTATGACCAACGTATCCGCACTTTTTGCGAACGCCTCGAATACGGCTCCGAGCGCGGCACGCGCCGCGATGAAAAGAAGGCCTTCGTGTTATCGGGGTTGAGCGAAACGTGACCGTCGCTTTCGTCGCCGAGCCCGACCGCGCGGTAATCTTACGCGTGTTCCATGGCGACGCCAATTGGCAGGAGGAACTGGCTGCAGGCGATGGCGATTGACACCGCCTAAGAAACTTGGGACGGGACTGAGCCGTCTCCTCCCAGCTAAGGCGCGCCATGAGCTTCGTTCCCGAGACCACCGTCATCCTGCAATTCGCGGTCGCCACGCTGATCCTGGCGATCACGCCCGGCCCCGACATGACGCTCTTCGTCAGCCGAACGCTGAGCCAGGGTCGTGCCGCCGGCTTCGCCTCGATGGCCGGCTCCTTCGCCGGCATCGTCGTCCACACCACGCTGGTGGTCGTCGGCATCTCGGCGCTGATCGTGGCCTCGCCGCAGGCGTTCCTGGTGCTGAAGGTGTTCGGCGCCGGCTATCTGGTCTTCCTGGCCTACCAGGCGATCCGCTACGGCTCGGCCTTCTCGCCGGAGAAGAGGGCGGGGAGCGAGCGCTCCCTGTTCCGCAACTGGGTCACGGGCTTCGGCGTCAACCTGCTCAATCCGAAGGTGATCCTGTTCTACATGACCTTCCTGCCGCAATTCGTGTCCGCGCACGACCCGAATGCGCCGGGCAAGCTGTTCTTCCTTGGCCTGATGTTCATCGTGGTGTCCATCCCCGTCACCGCGCCGATGATCCTGGCGGCGGACGGCTTCGCGGCGATGATGAAGAAAAATCCGCGGGTGACGCGCATCATCGACTATCTCTTCGCCGGCGTGTTCTCGGCCTTCGCCCTCAAGATCATCACGGCGCAGGCGAAATAGCCGGAGCCGTTCGGGCCCGCAGGTTCACGGCGCGATGTCCGGCTTGACGCCGGCCCAGCGGCCCGCGGCGAACCAATAGGCGATGCCGCCCACGACGCCGCCGCCGATCATCATCATGATGAAGCCCGCATCCAGGCTGGCGGGATCGCCATGGTTTCGTCCGGCAAAGCCGGCATCCGACAAGGGTCCACTGGCCTGCCACAGGTAGCCGACGACAACAACGGCGACCATGCCTCCCGCGATGGCGTAGAACAGCCAGTCGCGCCTAGCGAGCATCTCGGCGAGCAGGATCACGGGCACGGCAGGGATGAAGGCGAAATAGCCGATCAGCAGCGCCACCACCGGGATGGTGACCATGACCGAGCCGGCCACCACCCATGGAAGCTCTTCCTGACCCCAGTCGAGCGCGCCGAGCGACAGAAGATTGAGGAAGGCGCTGGCCGCGAAGGCGGCGACGGCATAGCCAAAGACGATGACGGCGAAACGGAAAAGGCAAGCCGCGACTAGCGTCACGCTTCCCCATGCCCGGCGATCATCATCGCCTCGAGCGCCAGCCGGTCGGCCTTGCGCATGCGCTCCGATTCAGACTTCAACTGTCCGCAGGCGGCGAGGATGTCGCGGCCGCGCGGCGTGCGGATCGGCGAGGCATAGCCGGCCTGGTTTATGTAGTCGGCGAATTTCTCGATCGTCTCCCAGTCCGAGCACTGATAGTTGGTGCCTGGCCAGGGGTTGAACGGAATCAGGTTGATCTTGGCGGGGATGCCCTTGAGCAGGCGCACCAGTTCCCGGGCGTCGTCGAGTGAATCGTTGACGTCCTTCAGCATCACATATTCGAAGGTGATGCGGCGCGCATTCGAAAGGCCCGGATAGGCCCGGCAGGCGGCCATCAGTTCCTTGAGCGGGTATTTCTTGTTGATCGGCACCAGCATGTCGCGCAGATCGTCGCGCACGGCGTGCAAGGAAATCGCCAGCATGACGCCGATCTCGTCACCTGTACGCGCGATTTCGGGCACGACGCCCGAGGTCGACAGCGTGATGCGGCGCTTCGACAGCGACAGGCCGTCACCGTCCGAGGCGATGAGCAGGGCCTTCTTGACCTCCTCGAAATTGTAGAGCGGCTCGCCCATGCCCATCATTACGATGTTGGTGATCTTGCGGCCCTCGGCCGGCACGATCGCGCCGTCGGGCGTATCGCGGTCGGGAAAGTCGCCGAGGCGGTCGCGCGCCGTCATGAGCTGGGCGAGGATTTCCTCTGCCGTCAGGTTGCGCACCAGCTTCTGCGTGCCGGTGTGGCAGAAGGAACAGGTGAGCGTGCAGCCGACCTGCGAGGAGATGCAAAGCGTTCCGCGGCCTTCCTCGGGGATATAGACCGTCTCGATCTCGACCGGCCGGCCCGCTCCGCGCGACGGGAAGCGGAACAGCCATTTGCGCGTGCCATCGTTCGATACCTGCTCCTCGACGATTTCGGGCCGCGCCACCGTGAAGTGGCGGTCGAGCGAAGCGCGCAGGTCCTTCGAGATGTTGAACATATGGGCGAAGTCCGAGACGCCTCGCACATAGAGCCAGTGCCAGAGCTGCTGGACGCGCATCCTGGCCTGGCGCTCCGGCACGATGCCTGACGAAACGAGAGCTTCGCCCATTTCGGCGCGCGACAGGCCGACCAGCGATGCCTTCTGGGGCGCAGCGACGCGCGCCACGAGCGCAGCGCGGGTGGTATCGGAGGTGAGATCGAGCGAAAAAGCCATGATGGTCGCGAATATAGGGTGCCGGGGTGCGGTTTGTCGAATGGCGCGGGCTCATATCACGCCCGGCGCGCCACGTCACGCCGCAGGTGTGAGGCGGCTGGCCGCGGCCGCGTCTGTTCCGAGATTCCGACGCGAGAGCCGCAGTCACAGTGGAGGCTGCCGAGGCCGACAAGTCGATGCCTCCGGGATCGCTGGCGATCCCCGGGGTCGCTAGTCGATCCCCCGGGGTCGCTAGTCGATCCCGGCGAGAAGGTCGGGCAACTCTGCGAGATGCACGATCTGGCGGAAACGCGCGGCGTCCACCGGCGCCTCGGCATGTTCGAATGCCCAGGTCAGGTCGTGCGGGACATAGACGCCCCAACCGCCGGCCTCGATGGCCGGCACGACGTCGGATTTAAGCGAATTGCCGACCATCATGGCACGCTCGGGCCCGTCGCCGTGCCGGACGAAGATGCGGCGGTAGGTCTCGGCCTGCTTATCGCTGACGATCTCGACGGCTTCGAACAATTCGCCGAGGCCCGACTGGGCGAGCTTGCGTTCCTGGTCGAACAGGTCGCCCTTGGTGATCAGCACCAGGCGATAGGAGCCGGCGAGCCGTTCCAGCGTCTCGCGGACATTGGGCAGGGTCTCGACCGGATGTTCGAGCATGTCGCGGCCGGCGGCGAGGATCTGTTCGATGACGGCGGCCGGCACCTTGCCGTCGGTGATCCCGATCGCCGTCTCGATCATCGAAAGGGTGAACCCTTTGATGCCGAAGCCGTAGAGCTTCAGATTGCTTTTTTGCGCATCGAGCAGCCGCTCCCGAAGCGCGGTAGGGTCGGCATGATCGGCGAGCAGCGAGGCGAAGCGGTCCTCGGTCAGACGATAGAACTGCTCGTTCTGCCAGAGCGTGTCGTCGGCGTCGAAGCCGATGGTGGTCAGTATGGAGGTCATAGCGGGCGATTTACCGCATCGGCTGCGGAAGCGGTACCGCCTTTCGGAAGACCCCTGCCTCGAAAGGCACCGGCGGGAGGGAGATCCTCACGAAAACAGCCTGGACGAACCGGGAGCAACCCATTTTTGTCTTGTTAACAAGTGCCTCGACACCGACAATAGCGACGAGCGATGCCCTCAAGCGGGTAGATTGAAGCGGGAGTCGATGTCGGCGATCATCGACGTAAGAAAAGTCAGAAAGTCGTTCGGCGGATTTACCGCCGTCAATGAGTGTTCCCTGACGGTCGAAAAGGGATCGATAACAGGCCTGATCGGTCCCAATGGCGCAGGCAAATCAACGCTTTTCAACATCATCGCCGGCAACCTGAAGCCGGATCGCGGCGCCGTTGTCTTCGACGACGAGGATATCACCGGCCTATCCCCTCATGAGTTGTTCTCGAAAGGCGTACTCAGAACATTCCAGATCGCACATGAGTTTTCACATATGACGGTGCTTGAAAACCTCATGATGGTTCCTGCCGGGCAGTCAGGTGAAAACCTCGGATCGGCCTGGTTCCGGCCCGGCACCGTGGCACGCCAGGAGAGAACCATCCGCGACAAGGCCGAAGAGATTGTCGAGCTGCTGCAGATCGCCCATGTGAAGCACGAACTTGCCGGTCGCCTGTCAGGTGGGCAAAAAAAGCTGCTCGAGCTCGGCCGCACCATGATGGTGGATGCCAGGGTCGTATTGCTCGACGAGATCGCGGCCGGCGTCAATCGAACGCTGCTCAACAGCGTCGTCGCGAACATCGAACGGCTCAACCGCGAAATGGGTTGCACGTTCTTTGTGATCGAGCACGACATGGATGTGATCGCGAGACTCTGCTCCCCGGTCATCGTCATGGCCGAGGGTACTGTCATGCGGACGGGTTCGATCGAGGAAATACAGAACGACCCTGAGGTCATCGAAGCCTATTTCGGCGGTTCGTTCAGCAGGCAGATGCCAGGAGCGCCATAGATGCCGTTCCTCGAGCTCCGTGACCTTCATGCAGGCTATGGTTCGACGACGATCCTGCACGGGCTCGACCTGGCCCTCGAGGGCGGTGAGATCGGCGTCGTCGTCGGCCCCAACGGCGCGGGAAAGTCGACGACGCTGAAAGCCATCTTCGGCATAGTTGCGATCACCCGCGGAGCCGTCCTGGTCGACGGCGATGACATCACGGGCATGGCGCCGGAAACGCTGGCCGGTCGCGGCATCGCTTTCGTGCCGCAGGAGGCAAACGTATTTCCCACGTTGACGGTTCACGAGAACCTCGAAATGGGAGCCTATGTCCGGCGCGACGACTTCCGTCCGGCGCTCGACAAGGTCTATGAGATCTTTCCGCCATTGAAGGAAAAGCGGGCGCAGCCGGCGGGAGAATTGTCCGGCGGTCAGCGGCAAATGGTGGCGTTTGGGCGAGCGCTGATGATCGAACCGCGCCTGCTGCTCCTCGACGAACCGACGGCCGGTTTGTCCCCGGTTTTCAGGGGAGAGATCTTCGATCGCGTCACCGCCATCAACCGCAGCGGCGTCACCATTGTCATGGTCGAACAGAATGCCAGACAAGCGCTCGCCATCGCGGACAAGGGCTTCGTGCTGGCCAACGGCCGCAACAGGTACACCGGGAAGGGCGCGGACCTTCTGGCCGATGCCGAGGTCGCCCGCAGCTTCCTTGGCGGATAGAAGCGCATGGACGAGTTGGTCTTCTTCGTGAACAAGGGAATTGTCTCCGGGTTGGTGATCGGTTCCATGTACGCCCTCGGCGCGGTCGGCGTGACGATGGTCTTCGGTATCTTGCGCTTCGCCCATTTCGCCCATGCCGATCTCATGACAAGCGGCGCCTTCCTTTCTTATGTGCTGGCAGCGATGGTCGCTTCGACGGGCGCCGTCGCGCCGTTGCCGCTCGCGGTCATGGTCCTGCCGGTTTCCGTCATCCTCACGATCGGTCTGTCGCTGGGCATCGACCGGATGTTCTACCGGCCGCTGCGTAACCAAGGCGCGCGACCCGTTGTTCTCGTCATGGCCTCGATCGGGGTCACCCTGATGCTTCAAGGCCTGATCCGCCTGTTCGCGGGTCCACGTCCACGCGAGATGTATTTTCTTGAGCCCAAGGACATATTTCGCCTCGATGTCCCCGCGGCGACCGCAAAGGTCGTGCTATCCGAGCCGCAGATCGTCCTCATCATTTTCACCCTGGTCGCGGTGTTCGCCTTGCACTGGTTCCTGACCCGGACCAGGCTCGGCAAGGCGATGCGCGCGGTTTCCGACAATCCGGATCTCGCGCGGGTGACTGGCATCCCTATCGAAACGGTTGTGCGGGCTACCTGGGTCATCGGCGGAGGATTGGCGGCGGTCGCCGGCACCATGCTCGCGCTCGACGTCACGCTAAAACCCGACCTGTCCTTCAACATCCTGCTGCCCATCTTCGCGGCAACGATCGTCGGAGGCATCGGCCAGCCCTACGGGGCGATCGCCGGTGGATTCCTCATCGGGTTTTCCGAAACGCTGGCCATATTCAACTGGTCGGTCCTGCTGCGGCCGGTCGCCCGGCTTACCGGCGACGCCTTCGACGTGCCGGCGAAGATCGCGTTCGTTCCCACCGAATACAAGCTGATGGTCCCCTTCGTCATATTGATCTTCGTGCTCATCTGGCGCCCAACAGGTATTTTCCGCGGGAGGACGATCCGATGATCGCCACGTACCGCCGCGACGTGCTGCTTTTCGCCGGACTTGCCGCACTTTTTGCCGGCGTGTTCCTTTCGCAGGGAGCGGCCTATTCGCTGCGAATGCTGGTCGAAGCCACGTGCTATGCCATTGTCGCGCTTGGCCTGTCGCTGCAATGGGGCTCGGCCGGCCTCTTCAATGTGGGCGTCATGGGCTTCGTCGCCGCCGGCGCATTTGCTTCCTTGTTCGTTTCCTTCCCTGTCAGCACCGCGTTCTGGTCGTCACAGGGCCCGGCATTGCTTGGCGGGGTTCTGTTGAAGGCCGCCGTGGGCGCACTGGCGATCTACGCGATAAGCCGGAGCGGCAGGATCGGGGTGCCGAAACGGCTTGTGTCTCTCCTGACCTGGGTCGCGGTTGCGGTAGCCTATCTGGTGGTCACAGGCGCGCTTGATCCGGCCGCAGGCCTGATCGAGAACGAGGCCGGTTTCATCGGCGGACTCGGCCTGCCGGTATTCGTCGGCTGGGCAGCCGCCGGCGCGGTCGCGGGCGCGATTGCTTGGTTCGTCGGAGCGATCTGTCTTGGCCTCAGATCCGACTATCTTGCCATCGCAACGCTCGGGATCGCCCAGATCATCAAGACATTCCTCAAGAATGCCGACTGGCTGACCAGAGGCACGCTTACCGTCTCGCCCTTGCCTTGGCCGATTCCCGACCCGGGCGATGTCGGTTTTGTCTCGGCCCGGTCGGGCTACCTGGCGATGACCGCGATCATGCTGGTGATCATTTACACGCTGCTTCAGCGCGCGCATCGGGCGCCATGGGGGCGCATGATGCGCGCGATCCGGGACAACGAGGATGCGGCGGCCTCGATGGGCAAGGACGTCAACCGTCGGCGCCTCGAGATCTTTGTCTTCGGCAGCATTCTGATGGGGATCGGCGGCGCCGTTCTCATCCACTTCAACACCATCTTCGACCCGTCCGGCTTTCTCGACCTGAACCACACCTTTCTCGTCTGGGTGATGGTGATCCTCGGTGGCGCCCGCAACAATCGCGGCGCGATTTTCGGCGCCTTGTTCGTCTATCTCGTATGGACGATGTCGGAGCCATCCTCGCTCTGGCTGTTCGATCATGTTCGCAGTATCGGTCTCGCCGCTTTCGGTTGGGTGGCGCCGGACGATCTTGATAGCCGCGCGCTTTCCATGCGTGTATTCGTCGTCGGGCTGACGATCGCGCTGGTCCTGCGGTATGCGCCGCAGGGGCTGTTTCCGGAACGGATATCCCGCCAGGACTGAGCGGTGATGGCAACGCCCCTGGCGGCAAATGCGGCCAGGGGCGTGATGTCGTCCTCGATTACTGGGATTCGGTCTTCGCCGGGCCGACCCGCTCGAACTTCCCGCTCTTCACGACCATCTCGTCGAAAACGCCTGGAACATCGCCGTTCTCGTCGAATTCGTGACTTCCGGAGGCGCCTTCGTAATTGATCTCCTTGCCTTCCTTGATCAGTTCCGCTGCTTTTTCCCACTCTCCCGGCAAGATCGTTTCGCCGGGCTGGGTGGCAACTTCGCGCAGCGCCTCATTCAGGCCTTCGGCTTTACCCCCGGTCTTCTCCAAGGCCAGAGCGAGAAGAAAGGCGGCGTCATAAGACTGGGAGGCGAAGGTCGCCTGAGGATCGAAGCCGGTCTCCTTGGCGGCACGACCGAAGATCTCCGTTCCAGGAAGTTCAGGGGCGCCTGGACGGGTGGCGATCATGCCGTCCGCCTGCTCCCCGGCAAGTTCACCGATCCTGTCGCCGACCATCCCATCGCCACCGATGAATTGCGAGAAATCGCCGCCCTCGATGGCTTGCTTGACGATCGTGCCGCCGGAGCCGTCGATATAGGCCAGCACGACGAGCGCAGGGGCGCCGGTCGAGGCGAGCGAACCTATTTCGGCGCGATAGTCGGCTTTGCCGTCTTCATGCGCTTCGGACGCCAGGACCTTGCCGCCCGTCTTTTCAAAGGCTTCCTGGAAGGACCCCGCGAATCCCTTTCCGTAGTCGTTGTTCACATAGGTGACCGCGACCTGGTCGATCCCCTTGGACTTGACGACATTTGCCAGTACCTGGCCCTGAAAGGCATCCGAGGGCGTGGTACGGAAAACCAGATCCTTGTCCTCGAGCGTGGTCACGGCCGGCGAGGTCGAAGCCGGTGAGACCATGACGATGCCGCCGGGGATGGCGGCATTGTGGGCCGCCGAGATGGTGGCACCCGAACACATCGCCCCGACAATGGCGACGACATTCTCGACGTTCACCGCGCGGTCGGCAGCATCGGCAGCCTTGGTCGCGTCCGCACAGGTCGTATCGCCGACCACCAGCTTGATGGGGTTCTTGCCGGAGATGCCGCCGGCTTCATTGACCTGATCCACCGCAAGCCGGGCACCTGCCAGAATCGGCGGCATCAGACTTTCAATAGGGCCCGTCATGCCGCCGAGGAATCCGACCTTCAACTCGTCTGCCAATCCTGCGTTTGTGGCTGCGATAGCGGCGCCTATCGCCAGCACTGCTTTGAACGATCCTTGCATCACATGCCTCCCTTGAATTCATGGCTTTAGATGAATCTGGAGCGATGTTCGCAGCAAGCAACCGAAGCGTATCGGCTTTTATGGGATTCGGGAGAGTTGAGTTGATCGGTTCCGATTCACTTTGCGCAAGCAGGAGGCCGATTGATGGCAAGGCACACCACCCGCGAAGGGTTCAAATATGCGAGTTGTTGCGTTTGTGGAGGAGGGTCATAGCGAGACCGGCGCATTGTCGGATTTCGCCACGTTTCTTGAACAGCATGATGGATTTGAAGCGCGAAACCGGTTCGCTGCGGTCGTCATCGGCCGGATACCATCCCGGCATGTCGGTGCTTCTGGACCGCGCGCCATGCCTGGCGCAGAAAGAAACAGGCCGGGCGGGCCCGGCCCGAACCATGAGATCCGGCGTCCTACTTGCAGTTCGCGATCGACTGCAGCGCTGCCGAGATGCCTTTCAGCGAGAACACGTAGTTGGTCGAATTGCCGCGCCCCGACTTGGCGGCGACCTTCATCTCCGCTCCCGACTTCATGGCCGCGATCAGGGCAGGCTCTTCGGCTGCGTTCTCCATCCAGGCGGACTTGCCGCGGGTGAACATCGAGAACGTCTTGCTGCCGACGCTGACGGCGACCTTGGAGTTCTCCTGGAAATCATAGGAAGCGATGAACTGCGGCTCATATGAGATGTTCTGGCCGGGCTTCTGGCTGACGAAGAAGTAGATGTCGCCGTGATCGAGGGTCGTCGGCTGCATGTCGGTCGGCTTGGTCAGCACGTAGCAGACCTTCCCGTTGCCGGCTTTGTAGGAGTATATTCCCCAATCGTCGTTCTGACCGATCTTGCTGGCCGACTGGGCAAGCGCCGGCGCAACCGTTGCGACCATGGCCAAGCCCGAAAGGAGTGAAATGAGTCCGCGCATTGTTGTTCGTATCTACCCTGTCTGTCGCTTGATGCAGGCACACGGCCTCGCGCCGCAGCCAAGCCGGATTGCTTCATTTTGATTTAATCTGGGTTACCAAAGGATGAATATTTCGGCGAAACCGCCGGATTCGGTACCCTGACACCATCGCCATAACAGCTGTCCGCCCTGCCGCGAGCATCCCGCAGTTGCAGTCCCCTCACGCGTGGTTCAAGACCACGAAAACGGCGAGAGTTTGACTGAGGCAAGGGCAAGATGCGCTGAAGCAGTCTCGGTGCGGATGTCAGGCCTCGGTCAGGGCCTGGCGCGCGGCGATCTTGTGCGCCGGCTTGAGGTGAGCCCGCACGGCCGTGATCGCCGCGGTCAAAACGGCGATATCGTCGGTGAAGCCGAGGCCGAAGATGACATCGGGGATCGTGTCCGCCGGCAGGATGAAGTAGCCGAGGGCGGCCAGCAATATGCCCTTGGTACGCAGCGGCGTCTGCTTGTCGAGCGCGCAGTAGTAGGCCGCGACGACATCTTCCATGAAGGGCACGTGCCGCGCGGCCTTCTTCGCCGTGTGCCAGAAGTTCTCGCGCAGATTCCGCTCGTCCTGGCCTGTTTCGTCCTTCATCGTCACCGCAGATACACCCTCAGGCTTCATATCCGTCGACTGCAATGTGGTGGGTGCATGCCGCCGCTGCAAGGGATCGGTGGCTAAGCCGCGTAGGCGTTCATCTTGCGGGCCAGCTTGAAATCCAGTTCGGTCAGTCCGCCGGCGTCATGGGTGTTGAGTGTCACATCGACGGTCCTGTAGACATTCGTCCAGTCGGGGTGATGGTCGAGTTTCTCCGCCGCCAACGCAACGCGCGTCATGAAGGCGAAGGCCTCGCTGAAATTGCGGAAGGTGAAGCTCCGCCGGATGGAATTGCCGTCCTCGGCGAGTGTCCAGCCTTCCAACCCGGCCAGCGCCTCTTGCACCGCGTCGGCGCCAAGTTTCTCTCTCGCCATGGCTCGCTTCCGTGCTACCCCTCAGCAAAGTGACCGAGCCTGCTTGCGCATCCCTGATGAGAGCGCGGCTGCGTCGGCCGAAGGTGACAATCATAGCGCGCGCCCCATGATCGCAAAGCCCCCCATCTCGATTCTTTTCGTCTGCCTCGGCAACATCTGCCGCTCGCCGCTCGCCGAGGGCATATTCCGCGCGGTGGCCGAGGAAGGCGGGCGTGGTCATGAGTTCCGCATCGATTCGGCGGGCACCGGCGGCTGGCACGCCGGATCGGCGCCCGACCCGCGCTCTATCGCGATCGCCGGACGCCATGGCATCGACATTTCGGGCCAGAAGGCACGTCGGGTGCGACCCGACGATTTCCGCCACTTCGACCTCATCCTCGGCATGGACCGGTCGAATGTCGAGGAACTGAAACGCCTCGCGCCGGCGGACTCGCCCGGACGCGTGCATCTTTTTCTCGACTATGCGCTCGGCCGCGACAGCGACGTTCCCGATCCGTATTACGGCGGATCGGAGGGCTTCGCCGATGTCTACCGCATGATCCGCGAGGCATCCGAAGCGCTGGCCGCTATGGCGAGTTCAGGATCGAGCGTGAACAGCTCGCTGGCGCGTCCGACACCACGCAGGGCATAGCGCCCGACCGACACCAATGTCTCGGCATCAGGCGGCGGAAGCAGCCTCGCGAATTCCGCCGAGCACAGCATGGCGCGCCCTGCCGACCGGCACATGGCCGAAATGCGGCTGACCTCGTTGACTGCCTGCCCCACCACCGTGAAGTCGAGCCGGTCGAGGCTGCCGATATTGCCGTAGAACACGTCGCCGACATGCAGGCCCAAATGAATATCGGCGACGGGCAGCCCGGCCGAGCGGCGGCGGTCTGCAAGGGCGGCCAAACGCTTGCGCATTTCGCTTTCGGCACTCATTGCAGCGCGGCAGGAAAGATCGGGCCTGACGCCGGCGAAGATCGCCAATACGCCGTCACCGATCAGTTTCAGGACATCGCCGCCGGCCGACTGCACCGCATTGATGACCGCTTCGGCGTAGTCGTTGAGCAAAGGAATGAGCTGGTCGCTCTTCACCGTTTCCGACAGGTGCGTATATCCCTCCATATCAGAGAACCAGAGCACAGCGTTTATCTTCTGGACATCTCCCCGCCTGATCGCGCCGCTCAGGACACGCCGGCCGGGATCTCGTCCGAGATAGGCCTCGACCAGCGTCTTGGCCAGCCTTGACTGGGCGGCGGAACGGATAGCAAGGCCGAGATGCACCGTGAGCCGCTCCAACTGCTCGATCTCCTCGCCCGTGAACCCGCCGGGCCGCGAAGTCGTCCAGCGGGCATAGAACCCATCCACGTCCTCCGACCTGGCGGCTTGGCGGATACGATAGACGACGGCGAGATAGTCCGTCTGTCCGGCGTTGCGAAGCTCTTCGATCGGCTGGAATCCGCGTGTTTCACCCTCTTCCAGCTTGCAGCGCAACGTGGTTTCGCGCCGCTGGATCATGTGAAAGAACGGACTGCGCTTCCATAGTTCCGCGCCGGCCCCGTCACGGGTGGATCCGAGCTGTTCCTCGCGGAATCCCACGGCAGGATCCTCGTCCCAGAAGAAGGCCCGGGATTCGTGCTGCGGATGCAGGATGTCGATCATCACGAAAACCTTGCCGAGCGGCAGGCCGGCGTCGACACAGCGCCGGCAAAAGGCTTCCGTCAGCGAGGCTTCGCTGCGCATGCCGAGCAGGCCGGCTTCAGCGAGCCACGCGGCAATCTCATCGGCTTCGGATGCTTTCATCGAACCAGGATAAAGCATGTCTCCCGAAAGTGTGCAGCGGTTTCGGGATAAAAGACATGCACAAGATCAAGACCTGCAGCATGTTGCATGTGTCTTCTTTGACGCAACATGCTGTAGGGCCAGCCACATCGCGGCGGAAGAGGCTGGCGACTGTCGTGGCGCGAGTTGGAAACCGAACGCGAGGCCTCGCCTCAGCGCATGATCCGCGACGCGTCGGAGAAGCTGGCGGAAAAGGCCGGCTGGCGCGAATCGGCGCCGAACAGCGGCCAGGCCTCTTCGACGATGTAGGGGCCGCCGCCGATCGAATCGCGCGACGACATCAGCACGAAACGTCCGACCCGGAACGGCAGGGTGGAGAAGTTGCCCCGGGCCGAGAGATAATGGGCGACGTCGCCGGGATTGGCGTTTTTGAGCCGGGCCAGCGTGACATGCGGCGCGAATTTGCGTGGGTCCGGCGGCAGTCCGAGCCGCTGGCAGATGCGCTCGATCTCACCCTGCAGGGCGTAGAGATCGGGCGACGTGGCGACGCCGGCCCAGACGGCGTGCGGCTTCTTGCCGAAGGCGCCGACACCGGACAGCGTCAACGAGAAGGCCGGACGCCTGACCCGGTCGAGCGCATTGGCGATCTCGTCGGCCACATGGCCCTCGACATCACCGATGAAGCGCAAGGTGAGGTGATAGTTCTCGACGTCTATCCAGCGCGCTCCCGGCAGACCCCCGCGAAGCAGGGATAGCGACATTGCGGCGTCGCGCGGGATTTCGAGGGCGGTGAAAAGTCGCGGCATGGCTCCCTCCCCGAATCGAACTTCATAGCCGCAGCGAATCACCGATTCCCCGGCCGGGCAAGCTGTTTATGCGTGACTGTCGTCCCGCGGGCCTGCCGGGATCCAAGCTGCCCGACGATTCGTCCAGCTTTGTGACAGGCCTGTGGATTCGACCCTCCGGATCATCGGCGGCTTGAGTCAACACCCGAAAAGGAGGCTGCCTCCTGCGCGCCCGGCGCCATGCCCTCAGTCGGCAGGCGCACCTCCGGCCGTCCTTGCGGCGGCAAGCGCTTTCTCCATGTCAGGCATGAAGTTCTCCACCATACGGTCGATCCCGGCAGCATTGGGATGCATGCCGTCGGCAAGCAGGAACCCTTTGTCGGCGGCGACACCGTCGAGAAAGAACGGATAGAGCTGAAGGCCATATTTCTCCGCCAGCCGCGGATAGATCGCGTTGAAGGTCGAGGCGAAGTCGGAGCCCAGATTGGGTGCGGCGACCATGCCGGCCAGAAGCACCGCGATGCCGCGCTGCCGCAGGCTCGCGATCATGGCGTCGAGGTTCTTCTCGGTGATATCAGGCGTGACCCCGCGCAGCATGTCGTTGGCGCCGAGTTCCAGGATGACGAGCTGCGTCCCGTCGGGAACCGACCAGTCGAGCCGCGACAGGCCGGCACTGGTCGTATCGCCCGAAACGCCGGCATTGGCGATCACGACATCGTGACCTTTCTTGCGTAGCGCGGCCTCCAGCTTTTCGGGAAAAGCTTCACCGGGACCGAGCCCGTAACCGGCCATCAGGCTGTCGCCGAAACCGACGACGCGCAACGGTTCGGCGGAGGCAGATGTGAGGATGGCGAGAAGGACGACAATGGCGGCGACAAAGGCCTGCCCGCTCCGTTTGAAAGCCATGATCCACAACCCATATGACGAAAAAGCCGCCCCCGCATCCTCCATATAGGACGATTTCGCCGTGACTGAAGCCGTCATCGAATTGCGGGACGTGTCGCTGACCCTCGGCGAGGGTGCGTCGTCCGTCCATGTTCTGAAGGGCGTGAGCCTCGATGTCATGGCGGGCGAGGCGACGGGCATCGTCGGCCCATCGGGTTCGGGCAAATCCACGCTGCTGATGGTGGTGGCCGGGCTGGAACGTGTCGATACCGGCACGGTGCGCATCGCGGGCGAGCTGCTCAACGGCCGCACCGAGGATCAGATCGCATCGTTTCGGGGCCGCCATATCGGCATCGTCTTCCAGTCCTTCCATCTCATTCCCAACATGACGGCGTTGGAGAACGTCGCCGTGCCGCTGGAGCTCGCCGGCCATCCCGATCCGTTCCGGGTGGCGACGCGCGAGCTCGCCGCGGTCGGGCTGAGCGAGCGCGTCGCCCACTATCCGGGCGAACTTTCAGGAGGCGAGCAGCAGCGCGTCGCGATTGCCCGGGCGCTGGCACCCGAACCGCGCATCCTGATCGCCGACGAGCCCACCGGCAATCTCGACCAGGCCACCGGTCGCCAGATCGCCGACCTTCTCTTCGCCAAGGCGCAGGAGCGCGGCATGACGCTTGTGCTGGTCACCCACGATCCGACATTGGCTGCGCGCTGCACGCGCCAGGTCGCGATGCGTTCCGGGCGCATTGAAGGTGCGTCCTTCGAGGCTCGCTTCGCGAGCACCTCAGGATGAGGGAGGTTTCCGCCATTCCCCAGATCCTCGCGGTTTCGACGCGAAGTCCGAAGGGCGACGCATGTCGGGGCGAGCGGTCATGCGCTACCTCCCTCATCCTGAGGTGTTCGCGAAGCGAGCCTCAAAGGACGCACCTGCCCTTTACCGCTCTATGAGGTCCTAAGTGGACGCCCGCTCGCACGCGCCTGCCACCCTTCCATCCGCTGCGCCCGGCGTGGCTGGCACTAACCTCCGTACGCTCAGGCTCGCCATCCGCTTTTCGCTGCGCGAGATGCGCGGCGGCTTGTCGGGCTTCATGATCTTTCTCACCTGCATCGCGCTGGGCGTCGCGGCGATCGGCGGCGTGAACTCCGTTGCGCGCGCCATTTCGGCCGGCGTCGCCGACGAAGGCCAGTCCCTGCTCGGCGGCGACATCCGCTTCGAGCTCACGCAGCGCGAGGCGACTGCCGCCGAACGCACCTTCCTGAGCCGCCTCGGCACGCCCGCCGCCAGCGCCACGATGCGTTCGATGGCCCGGCTGGAGGACGGGTCGGACCAGGCGCTGGTCGAGGTCAAGGCTGTGGACGGCGACTATCCGCTCTACGGCCCGCTCGAAACGGCTCCTGCCCTGTCGCGCGAGTATCTGCTGGGCGAAAGGAACGGCGTATACGGCGCGGCCGCTCCCGACATCCTCTTCGAACGGCTGAACATCGAGCCCGGCTCCCGCATCAGGCTCGGCGAGGGCACCTTCGAGCTGCGCGCGTTGCTCGTGAGCGAGCCCGACGCGGTGTCGGAAGGTTTCGGCTTCGCGCCGCGCCTCATGGTCTCGCTGGAGGGCCTGCGCGCTTCGGGCCTCATTCAGCCTGGCAGCCTGGTCCATCACGCCTATAAGCTGCGGCTTCCGGACGGGACCAGCGACGCCAGGATCGCAGCGATCCGCGAACAGGCCAGGACCCAGTTCCCGGAGGCGGGCTGGTCGGTCCGCACCCGGTCGAACGCGGCCCCGGCGCTTGCCTCGAACATCGAACGTTTCTCGCAGTTCCTCACTTTGGTCGGGCTGACCGCGCTCGTCGTCGGCGGCGTCGGCGTCGCCAATGCCGTGCGCGCCTATCTCGACGGCAAGCGTGGCGTGATCGCGACCTTCAAGAGCCTCGGCGCCTCCGGCGGCTTCGTCTTCACCGTCTATCTCGTCCAGATCCTGATGATCTCCGGGCTCGGCATCATGGTCGGGCTGGTGCTCGGGGCACTGATGCCTTTCGCCGCGACCGCGGCCCTGGCCTCGGTGCTGCCCGTGCCGGCCGAGGCGTCCGTCTATCCCGCCGCCCTCGGCGTTGCAGCCCTGTTCGGCGTCATGGTGACGCTCGCCTTCGCGCTGCTGCCGCTCGGTCGCGCACGCGACGTGCCGGCGACGGCGCTGTTCCGCGAAATGGGCTTCGAGGGGAGCGGCCTTCCGCGCTTGCCCTACACGGCGGCGGCACTGGGCATCGCCCTGCTGCTTGCGCTGTTCGCAATCTGGTTCTCCGGCGACAGGCGGATCGCGACCATCTTCGTCGGCGCCATGGTCTTCTCCTTCCTCGTTCTGCGTTATGTCGGCGTGCTCGTGCAGTGGCTGGCCCGCAGGAGTCCCCGTGTCAAGTCCACGGCGCTGCGGCTCGCCATCGGCAATATCCACCGTCCCGGGGCGCTGACGCCATCCGTGGTCCTGTCCCTGGGGCTCGGCCTGACGCTGCTGGTCACGCTGGCGCTGATCGACGGCAATCTCAGGCGCCAGATCGCCGGCAGCCTGCCCGAGCGCGCGCCGAACTTCTTCTTCGTCGACATCCAGAACTCGGAGGCCGACGCCTTCTCGCGACTGGTCGAGCAGGAGGCGCCGGAAGGTGCGCTGGCGCGCGTGCCCATGCTGCGCGGCCGGGTGATGGCGATCAACGGGTTGGACGTGCAGAAGATGACCGTTCCCGCCGACGGCGCCTGGGTCCTGCGCGGCGACCGCGGGCTCACCTATGAGGCGGAAAAGCCAGGCAACGCCACGCTCACCGAAGGCAAATGGTGGCCGCGGGACTATTCCGGCGAGCCGCTCGTCTCCTTCTCCTCCGAGGAAGGCAACGCGATCGGCCTGAAGCTGGGCGATACGGTGACGGTCAATGTGCTCGGCCGCAACGTCACCGCGAAGATCGCCAATTTCCGGCAGGTGCAATGGGAATCCATGGGGATCAACTTCGTCATGGTATTTTCGCCCAACACCTTCGCCGGGGCGCCGCATTCCTGGCTGGCGACGCTCACCGCCAGCGAGGCCACGCCGGTCGAGGAGGCTCGGATCCTCAATGCGGTCACGCGTGCCTTTCCGGCCGTCACGACGGTCCGCGTCAAGGACGCGCTCGACATCGTCAATCGGCTCGTCGGCCAGTTGGGGACGGCCATCCGCGCCGCCGCGAGCGTTGCGCTGATCGCTTCCGTGCTGGTGCTTGCCGGGGCCCTGGCAGCCGGCAATCGCGCGCGCATCCATGATGCAGTCGTGCTGAAGACACTGGGTGCCACGCGGCGCACCCTCATCGCGGCCTTTTCACTGGAATATGCGCTGATCGGCCTGGCGACGGCCGTCTTCGCGCTGCTGGCCGGCGGGATCGCCGCCTGGTTCATCGTCGCGCGTATCATGCAACTGCCGTCCGTCTTCCTGCCTGAGGTCGCCGTCGGCACGGTAGTGGCCGCCCTTGCGCTGACCGTCGGCATCGGCCTCGTCGGCACGTGGCGCGTGCTTGGTCACAAGGCCGCGCCCGTGCTGAGGGAGCTCTGATACCGAAGGCACTGGATGTCGATACATCCGGTCGCGCGATCCAGCGGTCGATGTCATCCTTCCTCAGCCGTCATAGATGCGCTCGGCCAGCGGCGTCTCGGCGATCAGCGCCTGCAGGGTGGAGATCAGCGCGGCTTCCGCCCGGTTCAGCGTCTTCTCCGGATTGACCAGCAGGAAGATGTCGATTTCGGGCGGCGCGTCGTAGGGCGGCAGGCGCCAAAGAAGACCATCGGCCGCGTCCCGTCGTGCCACATGCAGCGGCAGCGGTCCGATCCCGAGCCCAGCCACGATCATGCGGCGGACCTCCTCCAGGCTGGAGGACACGCCGACCACGTCGGCATCGAGTTTCGCCTCGCTGCGCAGCAACGCCACCGGCCGCAGCGCGTCGGAGATGTGGTCGGTCTGGAACGAGACCGAGCTTTCCCCTTCCAGATCGGCCAGTGAGAGCTCCTCGCGCCCGAACAGCCGGTGGTCCGGACCGCAGAAGAAACCGAAGAACTCGCGATAGACCATGGTGTAGTCGATCATCGGGTCGCGCTGGCTCACCAGGCAGATGCCGAAGGAGGCGCGGCGCTCGCGGACCTGCTTGGTCACCTCGGTACTGGGCGCAACCGATATGGTCAGGCTGGCCCGGGGGTGTTTGCTGTGGAACGCGGCGAGCGCCCGGTCGAACAGCGGCGAAACGACATGGCTCGCCACCGCGATGTTGACATGGCCGGTGACGTCGTCGCTCACGCCGCGCACCAGCATCGGGAGTTGCGAAATCGTGCCGAAGACCTCGATCCCCTGCTCATAGAGCAGGCGACCGACCTCCGTCAGTTCGAAGCGCGTGGCGTCCCTCTCCACCAGCCTGCGGCCGACCCGCTCCTCCAGCCGCCGCAAGGCGTTGCTGACGCTCGGCTGCTTCAGGTTCAGCCGTTCGGCCGCGCGCGTGATGCTCTTCACTTCGGCGATGACGACGAAGGTGCGCAGCAGGTTCCAGTCGAGGTCCCAGACCAGCCTTTCGAGTCGCGAGCCAACCATTCCTGAGATCTATGCCTTCCATTTCCATTATCTATTTGCGTAATGCTTCACCAAACGCAATCATGACGCCAGGAAAAAGCGCTGCCAGCATCTGAAGAACAGCGGCCGCGCTCCACATCCAGGGAAGAGGACACCCCATGAAAAGACTGCTTTCCGGCCTCGCGGCCACGGGCCTGCTTGTCGCCTCCGTCTTTGCCGCCGTTTCCGCCAGGGCCGATGACCTGGAGGCGGTGAAGGCATCCGGTGAACTGAAGATCGCCATGAGCGGCCAATACCCGCCCTTCAACTTCGTCAACGACAAGAACGAGGTCGTCGGCTTCGACGCATCGGTCGGCCAGGCGATCGCGGAGCGCATCGGGGTCAAGGGCACGATCGTGACGACGGCCTGGGATGGCATCATTGCCGGGCTGCTCGCCCAGAAATACGACACGATTGTCGGTTCGATGACGATCACGCCGGAGCGCGAGAAGGTCGTCGATTTCGTCGGCCCCTACTACCATGCCGGACGCGCCGTCTTCGTCGCGGAGGACTCCGCTGTGAAGAACCTTGACGAGTTGAAGGGCAAGACCATCGGCGTGACGCTCGGCGAGACCCATGAGAAATGGGCCCGCGCCCAGGGCGGCTGGGACATCCGCACCTACAAGGGCCTGCCCGAGTTGCTGCTCGAGCTCAAGGCGGGGCGCGTCGACGCCATCGTCGTCGACAACATCCCCGTCATGGTGGCCGTCAAGCAGACCGGCGAGAAGGTACGCAGGCTCGAAACCCCCAACATCGAGGGCGGCAGCGTCGCCATCGGCATCGCCATCCGCAAGGACAATCCCGAGCTGAAGGCCGCGATGCAGAAGGCGCTGGACGAGATGATGGCCGACGGAGCCTACGAGAAGATCTCCATGGAGTGGATCGGCAGCGACATCCGCTGACGCCTTCATAGAGGTAGCCGGCCGCCGCCTGCGGCAGGAGAAGAGTCCAGGCAGGTGAAGCGTGGGCGAAACCACGCCAGCCTGCTTGGACCGGAACGCAAGCAGTCATCCGGAGCCTCCTCATGGATTTCCCGCTGATCGAGCGCGTCTTCCCGTTCTTCCTGGGAGCCGCCCTGGTGACGATCGAGATCTCGGCGCTTGCCCTGATCCTGGGGCTCGCCGTCGCGGCTCTCGCCGCCGCCGCGAAGCTGTCGCGGTCCCGCATCCTGCGGACCCTGGGCACCGCCTATGTCAGCCTGTTTCGCGGCACCCCGTGCCTGATCCAGCTCTTCATCCTCTATTTCGGCGGGCCGCAGGTGGGCATCAATCTCGAGCCCTTCGCCGCCGGCGTCATCGGCCTCGGCCTCAACATCGGCGCCTATATGGCCGAGTCGATCAGGGGGGCCGTGCTGGCCGTCGACCGCGGGCAGACCGAAGCCGCCCGCACGATCGGCTTCAGCCGTGGCCAGACGCTGCGCAAGGTCGTGCTGCCGCAGGCGGCTCGCCTGATGATCCGGCCGCTCGGCGTGAACACCGTCGCCCTGGTCAAGGGATCAGCCCTTGTCTCCACCATATCCGTGGTCGAACTCACCTATACGGCGCAGCGTTTCATCGGCTCGACCTACAAGCCCTTCGAGATATTCGGGATCGCCGCCCTGCTCTACATGATCATCGTCTACGTCATCGCCCGCGTCGTCGACCTGCTCGATCGGCGTTTCGCGATCGCCTGACGGGAGCGCCGCGATGCAAGGCCTCGATTTCAGCGTCGTCCTGCCCTATGCGGGCATATTGTGGACCGGTCTGTGGTGGACGGTGGTGCTCACGGTGTCGGCAGCCGCGCTCAGCTTCTTCTGCGGCATCCTGTTCGCGGTCGCGGTGCTATACGCGCCGCGAGCGATCGCCTACCCCGTGCGCTTCCTGATCTGGCTGTTCATGGGCACACCACTCTTGCTGCAGCTCTTCCTCATCTATTTCGGCCTGGTGCAGATCGGCATCGACATCCCCGCGCTCGCCGCCGGCATCATCGGGCTCGGCCTGCATTTCGCCGTCTACAATGCGGATGTGCTGAGAGCCGGCATCGTCACCGTCGATCCCGGCCAGACCGAAGGCGCGCGCAGCATCGGCTTCGGCAAGTGGCAGACGCTGCGTTACGTCGTGATCCCGCAGGCGGTGCGCAACACCGCCCCGCCCATCGGCGGCAACATGATCGCGCTTCTCAAGGAATCCTCGGTCGTGTCCGTGATCGGCATCGCCGAACTGGTCCATGCCGCCCAACTCGGCATCAGCGAGACGTTCCGCCCGTTCGAATTCTATATCACCGCGGCGGCGCTCTATTACATTCTCAACCTCGTCCTCGAGGCGCTGCTGCGCCGGGTCGAGAAGAAGACGGAGGTATCGCGATGACCGCGCGGCCAATGGTCGAGGTGCGTGGCGCCCGCAAGGCTTTCGGCGCCCTGGAAGTGCTGAAGGGCATCGACCTGTCGGTCCGCCGGGGCCAGATCGTCGCCATCATCGGCCCGAGCGGTTCGGGCAAGAGCACGCTGCTGCGCTCGATCAACCATCTTGAACCGTTGAACGGCGGCGAGGTCTGGCTCGACGGCGTGCAGGTCAACCAGGATCTGCACGGCCGCGCCTTCGAGCGCCACATCAATGCGGTGCGCCAGCAGATGGGCATGGTGTTCCAGCACTTCAATCTGTTCCCGCATCTGACCGTGCTCGACAACATCACCATGGGACCGATGATCCTCAAGGGAATGGGCAGGAAGGAAGCGCGCGACCTGGCCCATGGCCTGCTGTCCAAGGTGGGCCTTGCGGACAAGATCGACGCCTATCCGTCGCGCCTCTCGGGTGGGCAGAAGCAGCGCGTCGCCATTGCCCGCGCGCTCGCCATGCAGCCCAAGGTCATGTTGTTCGACGAGGCGACGTCGGCGCTCGATCCCGAGCTGGTCGACGAGGTCAACGCGGTGATGCGCCAGCTCGCCGCCGAGCACATGACCATGCTGATCGTCACCCACGAGATGCGTTTCGCCGCCGATGTCGCCGATCACGTGCTGTTCATGGATGGCGGCGTGGCGGTCGAGGAAGGACCACCTGGCGAGATTTTCCGCGCGCCGCGACAGGAGCGCACGCGTTCGTTCCTCAAGAAATATCTCGCCGCCTGAAGGATGCCGTGACCATGGATGGTTTTCCCGATTTCGGGCTGACGCCGGAACAGCGCCGCGAGGCCGTGCTCGGCCATTATTACGAATATCCCGGGATGGATGGCGAACGGGGCGAGATCTGGTGCTACACCGACGCCTACGCCTACCGCCCGGGTGCGACCGCAAGGCTGCAGGTCAGCTCCACCGCACCTCGTTTCACGATCGAGATCGTCCGCGACGGCGCAACCGAAACACCCGTGTTTCGTCGCGAGGGCCTGATTGCGCGCTGGCAGGAAACGCCGGACCAGTGTTCCGTCGTCGGCTGCGGCTGGGACACTTCCTTCGAGTTCAAGGTCGACGAGGCGTGGCCGTCCGGCGCCTATCGCATCACGCTGACGGCGGAAGGGCGGGACGGCACGCCGATCCGCTGCCATCATCTTTTCATCATGCGCCCCGCCCTCGGCCGCAAGCCGGGACGGCTTCTGCAGGTCGCGGCGACCGGCACCTGGACCGCCTACAACACCTGGGGCGGCTCGAACCACTACCAGGGCATAACCGGCCCGGGGCGGGACCAGTACGCCACCACGGTCAGCATCGAGCGTCCGTTCTGCCGGGGTTTCGTGACCCTGCCGAAAGACGCGCCGCGCGTGCCGCTGGAAATCCATACCCCGCCCTCTGCTGCGCCGCGCTATCCGCATATGGAGTGGGCCTATGCCAACGGCTATTCGAAGAAATACGCATCGTCCGGCTGGGCCAGCTACGACAGCCATTTCTTCCGCTGGGCCGAGCGCGCGGGATACCAGGTCGATCTCGCCAGCCAGCACGAGCTGCATTTCGAGCCCGAGATACTCGACGGCTACGACTGCGTCGTCTTGGTCGGCCACGACGAATACTGGAGCTGGGAGATGCGTGACGCCGTCGACGGCTATGTCGAGCGCGGCGGTCGCGCCGCGCGTTTCGCCGGCAACTTCATGTGGCAGACGCGGCTCGAGGACGGCGGGAGGAGGCAGGTCTGCTACAAATATCGGGCCCGCGCCGAAGACCCCGTCTATCGCTCGGCCGACCCCAGCCGCACATCGGGTTGCTGGGAAGCGGCCGAGACCGGCAGGCCCGCCGCGCAGACCTTCGGCCTGAACGCGCTCCGTGGCCTCTATGTCGGATGGGGCGGCTGCGCGCCGCGCGGCGTCCGCGGCTTCCCGGTCTACCGGCCCGAGCACTGGGCCTTTGCCGGCACCGGCATCTATTACGGCGACCTGCTCGGTGCGGAAGGTCATGCCTTCGGCTACGAGGTCGACGGGCTCGACTATGTGATCCGCGGCGGACTGCCGGAGCCGGCGGAGAACTCCGGCGCACCGGAAGGTCTCGAAATACTTGCGCTCGGCATGTCGTCGCTGAAGGAGGAGAGCGCCGACATTCCCGCCGACGACCAGTTCCTGTCGGATGCGGACGCCAAATTCGTCGCCGGGACGCTGATCGGCAATGATGGCGATGACGCCGTCGACCGGGTCAAGCGCGGCTGCGGCATGATCGTCAATTTTCCGCGCGGCAAGGGCGAGGTGTTTCACGCCGGAAGCTGCGAATGGGTCGCCGCTCTCATGCGCGGCGACGCGATGGTCGAGCGTGTCACCGCCAACGTCCTCGACCGCTACCTCCAGCCAACCGACCGATAGGGCCCGTCCAATGTCCCAGGCCGCCAGCCTACCCTTTGCCTATGCCGCCGAGCCGGAGCGTCCGGCCTCGCATCTCTTCTACGTGACCAGGCTTCGCCGGCCGCTCGTCGACCGCGCCGAAGGCATCTATCTGTGGGACCAGCGCGGCCGCCGCATGATCGACGGTTCGAGCGGCGCCATGGTCGTCAATCTCGGGCACGGCAACAGGAACGTGCTCGACGCGATGAAGCGGCAGATGGACCGCGTCACCTTCGCATACCGGCTGCATTTCGAGAACGAAGCCGCCGAGGAGTTGGCACGGCGCCTGGCCGCAAGAATGCCCGGCGACCTCGACCGGATCTTTTTCGTGTCCGGCGGCTCGGAGGCAGTGGAATCGGCGATCAAGCTGGCGCGCCAATGGGCTGTCGCCACCAACCAGCCGAAGCGCTGGAAGGTGATTGCGCGCTTCCCCTCCTATCACGGCGGCACCATCGGCGCGCTGGCGGTCACCGGCGACCTGGCCCTGACGGAGAGCTTCGCCCCGCAGATCCGCGACATGCCGAGTGTGCCTGCGCCGGCGGCCTATCGGGATCGCGACAACCTCAGCATGGAGCAGCGCGGCCTGCGTTACGCCGACATGCTGGAGGAGAAGATCCTTTCCGAGGGCCCCGAAAGCGTGCTTGCCTTCATCATGGAGCCGATCGGCGGCGCCGCGACGGCCGCACTTGTCCCACCCGACAGCTACTTCCCGCGTATCCGCGAGATCTGCGACAGATACGGCATCCTGCTCATCCATGACGAGGTGATGACCGGCGCGGCGCGCACCGGCCGGTATCTCGGCGGCGATCATTGGTCCTGCCGGCCGGACATCATCACCCTGTCCAAGGGCATCGGCTCCGGCTACGCGCCGCTCGGGGCGATGGCGGCGTCACGCAGGCTGGTCAAGCCGGTGCTCGACATGGGCGGGTTCCAGCACGGCTACACCTATGCGGGCAACCCGCTGTCCTGCGCCGCAGGCCTAGCTGTGCTCGACGAGATGGAACGGCTCGACTGCGCCGGCAACGCCGCCGCCATGGGCGAGCTTCTCCAGCAGGAACTGCTCGGGCTCTCCCGGCGTTTCCCATTCGTCGCCGGCGTGCGCGGCAAGGGACTGCTGATCGGCGCCGACCTCGTCGCCGACCCCCAGACCTTCGCCCCGCTGCCCAAGTCCTTCAACGCCAACCAGCGGCTTCTCGACCTCGCCTATGAGCGCGGCATGATCGTCTATTCCCGGCGCATCCGCGGCGGCGGCGCGGAGCTCGACAACATCATCCTGGCGCCGCCGCTCGTCATCGACGCGGCGCAGGTCGGCGAGATGTCGGCCATATTGGGCGATGCGCTCGAGGCGCTGGCGGCCGAACTCGACCTTCCCGTCAACCGCTGAGGCAACAAGATGGCAGCCACAAAAACCACCCGCGGCAAGGTTGTCGTCACCTGCGCCGTGACCGGCTCGGTACATACGCCGACCATGTCGCCCTATCTGCCCGTGACGCCCGACCAGATTGCCGCCGAGGCGATCGCCGCGGCCGAGGCCGGCGCCTCCATCCTGCACCTCCATGCGCGCGACCCGCAAGACGGGCGCCCCTCCGCCGACCCTGACGTGTTCATGCGCTTCCTGCCGCGCATCAAGCAGGCGACGGACGCGGTGATCAACATCTCAACCGGCGGCTCCTCTCTAATGTCGCTCGACGACAGGCTCGCCGCCGCGCTGCGGGCCGAGCCGGAAATGTGCTCGCTCAACATGGGCTCGATGAATTTCGCCCTGTTTCCGGCGCTCGACAAGCCGGTCGCCTGGCAGCACGACTGGGAGCCGCAACTCCTGGAGGCAACACGCAGTTCCATCTTCAGGAACACCTTTGCCGACATGGAGCACATCCTCGACCGCCTCGGCCGAGGCTGCGGGACCCGGTTCGAGTTCGAGTGCTACGACGTCGGCCATCTCTACTCGCTCGCGCATTTCCGCGACCGGGGCCTGGTGTCGGGACCTCTCTTCATCCAGTTCGTCTTTGGCGTACTCGGCGGCATCGGCGCCGATCCGGAGAACCTTGCCCATATGAAGCGCATCGCCGACAAGCTGTTCGGCGATTCCTACAGCTTCTCCGTGCTCGCCGCGGGACGGCACCAGATGCCGATGATCACCATGGCCGCGGCCATGGGCGGCAATGTACGGGTCGGACTCGAGGACAGCCTCTACGACGGACGTGGCCAGCTTGCCCGATCCAATGCCGATCAGGTACGTCGCATCAGGACCGTGCTCGAGGCGTTGTCGCTTGAGGTCGCTACACCGGCGGAAGCGCGCGACCTGCTGGCGCTGAAGGGTGGGGATCGGGTGGCCTTTTAAGGACGACCTGCGAGTCCAGATCGAGATCGAGGAGCCGCGATGAAAGCCTTCTACGCCGCCGAGCAGAAACGTCACGACCCCAAGGCATTCCTGTCGAGCGGAGCGCCGCAGCCCAACCCCGAGCAGCCGGAGCGGGTGGAACGGCTGCTTGCCGGCGCCCGCGCGGCCGGTTGCCGGATAGTGCGACCGCGCGACCACGGGCTTGGGCCGATCGCGGCCGTCCATACGCCGGAATATCTCGACTTCCTCCAGCACATCTATCAGCGCTGGCAGCGCATTCCGGGGGCCTCGGACGAAGTCATCCCAAACATCCATCCGATCGCGCGCGGCGGCAGCTATCCGGCTTCGGCTGTCGGCCAGGCAGGCTACCACATGGCGGACACGGCCTGCCCGATCTCGGCCGAGACCTGGGAAAGCGTCTGCTGGAGCGCCTGGAGCGCGGTCGGCGCGGCCGACGCCGTGCTGGCCGGCGAAGCGGCCGCCTATGCGCTCAGCCGCCCGCCCGGCCATCACGCCTTCGCCGACGTCGCCGGCGGCTTCTGCTTCGTCAACAATTCCGCGGTCGCCGCACAGCGGCTGCGCGGCGAGGCCGCGCGCGTGGCCATCCTCGATGTCGACCTGCATCACGGCAACGGGACGCAGGGCATCTTCTATGCCCGGCCCGATGTGCTGACCGTCTCCATCCATGCCGACCCCATACGTTTCTACCCTTTCTTCTGGGGTCATGCGGACGAGCGCGGCGAGGGGCCGGGGCTCGGCTATAACCTCAATCTTCCGCTGCCACGAAAATCTGGCGACGGCGACTTCCTGGCCGCGCTCGACACGGCCCTCCGCCGCATCCGCGCTTTCGCCCCGGAGGCGCTGGTCGTGGCGCTCGGCCTCGACGCCTTCGAAGGCGATCCTTTCGGCGGCCTTTCGGTGACGACGCCGGGCTTCGGCCGTATCGCCGAGGCGATCGGTGGCCTCGGGCTGCCGACGGTCGTCGTCCAGGAGGGCGGTTACCTCTGCGACGCGCTCTCGGACAATCTGACGGCCTTCCTGACGGGTCTCGGACGATAGGCCCGCATCGGCCGCCGAGGCCTTGTACCACAGGTGACAGGATCGACCGGTGGAGCACGCGGCTGCGTGGCCCATGTCTGCCCGGAGGTATCACCCCCCGGGGCGCAACGGATAGACTCGCGAGTGCACACCCGTCTGGACGTATGAAAAAGTTAGGCTATTGTCGGGTAACGGACGTTTGCGGGCCGTAACGGGTCTTGTCCTTGCCCGGAAGACGCATCATATTTCGCTGAGGCATGCTGGAGTCCCGCCAGCGGCGCCTGGGCGATCGTAGGTCCGACACCCGACGGGACAGTAGCAACAGAGGAAATCCATGGCTGACCTTCGTAACTATCAGGCACGCGTCGCGGCCGGCAGCCGCGCCGACGCTGCCATCGACGAAGGCCTGCGCGCCTATATGCTCAAGGTCTACAACCTTATGGCGCTTGGCCTTGTCATCACCGGCGTCGCCGCCCTCGGCACGATCATGCTGGCCACGACCAATGATCCGGCTTCGGCTGTCGCCACGCTCGGCAACGGCAAGATGCTGACTGCCTTCGGCGCCGCCATCTACGGTTCGCCGCTGCGTTGGGTCGTCATGCTGGCCCCGCTCGCCGCCGTCTTCTTCCTGGCCTTCAGGGTCCAGACGATGAGCGTAGCGGCCGCGCAGACGGCGTTCTGGGTCTACGCCGCGCTCGTGGGCCTCTCGCTGTCGTCCATTTTCCTGGTCTTCACGGCGCAGAGCATCACTCAGACCTTCTTCGTGACCGCCGCCGCCTTCGGCGCGCTCTCGCTCTACGGCTACACGACGCGTCGTGACCTCACCGCGATGGGCTCGTTCCTGATCATGGGCGTGTTCGGCCTGATCATAGCGATGCTGGTCAACATCTTCCTGCAGTCGTCGGCCCTGCAGTTCGCCATCTCGGCGATCGGCGTGCTGGTCTTCGCCGGCCTCACCGCCTACGACACGCAGAAGATCAAGGAGATGTACTTCGAGGGCGACGACGTTCTGGTCGCCGGCCGCAAGGCCATCATGGGCGCGCTGACGCTCTATCTCGACTTCATCAACCTGTTCACCTTCCTGCTGCAATTCCTGGGCAACCGCGAATAAGCAGGGCAGACAGGCAAATAAAAAGGGCGGCCTCGTGCCGCCCTTCTTATTTGCGCATCGCGGGTCTTGCCCCGTCATCTGCACTTCATCGAGGTTCCGCATTTTCACCGCGATGGGTCGTAAAACCGGCATCATCTGCTACGATAGTCCAAAAGCATGCGGCGAGAGGGACAGAGACGCCATGGTTGCCAGCCAGAAATCCAAGGCTGTGGTCAAGGGGGCGTCCGCCTCCGACAAGCGTGGGGGAGCGGCCGGGAAGCTGGCCGAATATCTGCTCGACCGCGCAGCGGCCGAGGATGTGGCGGCCTATGCGCCGGCCGACCTCGATAAGGCTGCCGCGCTCGCCTGGCAGGCGGTCGCCAGGCATCGCAAGGGCTCCAGTGTCGTCGCCGTCGACAACGGCCGGGAGGTGGAGCGCCAGGACCGGCCGGTGACAGTCATCACCGTCGTCAACGACAACATGCCTTTCCTGTTCGATTCGATCCTGGGCGAAGTGACGGACAGCGCCGGCGAGGCCATGTTCGTCGTCCACCCCGTGCTTGCCGTGAAGCGCGGCCGCGACGGGATCACCGACATCCTCGGCGACGCCGCCCATGCCAAGGGCGATCCGGACCGTGTCAGCGTCATCCATGTCCATGTCGGGCAGATCTCCGATCAGCACGCGGCCGGCTTGCGCGAAAGGCTGCATAAGATCCTCGACCAGGTCCGCGCCGCGGTCACCGACTGGAAGCCGATGCTGGCGCGCCTCGACCAGGCCATCTCGGAATTCCGCTATGCGCCCGTGCCGCTCGACAAGGACGATGTCGGCGAGGCGATCGCCTTCCTCGAATGGTTGCGAGACGACAATTTCACCTTCCTCGGCATGCGCGAGTTCAGATATTCGGGCGGCGAGAAGAGCGGAACCCTGGAGCGCGCCGACGAACCCGGCCTCGGCATCCTCGCCGACCCCGACGTGCTGGTGCTGAGACGCGGAACCGAGGCGGTCACGACGACGCCCGAGATCCGCGTGTTCCTGCACGGGCCCGACCCGCTGATCGTCACCAAGGCCAACGCCAAGTCGGTCGTCCATCGCCGGGCCTATCTCGACTATGTCGGCGTCAAGACCTACGACAAGAAGGGCAAGCTTTCCGGTGAACTGCGCATCGTCGGCCTCTTCACCTCCACGGCCTACACGCGCTCGGTGATGAAGATCCCCTATCTGCGTTCCAAGGCGCAGGCGGTCGTCGCCCGTTCCGGCTTCGATCCGAACGACCATTCCGGCAAGGCCCTCATCAATGTGCTGGAATCCTATCCGCGCGACGAGCTGTTCCAGGTCGCGGTGCCCAAGCTGCGCAAGCATGCCATGGCGATCCTGGCGCTGGGCGAGCGGCCGCGCGTGCGCGCGCTCGTCCGTGTCGACCAGTTCGACCGCTTCGTCTCGGTGCTCGTCTTCGTCCCGCGCGACCGCTACGATTCGGTCGTGCGCGAAAGGGTCGGCGCCTACCTGAAGGACAAGTTCGACGGCCGCCTCTCCGCCTACTACCCGGCCTTTCCGGAGGGTGGGCTGGCACGCGTCCATTTCATCATCGGCCGCTCCGGCGGCAAGACGCCGAAGGTCGAGCAAACGACGCTGGAAGCCGGCATTCGCGACATCGTACGCACCTGGGAGGACGGGCTGCGCGAGGCCGCAGCCGAGTCGGGCGCCGGGACGGAGCTTGCCGAAATCGCCAGGCGGTTCCCGGAAAGCTATCGCGGCTCCTTCACACCAGCCGAGGCGCTGGTCGACGCCGGCCGCATCGCCGAGGTCGGGCCGGACAACCCGATCGCCATCGACTACTACCGGCATGCCGCGGAGAAACCGGAACAGGCCTCGCTGAAGATCTATCATTTCGGCGCGCCGGTGGCCCTGTCGCGGCGCGTTCCGCTCCTGGAGAATATCGGCTTCCGCGTGATCAGCGAGCGCACCTTCGAGGTCGGCGACGCCGATCACGACACCGTCTTCGTCCACGACATGGAACTGGAGAACGCCTTCGGCCGCCCCATCGATCTCGCCGACGGCGGCGCGTTGTTCGAGGAAGTGTTCCTGTCGGTCTGGCGCGGCCTCAACGACAATGACGGCTACAATGCGCTGGCGCAGACCGCCGGCCTGAGGGCCGCCGAGATCGCAGTCCTGCGCGCCTATGGCCGCTACCTCCAGCAGGCCGGCATCCCGCAGAGCCAGGACTTCATCGCTACGGCGCTCAACCGCTATCCCGAATTGGCGCGCGGCCTCTACCAGCTCTTCGTCGCCCGTTTCGACCCGGCCGCCGAGGACGGCGAGGTGACGGCCAGGCATCTCAAGGCCAAGATCCGCGACGAACTGGAAGCGGTGCCCAGTATCGACGACGACACCATCATCCGCCGTTTCCTGAACCTTATCGAATCCTCCCTGCGGACCAACTACTTTGCTTCGGTCATGTCGTCCGATGGCGTCTCCCTGGCGATCAAGCTCGATTCCAAGGCGATCACCGGCCTGCCGGAGCCGCGCCCGTGGCGCGAGATCTTCGTCTATGGTCCCGAGGTGGAAGGCGTGCATCTGCGCTTCGGCCCGGTGGCTCGCGGCGGGTTGCGTTGGTCGGACAGGGCCCAGGACTACCGAACGGAAGTGCTCGGCCTGGTGAAGGCGCAGCAGGTCAAGAACGCCGTCATCGTTCCGGTCGGCGCCAAGGGCGGCTTCTTCCCGAAGCGCCTGCCGGCCGGCGGCAGCCGCGACACGATCTTCGAGGCCGGCAAGCAGGCCTATGTCAACTTCGTCTCGAGCCTCCTGTCGGTCACCGACAATCTCGAGGGCGATCGAGTGGTGACGCCGGACAAGGTAGAGCGCCGCGACGGCGAGGACCCCTATTTCGTGGTCGCCGCCGACAAGGGCACGGCCACCTTCTCCGACACCGCCAACGCCATCAGCGAGCGGCACGGCTTCTGGCTCGACGACGCCTTCGCCAGCGGCGGCTCGGCCGGCTACGACCACAAGAAAATGGGCATCACTGCCCGCGGCGCCTGGGAAGCGGTCAAGCGGCATTTCCGCGAGATGGACCGCGACATCCAGACGACACCGTTTACGGTCGTCGGCGTCGGCGACATGTCGGGCGACGTCTTCGGCAACGGCATGCTCTTGTCGGAACAGACGAAGCTGATCGCCGCCTTCGACCACCGCGACATCTTCATCGACCCCGCACCCGACGCCGCCGCCTCCTTCGCCGAGCGCAAGCGCATGTTCGATCTGCCGCGCTCGAGCTGGCAGGACTATGACAAGGCCAAGCTGTCGCCGGGGGGTCTTGTTGCCTCGCGCTCCCAGAAATCGATAGCCCTGTCGCCCGACGCGGCCGCCGCGATCGGCCTCGCCAGGACGACGGCCACCCCGGCGGAGATCATGAGCGCCATATTGAAGGCGCCGGTGGACCTGCTCTGGTTCGGCGGCATCGGCACCTATGTCAGGGCGACGTCCGAGACCAACGCCGATGTCGGCGACCGCGCCAACGACGCGATCCGCGTCACGGCGGCCGAGCTGCAGGCCAAGGTCATCGGCGAAGGCGCCAATCTCGGCGTCACGCAGCGGGCCCGCATCGAATTCGGGCTGAAGGGCGGCGCGTGCAATTCCGACGCGATCGACAATTCGGGCGGCGTGAACTCCTCCGACGTGGAGGTCAATATCAAGATCGCGCTGGCGGGCGCGATGCGCAAGGGCGCCCTCACCCGGCCGGCCCGCAACAAGCTGCTCGCCGAGATGACCGGCGAAGTGGCCGATCTCGTGCTGGCCAACAACTACCAGCAGACGCTCGCCATCTCCCTGGTCTCGAGGCGCGGCCTGGCCGAGCTGCCCCACCAGGCGCGCTTCATGACGGCGCTTGAGCAGCGCGGGCTGCTCGACCGGGCCGTCGAGCAACTGCCGTCGCCGGCCGCGCTTGCCGAACGCGAGGCGCGCGGCGAGCCGCTGACGCGCGCCGAGATCGGGGTGCTTCTGGCCTATGCCAAGATCGTGCTGTTCTCCGACATCGTCGACAGCGGCCTTCCGGACGATCCGCATTTCGACAGAGACCTGCTCGACTATTTCCCTGAGCGCATGGCGAAGAAATATGCCGAGGAGATCCGCGGCCACAGGCTGCGGCGCGAGGTCATCGCGCGGGTGGTCGCCAACGACCTCGTCAATCGCGGTGGCCCGACCTTCGTCAACCGGCTGCAGGACCTGACCGGCCGCAGCGCGGCCGACGTCGTGCGCGCTTTCACCATCGTGCGCGACGGCTTCGGCCTTGCCGGCGTCTACCGCGACATCGATGCGCTGGACAACAAGATCGACGGCCAGGCACAGCTCGACTTCTATGCCACGGCCGGCCGCCTGATCGTGGCGGCGACGGCGTGGCTCCTGAAGAACGACCGGGACGACACGCCGATGGAGACCCGTATCGCCGAGCTGCGCGACGCGCGCAAGGCGCTCGAGCCGAAGCTCGACAGCCTCCTGCCGGCCTTCATGCGGGAACGCCTGGACGAGCGGCGGCACGGCTTCTTCAAGGCCGGCGCCCCGGAGCCGCTCGCCGCGCAGCTGGCCGCATTGACCGTGGCGGAACTGCTCCCTGATATCGCGCTGGTGTCGCGCAACAGCGGCGCCGACCTCGTCGTGTCTGCGAAGGCCTTCTTCGCCGCGAGCGACGCATTCCGTATCGCCCGCATCGAGGATGCCGCCCGGGGGCTGCAGCCATCCGACTATTATGACGGCCTCGCGCTCTCCCGCGCCAATGACATGATCGGCGCGGCGCGGCGCGGCATTGCCGTTTCGGCGCTATCGTCCTTCGGGCAGGCGGCCGATTCCGTCGCGGCCTGGCTGGAGGCCGGCGGCGAACGGGTGGCGCGCACGCGCGAACGGCTGCAGGCGCTGACCGAGGGCGGCGAGCTGACCGTGTCGCGGCTCTCCGTCGCCGCCGGGCTGATGAGCGATCTCGCCGGACTTTGAGCTCGTGAGGCCGGCGACTGTCGCGCCCGCAATGGAAGAGGGTGAAAGAGGGTACGCCTGTTCCACTGGCGCTCTTCCCTGCAGGGCGGGTTTCAGAAGAACGGCTTTCCGGTAAGCTGCGGCAACGCTGAGCCCGGTCGGACTCGACCGGGCTCAGCCATGCAGGTCTGCTTGGGGCAAGGAGGGGGCATGGCATCGGTGGAAGTTTCGGCGCGACGAATTTCGACGCCGCGGCGCGGCATCTGGGGATGGATGCTGTTCGACTGGGCTGCGCAACCCTTCTTCACGGTTGTCACCACCTTCATCTTCGGCCCCTATTTCGTCTCGCGCATGGCGGCCAATCCTGCCGATGGCCAGGCCGCCTGGGGCTACGGCATCGCCGCGGCCGGTTTCGTGATCGCCATATTGTCGCCTGTGCTGGGATCGATCGCGGACCAGACCGGGCCGAGAAAGCCATGGATCGCCTTCTTCGCGGTCATCAAGATCGTCTCGCTGTCGCTTCTTTGGACGGCGGCACCCGGCTCGCCGCTTGTGCCGATCGTGTTGCTTTTCTCGCTCGCCTCCGTCGCGGCGGAGTTCTCGATCGTCTTCAACGATTCGATGATGCCGCGGCTGGTCTCGAAGGAGGAGATCGGCCGGGTTTCCAACATCGCCTGGGGGCTGGGTTATGTCGGCGGCATGATCACGCTGATCTTCGTCATCGCCTTCCTCGCCGCCTCACCCGAAACAGGACAGACGCTCGTCGGCGTCGATCCGCTCTTCGGGCTCGACCCGCTGAAAGGCGAGGATGCACGCGCGACCGGGCCATTGGCCGCGGTCTGGTATCTGATCTTCATCCTGCCGATGTTCCTCTTCACGCCCGACAGCGGCAAGGGCCTGCCGATCGGCAAGGCCGTGAGCGCCGGCCTCGCCGAGCTCAAGGAGACCATTCTGGAAGCTCGGCGGCGCGCCGGCATCTTCCGCTTCCTGATCGCCCGCATGATCTACCAGGACGGCGTCAATGCCCTGCTTGCGCTGGGCGGCGCTTTTGCGGCTGCGATGTTCGGCTGGTCGATAACCGAGATCGGCCTCTACGGCATCATCCTCAATATAGTCGCGATCGCCGGATGCCTCGCGGCGAGCCGGTTCGATACCCGGCTCGGCTCCAAATCCGTCGTGCTGATCTCGCTGGTCCTGCTGTCGCTCGCCACCCTGGGAATCGTGTCGACCGGCCCGGGCTACACACTCTTCGGCTTCCTGCCGCTGCCCGGCGCCGACACCGGCGGTCTGTTCGGCACCCCTGCTGAGAAGGCCTATATCGCCTTCGGCCTGCTGATCGGGGTGGCTTTCGGCCCGGTCCAGGCGTCGTCGCGCTCCTACCTGGCGCGCAGCGTGTCCGCCGACGAGGCCGGCCGCTATTTCGGCCTCTATGCCCTGGCGGGCCGCGCGACGAGTTTCCTGGCGCCGTTCCTGGTCGCCACAGTCACGGCGGCCAGTGGCTCGCCGCGGCTCGGCATGGCGGTGATCATCCTGTTCCTGGCCGGCGGTCTCGCCGTGCTCCTTGGAACACCCTACCCGGCTGCAAAGCCGGAAGAATGATGCCGGCGGCTGCGGAGCATCCCCTTCGGCCCGGGCCCGGGTCTCAGAAGTCGCTGGTGAGGCCCTTGATTTCCCAGTCGCCGTAGCGGCCGGGCTCATGGCCGCCGCGGCCGCCGATCTCCTTGGGCATGGCGGCCTCGCGCTCATAGTATTCGTCGCGCCGCGCCTCGGCTTCGGCGAGAGCCCTGAGCGCCGCGGGAGACAGCTTCCGGCGGACGGGCTCCGCCTCTTCATCGGCCTTGTTGGAACCGTCGCCCATGCTGGCTTCCCTCGCAGGCTTTGCTATGCAAAGCATTGAAACGTGTCTTTTCCCGTCCCATCATATAGACAGCCCGGCAGGACGGATCGACCCCCTTTCGAGGAACGAATATGAACATCATGCGCACGGCCATGCTGCTGGCCCTGATGACCGCGCTCTTCATGGGCGTCGGCTACCTGATCGGCGGATCGGGCGGCATGACCATCGCCTTCTTCATAGCTGCGGCGATGAACCTGTTCAGCTACTGGAACGCCGACAAGATGGTGCTGCGCATGCACCATGCCGCCGAGGTCGACGAGCGCAGCGCGCCCGAATACTACGGCATCGTGCGGGAGCTCGCCCAGCGCGCGGGCCTGCCGATGCCGAAGGTCTATATCATCGAAAGCCCGCAGCCCAACGCCTTCGCCACGGGCCGCAATCCGCAGAATGCGGCCGTCGCGGCCACGACAGGGCTTCTGCAGCGCCTCTCCTATGAGGAGGTGGCGGGCGTCATGGCGCATGAACTCGCCCATATCCAGAACCGCGACACGCTGACCATGACCATCACCGCGACACTGGCCGGGGCGATCTCCATGCTCGGCAATTTCGCCCTCTTCTTCGGAGGCAATCGCGAGAACAACAACAATCCCCTGGGCTTCGTCGGCGTGCTCGTGGCCATGATCGTGGCGCCGATGGCCGCCGCCGTGGTCCAGATGGCGATCAGCCGGACGCGCGAATATTCGGCCGACCGGCGCGGCGCGGAGATCTGCGACCATCCGCTGTGGCTGGCCTCGGCCCTCGACAAGATCGCCCGCAATGTCCAGCGGATCCACAATCCCGATGCCGAGCGCAACCCCGCAACCGCTCCGCTCTTCATCATCAATCCGCTCTCGGGTGAGCGCATGGACAATCTCTTCTCCACCCATCCCGCGACGGAGAACCGCATCGCCGCGCTGGAGGAGATGGAGCGCACATGGTCGAGCAATGCGCCCGCGCAGTCGGAGCCACACGCGGCACCCCGCGCCCGGGAGAGGCCGGCCGAAGCGCCACGCGCCCAGCCGGGCCCTCAGCCCGGTTCCGGACCCTGGAGCGAGGGGGCTTCCAAGCCGGCTGAGCCACGTTCGTCCGGGCCATGGGGCCGCAACCCGAGTGGACCGAAATCCGGGCCGAAGGGCCCGTGGTCGTGAGTTTCGCGACAGACAAGCCCAGCCGTCCAAGGGGAAAGACCGACAGACCCGACGAGAACGTGCCCGGGCTGCCGGCACGCAAGGCAGCGGCAAAACTGCTCGCGGCCGTCGTCGACGCCGGAACACCGCTCGACGGGCTCACGGATCATGAGCACGGCCACCCGCAGTATCGCGCGCTTGATCCGCGTGACCGGTCGCTCGTGCGCGCCATATTGGTGACGGCGCTGCGCCACCGCGTCACCATCGGCCGACTGATCGAACGACGCCTGGAGCGCCCATTGCCGGCCAATGCCCATGCGCTCGGGCACATATTGCATGTCGCCGCTGCCCAGGTCCTGTTCCTCGATGTCCCCGACAGCGCCGCGGTCGACCTTGCGGTGACCCACGCCAAGTCCGACCCGCGGACCACACGTTTCTCCGGCCTGGTCAACGGAGTGCTGCGCGCTCTGGTGCGCGTAAAGGAGCGGGCGCTGCCGGCCGAGCTCGCAAAGAACGACGACGCGCCGGACTGGTTCTCCCGGCGGCTTGCCGACGCCTATGGCGAGGACAAGGCGCGCGCCATCCTCGCCGCCCATCGCCTCGAGGCGCCGATCGATTTCACCGTCAAGTCGGATCCGGACGAATGGGCGGAGCGCCTCGGCGGCATCGTCCTGCGGACAGGCTCGGTGCGGGTGGAGCGCCTGACCGCGCCGGTCACCGAGTTGCCCGGCTTCGCCGAGGGCGAATGGTGGATCCAGGACGCCGCAGCAGCCTTGCCCGCCAGGCTGCTGGGCGACATTGCCGGCCTCGAGGTCGCCGACCTCTGCGCCGCACCGGGCGGCAAGACCGCGCAGCTCGTCCTCGCCGGCGCGCGCGTCACGGCGGTCGACATGTCGAAAAGCCGGCTGCGACGCCTCGCCGCCAATCTCGAAAGACTGCGCCTTTCGGCCGACATCGTCGAAGCCGATCTGGCGACATTCACCCCGCCGAGGCTGTTCGACGCGGTCCTGCTCGACGCACCCTGCTCCTCGACCGGAACGGTACGACGGCATCCCGACGTCCCCTGGACGAAGTCGCTGCAGGACATCGGGAAGCTCGCCGGCGTCCAGCGCCGGTTGCTCGCCCGGGCCGTGCAATTCGTGAAGCCCGGCGGGCGCATCGTCTTCTCGAACTGCTCGCTCGACCCGGCGGAAGGCGAAGAGCTGCATGCGGCCTTCCTGGCCGAAAGCCACGGCATCTCGGACGACCCGATCCGGCCAGGCGAGATCGCCGGCGCCGAGGGCTTCGTGACGCCGGCGGGCGCTCTGCGGACGACGCCGGCCGACATGAATCTCGGCACATCGGCGCTTTCCGGCATGGACGGTTTCTTCGCCGCGCGCATGCGCCGTACGGGCTGAGCCGCGGCGCTAACCAAATATTCACCGTCGTGGTAAACCATTGATCAACCAAACTGGCCGCGTCCGATTCCACGTCAAGTCCCCGAAGGGCGACGACGCCGACCAGGTAACTTGTTGTTTCTGATTTTTGTTTTGGATTTGAGTTCCCGAACGCCGATGTCGACGAAACAGATGGGAACAGCAAATCCTCCAATAGGAGCGGCCCTTGGCCCGTCGCTCCGGAAAGCCTTGTCCGGGGTGGCGGAGACGGGAGCAGGAGGGATCTTCTTGGCGAACGCGGCGGGCGGCTCACCGCGTCTGTGGGGGCTTGTGGCGCGCGAATTGTGGCGCCGCACGCGCCGGCGCCTGCGCGCCGGCCCGGTCTATCGCTGGCGGTTCACCGGCCGCACACCCGAACGCGTGCTCATCGCTCCGCCGGACCTGCGGCTGGCCGATCCGCAGATCGCCATAGAGATCTACTACGGACGCTTCCCTTTATCCGGCCATCTGGTCGAGACCGGCGGCCAGTCACCCTTCCAGATCGAGGTCGCCAATCGCGGCTGGCAGAAGTCGCTGCACGGCTTCCGCTGGCTGCGCCATATGCGCGCCGCGGGCACCGAGCTGGCTTCGGCCAATGCGCGGGCGCTGGTGTCCGACTGGATCGCCATCCATGGCGGCCGCATAGCCGGCCTCGCCTGGGATCCCGCCGTCACCGCGCGCCGCATCATCGCCTGGTTGCAGCATTCCTCGGTCGTACTGCAAGGCGCCGAATTCCCCTTCTACCGGGCGTTCCTGAAGTCGCTCGCCATCCAGATCCGCTATCTGCGCTCCATGGCGCCCGAAATGCCCGACGGGAGCGAAAGGCTGCGCGCCAGGATCGCCCTGGCATTCGCCAATCTCTCGCTGCCCGCTCCCGCCTCGGCACTGCGCAACGCCACGCGCAACCTGTCGGAGGAGTTGGAACAGCAGATCCTGCCGGATGGCGGCCATGTCTCGCGCAACCCTTCGGTGGTGATGGAGCTGCTCGCCGACCTGCTGCCGCTGCGCCAGACCTACGCCAACCAGGCGGAGTCGCCACCTCCCGCATTGCTCGGCGCCATCGATCGCATGCTGCCGGCACTGCGTTTCTTCCGCCACCAGGACGGCAGCCTCGCCCGTTTCAACGGCATGGGGGTGACCATCCACGACCGCATCGCCGCGATCCTGCGCCACGACGACACGGTCGGCGCGCCGCTACTGCACGCCCCGCATTCGGGCTATGAGCGGCTATCGACCGGCGGCGTCACTGTCATCGCCGACACCGGCGCGCCTCCGGCAGCCGAACTGTCGGAAGACGCTCATGCCGGATGCCTCTCCTTCGAGATGTCGTCGGGGCGCCAGCTCTATGTCGTCAACAGCGGGGTCGACACGTTCGGAGCCGACGACTTCCGGCCCCTGGCGAGGGCCACTGCAGCGCATTCGACGGCAACCCTCAACGACACCTCGTCGGCGCGCTTCACCCATTCGTCCAGCGTCAACGACCTCATCGGCCGGCCCCTTGTCGGCGGCCCGAAGGAAGTGCCTTGCGAACGCACCGACCAGGACGGCAAGCAGGGTTTCGTCGCCAGCCATGACGGCTATCTCGGCCGCTTCGGTCTCTACCACGAGCGCGAGATGCTTCTGTCGCAGGACGGCAACCAGCTCGACGGCGCCGACCGTTTCTTCGGCGCCAAGGGCGTCCTGCCCCGCAACAATGGCCGCGATGTGGTGACGCTGCGCTTCCACCTGCATCCCGATGTCAGCCTGTTGCGTGACGAGTCGGGCCGCTTGATCCTGACCGCGCCCGGCATGGACAGCTGGCGCTTCATGGCGAACGGCGTCCAGCCCACGATCGAGGAATCGATCTTCTTCGCCGGCCTCTCCGGGCCGCGGCGCTCACGCCAGATCGTAATCAGCTTCAAGGCCTCCGAAGTGCCGGAGATGCGCTGGCGCATGCTGCGCATCGGCACCGCCGCGCAGCAGGCCAGACGTTGACCAAAGCATGTCTCCCGAAAGCGGGTACCGGGTTTCGGGACAAAGACATGCGTCAAATCAAAGACCTGCAGTGTGTTGCGTGAATCCGTCTTCACGCAACACGCTGCAGGCACTGATGTTCCGATGCAGGAAGCCCCTCCGGAGCGGGGCTGGTTTGCCGACGATGCCGATCGGAGAGCCGCGGAGAAGCGCTATGCGGCCTATTCCTCGTCTTCGTCCTGCTTCGCCTTGAGCGAGGAGAGCTTGGCGAAGACCGCGTTGGGGTCGAGTTCGCGCTCCTCGTCGTCGTGCCTTTCGGCTTCCGGTGCCAGGCGTTCGGTGAGTGCGGCCGGCAGCAGCGTATCGCCGACCGGGGCGGCCGGCTGCTTGCCGTGCGATGCGCGCTGGACCTCGATGTCGAGGTCGACCTGCGAGCAGAGGCCGAGCGTCACCGGATCCATCGGCACGAGGTTCGACGAGTTCCAGTGGCGGCGTTCGCGGATCTGCTCGATCGTCGACTTGGTGGTGCCGACGAGGCGCGAGATCTGCGCGTCCTTCAGCTCCGGATGGTTGCGCACCAGCCACAGGATGGCGTTCGGCCGGTCCTGGCGCTTCGACAGCGGCGTGTAGCGGGGACCCTTCCGCTTCGATTCCGGCACACGAACCTTGGGCTCGGAAAGCTTCACCCGGTAGTTGGGGTCCTTCTCGCCCTTGGCGATCTCGTCGCGCGTCAGCTGGCCGGTCATGATCGGGTCCATGCCCTTGATGCCCTGCGCGGACTCGCCGTCGGCGATCGCCTTCACCTCCAGCGGATGCAGCGTGCAGAATTGGGCGATCTGGTCGAAGGAGAGCGCGGTGTTGTCGACGAGCCAGACGGCGGTCGCCTTGGGCATCAGAAGCGTGTTGGCCATGGAGTAAAATCCTCTCGTTCGCTCGCGTCCCTGGCGCGAGCGGTGGATGGAAGCCACCAAAATGGGGAAATCACGGAGTCATATAGCGGTTCCGCTCCTCATTCGCAACGATTTAGCAAAAGCGAATAGCGAATAGCGAGTAGGGAATAGGGAGCCTGCGGCCTTTCCCCCTACTCGCTATTCGCTACTCGCTATTCGCTCAAGTAACGTCGAGCACGATCTTTCCGACATGCTCGCCTTCCTCCATGCGCTCATGGGCACGCCAGGCCTCGCGCAGAGGGAAGATCATGTCCATGACGGGCGCGATGCGACGGCTGGCGAGCAGGGGCCAGACCTGCGCCTCAAGAGCTGCCGCTACGCCTGCCTTGAACTCGGTCGTGCGCGGCCGCAGCGTCGAGCCGGTATGGGTGAGGCGCTTGACCATCAGCTTGGCGAAATCGGCGCTGGCGATCGCCCCGCCCTGGGTGGCGATCTGCACGATGCGGCCGTCGACCGCCGCGGCATCATAGTTACGCGCGACATAGTCGCCGCCAACCATGTCGAGGATCAGATCGGCGCCGCGGCCGCCGGTCGCCTCCTTGGTCGCGGCGACAAAATCCTCGTTCCGATAGTTGATCGCGCGGTCGGCGCCGAGCTTCAGGCAGGCGGCGCATTTCTCGTCGGAACCGGCGGTCGCCAGCACATGGGCACCGAAGGCCGAAGCGAGCTGGATCGCCGTGGTGCCGATGCCCGAGCTTCCGCCATGGACGAGGAAGGTCTCGCCCTTCGTCAGCGCGCCGCGCTCGAAGACGTTGTGCCACACGGTGAAGAACGTCTCGGGAAGCGCGGCGGCCTCGGTGAAGGTGAAACCCGCCGGCAGCGGCAGCGCGTTGGTCTCGTGCACCTTGGCATATTCGGCATAGCCGCCGCCCGGCGTCAGGGCACAGACTTCGTCGCCGACACGCCAGCGCGACACGCCTTCGCCAAGGGCGACGACCTCGCCCGACACTTCCAGGCCCGGCAGGTCCGACGCGCCCGCCGGCGGCGGATATGCGCCCTTGCGCTGCAGCACATCCGGCCGGTTCACCCCGGCTGCGCGGACCCGGATGAGGATCTCCCCCTGGCCGAGCTCCGGCACGTCCCTTTTCTCCGGCTTCAGGACACGCGGCCCGCCCGGCACCGAAATGGCGATGGCCGTCATCCTGTCGGAAATTTTCTGTGCTTGCGCCATCCTCTCACCATCCCTGTCTCGCCTGTCGGCGGCATATTTGCGTCATTGTTTCCCGACTATGTATTGTCACGGGCGGAACAATCAAACCGGAGAAGCGAGATGGCGATCTTCGACGAGGAACCCGTCAAAAAGCAGCGTGTCCATGAGATCGGCCAGGATCTGTCGCTTCTTTCGGTCGGCGAGCTCACCGAGCGGATCGGTCAGCTCAAGGCCGAGATAACCCGGCTTGAAGCCGAACTGAAGAGCAAGGGTGCGACGAAGGCGGCGGCGGAGGCGCTGTTCCGACGCGAAACTTGAAGCCGATGCCGCCGGCGCGCCGCCGAAAAGCCTGAAAGCCTGTATTGTCAGGCAACATCCGTTCCCGAATCGCTTGCCGGATCGCCGTATGTTCGTTGCCTACCGCCCGATCATTTCGCTCCTGCGCGGCACCGCCTTCCTGCTCGCCGCCACCGGCCTTCACGGGCTCTTGCTGCCGCTGCGCGGGCAGCTCGAAGGATTCTCGACCGCCGCGCTGGGCCTGATGGGAACGGCCTGGGCAGCCGGTTTTGTCGCCGGGTGCTTTTTCGCGCCGCGGCTCGTGCGCCGGGCCGGCCATGTCAGGGCCTTCGGCGCTTTCGCCGCGTCGGGGGCCATCATCGCGCTGCTCACGGGGCTGCTGATCGACGAGTATTTCTGGATTCTGCTTCGCGCCTGCACCGGCTTCACCATGGCCGGCGCCTTCATGGTGATCGAAAGCTGGCTGAACGAAAAGGCCACCAACGAGAACCGCGGCCGGGTATTCGGCCTCTATATGATGGTCACCTATACCTCGATCATGGCCGGCCAGATGATTGTCGCGGTCGGCGATGTCGGCGCGGCCTCTCTGTTCATGGTGACCGGCATCTTGTTCTGCTGCTCGCTGATCCCGACAGCCGTCTCCACCCAGGCCCATCCCAAGCCCCTGCAGGATGTGTCGCTCGACCTCAAGGGCCTCTACGCGAATTCGCCGGTCGCCTTCGTCGGTTGCCTGTTGGTCGGCGTCGCCAACGGCGCCTGGGGCACGCTCGGCGCGGTCTATGGCGCGCGCATCGACCTTTCGACGGCGGAGATCGCCCTGATGATGAGCCTCGTGGTCGTCGCCGGCGGCGCACTCCAGCTGCCGGCCGGGCGCATCTCCGACAGGACGGACCGTCGTTATGTGCTTGCCGCCGCGGCACTGGGCGCGGCCGTCATCGGCGTTTCCATCTTCCTGGCTGCGCCGCGCATCGGCTCGCTCGTCATCGTCATGACCGCGGCCTATGGGGCGCTCGCCTACACGCTCTATTCGATCGCGGTCGCCCATGCCAACGATCACGCCGATGCCGCCGATTTCGTGAAGGTCTCCGGCGGGCTGCTCCTGCTCTACGGCTTCGGCACGATGATCGGCCCGCTTCTGGGCGCCGGTCTCATGGGGCTCCTGTCGCCGGAAGGCCTGTTCCTGGCCACCGCCTTCGCCCACTTCGCGCTCGCCGGCTACGCGGTGCTGCGCATAGGTCGCCGGGCGCCCGTCCCCCTCGAAGAACGCGAAGCATTCAAGACCTTGCCGGCAGAACGTGCCGTGACGCCGGAAGCATTGCGGCTCGATCCTCGTACCCAGGCCGACGAGGGCAGTTGATATTCCCGAAGTGCTGCCGCAAAAGGAGGCATGATCCTCGACGATGCTTTTGTGGCCATCTCAGATCCGAACCGGCGATTTCTTCTCGAAGAACTGCGCCGCGGCCCCAAGACGGTGAACGAACTCGCAGCAGGCCTGCCGGTGTCGCGGCCCGCCGTTTCCCAGCATCTCAAGGTCCTGCTGGATGCAGGGCTGGTCAGCGCCAGACCGGAAGGCACGCGCCGCGTCTACGCCATCAGCACGGAAGGCTTCCTGCGCCTCAACATCTGGCTCGATCAGTTCTGGGACGGAGATACGAACGGCCTATAGACCGTTGCGGCGTGGGGCACGCACCCCTGCGTCGCCAAATGATTGATCTGCAGCTTCCGCGAGCGCATCACGACGCCTCACGCAGCAGGGGCAGATTTGTCGATGGAACGCACCGCTGCTAGAGATTTGACACGATCGTAGGACCGATCCGTCCGTGTCGACGCGCAGCAGGACAGTCGGCGCTATCGTCTTTCCGCCCACCCTTTCATTCTCAACGGCGTGCCCGAAGCACCGCAGCCGTCCTCGACGCCGGTAGGCGCGGCTTGAACGGCATGGCGTTCGCTCTGCCGCACCAGTCGGAGCCACGCCTCAAGGGGAAGATTTGGACATGGATCAAGCCCGGCCGACGGCTGTGCGGATTACCTCTTGCTATTCCGCAACAAGTGCGCCCCACCGCCTTGGTCGAAGTCAGCTTGTAACACCGCGGCACACTGCCCTGATTAACCTGAAACGAATGAAACACTTCTCAACGGCGCCGGAAAAACACCCGATACACGTCACTGCTAAGGTCTTTCAGGATGCCGGACGAGCAAGCGTCTCCCATCGGGCATCCTCCAAAGCCGCCACCGGTTGCAAATCTCGCTCGTCCGGCGTCGTGGCGACCTATCGCCGGGAACAGGCGCCCTGGCGCCAAGCAAGGAAGGACATGCAATGGCTGTAACTGCCTTTTTTAGTCCCACCACCGGCGTTCTGACGGTGTTCGGGGACAATCTCGACAACAATATCGTCATCAGCCGCAACGCCGCCGGCCAGATCCTGGTCAATGGCGGGGCGGTCGCCATAATCGGCGGTACGCCGAGCGTCGCCAACACCGTGCTGATCCAGGCGTTCGGCCAGAACGGCAACGACACGATCACCCTCGATGAATCGAATGGCGCGCTGCCCAGGGCCAATCTGTTCGGCGGCGCAGGCAACGACATCATCACCGGCGGTTCGGGCAACGACATGCTGTTTGGCCAGAGCGGCAACGACGTTCTGCTCGGCAAGAGCGGCTCCGACGTCCTGTTCGGCGGCGCCGACGATGACACCCTCACTGGCGGCAACGACGACGACCAGGTGTTCGGCGAGAGCGGCAATGACCGCATGATCTGGAACCCGGGCGACGACACCGACCTGAATGAGGGCGGCGGCAACACCGACGTCACCGAGGTAAACGGCGGCGGCGGTGGCGAGACCTTCAGCCTGACGGCGAACGGCACGCGGGTGCGCTTCGACCGGCTCGATCCTGCGCCGTTCTCCATCGATATCGGCACGACCGAAAACCTCGTCCTCAACATGAATGGCGGCAACGACAAATTTAGCGCCACCGGCAATCTGGCGGCGCTCGTCAACGTCACCGTCGACGGCGGCGCGGGCGACGACACGATCCTGGGCAGCAATGGCAACGACCTTTTGCTCGGCGGCGACGGCAACGACTTCATCGACGGACAGCAAGGGAACGACACCATCCGCCTGGGCGCCGGCAACGATGTGTTCCAGTGGGACCCCGGCGACGGCAGCGATATCGTCGAAGGCGAGGACGGAACCGACACGATGCTGTTCAACGGCAGCGCCGGCTCCGAACTCTTTGCCGCCTCGGCCAATGGCGGCCGGGTTCTGTTCACGCGCAATCTCGGCAACATCGTCATGGATCTCGACGACGTCGAGCGGATCGATCTCAACGCACTCGGCGGAACGGACAGCGTGACGGTGAACGACCTTTCGGGAACCGATGTGGTGGAGGTGAATGTGAACCTCGCCGGCACGGTCGGCGGCACGTCGGGCGACGCTGCGGCAGACGTTGTCACCACCAATGCGACGAACGGCAACGACATCATCGACGTCGTCGGAAGCGGGACCTCGGTCTCGGTCGTCGGCCTTGCCGCACGGGTGAACATCTCGAACTCGGAGGGCGCCAACGATTCGCTGGTCATCAACGGCCTCGGCGGGGATGACGCCATCACGGCCACGACGCTGCCGGCCGGCGTCATCAAGCTGACGCTGGATGGCGGCGCCGGCGACGACACCATTCGCGGGAGCCAGGGCGCGGACACGATCCTGGGCGGCGCCGGCAACGACTTCGTCTTCGGCGACAACGGCAACGATGTTGCGCTCATGGGCGCCGGCGACGACGTCTTCCAGTGGGACCCGGGCGACGGCAACGACACGATCGAGGGCCAGGAAGGCGACGATACGATGCGGTTCTTCGGCTCGAACGCCTCCGAGAACATCAACATCGTGGCAAACGGCGGACGGGCCCTGTTCCTTCGCGATGTCGCCAATGTGACGATGGACCTCAATGACGTCGAGAACATCGACTTCCGCGCACTCGGCGGCGTCGACAACATCGTCGTCGGCGACCTGAGCGGCACGGATGTGAAGAAGATCGGCATCGACCTTCGCGGACCGAACGGGGGTGGCGACGGCGCGGCCGATACCATCACCGTCAACGGGACGCAGGGCGCCGATGTGTTCGGCGCGGCAGGCGATGCCGGAGGCGTCACCGTGTTCGGCCTGCAGGCTGGAGTGAACATCTTCTCCCCGGAGGCGGCCAACGATCGGCTCGTCCTCAACGGGCAAGGCGGCGACGACGTGATCGACGCCACGAGCCTCGAGGCCGACGGCATCAAGCTCACCATGAATGGCGGGCTTGGCGCCGACGTGCTGCTCGGCGGCGAGGGCGACGACCTCTTCAATGGTGGCGACGGCAACGACCTGGCGTTGATGGGCGCCGGCGATGACACCTTCGTCTGGAACCCGGGCGACGACAACGACACCCTCGAGGGCCAGGCGGGCTTCGACACGATGCTGTTCAACGGTGCCAACGTGAATGAGATCATCGACATCACGGCCAATGGCGGACGGACCACATTCTTCCGCAACGTCGCCGCCGTGACGATGGACCTGAACGACGTCGAGAGCATCGACTTCAACGCGCTCGGCGGTGCCGACCTGATCCGCATTGGTGATCTCAGCGGCACGGATGTGACCGAGATCAACATCAACCTCGCCGAATCCCCTGCGCTCAGCGGAGCCGACACGGTCAGTATCGACGCCACCAACGGCGACGACGTGATCCTGGTTGTCGGCGATGCCAACGGAGTGACCATTCTGGGTCTCGGTGCCGCAATCAACATCACGGGCTTCGAGGCCGCGAACGACCGGATCGTTATCAATGGTCTCGACGGCGACGACGTGATCGAAGCCTCCGGCCTCGCGGCCGGGGCTATCCAGCTCACCGCAAACGGGGGCAACGGCAACGATGTCCTCGTCGGCCGCGACGGCAACGACGTGCTGACCGGCGGCGACGGCGACGATGTGCTGATCGGCGGCCTCGGCCTCGACGTCCTCGATGGCGGAGCGGGCGACAACGTCGTGATCCAGTAGGCGGTGACGCAGGAAACACCGCCAATCGCCGGGGCGCCTCGACATCGAGGGCGCCCCGACTTCCCGAACGCAACTAGATTCACGTTTCGGTTCTTATGGGGAACTCCGTGACACCCTCAATCTCGTCGGGCTCGAGCAAGAACCCGTTCTCGACCGCCCTCGCTCGCTCCCGCGCGGCGCTTACCTTCGTTGCCTTCTATTCCGGCGCGATCAACGTGCTGACGTTGACCGGCTCCCTTTTCATGCTCCAGGTCTATGACCGCGTCCTGCCGAGCGGCAGCGTCGACACGCTCGTCGCGCTCGTGGTGATCGTTGCCTTCCTCTATAGCGTGCAAGCCGTGCTCGAGACCGTGCGCACGCGCATGCTGACCCGCGTCAGCCGCCGCCTGGATGAAGATCTTTCCGGCCTTGCGTTCCGCTCGGCCACAGCGCCGACGACGGCGGTAAATGGCGAGCGCGGCGACCCCGTCCGCGACCTCGACCAGATCAGGCAGTTCTTCGCGACGCCCGGCCCGGCTGCGCTGTTCGACCTGCCGTGGATGCCGCTCTACCTCCTGATCAGCTTCCTGTTCCACCCCTGGCTTGGCTGGCTGACGGTCGGCGGCGCGACGACCGTCTTGCTGCTTGCCGTCTGGGGCGAAGTCCGGGGACGGGCAGCCGCCAGAAACAACGCCCGAACGGCGGCGCAGCGTCAAAACCTGGTCGACCGCACGCGGCAGAACGCCGAGGTGCTCGCGACCATGAACCTGCGCGCGCGCTTCGAGCGGCGCTTCGAAGTCGTGACGCTGGACTTCCTGTCGGTCGTCCAGAAAGGCAGCGACCGCGCAACGGGCATGAGTTCGGCGGTGCGGGCGCTGCGGGTGCTTCTGCAATCGCTGGTGCTGGCCCTGGCCGCCTGGCTCGCGATCCGCGGCGACATAACGATGGGCACGATCATTGCCGCGTCGATCCTCGCCTCTCGCACCCTCGCGCCGATCGACATGGCCGTTTCGCAGTGGCGGTACTTCGTTGCCGCGCGCCTCGCCGCGAAGCGCCTCCAGCGCTCCCTGGCAGAAAGTGACGTTCGAGAGCCAACGACGCGCCTGCCTGCACCGCACGCGCGTCTCGAAGTCGAGGACGCCTATGTCGCGCCGCCGGGAACACGCGTCGCAACCCTTTCTGGGGTCAGGCTTTCGTTGCAGGCGGGCGATGGTCTCGGGATCATCGGCCCCTCGGGTTCCGGCAAGACGACCCTCGTACGTGCCATCACCGGCGTCTGGCCGGCCATGCACGGCGAGGTTACCCTCGACAGCGCTCCAATCGCGCAATACTCGGCCGAAGATCGCGGCGCAGCGATCGGCTACCTGCCGCAGTATGTCGAGCTGTTCGACGGCACGATCGCGGAAAACATCGCGCGCTTCGATCCCGACCGAGCCGACCAGGCCGTGGTTAGGGCTGCGCAGCTCGCCGACATCCACCGCATGATCCTGAAGCTCCCCGGGGGCTACGACACCAGGATTGGCGAAGGCGGCCTCCAGCTCTCCGCCGGCCAGCGCCAAAGGATTGGGCTGGCGCGCGCGATCTACGGCGATCCCTTTGTCGTCGTTCTCGACGAGCCGTACTCCAACCTGGATGGCGACGGCGAGATCGCACTCGGGCGGACGCTGGCCGGCATCAGGGCTCGGGGCGGCATTGTCGTGGTCATAGCCCATCGCCGGAGCGCACTGGCGGCAGTCAACAAGCTGGTCGTCATCTCCGACGGCAAGCAGATGGCGTTCGGAAGGAAGGAAGAGGTTTTGGGACAGGTCGGCACGATGAGCGAAGCAGCGGAATCCGCCATCGCGTCCGAACGTCCAAGCAATGTGAGGGTCCTGAGCCATGCGAGCCGTTGACATGACCGCCAAGCGCAACGATGGCTCCATCCGCAACCACGCGATCTTCGGCCTGCTGATCGTGTTCGGCCTGCTCGGCGGGTTGGGCACATGGGCGGCGATGGCCGAGATATCCGGCGCTGTGATCGCTCCCGGGCGCATCGCCGTCGACAGCAACGCCAAGAAGGTCCAGCACCCGGAGGGAGGCGTCGTCGCCCGGCTCGAGGTGCGCGAAGGCGCCCATGTCGGTGCCGGCGACCTGCTGATCGTGCTGGACGATACGATCCTGCGCGCCGATCTCGCCATCGTATCCAAGGCGCTCGACGAACTTGGCGCCCAGCAAGCCCGGCTGGTCGCCGAGCGCGACGGCTTGGACGAGGTGGCGTTCCCCCTGGAACTGGAGAACGCGGCGCGATCGAACCCTGACGCCAGGGATTCGATCGAGGGCCAGCGCATCATCTTCGAAAGCCGCAAGCGTGCGCATGAGACCGCCGAGACCCAACTCTCCGAGCAGATCGCGCAGCTCGAGTCGCTGATCGAAGGCCTTACGGCGCAGCGCGCAGCGCGAGAAGAAGAGCTGACGCTGATTGGCACGGAACTCGAAGGCGTGCGCGAGCTCTATGAAAGGAAGCTGGTGCCGCTTCCGCGCCTCGTTGCGCTGGATCGGGACCGCACGCGCATCGCCGGCGAAAGCGGCAAGCTGGTTTCGGACATCGCGACCGCCCGCGGATCGATCGCCGAGAAAAGGGTCGAAATCGTGCGCCTGAACGACGACTTCCACTCGGAGGTCGTGAGCGAACTCGCCGAAGTGCGCAACAAGATCAATGAGAACGCCGAGCGTAAGATCGCGGCAACCGTGCGCCTCTCGCGAATCGAGATTCGCGCGCCGGTGTCCGGGAAGGTGCACCAGCTCAGCGTCTTTACGGTCGGCGGCGTCATAAGCGCCGGCGAGGTCGCCATGTTGATTGTGCCCGAGGACGACCAGCTTGTGGTAGACGCACAGATCGAGCCGCGCGAGATCGAGGAACTGCGGATCGGGCAGAAGGCGGTCGTTCGCTTCAGCGCGTTCGCTGATCCCAACCTCCGGGACGGAGCGGGGGAGGTTACGATGATCTCTCCGGACTTGTTGACGGACGAGAAGACTGGCCGGGCCTACTATCAGGTGAAGCTCTCGGTCGATGCGCCATCAGGCGCGAATGGAACCGCCCTGAAGCTGGTGCCCGGCATGCCCGTCGAGACCTTCATCACGAAGGGCGACCGCACCGTGCTCGCCTATCTCACGCGGCCGGTCAGGGATCAGATGCAGCGCATATTCAGGGAGTAGGTGGCCGGATGAGCTCAAGGGCGCAAGCATGGCCGCCACCGGCGGTGTGCTGGATCCCGCTGCATGGTCGATGACATGGAGCCACGTCCCGTCGGCCTTTCGGCGGACCAGTTGGGCGCCCCTCCCCGAAACGACGAGCCTGCCCCTCACGCTGCACGAACTGCCCGGCATCACGCCCAAGGTCATGGCCGAACGGCCGGATGCGCCTGGGGACGGCGGGCTCGTCGCCCGATCCCGGCTGTCGCGGTTTCCGCGCGGCTTCTTCTACGATGTCACGCATCGCGGCAGGGCGATTATCCTTATCCTTGATCAGGTCGAGACCCGGGCGGCGCAAGGGTAACGGCCCGGCATGGAACGGCGAGATCGGTCGCCGCGATGTCAGTCAAGAATGACCATTGTGTTACACCAAACCCGCACCGCGGCTCGCCGCGGGCCGCAAGTCCGATTTGGCACGATGCAGAGCGTCCCCGTCTCCTTAGGACACGAGAGCGACGCTCTGCATTCTTCGTTCAACGCGTTCGAAACTTCGCCCCGTTCCCGGAACGACGCGGAAGAGGACCTCCCTGGGTCAGTGGGTCGTGCGCGACCTCAGTTTCTCAATCTCGTCCTTGAGCGCCAGCTTGCGCCGCTTGAGATTCACGATTTCGAGATCGTCCACCGACGGATGGGCCATCGCCTCGTCGATCTCGCGTTCGATATCGCCGTGTTTCCGCTGCAGCTCCTCAAGATGGGATGCAAGAGACATGATTGGCTCTCCCTTTCATGGTTGCTCGACGCACCATCACGGCCCCACCCGCCGCCAGCCTGTGACGGTACTGTGACACTCTGGCATCAAGTCATATGAATGTCGAACGTGCGGTAGTAGCATTTCCCGACGCTTTGAAATGTGGTAAGAGCACCGCGCCGGATTCGAAAGTTTCCGGACCCGCCGGTGTGGCGCCATGACGGGGCGCCGGAGACTCTGCAGACGGTAAGCATGTCGGAACAGGAACAGGCCGAAATTCGTCTCGAGTTCGCGCGCTTGAAGCAGGAACACGCCGATTTCGACGCCGCGATCAACGCGATGATCGCCATGGGTTGCGACCCGCTGCAGATCCAGCGTATGAAGAAGAAGAAGCTGGTGCTGAAGGACCGGCTGAAAGCGCTGGAAGACAGGATCATTCCCGACATCATAGCCTGACGACGCCCCGTCGGCCGCACTTCTCGGTCGACCCTGGAGCGCCGCGCGTCCATTTGGGCGCGTAACGGACGCTCCACACTTTTCCGCATACGCATCGTGCTTTCCGGGAATCGATTTCCGATCTTCGGGCCGATGCAGAGCGCCCGGTGCCGTTGCGGTCGACAAGCATTTCGGCTAAGCCGCCGCTGACGATTTTTGGGGAATTGCTGGTGCAGCACAAACGCGCCGATGTCGCGATCATCATGGGCAGCCAGTCCGACTGGGCGACCATGAAACACGCCGCCGAGACCCTCGAGGCGCTCGGCGTCTCTCACGAGGCGCGCATCGTCTCGGCCCACCGAACGCCCGAAAGGCTCTACGACTTCGCCAGGGGCGCAAGGGAGGCTGGTTTCAAGGTGATCCTCGCGGGCGCCGGCGGCGCCGCGCACCTGCCGGGCATGACCGCCGCACTCACCCCGCTGCCGGTCTTCGGCGTCCCCGTCGAATCCAAGGCGCTGTCGGGGCAGGATTCGCTTCTCTCGATCGTGCAGATGCCGGCAGGCATACCGGTCGGCACCCTGGCCATCGGCCGGGCCGGCGCCGTCAACGCGGCCCTGCTCGCCGCCGCCGTCCTCGCCCTTACCGATCCCGCGCTCTCCGGCCGCCTCGACGACTGGCGCTCCGCGCAGACCGCCAGGGTGGCCGACAGACCGTCGGACGAGGCATGAAGCCCGTCGGACGAGGCATGAAGCCACTTCCGCTCGGCGCGACCATCGGCATCGTGGGCGGCGGTCAGCTCGGCCGGATGCTGGCGATGGCCGCGGCCCGCCTGGGCTACCGGACGGTCGTGCTCGAGCCGCAGGCGGACTGCCCGGCCGCGCAGGCCGCGAACGGCCAGATCGTTGCCGCCTATGGCAGTCCGGACGCCCTGGCCGAGCTTGCCCGCCGGAGTGCCGTCGTCACCTACGAATTCGAGAACGTCCCCGTCGAAGCCGCGGCGACGCTTGCCGCAAGCGTGCCGGTCTTTCCGCCGCCACGTGCACTCGAAGCGGCTCAGGACCGCCTCGTTGAGAAGACCTTCCTGAACGGCATCGGCATCGCCACTGCCGGGTTCCGCCCCGTTGACGACGATGCGCAGTTGGTCGAGGCGCTGGCCGTGTTCGACGGAGCAGGCATCCTGAAAACCCGGCGCCTGGGTTATGACGGCAAGGGCCAGCGCCTGTTCCGTGCCGGCGACGGCCAGGTCCTCACCGGCGCCGTCGCCGCCATGGGTGACGTGCCGCTCATCCTGGAGAGCCTGGTGCCCTTCACCCACGAGATTTCGATCATCGCTGCACGCGGCTTTGACGGCGCGCTCGCGGCCTACGACCCGGCCGAGAATGTCCACCGCGACGGCATTCTGCACCGCTCCACCGTGCCCGCCAGCATTTCTCCAGACACGGCCGATGCGGCGCGCGAGGCGGCCTTTGCCATACTGACGGCTCTCGATTATGTCGGCGTGATCGGGGTCGAGTTCTTCGTACTCGCCGACGGCAGCCTGCTAGCGAATGAGATCGCCCCGCGCGTCCACAATTCCGGCCACTGGACCGAAGCCGCCTGCGCGATCTCGCAGTTCGAACAGCATATCCGCGCAGTCGCCGGTCTCCCGCTCGGCGACGCCCGCCGGCATTCCGACTGCGAGATGGAGAACCTGATCGGCGACGAGGTGCTGCGGACGCCTGAACTGCTCGCCGAACCCGGCCTCGTGCTGCATCTCTATGGCAAGGCGGAGGCGCGGCCCGGCCGCAAGATGGGGCATTTCACGCGTCTGACGGGATGAGTATAGAATGTCGGATCCGGCGAAGTACTTCTGCCGCTCTTAGCCCTTCCAGGAAATGGTCCCGCTGCACTGGATCGAAGAACGGCTACGGCGCTCGTGAGGGCGCGCTCGCGAGCGGCTGCGCTACCGCCGGGCTACGCCACTCGGTGCGACGCGACCCCCGGGCCGGTCGGGATCAGCTACCCGAGACGCGGGGAGATTGCGTGATTTGAACCCTTCGCTGATCTTGTCGAGCGCCGATATCGGGCCCTTCGGTGCTGAAGAACGTGGGATCGAAGACGCCGGGGGCGGTCTCGAAGAGATGCTCGATCAGCCGTCCCGAGGCCAATTTGGCGCCGATCACGACGAGTTTCTGTGTCATCATTCCTTCCCTATTCCGCGGCGATGGCTTTGAGCCGGGACTTGGTAGAGGAGGTCCGACCCATCCGTTTCTGTTTGATCTGTTCGAGGAGCGCGGGGTCCGGCTTTGCCCCGCCTTCGTAGGCTTCGAGGAAATCGAGGAGTTCCTCGCGATAGGCGTAGTAGTCGGGGTGAGCGAGCAGCGCCTTGCGCGAACGCGGGCGCGGCAGGTCGACCTCCATGATGTTGCCAATCCTGGCGCTCGGACCGTTGGACATCATGACCACGCGGTCCGCGAGCAGGATTGCCTCGTCAACGTCGTGCGTGACGCAGACCGCCGTCACCTGAGTGCGCATCCAGACCTCCATCAGGACATCCTGAAGCTCCCAGCGTGTGAGAGAATCAAGCATTCCAAATGGCTCGTCGAGCAGCAACAGCTTCGGTGAGAGGGCAAAGGCCCGCGCAATGCCGACACGCTGCTTCATGCCGTTCGACAGGTCGGTCGCGAGCTTGTGCATGGAATCGCCAAGCCCGACACGATGCAGGTAGTATTCGATGATGTCCTTGCGCTCGGCGGGCGAAGCATCGGGGTAGACCCGGTCGACCCCGAGGGCAACGTTCTCGCGCGCGGTCAGCCACGGCATCAGCGACGGCGCCTGAAAGACGACGGCACGGTCGGGTCCGGCTCCGGACACTTCCTTGCCGTCCAGGATGACCCCGCCGCTCGAAATCTTGTTAAGCCCGGCCACCATCGAAAGCACGGTCGACTTGCCGCATCCCGAATGGCCGATGAGCGTGATGAACTCGCCCTTCTTCACCTTGAGGTCGAAGCCGTCGACGACGGTGAGCGGACCTTTCGGCGTCGGATAGACTTTGCGCACGTCGCTGAATTCGACATAGCGCTTCTCGATCGGCGAATGGGCTGCCTTGACATAGGCCTCCGGCGGGGGCCGCGTCGAGACTTTCCGTGTGATCGGCACGACGTTCGGCAGTCTGATATTTGTCTCCAGTTCGGTGCCACGCTCCGCACCGACATCCATGAGGTAGGCCGTTACTTCCGCGCGCAGCTTGATGAAAACCTCGTTGTGATTCATCGCGGCGCGGTCGCGCGGCCGCGGCAGATCGACGGTGAACGAAGGTCCCAGCGTCGCCTTCGGTCCAGGATTGAGGGGGACGATCCGGTCGGCAAGCAGGATCGCCTCATCCACATCGTTGGTGATGAGGATGATCGTCTTCTTCTCCGTCTGCGAAATGTCCGCCAACTCGTCCTGCAGCTTGGCGCGCGTCAGCGCGTCGAGCGCCGAAAGCGGCTCGTCGAGCAACAGGATCTCCGGTTGGATCGAGAGGGCGCGGGCGACCGCTACGCGCTGGCGCATGCCGCCGGAAAGCTCCGCCGGCTTGCGATCCGCGGCATGGCTGAGCCCGACCATTTCGATATATCTGCGCGCGATCCGATCACGCTCGGCCTTCGGCTTGGCGTTGAACACATTGTCGACTGCCAGCGCGACATTGCCGTAGACCGAAAGCCACGGCATCAGCGAGTAGGACTGAAAGACGACACCGCGGTCGGGACCCGGTCCGTCGATCTTCTTGTTGCGCACCAGCACGCCGCCTTCGTCCGGCTCGATCAGCCCGGCGATCGCCGAGATCAGCGTCGTCTTGCCGGAGCCGGAGAAGCCCACGACGGCAATGAACTCGCCCTCTTCGACCTTGAGGTCGATGCCCGAGAGGATCTCGGTCCGGTTGGCGCCGTGGCCGTATGACTTCGAAAGGCCGGTGATTTCGAGGAATGCCATTCTTCACCCCTGTCAGCGGCTCGAAGAGAAAGTGAAGGCCGACTGCAGCGCGTACATGATGCGGTCGAGCACGAAGCCGATCAGCCCGATGGTCAGCACCGCGACCATGATGCGGGCGAGCGAAGCCGACGAGCCGTTCTGGAATTCGTCCCAGACGAATTTGCCCAGCCCTGGGTTCTGCGCAAGCATTTCGGCCGCGATCAGCACCATCCAGCCCACACCGAGCGAAAGCCGCAGGCCGGTGAAGATCAGCGGCAGCGCCGAGGGCAGGACCAGCTTGCGGATGGTGGTCGGCGTCGAGAGCTGCAGCACCTTGCCGACATTGACGAGGTCCTTGTCGATCGAAGAGACGCCGAGCGCGGTATTGATCAGCGTAGGCCATAGTGAGCAGAGCGTCACCGTTACGGCCGAAATCACCAGCGATTTCGGAAGTGCGTCCGAGGGATTGAGATAGAGCGCCGAAACCACCATCGTGACGATTGGCAGCCAGGCGAGCGGCGAGACCGGCTTGAAGATCTGAATCAGCGGGTTGATTGCGCCGCTGAACGTCTTCGACAGGCCCGATGCGATCCCGAGAGGCACGGCGATCAGGGTGGCGATCAGGAAACCCAGGCCAACCGTCTTCAGCGATGTCAGGATCTGATCGAAGTAAGTCGATTTGCCTGTATAGCCGCGCCACTTGATCTTGTCGGCCTTGCCCTCGGATTCAAGCTTGGCGTTGCGCTCCTCCTGACGGACGTAGAAGGCTGCTTCCTTCTCGCGTTCGGCTTTGTGATCGGCATAGAGGTTGAGCGCCTGATTCCAGACCTGTGCAGGGCCGGGTATTGCGCCGAGCGAGGTCTGGACCTTTGGAGCCAGGAAACCCCACGCAAGGAGGAACACCACGATCCCCATCAGCGGGATCACCAGCACGCGCTTCAATTCGTTCAACTGCTCGGCCGGATTGTCGCCGGCCGCAATCTTCAGGATGGGCGTCAGCCACCCGAGACCGAGGGCGTCGAGCCAGCCGGCGGCCTTGTTGATACGCGTGAACAGCCGTTCCTTCCGTTCGAGCCGCGCTGCAGCGGCGCTTGTGATCGTGTCGGTCGCATTGCTCATGAGCGTTCGGCTCCTGATATCTGGTTCAGGGAGGGCGGCCACGATCTTGAGCGGCCGTCCGCTGTCGCGGCGTCAGCCGCCGACGACTTCCGTGCCGGAGACGGTCTGGCCGCTCTTCAAGCCGATCGAAAGGCTGTCGATATAGGCGTTGGGCTTTCTGCCGTCATAGGTCATGCCGTCGATGAATTCCGCGGTCGGTTCGCGGTAGCCGTCGGATTCCCACGGAAAATCCGCTTCCTCGGCGAGGCCTTCTTCGACGAGCATCTTCGCTGCCTGGAGGTAGATGTCCGGAAGATAGACCGACTTCGCGGTCTGCTCGTACCAGGCGTCGTCCTTGTGCTCCGGGATCTGGCCCCAACGGCGCATCTGGGTCAGGTACCAGACAGCATCCGAATAGTAGGGATAGGTCGCAAAATGGCGGAAGAAGACGTTGAAGTCCGGCACGTTCCGCTTGTCGCCCTTCTCGTATTCGAAAGTGCCGGTCATCGAATTGGCAATGACCTCGGCATCGGCGCCGACATATTCCGGCCTTGCCAGGATCTCGACCGCTTCCATCCGGTTGGCATTCTGGTTCTCGTCCAGCCAAATGGCAGCGCGGATGAGCGCCTTGGTGAGGGCAAGCGTCGTGTTAGGATATTTCTCGGTGAACTCCCTGGTGAGGCCAAACACCTTCTCGGGATTGTTCTTCCATATCTCGTAGTCGGTGATGACCGGCACGCCGATACCCTTGAACACGGCCTGCTGGTTCCACGGTTCGCCGACGCAGTAGCCGTTGATGGTCCCGGCTTCGAGCGTCGCCGGCATCTGCGGCGGCGGTGTGACGGAGAGAAGCGCTTCAGCCTTGATCTGGCCGGAGACGTCGGTCTCCGAATAGAAACCGGGATGGATGTCGCCGGCTGCCAGCCAGTAGCGCAGTTCGTAATTGTGCGTGGAGACCGGGAAGACCATGCCCATGTTGAAAGGCCGGCCCTCGGACCTGAACGCGTCGATGACCGGCTTCAGCGCGTCCGCCTCGATGGGATGGACCGGCTTGCCGTCCTCCATCGGGATGTGCTGCTTCATCTTTTCCCAGACTTCGTTGGACACGGTGATGCCGTTGCCGTTCAGGTCCATCGAGAAGGGGGTGACAATATGGGCCTTGGTGCCGAAGCCGATCGTGGCGGCGAGCGGCTGGCCGGCGAGCATATGAGCACCGTCCAGCTCGCCGGTGATCACCCGGTCGAGCAGAACCTTCCAATTCGCCTGCGGCTCAAGCGTTACGAAGAGGCCTTCGTCTTCGAAATAGCCGAGCTCCTTCGCGATCGCGAGCGGCGCCATGTCGGTCAGCTTGATGAAGCCGAACTTCAGTTCGTCCTTCTCGACGTCCAGCATCTCGGCACGTGCATGTGATGCAGCGACTCCAAGCAGGATCGCGCCAAGCCCGGCGCCAAGCATCAGGCGTCGGGTCAAATCGACTGTGGTGGCTCTTGCAGTCATCACGTTCTCCACTGTTGAAGGGCCCGGTGGGAGGGTCGGCCCCGGCTTCGGTTCGTTTGTGGCGCAATAAAAAAGCTGCCGGCCAAGACCGCGCGTCCGTACATCCGGGATCGCGTAGTCCTGATCGGCAGCTCTGCCTGGGGCGCCCATCGTTGGACGCCGATTCTTTGGCCCAAGGGCCTGTGAACTTAAAAGCAAGCAGCGTGCCAGTTTCCTGCCGTCAGAATTTCTTCATAAGAATCAGATTGATAGTGGAATGTTGCGTCCACACGTCGCCTAAACCCGCCAGCGCGGTTGTGGCAAAAACTTTCGCGCTGCGCACAAAAATTGTGCATTGCACAAAGATGATGAAGAAGTAGGCAGCAGCAAAATCAGCCCGGCTTCCGGCGCTCCAGGCACGCCTCGATCCGGTCCGGATCGTCGGGTCGGGCGTCTCGGCATAGAGGTCGAGCACATCCTCCATGCGCGCGACACAACCGGCAAGGAGAAGCCTTGCTGGTGGCCACCGCCTGCTCCAGCCCGCCGCCGGGCCGCAGCCGCTGGATGCTGGAGCTGTTGGCCGGCGCGTTCGTCAAGCTGACCGAGCATGAGCAGCTGTCGCGCGAGACGGTGCGCCGACGCGGATCGGGCCGACCGGCGTTTCGGCAAGGCCCGCGACGAGACCACGGGTCTTCGATGCCTACAGCGGGTCGCGTGAAGAAGGATTCAAGCAAACACGCTGCAGGTTCTTTGGAGCATGTCTTTTTCCCGAAACCGCTGCACACCTTCGGGAGACATGTTTTATTTCTTGCGGCCCTTCTGGCGGTATACGTCGGCCACGACCGCGGCGATGATGATCAGGCCCTTGATGATCTCCTGGTAGAAGGCGTCGACGCGCAGGAAGGTGAAGCCTGATGTCATGGTGCCGAGGATGATGGTGCCGATGACGGTGCCGGTGATGCGCCCGACACCGCCGGTGAGCGAGGTGCCGCCGATGACGGCGGCAGCGATCGCGTCGAGTTCGTACATCACGCCCATGCCGGCCTGGGCGGTCTGCGCACGGGCGGCGGTGACGACGCCGGCCAGGCCGGCGAGCAGGCCGGCGATCGCATAGACCTTGATCAGGTGCCGCTCGACATCGATGCCCGAAACGCGGGCGGCCTGGACATTGGCGCCGATCGCATAGGTGAATTTGCCGTAGCGCGTGTAGCGCAGCGCGATGTGGAAAATCGCCGCGACGGTCAGGAAGATCACGACCGGCCAGATGCCAGAGCCGATCATGTTGAAGGAGTCCGTCAGGCCCGAGACCGGCTGGCCTTTCGTGTACCATTTGGATACGCCGCGCGCCGACACCATCATGCCCAGCGTGGCAATGAAGGGCGGGATCCTGGTGTAGGCGATGAGGGAGCCGTTGATGGTGCCGGCCAGAAGGCCGATGCCGAGGCCGATCACCACCGGAACGATGACAGGCAGATCGGTCAGGGCGGGATAGAGCGCCTTTGTCCAGGTCGAGGATTGGGCGAAGCTCGCCGCGATCATGGCGGTGAGACCGACGACCGATCCTGACGAGAGGTCAATGCCGCCGGTGATGATGACCTGGGTGACGCCGACCGAGATGATGCCGATCACCGAGACCTGCAGGATCATGATCGTCAGGCGCTGCGGGTTCGCCAGGAAGCTCTGGCCGATGAAGATCCAGCCGAGCAACTCGAAGACGAGCGCGATGCCGATGAGGATGAGGAGGATGTTGGCCTCGACCGGCAAACGGCGCCTGGTCGCTCCCGGAACGGCGACGGAAGACGGTGTCGCGGATGTGTTCGGCACGGACATTTTCGTTCCTCCCGGCTTTCGCGTGGTTACCTGGCTGCCAGTTCCATGATCTTGACCTGATCGGCTTCGGCGCGATCGAGGATGCCGGTCACACGGCCTTCGTGCATGACCATGATGCGGTCGCTCATTCCAAGCACTTCGGGCATCTCGGACGAGATCATCACGACCGCGACGCCATCCCGCGCGAGTTGGGTCACCAGTTTGTGGATCTCGGCCTTGGCGCCGACATCGATGCCGCGGGTCGGCTCGTCAAGGATGAGGATCTTCGGCCTGGTGAGCAGCCAGCGCCCGATCAGCACCTTCTGCTGATTGCCTCCGGACAGGTTCTCGATGCGCTCATGAAGGCTGGGTGTCTTGACCCTGAGCTTGTCGCTCATGGTCTTGCAGGCTTCGGCGATGCTGCGTTCGGACACGAATCCTCGGGAGACGAAGTCCTGCTGGAGCACGGCGAGCTGCATGTTCTCCAGCACGTCGAGGATCAGCAGGCAGCCGGTCTCCTTGCGATCCTCGGTGAGCAGCGCCATGCGGTGGCGGATGGCGGCATTGGGCGAGGTGATGCTGACGGGCTTGCCAAGGATCTCGATCGTCCCCGATGTCGCCGGGGTCACGCCGAAGATCGCCTCCGCGACATTCGAGCGGCCCGAGCCGACCAGGCCGGCTACACCCAGGATCTCGCCGGCGCGCACGTCGAAGGAGACGTCGTGGAAGACGCCGTCTAGATTGAGGTTCTTCACCGACAGCACGACGTCGCCGATCGGAACCTCTTCCTTCGGGAACATCTGGGTGATCTCGCGTCCCACCATCATGCGGATGATGTCGTCCCGCGTCACGTCGGCGGAGGCGTGAGTGCCGATATAGCGGCCGTCGCGGAATACCGAGAACTCGTCGGCGATCTCGAACAGCTCGTTCATCTTGTGGGTGATGTAGACGATGCCTTTGCCCTCGGCCCGCAAGTCGCGAATGATGGTGAAAAGATGCGACACCTCGCGCTCGGTCAGGGCCGAGGTCGGCTCGTCCATGATGAGCACGTCGGATTCGTAGGACACCGCCTTGGCGATTTCCACCATCTGGCGATTGGCGACGGAGAGGTCGCGCACCTGGACCTGCGGATGGATACTGATGTTGAGGCGTCGGAAAAGATCGGCAGTCATCCTGTTCATGACCGCATGATCGACCAGGCCGAGGCGGTTCAGCGGTTCGCGGCGAATCCAGATGTTCTCGGCCACTGTCATGAAGGGCATCAGGTTCAGCTCCTGATGGATCATCGCGATGCCGTTCTCCAGCGCATCGAGCGGCGACTTCAGGCGGATCGGCTGGCCGCGCAGGCATACCTCGCCGCCATCGGGGTGATAGATGCCGGCGATGATCTTCATCAGGGTGGACTTGCCGGCGCCGTTCTCGCCCATCAGCGCATGCACGGTGCCGCGCTTCAGCTTGAAGGAGACGTCGTCGAGCGCCAGCACGCCCGGGAATTCCTTGCGCACGTTCTCGATCGTCAGGAGATATTCCGAACCGGGAACGGCGCCGCTGGCGCGGACAGCCGCCATCGTCGATGGGCTGATCATCGCGTGCTCCTCCTCGAAGCGCGGTTTGGTCGGGGACGCGCCTGTCGCGCGTCCCTTGCTCGGCAGGCGGGTCAGTTCTTGGCCTGGTACTTGTCGAGATTGGCCGGCGTCACCAGCTCGAAGGGAATGTAGACCTTGCGATCCACCTTCTCTCCCTTGGCCAGCTTCAACGCCGCATCGACCGCGCCCTGGCCCTGGCCGGCAGCGTTCTGGAACACGGTCACGTCGAGGTCGCCGGCGCCCATGGCTGCGAGCGCATCCTGGGTGGCGTCGACGCCGCCGACGATCATGGTCTTCATATCCATGCCGGCCGCTTTCATCGCCTGGATCGCGCCGATCGCCATCTCGTCATTGTTGGCGACGACCGCGTCGAACTTCAGTCCGGCCGAGAGCCAGTTGCTCATGAGGTCGGCGCCCTGGGTGCGCTGCCAGTTGGCGGTCTGCTCCTCGACGATCTTCATGAAGGAGCAGTCCGGCGTGGCGATCACGTCATGGACGTCCTGGGTGCGCTGGCGCGCGGCCTGGTTCGAAAGCTCGCCCATCATGACCACGATCCCGGCCTCGGTCTTGCCGGCCTCCTTCAGGAGGCGGCATACCTCCTTGGTTTCGAGCGTGCCGGACTCCTTCTCGTCCGATGCGACGAAGGCCTGGGTATCGGGCAGATCGTCCACATTGACCGGCTCGCGGTTGACATAGACCAGCGGAATCTTGGCTTCGGCCGCGATCTTCGACATGGCGGCGGTGGCATCGGTGTCGACCGGATTGACGATGATGGCGCTGACGCCGGCCGCGATGAAGTTCTGGATCTGGCTCTGTTGCTTGGCGACGTCGTTCTGGGCGTCCTCGACCTGCAGGGTGACGCCGTCCTGGGTCTTGGCATAGTCGATCATGCCGTTACGCAGCACGGTCAGGAAATTGTCGTCGAACAGTGCCATCGACACGCCGATATTCTCGGCCAGCGCCGATGTCGTCATCAGCGCCGAGACGGCCGCGCCCAAGAGCAGTTTCTTCATCGTGTCTTCCTCCACAAACCGGGTGTCCGGTCGCACCCCTCTTCCGGAAACTCCCCTCCTCCGGGGAATTCAAGAGAGACGCATCGCATCCGCTTCACCGCCTCCTCGGCGGAGCCATTCGCGCCAGTTCGCCGAATGAAAATGAAACGTTTAGTCTGATGCGATCTCAGTTTGGACTATTTATTCTAAATTTTGTCGAGACGTCAAGGGCGTTTCGAAACGCATGGTCGCGACGTGGTGATTTCTTCCCCGGGGAAGACGGCTCGTGGCGATCTGCAGATGTCGTGCTTCCGTGCGAAGATGACCTCACCGCCCGGATACGTCAGATGTTTTCGGCGACGAAGATGTCGAACGGCAAGAAGATCTGGCCCGGCGTTTCGGCGGGTCCGTTCTCGATCGCATGGACCATCTGCGCCACCAGTTCGCGCGACAGCCTTTCAAGCGGAGTCCCGATGACCATGGCGACAATGTCGTCGGCGAGTGCGGCGCGGGAATCCGCGGTCAGTTCATTGCAGATGGCGACGATCCGCCCGGCCATTCCTTCCTCGCGCAGGGCCGCGATCACGCCCTCCATGCCGCCGCCGCCGACATAGAGCCCAACGAGATCGGGGCAGCGCCTGAAAAGGTCAAGCGTCGCCTCATGAGCGATGTCGCCGTCCTCGAGATTGACCACGGTCTCGACCAGTTCCAGCCCGGGCGCATATTCGCGGAAATAGCTGCGGAACCCGATCTCGCGCATTTCCTGGCCGTGAAAGCGATGGCTGCCGATGAAGACCGCAACTTTCCCAGGGCGGCTCGCGGTACCAGCGCGGCTCGCCGTCCCAGGGCGGCTCGCCGTCCCAGGGCGAGTAGTCGTACCAGGGCGGCCTGGCGTCCCCGGCTGGCCTGTCGTGCGGGCGATCAGCCAGGCTGCCGTCCTGCCGACCTTGCGGTTGTTGAGCCCTATATAATTCTCCCGGATGCCGGGCGCGAAGTCCGACAGCAACGAGAACACCGGCACCCCCTTCTCCCTGGCTTCGGCGACCGCGGCGGTGACGGCGGGGTGGTCGATCGCCACCATCCCGACCGCGCGGCAACGGGAGGCCGTCTCGCGTAACCTGGCTGCGATCTCGGTCGGCGTCTGGGTATCCAGATGGACGATGTCCGCAGTGCCCCGAAACCGCTCGGCCGCGTTGACGACGTGGTCCAGTTCACGAGCGAAGGCCTGGTAGAACGGTTGATCCGGGCGCTGCAGGATGAAACCCAGCCGGTATTGCGGGAGTTCCTGCTCGATGCGTCGCCGGATCAAGGCAGCCGCGTGATAGCCGATGGCATTGGCGGCGTCATAGACACGCCGCGCCGTCTCTTCGCGCACGGGCAGGCGACCGTTGAGCACACGGTCGACGGTCGCGACGCTGACACCCGAAGCCCTTGCTATGTCGGACACGGTCGGGCGGCGCGCCATGGCCATGCCTCCTGCAAAAAATTCATCATCGCATGATAATCCATGATGATAGCTTCTGATAGAATCTATCATACCTGGATTGAACCTGCCAGCCGGCGGTATTATCGTTCCAATCCGGTGGACGGCTGGAACGAAGTCGTTGTCGAGAGGAGCCGGAGGGAGGAATGAGCAAGCGCGACTACAGCTTGATTGGCCGCGACTCCCGCGCCGCCGTCGCCAGCGGGCTTGCGGCGGCACAATGGTATCACACCGATGTACCGCGAAAGCAGATGAAGGAGTTGATGAAGCGGAGCGACGGGCCGGCGATCCGCGACACGGCGATCTGGCTCGCCGCCTTCCTGCTCGCCGGGACCGGCGGCTGGTGGTTCTGGGGCACCTTGTGGTGCGTGCCGTTCTTCTTCTGCTACGGCGTCCTCTACGGCTCGTCGAGCGACTCGCGCTGGCATGAGTGCGGCCACGGCACCGCCTTCAGGACGCAGTGGATGAACAACGCCGTCTACCAGATCGCATCCTTCATGATCATGCGCAACCCGGTGACCTGGCGCTGGAGCCATGCGCGGCATCACACCGATACGATCATCGTCGGGCGCGACCCGGAGATCGCCGTGATGCGTCCGCCCGACCTCGCGCGGCTCTGCCTGAACCTGTTCGGCATCGTGGATATGTGGCATGCCGTCCCCGATATGCTGCGCAACGCCGCCGGCGATCTCAGCGCCGAGGAAAAAACCTTCATCCCCGAGCAGGAACAGCACAAGGTCGTGCGCATCGCCCGCATCTGGGTCGCCATCTATGCTGCGACGGTGGGTCTGGCGGTCGCTCTCGGCTCGATCCTGCCGTTGATGTTCGTCGGCCTGCCCCGGCTCTACGGCGCATGGCATCACGTCATGACCGGGCTGCTGCAGCATGGCGGCCTCGCCGACAATGTCGTCGACCACCGGCTGAACAGCCGGACCGTGCTGATGAACCCGGTCAGCCGCTTCATCTACTGGAACATGAACTACCACGTCGAACACCACATGTTCCCGATGGTGCCTTATCACGCGCTGCCGCGGTTGCACGCGATGATCGGGCATGACGTGCCCGCGCCGAACACCTCGATCCTCGATGGTTATCGCGAGATGATCCCGGCGTTCCTGCGGCAGCTCCGCAACGAGGATTTCTTCGTCGAGCGCCTGTTGCCCGCCACGGCGAGGCCCTACCGGGCCGAACTGCACGAACTCACGGCCGCTGCCTCCGCCGCGTAGCCCCTCGACCCGGCGGACACGGGCGGTGGACGGCACCGCGTGGGAGCCGCCCGTTCGCCGGACGATTTCAGATGCATCCGATTTCAACGGAGGTCCCGATGAGTGACTGGATCGAAGCCTGCCGCATGGACGACGTCGACGAAGAGGATGTGATCCGCTTCGACCATGGCGGACGCACCTTCGCCATCTATCGAAGCCCGGACGATGCGTTCTTCGCCACCGACGGGCTGTGCACCCATGAGCACGTCCATCTGGCCGACGGTCTGGTAATGGACGAGATCATCGAGTGCCCGAAGCACAATGGCCGCTTCAACTACAAGACCGGTGTCGCCCGCGGCACTCCGGCCTGCGTGAACCTCAGGACCTATCCGGTTCGCGTCGACGCCGGGAAGGTCTTCATCCAGATCTGAGGATGCGCCCATGAGCGGCATGGTCATCATCGGCGGCGGCGAATGCGGCGGGCGCGCCGCGTTGGCCTTGCGCGAAGCAGGTTACGAAGGATCGGTGACGCTGGTCGGCGCAGAGCCGCATCTGCCCTATGAGCGGCCGCCGCTTTCAAAGGAAGTGCTTGTCGCCGAGACGGCGCCCGACCCCAGATGGATCGGAACCGGCCTGGGCTATGAAGAGGCGGGCATTCGCTGCATCACGGGGCTGGCTGCTGCCGCCATCGATCGCGCGGCCAAGACCGTCACGCTGGCGGACGGCGCCACGCTCGCCTACGACCGGCTGCTGCTCGCGACGGGCGCAGCGCCTCGCCGGCTTGCGGCGGCCGACATGGCGGGACCGAGGATCGCCTATCTGCGCAGTTATGCGGATGCCCTCGCCCTGCGCGACCATCTGGCAGCCGGCACCGACCTTGCGATCATCGGCGCCGGCTTCATCGGACTGGAACTCGCGGCGAGTGCCCGGCGGCGCGGCGTCAAGGTTACCGTCATCGAGGCCCAACCGCGTATCCTGATGCGTGGCGTGCCCGAGCCGATCGCGGCGGTCGTGGCACAACGCCATCGCGATGAAGGGGTCGATCTGCGCACAGCTTGTCGGATCGCGGGTTTCGCCGGGCGCCCGGACGGCGTGACCATCCTGCTGGAGGGCGGAGAGAGGATCGATGCCGGCCTCGTGGTCGTCGGCATCGGCGCGCTGCCCGTCACCGGCCTCGCCGAGGCGGCCGGCCTGGCGGTCGACAACGGCGTCGTTGTGGATCGCCTCCTCGCGACCTCCGACCCCGACATCTTCGCCGCCGGCGACTGCTGCTCTTTTCCGCTCGCCCTCCACGGCGGGCGGCGCGTGCGGCTGGAATCCTGGCGCAGCGCCCAGGAGCAAGGCGCGCTCGCGGCGCACAACATGCTTGGCACGGCCGACCCGGTGTCGTCGGCCCCCTGGTTCTGGTCGGATCAGTATGAATTGTCCCTGCAGGTCGCCGGGCTGGCCGACGGCAGCGAGCGGACTGTGCGGCGCGACCTGGACGACCAGGCTTTCATCCTTTTCCACCTCGACGCCGGAGGACGACTGGTCGCCGCGAGCGGCATCGGCCCCGGCAATGCCGTCGCCCGGGACATAAGACTGGCCGAGATGCTGATCGCCAGGGGTGCCAGGCCCTCGGAAATGGAACTCGCCTCGCTCGATGTCAGGCTGAAGGCATTGCTCGCCGCCTGACGCGGCACTCAGGGAGGAACGACATGCCACGATCGCTCCGGCCCACCGTTGCGGACCTTCTGAGGCTGAAGGGGCAACGACAGCTTGTCATGTTGCGGGTCACGACGCTGGAGGAAGCCGAGGCCGCCCAGCGGGCCGGCGTCGAAATGCTGTCCGTCACGCCCGAACTGATGACCGACAGGTCTTTTCGCGATGCCGCGCCGGATTGCTTCGCCGTCCCCGGCGGCGAGCAGAGCGTCTACACGCCGAAGGAGGACTGCCTGCGGGAGGCGTTCCGCATGATGCGCGCCGGGGCGGATGCGGTCTACTGCGCGGCCGGGCTCGACACGATCCGCGCACTTCGGGCCGAAGCCGTTCCGGTCTGCGGCCATTGCGGTCTGGTCCCGTCCCAGGCGACCTGGACCGGCGGCTTCCGCGCCGTCGGCAAGACCGCGGCCGGCGCTTTGTCGGTCTGGAAGAAGGTCCGGGATCTCGAAGCAGCCGGAGCATTCGCGGCCGAGATCGAGGTCGTGCCGGCAGAAGTTGCCGCGGCAATCTCCGGACGAACCTCGCTGTTCATGATCTCGATGGGGGCAGGGGACGGCTGCGACGCGCAGTATCTATTCGCCGAAGACGTGCTCGGTCAGAATCGCGGCCGCTATCCGCGTCATGCCAGATCCTACCGCAATTTCGCCGCCGAGTTCGATCGGCTGCAGCAGGAACGCGCGACCGCCTTTGCCGAATTCGCCGCCGATGTGCGCTCAGGCCGTTTTCCCCAGAAGCGACATCAGGTCGGTATCGATCCGGCCGAGCTTTCCAGCTTCCTGGAGGCCTTGGAGGCTGCGCAATAAAATTACGCGACCGGCATCAAATACGACGCGAAGCGCTTCTTACCTTCTGAAACCGCCGTGATAGAGTCCGGCCGCGATTGACCCCCGGGCCGCAAGTCCCGGCGAAGCGTCAGAGGGAGGCCGCGTCGTGACACCGCAAGCTGACAATCCCGCGCCCTTGCGGCTCCATGTTCCGGAGCCGGAGGTCAGACCCGGCGGAACGCCCGACTTCTCGAGCGTGAAGATCGCGCCGGCCGGCTCGGTGCGGCGGCCCGAGGTCGACGCCAACCCGGAAGACATCCGCGATCTCGCCTATTCCATCATCCGGGTGTTGAACCGCGAGGGCGAGGCGGTCGGGCCCTGGGCCGGTCTGCTCAGCGACGACGACCTAGCCGAGGGCCTGAAGCACATGATGACGCTGCGCGCCTTCGACGCGCGCATGCTGATGGCACAGCGCCAGGGCAAGACCTCCTTCTACATGCAGCATATGGGCGAGGAAGCCGTAAGCTGCGCCTTCCGGCGCGCCTTGTTGCCCGGCGACATGAACTTCCCGACCTACCGGCAGGCCGGCCTGCTGATCGCCGGCGGCTACCCGATGGTCGACATGATGAACCAGATTTTCTCCAACGAGTCCGACCCGCTGAAAGGCCGGCAACTTCCGATCATGTATTCGTCGAAGGAGCATGGCTTCTTCTCGATATCGGGCAATCTCGGCACCCAGTTCGTCCAGGCGGTGGGCTGGGCGATGGCCTCGGCGATCAAGAACGATACCAGGATCGCCGCGGGCTGGATCGGCGACGGCTCGACCGCCGAATCCGACTTCCATGCGGCTCTCGCTTTCGCCTCGACCTACCGCGCGCCCGTCGTGCTCAACATCGTCAACAACCAGTGGGCGATCTCCACCTTCCAGGGCATAGCGCGTGGGGGTTCCGGCACCTTTGCCGCGCGCGGCCTGGGCTTCGGCCTGCCCTCGCTGAGGGTCGACGGCAACGACTATCTGGCCGTCCATGCGGTCGCCTCCTGGGCCCTGGAGCGCGCGCGGCGCAATCTCGGGCCGACGCTGATCGAATATGTCACTTACCGAGTTGGCGCCCATTCGACATCGGACGATCCATCGGCCTATCGACCGAAAACGGAATCGGATGCCTGGCCGCTCGGCGATCCCGTCATCCGGCTGAAGAACCATCTGATCCTGCGCGGCCGCTGGTCGGAGGAGCGTCACAAGCAGGCCGAAGCGGAGATCCTCGACACGGTGATCTCGGCGCAGAAGGAGGCCGAACGCCACGGCACGCTGCACGCCGGCGGGAAACCTTCGGTGCGCGACATGTTCGAGGGCGTCTATGCCGAGATGCCGCCGCATCTGAGGCGCCAGCGCCAGCAGGCGGGGGTTTGATCCGATGCCGCGCAAGACAATGATCGAGGCGATCCGCGACGCCATGGACGTCATGATGGGCCGCGATGACGATGTCGTCGTTTTCGGCGAGGACGTCGGCTATTTCGGCGGCGTCTTCCGCTGCACCCAGGGCCTGCAGGCGAAATACGGCAAGACGCGCTGCTTCGACACGCCGATCAGCGAACTCGGCATCGTCGGCACGGCGATCGGCATGGCCGCCTACGGGCTGAAGCCCTGCATCGAGGTGCAGTTCGCCGACTATGTCTATCCCGCCTACGACCAGATCGTTTCGGAAGCGGCCCGGCTGCGCTATCGTTCCAACGGCCAGTTCACCTGTCCGATCGTCATCCGCATGCCCGCCGGCGGCGGCATCTTCGGCGGCCAGACCCACAGCCAGAGCCCGGAAGCGCTTTTCACCCATGTCTCCGGCCTGAAGACGGTCGTGCCCTCCAATCCGCACGACGCGAAGGGCCTGCTGATATCGGCGATCGAGGACCCGGACCCTGTCATCTTCCTCGAGCCCAAGCGCCTTTACAACGGCCCCTTCGATGGCCATCACGACAGGCCGGTCACGCCCTGGTCGAAGCATGCCCTGGGCGAGGTCCCGGACGGCCACTTCACCGTGCCGCTCGGCAAGGCGGCGATCCGCCGGCCGGGCACCGCCATGACGATCCTGGCCTACGGCACCATGGTCTATGTCGCCGAGGCGGCGGCGCAGGAAACCGGCATCGATGCCGAGGTGATCGACCTGCGCACCCTCCTCCCGCTGGACCTGGAGACGATCGTGGCTTCGGTGAAGAAGACGGGACGCTGCGTCGTCGTGCACGAAGCGACGTTGACGTCGGGCTTCGGCGCCGAACTTGCCGCTCTCGTCCAGGAGCATTGCTTCTTCCATCTCGAGGCGCCGGTGGCACGGGTCACGGGATGGGACACGCCCTATCCGCATGCGCAGGAATGGGACTATTTCCCCGGCCCGGCCCGTCTCGGCCGCGCCTTGCTCGATACCATGGGAGTCTGACGGAATGGGCGAACACGTCATAAAACTCCCCGACGTCGGCGAGGGCGTCGCGGAGGCCGAGCTTGTCGAATGGCACGTCAAGGTCGGCGACCTGGTGCGCGAAGACAGCGTGCTTGCCGCAGTGATGACCGACAAGGCGACCGTGGAGATCCCGTCGCCGGTCGACGGCGAGATCCTGTGGCTGGGCGCCGAGATCGGCGACACGGTCGCGGTCGGGTCGCCATTGCTCAGGCTCAAGGTCGAGGGCGAAGGCAATGCCGCGCCCGAGCCGTCCGCACCCAAGGCAGCGAAGCCGTCAGCAGCCGCGCCAGCCGAGCCGATCGCAGCGCCAACGCCGGTCGCCGCCGCGACGCCGACGGCCAGACCCGAGATCCCGGCACTGGAGAAAGCCCCCGCGCGGCTCGCCGCTCCGGCCGCAGCACCCCGCGCCGAAGGCGAGAAACCGCTCGCCTCACCTGCGGTCCGGCTGCGCGCCAAGGAGGCCGGCATCGACCTGCGGCAGGTGCCCGGAACCGGCCCTGCCGGCCGCATCGGCCATGACGACCTCGACGCCTTCCTGCGGCAGGGCCCGCAGACCGCCCGGGCGCCGGCGCGGCTGGCGGAAAACAACAGCGTCGAAGAGATCAAGATGGTCGGCATGCGCCGACGCATCGCCGAGAAGATGGCGCTGGCGAAGACGCGCATTCCGCACATCACCTATATAGAGGAGGTCGACGTCACCGCGCTCGAGGAACTGCGCGCCACGCTGAACAAGGACAAGCGCCAGGACCGGCCGAAGCTGACCCTGTTGCCCTTCCTGATGCGGGCCATGGTCAAGGCGATCGCCGAGCAGCCTGGGATCAACGCCTTGTTCGACGACGAGGCGGGTATCGTCTACCGTCACGGGGGCGTCCATATCGGCATCGCCGCGCAGACGCCGTCCGGACTGGTGGTCCCGGTGGTGAAGCATGCCGAGGCACGGGACATCTGGGACTGCGGCACCGAGGTCAACCGTCTCGCCGAGGCGGCAAAGGCCGGCACCGCGACACGGGAAGAACTCACCGGCTCGACCATCACCATCACCTCGCTCGGCGCCATGGGAGGTGTCGCCACCACGCCGGTCATCAACCACCCCGAGGTCGCCATCGTCGGCGTCAACAAGATCATGGTGCGGCCGGTCTGGGACGGCTCGTCCTTCATCCCGCGCAAGATGATGAACCTCTCGTCGAGCTTCGACCATCGCGTGGTCGATGGTTGGGACGCCGCTGTCTTCGTCCAGCGGCTGAAGACGCTGCTGGAAGCGCCGGCACTGATTTTCGTGGATGATTGATTTGGACGCCGCGTGGAACGGAGATCGGGGATGATGAAGGAAATCTCCTGCAAGTTGCTGGTCATCGGCGCTGGCCCGGGCGGCTATGTCACGGCCATCCGCGCCGGCCAGCTCGGCGTCGATACCGTCATCGTCGACTTCCAGAAGCCCGGCGGTACCTGCCTCAATGTCGGCTGCATCCCCTCCAAGGCCCTGATCCACGCGGCAGAGGAATTCGAGAAGGTCGTCCATGCCGGCCACGCCAAGAGCCCGCTCGGCATCTCGGTCACCCAGCCGACCCTCGACTTTCCCAGGACCATCGCATGGAAGGACGGGATCGTCGGGCGCCTCAACACCGGCGTGTCCGGCCTCCTGAAGAAGGCCAAGGTCAAGATCGTCGACGGCCACGCCAGGTTTCGCGACGGCAAGACGGTCGAGGCCGAGACCGAGATCGGCCAGCAGGTGATCCGCGCCGAGGCGGTGGTGATCGCCACCGGTTCCGCCCCGGTCGAGCTTCCCGCCCTGCCCTTCGGCGGACCGGTGATCTCGTCGACCGATGCCCTGGCGCTGACCAAGGTTCCCGAGCGGCTCACCGTGGTCGGCGGCGGCTATATCGGCCTGGAACTCGGCATCGCCTTCGCCAAGCTCGGCGCGAAAGTTGCGGTGGTCGAGGCCGAAGGCAAGGTTCTGCCGCTATACGATGCCGAGCTGACGCGGCCCGTGTCGAAACGCCTTGCCGAGCTCGGCATCGACGTGCTGACCGGCGCCAGGGCGAAGGGACTTTCGACGAAGGGCGATGCGCTGGTCGTCGAGACGGCGGACGGCGCCGAGAAGAAGCTCGCAGCCGAAAAGATCCTGGTCACCGTCGGACGCAAGCCGGTGACCGAAGGCTGGGGTCGCGAGGAGATCGAGCTCGACATGGCAGGCAGGTTCATCCGGATCGACGACCAGTGCAGGACCTCGATGCGCGGCATCTATGCAATCGGCGACGTCACCGGCGAGCCGATGCTGGCGCATCGGGCAATGGCGCAGGGCGAGATGGTGGCCGAGATCGTCGCCGGCCATAGGCGCAGCTGGGACAAGCGCGCCATCCCGGCGATCTGCTTCACCGATCCGGAAATCCTGTCGGTCGGCCTCTCGCCCGACGAGGCGAAGAAGTCGAGCCGCGAGATCAAGACCGGCCTGTTTCCGTTCCAGGCCAATGGCCGCGCCATGACACGGCTCGGCGAGGACGGTTTCGTCCGTGTCGTGGCACGCGCCGACAACCATCTGGTTCTGGGCATCCAGGCGGTCGGCCAGGGCGTCTCGGAACTGTCGACGGCCTTCGGCCTCGCCATCGAGATGGGCGCAAGGCTGGAGGACATCGCCGGCACGATCCACGCCCATCCGACAATGGGCGAGGCGTTTCAGGAAGCGGCGCTGCGGACGCTGGGGCATGCACTGCATATCTGAGGGTGTGCAGTCAATTCGTTGAGGTGCCGGGTAGCCATGGTGGCGTCCGCCTCGTTTCGAGTTAAGCTCTGACACGAGACATGGCAGGAGCCTTTCGATGCCAAGGGTCAAAGAGGGAAAATCGTTGCCGGAAGAGGTGACGATACAATTCCGCATCGTGGAGATGAGCCACTGCGGGTTTCACGACTTTATGCAGCGAACCGATGGGCCGGGCGTTCCCGTGCCCGAGATTGCGGAATTGGTGCGCCGATCGGCACCTTGGGACGCCTCCTGCACCACGTCAAAGCTCTGAACACCGAATCGCCTGTGACGTTGGCCTACCGTGAAAGTGCCTCTGAAATCCGTTTTGTTTCAGTTGGATAACGGATTCGTTTACACCGTGCTGGGCCCCTCATCCGCCTGCCGGCACCTTCTCCCCGCATGCGGGGAGAAGGTGCCGGCAGGCGGATGAGGGGCAGCGCAATCGTCGCAGGACGTGCCCTCAGCCCTTCACATGGGCGTCGATCTGGCGGGCGAGCTCGGCATATTCGGCGCAGCCCTTGCCGCAGCGCTTCTCGATCTCCGCCAGTTGCTTGCGTGCCGCCGTCACGTCGCCGAGTTGGAGATGGGCCTCGCCCATATATTCGCGTACCAGCGTGTAGTCCGGGTCGACGCGCAGCGCCTCCTCGTAATAGCCGAGGCCGACGAGCACGCGGCCTTGCTTGCGATGCGAATAGCCGAGATAGTTGAGGATACGCGGATCGGACTTGTCGGCGGCCAGGCTGAGGATTTCGATGGCCTCGCCATACCGCCCCTGCATGGCAAGCGAACGTCCCGTCTCATAAATGCTGTCGTTGCCGAGCTGGCTCTGCTTGCTGACGCATTTCTTCCTGTTCTTGTCCCAGACCTTCCCGCCTTCGCATTTCGGGACGGGCGCCGGCTCGGAACTGCCGCCACCGCCGGCGGCGAAAGCAGGCGAGGCGGCGAGCAGGAAGGCGAGGCTCGTGATCAGGCGGGCATTCATTCGGTCCTCCTTCTATGGCATGCACGGTCGGATCAACGGCACCGGCCGCCGATTTCTTCCCGAAGCTACCACAAATTGCGGCGATTCGGGGAGGTCTGTGCCGGAGGGGCATCGAATGCCGGCGCACCGGCAGGGGAGAGGCCATCCCCAGGCAGCCCCCGCTGCGAATTCAGTGGAACTTCAGGTGGCCCCTGCCGTCGCGATGTCGGGTCTCGCCATGGCTCAGGCCGCCGCGTTCCCGGCAGCGCGCGGAAAGAAGATCGCGCGGCCGGGATCGAATTCGTAGCACGCCTCGAAGAGCGTGGCGTCGCTTGCGAGCGCGGCGACCGAGGCCAGTATGAACTCCACCTTGTCGTCGGGGAGAAGCACGCTGAAATTCAGTCGCGTGAAGCCCGGCTTGGCGATCTCGTCGCCGGCCAGGATGGCTTGGCGCATGCGCTCCGAATCCGCTGGTCCGATGCCCAGCAGCCGATGGACATAGGGCCCAGCGCAGGCACAGCCGCCGCGCGCCTGGATGCCGAAACGATCGCTCAGCATGCGGGTGACGAGTTGCTGATGCACATGGCCGCCCTTGCCGTTGCCGACGCGGAACGAAAAGATGGGCAGCCTGTCCGGAGATGATGGTCCGAGCAGTTCGAGCTGCTTCACGCCGCGCCAGGCCTCGAATGCGCGAGCGGCAAGTTCGGCATTGCGCTTGCGCATCGTGTCGACGCCGATCGCGTCCTTGACCAGGAAGGCGAGCGCGGCACGGATGTCGCCGACGACATTCGGCGTGCCGGCTTCCTCCCGAGCCTCGACACTGTCGCTGTAGTCATGAGCGGTCGGCGAGACGAACTTCACGGTGCCGCCGCCCGGCCAGGATGGCTTGGTGGCCGCGACCGCGTCGCGGCGCAGGATCAGCACACCCGACGCGCCGGGGCCGCCGATGAATTTGTGCGGCGAGACGACGACCGCGTCGATCTCAACGCCAGGCCTGGGCGACATGGCGATCGGCAGATAGGGCCCGGCGCCGGCGTAGTCCCAGACGACCCTGGCGCCCGACGCCTTCGCCAGCCGGGTGACCGCGGCGACATTGGTGACGATCCCCGTCACATTGGACGCGGCCGAGAAGGCGCAGACCGTGAGATCGGCCGGCTGCCGCAGCGCCTCGCCGAGACCGACGAGATCCGGCCCCCCGTCCGGGCCCTCGGCGATCTCGATCACTGTGGCGCCGCTTTCCCGCCAGGGCAGGATGTTCGAGTGATGCTCATAAGGGCCGATGATCACACGGGCTCGCTTGCCCGCGGCCACGGCGTCGGTCAGGCCGAACAGCGTCACGAGGCGGTTGATGCCGGCGGTGGCGCCCGAGCCCGCAAAGATTACCGCATGCTCCGCACTTGCTCCGCAGCAGCGGGCGATGGCCGCGCGGGCCTCCCGGCGAAGCCGTGTCATGAAGCCCCCGCAATAAGAAGCCTCCGTGTGGCTGTTGGCGTAGAAGGGCAGCACCTCCTCCAGCACGAACCGTTCGACCTGGGCGAGCGCCCGCCCCGAGGCGACGTAGTCGGCATAGACGAGAGGCTTTCGGCCGAATGCACCGTCGATCGACGCGTTCCGGCCGATCAGTCCGGCCTGCAGCGCCGCGATCGTGTCGCCGGACAGAAGGTCGCGGCTGAAACCCTGCAGCAGGCCGGCCGCGCCGGCTTGGTCCTGTTGCGTCATGCGCATCGTTTCTCTCCCGGGAAATGCCAGGGAGATTCTATTCGCTTCTGCGCGATGAAATCACATCGACTTCATGCAATTTTTCGGCCACTATGGGTCATATGATCGAGAAAATTACAAAGATCGATGCAATCGATCTAAGGATCCTTACCCGCCTGCAACGCGACAGTGCGATCTCCCAGCGGGACCTGGCCGATCAGGTGGGGTTGTCACAAAACGCCTGCTGGCGTCGCCTGCGGCGGCTGAACGAGAGCGGCCTGATCCGCGGCTCGCGCGCCGATGTCGATCTCACCGCGCTCGGCTTCGACCTGACCGTCTTCGTCATGATCCGGACACGCCACCATTCCAAGGAATGGGCGGACAATTTCCGCAAGCATGTGGAGCGGTTGCCAGAGGTGATCGATTTCTACCGGATCGGCGGCGACTGGGATTACCTGATCAAGGTCGTGACGCGCGGCATGTCTGGTTATGACGGCTTCTACCAGAAGCTCATCACCAATTTCGACCTCGCCACGGTCACGGGCTTCTTCTCGATGGAAGCCATCATCGACAACCGGCCGGCGGATCTCGCTCGCCTGCGCTGAGCGCCCTTGGTCCGCCGGCTGGCGGTTCAGCTCTTGCGGACCTGCCAGGCAAGATAGGCGATGGAGGCGCCCACGCTGACGAGTTGCAGGCCGAGCAGCAGCCCGATCAGCCACATCGCCGTCACCGGCATGCTGGCCAGGAGGATGATCGACAGGGCGATGCCGACGAGCCCGCTCGCAAGGACCCAGCCCCAGTTCGGGAAAGGCCGGATGGTGAGGGCGAAGACGACCTTCGACATGCCCTCGATCATGAAGAACACGATCAGGAGCAGCGTGACCGTCACCAGCCCCTGCTCGGGATCGCGCAGGAAAAGGAAGCCGATCAGTACGGCGAGGATGACGGAAATGAGCTGCAACCAGAAATGCGGCACCTGACCGGCCCCGATCAGGCCGAAGCCCTGAATGACGCCGCTCAGGATCAGCAGCCAGCCGAGCAGCACGACGACCGCGACCGACGAGATGACGGGATAAATGATCGCCAGTACCCCGGCTACGACCAGAAGCGCGCCCTGGATGAGATACCAGAGCGAATGACGCTTCACGGCCTGGCGCATCGCCTCGCGAAAGACTTCCGCCGCCGCATCCACCGAAATCGACATGCCCGCCTCCTGCAGTTCCGGTTTACCTTGCGGCAGCATTGCCCCAAACGGGTCGGGCTGCAAGCATCCTTTGCGTTGACAAAGCTCCGGGGAAGGCGCGGGCCGCCACCATTGCCGCCGATCCTTCCGTCGAGCGATCACATGGCGGCGTATAGGACCGCGTCATCCCTATCGCCTTAACGCCCTGAAGCTGCGGGCCAATCGGGACATACTGAAGCTCGCCTTGCGCAATCTCCACGAGAACGCGGTCGAGCACATGGCCAACGGTGGCAGCGTCGCCTGGCGTCCGGTTCGCGACGGTTGCGGCGTGATGGTCGAGGACGATGGACCGGGAATTCCGGAAGAGGATTTGCCGCTCGTCATCCGGCGTTTCTATCGCGGACGGCACAGAAGCGCCGCCGGGACGGGGCTCGGCCTGGCGATCGCCGAACTCGCGGCGAAACGGTCAGGCGGCGGGCTCATGCTGCGCAACCGCGACGGCGGGATCGGCCTCGGGGCCGCCATCTTGCTGCCGCCCACCGACGACGAACCGTCGACCCGGAATGGGGTCTGATCTATCTCGCTTTCGAACCTTGTTTTCTTTACGATTTTTCCAGAACCGGCGTGCAACTTTCGGTACGGTTGCGCTATTGTGACTCGGGGAATGGCGAGGCAAGTGGTTAGGGAGTCTTTCTCATGAAGAAAATCATCGCCGCACTGGCCGTTGTCGCCGCTTTGAGCGGCTGCACGACGACCGAGCGGGATATAAGCGTGGGCACCGCCGCGGGCGCTGTCATCGGCGGCATCGCCGGCGGCGGCGAAGGAGCAGCGATCGGCGCCGTGGCCGGCGCGGTCGGCGGTGTGCTTGTCCGCAACCTGCGCAACGGATATTGCCAGTACCGTGGCCGGGATGGCCGCATTTACACGGCCCGCTGCTGATCCGGGCTTCAACGCTGAAACGGCGGCCCTGATGGGATCGGAGCCGCCGCGTTTCCTGTCCTCGCGCTCGGAGCCTTCCCGGTTCAACGACGCGGCCATCAAGCGGCCACGGCGCGCAGCTTTGCCGTTTCGTTGCCGCCCGCTGATGCGGTCGGGGCCTTGAAGCGCCGCAGCCGCAGGGCATTGCCGAGCACGAAGACGCTCGATAGCGCCATCGCCCCGGCCGCCAGCATCGGCGACAGCAAGGTGCCGCCGATTGGGTAGAGCACACCGGCCGCGACCGGGATCAGGCCGGCATTGTAGGCGAAGGCCCAGAACAGGTTCTGCCTGATATTGCCGATCGTGGCTTTCGACAGCGCGATCGCGTTGGTCACGCCGTTCAGATCGCCCGACATCAGCACGACGTCGGCGCTTTCGATCGCGACGTCTGTGCCCGTCCCGATCGCCAGGCCTACATCCGCCTCGGCCAGCGCCGGCGCGTCGTTGATGCCGTCGCCGACAAAGGCGACTGCCCGCCCGCGGTCCCGAAGCCGCTTGACCGCCTCGACCTTGCCGTCGGGCAGAACCTCGGCCACGACCTCGTCGATGCCGAGCTCCGCTGCGATCGCCTCGGCCGTGCGCCTGTTGTCGCCGGTGATCATCGCCACCTTCAGGCCGAGCCCATGCAGCGCCCGGATCGCCTGCGGCGTCGTCGGCTTGACGGGATCGGACACGGCGATGATTGCGGCCAGTCGGCCGTCGAGCGCCGCATAGAGCGGCGTCTTCGCCTTGCGGCCGAACGCAAGAGCCAGTTCGGCCAAGGGAGCCGGGTCGACGCCGAGTCGGCTCATGAACCGGTCGGCACCGATCGCGATCCGGTGTCCGCCAACGACCGCCGTGACGCCGTAGCCGGGAACCGCCTCGAATTCCGCGACCGAATGCAGGGCCAGCCTCTCGGCCTTGGCGGCGGCGACGATGGCCGAGGCCACCGGATGCTCGGACTGGCCCTCGACCGATGCCACGAGCGCCAGCACCCGCTCGCGATCGAAGCCCGGCGCCGGCACGAGATCGGTCAGCAGCGGGCGGCCTTCCGTCAGCGTGCCCGTCTTGTCGAGCGCCACCACCTCGACGCCCTTGAGCGTCTGCAGGGCCTCGCCGTTGCGGAACAGTACACCGAGCTCGGCGGCGCGGCCCGTGCCGACCATGATCGAGACGGGGGTGGCGAGCCCCATGGCGCAGGGGCAGGCGATGATCAGCACCGCCACGGCATTGACGAGCGCGAAGGTGAGCGCAGGCTCGGGACCGAAGGACAGCCATACCAGGAAGGTGATCGCGGCGGCCGCCATCACGGCAGGCACAAACCAGGCCGTCACCTTGTCGACCAGCGCCTGGATCGGCAGCTTCGATCCTTGCGCTGTCTCGACCATCCGGATGATCTGGGCAAGCAGCGTGTCCGCCCCGACCTTGGTCGCGCGATAGGTGAAGCTGCCCGTCTTGTTGATCGTGCCGCCGACGACCTCGTCGCCCTCGCCCTTGGCCACGGGAACGGGCTCGCCCGAGATCATGGATTCATCGATGAAGGAGGAACCGCCGAGCACCAACCCGTCGACAGGCACCTTGTCGCCCGGCCGCACCTGGATCACGTCGCCGGCTCGGACCGCGTCGAGCGGTGTCTCGACGAACGCGCCATCGCGCTCGACGCGCGCCGACTTCGCCTGCAGACCCATCAGGCGCTTGATCGCCTCGCTGGTGCGCCCCTTCGCCTTGGCCTCGAGGAACCGGCCGAACAGGATGAGCGTGATGATGACGGCGGACGCCTCGTAATAGACATTGGCCGTGCCCTCGGGCAGGATCGACGGCGCAAATGTCGCAACGACCGAATAGCCCCAGGCCGCGGTAGAGCCCAGCACGACGAGAGCGTTCATCTCCGGCGCGAGCCGCATCAAGGCGGGCAGGCCCTTCCTGTAGAAGCGCAGGCCGGGGCCGAACTGCACGATCGTCGCCAGCAGGAAATAGGCGAGATAGAGCCGCTCCCGGCCGATCGCCATCCACAGCCAGTGATGCAGCGGCGGATAGGCATGCGACCCCATTTCCAGCAGGAAGATCGGAAGCGTCAACACGCCGGCGAAACGCAGGTCACGCTTGAGGTTGAGCAGTTCCTTGTCCTTCGCCTCCTGCCTCGCATCCACGGCGGCTCCATCGGCTGCGGCGATGCGGCGAGCCTGGTAGCCGGCTCCCTCGATCGCAGCTTCGACAGCCGCGACGGGTACCGGCCCCGCGGCCTCCAGGGTCGCCCGTTCAGTGGCGAGGTTCACCGACGCCCGGAGGACGCCCGGGACGGCCGATATGGCGCGTTCGACCCGGCGCACGCAGGAGGCGCAGGTCATGCCCTCGATCCCGATCTCGGCCGTCTCGATCGCGACCTCGTAACCCGCTGTCCGGATCGCTTCGATCACGTCGCTCGGCCGGGAGACGCCGTCGAAGGTCACCTCGGCCGTTTCGGTCGCGAGGTTGACTGCGGCACGTGTCACGCCCCGCACGTTGCCGACCGCGCGTTCGACCCGGCGCACGCAGGACGCGCAAGTCATGCCCTCGATGCGGAAGCTCTGCGGTGCTGCGGCGGGTGAAGAATGCGCATTCATCTGTCTCGTTCCCTCATCCAAGTATCTGGATCGGAACGCGGTGTAGAGGTTCCAGTCATTGGAAGGTCAACAGACCGACCAGGATTTTTCTTCCCGGCTCTCCCTTGACCCTCCAGTTGCTGGAAACCCCATTTGCTGCGACGTGGCCATGCGCCAGGCAACAGAACAGGAGATCGAAATGCTGAAACTCAACGTGCCCGACATGACGTGCGGCCATTGCGCGAGCACCGTCACCAAGGTGGTGAAGTCGGTCGACGCAGGCGCCGAGGTCACCATCGACCTGCCGGCGCAGACCGTCACCATCGCTTCGGCCGCGGATGCGGCGAAAATCACCGCGGCCATGGATGCGGCGGGTTATCCCGCGAAGGCGGCGTGAAACGCGACACCAGGGTCGGGAAATGCGAGCCCGGGCAGCCGTCCGGGCAATCGCGACGGGACCACACTATATGGACGGGTAACGAACGGACCGGGGACGTAGCACCCCTCACAAAGCACTTGAGCTTCCAGTGACTGGAAGGGCTATGGAGCCGGTATTGCAGGGAGACGTGTATGAACATCGGACTGGCTGCGGAAAAATCGGGCCTCCCCCCCAAGACGATCCGCTATTACGAGGATATCGGCCTGCTCACCGCCGACCGGGCCGGTAACGGATATCGCGATTACTCCCTGACGGATGTGCATCGGCTGCGGTTCCTGAAGCGGTCGCGCAGCCTCGGCTTCTCGGTCGAGGAATGCCGCCAGCTGCTTTCCCTTTATGACGACAAGACCCGTGAAAGCGCCGAAGTGAAAGCCGTTGCGGAGGCCAAGCTCGACGAGATCGAGAAGAAGCTGGCCGAACTCATCGGGCTGCGCGACATGCTGAAGGAGCTGGTGAGCAGCTGCCATGGCGACCACCGGCCCGACTGCCCGATCATCGAAGGCCTCTCGGGGGGCAAGGCGCCACGGTAAGGCGCGACTCCGCGGCCTTACCCCGGTCTTTCATGAGTCTTACAAGTCCGAAAAGATCGTCGAGATCACGATCACAAATGCGCGCAGCGCCGCCGTCGACAGGCGTCGGCGGTTGACTTGTACAAGCAAATCAGATGCCTGAAGGGGCTATGCAGGAGACGACAGGACATCGGCGGACCGGGGGGATGCTTGCGCGCATTCTCCTGGCCCTGGCGTTCCTGACGATGTCGGCACTCCAGCCCGGCCCTTATGGCGCCCCGGAGAACTCACCCTTACGCGACAGGAACGCCATCGCGGCAGATGCGCTGCAGGTCGCACCCGTCCCGGAACCCGCTTCGATCGATGCGGGCGGGCAGCATGCCGGCGTGTCGGCCAAGAGCGGAAAGGTCGCGGACCAAAACTGCCAGGTCCATTGCGCGCCGACGGCAGCGCTGCTTGTCGGCTACCTCACCATCCAACCGCAGATCGGCGGCTGCCCCGCGCCGCCGCCGACACCGCAATTGCCGTCGGCCGAGCACGCCTCGCCGATCCGGCCACCCAGGCTCGTGGCCTGATCCGACCGCGCCGACAGGGCGCATCAAGGCCGAGCCGACAAGCCCGAGCCTAAGGACAACAGACCGGAGATGCCCTCGCGCGGCTGACGTCGTCCGCCGCGAGGACGCTTGCCGCGAACTCTCCACGGTCATCCCGAATCGAAAGCTCCCGATATGCGCATCCTTCTTGTCGAAGACGACGAACGCACCAGCCAATATCTCGCCAGAAGCCTGACCGGCGCCGGCCATGTGCCGGATGTCGTCAGGGACGGCCGCGACGCTCTGGCCGTCGGCATCCGCGAACCCTACGATCTGGCGATCGTGGACCGGATGCTGCCGGGGCTTGACGGCCTCTCCCTTGTGCGCGGCCTGCGCGCCGCCGGCGGCAAGCTGCCGATCCTGTTCCTCACCTCGATGAGCGGCGTCGATGACCGGGTCGAGGGGCTGGAGGCCGGCGCCGACGACTATCTGGTCAAGCCCTTCGCCCTTTCCGAGCTCATGGCCAGGGTCAACGCGCTCGCCCGCCGCCCGCCGCTCAGCAACGAGCGGGTCCGCCTGCAGGTGGCCGATCTCGAACTGGACCTCGTCCGTCGCATCGCCAGGCGGGGCGACAACACAATCGAGCTCCTCCCACGCGAATTCGCCTTGCTGGAACTGCTGATGCGCAATGAAGGCCGCATCCTCACCAGATCGATGCTGCTGGAGCGGGTCTGGAACTTCAATTTCGACCCCCAGAGCACGGTCGTCGAGACGCATATCAGTCGGTTGCGCGCCAAGATCGACAAGCCTTTCAGGGTACAGTTGCTGCACACCACCCGCAACACCGGCTACAGCATTCATGCCCCCCGCTAGTGTTCCGACTCTAACGCTTGGTTCCTGGTCTTGGCGGCGTCAAGAGCAGCGCGGGCGCGGTGGACTTTGGCGAGGATGACATCGGCGCTCTTGGTCCACACGAAGGGCTTCGGGTCGGCGTTGTGCGCGTCGAGATAGTCGCAGATAGCGGTCTCGAGCTGGGCGACGCTCGTGAAGACGCCGCGCCGGATGCGCTTCCTCGTGATCTCGGCGAAGAAGCGCTCCACCTGGTTGAGCCAGGACGACGACGTGGGGATGAAGTGCAGCTTGAAGCGCGGATGCTTGGCGAGCCAGTCCTTCACCGCCTGGGTCTTGTGGGTGGAGTAGTTGTCGACGATCAGGTGCACGTCCAAGGACTTCGGTGTGTTGCGGTCGATGGTTCTGAGGAAACGGATGAACTCCTTGGCCCGATGCTTGGGCTGGCATTCTCCGATCACCGCGCCAGTCTTCACGTCGAGCGCGGCGAACAGCGTGGTCGTGCCGTGGCGCTTGTAGTCGTGGGTCATCGTGCCGGCGCGGCCTTTCTTCATCGGCAGGCCGGGCTGGGTGCGGTCGAGCGCCTGGATCTGGCTCTTCTCGTCCACGCAGAACACCAGCGCCTTGTCCGGCGGGTTGAGATAGAGGCCGACGACGTCGGTCACCTTTTCGGCGAACTTCGGATCATTCGACAGCTTGAACGTGGTCACCAGGTGCGGCTTCAAGCCCGCCTCCGCCCAGATGCGCTGCACGCTCCTGTGGCTGATGCCGACCGTCCTGGCCATCGTCCGCGCGCTCCAGTGCGTGCCGCCGCCCGGCGGCCGCTCCTGCGCCGTCTTGGTCAGCACGGCGAGCTTCACCTCCACCGAGAGCGGCTTCTTGCGCGCCGGCCGCGTCTTGTCGCGCAACAGCCCGTCGACGCCGGCCTCGATGTAACGCTCTTGCCAGCGCCACACGGCGGGCTTCGACTTCCCCGTGCGCCGCATGATCGCCATCGTGCCGAGCCCGTCCGCCGTCGCCAGCACGATCTCGGCCCGCCAGGCCGCCTTGCGCGACGTGTTGCGATTCGCCACAAGCCGCTCGAGCCGAGCCCGGTCCGCCGGGCTCACGTAAATGCAGATGTCGTTCCTCATGGCCGCACACTGACTGATTTGCGGCCCGAAGGGAATCATTTGTTAGCGCCTGAACACTAGCATTGCGCGCAGCACGGCGTTCCGGCTTGCAGCCCTCTATGTCATGCTGTTCCTGGCGTCTTTCCTGGTCGCCAATATCTTCGCCTACAACATGGTCGCCGCCTACCTCTATGAAAGGCTGGATTCGCACGTGACGGAGCGGTTTCGCGAGATCGAGGCAGCCTATGATGCCAGAGGGATCGACGGCGCCGTCGCCATGATCGGCAACCATGGGCCGGCGATCCGCGGACAGGAAACAGTCTATGCACTGACGTCGGACAACGGTGCCCGGCTTGCCGGCAATGTCGAGGCGCCATCCGTACCGCGTGGCTTCTCGACGCTGCCGCCTCCGAGCGAGCCCGCCATGCCCTCGAGCTATCGGCTCCTGCGCCGCAATCTCGGCGACTTCGACCTGATCGTCGGCGTCAGCTACGACGATACCGACAGGCTGCGCGAGATCGCGCTGGTGAGCTTCGGCTGGGCGACCGCGATCGTTTTGGCATCGGGCCTGGGCGGAGGTGCATTGCTGGCCTTCAGGACACGTCGTCGCATCGCCGCGCTCTCCGTGAGGGCCAAGGCTGTCGGCGCCGGCGAACTCGCAACCCGCCTGCCCATCTCTCGCCGGCGCGACGACCTCGACATGCTCGCGGCGGAAATCAACGTCGCGCTCGCCCAGCTCGAATCCAGCGTCAATGCGATGCGTCAGGTGACGACCGACATCGCCCACGATCCGAAGACACCGATCTCGCGGCTCTATCTGCTGCTGGAGCAAGCCCGCGACGCCGCGACCGGCGGCGCCGATGTCGCCTCGATCTTGGATCATGCGCTCGACGAAGTCGCTCTGATCACTGACACTTTCGAGGCGCTGCTGAGGATCTCCCAAATCGAAGCCGGCGCGCGCAAGGGAAAAATCTCGCGCATCGACCTTTGCTCCCTGATGGACGAACTCCACGAGATCTATACGCCGATCATCGAGGATAGCGGACGCTCGCTTCGCCTGCCGAAGACAGATCGCTCGCAGGGCCTCGATGTGACAGGAGATTTCGAGCTCCTGCGGCAGATGTGCGCAAATATCCTCGACAATGCGATCAGGCATACCGACAAAGGCGCCGTCGTCACCATGGGTTGCGGGATTGCCGGGGGAAGATGCGTGATTGCGATCGCCGACGACGGTCCGGGCATACCGGAAGCGGAGCGGGCGAAGGTCTTCAAGCGTTTCTACCGGCTGGAGAAAAGCCGGACGACCGATGGCTCCGGCTTGGGTCTAAGTCTGGTGAAGGCCGTCGCCGACTTCCACGGCGCCCAGATCGTGCTGGACGACAACCATCCTGGACTGGTCGTACGCATCCTGTTCACATCGGGTCAATAAAAGCCCCGCCCGCGCGGTCAGATACGCGGGCGGGGTAGTTTCGGGTCGGGGTGAACCGTCCCTACTGGAGATGCGACCGGGACGTTATTCGCATTTCCTTGGAACGACCTGTCCCGGATCTTACATCTTTGTGATCTCCGGCGAGATCACCGGGCGTGCCGGTGGTTTCTGTCCCAGCGCTGCACAGGACCGCGGACCTCCGAGGTTCCGAAACGATCGTTGCTTCGTTTGATCAGCCCGTTCTCCAGCACCCTGTAGCTCACCGCCGGGTCGGACGCCGACACGACAACATCACCGGGGCGCCCCTCGCCGTGGATGATCGCTTCGATCCGCTTTGCCGTCGCCTCGACGCCGGGGCGCGCCGCAGGATGCGCTAGGGCCTGCCGTGCCGTCATGGGAACGGCGAGCAACAGGGCGATGACGAGATATTTCATGTCTTTCTCCTTGGATGCCGGCTCGCAGGCATCGATGATTGTCCGCAGGTCGATGCGTGGGGCCAAACGGAAGCGCAGTGATTACCTGCCCGAGTGCAGATCGGACCGGGTGATGTTCGCCGAATAGTTCCGAAGCGTCGGATCGGGATTGACGGCGACCGTGGTCCTCGGCGCGGCAGGCGCGATCGGATGGGTTCCGCCGAACGTCGACGTCCCCGCATTGTCGTCACGCGCGACCGGCGGCCGATAGTCGCCCCTGTAGGCAGGGGCCTCGCCGGCAAGGGCCGGAGCGGCGAAGAGGGGGAGCGCAATCGACGCGACGGCGACAAAACGTGTCATCTCGGTACCTTTCCTGTCCTGCAGGGCCCTGCGGTCGCGATGACCTTCAAGGGCCTCGATTGACGACCCTGGCACCGTGAGGCGGCTGCGTTCCGGCTGCTTTTCGGGAACCTTACATTCGCGCAACCGCACGCGATCGTGATCGGCGGCGGCCGCCTCCCGATGCGCCGGGCACGGTTCGAACTGTCCTGGCATCACTGCCCCGGATTCGACCGCGATCCTGTAAAAACTGGGAAATAACAGGACGGGCCTGTTATTTCGGTATGCCGTCGAGGGCGGGGTGACGGGGCAATGCTTGCGTCGCCCTCGCCTGGCTGCTGACATCTCGCGAAGGCTCGGAGAAGACCCCCTGCCGAGACGGCTCGCCTCGTTATGCGGATATGTGCATCCTTCGGCGGCTCGGCCAGAGCCAGCGGACGCAATTCATCACGTTGAAAGCAAGCGTCAAAAATCCACTGCAAAGAACTGGGCGTTTGCAGGATCGGGCGCGAATCCCCCGGCAATACCGACGGCTCAATCGCCGGCGCGGCCCCTGCGGGCATCCTGGCAGCGGCATCAGCAGGCGCGGGCCAAGCAGCCGCGTCCTCCGGTCGATCTGATCGACCGCCGGCATCGGAAGCCCGCCGCGGCTGGTACAGGGGCGGGCGCAATTCCTCGAAAATGAAAAGATAGGTCGGAAAATCCGCGATAGGGCGGGAAAGTCAACGGCAAAAGCGGTTGGTCAGCAAGAATTGATCGCGCTCCGCGCCGAAATCCAGGCGCAGCGAGATCCGGCCCAGGGCCAATGCTGCGGCGGCGGAAGACCTGATGGCCTCACCGGACTGTGGCCGAACGGTCACAGCAATGGCAGCAAGCGGCAAAGACAAGCCCTTCTTACAGCGATGTAAGCCCCTCGCAAAATCCGGGAAAACGCCGGGGCTCCTATTCCGACCGGCTGTCGGCGGCCGGTCGCGACCGCTCCCGTCGCCAGCAGAGAACCAGCTTTTCCTAGGAGACGGGAACAATGAAATATGCAGCAATTCTGCTCGGCTCGGCTGCCGGACTGATCGGCGTGCCGCTGGCCCAGGCGGCCGACGCGGTCGTCGTGGCCGAACCGGAGCCGGTCGAATATGTCCGGGTCTGCGAAACCTACAGCGCGGGCTTCTTCTACATCCCCGGCACCGAGACCTGCCTCTCGGTCAACGGCTGGATGTGGTACCAGATCGGCGCCGAGGGCTACAAGAATTCCAGCGACACGCCGGCCTTCATCGGCGGCGCCGCCGATGCCGATGGCTGGATCAAGAGCAGCAGGGCGCGACTGAACTTCGACGCCCGGTCCGAGACCGACTGGGGCACGCTGCGCAGCTTCATCCGCCTCGAGGCGGAAGGCGTCTCGACCGGCGGTGTCGACTTCCCCGTCGGTGTCGACCAGGCTTTCGTCCAGCTGGGCGGTTTCTACGCCGGCTATACGGAATCGGCGTGGTCCGCGACACGCAACGGCGGCGCCTCCAACTGGGGCGCCCATTCTTATTACGGCATGTATTACGGCTACAGCCAGGCGCAGCAGATCGGCTACGACTTCACCGGCGCCTACGGGCTGTTCGGTACGATCTCGCTGGAGGACGACGCGCTGGCCGGCGACGGCTACATGCCCGACATCGTCGCCAAGGTGGGCGTCAACCAGGGCTGGGGCTCGGTCTGGGCCAAGTTCGGCTATGACGAGAGCCGGCCCGGCGCCTTCGCCGACGAAGCAGGCTGGGGCGCCGGGCTCGGCCTGCAGCTCAACGTGCCGAACAGCCCCGGCTCCTCGCTCCGCGTGCTGGCCTTCTACTCCGACAGCGACAACACCTACGGTTCGTCGAGCGCGCTCGGCGTCAACTCCGAATGGTCGGTTCTGGGCTCCTACTTCCACCAGTTCACGCCGGAATTTGCCGCCTCGGCCGCCTTCCAGTATTTCGGCGACCTCTATTCGGACGTCGGCTCCGACGTGAGTTCGGGCCTCAACGCCTATGGCGCCGAGTTGAACCTCGTCTGGTCGCCGGTGCTGAATTTCGAAATCAGCAGCGAGATCCATTTCGACAAGGTCGACGGCCTCGACGGTACCCCTTCCGGCTTCCTCCGTTTCAAGCGCTACTTCTGAGAACGCTTCGGCTCGCCGGCGCCCGGAGCTTCCGGGCGCCGGTGAACCACTCGCACCATCTTACGCTCGCACGGAATTCGCCCTTCCGATCCTGCTCGCTTCCGTCGCGAATGCGATGTCGCAGATCATGGGTCGAGATTTCCTTCGAAGAAGGAACGGCGGCAGTGTCCTTCGACGACGCACTGGCCGACATCGCCGCCCTGACCGCTGCGACCGCCGAAGCCGGCTATCGGTCGCGTCCGTCCAGGGATCCAGCCGATGAGTGACCGGGTCCCGGTCGTATCCGGCACTATTCGCGACCCCGACGTCTCAGGGAGGGGGACAGACCACATGACGGTCCTGCGGAGCACGATCACTTGCCCCGGCTGCGGGCATCGGGAGACCGAGACGATGCCGATCAACGCCTGCCGGTTCCTCTACGACTGCAAAGGCTGCGGAGCGCTGCTGCACCGCTGCGCTGCTGCGCAGATATTTGTCGAGCGCCGCAATCGCGAACACGACAATGGCGAGGGTCAGGACAGGCTAGCGCCATCCCGCCTGTCCATCATGCCGTCCCTGGCGATAGCCCAAGCCGGGCGGAACCGACCGGTCGCGCCTCGGCAGCATCAATGCGACCGGATGAGTTCCCCATAGGCTTCCATCAACGCGCAATGGCAGCGCGCATGATCCCGAATGCCCGGTTCCCGTTCCAAGGTCTCCAGGGCGCGCAACAAATGCTCGGCGACATCCGGCCTGTTTGCCCGGCACGCAACCTTGAAGAGTCTGACGATCTCGCGTTCCAGCCTGTCGACGCGTTCTGCCATCCCCGGTTCCTCCGAGTTTTGGAAAGCTTACCGCTTCCAGCAACTGGAGGGTCAAGTTCGCCGTTTATCGAGAGGAGATATCGTCATCCGGATCTGGCCGCGGTCCGGGAATCCATACCAATCGCCGGCGCGGCCCCTCCGGGCCGCTTGGCTTTCGCGCCAACGGGCGTGGGCCACGCCCCAACGGTATGAAATCAGCCCAAGGCAAAGTCCGGCATTTCGAGCCGGAAGGGCGCCGATTTCAAGCCTGGAAAGGTTCTGTTTTCTGCTCTTGCGGTGAGTAAGTGCGCCATGTTCAATTTTGAATTGAAATTCAGAGCTTTCGCCGAAATTCATAAAATTTTCTTAATGATATCGAACTGAGAGTAAGGCTTTACGCGAAATGCTGTACGTTCTTGATCGAGCCAATGTCTTTTTTTGAGAAAGCGCTGCACATTTTCGGAAGGAATGCCTTAGATTCTGGTTGAGATACCAATCTATACATAGTACAATCAAATAACCGTAACGGTGAGGTCTCGCTATGCTAGACATATCGGACTACCTGACCACCTTCCGAAATGGGCTCGCCGCACTCAGCCTTGGCGAACAGAAACTCATCTTCGACGGCCTCCCGGCTGCCTACCAGGCTGCACTCTGGCAGGACCGGCTGCGCGAGGGGATCGAGGCGGTGTACGACAAAGGGCAGAAGGCGACGCTGTCGGATCTCGCCGAGCGGTTGCGTCCCGAAAGCTACTCGGACCCCAAGAAGAACAAGGCAGCGGTGGCATATATCGACAAGTTGGCGCCGAGGCTGGAAAAGCTCTTTCCCGATTTCACGCTATTGCAAAAGTACACTCAGTACCTTGGCGATGGCGCTTGCAAGAGCCCGGTCATCATGCAGGCCGGCGGAGCCTTGCCAGCCTGCGAATGTCGTTCCGCCGATTCGGGATTGCTGCGAGGCAATCCCTGTGGCGCGCTGATTCAATGCCGCGCCGGCGGCTGCACCCCGGTCAGGGGCTGCGGCTTTTTCTGGCTGCAGATCTGCGACGGTCTATGCACGGGGCAGTTCGGTCCGTGAGCCTCCAGGGCCGCGCGTCGTCTGAGAGGTCGCAACGTTCTCGCGAGGAGACGTCATCATCCGGGTTCGACCGTGATCCGGGAGCTCATGCGGCGGAACTTCGAGATTGCGGCTGCGGGCCCTGCACCCTCCGGCACAATCGTGGATCGAGCCGTGGCAGAAGCAGAACCATCCAGTCGTAGGGACCGCGGGGATCATCGTCCCTCCGGCCGAGCGGAATGCAACCGGCCGGTGGCGACCGGTCCTGTCGCCAGGCGTTCCGGTGCCCGCCAACTCAGGTCGGCGGGATCGCGACCTCGTCGGCGGCTTCCTCGATCCGTTCCATGTCGTCGTCGGAAAGGCCGAAATGATGTCCGATCTCATGGATCAGCACATGGGTGACGATGGCGCCCAGCGTCTCCTCGTTCTCGGCCCAATAGTCGAGAATGGCGCGGCGGTAGAGCGTGATGCGGTTGGGTCCCTCGCCGGTCTGCGGGGTCCAGCGTTCGGCGATGCCGCGGCCCTCGAACAGGCCGAGCAGGTCGAAAGGCGTCTCCAGCGACAGGTCGTCCATGATCTCGTCGGTCGGGAACTCGGAAAGCTGGATGATGATCTCGCCGGTGAGGGTGCGGAACTCCTCCGGTAGATGGGCATAGGCTTCCAGCGCCAGAAGTTCCATTTCCTCGATCGACGGCGACAGCTGGTCGTGCCAGGCTCGGGTCTGATAGATGCGGGCCATTCTTTGTCCTTTTGGCGGGATATAGCCTTTCGGCCGGCATTTCTCAAACTGGATGTGGTTCGCCTTATTCATGAAGACGACAGCACAGGGCGCCACGCTTAAGGAATAAATTCTCAATCGACACGCTTGACTCTTGAGGCCGGCTCTGGAATCCATAAGAACATAACAGGAACAGACCGGAAGCAACCGACATGGCGACCTCCGCCGTGGCGCGGGAAACTATTTTGTCCTTGCGCCGGAAAATCGCCAGGATCGAAGGCACTCTCGCCGAGCGGTTCGATGCCCCGCCCGCCCCGGATGTCGCGGCTGTGCCGGCCGCGGCCGACGGCGTGATCCTGCGCCAGGCCGGCCTGGCAGCCAAATCCCGGCTTTCGGCGGGGCTGAGGACGGGAGCGGCACGCCTCGACGCCGCACTCGGCGGCGGCCTGCCGGAAGCCGCGCTGACCGAAATCCACGGCCCCGATGCCCGCGACGCTGGCGCCGCCGCCGGCTTTGCGCTGGCGCTGGCCGGGCTTGCCCGCAAATGTCATGCCGGCGCCCCCATATTGTGGATCGGCACGGGTGAAGCCTTCCGCGAGGGGGGTTTTCCCTATGCGCCCGGGCTTCTTGCTTTCTGTGGGCTGGCGCCGGGCGACCTGCTCGTCTCTGATGTGCAGAAACCCGCCGACGCCTTGTGGGTCGCGGAGGAAGCCGCTCGGCTGAGCGGCCTCTGCGCCGTCTTCCTGGAAATACGCGGCAATCCGCACAGGCTCGACCTCACCGCGACGCGTCGGCTGCATCGGCGAGCGCAGATCGCCGGGCATCCCGTCTTCCTGCTGCGCCAATCGGCCGCGCCGGAACCGACGGCCGCACCGCTTCGCCTCGTCGTATCGGCTGCCCCCGCCACGCCGCGCGCGACGGTGGCCGGCCCGCTCGCCGGCTCCGTCGGCCATCCGGCCTTTTCCGTCGGCATCGACAAGAGCCGTTTTGCCCTTGCCGGGCAGTTCATCGTGGAGTGGAACCCCCATGACCTCTCATTTCAGGAAAGAGGGTCAGAGAATCCTGACTCTATGGTTCCCCTATCTCAGCGCGGAGCGGATCCTGCGCCAGCGGCTGGGTCGGTCCTGGCGTTCCGGTCCGGCGAGCGCCAGGCCGCCGCTCGTCTTCAGCCATCGCGAGAACAACACCCAGTGCATCGCCGCCCTCGACGAGCAGGCTGAGGCGTTGCGCCTGAAGCGCGGCATGGGCATCGCCGACGCCCGCGCCATGCATCCTTCCCTCGACGTCGTGGAGGCCGATCCGGAGGCCGACCGGCGGCTGCTCGAAAGCCTGGCCGACTGGTGCGATCGCTACACGCCGCTGGTGGCGCTCGAGGGAGGGGACGGGCTGTTCCTCGACATCACGGGCTGCGCCCATCTCTTCGGCGGCGAAAGGGCGATGCTGGACGACCTCCTGCTGCGGCTTTTCCACCAGGGTTTTTCCGCACGGGCCGGCCTTGCATCCACGCCGGGAGCGGCCTGGGCCGGAGCGCGTTTCTCCTTGTCCCCTATCGCGCCGGGCGACGAGGCGGCGGCGCTGGCGCCCTTGCCGCTCGCCGCCTTGAGGATCGCCCCAGAAACCCGCAGCGGCCTCGAAAGCGTCGGGTTGCGAACGGCCGGCGTCATCATGGCGGCGCCGCGCGCGCCGCTCGCGCGGCGCTTCGGCAAGGGGTTGCTGATCCGGCTCGACCAGGCGCTCGGCCGGATCGACGAGGCGATCTCACCGCGCCTGCCGGTCGCCGACCTTTCGGCCGAACGGCATCTGGCCGAGCCGATCATGCTCACCGATCATATCGAGGAGCTGGCCTTCATCCTCGCCACGACGCTGAAGAAGGGCCTCGAACGGCGCGGCGAAGGCGCCCGGGCGCTCGAACTGGCGCTGTTCAGGGTGGACGGCGCCGTCTCACGCATCGCGGTCGGTACGTCGCGGCCGCTGCGCGAGCCGCGTCTGGTCCGGCGCCTGTTCCACGAAAGGCTGACGGCGGCAGAAGGAGTGATCGACGCCGGCTTCGGTTTCGACCTCGTCCGCCTCTCCGTGCTTCAGGCCGCGCGTCTGGAGATCGGGCAGGCCGATCTCGGCGGCGTGGAGACAGACGAGGGCGAGGAACTCGCCGTCTTCGCCGACCGGGTGCGCGCCCGGCTCGGCCAGACGGCGGTGCTGCGGCCGCTGATGGTCGAAAGCCGCATTCCCGAACGCGCCGCGATCGCCGTTCCCTTCGCCGAGGCAGCCGGCGGTCCCGCCGCCAGGGAGCAAGTGCGCGGACATGGACCGGCCGACAGGCCGATCCGGCTGTTCCGACCTCCCGAGCCCGTCGAGGTGATGATGGCCGAGATTCCCGAAGGACCGCCCGCGCGGTTCCGCTGGCGGCGCGCCCTGCACGACGTCGCCCGCGCCGAGGGGCCCGAGCGCATCGCCCCGGAATGGTGGCGCGAGAAAGAGGATGCGGCCACGCGCGACTATTTCCGCATCGAGGACGCCAAGGGCCGCCGCTACTGGCTCTTCCGGCAAGGCTTCTACGGCGCCACGGAGGCTACGCCGCGCTGGTACATGCACGGAATCTTCGCATGAACGCGCCCTATGCCGAATTCGCCGTGCAATCGAATTTCTCCTTCCTGCGTGGCGCGTCGCGGCCGGAGGAGTTGCTCGTCTCGGCGCAGCGTCTCGGCTTTTCGGCGATCGGGCTCGCCGACCGCAACACCGTGGCGGGCGTGGTGCGCGCCTGGCAGCAGGCCAAGGTGGACGGTTTTCCCTATCATCCCGGCTGCCGCCTGGTGTTTTCCGACGGCACGCCCGACATCCTCGCCTATCCCCGGGACCGCGCGGGCTGGGGCCGGCTGTGCCGCATGCTGACCGAAGCCAATATGCGGGGCGAGAAAGGCAATCCGGATCTGCGCCGCGACGATCTCCTTGAATGGGGTGAGGGCCTGTCGCTCGCCGCACTGCCCGATCTCGCCGCCCATGGGGAAGAGCAGGACGCCTTCCTCCGCCAATTGAAGGAGCGCTTCGGCGAAGCCTTGTGGCTGGCCGTCTCGCCGGATTATTCGGGCAATGACCGCTTCAGGCTGGAACAGGCGGCCGCGATCGCGGCGGCCTGCGGCCTGCCCCTGATGGCGGTCAACGACGTGCTCTATCATGCGCCGGAGCGTCGTCCCCTGCAGGACGTGCTGACCGCGATCCGGCTCAACGTGCCGGTGGCCGAGGCGGGTTTCGACCTCATGGCCAATGCCGAACGTCACCTGAAGGGCCCGGCCGAAATGGCGCGGCTCTTTCGCCGCCACCCCGAGGCGCTGGCCGAGACGCTGCGTTTCGCCGGAACGCTGAGGTTCTCCCTCCAGCAGCTCGAATACAACTATCCCGACGAGCCGACCGAATCCGGCTTGGAACCGCAGGCCGAGCTGGAAAGGCTGACCTGGGAGGGCGCGAAGAACCGCTATCCGGACGGTGTTCCGAAGAAGGTGGAGGAACTGATCCGGCACGAGCTCGGCATCGTCGAGAGGCTGAACTATGCGCGCTATTTCCTCACCGTCCACGATATCGTCAGCTTCGCGCGGAGGAAGAAGATCCTCTGCCAGGGGCGCGGTTCGGCCGCCAATTCGGTGATCTGCTTCTGCATCGGCATCACCGAGGTGGGTCCCGATATCATCGACTGCCTGTTCGAGCGCTTCATCTCCGAAAAACGCGGCGAGCCGCCCGACATCGACGTCGATTTCGAGCATGAGCGCCGCGACGAGGTGATCGCCTATATCTACGAGAAATACAGCAGCAAGCGTACCGCACTTGCCGCCTCGGTCGTCACCTATCGCGGCCGTTCGGCATTGCGCGAGGTCGCCAAGGCGATGGGCCTCTCCGAGGACGTCATGAGCGCGCTCTCCGGATCGATCTGGGGCTGGTCGTCCTCCGAGCTCGGCGGGAGGGAGACCCGGGCGGCCGGCTTGGCCGAGGCCGATCCCGTGACGCGGCATGTGATCGCCCGGGCGAACGAGATCCTCGGCTTTCCGCGCCATCTCTCCCAGCATGTCGGCGGTTTCGTCATCACCAGGGACCGGCTCGACGAGATCGTGCCCATCGTCAAGACGGCGATGGAAGAACGCATGATGGTCGAATGGGACAAGGACGACCTCGATGCGGTGAAGATCCTGAAGGTCGACGTGCTCGCGCTCGGCATGCTCTCCTGCCTGCGGCGGGCGCTCGATCTCCTGGAAGCGCATTACGACGAGCGCGATCCCCATGACAGGCGGCTGGAGCTGGCCACGATCCCGGCGGAGGACGAGCGCGTCTACGACATGATCTGCCGGGCAGACACGCTCGGCGTCTTCCAGATCGAATCGCGCGCCCAGATGAGCATGCTGCCGCGGCTCAGGCCCCGCGAATTCTACGATCTGGTCATCGAGGTGGCGATCGTGCGCCCCGGGCCGATCCAGGGCGACATGGTCCATCCCTATCTGCGCCGGCGCCAAAAGAAGGAAGAGGCCGAATATCCCAAGGAAGAGCTGAGGGAGATTCTCGGAAGAACCCTCGGCGTGCCCCTTTTCCAGGAACAGGCCATGAAGATCGCCATCGTGGCCGGCGGCTTCGCGCCCGACGAGGCCGACCAGCTTCGCCGCGCCATGGCGACTTTCAAGCGTACCGGCACGATCGGCAATTACAAGCAGCGCATGATCGACGGCATGGTCAGGAAGGGCTACGAGCGGGATTTCGCCGAGCGCTGCTTCAAGCAGATCGAGGGCTTCGGCGAATACGGCTTCCCGGAAAGCCATGCCGCAGCCTTCGCGCTGCTGGTCTATGCCTCCTGCTGGCTCAAGACCTTCTATCCCGACGTCTTCTGCGCCGCGATCCTGAACTCGCAGCCGATGGGCTTCTACAGGCCGGCGCAACTTGTGCGGGACGCGGCCGACCACGGCGTCGACATCCGCCCGGCCGACGTCAATCTTTCCGATTGGGACTGCACACTCGAAGCCTTCACCTTCGATCCGTCGCGGGTCGCGCCGCGCCATGGCGAGATGCGCGGCGTCATCCGCAGCAACCATGCCGTCAGGCTCGGCTTCCGCCAGATCAAGGGCCTGTCCGAGGAACGCATGATCGAATTCGTCGCCCGCCGCGGCGACGGTTATCATTCCGTGCACGACGTCTGGCTGCGTTCGGGGCTCGACATGGGCGAGATCGGACGGCTGGCCGAGGCCGACGCCTTCCGCTCGCTCGGCCTCGACCGGCGCGCCGCGCTCTGGGCGGTCCGGGCGCTCGACGCCAGGAACGCCGCCCAGCGCCTGCCGCTCTTCGACCGGCCCGAGCTGCGGCTGGCCGACAACGAGCCGAAGACGGCGCTGCCGGCCATGCCGCTTGGCCAGCATGTGATCCATGATTATGAATCGCTGGGCCTGTCGCTCAAGGCGCATCCCGTTTCCTTCCTGCGCACAAGGCTCGACCGCGCCGGCGTCACCCCGCACGGCCGATTGTCCCTGGTGCACGACGGCCGGCGCGTCTCGGTCGCCGGCCTCGTCCTGGTGCGGCAGCGGCCGGGCAACGGCAATGCGATCTTCCTCACGCTGGAGGACGAGCAGGCCGTGGCCAATGTCATCATCTGGCCCAGGATCTTCGACCGCTACCGTCCGGCGGTGATGGGTGGGCGTTTCATCCGCGTCGACGGGCGGCTGCAGTCGGAATCCGGCGTCATCCACATCGTCGCCGACAGAATCCGAGACCTGACCCATTGGCTGGGCGAGCTTTCCGAACAGGCGCGCTTCCTGCGCGGGCTCGCCGACCAGCGCAAAGCAAGGGAGAGTGATGGTCCAACCGGAACATCAGGTGGAGCGAATGTCGTCCGGCTTCCCGCGAAACCGCCCTCGGTGGTCGACGACTACGAGGATCTCGCCCGCGCCCCGGGTCAGGTCATGCCGAAGGGGCGGAATTTTCAGTAGAAGATGGTGAATGGTGAATGGTGAATGGTGAATGGTGAATGGTGAAGAACGAACGCTGTGCGCGCCGGTCCGTCAACTTCTTAACCATTCACCATTTTACCATTCACCATTCACTCTTCTATCTGTCGCGCCTCCGACGGCAGCATCACCGGAATGCCGTCGCGCACGGGATAAGCGAGCCCCGCAGCCTTCGATATGAGCTCGCAGCTTTCGGGAACCCAGGTCAGAGGGCCTTTGGTCAGCGGGCAGGCCAGAAGCTCGAGCAGCTTGGTGTCGATGGCAACGCTGCGCTCGTCCTTGACCATGCCGCCCTCACTGCAGGCTCGAGCCGAAATCGTCCTGCTCGCGGGCCAGCGCCATCTCGGTGATCGCGATCAGCGTGTCGGCCCGCGTCTTCAGGTCGGGCGATTCCAGAAGCGCCTGCTTCTCGGCCGGCCCGTAAGGCGCCATCATGGAGAGCGCATTGACCAGCATCGCATTGTCGGCGCGGCTGACGCTTTCCCAGTCGGCGTCGAGGCCATTGGCTTCGAGATAGGAACGAAACGCCTTGAGCAGGGCCGGACGGTTGACCTCCCTGGCGCCGCTCTCCTCGTCGAGATCGCCGGCGAAGGGCGTGATCCGGCACTGCCGGAAGGGAGTCCTGACCGTTATTTCCTCGGTGACACGGAAGCGGCATACGCCCTGCAGCGCGATCAGATAGCGGCCGTCGCCGGTCTCGGAGAGCGACGTGATCCGGCCCAGACAACCGACCTGACACAGCTCCGGTTCCCCGTCGCCGCGCAGCCGGCCGTCGAGGCTCGGCTGGATCATGCCGATGATCCGCTGGCCGCCGATCGCCTCGTCGATCATCTGCAGATAGCGCGGCTCGAAGATGTTGAGGGGCATGCGCCCGCCAGGAAGCAGCAGTGCCGCCGCCAGCGGGAACACCGGTATTGTGGCAGGCAGGTCCTTGCCCCGCCGGTAATAAGCATTTCCCGCCTGCACGGCGATCGCCTTTCCGTGTCAACAGTCCCTATCTGGCGCTTGCCGGCCCGAAGTCGAGCCGCACGGGAAGCGCAAGCCGTTCCTTCTTACGAAAACAGCACCGACGACAGCTTGCGCCGGGCCGCGAGGGTTGCTTCGTCCGTCGGCCCCCACGCCTCGAAGAACTTCACGAGCTGTGCCCTGGCGCCGTCATCCTGCCAGCTCCGGTCGGCCTTGACGATGGCGAGCAGGTTGTCGGCCGCCTCCATGCGCTTGCCCTCGGCATTCTGGATCATGGCGAGGTCGAAGCGGGCCTGATGGTCCTTGGGGTTTGCGGCAAGCCGGCTCTCGAACTCCGCGGCGTTGCCGAGTGAGGCGGCTTGTTCCGCGAGCGCGATCCTGGTGCGGATGGCGGCGAGTGCCGGAGCATCCTTCTTCTCGGCCGGCGCGCCGTCGAGCAATGACAGCGCCCCCTGGGCGTCCCCGCTCTCCAATACCAGTTCGGCCAGACCCGCCAGCGCCTCGACATTGTCGGGGAACTGCTCGACCAGCGCCGAATAGATGTCGGCCGCGGTCCGGGCGTCGCCGGCGGCCCGCGCCTCGGTGGCTGCAGCGAGCGCCTCGGCGATACCCGTCTCGGCTTCGCCCTTGCCGCCGACGCGCTGGATGAATTCCTTCACCTGGCTCTCGGGGACCGCGCCCATGAAGCCGTCGACCGGCTGGCCGTTCTTGAATGCGATGACGGCCGGGATCGACTGGATGCCCAGTTGCCCGGGGATGGCCGGATGGTCGTCGATATTCATCTTGACCAGCTTGACGCGACCTCCGGCGGCCTGAACCGCCTTCTCCAGGACCGGGGTCAGTTGCTTGCAGGGGCCGCACCACGGCGCCCAGAAATCGACCAGCACCGGCTGTTTGCGCGATTCCTGGATCACGTCGGCACTGAAGTTGGCCGTGGTCGTGTCCTTGATCAGCGTCTTGTCCGCGCCTGCGGGCCCGTTACCCTGCGGAGTGCCGAACTGCACGTTGGTGGCGTAGCCGCCGCCATTTCCTGCATAGGGATTGTTCTTGTCGTCCATCGTCATCCTCTCGGCCGGTCGGATTTCCCTGCGCCGTCAGGCGCCTTGCGGCTCCATGTGGCGATCACTGGGAAACTTTCAAGATAACAGCTTCGTGGCCCGTCGCATTCAGAAATCTGAGCAGGTCGTCGGCCGCGATCGACGTCGTCGCCTCATTGGTCAGCGGATGGGCATTGACGATGCCGTGCGCGAGCAAGGGTTCGTCGATCACCACCCTCACCTTGCCCCCGGTATCGTTGATCGCGCCGAAGGCGGTGACGGCGCCCGGGATCACGCCAAGCAGGTCCATCAGGGCTTCCGGCTTTCCGAACGAGACCCGGCTCGCGGCACCGATCGCCTGATGGATCGTCTTCAGGTCGACGGTTGCGTCCTCCTCGACCGTGACGAGAAAGAAATTATCCTTCTTATCCTTCAGGAAGAGGTTCTTGGTGTGGCCGCCCGGGATCTCGCCGCGCAGCGACTGCGAATCGGCGACCGTGAACAGCGGCGGATGGCTGACCGTCTTCACCGCGATGCCAAGCCCGTCGAGGAAGGCGAAAAGGTCGGCCGGCGTCTTCGGCATGTCTGGTCTCCGCTTGCTCGAAAAACCGTCTATGGCGAAAAGCGGCGCGGCCGCAAGTCCCGCCTCATGTTTTGGCGGCAATGTCGCCCGACGGCACGAGGCGCGTCAGCCCTGCCTGCCGCTACGGCACGGAAAACTGGAACCAAAACGGGGCATCGAGCCGCCGATTTCCCCAAAAACGGCACTTCGAAAAAAGATGACGGACCCCTGTTGCAATCCCCGCGCTCTTCGGCCATATAGGCGCGGCTTGCGGCGGAGACGCCGCGCGAGCGGGTGTAGCTCAGGGGTAGAGCACAACCTTGCCAAGGTTGGGGTCGAGGGTTCGAATCCCTTCGCCCGCTCCAGTTTTCTTCAATAAAATCAATAAGTTAGCAAACGCCCTATGGGGCGTTTTCTGCTTCCCCGGCCTCGTCCGTGAAATCGGGGAAGCAGGGGGGAAGCAGTTGGAGGCATTTCGCTTTGTGTGCAATGCAGCAACGGCACAGTGCGCCGGCCGCCCTCTTGGTGTCCTGTCAGGCGCGCAAAACACCCTCTTAGGAAGGTTAGCCCGGGATGCGGTGGGCGCATTCAGAACTATCCTGATGCTTCGCTCTGTCGATCCCCACATTTCTATCGTTCCGCTATTTAAGCAGGCTTACCTTATCACAGGCGCTAATTAATCCAAGAGCCAATTGCTTAAATAACTCACGCCATCCATAATGTGGGAATGGCAGACGATCACAAGACCGATTCGCGGCTCGGCCGCTACGCCGAAACGCCCATTGGAGGCGAGATTGTGCGCGCCTTCGTTCCGCCTCCGCTGCCGCCGCAGCCATCTATCGACATTCTGTCCCTCTTGCCTCATCTCAGCTTGGCCGAGCGGGCACTCGGCCGCCTCGATGGCATTACGACGCTCCTGCCGCGCCAAGAGCTCTTCCTTTACATGTACGTGCGCAAGGAGGCAGTGCTCTCCTCTCAGATCGAAGGGACGCAATCGACCCTCACGGATCTGCTGCGCTTTGAGACGGAGGCTCAAGCCGGCCAGCCGATCGACGACATCCGCGAGGTCTCAAACTACGTCGACGCGATGATGTACGGCCTGGAGCGGCTGAAGGAACTGCCGCTCTCGCTCCGACTCATGCGCGAGATGCACGCTCGGCTTCTGGAGAGCGGCCGTGGCGGCACAAAGAGTCCCGGAGAGTTCCGGCGCTCTCAGAACTGGATTGGCGGTACCCGACCGGGCAACGCGCTCTTCGTCCCACCGCCGGTGACCGAACTCGATGGCTGCCTCACAGCGTTCGAGGCCTTCATGCACGAGGACCAATCCCGATTGCCAGCGCTCATCAAGGCCGGGCTGCTCCACGTGCAGTTCGAGACGATCCACCCGTTCCTCGACGGCAATGGCCGCATTGGGCGTCTTTTGGTGACGCTCTATCTGTGTGTCCATGGAGTGCTGCGGCGGCCGCTCCTGTATCTCAGCCTGTATCTGAAGACGCACCGGGCCGACTACTATCGCCTCTTGCAGGAGGTGCGCGAGCGGGGTGCCTGGGAGCCTTGGCTCGAGTTCTTCCTCGATGGAGTCGCCGAAACAGCAAACCAGGCCTTCGATGCTGCGACTCGCATCGTCGATCTATTCAAGGCAGATCGCGATAGAATCACAGCGGAAAGCGACCGCGCCGGCTCCGCACTCCGCGTCCACGAGTTGCTTCAGCAGCACCCATTTGTGACCGCCGGGCAGCTCGTGGAGCAGACGGGCCTCTCGATGCCAACGGTCAACGCCGCGCTTGCCGATCTCGAGCGGCTGGGGATCGTAGAAGAGGTGACGGGGCGTAGGCGAGGCCGGGTGTTCGGATATAGTCGCTACCTCGCCATACTGAACGAGGGCACTGATCCGCTCCCTGCCGCACCGTAGCAACGACGCCATCGGTGGATCGCGGCACCGCCTTCCTGAAGCCTCACGCTTGTTGATGGTGGCGGCACGTAGCCACCGATGCGGGCAAGTTTAGAGGTTGGCCATCTGACGCGCAAAGCCAGCCATGAGCAAGTGACGTGAAATGCAGCCAAACCGGCTAACACTTGGAAAGTGGACACGTCGGCGTCCCTTAAGCTCCCGCAACGGACCGGTAACCTCCCGAGGCCACCTAGTCAGGTTACCTCTTCCGGCCGAGCGTTACCGCACGCCACGCAAGCAGCGGTCGGCCAAGGTCGATCAAGCGTCCGCACCCCGGAACCTACCTGCCCATGGGCAGACAGCCACGCCTCGCTCAAGCGCCCACCGAGCTTCGCGATCCGACTGGGAGATGTGACAAGCACCCGACTGAACGATTGCGAAGGCGGATCCAGCAGGCAGTCCAACGCGAGCTCGCCGACCATCGCGGTCACATAGCTCAGCTCGACTGGACCATAGGGCTGGTAGTGCGCGCCGCAGGCCGGCTCCTCTTGATTGGCGTCACCCCCGTCAGGCCACTCCACGACCTTGAAGGCGGGCGCTCCCGTGCGACCGATGTGGCATTGGAGGCACCCGCCCCCGCCCGCGATCACGACCCCGTGCCCCGCACAGGCATGCGCTTCGGTCCAGGCATAGAGAACCGGCATCCGCCGACCCTGATCGACGTGCAAACGGTTGAGGGCGTTCTCAGCAGCCCAGCTTCCCGTCGCCGCGATGATCAGATCGGCTCCCTCCAGGAGATCGGCGTCGGTTAGAAGGAGCTCATACAGCCCGCATGGCCGGCCCTCGATTTGCAGATGTGGGTAGTCGGTCTGCAGACGCTCGGCCAAGGCCTCGGCCTTGTTGCGACCGACCGCCGATGCGCCCAACGGGTGCCGGCCGACATTCGGCCAACTCAGCGTGTCATGATCGAAAAGAACGATCCGCCCGACGCCGGCTCTGGTGCATTCGCACCATCCTGATTGCCCGAGGCGCCGAACGGCGCGATCCGGTCTTTGCTCCACAACAGCTCGCGGAGCAAACGCGATCTGTTTCAGCACGCGACCTACTCGGTAACCGCCGACGGCCACACCATGACACCGTCGTGCGTGAGGCACTCCGTGAGTTTCTCGAGAACGAAGTACCGGAGGACCGAGTACTAGAGCACGCGGATCGCGATGCCTTCATGACAAAGTTCGCCGCAACGTCCAACAAGGTCGCGCTGCAAACGCTACGGCAGGAAGAGAAAAGCCACGCAAGCTATCTAGGATAGCGCATAGCGCCTTCGCTGTGCTGCCCCATCGGCCCCCGTTCCGATTCTATGCTTGTGCCGGCCACTCCCCCAGCGGAAGATCGTTCAGATGCTTTTTCACCTGCCGCCAGTTCGGCATGTGTTGGTCGAGCAGGACTATGAATCCTTCGCTGTGGTCAGGCGCGATGAAGTGCGCGAGCTCGTGCAGGATCACGTAATCCAGGCATTCGATGTCTTTCTTGGCAAGCTCCAGGTTGAGCCGGATCGTGCCGCGCTGCGGGCTGCTGCCGCCCCACTTTGTCTTCATGCGCTGAGTAAAGAAGCGCTGTACATGCACCCCGAGCTGTTCCTGCCGCCTTTCGATCAGGGCCGACGCCGCCCCGCGCAGCTCTTCGCGGTACCAGCCGTCGAGCACGGCCCGCCGCTTCTCAAGATCGGCGCCGGCGGGGATACCGAGCTCGATGTAGCGATGGCTCCTTGCCGTAGCTGCGTGAAGCGGCGGCTCTGTTCGCCGCCGGCATCGCCGCTCGCACCAAAGGCCGCGTGCTCTGGTGCATCACGCAGGCGGACATCTTCGCCCCAGCCGTCGCGCAGGCCGGACTACCACTCGACCGCGTGATCTATCTGGAGGCCGGCGACCAGACCAGCGTCCTTGCCTGTATGGAGGAAGGCTTGCGGCATGGCGGCCTCGGCGCCGTGGTCGGCGAGGTGACGCAGCTTTCGATGAAAGCCTCGCGGCGTCTCATGCTCGCCGCCGAAGGGACAGGAACGATCGGTCTTGCGCTGCGGCGATGGCGCCGTCAGTCCGACGCAATGGATTTCGGGCAGCCCACCGCCGCCGCCACGCGCTGGCGGGTTTCGGTGTTGCCCTCCACCCCTTTACCGGTGCCGGGCGTCGGCCGGGCGCGCTGGCTGGTCGAACTGATCCGTGCCCGGGCCGGTGAGTCTGCAGATTTCGAGTTGGAAGCATGCGATGAGAAGACGGGTCGTATCGCTGTACCTGCCGAGCTGGTCCACGGACCGGATCCGGCGGATGTCCGGCGACAACGCGCCGCCCGCTGACGCTCCGTTGATGGTCGTCGGCCGGGAGGGAAGCAGACGGTTGGTGACGGCCGCCGACGCGGCGGCTGAGGCCCTTGGCGTGCGCATCGGCATGCCTGCCGCCAAGGCGCAGGCGCTCGTGGCCGGCCTCGTGATCCGTGACGCCGATCCGGCAGGTGACGCAGCGGCGCTGGAGCGCCTGGCACTCTGGATCCTCCAGCGCGTCGCGCCCATCGTCGCCGCCGATCATCCGGACGGCATCGTCATCGACTCCGCCGGCGCCGATCACCTCCATGGCGGCGAGGTCGCTATGCTCGACGGTTTGGTGGGGCGGCTCGCCATGTCGGGCGTCGCCGCGCGCCGCCATCGCCGACACCTGGGGCGCCGCTCACGCCCTTGCCCGCTTTATCGCGAGGCCTACCTTCGTCGCGCCAACGGGCCACAGTTCCTCCGTCATCGAATCCTTGCCTGTTGAAGCGCTGCGGCTGCCGCCCAACATGCCAGCCGAACTGCGCCAGCTCGGCTTCGAACGGATCGGCGATCTGCTCACGCAGCCGCGCGCACCGCTGGCGCTGCGCTTCGGACCGGAGCTCGGTCGCCGCATCGACGAAGCTCTCGGCCGGTCGGCCGAGCCGATCGAACCCATTCGCCCACCGGACCTGGTTGAGGTGCGGCGAGTCCTTCGCAGAACCCATCTCGGCGGCCGAGACCATCGCCCGCTACATCGCCAAGTTGGTCGAAACCCTTTGCATCAAGCTTGAAGAAGGGAGCCAAGGGGCGCGGCGCCTCGACCTGATCTGCCAGCGCGTCGACAGCCGCGCACCGTGCGTCCGTAATCTCCTGCACCATTGGCCGAGCAAACTGCGGCGACACCGGCATCCTCGGCGGCCGTGGCCATCGCCACACCGGCGCCTAGGATAGGGACCTATACATTCATCTGATTTTGTTTGATTCTTTGCCTCTGATTGGGGATTGGAGGCAAGCAATGGCAAAACAGTCGCTGTTTTGGCTCTCGGATGAAGCATGGTCGGCGCTTGAACCGCACCTGCCGCATGGAAAGCCCGGCAAGCCGCGCGTCGATGATCGCAGGGTGATCTCCGGCATCCTTCATGTCCTGAAGGTTGGCTGCCGATGGCAGGATGTTCCTGCTGAATACGGGCCGGCAAAGACAATCTACAACCGCTATCACCGTTGGTCGCAACGGCGCATCTGGCACCGTGTCTTCGAGAAGATGGCGGCCTCCGGGCCGGTTCCCGAAGAGCTTTCCATCGACAGCACCCACGTTAAGGCCCACCGTTCGACACAAGGCTCAAAAGGGGGCGTGGGCGCAAGCGATTGGCACGTCGCGTGGCGGAAGAACAAGCAAAATCCATGCTTTGGCCGATGATTGCGGCAGACCGGTCGCCTTCGCCCTGACACCGGGCAATGTCGCCGATATCAGGATGGCCATCCCATTGCTAGAGATCGCCAGCCCAACCAAAAGGCTACTCGCCGACAAGGCCTTTGACGCCGACAGTCTGCGCAAGTGGCTGAAGCAGGCAAAGATCATACCGGTGATCCCGTCTTCCGCCGCGCGCAGGACCCCATATCCGCTCGATCGCAAAGCATATCGAAGACGAAACGTCATCGAACGCTCTTCTGTAGGCTCAAGAACTGGAGACGCATCGCTACGCGTTATGATCGCCTCGCCACCAACTACCTATCCGCTGTCGCTCTCGTGGCCGCCGTAATCTCTTGGATCTGAATCAGTCCCCATCCGCCTAGAGGTCCGGCCCGGGAGCAGCGCTCCTTCCCGTTCGCCGTTCATGTCTCCGCGCATTTCGGCACACGGCGCTTTCCTGTGCTCCAGCGCCCTCTGCACTGCACCGAGGTGTTCAATTTAACACACCGCGAAGGCGAGGACGGGCCTGAAGTCCTAGCCGCATTCATTAGTAGATGCCTATGACATACTGGTTATGCCGCCTGTGGGGCCACAACGCATGGCTCCGTTGAAACTGAAGAACAACCCTGGTTGCGTGTGTGCAGGTGAGCGTCGACAACTCTCCACCGTGACGGCGATGGCAATCGCGGCAGGCTGACCTTCCTAGGTGTGCTGCGCAGCGTTGTTTCAACATCATCATGGATTTTCGAAAGGCCCATCAACGGCCAATGCTCCTGCGCCTATGTCGCTCAGCAGCTCGTATTGAGGTCCAAGCCCTGCAACCTTGTCGTCTCGGATACAGAAGTTTCGGAAAAGTCGGCCGCGAACTGACGTAACATCCGTGCGTGGTCGCACAGTAAACCGATACACTGCCGCGATCGCCCTAACCAGCGCACGCTACTCTAAGGACCTAAACTTGGCACCGTTGGTGCGGGCAACCATTGGCGAGGTTCACAACCCACTCATATCGTGCAGCACGCGTCTACGTCCGCGCTAAATCGGCACTATCACGTTTGTTCTTCGCGCTTAGTATTATTACTCTGCGTTCATCGATGCTCTGCGATCTAGTGGAACAAAGCGATCGAAAGAAACACTTTTGCAGCTAATGGATCGTCAGGGTCAGCCTGTATCGGTGTAACTACAGCCCGGGCCAGGGCCAACCCGAGTACGCTGCAAACGATCAAGATCATTCGCCAATGTGATTTCACGTGCTCACATCCTCTACCTAAGACGCATCCTCCCAATACAGGGAATTGCTCGACAATTGAAGCAGGTCAGCGTCTGTGACTGGCACTTCCAGACTCCCCCCGCAGGGCGCTGCTCGGCGTCTCACGGGGCGGAGCGCAGCCGCCTGAGACGCGGAAAGGCCGGAATCAAAATCGCGCCGAACTGCAATGTCTCATCAATGCGCCGTGGCATCTGAACGTGTCCAGCTGCATTCTTGCGGCCATGGTGATCGAGCTCCAGGCAACCGAGTTGGCCGACCCACCGTTGAGCAGCTATCAGAAGCCTGCTCAGCGCCTAGATGCGAACTCAATACATTTGCCGCCCCGTCAAGCTATTTCCCAAACTACGAGGGCGAACAACAACCTTGCAATAGGCAGGGCGGTATGGAAACGGCTCCGATCCTAGCCATCTCGGCGGATAAATACTGGAAGCTCCGCCCGATTTGCGCCCTTGGAAGAGACTCCGTTCCGGTCCGAAAAAATTGCTGGACATCCATTCAATTTTGCGGCTCTATCCCGGTGGGAACCAGCACAACACCTGAATGGGAGCTTTGAGATGACGACCCGTCTTCCACTACGATCCATCAAGCGGCGCGCATTCCTACAAGGCTCAGCAGCAGCTTTGAGTGCGCCTTTTGTCCTCCGGCTGACTTCGCCCCTTCTCGCCCAGACAAGGACATTGAACATCGCATCCTATGGCGGAACCTACGGCGAAGCCGTCAAGAAAGCGTGGCTTGACCCGTTTGAGAGCGAAACAGGCATCAAGGTCAACCTTGGGTCGAATGCAAGTCTAGCTTTGGCCAAACTGCAAGTTTCGAACCCCGGTGGTGCTGAGTGGGATATCGTGGACCTCGCTGGTCCTGAAATCGAGCTCGCGACAAGGGAAAATCTTCTGCTCCCCCTCGACAGTAATGTCGATACGACAAAATTCTATCCCGAGTTTGTCAAGCCAAATTCCATTGGATACGCGCAGTTCATCTGGGTGGTGGGCTGGAATAGAGACAAGATTCCGGACGCGGATGCTCCGCAAGACTGGTCGCAGCTTTGGGATACCAACAAGTATTCGGGTAAGCGTTCTCTCATAACAGTGAGAACGAACGGGAACTCGTTGATCGCGGCGTTGGCTGCGGACGGCGTCGCGCCGGACGGGATTTTTCCTCTCGACTTGGACCGGGCTTTCGGTAGCTTCGAAAAGCTCGGAAAAGACAATATTATCTGGCAAAATACAAATCAGGAACCCATCCAGCATCTAACAACAGGTCAGGTAGACCTTGCGGGGATGTACACGGGTCGCGCTCTTATCGCGAATCGGGCTGGAGCAAACCTTGGCTTCAGCATGAACCAAGGCCTTATCGGCGGCGACTGGCTTGGCGTGATGCGGACTGCCCGAAACGCTGAAGCGGCATTCGAGCTGATCAACTATATCGCAACTCGGGGCGATCGAGCGGCCGAATTCACGGAGTTGACATCCTATCTCGTACCCCACGTTGAATTGGACAGTCTGTTGCCAGCCGATTCAGATGTCCGGTCCGCCGTACCTACAACCAAGGAAGTTCTTGATAGGCTTATTCGCGACGACGAGGCCTACTGGGGCGATCACCTCGAGACGGCGATCACGCGATTCACTGAGTGGCAGTTAACCTAGCTTCACGACAGCTACCTCCCAAGGCTCGTGAAAGTTCCGGTGGGGCACATACTATTGTGTCCCACCGGGTTTTTTTTACGACAGAGCCCGCTATTGCGCGTCAGTAGGGCTATTCTCGCGGTCGAACGGCGACGTTCTTCGCGCATGTGCTGATCTCGGCCAGGTCTCGACACTGTCTCAAGGCGCGGTGCGCTAGTGTGATCGTGATCGTGATAACCCTATAGGCGGGGGCGGGCACAAGAGGCGGCCGCGCTCCCACCGCTTCGAGAACACGCAGGCACCTTGGGCATCGTGCCACCGAACCTTGATCAGATCGCCGCAGCTCGTTTCATAATGCATCCCCTTGTCAGAGTCCGGGCAGTCGGATGAACTTATCGTATTGATATTGCACGTAAACCTTTGGTCTCCTGTCGATCACGCGCTGCACCCCTATGTGCACCTCTTCGGAGGCGAGCGCTTCGACCGGCACTAGCCATGGCGAGCCAGGCAGGATCTGTTTCGCCGGCAGGATGCCCTTGAGGACCAGGCTCTTTGCGGACCCGACGCAGATGCCAAGCCGTTCGGCGGCTTTCATCAGGCTGATCATCTCGCCGTCAGCCTTGGCCGGATCGTATTCGGGTATGCCGAGCCGCTCGCGCATTTCGCGCACGCGGAACGTCGTCCACGTCTCGCCGCTGCCGGTCTTGCAGCGCATCCGGTTGAGCGAGACGGCAAGCTCGCGGTCCGGCCAGTGTCCGGCGAGCTTGCGCAGCGCTCCGACGGCGCTCGGCGCCATGTCTGGACATCGGCCGGTCTTGACGCGCGGAACCCGCACCTCGGAGTGACGCCCGCCGGTCCAATGGATCAGCAGCACGGCCTCGTTGGTCGCCTCGTCGAGGTCGCACACGATTTCCTGAACCAGGATATGGATGAGGCGCTGCTTAGTCCGGGTGTCGGTCGACGGGGCGTTCCACACCGCTGGCAGGTCGTGGGCGAGCTGGAGCAGACGGGCGCGATCGATCTTTGGGCGTGTCGCCGACTGAGCCGACAGCTCGGCGATCCGCCGCTCAAGTGCGGCCACGCGCTCCAAAGCATCGTTCCAGCGCGCCTCCAATTCGCGGGCGACGTGACGCTTTGGCTGGGTCCACCAGCTCATATCGACGCCCGGCCAGCGATGCGTCGTAGCGGGCGGCTTCGAGTTCCCGCTCGACGGCAGCAATGATGTCCTTGCTCGAACGCTCGGCCTGATCCGAGGCGAAGATCGCGGCTTCTACGGCGCGGTCGGAGACGGCTTCCAGGATCTGCATTGCGACCGCACGATCGATCCGCACGCCACCGATGCCGATGCATAGCCCCACGCCGACATGAGCATCATCGCCACGGCACTGGTAGCGATGGGCGTTGCCTTTTGCCATGCCGTAGCCGACGCGCATCATCCGTCCGCAGTGCCCGCACCGCATCAATCCGGTGAGCAATGCGCGGCCACCGCGCGCCGATTTGCGCGCGCAGCTCTTCTTCATGTGCGCGTTCTCAAGCAGGAGCTTCTGGTTGTCCTCATATTCCTGCCAACTGATGTAGCCGGGATGATGATCGCGCAACAGCACATGCCATTCGTCGCGGGGTTTCCGGATCCCGCTGGCCTTGCGGGCGCGGCCATCGACGATCCGTGTTCGCTGCGCGGTTCTGCCGAAGGCATAGGCGCCGGCATAGAGCGGATTGTAAAGGATCTGCATGACGCTGTGATAGGCGGGCGCCTTCCAGACGAGCTTGCAGACGTCGACGTTACGCCGCGCCACGGGCATCTTGATGTCGGCCGACCGCAACCACAGGAAGACCTGACGTGCGCTGCCCAGTTCGCGGAACATCGCGAAGACCAGCCGGATCGCGTCGGCGACGTGCTCGTCGGGATCGATCTCGATCTTGCCGGCCTCGCTCCAGCAGAAGCCCGGCGGAAGCATGAAGCGGAACTCGCCGCGCTTGGCCTTCGAGTCACGGGCGGCGATGCCACGCTGTCGCATCAGGCTCAGTTCGTATTCCGACATCGTTCCCTTCAGGCCGAGCAGCAGCCGGTCGTTGACCAGCCGCGGATCGTAGGCGCCATCCGGATCGACGACCAGCGTGCCGGCCAGGGCGCACAGGTCGATCAGATGATGCCAGTCACGTCCGTTGCGCGCCAGGCGAGAGGCCTCAATGCAATACACCGCGCCGACGTCGCCAGAGCAGACCATGGCGACGAGCCGCTCGAAACCGGGACGTTGCATCGCCCCAGAGCCCGAGCGGCCAAGATCGTCGTCGATCACGGTCACCGACGCAAAGCCTGCCGCTTCCGGCGCTCCCGCAAGGTCATACTGCCGGCGCTGGCTTTCGAGGTTGCCGGTCACCTGCGACATGGTCGACTGACGAACGTAGACCACCGCCGCGCGGGCAAGGTGGTCAGGCGTGATCTTCACGCTCATCCCCGCCTCCCTGCTCCGCTTCGGCCGCCAGCGCCTCCAGCAGAAGGTCGGCCAGAGCCTCGACCAACCCCTTCGTGTTTTGGCTCACTGGGGGATGAAGAATTTGACGTTCCAGCTCGAGGACGAGCTGCGCGCGATCGCGATATCGGCTTCTCCGCACTGTCCCTCTCCTTCTTCCTTGGAGGACGGGATTGTGCGCCTCGCTTCCGATTCGCGCCGAGCGACGCGAGAACGGCAGCGAGTTCGTTGAGACCCTCAATGCTGATCTCGGGCGGTCCGAGCGTCATGCCCGCGCAGTAGCCGGCGTCAAACATCCAGTTCGGGAGTTCGCGGCCAAGGTCAGATCGTTCGTCCGTGTAGATGAACGTCAGGTCCTTGCCGCGACGAAACGGCGAGACCTGCAACGTTCGCCCGAACAGCGGATGCCAGGGGTAGGCGACTGTCGCAAATCGAAAACCGTATGCAGAATGTCGGTAGTTGGCCGCGACGGCCGCGGAAGACGAACAGGTTGCCGCCGCACTGATTGTGCTTCAGCGTCCCCGCGGCACCAACGCGAGACTCGGAAAGCGCTTCCCCATCTCGGTGTGGCCAGTCACCAGCTACGCGCCGACGCTAATCGTGTTTGGGATCATCAAGACCCGAGCGCCTCCAGAACGTAGCGCAGCGCCTTGGCATCCACGTCGTGGTGATCAAAGCGGACTCGCCGCCCGCCGCCAAACTCGATCTCGATGATGCCTCTTCTGCGGCGACGTCGGACGGGAGACGACGATGGCACCATCTCTTCATTGCCGCGATAGCATGAACGATCTCGACCGGCGCCAAGTGCAATGAACCGGAAACGACCCAGGCGCACAGGTCCTTGCGCCATTTGAACAACTGGCCCGAGTGAATGCCTGCTGTCCGCGTCATCACCAAGCGCCCTCATGACCGGACCCGTCTCGATCGCCCCTGAAGCCGCATGGATCGTCTTGGTCTCCGTCCCCCTCCAACGAAGCCAGGTGGTCGGGTTTGCTTGGTCATGACGTCAATGGCGACCCCAATTCGCGCATAATTCGCATACTGGCCCGCCACGTGCACAAGGCTCGCCGCATCGATCTAATCCACGATAGCGTGCATCGGCAGGAGACTGGATTCTCATGATATAGTTCCCTACCGAAGCGGCAACAGCCACTGTCAGCAAACCTTCGCCGCTAGGACCAAGATCAACTGGGCATCCTGGGCGCGCAATCGAATGCGAACAATGGGGCGGCTTCGTCGGAATTGGCACTCCGAGCCTATGAAATCTTTCCGATGAGGCTATAACATGCCAAACTGATTCCCGTTGATAATGAAAATCGGGCTTTTGTCGTGGATGAGTTGGAAACCGTTAAGGCAAATCGAATTGCTCGCCGGCAGAATCGTAAACCTTCACGGATCGCCCAAGAGCGCAAGTTAGACCTGATTGATGCCGCAATTCGGGATATCGCGGCGAAAGGGTATGACAAGGTAACTGTTAGCACCATCTGCGAGGAAGCTGGATTTTCACGCGGGTTGATTGGTCACTACTTCAGCAGCAAGGATGCTTTGCTCCTTGAGGCCGTCGAAACCGTCGCGCGGAGGCTAGGGGATGCTATCCGACGTGCCGCGGCATCAGCAGGTCCAAATCCAATGGACCGTCTATATGCCGTGATCCATGCGAGTTTCACCCCACCTGGCTGCACTGCAGAGCACATGGCTGTTTGGGTGGCTTTGACGGGCACCGCGCGATGGTCGCCGGATCTGAGAGATCTCTATCAGCGGATCTGGCGAGGATATCGCACCGATGTCGGGCGGCTGTTGGATCGCGCAGCGAAATCACAAAAGATCGAAATCGACGTGAAGGTTTGCGCTTTGGCGTTTTCTCAGATTGTCGAAGGTCTATGGATCAGCTGCAATGCCGACCCGGATGTTGTTTCGACAGAGGAAGCGGAGGAGTGCTGCCGCACGTTCGTCAATGCGATCTTCCAGATCAGAGACTGATTTGATGTCCGGTGGTGCTCAGCTGACGAATATAGACACTCTGAACTACGAAGCCTGCACTTTCTTGTAGACACTACCCGGCTTTTTCAGGCGTAGATGCTCCCTCAGGGTGTTGCCCTGGTATCCCTTTCTGAATAGGCCCCGCCGTTGCAGCTCAGGCACAACGAGTTCGGTGAAGCGTCTGAAGCCATTGGGAAAGGTTGGAAAGACGCACATGAAGCCATCCGCGGCTCTCGAGCTCGTCCAATCCTCCATCAGGTCTGCAACGTCAGCGGCCGAGCCGACAGCGAACTTTGATCCCCGTGCAATTGAATAGTATTTGTATAGTTCCTTCACTGTCGCGCCGCCTTCCTGCTGTATCAGCTCTTGAAAGTAGCGTAGGAAGCTTTGGCCACCTTGAGTTGACGTTGGGACTTTCTCCATGGGGAAAACGTCATCGTCCGCGACATCAGAGAGATCAATCCCGCCAAGATCGTAGGACATGATCTCACGTCCGACGTCAGGATGTATTCGCTCCTGCAGGTCTGCAAGGATGTCGTCTGCCTCAGACCGGGTGCGCCCGACGATGGGCATAAGTGCAACCAGGATCTTCACGTCGTCGGCATCACGACCGTACGCTACCGCGCGGTCCTTTACATCCTTGTAGAAGGCACGGCCGGCATCAATTTCGGGTTCGGCGCTGAAAACTACGTCGGCCGTCCTTGCTGCCAGATCTCGCCCAGGCGCCGAGCCCCCCGCCTGGATGATCACGGGATGACCTTGCGGCGGCCGTGCAATGTTCAATGGCCCTTTGACGGAAAAATGCTCGCCAGAAAAGTTCAGCGTATGTAGCTTCTCTGCATCGAAGAACAGGCCTGTCTCCCGGTCACGGGTGAAAGCGTCGTCGTCCCAACTGTCCCAGAGTGCCTTCGCGATTGTCAGAAACTCAGTGGCGCGAGAATATCGGGCCTGATGGTCTGCTCGCGGATTGGAGCCAAAATTGAGCGCAGCTGCTGCTGAGGATGTCGTTACGACGTTCCACCCAATTCGTCCCTTGCTGAGATGATCGAGCGATGCAAACTGCCGGGCCAGATTGTAGGGTTCCGAATATGAAGTCGACGCCGTTGCCGCCAATCCGATCTTGGATGTCTTTCCAGCGAGCATGCCCAAGACAGTTACTGGCTCGAACTGGGCGGCGAACATTGGCCATCGCCGGATGGCCTGCAGGTTCCCTTCGCGAACAGCCGGCACGTCGGCGAAGAAGATGAGATCCAACGCGGCTCGCTCTGCAATCTGTGCCACGTTTGTGTAGTGATCGACATCGATCTCGGCGCCAAGTGGGGCGTCGCCACTGAGCCACGCCGCAACGTGGCTACCGTAAGGATGCAGGATCACTCCGAGGTGCATTTCTTGCTTCGACAATGAACTCTCCAATAAGCTCTGATACGCCCGCGCCGGCGGGCTCACCGCTTCATGTTTCGTGGATAGATGAGAGCGGATACGTCTGGATTGCTTGCTATTGCGACAACTCGCCCAAAGACGAGGACGGTGCCATCCTTCTCGAAATAGCCATCCAGCTCGCAGTCCATCGCGCCGGTAACGCTGGTGAAGACCGGAGCACCAGTCCGCATCGTGTGCCATGAGAGTTCGCTGAACCGGGCGCTTCCTTTTGGCGCCTCCGCGGATGAGAAGCGCTCGTAGATCAAATCGGCATCGGCACTTAGAAAATTTATCGCGAAAGAGCCGCTGTGCAGAATTGTCGATAGGGCGGATGTCGACCTCGAGATAGCGACGGACATCACCGGAGGCGATCCGGAGAAGTGAGTTGCGGAAAGTGCGAGCAGACCTTCCGGGCCGTTTGGCCCCATTGTGGTTGCGATCGACACACCAATCGGGCGGCGTCCCAATGCTCCCCAAAACTCTTTAGGTGCAATCAAATGTTCGGTGGATGTGCCGTTCTGTTCCGAGTCCAAAGTCTTTCGGCTCCTGCCTGGGATCTGATTTTATGGCCGGTTGCACTGTCTGTTCGCACCAGAAACGTCAATAATGATCTTCCCTACATGGGCCTTTTCGACAAATCGTGCTTGTGCGACCGCAACGTCTTCTAGCGGAAACATAGAATCCACCTGCGGCCGAAGGCGACCGTCTTCTACGTACCGAAGGATGTTCTTCATTGCGCTTGCTTGGGAACCTCCCACACCAAGAAGCTCGAGATCGCGATAGATTGGAACCCGAAGATCCAACTGCGTCGCGTAGCCTGCGATGGCGCCAGCGGTTACAAGGCGCCCACCGCGCTTGAGGACATCGAAAAGCGAGGAAAACATCTCACCGCCGACAACATCCAGAACGACATCTATCGAGCGGTCAGAGAGGATCTCAGAAAGTGACTGAGCCAGGCCCTTGTTCTTGTCGATGAAATGGTCGGCGCCCAAAGAGAGTAGCCGCTCAGATTTGTCTTTTGATCCGACAGCGATGACTGTGGCGCCTTTGAGCTTCGCTAGTTGAATATTGCCTGCGCCAACTCCTCCAGAAGCCCCCGTCACGAGGACGACGTCGCCAAGTTTGATCTGTGCTCGAATTTGCATTTCTTCAGAGGTTTGGTAGGCGGTGGGCAGACAGGCGAGTTCCGCGAAACTCAGATCGGATTGTACGGTGAGCGCATTTGAAGCCGGTACAACCAGATACTCCGCATAACCACCATCTTGAGTACTACCGAGGAGACCGACTACTTGAACTCGTTCCGACGCGGAATGATCGCGCATGAACGGATCGACTACCACAGCGCTACCCTTGGCTCTTTCATCAACGCCAGCTCCAACCTGCTCGATCACGCCGGCAGCCCCCGCTCCTTGGATACGCGGAAATGTGAATGATCGTTTCTGGAATGTGTCGACCACCGGACCTTCTGAGCTTTGTCGTGCATACCACCCTTCGCGCATCGCGATGTCGGTGTTGTTCACCGCGGCAGCGTAGACTTTGACAAGAACTTCATTGGGCCCTGGAACGGGAACCGGCTGGTTTGTGTCGAAAGTCAGCTTGTCGAGTCCACCGTGACCTGTGAGTACAACTGCCCGCATTGTCGACATAAGGGTACACTCCATCTCACGCGCGCGGCAGCTGGGCACCACCTCGACGGCATATGTCCAACATTGCACCAGTGTGCTGGACGTTCAACATATTTTTTCCTAGCCTCTTGAATTTTGCTATCCATCCAGCAAAGATTGTAGAGCGGTCGTTGAGATCGAGGCGTTTGAGCTATGGTTGCAGAAAAGTGCAAATGACAATGATGTCCCTTGGTTTGATCATGGATCCCTACGGGAACCACCCAGTCGCTTGGCGTTTGGCAAATGCGCCGAATGGCGCGGAGACGAGTATCGAGCACTACAGCCACGTGGCTAGAACAGCCGAAGAGAGTGCTTTTGACTTCATATTCTTCGCTGACACGCCCGCTGTTCGCGATGGCAACATCGATGCAGTGTCACGATGGCCGCTCTACGCGGCACAGTTCGAACCGCTTACCCTCCTCGGTGCCCTTGCTGGAGCGACAACGAAAATTGGCCTTGCCGCGACCGTGTCGACCAGCTTTTCCGAGCCCTACAACGTCGCAAGACAGTTGCTGTCGCTCGACCACCTGAGTCATGGGCGCATAGCGTGGAATGTCGTCACGACTTCTCAGCCGGCTGCGTCATTCAATTTTGGAAGGGAGCCGCGCAAGGATCATGGAGAACGCTATGCCAGGGCGCGGGAGCACTTGGAAGTCGTCAAGGGACTGTGGCGGAGCTGGGACGACGACGCATTTCTCTATGATAGGGACGGTGGCCGCTTTTTTGACCCCGACAAGCTTCATAGATTGAACTTTGAAGGGCAGCATTTTTCCGTCAGGGGACCGCTCAACGTTCCTCGCTCGCCGCAAGGGAACCCTGTGATAATACAGGCAGGAGCTTCTGAGGCGGGGAAAGAACTTGCTGCAGAGACTGCCGAAGTAGTGTTCACAGCGGATCGCAACATCGACCGCGCGCGCGAATTCTACACGGACCTCAAGGGACGAATGACGAAGTTCGGTAGGGGCCCTAACGAACTTAGGATCCTGTCAGGGCTGAACCCGATCTTCGGTCGCACACGTCAGGAAGCGCAGGACCTACATGGGAAGCTGTGTGAAGCCATTCATCCGGATGTTGGACGCGAGCTTTTGTCGATCGACATGGACTATGTAAGCTTGAAGGATGTTCCGTTGGATGAACCGTTGCCAGCGGACCTATTCCCGAAAGATGTCCAGGGAGGGAAGAGCTACCTTAGCTACATTCGTCAAACGATGAATGACCGCGATCTCACACTCAGGCAATTGTACGAGAGCTATGCAACGGGTCGGGGCGGCAATGTAGTGGTCGGATCCCCCGAGGACGTCGTCGATCTCATGGAGGAGTGGTTCACTACGGGAGCCGCAGATGGTTTCATGATCGGCTTTTCCCTTTTGCCACAAGGCATAGAGGAGTTTGGTAAGCTCATTGTTCCTGAGCTGCGTCGACGGGGTCTATTTCGGGAGACCTATACCGGCGGCACCTTGAGAGAGCATCTCGGACTTTCAATACCACGCTAGTCTCTTTGCTCCCCGCTACAATATTCGAAATGGATATGAAGGTGCCGTCGCAAAGGCTGTTGTTAACAATACTCGTCTTCTTGACGGCGTTGCCGCTTGTGAGCATCAACATATTTCTTCCGTCAATGCCGACCATTATTGATGAATTTGGCGGCAACGTTGCAGCCGGCGTCAGCACAGTTTCGATCTATCTCGCTGGTGTCGGCATCGGTCAACTTTTCTATGGACCAATCTCCGATGTGTATGGCCGGAAGATCTCACTCGTCGCGGGAATGTCCGTCTTCGCCGTGGGTTCTCTCATCTGCACGCTGGCGGGGTCGATAGAACTGTTTCTGCTCGGGCGTTTCGTGCAGTCGTTCGGTGCGGCTTCGGCAATTGTGATAGCGCGCATCCTCGCTCGCGATGTCTATGGTTCTGCGCGCGCGGCAAGCATTCTGGGTTACACGCTTACCGCTGCAACGGTAGCAGCGGGCCTATCTCCGTTCGCGGGCGGAGCCCTTGATGGTATGGTGGGGTGGAGGGGTGTCTTCGCAACACTAGTTGTTGCAGGGGTACTTATGGCCGTGGTTTGCTTGATCGGCGTCAGGGATGGCATACTGAACCGCCCACTTGTCCGTGACCGCGTGAACTTCGCAACCGTTTTCGCCATCACCAGACGTCCATCCTTCTTGATGTATGCACTGTTCTCCGCCTGCCTCTTTGGAAGCTGGCAGGCGTTTCTTGCCGGTGTGTCGATCGTTGTTATTGGTTTGTGGGGCTACAGCCAGTCAGAATTCTCCGCATGGTGGCTGGTTGTGTCGCTATCCTACATGGTCGGGACCATGATCGCCGGCCGCTATTCGACCATTTATGGCAAGCTCGCGATGATCGGTGTGGGATCGATCCTTATCGTCGCGGGGGCCTCTATGCTTCTGGCAATGGCATTGTTCGATTTCCGCCACCCGTTGGGGCTCTTTCCACCCATGAGCATTCTTTTGATTGGGTTTGGTGCGGCGGAACCGAGTGCGGCGGCAGGCGCTCTAGAAGCTAGTCCGGATCGCCTCGGTGTCGCCTCGGCGATCTTGGGCACGATGCAGGTTGGCTTTTCAATACTCGCAATATCTGTTGTCGCATACCTTCCATTTCACACCGCGCTTCCACTAGTTTCGGTAAGTGTTGGCATGGCGCTAGCCGCGGTGGCATTGCACTACGCGTTGAGAAAGGTCGCTTCTCCTTGATTGGCGGGAGCGTGGTTCATTTGCCGCAGCAATCACGGGGAGATTTTTTTGTTTGGCACCACCTTGGCCACCCCTGAGAAGTTGAGGATTGGGCCTTTCAAGCCGCTTACAAGGCCGCGGACGAAGATGAGTGAGCGTCCCGCCCTGACAATCTCTGCCTTCGCCTCAACTCTTTGGCTGGGAAACGTCATTCCGACGAACTCACTATTCATCGATATTGTCACAATCTCATCCGGGTCCGACGCTGTCCTCGCGGTTACGAATAGACAGTAGTCTGCAAATGTGAGCAGCCAGCCGCCATGCACTATTCCCATTCCATTCGCCGAAGCTGGAGGCGGAACGGCAGAGCATTCTACGGACCCATCTGAGGACATACGGTGGAAAAAAGGTCCCGCATGGTCGTTGAAGGGCTCGGACGGGATGTGTTGCCAACCGGAAAATTCTCCACTTGTAACAGCAACCCCGCCGCCAATTGGCTTGAAGTCCATAGCTGATCCTCCCGCGTGCCCAACGTCTTGCGCTGGCAAGGCCGTTTCCTTTTTGATGAATGTTCAACAAGTTAATAGTCGGGTGGTGGAGGATTCACAATCCTGCAATCGGCAAAAAAATTTGCTGGACAACCAACATATTTGTGCAATGTTGGGGGCAAGCAGCCTGCCGCCTGAATAGTGAGTGCTGGGCTCGAAAAATAGAACATTCGGGGAATATGACGTGACTGACATTGGGACGATGGCCGTAGGCATCCTTATGAGCGACGTTGGGGTGCATCCTGCGGCTTGGAGGCATCCGAGCACTCCTGCTGCCGGCGAAACGAGTTTCGCCTTTTTGCTCGAGGTGGCACGGCTGGCAGAGGCAGGAAAGTGTGATTTTGTCTTCTTGGCCGATAGCCTTGCAACGCGCACAGGCAACATGAACTCCATCCGGCGGCAGTCCGGACATATCGCTCACTTGGAGCCCATTACCGCGATCTCTGCGCTGGCAGCGGGCACGAACCGTATTGGACTCGCCGCTACGATATCGACCACATACTCCGAGCCCTACAACGTTGCGCGCCAATTTGCCTCTCTCGATCACATTAGCAATGGGCGTGCAGCTTGGAACGCGGTTACAACCGCTGACGCTGCCGCTGCGCGCAATTTTGGCCGTGAAACACACGAGGATCATGCTCAGCGTTACAGGCGTGCTGGGGAGTTCGTCGACGTTTTGAACGGCTTATGGGATAGTTGGACCGACGAGGCATTTATTCGCGATCGTGAGTCAGGGGTCTTTTTTGACCCCGACCAAATGCGCGCTCCCAACCATAAAGGTGAATTCTACCAGGTCGGCGGACCTCTCAACGTCCCCCGGCCCCCTCAGGGGCGCCCTGTCGCGATCAGCGCGGGCGGATCAGAACCGGGCCGTGAACTGGCTGCCCGAACGTCCGAGGTCGTGTTCAGCGTCAATCGTGATCTAGCGACTGCAAAGGAATTCTACCAGGATTTGAAGGGACGGATGGCCAAATACAACCGGCAACCCGATGAACTAAGAATCCTGACGTCGCTGAACCCCTATATCGGCAGGACTGAAAGCGAGGCGGAGGATAAATTTTCGTCCCTTCAGACGCTTATACATCCGGACGTCGGCCGCGCGATTCTTGCCGTGGATCTTGGTGTCGACTTGAGCTCGCTCGATGTCGATCAAGCAATACCGTTGGAGCTTTTGCCGGAGACCAGCAACAGCACCCGCTCGTATTTCGACATGATGGTGGCCGCTGTCCGGGACGAACGCCTCACAGTTCGGCAGCTCTATGAGCGTTGTGCTGCCGCGCGTGGAGGTATGAACCCTGTCGTAGGCTCCGCAAATACCGTCGCAGACCATATGGAGAAATGGTTCCGAGAGGGAGCATGCGACGGATTCATGGTGAGGGTTCCGTATTTACCGACCGGGCTACAGGACTTCGTCGAGCTTGTTGTGCCGGAACTACAGAGGCGTGGCCTCTACAGAACGGACTACGAGGGCAAAACACTGCGTGATCACCTGCGATTGGCTCGACCGGCCGTTCTCTCGTGATGGAGGCGGAGCTTTGGCATGGCCCTTGCTTGCCATCTTGGGGAACCAAGTTCCCAATGACGCGATCGGGTTCATCTCATCAAGTAGGTATCTGACGGGTAACAAGAACGATGCTTGTAAGACAATTCGACAATAAGAATCTTCTCTTTTTGCCGGTTATCGTAGTCTATGGTGCGATGGCGCTTCTACCAATCGCGATGATTGTGCGGCTCAGCTTCGAAACAGGCCTCGCTCCGTTCCAGAAGCTCTTCTCCTCTCCTCTGTTCTGGCCCGTTGCCGCGAATACGGTCTCGGTCGGACTTTATACCACTGCGATCTCAATCTTTCTTGGCTACATCCTAGCGGCACTATTGTGGCGTTCCTCTGGTTTTACCCGATTGGCAGTGCTCGGATTTGTGTTGTTGCCATTCTGGACGGCAGTGCTCATCAAGAATTTTGCGTGGGCAATACTTCTGCAGGACAATGGAGCTATCAACTCGATGTTGATTTGGCTTGGTTTGACAGATCGGCCTCTGCCTCTCCTTTACAACCGCTTTGCGGTCGTCGTGGGCATGGTTCACTATACAATTCCCTACGCCGTGCTGCCTATTTTTACAGCAATGCTAGCGATTGATGACCGCCTTGAGCGTGCGGCACGCAGCCTTGGGGCGACAAGCCGAGAGTCCTTCTACCATGTGATTCTTCCACTTACGCTCCCTGGCGTTTACTCGGCCGCACTGCTCGTTTTCATCATATCCATTGGCTTCTACGTGACGCCCATCGTTTTGGGTGGCCCACGGCAAATGATGATTGCGAATCTCGTTCAGTTCTATTCGCAGCAGATTATCGACTTCAATACAGCAGCAGCCTTGTCGTTGATCATCCTCGTGAGCAGCGGGCTCTTGATCGCACTCTTCCAATTGCTTCCGAAGGAGGGTCAGTTTGGCCGCGCCTAATAGCATAGCTCTTAAAGCAAACGTCGCATCGGTGCAGGCTTGGCGCCCAACCGGTTACTTCTGGCTATTCCTGGTCAGCGTTCCATTTCTGATCTATTTGATCCTGCCGATACTGATCATCGTGCCCATGGCGCTAACGAAAGGCAACCTTCTGGCCTTCCCCCCTCAATGGGCATCAACTCGCCACTTCACCGAACTCTTCCAGGACGAGGTCTGGATGAGATCGTCGTGGACCTCGCTCAAGGTCGCATTGTTGGCAACAGTCGTGGCGGCAGTGACCGGTACGTCGGCTGCACTAGCGCTCTATCGGAACAACATTTTTGGCAAAGGGTTTATCACTACAGTGATCCTCATGCCGATCATGATTCCTGTCGTCGTTCTGGCGCTTGGGGACTATTTGTTTCTCGCACGTATGGGTTTGATCGGGGGATGGATGTCCATCGGGATGGCGCATGGCGTGCTGGTGACTCCATACGTCTTCATCGCCGTGCAAACAAGTTTGAGCGGGCTGGATCCGGCCCTTGCGCGAGCCGCACGGAGTTTGGGCGGAGGAAATCTAGCGTTGTTCCGCCATGTTTACTGGCCCACGCTGAGAGCTGGGATATTGGGAGGCGGAGTGTTCGCGTTCATCGGTTCATTCGATGAGGTCGTGATCGCCCTGTTCCTTGCTGGATCGAGCTCCATCACTCTGCCTGTCCAGATGTTGACGAGCATTCAGTATGATCTGACGCCAAAGATTGCAGCAGTTTCTTCATTGCTGTTCGCCTTGAGCATCTTGGCTCTTCTCACCCAGGCGTTTGTCACAAAGTCCCGGTCACGCGCTTAGTTGGTCAGTTTCTGTATCCAGAATAGAGGTTATTGATGAGCGAACCGAACATAGTGGCCGACCAAAATGCGATCCGTCGCAGCGGAAGGCTGGTCCTCGACAATGTTTGCAAGGACTACGGTGATTTTGTCGCGGTTGACGACGTCAACTTCGCCCTGGCACCCGGCGAGTTCCTGACTCTGCTTGGCCCGAGTGGCTCTGGGAAGACTACCACGCTCATGATGGTCGCAGGATTCGAAGATCCGACGCGCGGAACCATCAAGGTCGGGGAGCGAGATATGGTGTCGCTTTCTCCGAAGGAGCGCAACTTCGGAGTGGTGTTCCAGAGCTATGCGCTGTTTCCCCACATGACCGCGCGACAGAATGTCGAGTTCCCGCTCAGGATGCGGAAACAGAGTGCTGATGCGCGTCGTAAAGCGGCGTTGGAAATGCTTGAAACTGTTGGGTTGGCCTCGTTCGCCAATCGAATGCCGCGGGAATTGTCTGGTGGTCAGCAACAGAGAGTCGCGTTGGCCAGAGCTTTGGTCTTCAAGCCTGACGCCCTGTTGCTCGACGAGCCACTCGGAGCGCTGGACAAGCAACTGCGCGAACAGATGCAATACGAGATCAAGGATCTACAAAAAAAATTGGGCGTTTCGGTCCTCTTCGTGACCCATGATCAGGAAGAGGCCATGACGATGTCCGATCGCATAGCGGTGATGGACAAAGGACGAATAGTCCAAATGGGCACGCCGCAAGATGTCTATCACCACCCGGCGACGGAATTTGTCGCGAATTTCCTGGGAGAGACCAACCTCATTCCCTGTGTCGTCGAAGACGCGTCTAATGAGCAGGTCACAGTCAAGCTCGACAATGGTCAACGATGCTGTGCGCTGCCTCCCCGTATCGGTGTTCCTCCTTCAACAGGTGAACGGGCGAAGCTTTCTATTCGACCGGAACGCGTAAGAATTCTCTCCGGAGACGAACGAGTGGATACAACGTTCAAGGGAATTGCCCAGACTCAATCGTTTCTCGGCCGTCATTTTCGAAGTGTCGTCTCGGCAATGGACCAGCAGATCGCCATCATCACAAGCGATCTTGACCGAGCGTCGATGGCGCAAGCAGGTCGAGAAATCTCTATCGGCTGGATGAAGCAGGACGCACAGGTTTTGGCGCGGACCTAGCGAGGACGGCCCACCACTTGCGGAATCGCGAAGCCAAAAGACACGAGCATGCGGGGAGCATCATGATTCTTGGAGTGTTTCTAGGCCTGTTTGGAGGGCATCCTGCGGCGTGGCGACATCCGGATGCTCCATCCGCGAAAGCTTACACTGACTTGTCGCTCTACGTAGAGTTTGCTCGCCAACTCGAAGCTGAGAAACTCGACCTGCTTTTTTTGGCTGATGTCCCAGCTATTCGTGAAGGCAATATGGACGCGCTGCGTCGTTTTTCTGCTTACATGATGCAGCTTGAGCCCCTGACCCTTCTATCTGGCATTGCGGCGTCGACAAGCAGGATCGGTCTGGCGGCCACAATGTCCACCAGTTTTTCGGAGCCCTACAATCTTGCACGACAGTTCGCGTCGCTTGATCACCTGAGTAACGGCCGATCTGCCTGGAATTTGGTGACGACCTCTTCATCAGCGGCCAGTCTGAATTTTGGATCGAAAACCCAAGTCCCACATGCTGATCGCTACAGACAGGCTCGAGAGTTTGCGCACGTAGTTTGCCGCCTTTGGGATGGCTGGGACGCGGATGCGGTCGTTGGAGATCGAGAGCAGGGCATACTCTTCGATCCATCAAAGATTCGTAGGGCAGAGCACGCCGGCGAGTTCTATAATGTGAGAGGTCCGCTCAATATCCCGCGTCCTCCACAAGACCGCCCCCTGATCATACAAGCCGGAGGGTCCGAAGCTGGGAAAGATTTGGCGGCCGAGATCAGCGACATTGTATTCTCTGCCGAGCCCAACAAAGAGCGGGCAAGTGCGTTTTACCGCGATCTGAAGGGGCGGCTCGCTAGGTTTGGACGAAATCCCTCCGATCTTAAGATTCTGTACCAGTTAACTCCAATTGTTTGTCAATCGAAACATGAGGCAGAGGACCGTCGGCTTCGTCTGGAGTCATTGCTCCACATTTCGGTCGCCAGGGAGATCTTATCCTTCGATCTCGGCGGCGTAGACCTATCCGATCTGCCAGACGACGAGCCAATTCCTGCTCATCGTATCCCAAGCGACACGGCTGGAGGCAAAACGTACCTGGAAATTATCCGGAGCATCTCTTCTGGCGCCACCCTACAGGACGTTGCGCATCGGTACGCAGCTTCGCGGGGTGGACTCACTCTCGTTGGCCAAGCCGAAGAGATAGCGGATGAGATGGAGGCCTGGATAAGTTCGGAATCTGCCGACGGCTTCATGATTGGATTTTCGAGTGTGCCCGACGACTGGCCAGCATTCCGCGACATGCTGTTACCGGAATTGCGACGTCGAGGGCTAGTGAAGTCAGAATATACGGGACGTACTCTACGCGAACATCTGGGATTGACGGAAGTCGCTGCAATAAAAAGCGGTTCAGCGCTTTGGACGAATTAGTTGAGTGGGCCACCCTTGTCTTTGGAGCGAAAAATGACATTCGACCGGTTTGCGAATTCGGGTTTTCGTTTGAATAAGCGAGATTTCCTTGCCGTTGGAGCAGGCGGAGCCCTATCCATGCCAGCCTTGCTGAATTTGGTCCGGCCAGCTCGATCTGCTGATACAGGGGTCTTGAACGTCGCTTCCTATGGAGGGAGCTATGGTGAAGCTTTTCGTAAGGCCTGGCTTGATCCGTTCCAGGAAGAGACTGGCATAAAGGTCAATCTTGGCGCGAACGCTAGCCTGTCGCTGGTGAAACTTCAGCAAGACAACCCCTCTGGGTCTGAATGGGACATCGTAGACCTTTTTACGTCCGAGTACTATCTCGCCGTAAGTCAGAATCTCTTAGCGCCACTCGATCCGTCTACCGTTGATGTTTCACAAATCCTGCCAGAGTACGTGAAGAGTCATGGCTTCGGCTATGCACTTTACATCTGGGCCCGCGGTTACAACAAAAGCGCGGTGGCCGAGAGCCACATTCCAGAAAGCTGGCGCGAGTTCTGGGAGGTTGGCAAGATTCCGGGGCGGAGGTCATTGGCTAGCGGAGATGGCCAAACTCTTGAAGCTGCACTTCTGGCGGACGGCGTTCCAATAGGCGAGATTTACCCGCTCGATGTTGATCGTGCATTCCGAAGTCTTGATCGCCTCGGCAAGGGCAACATCTTGTGGGCGAATACCTATCAGGAGCCAGTCCAGCATCTGATTAGCGGAGAGGTCCCACTGGCTGGGATTTATACGGGGCGTGCGATCATCGCAAATAGAGACGGAGCAGATATCGGGCTTTCAGCTAAAGAGGGCCTAGTTTCTGGCGATTTCATTTCGGTTGTTCAAAACGCGCGGAATAAGAAAGAGGCGTTCCAACTGATGAACTACATGGCCACTCGTGGTGATCGTGCTGCCGAGTTTACCGCGCTGACTTCGTATGCGGTCCCCCACGCTGATGTTGAGCGCCTGTTGCCTGCCAACGCGAACGACGTTCGTGCTCTGCTGCCCACCAATCCGGATCTTCGCGATAATCTCCTCGTTAGTGATGCTGATTGGTGGATAGCCAATCTGGAAAGTGTGAAGGCGCGCTTCTTGGAATGGCAGGTCCAGTGAATTCAACTCGGGTTGACATGACCCATAGGGCAGACCTGCTGACCTTCCGGTGGCTCGAGCATTTCACCGGTACAGGTAGAGCAACCCGGAAAAATCCATGCTGAACATTGCTCAATGCCGAAGGGGATGCCTATGTCGTCGAGACGCGGCAAAATGGTCCTTAGCGCTCTTCTTTCGCCTGTTGGCTATGATTGGCATGCTTGGCGGTTGCCTGGAAGCCGATCGGAAGAACTCGCAACTCTCGCGATTCTCGCAGATACGGCTCAAAAATGGGAGCGTTCGAAACTCGATTCCATTTTTCTGGCTGATATCCCGGGGGCGTCGTTCCTGTTGGAAAACGACCTGTCCCTGGGTAGTCCGTATGAGCCGGTTTCTGCATTGGGGGCTTTGGCGGCTTCCACCAGCAACATCGGTCTCATAGGCACGATCTCGACGACGTTCAGTCATCCCTTCACGACCGCGAGACAGCTTGCCGGCTTGGATATGCTAAGCGGCGGGCGGGTTGGCTGGAACATCGTCACATCCTCCTACGGGGCAGAGGCCTACGGGATAGAACTGCCGGTCAAAGCCGATAGATATCGGCGAGCGACAGAGTTCGTCAAAGTGGTAAGGGGGTTGTGGTCGGCATGGAGCGATCGTGCTGTGATCAACGACCGCTCAATGGGGGTATGGGTTGATCCAGATCTCATTAAAGTTCGTGAGCATGACGGAGAGTTTTTCAAGCTCCGCGGCTATGTGAACATTCCACGCTCACCTCAGGGGCATCCGGTCCTCGTTCAAGCAGGCCAATCATCTGAGGGTCTCGGGCTTGGTGCCGAAGTTGCTGAGATCATCTATACCACCCAGCCTCTACTTGATGAGGCAGTACGGTATTATCGAGAACAGAAAGCAAGAGTCCAGGCGGCGGGGCGCGATCCCGCACACGTGAAAATCCTTCCGGGAATTATCCCGTATGTCGGCCGGACCGAGGCGGAAGCCAAGGAGATGATGGAATCCGTTGTTCAGTTCATGAACTTCAGCCTTTTGGCTGAGCGGTTTGAGAGATTGTATTCCGTGAAGCTCTCCGATCTCGACCTCGGCGAAGCTGTTCCTGACGAGCGCTTTGACAATTGGGAGTCGCATCCCTCAGGACCGAGAATTGCGGCGTACAAATCGTACGCTGCTCAGCCTGGAAGGACTGTGAAAGACTTACTTGTCGTCTATTCAAGCGCAATGGGTCATCATTTGGTATGCGGCTCGGCTACTCAAGTCGCCGACACAATGATCGAATGGTTCGAGTCTTATGCGTGCGATGGCTTCAGTATCAATACTCCGACAGCACCCGCATCGATCGACGCGCTCTGTAAATACTTGATCCCTGAGTTACAGGAGCGTGGGTACGCTCGGACAGAGTATGCGGCTTCGACTTTGCGCGGGAACCTTCAGTTGCCTCATCCCAAAGCATGGGACGGCTGACGCTTCCGCAAGAACTGCGCTCGGTTTGCACTTAACTTCGTTGGCAAAATAGTCTGGGCGCATTCTCTGCATAGTAATCGATATTTGACGATTAGATCGACAATCTTCCGCCGATTTTCCAACGGAGGCTTATTTGGGACTTGGAACAACCTTTCAATACCCGCCGCCTTGTCGATCGGAGCTTGGTGCTTAGCCGGTCGTCACGATAATTTTTCATCGATGCGAACTGCGAGGCTGTAGATCGACTTCTACGACTGTCGATCTGTCGCCAGGGCAATTCCAAGAACCACCCAGGGTGACGCTTGGCGGTCTTCTGGGGCGGAAGGAGCCTTCGGAGAAAGGAGCATGGTATGCGATTTGGAGGCGACACCGACGAAGAGTTTCAAGAACTCCTCCTGCAGCTCGAGGCGATGATGGACACCGCCGAGATTCCCGCGATGCTAGATCGGTTGCTCAAAACTTACGGCCTCAAGTCGATCGCCTACCTGGGAACCTGCATTGTCGAGCGGCCGGACAATCAACCCTACCTCGCTGTCACCTACTCGCGGGATTAGGTCGAGCACTACCAGGCCCAACGCTTCGTGGAGATCGATCCGACCATCCAGATCGGCATGCGCCGCCTCCTACCGATCGATTGGGGGACCTTCGACCGGACCGACGCAAAGGTGAGCCGCCTTTTCGGTGAATCTAGAGAGTTCGGCCTCGGCCGCCACGGCGTTTCGATTCCCGTGCATGGTCGGCAGGGCGAGAGAGCCTTGGTTTCGATCACAAGCGACGCCAGAGACGGCGACTGGCGGAAACTTCACCAGTACTACATGCGCGACTTCCAGGTTCTGGCCCTCCATCTCCACCACACAATCGTGCGGCTCGAGGGTCGCACTATAGACTTGACGCCCCTTTCGCCGCGCGAACGGGAATGCCTACGCTGGGTCGCCGAGGGGAAAACAGCTTGGGAGACCTCGGTAATCTTGGGTCTGTCGGTGAGCACTGTGCGTTGCTATCTCGAGAGCGCCCGCCACAAGCTTGGTGCAACGTGTAACACTCACGCGGTTGCTAAAGCCATCAAGGCGGACCTCCTAGCGAGCATTCCGTAGTCAGGTAGTGATCCGCGCCTTGATGCCAGTTCACGTAAGTTGCACTGCCGGGAGGCTTCGTCCTAGGTGTCCAGCCCGCCAATGCAGCCATACTTCAGCTCGGTAAATTCCAGAATGCCGTGACGCGAGCCCTCGCGCGAGTTGCCGCTCTCCTTGATCCCACCGAAAGGGGCGAGTTCGGTCGACATTAGGCCAGTATTGACACCTACCATCCCATACTCGAGGCGTTCGAGAACGCGAAACACACGTCCGACATCCCGCGTGTAGAAGTAGGCCGCCAGACCGCTATCGGTGTCGTTCGCAGCAGTCATCACTTCGTCCTCTGTGTCGAACGCGAACACCGCCGCTACCGGGCCGAAAGTCTCTTCGCGCGCAATCGTCATGCTCGAGGTGGCGCCGGTCAGCAGTGTTGGCTCGTAGAAGGTGCCGCCCAGAGCATGGCGCTTTCCGCCGGTGATTAGCACGGCGCCTTTCCCGGTCGCGTCGGCCACGTGGCTTTCGACCTTGGCGACGGCCTTCTCCGTGATCAGCGGCCCTTGAAGCACACCGTCAACGAAACCATCGCCAACTGGGAGAGCACGTACCTTCTGGGCAAGTTGTTCAACGAAGGCATCGTGAACCAGACGCTGGACATAGAAGCGGTTCGTGCAAACGCAGGTCTGCCCGGTGTTGCGGTACTTGGACGCGATGGCACCCTCGACGGCAGCATCAAGGTGGGCATCCTCGAAGACGATGAACGGAGCATTGCCGCCGAGCTCGAGCGCCACCTTCTTCACCGTTGTCGACGCCTGTGCCATGAGAAGCTTGCCCACAGGGGTAGATCCGGTGAAGCCAATCAGGCGCACCTTGGGATGGCTGGTCAGCACCCCTCCGATGGCGATGGCGTCTCCCGTCACCACGTTCAAGCTCCCGGCTGGGAAACCGGCGCGTTGCGCCAACGCGGCAAGCGCGAGCGCTGTCAGCGGTGTCTCGGGCGCGGGTTTTACAACGACCGTACATCCGGCAGCTAGCGCTGGTGCGATCTTGCGGGTAATCATTGCCGCCGGGAAATTCCAGGGCGTGATCGCTGCAACGACGCCGATCGGCTGGCGCAACACCACCGTTCGTGCATCGCTTCGATGCGAGGGCAGTACCTCGCCGGCGACGCGCTTGGCCTCCTCGGCATAGAATTGCACGTAAGATGCAGCGTAGTCGATCTCTCCGAGCGCTTCGGCGAAGGGCTTCCCTTGCTCGCTGGTGAGGATTGTTGCCAGATCCGTGCGGTTGTTGACGATCAGGTCAAACCAACGCTGCAGGACGCCGCTGCGGTGCTTGGCCGTCAGCGCGGCCCAGGGGTGGAAGGCATCGGCTGCGGCGGCGACAGCTGCTTCTGCTTCCTGCGCACCGAAGTTGGGTACAGAAGCGAGTTCTTCTCCGGTCGACGGATTGGTCACGGCGAGCACCGGCACGCCGACAAAGGTACCATTGATGAAGGCTTGCTGCTTGAGCAGCGTCGAATCGTCAAGCGGACGCATGTGTTAGGCTCCTTCCTCGAGCGCAGATTTCAGAGCTTCCTCGAGCAGATCGAGCCCTTCATCGAGAAGTTGGTCGCTGATGGTGAGGGGGTTGAGCAGGCGAATCGTGTTGCTGTGGACGCCGCAGGACAGGAGGATTAGTCCCCCCTCGAGTGCGGCCTGGGTTACGCGCCTGGTTGCCGCAGCGTCCGGCGCGTCGCTTCCGACGGTGGCAACGATGTCGAACGCGATCATGGCGCCAGGACCGCGGATCGCAGTGATGGGGACAGTATCATTGCGCTTGGCAATCTTTTCGATTCTCGTTCTCATCTGCTGCCCAATGGCATTGGCGCGATCTACCAATCGCTCCTCGGCGATTACGTCCAGCACAGCGAGTGCGGCTGCGCAAGCGACGGGGTTTCCCGCATAGGTGCCGCCGAGCCCGCCTGGCTCAGCGGCGTCCATGATGCTTGCGCGCCCGATTACGCCGGAGAGCGGAAAGCCACCCGCAAGCGACTTCGCCACTGTAAGAAGGTCCGGCTCGATGCCCGAATGCTCGATACCGAACATCTTGCCGGTGCGGGCGAATCCGGTCTGGATCTCATCGGCAACAAGTACGATGCCGTGCTCGTCGCAGATGGTGCGCAGCCGTTCGAGCAATTCCTGCGGGGCGGGATGAAATCCGCCTTCGCCCTGCACCGGCTCGATGATGATTGCTGCCACGTTCTCGGGTCCGATGTCAGCTCGAAACACAAAGTCTAATGCCTTTAGAGAATCGGCGACGGTGGTGCCGTGCTGCGGCACGGGAAAGGGCAGATGAAATACATTGGGCAGGCCGATGCCGAACTGGGTCTTGTAGGGCGCCACCTTACCCGTGAGCGCCATCGTCAGGGTCGTCCGGCCGTGGAAGCCACCGGTGAAGGCGATGATGCCGGCGCGTCCGGTCGCTGCGCGGGCGATCTTGATCGCGTTCTCGACTGCCTCTGCGCCGGTCGAGAACAAAATCGCCTTCGCGTCCTTGAAGGGTGCGAGAGCGACTAGGCGCTCGCAAACCTCGACATAGGGCTCATAGGGCAGGATCTGGAAGGACGTATGCGTATAGGCGTCGAGCTGCCTCTTGACCGCTTCGATTACCTTTGGGTGCCGGTGGCCAGTATTGAGCACAGCGATACCACCTGCGAAGTCGATGTAGCGCTTGCCATCTATGTCCCAGAGTTCCGAACCTTCGGCACGAGCAACGAATTTGGGATATGCGGTCGCGATGCCCCGCGGGACGGCAGATGTACGACGCTGCTGCAGTTCTGTGTTGGACATGGCGGAGCTCATTCCGACGGGGGGAGATCGAGCGTTACGAATAGCTCCGCAGAAGTGACTTCAGGTATGAGATGAACTATGGCACAGTGGTGCATCTGATGCACCGCCTCGTTGCCCTTGAAATGACGAACGTTACTCCTCGCGCCAAACCGCGCGCCGTCCGTTTTGACCCCGACCGTCCCCTTTCCGGCCGGCTGCCTCCGCTGATCATGCTGCGCGCCTTCGAGGCGACTGCGCGGACCGGCAGTATGCGCAAGGCTGCCAGCGACATAGGCATCAGCCACACCGTAATCAGCCGACACGTGCGCAGTCTCGAACTCTGGATTGGCTGGAAGCTGCTGACCGCGGGTCCGCGGGGCGTTGATTTGACGCAGGAGGGCCAGTCGCTCTATGCCACCACTTCAGTCGCCTTCCAGTCGATCGCGAACATATCGGCGCAGCTCCGAGCCAAGGCTGGCGCGGACGAACTGCATATCTGGTGCTATCCGGGCCTCGCCACGCGCTGGCTAATTCCCCGCCTTGATGAGGTACGGAGCGTGGTCTCATCGGGCGAGGTGCTCTTGCGGGCGACCGACCAGATGCCCGATTTCGCGCGCGGCGAGGCCGACGTCATGATCGGATTTGGCGAGTTCGGCCACCTTCCGGACGGCGCCGTGCCGATCCTTGAGCCCCGTATGTTCCCAGTCGTGAGCGCCAAGTGGCTGGACAGACATGAGATGCCTGCCTCGATAGACGAACTGGCGTGCTTGCCGCTTATCCATGAGGAATCCTATGCACAATGGGCAAGCTGGCTCATGCGGGCAGGCGCAACGCTCGATCATCCTCTAAAGGGACCACGCCTTTGGGACGCCAATCTCGGCTTCGATGCTGCGCTCGCAGGACAGGGTGTCGCCCTGACGAGCAATCTTATGGTAGCGGATGAGATCGAACAGGGTTCGCTCGTCGAACTGTTCAAGACCGACATCCGCGTGGGCGGATATTTTCTTGTTACACCTGCGAATGCATTGGACGAGCGCGTCGGTCGGTTCAAAGAATGGATCGCGTGTTCGCTCAACGCGCATGAATTTGCGAGGAATCCGGCATATCAGCTAAGGCGCAAGTCAAACGCCCTACCTGCGCAAAACGTTGGCTCTCTGTCACCGAGAAAATCGAACACAATACGTACAGAATGACCTTGTGGCCGAACTCGATCGCGCGGATCGTTGGTTTGAGCGCAAGGTCGCACCCGTGACGGCATGCGCAGTAGGGCTAGCGAAAAAGATCATCGCATTCGGTGCGTGGTGCTTCAGGCCAAGCCTCGCTCGATGAGGGCGCGCGCGGTCGTAAGAATTGCTTCTCTGGCGGGAATAAGCGGACGCCCTGCGAGGTTTATCTCACTGTTTCGGCGCAGATCCGCGAAATCTTACGAGCAAACCGATCCGATCGAACCGCTCTCGCTCAAGGGAGAGCCAATCTCAAAGCCACCGACAGCAAGCCGAACATCCCGGTCGCTACCGAGAGGCCAGTACCTCGATCGCGAAAGACGGTCGTTGCGAACTGGCGACATGGCTATAGACTGTAGCCACCGACGATTTGATTGGAGTGGGTCATGGAGCCTCTTTGGGTGCTTTACTTGGACAATGACGATTCCGACGGTCAACGCGCGAGCACCACACGCGGCAGTAATGCCTCCACGTCCGCCGAACGCCATTCCTATGTGTGGCGATGCCGTGCACTGCTCCTGCGCGTAAAGTTCCTACTCAAACGCTCGTTATCTCGTAGGATCAGTTCGTGAGTCATGCCAAGGAGCAATGTGACCCATTGCCAGTAGCAAGGCGGGCATGATCGCAGGTTCTGTTAAGCGTTTCTTGTTTACAGAACAACCGGTTCAATCGACAGTTCCATTCTTTCGGCGCGAATGAAGTTCGTCGCGTCGTCGTTGCTTTTGGCAAATCTGGCTCGCGAGTCGTCTGTGATTGGCACGGGCGAGCTCATTTTTCCAATGGACTGCTCGGACTTCAGCAAGCTTTCAAGTACGGGTCGATGGCGGCGGGCGGAGGTTGCCTTCTCAAAGGCTTCACCGACACGCAAGACCAGGTCGTCCTCGTAGCACCGGCCAACGATCTGGATTGCCAACGGCAGACCTGCCCTCGAGAAGCCGCTAAACACCGACAAAGCTGGCTGGCCAGTAATGTTGAAAGGCCGCTGATAATTGACTGAAAAAGCGAGCGTGGCGTCTCGTTCCAAGATTGGGGCGTCACTCGGACAAGATGGGGTTAGTAGAATATCGACGTCGCGCATAATGATCTCAACGTCATGAATCAGCTTTGCCCGCCGTCTGAGCGCATTGATGTAGTCGTGTGCGGAAACCTCGTCGCCGCCCTCTAAACGCGCTGTAACGAGTGCGCTGAACCTCTGTGGATCCTCACACAAACGCTGGCGATAGAAGGCGAGTGCTTCCGGCCGCCAGATGAGATTGGCCAAATGTAGAAATTCTTGAAGCGAGGGTAGGCGGATCTCCGCTATTTTCGCACCGAGGCTACGGAAGACTTTCACACCGGCATCAAAACAAGCTCGCACCTCGTCGTCGGGTAGGAGGTCTTCATCGTAGAAATTGCGCACTAGCCCAATGCGGACACCGTTCAGCTTTGTCCCGTTCGTCAGAGCGACCTTCCTCTTTATGCGCGCGTCACTCGCGATCGCATCGAGAAGCAAACGGCAGTCTTCGCTTGACCAAGCCAACGGGCCGCAATGATCCATCGTGAATGAGATTGGGAGAGTGCCTCGCCTGCTTACTGCTTCATAAGTAGGCTTGAAACCGGCAACTCCACACAAGGCTGCTGGTTGCCGGATAGAGCTTCCTGTGTCGGTGCCAACAGCGCCTGGAAAGAAGCAGGCGGCAACCCCCGCCGCGGGACCGCTCGAAGATGCTCCAGGGTCTCGCGTGATGTCCCATGGGTTCCGAACAGGTGGGTGGAGCACATCATGCACATCGCCGAGCGCAAGTTCCATTGTGGTCGCCTTGCCGATGATTATCGTGCCAGCTTTTCGCAACGCCGCAGTTACGTCAGAATCAGACATGGCAATATGGTCCGAAAAAGCACGGCAATTGCCCGCGGTTCGGAAGCCCTTTACGTCGAACACATCTTTAAGACCTATCGGCACTCCATGGAGCGGACCGCGCCATTGGCCCGCGGTGATTTCTCTCTCTGCTTGCAGGGCTTCACCAACGGCACTTTCTTCAAGGAGCTCAGCGTAAACATTCAGTACTCTGTCATATTTCTTTGCGCGAGACATAAAGCTTTGCAGCACGTCCCGTGGAGAGATTTCTTTCGACTTCAAGTTGAACGATAGCTGAGCGATCGTCATCTCGTGGATAGCTTCCATTGGCAACTCGTTCACTAAAGAGGAAGTGCTCGATGTAATTCTAGGTCTCTACGTCGTAGTGCCGTCTGTCTCATTGATGCGAATGGGAACGGATCTATATTCCCTATTGACGGGTGGGTTCTTACGCGTAATTGTTGGCACTTGATTAAAGCATCTATGGCCGCACCTGCTGCCAAGGATCTCCTGCGAATTTCAGCGCTGTATTGTTGAATGCCCGCAATGGTATAGATCAAGGTTTTTATCACTGCGTCGGCGCGCCTACTTGTAGGCCGCAATCCAGCGGAAACGCTTCCCGCTACTAATTAGTGCTCCATTTCGCGCGCATAGACTACACACGAAATTCGCTGTGACGCGTTAGTATGTGAACACGGGTTGATCCGACGGCATTCGTCGGCGGAACCTATTCTATATGGGGCGAAGGAGCGAAGGACTTCTTTTCTAGGAAGTATGCAGCCTTCAAAATCCCAAGGTCATCAAATCGCTTTCCCACGATTTGAACGCCAATCGGTTTACCCTCTGTATCGGCTCCCAATGGCAACGAAATCGCGGGTTGTTCGGTAAAGTTGAATAGGCATGTGGTGGACCACAGCGAGAATGGACTTTGCCCTTCCGGAGCAAATCGCTCAGCTGCAAAAGCTGTGTCGGCTGTACTAGGCAAGATGATGAAATCTGCCTCCCCAGCGAGTTTGTACGCGCGATCACGCAATCGCTGAATGGCGTTCCAGCTCTCCTGATACTGAACTGCAGAATATTCACGCCCGGGCTTGGTCCAGGAATAGATGAAGGGCGATAGTTTTTGTTGCTCCTCAGGGACCTTGAGGAGTTCGGCTACACATCTCACCATGTAATGTAGTTCGATGTCGGCCATATCCTGCGCATCAAACGGAGGGGCTGCTGTGCGCTCGACGCTTGCGCCCGCTGCACGGAAGAAGCCTTCAGCCTTTACCAATGCCGACTTTACCGCGGGCGAGGTTTTCGCGCCCAGACCCAAATCGTTGATGACTAGAATTCGAAGGGTCGCAGGATCAAACTCTTCCAATTCCTTGGTGAAATCTACGTGGGCTGGCGGCAGGGCAGAAAAATCGCTCCTGTCTGGCCGGGCAAGCACATTGAGCAGGTGAGCCGCGTCGACCACGTTGCGAGCGATCGGACCAGCGACGAGAGCGGGATGATTTGGAAAGTAGTACGGTACCCTTCCTTGAGAAGGTTTGAGCCCGACCAACCCGCAGTAGGAGGCAGGGATCCGTATCGATCCAACAATATCAGTCCCTATCGTAACAGGCTCTATGCCGGCGGCGACGGAGGCCGCTGCGCCCGAAGACGACGCGCCGGTGTTCCACTTTGGATTGCGGGGATTGCGAGTGACACCGAAGCGTGAGCTGACGCCTGAGGCGAGAATGCCGTAGTCGCACATAGTGCTCTTTCCGACGACAATCGACCCAGCTTCGCGCACCCTCGAAACGGTCGGGTGATCGGCTTCTGCCACATGGCCCGGGTCGGCAGCTGATCCTCGGTATGTTACCATACCCTTGGTCGCAAGCGCGTCCTTTACGGTGATCGGGATACCGTCGAGCGGTCCAATTGGAGCGCCCGCTCTCCATCGGCGCTCCGACGCTGCTGCAGCAAGAAGCGCTCCTTCACGATCAACTTCGTATATCGCATTGATGACGGGATTGATCTCATCGATTCGATCAAGGCTATCGCGAACGACCTCGACCGGAGAGAGATCTCCACGTTTGAACATCTCGATCGTTTGTTGCACCGACGACGTGCTCGACATCCTGGTTGACCGCTCTAGACGACTACGAAAGAAACGTCATTCCTGGACCTTCGTCACGCAGTAAATCTTCGCAGCGATCCGCCAGCGATCGTTCTCTTTGACCAGTGTCAAGTAATCAACGAAATAGCGGGGCTGAACTGCACATTCGACTTTGACGAACGCAGTGTTGTCGCTCGATTGGTCGATAGAAACGACGCGCCCATAGCGCGGATATCCTGCATCTTTAGGTGACTTCCTCGACGCGACAAGCTTCACATACGCTTCCAGGTCAAGAACCGTGACCGATCCATCTGATTGTGGAGCAAAGAGGTGACAGTTCGGCATGAACATTGCCTTCGTCGCATCGACATCACCCTCGTGCAGGACTCGGAAGTATTCATCCATGAGGGTTTCGATCCGCTCAAAGTCTTTCATTTAGCGCTCCATCGTCTGCTTGTTAGGCCGCGTGAAGGGGTTCGACGCGATGTAGGGATTTGCGGGCATAGATCAGAGGTGATGCCTCTGGGCGCAACCACACCTCCTCGACCATTCCGAAAAACACCGCATGGGTTTTCGTATTGGCCCAATTGTCTACTTTGCAGCTGAATGCGGCGACCGCTTCTCCAAGGATGGGCATGCCGCTTTCTGAGGTCGACCACGTTCCCGCAGCCCGAAACTGCTCTTCGCTATCTCCTTTGGAAGCGAATGCCGCAACAATCTCAGGCAGGGTATCTGGGATCAAATTGACTGCGAACCTTCTGCTGTCCATGATCACTCCGTACGTCCTGCTTGTACGGTTCGTGCAAATTAGCAAAGACGGTGGATCCACGGTCAGCGACGACACAGCCGTCGCCGCCATGCCTGCTCGACGTCCATCTACTGACGACGTGATTAGTGTCACGGTTGCAGCTAGCAACTGCATCCCAGTTTTGAACATATCTTCTTTTGTCGTCATCGCTACCATGTCACTCTCACTGCTTTTCCGCGTGATAGACGCCCTTTGCATGAATAAAGTGATCGAGCAGGGTTGAGCGGAACTCGCTCGTCAATCGGAATTCGACGAGATCCGCGATAGTACCGATACGGAGACCATGCTCGCGCCCGAACGCTATCAGGTCGGGTAACCGCGCCATTTCCCCATCATCACGCATGATCTCACAGATGATGCCAGCATCGATGCGTCCAGAAAGCGAAGACAGATCTACCGCTGCTTCTGTGTGGCCGGCGCGCTCCAGAACGCCTCCCGGCCGCGCCACCAACGGGAAAAGGTGTCCCGGCATAACCACATCCTCGACAGTCGTCGTCGGAGAACAAAGTACACCTGCGGTCGCTGCACGGTCCGCGGCTGAAATCCCTGTCGATACTCCACGCTTTGCATCCACAGAAACGGTGAACGCCGTTTTCCGAGGATCCGTATTATTCGAGATCATCGGAGCTAGTCCGAAACGGTCCGCACGATCCGCATTTATCGCCATGCAGATCAGGCCCCGGCCATAGCGTGCCATAAAGTTAATGGCTTCCGAGGTGGCAGCTGATGCTGAGATGATCAGATCGCCTTCATTTTCGCGATCCGCGCTATCCACCATAATGACCATGCGCCCATCGTGGATATCTCGCAGGATTTCTTCGGTCGGACTGATTGCCTCGTCTAGACTGTATCGTGTCCGGCTGGTTGTGACGCAACTCATTCGGACGTCTCCTGTCCGAATGATAGCACTGCCGGAGCAGTCCCCTGCTTACTGGACGGAAATCCCCAATCTTCCGACAGACAACGCTGTTGACCTATCATTTTGAGTTTCCTGGGGGATGGAGCGCAGAGGGGCGTCATGATCATGAGCCGAGGATCAGTGTAGCCTGATGAGACAGCGTCCCACCATTGCCATGGGCAATCGCCGTTTTGGCGTTTTCGATTTGCCTGGCGCCCGCGTCGCCACGGAGCTGAACGACCGCCTCGATGATGCACAGCAATCCGTACATGCCCGGATGCGTAAAACAGAGTCCGCCACCATTCGTGTTTACGGGAAGCTTGCCGCCTGGAGAGATAACTCCGTCCGCGACCAGTTGCGCGGCGCCGCCTTTGGAACAGAAGCCCAGATCTTCCAAGAACAGCAGAACGTTCAGCGTGAAGGCGTCATAGAGCTGGACAACATCAATGTCTTCAGGGCCCAGACCTGCCATTTCATATGCACGGCTGGAAGATTCCGTAGCGGCCGTAGTTGTCAAATCTGGCATCTGCGTAATTTCTCGATGCCAATGCGCGGCACCAGCTCCGAGCAGATAGATTGGCTTGCGACGCATATTTCCTGCGAGTTCGGCGCGCGATAGAACAAGAGCTGCGCCCCCATCGCTCACAAGACAGCAATCGAACTTACAGAATGGTGTCGCGATCATTCTGCTTGCCAGATACTCCTCCATTGACAACGGAGCCCGCAGTTCGGCTTCGGGATTTAGAGCCGCCCACTGGCGGGCGGCGATATGAACGCGCCCAAGATCCTCTCGCGAGAGGTTGAACTCGTGCATGTATCTTGACGCTGCCAAAGCGTACCCGCTGAGGGGGACGAGAGGCTCAAACGGCGATTCTGTCAGCGGTGTTTCAGCAAGACCATTGAGATTGCGGCTCGATCGAGCGTCGGAACCGTAGAGGATTAGCACATGATTACAGAGACCGGCACCAATAGCAGCGGCGGCATGGATCACGTGGTTCATAAAGGACGAACCACCGACCATATCCGCGTTGCTCCACCGAGGCTTGATGCCAAGTTGCTCGGCTGCAGTAAGCGTCGGGAAAAAATGATAGAAGGTCGAGGCGCAAATGCCATCGACATCGCTCAATTTCAGGCCCGCATCATCCACGGCCCTCAGCGCTGCGGCTTGCATCAACTCCGGTGGGTTCCAGCCTGGCGCGCTTCCAAGGCCAAAAGTGCCGATGCCCGTGATTGCGACGTTCTTCGCGATTGTCATGACTTGGTAGCCGCGGATACGGGTTCGAACAATACGGCCGCCTGAGTGCCTCCCTTTAGGGGACCAAAGTCAGGGATTTCGATCCGAGCTCTCACCTTCATGCCAATGTGTAGGCGCGAAGGGTCCGCTCCAACCACTCGTGTCATGACGCGTGGACCCTCTTCCAGCTGTACGAGGCTGATGTTGTAGTCCCCTCCTCGTTCTGGCTTGCGGCTTACGATGGTAAACGCGTAGATTTCGCCATAGCCTGACGCTTCTTCCCACTCCAGATCATCATTTCCGGTGCCCGGCGCTCTCACTCGAGGCGGAAAGCAATAGGCGCCGCTCGATCTGCTCCGCTGCAACAGAAATCGCCCCTCGTTCAAAGCTAAATGAAATGCCGCGGTCGGGCCTGGCTTGCCCTCGGTCGAGGTCATGGGGCTGCCACTTCGACAGGAGATTCAGCGGCGACACATCGATCGATGATCTCTCGCTTCTGGATTTTCCCCGTCGGCCCCTTGGGAAGCTTGTCCCAGATATGAACCTGCTTGGGAATTTTGAAGTTCGCGATCTTCCCGCGGCAATACTCGCGGATCTCATCGGAATCGGTTGCGCCACCGGGCGATAGTGAAATGACTGCAACGATACGGTCGCCCCATTTCGGGTCCGGCACACCAAAAACAGCTACCTCGGAGACCGCAGGATGCTCGGCAATGCAGTTTTCAATCTCAGTCGGGAATATATTGTACCCACCGGACTTGATGCGGAACTTGGCTCGGTCCTTCATGTAGATGAAGCCATCATCGTCCCGAACGGCGATATCCCCGGTGTGGAGCCAGCCGTCCCTAACTGTTTCCGCGTAGTTCAGGTTCTGGTTCCAGTAAGCAGGGATGACATACTCCGTTTTGATGAGGAGCTCGCCCTCTGCGCCATTCGGAACGTCATTGCCCTCTTCGTCGACGATTTTGACGTCCACGTAGAAGAGTGGTCTCCCTGCCGACTCCAGACACTTGTGACCACTCGTGAGACCGGCTTCATGCTCTGAAGCGGTCATCATCATCGCCATGCCCATCAACTCGGTGGTGCCATACATTTGCAGGAACCTGCATCCGAACGCCTTCATCGCTTCACGGACGGTAGATGGCGGCAATGGCGCGGAACCATATCCAAGTTGGCGAATCGAGCTGCAGTTGAAATTGGGAATCAGACCTGAAGAGAGGAGGTCCGTCAGCATCGTCGGAACGAGCACGGTGATTGAGCACCGCTCCTGTTCGATGAGTTTCAATGCGCGCTCGGCATTCCAATCCCCCAGGATGGCGCACTTGGAGCCGTGAAACACGTTTCGGAGCATATGCATGATCGGAATGCCTGACGCCGGCATGGCATGGAACCAAACGTCGTCAGGAATAGCTCCCTCGCAGAGAGCGATGGCCGCCATCGACTCCATCATCTTGATGTGCGGATAGATGGCGCCTTTTGGCAGCCCTGTTGAGCCCGTCGTATAGCAGATCATCAGATTCGAATGCGGTGTTTGTGGCAGTGGGCCCTTGCTCTCCCCCTGCTGTACCAGCGCTTCGTAGCCTTGATCCAATGTGTGATCGCCATTCATCCCGACCAATTTGACTGGGCGGGATACCTTTTCGAGTGCTGGTATAATCGTCTCAACCAGCGAAGCCTGTATGAAGAGAACGTCGATACCCGCGTCGGCGACGAGCGCAGCGAGCTCAGGGCCAGCAAGTCGGTAATTCAACCCGACTCTAATAGCTCCGATCTTCGCACAAGAGATAATCGTTTCAGCGACCTCGATAGCATCTTTCGAGATCACGCCCACACGATCGCCCGAGCGAATTCCTAGCCCCTTCAGCGCCCAACCAAGGGCATCTGTGCGTTGATGAATTTCGTTCCAGGTTCTACGTCTGCTTAACTCAACATATGCGTCGCTGCTCCCCCGGCTGCGCGCTGCGTTTTCCACCAGCTTGCCTAGTGTCATCTCAGACATTTCAGATGCTCATCTACTAATTGTTGACCCTGCGGATGACGCCTTCGGAGAACTCAATCAACGCTTCCTGTTCCAGATCGTCACCAAAGAAGCCGACATGGTGCCATAGGAAGATTTCATCGATCTTGTAACGTTCCGCCAGCTCCATCACGCTGTCCAACGTTTCCTGACGAGACCCGCCGAAAATTCGTCCCATCGGTACATGATAGGGAGGCGCGTCGTAGGCATAGGACCAGATTTCTTGGAACATTGATTGATACCGCGACGCCTTCTCTGGTGTTTTGCCCATCAGAAGGTGGGCTCCCAACGCAAGCACGTCGTTGTTGGTGACTGCCGTCCGTCCTGCTTCACGGGCCGCCTCAAGGCAGTTCTCAAGTATGAGCGGCATAAATTCTTCTTTGTCCGCAGTGACGAATGATACCATCTTCGCCCCCTCGGCAGCCCAGAAACGTGCCGTTTCCATGGAGTAACTGAAAGGTGCATATACGGGCGGATGTGGCGTCTGGAGCGGGCGTGGAACGATACCGCCTCTTTTCAGAATATTGTTGGCGTCGACTGCACCCTCACCGCCCCAATCGCGCGTGGGATTAAATGTCCACTCCACTTCCTGTGGCATGTTCCAGAATTCGCCCTTGATCGACGTAAGATCGTCAGTCCACAACGACTTCACCAATCTCCAGTTCTCGTAGAGTGCACGGCGATTTCGTTGATCAGCTTCGGATTTATCAGATTCGGCCGACGTCAGACCCAGATGCTGGCCCATCGTCGCTGTCCACCGGGGTGTGTTGCCTCTCGAAAATCCTGCGAACACACGGCCGCCTGTCATATGGTCCAGCATTGCGATGTTCTCGGCGAGAACGATCGGATTCATGGCCGTCAAATTCATGCCCAGCTGCCCGACCAAGAAGTTCTTCGTATGCTGCGCAATGTACATGTTCCAGAACAGCGGGTTCGTGGTACACTCGATCCCTTCCACCTGCATATGATGCTCGGTGAGGCAAAAGCCCTCGTAACCGAGCTCCTCTGCGAGCACCATTTGATCGCGGAGCTTATGCATCATGACCTGGAACCGCTCCGGATCCCTACCCGCAAGCTGAATGTTCTCCCCATACTGGCGGGCAAACGGAATCGCTAGAATTTTGAAACGCACGGAACACCTCTTCGGGCGAGTATCAAATGTCGCCCATATTCCCAGTGGCATACTGGCAAGTCAACAGTTTTGTTGGACGTTCAGCTATTTCTTGCAAAGCGTCTTGCTTTCCGAGATCGATCTCAGTTCGATCAGCCAAGCGATTTGACGTTCTCAAGTTGGTTCGTGCACTCGGCGGCAAATTCCGGAGGTACCGAGCAGCGCTTCTCAAGGATCAGGGACTGGTGCGGTGCTGCAACGGATTTTGTATGAAAATCGGACACATTGTCTCAGCAATCTGCTTAGTAAAACGGCTAATCTCGATTCGCTAAAAAAGCTGCGAGCTTTGAACAACATGTTCAGGGTCTGAGTCTTGCTACAGCGTTGCCGATGTAACGGGCTGCCGACATCGGCAGCCCGTAGCACCTCGCTTTATGATGCGATGAGGTCCATGTAGCGCGGAAGCACGGTTGAGTAGTTTTCCGCGTACCAATTAACATCCATCGGGATCTGCTTGTCCATGTTCTCCGGCGCTGTGGGCACCAACGGACGCAGATCTTCCGGGAGTGCTGCGGCAGCTTCCGGGTTGAGGGGACCGACGAAGGTATGTTTAGCATACTCGATCGCAGGCTCGGGCGCCTGAAGGAATTTGATCAGATCCATGGCAGCTTCGCGGCCGCCCGGGTTGTTCTTCGGAATGACCCAGATTGCCGGCTGAAGGATGGCCTGATCCCAGGACATACTGTAGCGGCCGCCGCTCGTCGTTACGAGATCAGCGGCGCGCGAGTTCCACGTATTGGCCATTACGGCCTCGCCGGAGCGTAGCATTTGGATGGATTCTGCGGCCGATCCCCAGAACAGGCAATGTGACTTGATCTCGGCGATCTTCCTCAGACCACGATCGACATCAAGGGGATAGAGGTTCTCAGGTGTCACGCCATCGGCGAGAAGCGCCCCTTCCAACATCGCAGTTACATCGCCACGCAGCAGTCGGCGTCCGGGAAATTTTTCGACGTTCCAGAAATCCGCCCAGTTGACGGGCTTTTCATCGGGAAATGCAGCGTTGTCATAGACGATGACGTTGCTGTAGGCGTAGCTTCCGACACCATGAGGCAAGGCAAATTCTGGCAACGTCAGCGATTTGGGCACAATGTCGTAGTCGATTTCCTCGAGCAGCCCGGCTCGACCGAGCTCAAGGCATGCCGCCGACGTTGCATCGCAGACATCCCACGACACCTGGCCAGCTTCGACCATGGCGCGGATTTTACCTGCGGTGGGGCCGGAAGGGTCGACAACGACGCTTGTGCCGGTCAGCGCTTTGTAAGGGCCGCTGACAGCAACTTCGATCGCTTCCGTGCCAATTCCGCCCCAGTTGGCGATCACTAGCTCGCCGCTTGCCGCAGCTGCCCCGCGGGGGAGCAGTGACAGCGTATTGGCCGCCGCCGCGCCGAGGAGCACGTGCCGACGATTGATGAGTAGTTCTTTGTTGGACATTCGGTAAACTCCCATTTGTCACATTTCGGTTGCGCTGGTGTTCGGCCTCTTGATGGACCTTGATGGGGTTCAGGCAGATCTGCCTTTTTGAATCTGAAGTACGATCAGGACCACGACAATCGTAAGCAGCGTCAGCGATGCTGAGACCACTGCAATCGATGGGTGGACGTTGTCGCGGAGCCCCTCCCAGATCAGCCGCGAAAGCAGCCGGATCTGGCGATTGGTGATGAACAATAGGATGACGATCTCGTCCCACACATAGACAAACGCGAATAGCAGGCCGGAAATAATTCCAGGGCGAGCAGCGGGAACTACTACATGCCAGATGGCACTCATCTGGTTCGAACCGAGGTTGCGAGCCGCCTGTTCAAGCCGGTTGTCGAAAAGCGAAAGCGATGCTGCGATAGGCGTGAAGGTGTAGGGTAGGGTTTTGATCGTAAAGGCAAAAATTACTCCGATGTAACTGTCCAGCCACCCGAGATCTGCCCAGACCCGGTAGAAGCCGACTGCGCTGACCACAGGCGGGATCATTAGTGGGCATAGAGTCAAGCCGCCCACGATCCAGCTCCAGACGCTGCGAGGGTGACGCCAGCAGGCGATAGCGGCAAGCCCGCCGATAACGGTCGCAAGAACAGCGGAGCAGAAGGCGATCACGAAAGTCTGGCCGATGGCCGACAACCATCTGCTATTGGTGTAGACAGCCTTGTAGTGCTGGAATGAAATGTGCTCCTGAGGGAGCGACAAATAGGTCTGATCGGTTAGCGACGCTGGCACTAGAATGACGAGCGGAAGGAACAGAAAGCCCACAAGGATCCAGGCGCAGAACGAAAGCGACCAGAATCTCCACGAAGAAATGGATGTGGTCACGGCAGGAGCTTTCTCTTGGTATATTGGCCAGCAATCGCAATAAGCAGGACCGAAACCAGCAGCGTAATCGACAGCATGCTGGCCACGCCCCATTGCAGTGTCTCAAGCACCGAGACGCTAATATATTGCGAGACCATGACGACGCGCCCGCCCCCGATGATCGCCGGCGTGACGTAGAAGCCAAGGCTGTATACGAAAACCAGAGTGGCTGTCGCGAGTGTGGCAGGAACAGTGAGCGGAAGAAACACATGGACGAAGGTCGAGAATGGCCCAGCGCCCAGACCGCGGCCTGCAAGCGTCAGTTGCGGCTCGATGTCTTTCATTGCGGCAAAGAGCGGCAGGATGGCGTAGGGCAGCATGTAGTGAACCATGCCGATTGTTACACCGGTTTCAGAATAGAGAAAGCTGATAGGGACATCCGTCAGCCCCAATGCCATCAACGTCGAATTGATCGGACCGTTGTTGCCCATAAGCATTATCCAGGCAAAAGCTCGAGCCAAGGCTGAGACCCAGAACGATACGAGGATGAAAAAGAGCATCATTTTGCGTTGGCGCGCTGAGCAATGCACCAGAACCCATGCGACTAGATAGCCGCCGACGATAGAAAGGGCTGTTGTCAAAACTGATAGTCGAACCGTGCGTGAGAGGATCGACTGGATTGCATCGCTGCTCAGCAGCATGCGGTAGTTCTGAAAGCCGAGTTCTGGTTCGCTCACGCTGAGCCAGAACACCAAGCTCAACGGAAGTAGGAATAGGACGACGACGATCACTACCGCAGGAAGCGAAATGATGGCGGATTCGCGCCAACCGCCTATCGCCGACCATAAGCGCCGGCGAGATACAACTGTCGGGGCGTCGGCGAGCGCAATACCCATGCAGTTCCTTTGTTGACAATGGTCCAGCTGTCAATAAATTGTTGTATGACCAACAAACACCATTGGCAAGGCCTCATGCAGAAACCTTTTTCGATGGCTGCAGGCAATCAGCCGGCAGGCGTCCGTCTCGACAATGTGACCAAAAATTTCGGTGCGATCACCGCGGTTCGGCTTCAGGAGCTTGAGATCCGGCCTGGCGAGTTCCTGACCCTCCTGGGTCCATCGGGCTGCGGCAAGACTACCCTTCTAAAAATCATCGCAGGATTCGAGCGCCCTGACACGGGTACGCTTTCGGTTGACGGGCGCGACATCACCGACCTTGCACCGGAAAAACGCAACTTCGGCATGGTCTTTCAAGGCTACGCTCTATTCCCCCATCTAACGGTCGCGGAAAACATCGGCTTCGCTCTGCGTCGCCGGGGCGTAGCGCGGCAGGAGCGCGATCGGAAAATCGCCGACGCTTTGGCGCTTGTCCGCATGACAGAATTTGGCGACCGGATGCCACGTATGTTGTCCGGCGGACAACAGCAGCGCGTTGCACTCGCTCGCGCCATCGTCTTTTCCCCTGATCTTGTTCTACTCGACGAACCATTGTCCGCGCTGGACGCGGGTCTGCGCGAAGCCCTGCAAGTGGAGCTGAGGGCCCTGCACCATGAAACCGGCATGACTTTCATCTGCGTGACGCACGATCAGCAAGAGGCACTGTCCCTTTCGGACCGCATCGCTGTGTTGAACGGTGGCAAGGTGCTTCAGGTAGCGACGCCAGAGAGCCTCTATAGCCGGCCGGTGTCGGAATTCGTCGCGCGATTTATGGGCGCCCGGAACATTATCCGCATTCGCGTCGAAGCAGTTCGTGACGGTCTGGTCAAGGGCAAGATTGGCGGCTTGTGCATCGTTCACGCTCTGGATAGCGATGAGCACACTGAGGTTGGGCGCGATATAACGCTTGCATTCCGACCCAACGCACTGTCGCTTGGCACGGCCGCCGATCACAATTCGGTCCCTGGACGTGTGGTGGCGCGAAACTATCACGGCTCCGACATCCTTTTCACCGTTGCCACCGAACTCGGCGAACTGTCGGTCACCCAGTCTGTGAGAACACCAGGCGCAACTGCCACTGAGGGTGACAATGTCGCGGTTTCGTGGGCGGACACAGCCGGCGTCACGGTCACGCCGGATTCGTAATAGAGTCCGACGGGAAAAAATCGAAGATGGATGGCCCACGATATTGTCGCCGGGTGCGCGACCACCTGCCACCTGTGAGCAGATTTTTCTGCGAACCGTTGCGCCGTATCGGCCGCTGGCCGGCTCAAGCGTCTCGAGCATCGTCAGCCTCGCGCTTGCGAGAGCGGGCATCGACGATGCTCCTTCCCGAGGCGCCAATCTTCTCCGGCACGCGGCAGCGACCAGCATGCTGCGGGCCGGCGCCACGCTGGACACCATCGGAACCGTGCTTCGCCATCGGTCGGTCGACACGACCGCCCATTACGCGAAGGTCGACATCGACATGTTGCTTCGGATCGCCCAGCCCTGGCCGGGGAGTGCGTCATGCTGAGCCAGAACCTCGCACGCTATGGGGAACTGCAGCATAAGCTGGGCTTCAAGTTCCGCGTCCAGCACACGCTGTTGAAGAGCTTCGTTGCCTTTGCCGAGAGGCTCGGCGATCGGCATATTCAAACTGCGCGTGTGCTTGAATGGGCGACGCTCGCGCCCTCGCCACAGCAGCGCCGCAATCGGCAGCTGACGGTCCGCCGCTTTGCGCTGGCACTGTCGGCCGAGGATCGGCGGAACGAGATTCCGGTCGCCGACGCCTTGGGCCGCGGCCTGTTCGAGCGGCGGATTCCGCACATCTACACGGCAGATGAGATCGCTGTGCTGATGCAGGCAGCCGCCTGCCTCAAGCCGTCGGACTCGATCAGACCGCTGATGTACCAGACCCTGTTCGGCCTGCTGGCCGCCACTGGAATGCGCATTTCCGAGGCTCTCGCGTTGCGCCTCGATGACCTGACCGCCGATGGTCTGGTCATCCGACAAACCAAGTTCCAGAAGAGCCGACTGCTGCCGCTCCACCTCACGACATGGGACGCCTTGGACCGGTACCTGATGACGCGTCGCCGGGTGGGGACCTTGAACAGCGCGCTGTTCGTGTCCACCACAGGCGCGCCGCCGTCCTACTACACCGTGATCGCCATCTTTCTTCGCCTCGCGCGAACGATCGGCCTGCGAGGAGGCCCCGGCCAACCGGGACCCCGCATTCACGATCTGCGGCACACCTTCGCCGTGCGCTCCCTGGAGCAGTGCGGGCACGATCGCGATGCAGTCGGCCGCCATATCGTCGCCCTCAGCACCTATCTCGGCCATGCCCACGTTACCGACACCTACTGGTATCTGCAGGCAACGCCGATCCTGATGGCGCAGATCGCGGCAGCCGGCGAGGCCTTGCACCAAGGAGCCGTCGCATGACCGCGCTGGCTCCGCATCTCGCCGCCTTTCTACGAGAGCACCTGCCGCACGAGCGGCGAGCAAGCCCGCATACCTGCGCGGCTTATGCCTACAGCTTTTAGCTGTTGCTGTGCTTCGCGGCTGCCCGACTGGGGACCACCCCATCCGGCATCGAGATCGAGCAACTCGATCCGCCGCTCCTCCTCGCCTTCCTGGAGCACATCGAGGACGAACGCGGCAACTCGGCGCGCACCCGCAACGCCCGTCTGGCCGCCATCAAAGCCTTCTTCCGCTTCCTCGAGTACCGGCTCCCGTCCTGTCTGGATCAGGCGCGCCGGGTCCAGGCGATCCCCATCAAGAAGGTCGATGAGGCGCTTGTCAGCCATCTCACCCGCGCCGAGATGCAGGTCCTGCTCGATGCGCCGGACCCGCGTCAGGTCTCCGGCATCCGCGATCGGGCGATGCTGCATCTGGCCTTTGCCGCCGGGCTGCGAGTCTCCGAGCTCGTCAGCCTCCGCATCTGCCAGATCGACCGCCAGACGGTCGCCAGCATCCACGTCATGGGCAAAGGACGCCGCGAGCGTGTGCTGCCCTTGTGGAAAGAGACCGCGGCGGCGTTGAAGGCTTGGCTGGCGGTCCGCCCGGACAGCGGCGATGCCGAGCTCTTCCTCAACGCCACAGGACGCGCGATGACCCGCTCCGGATTCGAATATATCCTCGCCAAGCACGTGGCGACCGCGGCGCTGAAGCAACCGTCCGTCGCCGATAAGCGCGTCACTCCGCACGTTTTGCGCCACACCTGCGCTATGCACACCCTCCAGGCGACCCGCGATGTGCGCAAAGTGTCACTCTGGCTCGGTCACGCCAGCCTGCAAAGCACGGAGATCTATCTGCGGGCCGATCCGACCGAGAAGCTCGAGGCGCTTGCCGCGATGGCGCCGCCGTCGCTCAAGCCGGGTCGCTTCCGTGCTCCCGACAAGCTGCTGAACATGCTGAGGTCCATCAGTCGATCGGCAAATTATGTCGAGTGATCGCGTCTCAAACGCCGCAGGCGGCAAGCAACTGCCGCTGCGGACTCCGCATAATTGGGCGCTCCACATAATTGCGGAAGTCTACCGGCTTCGTCGCTACCATCACCTTCACCGCGCCTGTCGGCCCGATCACGACGTTGCCTTCAGCGCACGGATCACCGCCGCAACCGTTCTGGCGTCAGCGCCACGGCCGACCCGCATGGTGACCCCGTCAATTGCCAGTTCGATCACGCCGGCGTCGCGCGCGCCCTTCCGCCTCCGCTGCCTCGCAGGCCGCGTGGCCGCCAACTCCGACTTCGGCTCCGGAACAAACAACGGTTCGGGCGTCGGCATTCCCGTCAATGGCAGACGAGCAGACCGACGCCAGGCAAACAGTTGCTGCGGGGAAAGTCCATACCGCCTAGCCACCGGACTTACGGTCTCGTTGACCTCGTAGCGTTCCGCCACGATCCGCGCCTTCTCCTCCAGTAGCCATTCCCGCCGCCGCCCAGAACCCGTGAATATCTCAAGCCGACGAACCGGCTCCTCGTCCCTGGACTTAAGCGTAAACTCTGAAATCGTCATGTGTCCAAGCCCTCAAAGGCTCCGAACATCGTGACTCACGACCACGCGCGAAAGGTGGCACCGGAACAGCGGTTACAGAACCGGCGATTTACCATCCAGAACAGTCGAACGGCGAAATGCAATGTGTGCTGACCACTCAGAAAGGTCGTGATCTTCGCTATGGCCGAGCAACATTCTGACCATTGCGTTCCAAATGCCCCCGAGTACCGAGATATGCGTCGATTACCCGCTTGTCGCGAGAGAGTTCGTCACTGGGGCCGTCGAGAACGACTTGGCCAAGCTCAAGGACGTAAGCTCTTTCTGACACTGCTAGTGCGCCTCGCGCGTTCTGCTCAACCAGCAAAATAGAGACACCGTCATCCTTGAGATCCGAGATGACGCGAAACATTTCTTCCACAATAAGCGGAGCCAAGCCCAAGCTCGGCTCGTCCATCATTAGCAGACGAGGCTTTGACATCAAAGCTCGACCGATTGCGAGCATCTGACGCTCGCCCCCGGAGAGTGTCCCGGCGAGCTGCCGACGACGCTCCTTTAGGCGAGGAAACCGACCGAACACCTCATCGAGCGAGTTCTCCCGAGACTTTCGTCCGAGCTTTCGGCGGGCAAATGCACCAAGGATGAGATTGTCTTCCACACTCATCGTACCGAACAGTTCACGCTTTTCTGTAATCAAGCATAAACCAGCTTCCAGCCGGGCTTCAGGCGACAAATTGGTAACGTCATTTCCCGCAAACCGGACACTTCCTTTCGCTGGAAGGAGGCCCATCAATGCATTCAGCATCGTCGTCTTTCCAGCGCCGTTAGGTCCAACCACGGAAGCGATGAGTCCCTGCTCTACAATGAGGGAAATACCATGCAGCGCTGACACCGCACCGTAGCCGGCACTTAGTGCATTTGCTTCAAGAAGTGGCGTCATGCTGCGCTCACTCCGAGGTAAGCCTCTATCACTCTACTGTCCGACTGCACGTCGACGGGCGATCCCTCTGTAATCTTGTGCCCGAAATTCATGACAACGATTCGATCGCACAATGTCATGACGAACTCCATGTCGTGTTCGACTAACAACACGCTGACGCCGGAGGCTCGTAATTCCTGGAGTAGCGAACTAAGTTCTGCTTTCTCCTTGTATCTCAATCCGGCAGCTGGTTCATCCAGCAGAATAATGTCGGGATCTGCGCATAGGGCGCGTGCAATTTCCAAGACGCGCTGTTGCCCCAGTGACAAACTGGACGCCGGCGCATCAAGCACGTGGCCAAGGCCAACTCGAGCCAACTGTCGTTGCCCTTCGTTGCGTAAGCGCGCCTCCTCACGATACGAAAGCCCTAACGCGGCAGAGATCGAACTGCCATGACTACGGATATGCGCGCCCAACATCGCATTCTCAAGCACAGTCAGATCGGACACGAGTTTGACATGCTGGAAGCTCCGCGCGACGCCCAGCGCGACGACCTTGCGCGGACTTACCTCTGCAAGCGCTTCCCCGTTTATTACGATTCGACCCTGATCGAACGGAACCAATCCGGTGATGCCGTTGAAAAGCGTACTTTTGCCAGCCCCGTTTGGTCCGATGACCGCAACTATCTCACCGCGCCTGACAAAGAAGCTAACATCAGTCACGGCTTTGAGACCGCTGAATGACTTCGACATTTCCTCAGCAGCGAGGACAATGTCTCCACTTGCCAATTCGGAGCGCGCGCGACGCGCAAGAGGTTCTTCGTTCCCATCCTCGGGTTTCAGCCGAGCATGCAATCTAAGTCTGGTCAGTAGCGCCCCAACCCCTTTGTCTCGGTTTACTTGAAGCATAAGAATGATAAGTGCGCCGAATACAATAATTTCGGAGTTTCCCGCCTGGCCAATAACGCGTGGCAAGAACTCTTGTAGATACTCCTTTAGAACGGTGATAATACTCGCGCCAAGCAATGCTCCCCAAACCTGCCCCGCGCCACCTACGACCGCCATGAAGAGATACTCTATCCCCATGTGCAGGCTGAATGGCGACGGATTGAGAAAGCGCAACATATGCGTGTAGAGCCAACCTGACACGCTTGCGAGCGCCGCCGCATACAGGAAAACGAAAAGTCGGTTGCGCGCAGTATCGATCCCGAAACTCTCCGCGGTGTCGCGCGATTCCTTCCCAGCTCGAAGCGCCCGCCCGATACGCGAGTTCAACATGTTTGACGCGAGCAGCATCGATGCAAGAACAATCACCCAAATTAGGAGGTAGAACTCGCGGCTATGGGCAATCTCCCAAGGTCCCAAGTACACCGCCGGAATGTTGGACATCCCAGTATGTCCACCAAGATATTCGAGATTGCCGAAGATGTAGTAGACGCTTAGGCCCCAAGCAATTGTTCCAAGCGGGAGGTAGTGCCCCGAAAGCCGTAAGGTAATACTGCCGAGTATTCCGGCTGCAACCAACGTAATCGCCAAGCCCACAACTAAGCCAAGCCAAGGCGATAGCCCGAAACTAGCCGAAATGATCGCTGTTGTGTAAGCGCTCAGTCCGACGAATGCCGCCTGACCAAAGGATGTCACACCTGAAACCCCCGTCAGGAGAACAATCCCGAGGGTAACAAGCGTATAGAGCCCCACGTAGTTGAGTACCGTCACATAGTAGTCCGGCAGCAATGCCGCACCGATAGCCAAGCCGGTAGCCACGGTGCAAAATGCAAGCAGGTTCATTCGTCGCCCTCTAAACTAGCGGATTTCAGCGAGCGCAGGAGAAGAACGGGAACGATCATGGCAAACACGATTACTTCGCGGTATGCACTGGCCCAGAATGAGGCAAACGCCTCGACAATTCCCACGAAGACGGCCCCGAGCAGCGCGATCGGATAGCTTATCAGTCCGCCAATTATTGCCGCGACGAAGCCCTTGAGGGCGATGACGAATCCAGTGTCGTAGTGGACGGTCGTTATTGGCGACATCAGAATGCCGCAAAGGACTCCGGTCCCGGCAGCCAACGCGAAGCTTATGGTGCCTGCTGCCTCTGGACGGATTCCAACAATGCGCGCTCCCACGCGATTGACGGCGGTCGCGCGTAGCGCTTTTCCATAAAGCGTCATTGAAAGAGCAAGGGCGAACCCTAACATTAGGGCGACGCTCACGATCACGACAACGATGCTCTGCCCGCTAACAAACATCGGACCGACCTGAAATACCGCTGAACTCAACGGTACGGTTCGGAAACCTTCGGGACCGAAGATCAGCAGACCAATTCCAACGAGCACCAAATGGGCCGCGACTGCAGCAACCAGCAGTACCAAAATTGATGTATCGGCGAGAGGTTGAAAGACGACTCGATAGACCATTGGTCCCAGCGGAACGACTATACAGAAAGTGGTGAAAATTTGCTCCCCGAGACTCATGTTCGCCAGCGTTATGGACTTAAGGACGAGCAAAAGTAGAGGTGGATAAAAAAGGAACAAGAGAAGCTTAGACCACGACGGTCTTTGCGTAGCCCTGAATGCACCGGCAACTTCATATGCAGCAGCGAGGAAGCCAAAGACCAGGACTACATAAATCGTCGCGGGGAAAAGGCCTTGCTGTAGCAAGGCCAGGGTTAAAGCCCCGTAGGTGACGAATTCACCCTGTGGAAGACAAATGACTCTGGTGACGCTGAAAACAAGAATCAGCGACAACGCGAGAAGTGCATAAATCGCAGCATTGATTGTGCCGTCCTGGAGCAAGAACAGTGCGATGTCGAAGTTCATATGCGCTTCGTCCGGTTCGAGTTAGTTGGCTACGACAAAGCGGCCGTCAGTCACGGTAATTATGATTGGCGCGTCGGGTGCGTAGCCATTGTGATCTTCTGCGGTCATTGTTATCGGCCCGGCGGTCGTGGCGACGCCATTCAATCCCTCGATCGCGTCACGCAATGCCGAACGAAATTCAGGCGTCCCCGGAGTGGCCAACTTTGCCGCCTCTGGTATGGCTGCCTGTGCAATCAGAACGGCGTCCCAAGCATAGCCCGAGAATGCAGAGGTCGAGCCTTGACCAAAGGCGCTATCGTACTGCTGCGTGAATGCGACGGCTGCTTCCTTGGCTGCATGTCCGTCTGGAAGCTGGGAAGCAACGGATAGTGGGTTAGCGGCGATGAACACGCCTTCGACCGCCCGTCCGCCGACGCGGATGTAATCGGCGTTCACCACACCGGTTGTCTGGTAGATTTTGCCGCGAAAGTTGCGTTCCGCGAGTGCTGCTTGTGGAAGCGCCCCAGGCGTTCCTGACGCCGCAACCAGTACAGCGTCTGGATTACTGGCTAGCACCTTTAGTGCCTGGGCGGTCACAGAAGTGTCCTTGGCACCATACACTTCACTGGCAACGATTTCGATGCCAGCCTTCTCGGCCAACGGCCTGAACTGTTGGATCCAGCCTTCACCATATGCGTCATTCACCGCAACAGTTGCCACCCGGCTAACGCCGTTGGCCGTCATATGGTCCACTGTCGCTGCGGCTGTCGTTGCGTCATTGTAGGGAGTCTTGAAAACCCACCGTTTCGCGTCATCCATTGGATGGATTATGGCGCGGCTAGCGCCGAGGCTGATCATCGGGGTCTGTGTTCTGCCGGCCACTTCGACCATAGCCAGAGAACTCGGCGACGTGGATGAACCGATCACCAAGTCCACTCTTTCGTCGGTGGTCAGCCTTTCAATGTGACGTCGAGCGTTCGTCGGGTCGGTTGCATCGTCAAGTACGACATACTCGACGTCCTGGTCTCCAATTCGTTTGGGCGCAAGAGATAGTGCGTTCCGCTCTGGTACCCCAAGCGAAGAAGCGGGGCCGGTCGCGCTCACGACAATACCAATTTTGACCTGAGCGGAAGAAGGCGAAATCAAGGCGAACAGAACGCAGGTTGTTGCCAATGCTGCAGTTATTTCACGCATTTCTCGTCTCCACTTGCTATTTCGAAGAACTTAGCCAGAACGCCCGCTTCGGGGTTCATCTGCGATTGATTACACATCTGCTTCTCCCCTCACCCGCAGCTTGGGAGCTGCCGGTGACCGGAGGCGACTTGTTGACGACAACGTTCGTCAGCTTCGCCGGCTTTCTGATCACAAAGGGCTACAAATAGTTTTGCTGTATGTCTAGCAAATTTTTGCGAGATGACGGTGGCCGCTTGGGTAGATGAGCACCACAGAATTGCATGGGCCCAACGACCGGCGCCCATCCATGCGTGCCCGGTCGGGTAGCGACCGCGGTCACTGGACATCCCGTACTCGGCGACTTCACGCCGCTCGTAGAACGCATCTCGATCGAGGAGGCCTTTGCCAACGTCGCCGGCTGCACGCATCTCTTCGGCTCTCCCGCCGACATCGCCGCTACGATCCGCCGCCGCGTGCGTGCCGAGCTCGGGCTGCCGATCTCGGTCGGCGTGGCACGGACGAAGCACCTGGCCAAGATCGCCTCGCAAGTCGCAAAGCCGGACGGCTTGGTCGTCGTCGACCCGGCGACCGAACTCGACTTCCTCCACGACCTGCCTGTCGGGCTAATGTGGGGTGTCGGCCCTGTCACCGAGGCGAAGCTGAGGGAGCAGGGCATCCTCACCATCGGCCAGCTGGTAACCGCGCCCGGCCGTTCACTGGAGAGGCTCCTCGGCCCGGCCGCCGGCGACAAGCTCTCGGCGCTCGCCTGGAATCGCGATCCTCGCGCGATCCGCACCCAGCATCGCGCCCGGTCGGCCGGAGTGCAGTCGGCGCTGGGGCGCAAACCCACAACCGAGCAGGTCTACAAGCCGGTCCTTCGTCATCTGGCGGATCGCGTCACCTCGCGGCTCCGTGCCAAAGCGCTGGCCGGCCGCAGCGTCACCGTTCGTGTCAGGTTCGCGGACATGCGTGCCGTCACGCCGTCACGGACGCTCGATGCACCGGTCTCGGCCACGGCGATCGTTGCGGAAATCGCGGACGAGCTGGTGTGTGCCGCCCTGTCCGATCATCCGCTGGAGAAGACCATCACGCTGCTCGCGATCTCGGTCTCGCATCTCCAGAAACAGTTCGCGATTCAGCTCGAACTGCCGCTCGGCCTGCCCGACGAAAACCGCCGACCGGGCGCACGTCAAGGCATCGCGCGATGGTCCGCCGATCGGGCAATGGACGCGGTGAGGATTCGCTTCGGCCGCGAGGCGGTCGGCTACGCGACCGCCCAGTTCGACCGCTCACGGTCCGTTCCTGACGCCTTTAGAGAATTGGCCGAGAAGGATCTCGTGATCGCGATGGGCCACCCGCCATCACCAACCAGGCTATGAAATGCAAAAGTGAACGGGAGTGATGATCCCCCGATCTTATGCGTACTCGATGCCATGGGCGCAAAAGAGAACCGGAGCGTGCAAGAAAAAATTTGAGCAGATTGCTGAGATCAACGATGGCCGAAATGTTTTCAACAAACCCCCTACGGCTGGAATCGACCTCATCTCCGTCGTTCCAAAGTCGCGGATGGCTTCCTGGAAGCTGTCGTTCCCAGAGTGCCCAACTGTCGGCATGATCGGAGCCGTGAGCGGATAAACAGGTTCTGGATGCGAATCCATCGGAGCTGCCATCTGCGCATGGTCGGCGCCATCAATTGTCAAGGAGCGCCAGAAGCCGTCCGGGCAGCTCAACCGAATGGCGTGTTTCGCATTCCCAAATCACGAAAATCTCCCATCCGATCTTCCGGCTTTTTTGGGGGGCGACATTACGGGAACGCCCTGGACGTTTGAAAGCTACGTCCCGTACAGTTGCAGCTCGAGCCGGATGGTCCGGCGAGATGACACCCGCTTGCATCAAGGTAATTGGTAGGGAGGGATATGTGCAAGCTTATCGGGTGAACTACCAAATCGATGTGTATGGCCGCGTGGCCGGATGGAGCATGATGGGAAATGGATTATTCGATCGACGGATTTTGGTTGCCACGCCTCGGCAACGGAGTTCCTCCGAAGCTCAAGCTCCGCGAAGGCTGGTCCGCTGGCGGCAACACGATTGAAGGCTTTGTGGAGCCGCCAGTCGTCCTCGCTTCTGAAACGGAATTTGGCGACGCTCGGATTGATGAGGCGAGGGTTATACTCATCGCCGCACCGGGAGCAGTCGGAAAGACGACCTTTGCCCGGCAAGTGTGCGCTCTGACAGGCGCGGTCCTAGTAGATCTTAGCCGAACCGGAGCGATCGGCGACAACTTCCTATCAGGTGGCCTACACAAGGTAGGGGCCTACGAGGCTTTCTGTAACGGCGATCTCGGCGTCATGATTGACGGTTTAGACGAAGCGCTTCTCAAGACATCTAGTGAGGGACTGGTCGACTTCCTCAAGGATGTCCTCGAGATGGCCAGCACACACTGTAGACCGATTTTCATCTCCGGCCGGACCGGCAGCATCAACGAGGCTTGGCTGATACTGGCCGACCAAGGCTACACCGCACCAGTCGTGCAGATTGACTACTTCGGCGACGTTCAGGCCAAAGAGCTCGCTCGTGGGGCATTGAAACGTATCCTTTTGGAGGACAGCTCTCGCAAGAGACCCTTCACAACGGCAGACGAGGAGGCCGTAGGCCTGCTCCTTGAAAAGCTGAAGAGCGCTACCGCTGCCGATGAGAAGCGATTTGTCGGATATGCGCCGGTTTTGGAGGCGATTGCGAAGCAGGTGGCCGCCTACGCTAATCCGCAGGAACTAGTCGGGCGCCTCAACAAGGAAGAGACGGTGGACGTCCGGCAAGTGGTCGAGGACATCCTCGAACGCGAGAAATATAAGGTCGAGCAGCTCACCCTCTCTGATCCCGGCCTCCGGGGCCACCTCTACACCCCGGGTGAGCAGGTGGCGCGGCTCGTACGGCGCCTGTTCGGCGCCGAGTTGCAGCTGCCACTACCTGCGATGTCTAACGAAGATCGCACCACCTACGAGACCCACATGCAGCGATGGCTCGGCGAGCACCCGTTCCTCGACGGCTCCGCCGGGCGGCCGTCTTCTGCCGTGTTCGGCGGCTATCTTGCCGTAAAGGCCCTAGAAAGGCCGGAAAGCGAACGCTCGGCGCGCGAAGCCTTAGGCAGACAGGGTGCGCTTCCGAACCCGTTTTTGTCTATGTTTTACTTGCCCGATGACTGGGAAGGGGCGGATCAATTCAAGTTCTTAGATTTGGCTGACGTCCCCCTGGTCCACGCCTCGCTCGTGGCCCGCGTCCCGGCCTCGGACAGAGTCTCACTCGAGATCGACGGGGTGGAGGATGAGGATGAGGTCGACGTTCAGATAACGTGGAAAAGCGATGGCTTCAAGTCGGACCGAGTCCTGAGCGCACGCGTTTCGTCCTCCGGCTTGCTTGCGTTTGGGGGCCGGATCGCGAACGTCCATGTCGACGCGGAAGGCTTGGAGGTGGAGCTCGGCAACGGCGTCGACGCCGTCCTCTTCGCGCCGGTTGAGATTTCTGCGAAGGCGCTTCTACTGAATGCATCCAGCCTAACTGTGGAGCCCCCCAACGCCCGGCGAACCCGAAATGGAGCCGATGCGGGCGAGGAAGACGAAGCCTCGCAAGACGCAACATCGCGCGCCAACCTGGCCTCTCGTGTACAGATCACTACGAACGGGTTGCCGGCGATACGCGTTATGCCAGGCGCCGCCTTAAGCGTGGCATGGCCCGGATCCAAGGGCTACCCTTGGACGGATTATTCAACGAGCGCCACTCAACCCCCGCCACCGGAGTTTGCGGAAGCGTACGGGCGGCTGCGCAAGATCGTCATGCCCTTCAAGTCCGACAAGTATGGTACTCTCGCTAAATACAAGAAGTTCGTGGACCACCGTAGGCGGACCAAAGGGAGCGGGCAGAAGGTGCGTGATCATTTGTTCGAGGCCGGGGTGATCAGTGTCCTCGACTATCGGTTTTATCAACTTAATCCTGTCCGCCTGACAGAGGTGACTGGTTTGACCCGCGATAGGATACGCAATGGCGACAGCGTCGACCTGACTGTGGAGTTCCTCCGCGCGGCGCTTGCGCGCGACTAAAACCGCCGAGACCATACGTTGAGTTGAGCATAACCATTTAAATCATCGTTGATGGGGGGACGTTTATCGGAGCTGCACGACCCGCTCTGTGGCCATCGGCGTGAACCGCTCCAAGGACATCCAGTTTTGACGGTGAACGACTGACATGACGGTGCGTTGCCGACGAAGCTCGTTGACTGGTTGAAGGGCAGCTTTCCTGGCGTAGTTGCCCAAAACCGGCCAGTCCGTTTCCCACCCCAACTGCGACGTTCCCCGTCCACTCCGGCCTTCTTCTGAGCGCTCCGATTCACTTGTGAAATTGACATAGGCAAGGGCATGACCAAGACCATGCCCCGCCGCGGAGCGAATGTGCCGGGCTTCATCACCCCACCTGCTCAACCTGCAGCGACCCTGCAGGGAGGGGCGTGATCAGCGATTGGGTCGGCACCGACGAGTCGAGCCAATCGGACCATGCGCCGCGCTCGAGGATCACGATCTGCCGGTCGTGATAGGGCGCGATATCGGGACCGGGTTCCATCGTCAGCATGGTGAACGCCTCGCCGACCTCCTTTGTGTCACGCCAGATACCGGCAATCGCAAAAATGGGTTCATCCGTCTTGGTGAACTGCCACTTGTCCTTCCGTTTCTTCTTGGTGACCGCCGGATCGGTGAATTCGTAAAAACCGTCGGCGATGATCAGACAGCGGTTCGATGTGATTCCGACGCATCCCTCGACGAACGCCGCGTCATCATAAGACGCTCTGGTAGTGATGTTGAGATGGTGGAGATGCCCTGGGGGCTTCAGCCCCGTGAGGTCGGTGGCAGGCCATTTACCGTCATCCGCGCGGAAGGCCGGGTCTTTCCGAGCCACCGCTGCCTCGTGCCGGCATCCGAGCTCCGGTTTCGCAGCCGGGGCAGGCACTACAGTTTTGCGCTCGCCAGTGGCGACTGGTTCTATTTCGCCGGGATCTGGCGCCCCGCATCGCCGGACTGGCCTGAGGCCTATGCCATCCTGACGATAGAGGCGAACGACGATGTCGCGCCCTACCATGACCGCCATATGGCGGTGCTGCGACGTGAGCAGCGCTTGGCCTGGCTCGACATGACGTGTCCGGAAGACGCGTTGCTTCGAGCCTTGCCTGCCGGTTCCTTCACCGTCTCGTCATTGCACGAGCAGGATGCACACGCAGTGTTCGCCTTCTGAAATCCTGCGTTCCGCCTTTCCGGCTTTACGACTTTGTGGGGGAAGGCCTTCCCCCTGGTCGGCACTCTCGTTGCCGACGCACCCCCTTCTGCGGGGAGACCCCCAGGCTGTGCTAAAACCCACCAATCGTGCGAGCCCAGGGGGCAATGTCACGTCCCGCAAGCCGAAAGGTTCCAATGCCCCGCTCAGGACAAGGCCGACGGTACTTTTGGCGATGGAGTTCACTGCGCGGCGCGAGCGCTCTGAAGCGGATAAAGCTGGTCCGTAGTGTGCTCTCGGAAAGCGATCGTCAGGTTCCCACGTCCAATTCGGCGAGCGTTCTGTGAAGGTCATATGTCGTGAGCGGCTTTCTAATGAACCGGCTGCCTTCGGCCATATCCGATGCATTCGGTCTCCTATGGCCGGACACGACGATGAGGTGACAAGGCGGCCATCGGTTCCGAACCACAAAGGTCAAAGCGAGGCCATCCATGGTTCCCGGCATGTCCACGTCCGTGATCACTGTCATGATGGCAGGATCGGATTCCAGTATCGCGACCGCCTCGTCGGCATTGGCCGCCGCGAGAACCGGAAAGCCCATATCTTCGAGCGATGACACCAGATCCATCCGGATGAGGGGCTCATCCTCGACAACGAGTATCTTGGCTGCAGGGCGCGAGGTCACTGAGGCTCCATATGATGCAGAATTGCATCCAAGCCTCCGCGCATCGGGAATGGCAGCTCGCTGCAAGTAGAGTAAAGCGCCCGGTCAGTCGTTTGGTTCCGGATGGCTGGAATTTTTCCGAGCGGGCGGTGATGAACGGATATCCAGAACAAATCTCGTCGACGAGTCTTCCGATGTCACTCCAAGAGTTCCGCCATGGGCCTTCGCAATCTCGGAAGCGATGAACAGCCCAAGGCCGAGGCCTTCGACATTCCGTCCACTTTCGCCTCTCGCGAAGGGCTCGAAAAGGTTTGCAAGCGTCTCTGCCCGAATTGGGGTGCCGCTGTTCTCCACGGCGAGTTCGAAACCCGACTTATCTGCTTTTGCTGACACGCGGACAGGCTTGTCCACGTCGCCGTAGCTCAAGGCATTGCCGATCAGATTGGAAAGAAGTTGTGCGATACGACCGTGGTCCACGGGCACGGCGTATTCCACCGAGACCTCGGCAATGATCGACCGATCAGGGTGCGTGGTCCGCAGTTCGTCGACAACCTGATCGAGTGTTCGTTCGAGGAGACTGGCATCCGCATCCAGATCGAGCGTCAGACCGCCTCCCAGCCTGGATCTCGCGAAGTCCGCGATATTGTCGATCAAACCACGCATGCGCAGCACGCTTCCCTGCATCAGCAGCAGGATCTGTCTGCTGTCGGGTTCCGCCTCATGCCTGCGCATCGCCGCCGATGGGGATATCGATCTTAGAATGCGTGAGCCAGAGACGGGCCGCAATTGGAAACACGACTTGCGGCAATCGCAAAGAATCTCTTGTCGGATGGAAGATGCCGGACATTTTGGGCGAACGGCGCGATCTGTATCGCCGACCTGCCCGTGCGATCTTTCTCGGCGGATATATTCATGAACGGCGACGATAGTGTGGTCCGCTTATAGCCTTTCCCGTGAGAAAGGCTATGGTGCCCTCTGCGGTTCGCCTCTTGGTAGACCGGCAGGGCGCAACCGTTAAAACAATTGCGAGCGTCGGCTGAACCGGCTTCAAGGCTTCGCTCATCTTCCTGAGGGTGACCCTAATGCCGGCCAGCCATGACCAGGACGAGATTGGGGTCATCTGTCCTGTCTGCGACTATGAGACCAGCAAGAGCATCGACTGGATCCGCAACCACACGCAGCTCGAATGCTCCGGATGCGGACAGGTGATCGACATCGAGAGCAGGAACTTTCGCACAGCCGGCCGAACCAGGGGCCTGGCAGACTGACGACAGCCTTGCCGATGTTTCAAAGTTGAGTCTCAGGGCGCGTCTGAGCGCCGGTTGCAAAGTCCTGCGAAGATCCATGCCTCGCTGCGTTCGACGGCGCCCGCGCATCCGTTCGGGCCGCTTCCGTGAGGCTTTACAAGGGGCTGCAGCCAATCATCCATGTCGTCAGCGCCGCCGACCTCACATTACGAATGAGGGCTTCTGGAATTCGAGTCTCCTGCAATGGCTTCGTTTTCCGGCGGCAAAAAGTTTATTCGCGAGTGCGCCTTGTTTCGAACGTCGTTGTCGCTTATGTTCCCAATATCGATCTTGCTTGTCGAACTTTGTTTCTGGCGCAAACAGCGCCTTCTGCGATCTTCCTCTCAAAATCGACCTGAACCGTTTGCCGTGCACCTTGCGCGACAAAGCAATCTTCTGTGAGCGATTGAAAGGAAATCATAATGAATACTGGAACGGTGAAGTTCTTCAACTCGACCAAGGGATTCGGCTTCATTGAACTCGGCAACGGCCAGCCCGACGTGTTTGTCCATATCTCTGCCGTGGAGCGTGCCGGCATGAATGCGCTGGTCGAGGGTCAGAAGGTCAGCTTCGACGTCGTGAAGGACAACCGCAACGGCAAGAGCGCGGCCGAGAACCTCCAGGCTGCGTAACGGGATTGCGCTTCTGATTCTTGACCACGGATGTACTGGCACTGATCATCGAGGCGCATTGGAGAGGCCGGGTTCGCCCGGCCTTTTTGCTTTCTGGTGAAGAGGCGGATATGCGAAAATCCATCAAAGAGCATGAGCTGTTCAAACCCAAGTCGTCCAAGGCCGAGACCAAGGCCGATATCACGGACCATGCGGCACGCGCCCTCATCGGCGCGGAAGCCGAGCGCCGCGAGGCCAAGACCGCCAGGCTGCGGCGGGCGCGGATGGAGGCCGAGGCAAAGCTGTCACCCAACCCGGTACTCGCAAACAAGCCACGCCGGATGAAGGCTTCTATGCCACGCCACTCCCGATCTCCGGCTTAGCTCAGGCTGCTTCAAACGGGCGAATATACTCGCGCGACCTGCTGAATGCTGCTAGGGTCAAAGCGTCGGCGGCTTCGTTCAGGGCGCTGCCGGTTGAGGGCGGCCATCGTGCCCTTGCCCCGACCGCGAAAGGAGGACGTCATGTCTTCCGTTCCCCAGCAGCAACAGCATCTGACATCGGCGGATATGAACATGATCATGCGCTTCCATGCAGACGCCTGCACACGCAATGCGATCTCGGCCGAGAGCCTCGACGCGAAGCGCCTCGCCGCCCCGCTGGTCAGGGAGTTCCAGCATGGCGTGAGCGAGGAGGCCGGCCTTCTGGCCGCCTTCACGGCAGGTGACGCATTGAAGCTAGGCATTCCCGTGAGCAGTATGGCCAAGTTCATCGGCAATGCGCTGAGCGAGTGGGAAGCCGAGAATGGGACTGCTCCTCTCACGCTCCTTCCCCACCCACACGATGAGGCCGCCGCGTGAGATTTCTCGCCCGGCTGAATGCCGATCCGTCCGCTTGGCTGCTCGTCCTCATGGTCGGCAGCGTGACCGGCACGCTTCTCTATATCGTGCTGACCAGCATCACCTTCTGATGACGGCCGGGCGCAGGATTTCCGCATGAGCAATGTCTTCACCTTGCATGCGGACAAACGCTGGAAGGCCGTCATCGACTATAGCACCGACGAAGGGCCGAAGAGCGTCGAGCACTATTTCGAGGAGATCACCGACTTGCATCTCATCATCGAGCACGGCCCGAACTGGAATTTCCTGATCCGTTGCACCGTCACATTGAACCGCCCCGACGACGGCGAGGAGCAGAACAGCGTCGAAAAGGCGCTTCGGCATGAGCGCCAGCACTGATCATTGGGCATGCCGCAAGCCGTGTAACGTTCTGACCCGTCGTGCATCGCTACCGTCGAAAGGTATCATGAGCAGCCTCAAACCGACGACCAGTCGCTACGCCCGACGCATTGACACGGATGGGACCTGGACGGTCTTCGATGCCTTCACGGGACGCCCCGCTGAAGTCGGCAGCCGACAGACGACCGGGATGCAGATGCGTGACGCCGAAGAGATGGTCGCAATCCTGAATCGTATTCACCCTGTAGATGGTGCGAGCACGATTCACTGAGACCCAAGATTAGAACGATTCTCACTGCCTCGCTTCGAGGCCGCAGGCCGTCGACGCCTTCCTCATGGCTGCTGGTCGGCTTCGATCCCACGCCGATAAATCGGATTTCTGTCCGCGGAGGCGGCTACTCATGGCAACGTGATGTTGCCCGACGCTACCTTGGTGGTGTTGCTTGGCGTGCCTCGCGAAACGAGATGAGGCGCCGGCTGAACTCGTCCCACAGGACCAGCTTCACGCAGCGAAGGCTGTCGACGATGAACAGGCGAAGCAGGAAGCCCGCGGCCGGGATGGTCAAAAAGACGCCCCACCAGAAACCATTGTGGATAGCAATCGCCTCAAGCGCCCAAAGGCTCACGAACGGGACAAGCGTCACCGCCAGTTCGAACAGGCTGCGGCCTCTGTGAGGTTTCCGATATTCGGACAGGATCCTGGGCCAGGCTCGCTTGCAGACTTCGTTCCGGGACATCGATGCGACGGCGTTCGTCAACAATATTCAGACTCCAACGGTTCGATGATCACGGCAAGCAGCAGCGGAATTCCCAATCGACATCCACGCCGATTGGGCTCTGCTTGAAGGGCTCAGATGCTCAATGTCCTTCACCCGCTACCCAAAGCCTCACCGGCAAGCAGCGGGCACCTTGACCTGTCCGCGGGATGGTCGCCGCAGCTCTCTCATATGAGACGGTTGTCTTCAGCCGTCTGGCGTGCTCGACGGCGCGTTCCGTCGGTATCCGACTTGCGATGCCGTTCAGCCGCTGCCTTCCGGATTTGCTCGAAGCGATTGTCGTCGACGTCCTCAGCCGGTTGCTGCGGATCCGGCTTTTTCACAAACGAGATCATGGTTCACGCTCCTCTGGTCAGCGAATTGAAGCGCTCCGGCGTTTGCCCGAGCGCCGTTTGGAAATCGGCTTGGCCTCAAGCGGAAAGAGCGGTGGCGCATGCCTGCGCACCCAGCCTATCGGGCGATGTCTGTCCCGGCATCGTCGCCCAGCCACCGGCTTCAACGAACTGCCGCTTCTTGAAGCTGTCCGGTATCGCCTTGAACTCGGCAAGTTTCGCTGCGGAATCCGGCGCCGCGTTGAACCGTTCAACGCATATGGCGGATGCCAGCTCTCCGCGCGCCGTGTCGCCAGCCGCTTTCGCCATATTTTGCGAAGTGCCGCCGGTTACCCAGCCGCCCCAGCTGAAGCCGACGACGATCGTGGCGATCACCGCCGCGATGCATGCCCAGACCAGCATGGTCTTCGAAGGCTGATAGTCTTCCCACCGACGGGAGAAAGATGGTTTCGTCGTGCTCTGTGTAGCCATGGAGGTCTTCCTTCCAGATTGTGGTGAGGATTGCTTTGTCCGGCCGCGCCGACCGAACGGTTCAGGCACTGCTCTCAGTATCCCATTCCACCCATTCCGCCGTTTCCGGCTGCTGGCATGGGATCTTTCGCTGGAATGTCGGCGATCATTGCCTCCGCGGTGATCAGGAGCGCCGCGATCGAGCCGGCATCCTGCAGGGCAGTCCGCACGACCTTTGCCGGGTCGACGATCCCGGCCTTGATCATGTCGACATAGGTTTCGGTCTGAGCGTCAAAACCCTGGTTGCGGTCCTTGCTGTCCGTCAGCTTGCCGATCACGATCGAGCCTTCGACGCCGGCATTCTCGGCGATCTGCCGGATCGGAGCCTCAAGCGCCCTGAGCACGATGGAGATGCCTGCGGTTATGTCGGCATTGTCACCTGTCAGAGAGGCCAGAACCGCTCTGGCGCGCAGCAGCGCCACGCCGCCGCCCGGCACTATACCTTCCTCGACCGCAGCGCGGGTGGCGTTGAGCGCATCGTCGATGCGGTCCTTTCTCTCCTTCACCTCGGTCTCGGTTACGCCCCCGACCCGGATGACGGCGACTCCGCCGGCGAGCTTCGCCAGCCGCTCCTGCAGCTTCTCCTTGTCGTAATCGGAGGTTGTTTCCTCGATCTGCGTCTTGATCTGGCTGATACGCGCCGCGATGCCGGCCTTGTCGCCGGAGCCGTCGATTACCGTGGTCGTGTCCTTCTCGATCACCACGCGCTTGGCGCGGCCGAGCATATCGAGTGTGACGTTCTCAAGCTTGATGCCAAGATCTTCGGAAATCATCTGGCCGGCGGTCAGCACGGCGATATCCTCCAGCATGGCTTTGCGGCGGTCGCCGAAGCCCGGAGCCTTGACCGCCGCTACCTTCAGCCCGCCGCGCAGCTTGTTGACGACGAGCGTGGCGAGTGCCTCACCCTCGACATCTTCGGATATGATCAGCAACGGCTTGCCGCTTTGCACCACGGCTTCCAGAATCGGGAGCATGGCCTGCAGGTTGCCGAGCTTCTTCTCGTGGATGAGGATATAGGGCTCCTCCAACTCGACGCGCATCTTCTCGGCATTGGTGACGAAATAGGGGGAGAGATAACCACGATCGAACTGCATGCCCTCGACAACGTCGAGTTCCGTCTCGGCGGTCTTGGCCTCCTCGACCGTGATGACGCCCTCATTGCCGACCTTGTCCATCGCCTTCGCGATCATCTCGCCGACGGTGGCGTCGCCATTGGCCGCGATGGTGCCGACCTGCGCGATCTCTTCGGAGGATTTGACTTTCTTGGCGCGCGCCTGGATCTCCTTGACGACGGCAGCGACGCCCAGGTCGATGCCGCGCTTCAGATCCATCGGATTCATGCCGGCGGTAACCAGCTTGGCGCCCTCGCGCAGGATCGAGGCGGCGAGCACCGTCGCCGTCGTCGTACCGTCACCAGCCAGGTCGTTGGTCTTGGAGGCCACTTCGCGCACCATCTGCGCGCCCATGTTCTCGAACTTGTCGGCAAGCTCGATCTCCTTGGCGACGGTGACGCCGTCCTTGGTGATGCGCGGTGCGCCATAGGCCTTGTCGATGACGACGTTGCGGCCTTTTGGCCCAAGAGTCACCTTGACGGCGTTGTTCAGCAGTTCGACGCCACGCAGCATGCGGTCACGCGCATCGGTGGAGAATTTGATTTCCTTGGCAGACATGATGTCGGCTCCAGTTCGGTTCTGAGATGCGGGATCGGAGATCAGGCGGCCTTGTTGGCGGCCGTTACGGTCTTCTCGACGATGCCCAAGATATCGCTCTCCTTCATGATCAGGAGATCTTCGCCGTCGATCTTCACCTCGGTACCGGACCATTTGCCGAACAGGATCGCATCGCCGTCCTTGACATCGAGGGGTATCAGCTTGCCGCTTTCGTCGCGGGAGCCGGGTCCGACGGCGATCACCTCCCCTTCCTGCGGCTTTTCCTTCGCCGTGTCGGGGATGATGATGCCGCCTTTGGATGTGAGCTCGCCTTCCGCACGTCGAATGACGACGCGGTCATGCAGGGGCCGAAATTTCATGGGGGTTCTTTCTGAGGCCGCGCATAGGGCGGCCACCTCAGATACATAGCGACCTTGGCACTCGAATGATAGGAGTGCTAACTGTATTTCTTTTAAAAGAACGTAATTCTGGAAATCAGATCGCATCTATCGATACGATATTTGTTGTTTTCAATAGGCATTTCCTGCCTTCTCAGGGATTTTTATTTTTATGGAAAGGGCAATTGTTCAGTTCCATATAAAATAAGATCCATGTGACCCTTGCTTAGTAGGTGGATAAATCCCATATGTGAATCTCGTTGATTTGGCCGACTTGGCTTCTAGCGGTGTCAGAGACCCGCCATTCACCACCGAATTCTCGATAGCGAATGCATCAAGCGCCGACCCCGGCGCGCATATCGCTCTGTTCGAACCCAGGAATGAACCCGCCGCTGACCACGGATGTACTGGCAGCACGGACATTCATTCCGGTTCGAATGGGAATATGCAGGAAGCGCCGTCGCGTGCTTCTGCGGAGGTATCGACCATGACAACGCGCACCACACACAAGATCGTCCGGTTCTCCGCACCCTTTACGCTGCCCGGCTTCGACGCCGCGCAGCCTGCCGGTGACTATCGCGTAGACCAGGATGAGGAGCTTCTGGAGGTATCCTCCCGCCTCGCCTGGAGACGTGTAGGCGCCTTCATCCACCTGCCCGCCATCGGCATTGATGGCCAGACACATCAGATGGCGCCGATCGATCCTGCGGATCTCGACGCCGCTCTCGAAAAGGATCACCAACAGTCATGATATCAACAAGTCCCATCCGGCGCGCGAGCCGACCCGCCCGGCAAGAAGCTCCTGCACATCTCTTCACGATCGGGCAGGCTGTACGGCTCAAGGGCGGTTTCGTCAGGCCAGCATTGCCCGCCGATATCTACCACATCACCGGCACGCTGCCACCACGGGGAGATTCGCTGCAATATCGCATCCGCAACGATGACGAACGTTATGAGCGGGTAACAACGCAGGACAGCCTCGAGCCGGTCGACATGTCGCAATCCGGCAGTGGCGCAACTCTCATCGAAAGGACGTTCGGACATGGCTAAGGGCCAGAAACGAAGCAATCGCGAGATCAGAAAGCCAAAACAGGAGAAGGCCCCACAAAAGCCGGAAAGCAGCTTCGGGAACCAGATCAAGGTTGCCGCAAATGCCAACGGACCCCGCGGCAAGGGCAAGAACTGAATCTGTGATGCTCCTGCGGGGCAAGGAAGGCGATGCCGCTCAACATGCCGCAACGACCCGACGCCATGACGATTACCGATCGGGACGGCGCTGGATCTATGCCGGCGCGCTCGAAGCCGACGTGCCGAACGGAGAAAGGACACGACCATGAACGCCCCTAACAGCTACCCGGAGCAGACACGCAAGACCGCGGACTTCGCCATCGACAGATGGGAAAACGAGGGCGGCGCGCACGGCCATGACTCCCCGGATCTTCACTATGGCCGACGTGTCGAGGCGGATCGCTCCTGGACCGTCTACCATGTCTTCACGGGGGTTCCGGCCCGCATCGACGGCAACACGATGATCGGGCTGACTCAGCGTGTTGCGACCGACGGCATGCTGTCGCTCAATCGCCGCAACGAAGCGCGCCGCCGAGATGGAGGCGGCCCGATGGCAGGCATCCGGACCGCACCAAGTACGGCAGAGGAATGCCGACGGTGACGCTCGAATTTCCCAATCCGAGCCGCAGCTTTGACGAAGTGCGCAACGCCGTTCGCTTCATCGGGCATGACGGCATGTTCGAGGTGCCATTCTTTGTCGAGACCTCAGCGCTGGCAAAACCCGGCAAGACGCAACTGTCCGAAGCCGACTGCCTGACGGCTTTCGATACGGCGCGCAGTTCGATCCACGATGTCGCGCGCGAGGCCTACTCCCATCGCCGCCAAACCTCCTATACGCTTACCGCCGCCGATTTCCGGTAGAGGCACAAGTCAATGCTGATCCGCTATGGCTACGAGATCACGTTGACCTGCCAGCAGCCGACTGCTCTGGTGTGCCTGCTCTCGGTTCACGACGACCGTGCCCCCGACATCAGGGTGCCGGAGACGACGTTCACCACGCCCGATGTACCCGTATCGACCTACCGAGATCTGCTCGGCAACCGCTGCCGGAGGCTGGTCGCGCCTGCCGGCGACCTGACCATGTGGGGCGATGCGACGATCTGGGATGACGGAGAGCTGGACTGTGTGGTGCCAGACGCGCGTGAGCTTGCGGTCGCGGATCTGCCCGACGATTGCCTCGTCTACCTTATGGGAAGCCGCTACTGCGAGACTGACCGCCTCAGCCAGATTGCATGGGACCTGTTCGGCACAATCCCGCCCGGCTGGGGTCGCGTGCAGGCGATCTGCGACTTCGTCCACAGCCACATCCGCTTCGACTACATGCAGGCCCGCTCGACACGGACGGCTTTCGAGGCGTTCAACGAGCGCGTCGGCGTCTGCCGCGACTTCGCGCATCTGGCGGTCGCGTTTTGCCGATGCCTCAACATCCCCGCGCGATATGTCAACGGTCATCTCGGCGACATCGGCGTCCCGGTCATCGATCCGATGGATTTCAGCGCATGGATGGAGGTCTTCCTCGATGGCGAATGGCACACATTCGACCCGCGCAACAACGTCCCTCGGATCGGCAGAATCATTGTTGCGCGCGGCCGCGACGCGACCGACATACCGCTCGTCAACTCCTTCGGCCCGCATATTCTGAAGGCGTTCCGAGTATGGACTTACGAGGTATCGGGCTTGCAACAGGCGCAAGAGCATCGCGAGTAAGGCGCCTTGGGACCGGACACCAAGGCTACAGGCGGCACGGCAATGGATACCGGAAGCGCCGCAGACCTTTCCAAAGATAACCCACTTTAGTCAGGCACCCGCCATGGTCCGCTGACTGTAACCGGGTCCCGACGTTAGGTTGGCGCGATTCCAATGCCTTGAGCCGGTGCGGGCGCGACCTAAAGTTTCATCTTCGTAATATCCACTTTCAGCAAACGGAAAAGTCGGGCCTGTGGCTGACTTCAGGCGCGTCCCGTCGAAGTGCGAAGACTGTTTGAATGACATCTTTCGCAGGTTCGTCGCCCAAAGTGCCGAAGGGCAGGAAACCACCTTTTCTCGGAAGTTTGGAGGTCGGCGAGGTGTCTCGGTACTGCCTCTGTGTAGTTATTCGAGACCGAATACAAAGCCTTTCCCTATGAGAAAACAAGTGTAGAATCAGACTCTTCTGATCTGCTTTGCCGAGGTGTCTATGAGCTTCATTGAGGGAATAGGGCGAGATCAGGCCAATCTGCTTCCCCCATGTGTCGATGACTATGTTGGGTCTGACGCGCTCGTCCGCGTCGTCGATGCTTTCGTCGACAGCCTGGATATGATTGAGCTTGGCTTCACACGCGCCATTGCGGCCTCGACCGGACGACCAGGCTATCATCCCAGCGACATGCTCCGACTGTATATCTGGGGCTACCTCAATCAAGCCCGTTCATCGCGACATCTGGAGCGCTCCTGCAAGCGCGACCTTGAAGCAATTTGGCTGATGCGGCAACTCGCGCCGGACTATCGGACCATTGCCGCCTTCCGGCACGACTATCCCGACGCGATCGTCGCCGCCAGCGCCGCGTTCGTGCTGTTCTGTCGCGAGCAGAATTTGGTAGGCGGCCGGTCGGTCGCACTCGACGGCACCAAGATGCGAGCGGTCGCCAGTCCAAAGAACATCGCCGGGGCGGAGCGGCTCGCGCGCGATATCGCGCATACCGAAAAAGAGATCGCCTATTATCTCGACCGCCTGGACATAATCGACGAGACCGTCGCGCGAGGCTTTGATGATCAACCACTGCACCGCGAAGGCTTCAAGTCCGCCATTGCCTCCCTGCAGCGTCGGAAGGACCGGCTGGCCAGGCGACAGCAAGAACTCGATCGGCGGGACGAGGAGGTACTCGTGTTTGGCGAGCCGGAGGCCAAACCGATGGGGTATGCCCACGCGCCGAAGCTTCCCTCGTACAATCTGCAAAGCGTCGTGGACGTTGCGAGTGGGCTGATCGTCCACCATGACGTCTACAGTGACGCGAACGACAGCCACCTTCTTCATCCGATGTCAGTCGCGGCTAAGGCCGTGCTGGAGGTAGATCAGCTCCAGGTGTTGACCGACGGCGGCTACTCAAACGCCGAAGAAGTCGCCCGTTGCGAACGCGAGAACATTGAGGTCGCTGCGCCGATCAAGCGCGGCGCGATGAATTCCGAACATTTTCGACCGGTACAGTTCCTCTACGACGAGGACAGCGACACGATCCGTTGCCCCGGCGGGCAAACTCTACGCCCGTCCGGAATCCATACTCGCAATCGGGCGATGCGCTACCGTACCTCGGCCTGCGCGACCTGTGCGTTGAAGCCGAGATGCACGCCGGGAGCCCAGCGCACAATTCACCGGCTTGTCGATCAAGGTGCCCTCGATCGCATGGAGGCCCGAATCCATGCCAATCCCAGCTTGATGACGATCAGGCGATGCACGGTCGAGCATCCATTCGGCACCATAAAGCGAATGTCGGGTGGCGGAAGGTTCCTAACTAGAGGACTTAGGGCGGTAAAGGCGGAGGCGGCGCTGTCGATCCTAGCCTTCAACATCCTACACGCCGCGAACACATTCGGAACGAGGGTTGTTACCCCGAGCTGACGCGAGGCGGCGCTTCGCTTCGGCTCCACCTGGCAGGCGCTGCGGATCCGACGGCTGACGTTTTGGCACAGCCTGCCCCGCAACGCCCCCTAGAGTGAGAGTGCGGACGGGTTTGCCGTGACGGGTTGAGGGTCGGAGAAGAGGTCTCCGGCGTCCGTCTCGGAGAACCGCGATGTCCAGAAATGATCGCTCCCCACGTGCCGGCTCGGACCGGACGAACCTGTACGACGAAATCACCAGCAAGATCATCGCCGAGCTGGAAGCCGGCCGTGTGCCCTGGGTGCAGCCCTGGGGTACGTCTGCGGCAAAAGCCCCGCTCGGTCTGCCCAGGAATGCCAGCACGGGCCGAAGCTACAGCGGCATCAACATCCTTCTGCTCTGGGGAGCCGTCGTCCAGCACGGCTTTCCCGGCCAGGGCTGGCTCACTTTCCGGCAGGCCCTTTCCCTTGGCGGCAATGTCCGCAAGGGCGAGCGCGGCACCACCGTCGTCTATGCCGACCGATTCGTTCCCGAGGATGAGAAGAAGCGTGCCCGCGAGACCGGCGAAGAGGCGCAGGCTATCCCGTTCCTCAAACGCTTCACCGTCTTCAACACGGCGCAATGCGAGGGGCTGCCCGACGATATCGCCGTCACCATCCCGCCGCCGCCACCCGGCCTGATCGAGCCGAAGGTCGAGGCGCTGATCAAGGCCACCGGCATCGACTTCCGCATCGGCGGCGACAAGGCGTTCTACGTTCCCGCCCACGACTATGTGGTCGTACCGCCGCCGCAAACCTACTTCGAGCCGATCAACTGGCATCGGACCGCACTTCATGAAATCGGTCACGCCAGCGGCCATCACAGCCGGCTCAACCGCGATCTCTCCGGGTCCTTCGGCTCGAAGAAATACGCCTTCGAAGAGATGATCGCCGAACAGATTTCGGCTTTCTGCTGCGCATCGCTCGGCATCGTCCCGACCGTGCGCCACGCAGATTACATCGGCTCCTGGCTCGATGTCATGCGCGAGGATTCCCGCGCACTCGTCCGTGCCGCTTCGCAGGCCAGCAAGGCGGCGGACTGGATCCTGTCGTTCCTTCCGGATGCCGACAGCCCCGCGGTCGACGCCGACATCATCGACAGGAGGGCGGTCGCGAAATTCTTCAACCCGTTCGGCGAAGGCGTCTGGCTCGCGACCGAGCTGGATCCGGACGGCGACATCATGTTCGGTCTCGCCGATATCGGCTATCCGGAGCTTGGCAGTTTCTCGCTGGAGGAAATGAAGTCCATCCGGTTGCCCTTCGGCATGGGGATCGAGCGGGACCTGCTCTTTGCCGGGGATTTCCCGATCTCTGTCTGGGCTGAGGCGGCAAGAGAGGCTGGCAGCATACGCGCGGCCGAGCGCATTCTTTATGCCCGCGCCCGCGGCGATGCCGGGCCATCCCAGAATCCCAGCGACCCAGAAAGCCGGAAAGCCTGAGGTCCGGCTTTCCGGCTTTGCGATCCTGCGCCGCTCTCTCTGAGGCAGAGGTCGGCGCTTCTCGCCGTGACGCGGCGAAAGTCCCGGCGCCCGGCCGGCTACGCGTCGGGGAAAACCAAAATGACTCGACATCACAGGAAACTCACCATCGAATCGCAGCCTCTCCGGTTCTCGGCTCAGGAGCAGGCGGTCGTCTATGAGGCCCGTCAGATCCTGCTGCGACACCTCAACCAGAACCCGGTCCTCTCCTCGTGGCAGGCAGTTCTGGACTATTGCGCCCTCACCATCCGTGGCGAGGTGGAGCGCTTCCATGTCCTCTATCTCGACCGGAAGAACCGGCTCATCTCCGATGAATGCCTCGCCATCGGCACGGTCGATCATGTCCCGGTCTATCCCCGGGAAGTGCTGCGGCGAAGCCTTGCGCTGAACGCGACCGCGCTGATCATCGTCCACAATCATCCGGCCGGCGATCCCGAACCCTCGGCGGCCGACCTCGCGATGACAAAGGAGATTCAGAAGGCCTGCAAGGTGCTGGGTGTGACGCTGCATGACCACATCATCGTCGGCATTGGCCGGGAGGTCAGTCTGCGCGCCCGAGGCGAAATCTGATTGCTTGTCGGATGGCCTGACGGTGCTCAGCTTTATCCGCACGCGGTTCCCGGGGCGGTGGGTTTCAGTCACAGGAAGCCGATCGCACTGTCCGGAGAGTGAGAGAGGGGCTGGGTTTTCGCGACGGGTTGACAGCGGAGAGAGAGGCTCTCGGCGCCCGTCGCGGAGACTACCCAGATGGCTACTGCCGCTCAGAAACTCACCCTGTCGCCCTCGCGCGACATCCCCTTCAACAAGCTCGTTCTCAGCCAGTCGAATGTCCGGCGCGTAAAGGCCGGCGTTTCGGTCGAGGAACTGGCGGAGGACATCGCTCGCCGCGGCACGCTCCTCCAGAGCCTCAATGTCCGCCCAGTGCTCGATGCCGACGGCAACGAGACCGGTATGTTCGAGGTACCGGCCGGCGGCCGCCGCTATCAGGCCCTGGCAATCCTCGTGAAGCAGAAGCGTCTCGCCAAAACCGCGCCGGTGCCCTGCGTCGTCCGCGATCCCTCCACACAAATCCTTGCCGAGGACGACAGCCTGGCCGAGAACACCCAGCGCGTGGCGCTCCATCCCCTCGACCAGTTCCGCGCCTTCTTCGACATGCGCAACAAGGGCATGACCGAAGAGGAGATCGCGGCGGCCTTCTTCACCACGGTTCAGGTCGTCAGGCAGCGGCTTCGCCTTGCCACCGTCTCTCCCGTGCTGCTCGACGTCTATGCCGAGGACGGCATTACGCTGGAGATGCTGATGGCCTTCACCGTCAATCCCGACCATGCCCGTCAGGAGCAGGTCTGGGAGAGCATCCGCAACTCCTGGCAGAAGGAGCCGTGGCAGATCCGGCGCATGCTGACCGAAACCACCGTCCCGGCGTCCGACAAGCGCGCCCGATTCATCGGCCTTGAAGCGTATGAGGCAGCGGGCGGCGCAGTCCTGCGCGATCTCTTCTCCCGCGACAATGACGGCTGGCTGCAGGACGTCTCCCTGCTCGACCGGCTGGTTGACGAGAAGCTGAAGGTGATGGCCGACGAGATTGCCGGCCACGGCTGGAAGTGGATCGACGCTTCGGTCGAACTCCCCTACGGCCACGTCAACGGCCTGCGCAAGCTCACCGGCACGACGCAGGACCTCACCGAGGAGGAACGGGCGGCCCGCGAGGCACTCCGCAACGAGTATGACGATCTCGAATCGGAATACGCGGAGGCCGACGATCTGCCCGAAGAGGTCGATCGGCGTCTCGCGGAGATCGAGGCCGCCCTCGACACCTTCGAGAACCACCCCGTCACTTTCGATCCGGACGAGATCGCCCGCGCCGGCGTCTTCCTCAGCCTCGACCGCGGCGGCGAACTCGTCGTCGATCGCGGCTATGTCCGTCCCGAGGATGAGCCTGAAGCGGCCGTCGGGGGCGACGGCTCCGGGAGCGGTGGCGACGCCGACATCGACGGCATTGATGCCGATGTCGATCCTTCGGCCCGGCGCACCGTCATCACCATCGGCAGCCAGCCGACGGATACGGATGACGACGAAGGCGACGTCATCAAGCCGCTGCCGGAACGCCTGGTGACGGAGCTGACGGCCGAGCGGACGCTTGCACTGCGCGAAAGGCTGGCAAACAACCCGTCCGTCGCGTTCCTGGCCGTGCTGCACAAATTCTGCCGGGACGTCTTCTCCCGCTACATCTCCTACAGCCCGGCCATGGAAGTCTCGGTGCGCAACACCGGCTTCTCCCTGCAAGCGCCGGGCCTGAAGGACACCCCGGCGGCGCAGGCCATCGAGGAACGCCACAAGGCATGGGAGGCGCGCATGCCGACCGACGAGGCCGCCCTCTGGGATTGGCTGATCTCTCTCGAAGGTACCGAGCAGGCGGCGCTCTTCGCGCACTGCGCGGCTTTCGGGGTCAACGTCCTCTACGAGAAGGCCGATCGCTACGGTGGCGGCACCGTCACCGTGCACGGCGTCCAGCAGCGTCTCGCCGAGGCCGATCGTCTCGCTCGCGCTGTCGAACTCGACATGGTGGAAGCCGGCTGGAAGCCGACGGTCGAGAACTATCTCGGCCGCGTCACCAAGCCGCGCATCCTCGAAGCCGTGCGCGAGGGGGCGGGCGATCGCGCCGCCGAGCTGATCGACCACCTCAAGAAGGGCGACATGGCGAAGGAAGCCGAACGCCTGCTGGCCGACACCGGCTGGCTTCCAGAGCCGCTGCGCCTGATCGTCGATGACATGCCCGCCGATCAGCCGGTCGCGGATGAGGAGGAGAGCCTGCCCGAATTCCTCGCCGCCGACGACGAGGACGGTTCGGCCGCCGCTGACGAAGGCACGGTCCAGGCCGTCGCTGCCGAATAGCCTCACCGACCGGGCGGTTTCGACCGCCCGGTCCTCCCTTCACTCACCGTGGCCCGACGTCCTGCCGGGCCATTTTTCCCCTTTCAGGAGAGCATCCATGTCCCCCCAGATCGTCTATGACACGGCGCCGCTCGGCGCACTGATCCGATATTCGGATGGCACGCCCAGGCCGCCGGCGCGCTTCACCAAAAAGCTCGCGGCCTGGGAGCGGCGCAATGGCCTCGGCCGCCTGGTCCGCAAGGAGCCGGCGCGAGAGCGGCCGACCTATCGTGTGCCCGCCGCGCTCATCCTCAACGAGGGCAGCTTCGCCGCCGGCAGCGTCGTCCTCGTCACCGTGCTGCGGGAGCACTGCCTCGACAGCGATCTCCGCTACGAGATCGTCGAGCGGCCGGCCATCGGCATGGTCCGGGTGCTTCTCCCGGTCGGCGACAATGTCGAGCTTCTCTATCTCGCCGAAAGCCGGGAAGCCGCCGAACTGTGGCTGACGAAGAACCGCACCGGCAGTGGCCGGCTCGAGGAGGTGACCGCCGACGATGTCGGCGCCGACGTCGTCGAGGGACGGGCGGCGGTGTGACGTGAAGCGATGCGCCGCCCCGCCTGGTGGCGTGCGGTGACGGCCGCGCCGTGACGCGAGGGAGAGGCCGGCCGGGACGGGTTTGAGCCGGTGCGGTCCAGAGAGAGTGCCGCGCGGCTCGCTCCCGTCCCGCTCTCTCGAGGTTCCTTCCCATGACAACGATGTCGACATCCGTGGCAGCGCTCGCTGCCGCGTCGATCCCGTGCGCCAAAACCGATGCCGACGGGGCGGTCTTTGCCGCTGCCGGACTTCTGCTCCCTCATCTCGAACGTGGCGAGCGCGTCGACGCGGCCAAGCTGCGCGCCGCGATGGAAGCCGGGTTCGGCGCCTCCGACGCCGCCGGCGCCTGGGACTGGAAGCAGGCCTACGATGCCTGCGAGGCCGCGACCGTCCTGTTGCTGCGCAAATATGGAAAGGCGCTTTTCCGCAAAGCCGCTTCTCCGCCTGCGCGCCTTTCCGCATTATCGAAGATCGCCGGACTTCTGCCGACGCACACGCGCCGCTCCGAAGAGGCGCAGGCCTTCCAGCAGTTCTCGACGCCCATTCCGCTCGGCCTGGCTGCCACGGCGGCCGCCGCGATCGCGCCGGGCGACCGCGTACTCGAACCTTCGGCCGGAACCGGGCTGCTTGCCGTCCTCGCCGAGATCGCCGGGGGCGCGCTCGTCCTCAACGAGCTGGCCGAGATGCGAGCCGGGCTTCTCTCCTACCTCTTTCCGGCCGTCCCGGCCACCCGCTTCGACGCCGCGCAGATCGACGATCACCTCGATCCGGGGGTTCTCCCGACCGTCGTTCTGATGAACCCGCCATTCTCCGTCATGGCAAACGTCGAAGGCCGCATGGCTGACGCCGCCTTCCGCCATGTCACCTCGGCGCTGGCGCGTCTCGCCCCCGGCGGGCGGCTGGTGACGATCACCGGCGCAAATTTCGCCCCCGATGTCCCGGCCTGGACCTCGGCCTTCACCCGGCTGCAGGAACGCGGTCGTGTCGTATTCTCGGCGGCAATCGACGGCTCGGTCTATGCTAGGCACGGCACGACCTTCCCGACGCGGCTCACCGTTATCGACAAGCTGCCGGCCAACGATCCGGCCGCCTTTCCCGCCGCTCCCGGCGTCGCCCCCGACGTCGCGACACTCCTCGACTTGATCGGCGAGCACGTTCCGGCGCGGCTGCCGGTCGCTATGCCTTCCGTCCCAACTCCGGCATCGGCCGTTGCAGCGCCCCGCACCGTGTGCGGCTATGTTGCCCGCGCCGCGAGGGCGACGCCCCGCACTTCGCTCACCGAACCGGAAGGCGTCGACCTCGCCTATGAGGCCATCGACTGGCAGGCGGCCGACGGTGGCCACATCACCGATGCCATCTACGAAGACTACGCGCTTCAGGCGATCCGTATTCCCGGCTCGCAGGCCCATCCGACCCAGCTCGTGCAATCGGCGGCCATGGCCTCGGTGGCGCCACCGAGACCGACCTATCGGCCGCGCCTGCCGAACAACGTGCTCGCGCTGCTTTCCGACGCACAACTCGAGACCGTCATCTATGCCGGTGAGGCCCACTCCGAATATCTCGCGGGTGCCTGGACGGTCGACGACACGTTCGACGTGGTAAGTGCCGCGGCGGACGACGCCAAGGATGCGGTCCGTTTCCGGCAGGGCTTCATGATCGGCGACGGCACCGGCGTCGGCAAGGGCCGGGAATCGGCCGCCATCATCCTCGACAACTGGATGCGCGGGCGCAGGAAGGCGGTCTGGATTTCGAAGTCGGACAAGCTGATCGAGGATGCGCAGCGCGACTGGTCGGCGTTCGGCATGGAGCGCCTTTTGATCACGCCGCTCAGCCGCTTTCCGCAGGGCAAGCCGGTCACGCTGCCGGAAGGCATCCTGTTCACCACCTATGCCACGCTGCGCTCCGATGACCGCGGCGAGAAGGTTTCGCGGGTCAAGCAGATCGTCGAATGGTTGGGCCCCGATTTCGATGGAGCCATCATCTTCGACGAGGCGCATGCCATGCAGAACGCCGTCGGTGCCAGGGGCGAACGTGGCGAAGTCGCCGCCTCCCAACAGGGCCGTGCCGGCCTGCGGCTCCAGCACGCGTTGCCCGATGCGCGGATAACCTATGTCTCTGCCACCGGCGCCACCACCGTCCACAATCTCGCCTATGCCCAGCGGCTCGGGCTGTGGGGGAGCGAGCATTTTCCCTTCTCCACCCGCGCCGATTTCGTCGAGGCGATCGAGGCCGGCGGCGTCGCCGCGATGGAGGTGCTGGCCCGCGACCTCAGAGCGCTCGGCCTCTACACCGCCCGCTCGCTCTCCTTCGTCGGTGTCGAGTACGAGTTGGTCGAGCACGAGCTGACGTCCGAGCAGGTGCGCATCTACGATGCCTATGCGGGCGCCTTCACCATCATCCATAACAACCTCGATGCGGCGATGCAGGCGGCCAACATCACCGGCAGCAGCGGCACGCTGAACGCCCAGGCGAAATCTGCCGCACGCAGCGCCTTCGAGGCCGCCAAGCAGCGCTTCTTCGGCCATCTTTTGACCAGCATGAAGACGCCGACGCTGATCCGGTCGATCACCAGCGATCTGGACGAGGGACACGCGGCGGTCGTCCAGATCGTCTCGACGGGCGAAGCGCTGATGGAACGGCGCCTGGCCGAGCTACCGACCGAGGAATGGAACGACGTCCGCGTCGACATCACGCCGCGGGAATACGTCCTCGACTATCTCGCCCATTCCTTCCCCACCCAGCTCTACAAGCCGTTCACGGATTCTGAGGGCAATCTGTCGTCGCGGCCGGTCTATCGCGACGGCCAGCCGGTCGAGAGCCGCGAGGCGGCCGCACGACGCGACGAGCTGATCGCCAGGCTTGCCAGCCTGCCGCCGGTGCCGGGCGCGCTCGACCAGATCGTGCAGCATTTTGGCACCGACATGGTGGCCGAGGTGACCGGGCGCTCGCGCCGCATCGTCCGCAAGTCAGATGCCGATCCCAGGGGCGACCGCCTTGTCGTCGAGAACCGCGCCGGCTCGGCAAACCTCGCCGAGACGCAGGCCTTCATGGATGACCAGAAGCGTGTTCTCGTGTTCTCCGACGCCGGCGGTACCGGCAGGTCGTACCACGCCGAACTCTCGGCCAGGAACACGCGGCTGCGCGTCCACTATCTACTCGAGGCGGGCTGGAAGGCCGACACCGCTATCCAGGGTCTTGGTCGCACCCATCGGACCAATCAGGCGCAGCCGCCGCTGTTCCGGCCGATCTCCACCAATGTGAAGGCCGAGAAGCGCTTCCTCTCGACCATCGCCCGCCGCCTCGACACGCTGGGCGCGATCACGCGCGGTCAGAGGCAGACCGGCGGCCAGGGCCTGTTCCGGCCCGAGGACAATCTCGAAAGCCACTACGCCCGCGATGCGCTGCGCCAGCTCTATCTGCTGATCGTGCGCGGCAAGGTGGAGGGATGCTCGCTCGAGCGCTTCGAGGCGGCCACCGGCCTGAAGCTGATGGACGCCAATGGCATCAAGGACGAACTGCCGCCGATCACCACCTTCCTCAACCGCCTGCTGGCGCTGACGATCGAGCTGCAGGGCGTGCTGTTCGGTGCGTTCGAGCAGCTCCTGGCCGCGCGGATCGAGGGCGCAATCGCATCGGGCACGTATGATGCCGGGCTTGAGACGCTGCGGGCCGAGAGCTTCGTCGTCACCGACCGGCAGGTGATCTACACGCATCCGCGCACCGGCGCGGAAACCCGACTGCTGACGATCACCGAGCGCAACCGCAACCGCCCGGTCACGCTTGACGCCGCGCTCGATCATCTCGCCGATCCGCGCGCGAGTCTGCTGATCAACAAACAGTCGGGCCGCGCGGCCGTGCAGATCCCTACCACCAGCGTCATGCTGGACGATGGCGAGATCGAACGGCGCGTCCGCCTCATCCGGCCGATGGATGCCCAGAACATGCCGCTCAAGGCGATGGGCGAGACCCGCTGGGTCGAGGCCGGCCACGAGGCGTTCGCTGCGGCGTGGACGGCCGAGATCGGCGAGGTGCCCGAGTTCTCCGACTCCGTGCTGCATATGGTCACCGGCCTGCTGCTGCCGATCTGGAAGCGCCTGTCGAACGAGTCGACGCGCGTCTATCGTCTCCAGACCGATGACGGTGAGCGCATCATCGGCCGCCGCGTCTCGCCGGCTTGGGCCGCCAATGCCACGGCCACCGGCATCACCACGCTCTCGCCGGAGCAGGCCTTCGCCGCCCTGATGGAGGGCCGGACGAGTCTTGATCTTGCCGAGGGCCTACAGCTCCGCCGCACCCGCGTCATGGGCATGTGGCGTATCGAACTGTCGGGCTTCACCGACACCATGCGCGAGCGGCTCACAGCCTATGGCCTCTTCCACGAGATCATCTCCTGGAAGCTCAGGATGTTCGTGCCGACCGACGCCAAGGGTCCGGCCGTGCTCGAACGTCTGCTCGGCCGCTACGCAATCGAGCGCATCGCCGAGCGGGAGGCCGCCTGATGCCGCGCCGCGATGCTTCCGAACTCGCACACCGTCTCGGCGAGCACGCCGAGGCGGTTTGCCGACGCTACCTCTCCAACGGCCGGCGCCGGGGCAGCTATTGGACTGTCGGCGATGTCCGGAATGCGCCCGGACGCTCGATGTTCGTACGGCTCGTGTCATCGACGAAGGGGCCGCCAGGAAAATGGACCGACGCCGCGACCGGCGAGCACGGCGACCTGCTCGACGTGATCCGCGAGTCCCTCGGCCTGGTCGACTTCAAGGACGTCGCCGACGAGGCGCGAGCCTTTCTGACCTTGCCGGATCCCGCGCCGATCCGGCCAGCACCACAGCGCTCGTGCCAGCCGGCACAGGTCGGATCGCCCGAAGCGGCCACGCGGCTCCTCGCCATGTCGAAGCCCATCGTCGGCACCGTCGTGGAGACGTATTTGCGCAAACGCGGCATTACGACTTTACGCGGAACCGGATCGCTGCGGTTCCATCCGCGCTGCTACTATCGGCCGGAGGATGGCGGACCGACCGAGACTTGGCCGGCGATGATCGCCGCCGTCAGGGACCTCGACGGGCGACTGACGGGCGCGCACCGCACTTGGCTCGCTCCGGACGGCATCGGCAAGGCCCCGGTCGATACCCCACGGCGGGCGATGGGCGACCTCCTCGGCCACGCCGTCCGCTTCGGCGTGCCGGACAGCGTGATGGCGGCCGGCGAAGGCATCGAGACGACGCTTTCGCTCAGATGCGCCTTGCCCGACATGGCGATGGCCGCAGCTCTCTCGGCCGCGCATCTCGCTTCCGTCCTGTTTCCGCCGACGCTGCGGCGGCTCTATGTCATCCGCGACAACGATCCGGCCGGCGATGGTGCGCGCGACACGTTGGTCGAGCGGGCGATGGAAGCGGGTATCGAGGCAATCGTGCTGTCGCCGGCAATGGAGGACTTCAACGAAGACCTTCGCCATTTCGGTCTCACCGCTCTCCGCGCGTTGATCGCAGACCAGCTCGTGCGCAGGGATCGCTTCCGCTTCCTGGAACGGGCGGCATGAACCGGCAGGGGAATGGTGCGGCGTTTCGTGCCGTCGGCATCGCGCTGGTCGCTGCACCGCCGGAAGAGGTCGCGACCCGGCCTTCGAGAGGGCGATCGAGCCCACAAACGGGCCGGCCAGACAATGGCGGCGGCCGACTATTTTCCGGCGGCGCGGGATTGCAGGCGAATAGTAGCGACCAGCAGCCACGCCTTTCCATCGCGAGCCAAAATAGCCGGCCTCCGCCATCCTCCGCTGACGCTTCGGCCTTCCGCTCCGCTCCAGGTGCCCGGCCGCCCCGCCCGTGGGCATTCGTCGCCATGAAGGCCGCGAGGGTCGCGGTCCAGCCGACGGGAGATCCCCATGAGCGAGCACGACGACACCGAACCTCACCACACCGCCTCTCCGACCGAGCACGTCCTGACCGAACTCCAACTCTATGGCTGGCGTCCCCATGCGGAAGAGCCCGACCCGCGACCGCTTCCCGAAGCCGATCACGTCGCCGGCGCCGTAGCAGACATCTTCGACGCCCTCATCGTCACGCTCGGCGACACGCGCCTCGAGCCCGACCTCGACGACCTGCTCTGGTCCGTCACCAACGTCTTTCACCGCGCCGTGCTCAGGATCGAGCGGCAGCTGGACGACAACGAGCAGGCCCAGCGCCGGCTGCAGCGGGAACAGGACGGCACCGAGATCAAAGCGGTCGAACTCGAGAACCTCACTGCCCAGGCCAAGACTATGATCGAACGGCGCGACGCCGCCGAACTGATGCGCGACCAGGCCGCCGACCACTACGAGACACACACCGGCTCGGCCTGGCGTCCGCGCACCGGGTCGATGGTCAACCACCGGCACCTCACCTCGGCGATGATCGACAGCCGCGATTTCCTCGCCGCCCGGCACAAGGCCGACAGCGAGGTCATGCTCCCGGCCGGTCCGAAGATCGCCCTAACCGGCGGCCTCGACTTCAACGATCATCACCTGGTCTGGGATGTGCTCGACAAGGTCCACGCCAAGCACCCCGACATGGTGCTGATCCACGGCAAGTCGCCCAAGGGCGCCGAACTGATCGCCGCCAAATGGGCCGACAATCGCAAGGTGCCGCAGATCGGCTTCGCCCCCGACTGGGCCAGGCACGGCCGCGCCGCACCGTTCAAGCGCAACGACGCGATGCTGGACGTGCTGCCGATCGGGGTAAGGACAGCTGCAACGATAATTGAATCGGTCGGTTGTCTCGACCTGCGGCGGTGTGACTCACCCGGCAGGGATTCCCTGCCGGAGCGAGGCGCGCTAGCGGTAGCGACATGATCGACCGGCGCGGGATCCAGCAGCGGTGGGAGGCGGACGGCTCGAAGCGCGACGAGCGCGGCCGGCGCGTGTTCGCCGCCAGCGAGGCGCGCGCTGCGGGCCGGGGTGGGCTGGCGGCGGTCTCGGAGATCACAGGGCTGGCCCGCTCGACGATCGGGCGCGGGCTGAAAGACCTCGACGCGGCGCCGCCGCGCGGTCGGGTGCGCCGAGAAGGCGGCGGCCCGCGGCCGTTGACGGCGCGCGATCCGACGCTGCTTGCCGACCTTGAGCGCCTCGTTGAGCCGGCGACCTTGGGTGATCCGGAGCGGCCTCTGTTGTGGGTGTCGAAGAGCCTGGACAAGCTGGCGCGCGCGCTTGGCGACATGGGCCATGCGATCAGCCCCAACAGCGTGCGCAAGCTGCTTGTCAAGCTCGGCTTCTCGCGCCAGCTTAACCGCAAGACGGATGAAGGCGCGCACCATCCCGACCGCGATGCCCAGTTCGCGCACATCAACGCCAAGGTGGTCGCCGCGCAGGCGGCCGGTGAGCCCGTCATCTCCGTCGATACAAAGAAGAAAGAGCTCGTCGGCGCCTTCAAGAATGGCGGCAGCGACTATCGCCCGAAGGGCGACCCGCAGCGCGTCAAGGTGCACGACTTCGTCGACACGACGCTTGGCAAGGTCGTCCCCTACGGCGTCTACGACGTGGCCGCCAACGAGGGCTGGGTCAGCGTCGGCATCACCGCCGACACCGCCGAGTTCGCGGTCCACTCGATCCGCACGTGGCTCGAGCGCATGGGCCGCCAGCGCTATCCCTCGGCCGGCGCGCTGACGATCACCGCCGACTGCGGCGGCTCCAACGGGGCGCGCGTGCGGCTGTGGAAGGTGGAACTGCAGAAGCTCGCCGACGAGACCGGGCTTGTCGTCCACGTCCATCACTATCCGCCGGGCACGTCGAAGTGGAACAAGATCGAGCACCGACTGTTCTGCCACATCACGCAGAATTGGCGCGGCCGTCCGTTGACGGATCGCCTCGCCGTGGTCGAGTTGATCGGCGCGACCACGACCAAGACCGGGCTCAAGGTCGAGTGCGCGCTCGACGCCACCACCTATGAGAAGGGCGTGAAGGTCTCGGCTGCCGAGATGGCGACCCTCGATATCACCGGCGACCAATTCCATCCAGAATGGAATTACACAATCAAACCGCGGCGGTCGGCCATAGCGTAGCGGTTATCGTTGCAGCTGTCCTAATTGTCTTCCCGGGCACCGGCATCCAGAACAATTTCGCCGACAAGGCGAGGAAACTCGGCATCAACGCCTACGACTTCCGCAAGCGGGGTGGCGCGTGAGCGCCCCCCACACGAACGGACTTCCGGCGAGCGCGATTTGCACCTCGCTCCGCAGAGACTATACTTTGATTTGCGCCCTTAAGGTGGTGGTGGCGGGCGCGACCATCCGACATTGCTCACGGAGACCACCACCATGATCATCCTCGCCATTCTCGCTACGCTCGCCGGCATTGCCGCGCTCTGCTGGCTGCTCTTCAACCTCGCGGTTTTCGCCCTGCCGCTGTTCGCGGGCATCACCCTCGCCGCCTGGGCGCATGAAACCGGCGCCGGCATCCCCGGCGCCGTCATCGTCGGCGCCATCGCGGCGGCCATGACCTTCGGCCTGTTCCAGCTCCTGCTCCTCCTCGCCCGGCCCGCCTGGATCAAGCTGATCATCATCCTCGCCTTCGTCGCACCGGCGGCCGTCGCCGGCTATCACGCCACCTTCGGCATCTTGAAGCTCACCACACCGTCGGACACCTGGCAGATTATCTTCGCCACTGTCGGCGCGATCGCGGTCGGCATCACGGCGTTCATGCGGCTGATCATGATGGCCACGCCCGAACCGACCGCGAAGGGGACTGCGCGAGCCCCGTGAGCTGCGCCGATCAGGCGACCCGAACGCCGGACCACCTTCCCATGGTCTCGTTCTCGAAGAGGTTGAGGGTGATGGCCGGCCGGGGAATCGCGGCGTCGACCCGCATCCGCCTGGCAATTTCAGCGCCGGTGTCCCGACGTTGCGGCAGCATCGCTCCCGACATGAGCGTTGAAGCGGGGATGGTGCAAGGCGTCACGCCCTGACGCGTCGGACGGGATGCGGACAAATGCCGGTATGGGGAGGGTGCCGGTGCCGTGAACGTGTCGGCCGGATTTGCCCGGCAGATCGAAGTGGCCAGGTTCTCCGTGGTTCCTCTCCAACTGGTCGACCGCTCCAATACGGCCTCGCTCCTGGCTTGATCTGGCCGAAGGCCGGCTTCGCCTCGATCGCCTAAGGCGCAACAGCGCCGTCGAAACTATCTTCCCCTCCCGGCCAAGGCCGGGATTCCTCGCGAAGCAAGATAGTTCCTCCCTTGCTGTCGAGCCCCTTCGGGGTGCGCCGCCGATCGCCTCCGGCCGGACGATCGCCATCGAGGCCGCAATGGTGTGGGCTCGAGCCAGAAATCAAGGAGAACTACCATGGCCACCATCGGCACCTTCAAGAAGTCCGACAACGAATTCACCGGCGAAATCGTCACCCTTTCCCTCCAGGCCAAGAAAGTCCGCATCGCTCCCGACACCCGCTCCAGCAGCGAGAACGCCCCCAGCCACCGGGTTTTCGTCGGCCGTGTCGAGATCGGCGCCGGCTGGGCCAAGCAGTCCAACGAGGGCCGCAACTACCTGGGCCTCAAGCTCGACGACCCAAGCTTCACCGCCCCGATCTACGCCAACCTCATCGAGGATGAGGACGGCGAGGGCTACAGCCTCATCTGGTCCCGCCCGACTCGCCGCAACGGCGACTGAGCCACCGCGAAGCCCCGCCCGGACTATCCGGGCGGGGCCAGTCGTCGTCTGGCTCGTATCCTGACTCCAACGAATGGTGTTCGTGTCCCGCTCGGGCGGCGCCCAGCGCCTACTCCTCTGAGTCGTGGGGCACGACGAGGTCGACATGACTTACGCCGAGCGCCTGAGCGAGCTCATAGAGCGTGATCACGGTCGGATTTCGCTTTCCGCGTTCGAGATCGCTGAGATACTGTTGACTGAAGCCGGATCGCGCTTCGACGTCCTCCTGCGTCAGGCCTTTCTCCCGACGCAGCCGGGCGAAGTTCCGGCCGACCAATTTGCGCATGTCCATGCACAAACTGGTTCCAATTTACACACTATAAGTTTATCAACTATAGTATGTAGCACACCAGCTTGGTGCGCCGATGAGATGCTGGTGTCGATGTGCCGTAATTCGCGAACCGGTTCCTTATACGTGAACTGGTTCCTTAAATCGCAAACTGGATGAGGATGACCGTAAGCACCCAATCTGCGCGCAGCCGGGGTCTCCATGAACAGCTTCCGCTCAAGTGCGCCGCGCTCTGGAAGCCAACGGCAACGTCTTCCTGACCACCGACAGGCGAGAAGGCGTGATGGTCATGCGCAACGCAATCGCAGGAGATGGCAAGGAGCGCCCGAGAAGATCGGCTGCGATCTGGTCGCTATCGGGTCGACCGGCGTCGCAGGCACGACGCTGTTCGCCGGAAGTGCCGTCATACTAGTATCGCGGCTGCCGACGATAGAAATTGTTCACACCCCGCCCGAACAAAGGTATGGATTTTCCGCTTGGGGGCGATAATGGCACAGCCGGAATTTTTGGACGAGCCGCCGGAGAGCGCTGTGCTCACAGACTATGACCGTGAGCACATGAAGTACTATATGCGCGTGCTCGACGCGGCGACCGACGGCGCCGACTGGCGGGAAGCCGTCGCCGTGATTTTCGGAATCGATCCCGATTCTGAGCCCCAGAGGGCGCGGCGGGTACATGACAGTCATCTCGCCCGGGCCCGGTGGATGACCGAGCACGGCTATCGCCAACTCATCCGCGAAGGCCGGCAATAGACTGCGGCGGTGCGCCCGAGGCATCGCCCGGCGTTTCCGCAAGGACTTCCCAAACGCGCCGATCTTGGGAACGGTGCCGCCCCCACGTTGCGGCAACGAGGAGTAACGATGACGCCTGACATTTCCCGCTGGCGGTTCTCCGAGACCTATGACTATCTGGACGCCCTCGACCCTCCCGACCTTGCCTGGGAATGGCTCAGGCGCAATGCCGAATATCAGCGGGACTATGCGCGCGCTGACAGTCCTGCCCTGAAGCGCGAACTTCATGGAAAATGGGGCTTGCAGTTTTTTCGTCCCGCCGTCGCTGAATGCTGGCGAGGGTTCCGTGTTCTGGTCCGCCGAGGCGGACACGAGCGCCGTGCTGCTCACGCAGTCGCCCATCATGCTGCCGACGGCCGGCAACCTCTCTTCCGGACTGCGCGATCCAGCCGCGCGGGCGGACGACCAGGGCGAGCATTCGGTGCTCGCGATCGGCGGACAGAATGCTCGTCTGGTCCGGCTCGCGGGCGTGCCGCCTGGAACACCTCTCGCCGCGCTTGTGCCGCTTGACGCCGACGGTCACGACCGGATCGAAGCGATCGATCGATTGCTGCGCGCCTTGCAAGGACGCGCGGTTCCCAACGATCGCCGGCTGACGCCCCAGCAGAAGCGCCGTCACCGGCACATGCTGCAGGCGACCGACGGGCGCATGAACGGCGCCTCCTACCGCGAGATCGCCGGCGTTATGTTCGGCGCCGACCGCGTCGCCTCCGAGCCGTGGAAGACCTCCTCCTTGCGGGCCAGTGTCATCGGCCTCGTCAATGGCGGTCGCGCCATGATCGCGGGCGGCTATCGTCAGCTTCTGCGTCATCGCCGCAAAGAATAGCCTGGAACTCCCGTGGCCGGGGGTGAGGAATTGTGCCCCCCAAACTTCCTCATCCCTCCTGGTTCGACATCTTCGCCACCGTGGCCTTCGACCGCCGCTTCCCATCAGCGGCCCCAATCAAGACCACGGAGGCCCGACCATGCCCGATCCGCTCGCCGGCTTGCCGCCGCGCTACCTGCGCACACCCGAAGCGGCCCGCTTCCTCGGCCTGTCTGACCGGACGCTCGAGAAGCATCGCACCTACGGCACCGGACCAGCCTACAGGAAGCTCGGCGGTCGCGTCGTCTATGCGCTCGAGGACCTCCAGGCGTGGGCCAACCGCGGCACCGTCACCTCCACTTCCGACCCGCGAGGCTCGGTGCTGCCGGCCAAGCGGCACGAGCCGCAAGCGGCAAGCGGCCCCGGCCGCCATGGGCGCTGAGAGACTCCGAGATGGCGCGCGGTCTTTCAGCATCCGCCGAGCGAGAGAAGCTCGATCGTTTCATCGTCGCGACCGGCGATGCTTCCCCGCGCGACCAGCGCGATCTCATGGAGAGGCCGTTCTTCTCGCTCGCCAAGATGAAGCGGGTGGCGCCGATCCTTTATGAGGCCGGCGAGGTCAAGGTGGAAGTGTTTGCCACGCCCCAGCACGGCATGGCGACCATCTGGGACGCCGACGTACTGATCTGGGCAGCGAGCCAGATTGTCGAAGCCGAGAACCAAGGCCTCCAGACATCCCGTTTCCTGCGCTTCACTCCATACCATTTGCTCACGGCAGTCGGCCGGGCGACGGGCCAGCGCGACTACAAGCTCCTCAAAGGCGCCCTGACACGCCTGCAGTCGACATCGATCCGCACCACGATCCGCCAGAACGAGCATTGGCGCCGGCATCAGTTCTCCTGGATCAACGAATGGGAGGAATGCCGGACGCGCAAGGGCCTGGTCGAGGGCATGGAATTCGTCCTGCCCGACTGGTTCTATCGCGGTGTCATCGACCGCTCGCTCGTGCTCGCCATCGAGCCGGCCTATTTTCGGCTGACCGGCGGCATCGAGCGCTGGCTCTACCGAGTCGCCCGCAAGCATGCCGGCCGCCAGCCGGCCGGTTGGGTCTTCGAGGTTCCCCACCTTCACGAAAAGTCCGGCAGCCTCGTGCGCGTCTCCGACTTCGCGCTGCAGCTTCGCCGTATCGCCGCGCGCCAGGCGCTGCCCGGCTACCGGCTCCAGGTCGAACGTGAGGCCGGCCGCGAACGGCTGCGGATCGTCCCCGATCGAAGGCTTCGAGGGCCTGTGGATCGTACTGTGGAAACACTCGGGATTTCGCACGCCGGCGATATCGGGACTTCCCGCGCACACCTATCGGGATTCCGCACGCAGAGCGGGCAGCTAACGCTCTGGCCGGAAAGCGCGATTCCGGCCCCTAACCTATCTAACAATAGAGAATCTAACTCTTTTTTTGCTGCAGCCCGTGTGGAAAAGCACGGCCACGAGCCCGGAAACGGCGCCGAAAGCCAGCCATCTCCCCGCTCTGACCCGACCAAGTTCTTTCGCAGTTCGGGAGGCACCGAGGCGCGTACTGGCCCTCCGGCGCGACGTCTTCCCGACAGCGACGTGGGAGAGACGTCATGATCGTCGCCCTCCTCAACCAGAAAGGCGGAGTCGGCAAGACGACGCTGGCGCTGCACCTTGCCGGTGAGTGGGCCCGCCAGGGAAAGCGTGTCACCCTGATCGATGCCGACCCGCAAGGCTCGGCTCTCGACTGGTCGCAGCAGCGTAGCCGAAGCGGTGTCACACGCCTGTTCGGCGTTGTCGGCCTAGCCCGCGATACGTTGCATCGCGAGGCGCCTGAACTCGCCCGCGATGCGGATCATGTCGTTATCGACGGACCACCGCGTGTCGCCGGGCTCATGCGATCGGCCCTGCTCGCCACCGACCTCGTGCTGATCCCGGTTCTGCCGTCACCGCTCGATGGCTGGGCCTCGGCCGAGATGCTGGCGCTGCTCGCCGAAGCGCGCATCTACCGGCCGCAGCTCGCCGCGCGCTTCGCCCTCAATCGCTGCGGCGCCCGCACCGTGATCGCCCGCGAGACCGCCGAGACGCTCGCCGATCACGATCCGCCTGTCCTCGCGACGGCCATCGGACAGCGCGTGGTCTTCGCCGCGGCCGCGCAGTCCGGTCAGCTCGTGAGCGAGATCGACGATGACAGCCCGGCCGCGCGCGAGATCGCGGCGCTGGCGACCGAGATCGAACGACTCCGCATCGGGACGGTCGCGCCATGAGCGGGCGGAGCACGAGACAGGGCTTCGCCGCACGTCCCGGCGATGCCGATCGCTGGATCAAGTCGGCCGATACGTCACCTCTGCGCGGGGCAGCCGCATCCGGTTTCACCGCACGCCTCACCATCGACGTCACGCCCGAGCTGCGCGGCCGCATCAAGGTCGCCGCCTTCCAGCGTGGCACGACCGTCGCCGACATGCTGCGCGATCTCTTCGCCCGCGAATTTCCAGCTGACGACGGAGGCGCACAATGAACCGTCGTTCCAGCCTGCCGCTGAGCATGCAGCCGACAGTCGATGGACCGCCGCCATTCGCCACGCTGGTCGAGCTGACTTGGCGCGAGAAGCGGATCGAATACTGGATCCGCTTCGGCCGCCGGACCTACGAGCAGATCATCGATCGCCATCACCGCCTCGTCGGCTTCGCACCCGACAGCATCTTCGCCTTCGTCCGCTGGGCGGCCAATGACTACGGCACCGTGCTCTCGCGCATCGACATCGTGCGCGCGATCAACCGCGGAAAGCCGTTCCAGACGCTGCCCTTCGTGCGCCCGGGCGGCGACATCCTGCTCAAGGTCGAGGGCTGGCCGAAGGTCGCCCGCGTGCTCGAGATCATCGACGTCATCGAGGCGCTCGGCATCGATCCTTGCACCGTCGCTCCGGACCACTGGCGCCATGTTCATCATCGCCTCGCGACCGGCATGGAGCCGCGCACCTACAGGGCGGACCGACACGCCGCATGGCTCAAGCGCCGGAGCACGGACGGATGAGCCGGCGCGCTGTCATCATCACCATGCTTGCCTCGGCCGCGCTTGTCGTCGCGCCGTCGTGGCTGGCCTACGGTCCTCGGTTCATCTGGAATACGTCGGCCAGCGTGCCGATCGGGCTCTATCGGCTGGCGCCGGCAACGCGCGTCGAGGTCACCGATCTCGTCGTCGTCGCGCCGCCCGAGCGTCTCGCCGTCTTCCTTGCCGAGCGCGGCTATCTCGCTCGCGGCGTGCCGCTGATCAAGCGCGTCCTCGCTGTCGCTGGCACCACCGTCTGCCGGCATGGCCGCACCATTATCGCTTACGATACGGCCTATGGCCAGGCACGCGACCGCGACCGCCTCGGCCGCCCTCTGCCCGCTTGGCACGGCTGTCGGCCGCTCGCCGAGGATGAGGTCTTCCTCATGAACTGGGACGCGGCCGACAGCCTCGACGGCCGGTATATCGGACCGCTCCCCACCAGCACCATCGTCGCCCGCGCGCTTCCCGTCTGGACCGACGCGGAAGGCGACGGCCGCTTCGTTTGGCACACCGCCGGCCCGGCGGGCGCGCCCTGACCCCTTCCCAACCACCAGAAAGAGGAGCCTTCGCATGGCACAGATCGGTCAGTTCACTCGCACCCAGTCGGGCTATTCGGGGCGTGTCCGCACGCTCTCGCTCGATCTCGCCCTCGTCTTCGTCCCGGCAGACAATGCCGATATCGAGCACGCGCCGGACTACCGCATTCGTCTCGGCGACGAAGACGGCGTCGAGATCGGCGCGGGCTGGCGTCAGAGCGGTGATCGTGCCGGCACGTACATCTCCGTAGTCCTCGACGACCCCACATTCGCGCAGCCGATCCGCGCCCGACTGTTCCAGTCGGACGAGAACGGCCGCGACTGGGGCCTGCACTGGACACGCCCGAAGAAGCGCGAGGACCGCGACAAGTCGCAGGACTGATCCATGCCCCGCCAGCACTTCGGCCGCGCCCTGCGGCGGCACGGCATCTGCTCTCGTGTCGCCGTCCTTCTCCTTTCCGGCCTGCCGACGCTCGCGCCGGGCACCGTCCTGTTTGCCCAGGACGTGCACGTCAATCGGCCGGCCACAGACCAGCGCTTTGCGCCGCACATCGCCGAGGCGTCGCGGCGCTTCCGTATCCCGGAGAACTGGATACGCGCCGTTCTCACGGCTGAGAGCGCGCATGACATCCGCGCCGTCTCCGCGGCCGGCGCGATGGGGCTGATGCAGGTCATGCCGGACACCTGGACAGAGCTGCGCGCCCGCTATTCGTTCGGCGACGATCCGTTCGACCCGCGCTGCAACATCCTGGCCGGCACTGCGTATCTGCGCGAAATGCTCGACCGCTACGGCAATGTCGGCGCGATGCTTGCGGCCTACAATGCCGGGCCCGGCCGCTACGACGAGTATCTCACGGCCGGTCGTCCCTTGCCGGCCGAGACGCAGGCCTTTGTCGCCAAGCTCGCGCGGATCCTAGGCGGTGAGCCGCTGCCGGAGCGCATATCGACACCGCCGCCGCGGCCTACGGATTGGCGGGAGGCGCCGCTCTTCGTTGTGCCGCCCCGCGGCAATTCTCCTGCCCGCGCACTGCTTCCCGGCGGTCAATCCGCAAGCGAACCGACGGCGGATTCGGCGCATCCCGATGGCAGCAATACCCCGCGGGCCGAGGGCATGTTCGTTGCAAGACCGGCCCAGGAGCTCGCCCGATGAGCGCGGGATCGGCCGGTCATGCTGTAGCGAGCTGCAGCGCGGCGTGGAGGACGCGCAGGCGGGAGCACACGATCACGACCGGACGATGGCGAGATAAAAGCGGGCGATGTGCGCCCCGGTCGGTGGGTTGTTTGTCAATGGGTTACGAGTCGCTTGCGCGATGTGCGCCGTTTTTACCTACATCGCAACTGAAGGGTTCATTCCACGATCTCAGCGGCTTGGCGCGATGTGCGGGTTCGCAGTCATGAGCGACGATCCCGATTTCCGCGTCCGGCCGGGACGCATCAGGTCTAGCAAGGCACAGCGCGCCCGGCCGTTCATTGCGCAAGCGCTCGCCGCCGCTCAGCGCGCCGGCGGCAGGCCCTCCTATTCGGGCACGATCAGTCCCGGAAACCGCTCCCGCTTCGGGCGGGGCAAACGCGCCACCGTCCAGGCGAACAGGCTGCTCACCAGCCGCACTCGCATCACGGTGATCAAGACCCGCGTCGTGCGCCATTCCAGGCGCTCGACGCCGATGGGCGCCCACCTCAGCTATCTGCGCCGCGAGGGGGTGACAAGGGACGGAGAGAAGGCGCGGCTGTTCGGGCCGGGCAGCGACGATCTGAGTGCAAAAGAGTTCGTCGGGCGCTGCGAGGACGACCGGCACCACTTCCGGTTCATCGTCTCGCCGGAGGATGCCGCGGACATGGCTGACCTCAAGGCGTTCACCCGCGAGTTGATAGGCCAGATGGAAAAGGATCTCGGCACCGGCCTCGACTGGGTCGCCATCGACCATTGGAACACCGACAACCCGCACCTCCATATCATCCTGCGCGGCCGGACCGATGGCGGGCAGGACCTCGTCATCTCGCGCGACTACATCAAGGAAGGCATGCGCGCCCGAGCGCAGGATCTGGTCACCATGGAACTCGGGCCCCGCAGCGACTACGAAATCCGGCGCAACGTCGAACGCCAGATCGAGGCCGAGCGCTGGACCAATCTCGACCGCCAGCTCATGCGCGACGCCCACAGGAGCGGCATCATTGACATGGCGCCGCCCGGCGATCGTCAGCCCGATGAGTTTCACACGTTCAAGGTCGGCCGCCTGCGGACGCTCGAATCCCTCGGCCTCGCGCACCAGATCGGTCAGGCCCAGTGGTACATCTCGGAGGAGGCCGAACCGACGCTGCGCGAACTCGGCGAACGCAGCGACATCATAAAGCGCATGCACCGCTCGCTCACCGAACGCGGCATCGAGCGGGGCGTCTCCGGCTTCGTCCTGGCGGGCGAGAGCCTCGACGATCCTGTCATCGGGCGTCTGGTCGACCGCGGGCTCGACGACGAGCTGAAGGGAACGGCCTATGTCGTGATCGACGGCATTGATGGCCGCTCCCATCACGTCAAACTCCCCCACCTCGACGCCGCCGGCGATAGCGCACCGGGTTCGATCGTCGAACTGCGGAAGTTCGACGATGTCCAAGGCCGGGGCCGCGTCGCGATCGCGGTCCGCTCCGACTTGCCGCTCGAACGTCAGGTCTCGGCGAATGGAGCCACCTGGCTCGACCGGCAAGCGGTCGCCCGTGAGCCGGTCAGACTCGGCGACGGCGGGTTCGGCGGTGAGGTGCAAGACGCCCTGGACCGTCGGGCGGAACATCTGGTCAAGGAAGGTCTTGCGCAGCGCCGGGGCAGTCGGGTGGTGTTCGCCCAAGGTCTGCTCGAGACCTTGCGCCGTCGCGAAGTCGATGCGCTTGGCGACAAGCTCGCGGCGGAACTTGGCCGTCCATTCAACAAAGCCGCGACTGGCAATCACGTCGCCGGCACCTACCGACAACGCTTTGCGATGGCGTCGGGCCGCTTCGCCATGATCGACGACGGACTGGGATTCCAACTCGTGCCCTGGACGCCGACGCTTGAAAAGAAGCTCGGCCAACATGTCTCCGGCATCGCCCGGGGCGACGCCGGTGTTGGCTGGAGCTTCAACAGGAAGCGAGGGCTCGGCATTTGACCGGGACGCCGCCCTCTCTATCGGATGGGCGGCTCGTATTGATCCCAGTCGATCTTGTTCAACTCCTGACGCTTGAGAACTTCGTCAGAGACGGGCGCCGCCATTGCAGGCGTGATGAGATAGTTTGCCTCGACGCAGACCGCAGGCACCGCTTCGGTATCAAATGGTGGATCCTGTCGTCTGGCGGCGTTGCAGATACGCTCGAGCCCGGATTGAACCTGCAGGGAGTAGTCTAGGGGAAAAGCTGGAATATCGACGGAGGAGTTGCGGAACTTCGTGATCGGGTCGAAAGCTTCGCCAGGTTTGATGTTCCGGAAATAGTCGAGCAAGCGCTGCGGATAGTCGGCGGGCGCGACCGCCCGTCTGGGGACGTTTCCGAAATCGTCGCTCCTTGGGAATTGCGCCGTACCGTGGCAGGCGGTGCATGAACTCAGTAGGTTGTCGGCCGGTCCGTTCATGCGTCCGCCCCAGCCCAGCTCAAGCCGCTCCGGCCACCCGAACAAGGTGCCGGCCAACCCCGCGTCAGTGACATTCTCGCTGAGTGGATTACCGGGCAGGACAGTCGGGTCGTTTCCCCAACTCAGGCCAACCGGCTTGAGTTTCCGCCAGGGATCGGTGGACATGACATCATTGCTATAGACGAAGGATCCGAAGACCCATCCGGTCTCGGTAGCATCGTCGTCCCTGACCGCGATGTCGACCTGAAGCAGTTGCATAGGCCGAACACGCACTGGCTGCACGCCGTCCTCGACGGGATCCGACCGGCCAATGTGCGCCATCCAGGAGGGTGCGTTGGCGAGATAAGGCAGATCTGCTGAAGTCGCTTCCGTAAAGAGCAGCTTGAAGGTCACAGTGCCCACCGGAAAGAGCACCTCTGACACATCCGGATCACACGGATTCGCCCAGATCTCATGAAATTCCGAGGCACCGAAGGAATTGTAGAACCCGATCGCCCAGGTTTCGAACTCCCTGGCAAGACCGTCCTTGTACTGGTCGGGGCGCGACGCCCGCTCCTGCGTCAACCCACGGAGAAACTCGCGGCCCGAGACGTCGGGATGCATCCAGAGCGCATGGTACCAGTCCCGGGTGGTGTTCTGCGCGATATTAAAGTCGACGGCCTCGTTTCCCTCAAAAGCATAATCGAGGGCCCCTTGAAGATAGGCTTTCCAGTCGGTGGTGAAGTCGATCGACATGAAGGGGGGCAGCGGCTCCGTCGGTGACGCTGGATAGTCGAACTTTCCTACAAAGGCATCCGCTGCCGAATAGCCGGCCGGTGTGCCGTAGAACGTATTGTAGCTTGGGATCGTACAGGCAGAGAATGCAGCGCCTGAATATGCCCCGGCGCAGATTGCGATGGAAAGCGAAGCCAGAAGCCTCATATCGCCCCCTCCGGGGCAACCAGGCAGATGAAGTCATATTGCCCCACAGAAGATACTCTGCGCTCGACGCAGGTCATATTCAATAGTCACGCTTGCGAACACTCTCGGGCCGCATCGCCCCTGTCTTTACACTATGCGGTCGCCCACAGTACGAACCACCTCGAAGTCTCCTTGAAGCCCCTGCCTGAATAGCCCGATCTCTGTTCGAAAGGAGGAGGCTATGTCGGGCACGAAAATCCTTTGGGGCCAGATCATCATTGTCGGCCTGATAGTGCTCACCGCGATCTGGTGTGCCACGCAATGGGCCGCCTGGCGCCTCGGATTCCAGGCACAACTCGGCGCCCCCTGGTTCTATCTTGTAGGTTGGCCCGTCTATCCCCCGCCAGCCTTCTTCTGGTGGTGGTTTTCCTACGACGCCTATGCGCGGCCCATTTTCCATGAGGGCGCGATCATCGCGGCGTCAGGCGGCTTCATCTCGATTGGCGTCGCCATCTTCATGTCGGTGCTGCGCGCGCGAGAGAGCGACAATGTCGAGACCTACGGTTCCGCCCGCTGGGCAACTACGCATGAGGTGGGGGCGGCCGGACTGCTCGGCCCGGACGGGGTGGTGCTCGGCCGCTACGAGCATGACTATCTACGACATGACGGCCCCGAGCATGTTCTGTGCTTCGCACCGACCCGATCCGGCAAGGGCGTCGGGCTCGTCATTCCGACCCTCCTCACGTGGCCGGGCTCCGCCATTGTCCACGACATCAAGGGCGAGAACTGGCAACTCACGGCCGGCTTCCGCGCAAGGCACGGCCGCGTGCTCCTCTTCGACCCTACCGAGGCCCAGTCCTCGGCCTACAATCCGCTGCTCGAGGTGCGCCGCGGGGAATGGGAGGTGCGCGACGTCCAGAACATCGCTGACATATTGGTCGACCCCGAAGGTTCGCTCGAGCGGCGGAACCACTGGGAAAAGACCTCCCACGCGCTGCTGGTCGGCGCCATCCTCCACGTCCTCTACGCCGAGCGGGACAAGACGCTCGCTGGCGTCGCCAACTTCCTGTCCGATCCGGCACGCTCGATCGAAGCGACCCTGGCTGCGATGATGAAGACGCCGCATCTCGGGGACGCCGGCCCCCATCCCGTCGTCGCATCGGCCGCGCGGGAACTCCTCAACAAGTCGGACAACGAACGGTCCGGCGTGTTGAGCACGGCAATGAGCTTTCTCGGCCTCTACCGCGATCCGGTCGTCGCAAAGGTGACATCGCGATGCGACTGGCGCATCTCCGACATTGTTGGCGGCACAGTGCCGACGACACTTTACCTCGTCGTGCCGCCATCGGACATCAACCGCACCAAGCCGCTGGTTCGCCTCATGCTCAACCAGATCGGCCGGCGGCTGACCGAAGATCTGCATGTAAAGACCAGCTCACATCGCCTGCTGCTTATGCTCGACGAATTCCCGGCGCTCGGCCGCCTCGACTTTTTCGAGAGCGCCCTGGCTTTCATGGCCGGTTACGGACTGAAGGCATTTCTCATCGCCCAATCGCTCAACCAGATCGAGCGGGCGTACGGACCCAACAATTCCATTCTCGACAACTGCCACGTCCGGGTAAGCTTCGCCACCAATGACGAGCGCACCGCCAAGCGCGTGTCCGACGCCCTAGGCACCGCCACCGAACTGCGTGCGATGAAGAACTATGCCGGCCACAGGCTCGCGCCCTGGCTCGGACACCTGATGATCTCCCGGCAGGAGACGGCGCGGCCTCTGCTGACCCCCGGTGAGGTCATGCAGCTTCCGTCCAGCGACGAGATCGTCATGGTGGCCGGCATCCATCCCATCCGAGCACGCAAGGCGCGCTATTACGAAGATGCCCGGTTCACCGAACGCATCCTGGCGCCGCCACAGATTCGGCATCCGGAGGCCTCGGCCAACGACTGGAGCGCGCTCGAGATTCCGGAGGCGCCCGACCTCGATGCCAGCGGCATGCCTGCAGTTGTGTGGGGCGCCGACGAGGATCCGACAGAGTCCGAGAAGCGCCGGCAGCCGGAGCTTAGCAGCAAGATCGCTGTCGATTCCAGGCCGGTGATTCAGGACGAGTTCGATGCAGACCGCGACGCCGGCAACGATGCCGCGATCCTCGCCCGCAATATCAACCGCACCATGCGGAGGATCGCGCGCCAGGCCGACCTTGATCCCGGCGATGGAATGCTGGGAGGCGAGCCATAACCAAACCCGGCAAGAAGCAGCGCCTCTCCATCTATCTCGACCCGCCGGTCATGAAGGCCCTGGTCGAGCACGCGGCCCGGCGCGACCTCTCCCGGTCGCTTGTTGCCGAGGCCGCGATCGCCTCGTTCCTGTCCCCCGACGCCGCGGAGCGGCAGGAAGCAGCCATGACCAAACGGCTCGACCGGATCGACCGGCGCCTCGATCGGCTCGAACGCGATCTCGGCATCTCGGTGGAGACGCTGGCGGTCTTCGTGCGCTTCTGGCTGACCACGACTCCGCAGCTCCCCGAACCGGTACAGGCCGCCGCCCGCGCCCAGTCCGGCAAACGATACGACGCGTTCGTCGCCGCGCTGGGCCGCCGACTCGCCCAGGGCCCGAAGCTGCGCAGCGAGATCCCGGAGGACGTCTTTCCGTCCGGCGATTCGGCGTCAAACGGTCAACAGTGAGGCCGGCTCGACGAAGCCATTCCGCCGTTCCCCTGTAATTCCACGCCAGGCTACGACCACCCCTTGAGGCCTGTTGCCGCCAGCCCATTCGTGCCTTTTCTACTTGTCCCCAATCCAGGGCCGCGCGTCGTGCGCGCCCGCAGCGGAACGGGGACGACGTGGCAATTTCTTACCGGGAATCGGTGGCGGTGGAACGCGGAACGCGCATGCTGCGCACCGCTATGGGCCCGGCCGTGGGCCGGTTCCTCGACGACCCCGCGATCGTCGAGGTCATGCTCAACCCGGACGGGCGGCTCTGGATCGATCGTCTGACCGAAGGCCTCGCCGATAGCGGCGAAGAGCTTTCCCCAGCCGATGGCGAGCGCATCATCCGGCTTGTCGCCCATCATGTCGGTGCCGAAGTCCATGCCGGCGCACCGCGCGTCTCGGCGGAACTACCGGGAACGGGGGAGCGCTTCGAGGGCCTGTTACCGCCGGTGGTGGCCGCCCCGGCCTTCGCGATCCGCAAGCCCGCCGTCGCGGTGTTCTCGCTCGCGGACTATGTGGCGGCTGGCATCATGTCCGCCTCTCAGGCGGATATGCTCCGGCACGGGGTCGCCCAACGACAGAACATCCTCGTCGCCGGCGGCACCTCGACCGGCAAGACCACTCTGACGAATGCTCTTCTGGCCGAGATGGCCCGCACCGGGGATCGCGTGGTGCTCATCGAGGACACGCGCGAGCTGCAATGCGCCGCGCCGAACCTCGTGGCGTTGCGGACAAAGGACGGCATCGTCTCCGTTTCCGAGCTCGTGCGGTCCTCGTTGCGGCTAAGGCCCGACAGGATTCCGATCGGCGAGGTGCGCGGCGCCGAGGCGCTCGACCTGCTCAAGGCCTGGTCGACCGGCCATCCTGGCGGCATCGGTACCATCCATGCCGGCACGGCTTTGGGTGCCCTGCGACGCCTTGAACAGCTCATCCAGGAAGCCGTTGTGACGGTACCTCGCGCGCTCATCGCCGAGACCATCGACGTCATAGCCGTGCTTACCGGTCGCGGTTCGGCGCGACGCCTCTCCGAACTCGTCTACGTCATCGGGCTCGGGGCGACCGCCGACTACGATCTCGTCCCCGCCATCCCGTCCCCCGAACCCGCTGGAGCCTCGCAATGAACCTCACAACTCTCCGCGCCCGAGCGCACATCGCAGCGGCGGCGATCGCCACCTCGCTCACACTCGCCATGACTCGGGCTGCCTACGCGGCTGGATCGTCGATGCCCTGGGAAGAGCCGCTGCAGCAGATCCTCGAATCTATCGAAGGGCCGGTGGCCAAGATCATCGCGGTGATCATCATTATCGTCACTGGCCTGACACTGGCCTTCGGCGACACTTCGAGCGGCTTCCGCCGGTTGGTGCAGATCGTCTTCGGTCTCAGCATCGCCTTCGCCGCCTCTAGCTTCTTCCTCTCCTTCTTCTCCTTCGGCGGCGGAGCGCTGGTCTGATGGACGAGCCGGTCCCCGGATTCACCGCGCCCGTCCATCGTGCGCTGACCGAGCCGATCCTGCTCGCCGGCGCCCCGCGCTCGGTCGCGATCCTCAACGGCACGCTCGCGGCCGCTCTCGGTCTCGGCCTGCGTCTCTGGCTGGTCGGCATCGTGCTGTGGGCCGTCGGCCACCTTGCGGCCGTCTGGGCAGCGCGGCGCGATCCCCTCTTCGTCGAGGTGGTGCGCCGGCATCTACGCATCCCGGCGCATCTTGGCATGTGAGGTGCGGCGATGATGAACCTTGCAGAATACCGCCGCACCGGAGCGCGCCTCGCCGACTACCTTCCCTGGGCCGCCCTGGTCGGGAATGGCGTCGTCCTGAACAAGGATGGCAGCTTCCAGCGCTCGGCCAGGTTCCGAGGTCCGGATCTCGACAGTTCGGTGCCGGCCGAGCTGGTCGGCGTCGCAGGCCGCCTCAACAACGCCTTTCGTCGCCTCGGCTCGGGCTGGAGCATCTTCGTCGAGGCGCAGCGGCACGAGGCCGCGAGCTATCCGGGAAGCACGTTTCCCGATGCCGCCTCGGCGCTGGTAGATGCCGAGCGCAAGGCCGGTTTCGAGGAAGCGGACACGCATTTCGAGTCGAGCTACTTCCTGACCATCGCCTATCTGCCACCCGCCGAAGACGCGGCACGTGCCGAGACCTGGCTCTATGAGGGCCGCGAGCAAACCGGCGTGAACCCCTGGGAAATCCTGCGCGGCTTCGTCGATCGCACCGATCGCGTGCTCGCCTTGCTCGACGGCTTCATGCCCGAATGTCGCTGGCTCGATGACGCCGAGACGCTGACCTATCTGCACTCGACGCTCTCGACCAAGCGCCATCGCGTCCGTGTCCCCGAGACGCCGATCTATCTGGACGCACTGCTGGCCGATCAGCCGCTCGCCGGCGGACTCGAGCCGCGCCTAGGCGATACGCATCTGCGTATTCTCACCGTCGTCGGCTTTCCGGGAACGACGACGCCTGGCATCCTCGACGAGCTCAATCGGCTGGCCTTTCCCTATCGGTGGTCGACGCGGGCGATCCTGCTCGACAAGACCGACGCGACCCGGCTCATCACGAAGATCCGCCGTCAGTGGTTCGCCAAGCGCAAGTCGATCGCCGCCATACTCAAGGAGGTGCTAACCAACGAGGCCTCGGTACTGGTCGACACCGATGCCGCCAACAAGGCCGCCGATGCCGACCTCGCCCTGCAGCAACTCGGCGCCGACTATGCCGGGGAGGCCTATGTCACCGCAACCGTGACTGTCTGGGACTCGGACTCACGCATAGCCGACGAAAAGCTGCGGCTGGTCGAGAAGGTCATTCAGGGTCGTGACTTCACCGCCATGGTGGAAACGATCAACGCCGTCGATGCCTGGCTCGGCACGCTGCCCGGTCACCTCTACGCAAATGTGCGCCAGCCGCCCATCAGCACGCTGAATCTCGCCCACGTGATCCCCTTTTCGGCGGTGTGGGCGGGGCCGGAACGGGACGAGCACTTCCGAGCACCCCCGCTGCTATTTGGCAGAACGGAAGGCTCGACCCCGTTCCGGTTGTCGCTTCATGTCGGCGACGTCGGTCACACCCTGGTCGTCGGCCCGACCGGCGCCGGCAAATCCGTGCTGCTGGCGCTCATGGCCATGCAGTTCCGGCGCTATGACAACAGCCAAGTCTTCGCCTTCGATTTCGGCGGCTCGATCCGCGTCGCGTCGCTTGCCATGGGAGGCGATTGGCACGATCTCGGCGGCAAGCTCAGCGAAGGGGCGGAAACATCAGTTGCGCTGCAGCCGCTCGCAGGAATCAGTCATACGCCCGAGCGCGCCTGGGCGGCCGACTGGATCGTCGCCATCCTCACCCGCGAGGGCGTCAGCATCACGCCCGAGGTCAAGGAGCACCTCTGGACGGCGCTCACTTCGCTGGCCTCGGCGCCTGGCGAGGAACGGACGATCACCGGCCTCGCCGTCCTGCTCCAGTCCAATGACCTCAAGCGCGCCCTTGAGCCCTATTGCGTCGGTGGCCCCTTTGGCCGGCTGCTCGACGCGGAACAGGAGAACTTCGGTCAGGCGTCCGTTCTGGCGTTCGAGACCGAAGGCCTGCTCGGCACCGGCGCCGCGCCGGCCGCGCTCGCTTACCTTTTCCACCGCATCGCCGGCCGCCTCGACGGGCGGCCGACGCTGGTCATCGTCGACGAGGGCTGGCTGGCGCTCGGCGATCCAGGGTTTTCGAAGCAACTCGCCGAATGGCTGGTCACCCTGCGAAAGAAGAACGCCAGCGTCGTCTTCGCCACCCAATCCCTGGCTCAGCTCGAAAAGAGCAGCATCGCGGCCGAGATCATCGACTCGTGCCACACCCGGATCCTGCTGCCCAACGACCGCGCGATCGAGCCGCAGATCACCGCCATCTACCAGCGGTTCGGTCTCAATGACCGGCAGATCGAGATCCTCGCCCGGGCGACCCCGAAGAAGGACTATTATGCGCAGTCCCGGCGCGGCAACCGCCTGTTCGAGCTCGGCCTGGGCGAGGTTGCGCTGGCGCTCTGCGCTGCCTCGGCCAAATCCGACCAAGCCCTGATCGAGCGGGTCCTGGCCGAGCACGGGCGTGACGGCTTCCTCGACGCCTGGCTGCGCGCCCGCCAACTCGACTGGGCTGCCGACCTCATCCCCGACCTGACCAATCTCGCCACACCCGCGGCGGCACCTGATCAACGCACAGAGGAGGTTTCCCCATGACCCGCCTTCGCTCGCGCATGCGCTCCCTTCTTCTCGCCACCACCGTGCTTTCGGTGCCCGTGGCGCTCACGCCCATGGCCGTTACACCGGCCTACGCGCTGTTCGGCTTCGGTCGCATCGTGTTCGACCCGTCCAACTATGCCGAGAACGTGCTGCAGGCCGCTCGCGCCCTGGAGCAGATCAACAATCAGATCGAGAGCCTCCAGAACGAGAACCAGATGCTGATCAACCAGGCGCGCAACCTCGCAAGCCTGCCCTATTCCTCGCTCCAGCAGCTCCAGCAGTCCGTACAGCGCACCCAGCAGCTTCTGGCGGAGGCTCAGCGAATCGCTTTCGATGTTCAGCAGATCGACCGGATCTTCTCCGAACAGTACGGCAACATGGACCTCTCCGCCTCCGACCAGCAGCTCATCGAGCTGGCCCGCGAGCGATGGGGCAATACCGTCGGCGCATTGCAGGACGCCATGCGCGTGCAGGCCGGCGTCGTCGGCAATATCGAGACGCAGCGCGCCGAGCTCTCCGCCCTGGTCGGGGAAAGCCAGGGCGCAACCGGCGCCCTGCAGGCGGCCCAGGCGGGCAACCAGATTCTCGCCCTTCAGGCCCAGCAGCTCGCCGACCTCACCGCACTGCTCGCCGCGAATGGCCGCGCCGACGCGCTCTCGGCCGCCGAGCAGGCTGCCGCCGCCGAACAAGGCCGTGAGCAGCGCCGCCGCTTCCTCGAGCCCGGCGCCGGATACCGGCCCGGCAGCGCGCAGATGTTCCCGGGCGGCAATTGAGGCGGGACGAAAGGCGTGATCATGGACGGAAAGATGCTCGCCCGCCTGGCTTTGGTGGTCGTGCTGGCCGTGGCCATCACGGCCACGGCGGTTCACCGCGCGCGCGAGGACCTCTCGGAAGCAACTCGCCCACCTCCCACGCCGCGCAGCGAGACGCCGCGCGCCGATCCGCTGCGCGAGCGGTTGAAGCGTTGCCGCGATCTGGGCGAGGCGGCGACCCGTGCTGCCGATTGCCTGGCCGCGTGGCGCGAGAACCGCCACCGTTTCCTTGCGCCCGCCGAAGGCCGCTGACCATGGAAGGCGCAGGCGTCATCGATCGCTTTCTGGAGGTCTTCACCTCCTATATCGACAGCGGCTTCGGCCTGCTCGGCGGCGAGGTGGCCTTCATCGCCTCGACGCTGATCGTCATCGACGTCACGCTCGCCGCCCTGTTCTGGGCCTGGGGCGCCGACGAGGACATCATTGCGCGGCTGGTGAAAAAGACGATCTTCGTCGGCATCTTCGCTTACCTGATCGGCAACTGGAACGGCCTTGCCCGCATCGTCTTCGAGTCATTCGCCGGGCTCGGCCTCATGGCCTCGGGTACCGGATTCTCGATCGCCGATCTCATGCGCCCCGGCCGCGTCGCCCAGACCGGGCTCGACGCCGGTCAGCCGCTGCTCGAAGCCATCGCCGATCTTTCCGGCTACTGGGCCTTCTTCGAGAACTTCCTGCAGATCTTCTGCCTGCTGATTGCATGGCTGCTCGTGCTGCTCGCCTTCTTCATCCTCGCCGTCCAGCTCTTCGTCACCCTCATCGAATTCAAGCTGACCACGCTCGCCGGTTTTGTGCTGATACCCTTCGGGCTATTCAGCCACTCGGCCTTCATGGCCGAGCGCGTGCTCGGCAACGTCATTTCGTCCGGAATCAAGATCCTGGTCCTCGCCGTCGTCATCGGTATCGGCTCGACCCTGTTCGGCGAGTTCACATCCGGCTTCGGCGGCGAACAGCCGACCATCGATGATGCCATGGCCATCGTGCTGGCGGCGCTCTCCTTGCTCGGCCTCGGCATCTTCGGACCGGGCATTGCCAACGGGATCGTCTCGGGCGGTCCGCAGCTCGGTGCCGGGGCCGCCGTGGGAACCGGCCTCGCCGTCGGCGGCGCCGCCGTGGCCGCAGGCGGCGCCACCATGCTCGCTGCCAGGGGCGGGCGCGCGGCGTGGTCGGCCGGAACCGCGGGTATGCGGGGTGGCGCTGCGCTTTCCGGCGGTGCCTCAACGGCCTATTCGCTCGCCTCTTCCGGCGAGACGGGACCGGCCGCCGCTGCCGCGGGCCTCGGCGGCGTCGCGCGCGCTGCGAGCGGGGCGGCTGTCTCGCCGCTGAAGCGGGCAGCCGCACGCGTCTCCGATAGCCTCGGTTCCTCCTTTAACACCGGTAGCAGGGCGGCGTTCGAGGCCACCGGCGGATCGTCCTCCATGGGTACGCTCGGCGGCTCCGCCGAGCCGCCGGCACCTCCCGCCGCCACCGATAGTCCGCCCGCCTGGGCCCGCCGCATGCGGCACAGCCGAGCGATGAGCCACGGCGTCACGGCGGCCGCCCATGCGGTCCGCTCCGGCGACAGCCACGGCGCCGCTGCCTCTGTCAGCCTTTCCGAAGAGAAACGCTCATGACCTTCTTCAAGCGACCCGCAACCCATTACGGCAAGACGCCGGAACCCGAGACGCCCTACCAGCGCGCCGCCCAGGTCTGGGACGAGCGAATCGGCTCGGCCCGCCTTCAGGCGAGAAACTGGCGGCTGATGGCCTTCGGCTGCCTCATCCTGTCCGCCGGATTCGCGAGCGCGCTGGTCTGGCAGTCGGCACGGGGGACTGTCGTGCCCTGGGTTGTGGAAGTGGATCGCACCGGCAAGGCCCGCGCGGTCGAACCTGCCGTCGCCGACTACCAGCCGACCGATCCCCAGATCGCTTTCCACCTCGCCCGCTTCATCGAGCAGGTCCGCAGCCTTCCCGCCGACCTGATCGTCGTGCGTCAGAACTGGTTGAGGGCCTATGAGTTCACCACCGACCGCGGCGCGACCGCCCTCAATGACTACGCTCGAACCGCCGATCCCTTCGGCCGCGTCGGGCGCCAGCAGGTTGCGGTCGAGGTCTCAAGCGTCATCCGTGCCTCGCCGGATTCGTTCCGGATCGCCTGGGTCGAACGGCGCTACGAAAACGGCCAGCTCGCCGCTACCGAACGCTGGACAGCCATTCTCACCGTCGTCATCCAGCCGCCGCGCGATGCCGAGCGCCTGCGCCGCAATCCGCTCGGCGTCTTCATCAATGCCATCAACTGGTCCCGGGAGTTGGGCCAATGACCCGACCGTCAATCTGTAGAGCCGCAAACCCGGCTTTCCGTAAATCCACCTCCACGATCGGCGTTCTGCTCGTGTCCTCCATGACGCTCGCCGCCTGCGCCACGGCGCCCAGGCCGCCGCAGGTCAGCTACGATGCCGACGTGCCGCCGCTGCCGAAGGTCGCGGTCAGCACCGGAAATGCGACACCGCAGCCAATCCTTGTGCCGCCCGCCTGGACACCGTCAAAGGGCGGCGAGCCCGCAAGCACGCCGGCCGGCCGCGTCGAGAACGCCAACACCGCCGCACGCGTGGAGCCGCGCCGCGAAGGGTATTTCAATGCCGTCCAGATCTATCCGTGGAGTGAGGGCGCGCTTTATCAGGTCTATGCCGCGCCCGGGCAGATCACCAACATTGCGCTCGAACCGGGGGAGAGCCTGACCGGCGCCGGCCCGATCGCCGCCGGCGACACCGCGCGCTGGATCATCGGCGACACCGAGAGCGGCAGCGGCGCGACGCGCCGATCACATATTCTGGTCAAACCCACCCGCGCCGACATCACCACCAACCTGGTCATCACCACCGACCGGCGCACCTATATGATCGAGCTGCGATCCGGTGAGAAGCCTTATATGCCTGCAGTCGCCTGGGCGTATCCGCAGGTCGCATCCGAGCGGTCGACCGTACCCGCCGCTCCGACCATTCCGGGCCTTGCGGCACGCAATTATCGCTATGGGCTGACCGGCGACGCACCGCCCTGGCGGCCCGTGTCGGTCTATGACGACGGTCGGCGCGTCTACGTCGAGTTCCCGCGCGGGATCGTGCAAGGCGAGATGCCGCCGATCTTCGTAATCGGTTCGGACGGCCAGCCCGAGATCGTCAACAGCCGGATCCATCAGAACATCCTCATCGTCGACCGGCTGTTCGGCGCCGCCGAGTTGCGGCTCGGCAGCGGCAAACGACAGCAGACGGTCAGGATCGTGCGCACGGATGGGAGGCCATCGTCATGAGCGGGACCGAAGCCCGAAGCAAAAGCAGCACAGCTTCGACGGCACCGGACACGGTCGGGGCCATGCGGCTGCGAGCCGAGGCCCCGCGGGTCACCCGCGTCTCGCGCCGCGTACTGGCCGGTGTCGGCCTGATTGCCGGTCTCGGCGTCGGCGGCGCGCTGATCTATGCGCTCCAGACCGCTGATCGACAGCCGAGCCAGGAGGAACTGTTCACCACAGACCGCCGGCAGACCGCCGACGGCCTGCAGAACCTTCCCGCAGACTATGGCGGCGTTCCCCAACTCGGCCCGCCGCTTCCCGGCGACCTCGGCGGCCCGATCGTCCGCGCGCGGGAGGAGGGGCGTCCCGTCCCCGCGCAGGTCATGCCGACGCCGCAGCCTGATCCGGACGAGCAGCGCCGCCTCGCGGAAATGGAAGCCGCGCGCACAAGTGAGATCTTTTTCCAGACGCGTTCTCGGATCGCGTCGGATCTCCTCGCTGTCCAGTCCACGCTCGGCGGTTCGACACCGGGTCTCACCGGGTCCGGAACGCAGGACGGGCAGCTTGCCTTCCTTAACGCCAAGGTGGATCGTCGTACTGTCGCACCTGATCGCGTTGCAGCACCTGCTTCGCCATTCGTGCTGCAGGCGGGATCGGTGATTCCCGCCGCTCTCATCACCGGAATCCGCTCCGACCTTCCCGGCCAGATAACCGCACAAGTCACCCAGCACATCTATGATAGCCCGACGGGCGGCATCCTTCTCATCCCGCAGGGCACAAGGATCATCGGCGAATACGACAATGGCGTTGCCTTCGGCCAGCGCCGCATCCTGCTCGTCTGGAACCGCCTGATCTTTCCCGACGGCCGATCCATCGTCCTTGAGCGTCAGCCCGGCGCGGACACCGGCGGCTACGCCGGTCTCGAGGACGGCGTCGACCACCATTGGTGGGATCTGATGAAGGCCGCTGGTCTTTCGACACTGCTCGCCGTTGGCACGCAGCTGACGATGGATGACGAGGATCGCCTCATCCAGGCGATTCGCAGCGGCGCCCAGGACACGATCAACGATGCCGGCCAGCAGATCATTCAACGGCAATTGCAGGTCGCGCCGAAGCTGACGATCCGGCCGGGCTTCCCGGTCAGAGTAATCGTCACGCGTGATCTGGTCCTCGAGCCGCGCGGAGAAGGTCAGTGACGAAGCTGAAGCTTGGGGCAATTCCGGACGAGAAGCCGGTGAAGGTCACGGTCGAACTGCCAGCCGCGCTTCACCGTGATCTCGTCGCCTATGCCGAAGTGCTCTCGCGCGAGACCGGGCAGCAGATCGGCGATCCTGTCCGATTGGTTGTGCCGATGCTGCAAAGGTTCATCGCGACGGATCGAGGCTTTGCCCGCTCGCGCAGGATGGCGCGCGGTTCGTAGCTTTCCCTGTTGAAGCTATTTCGCCCCGGCGACCTCACCCGACTCCTGCACCAGGTCGAGCAGCCTTTTGAGAGCCGGATTCGGATTGGACTCCATCCAGGCGGCGCCAAGGGAAACGACGTTCCTGCCAGCAAGAGGAACAAGCGCAATTTCGTCAGTGGCGGCACGGGGCGGAGGACCGACAACGAGCGTCACACCGAATCCCATAGCCACCATGTTGATGAGATTGCATTGGCCGACGCGATGCAATTGAACCCTGGGCTCGACACCCAGTCTTGCCATCCGCCGCAAGAGGTGTTCCTCGAAGTCAGGCCCGAGTCCGCCCGCGCACAGGATGAACCGCTCGCGGCGGAGATCTTCCAGGCTCAGGCGGGGCGCGGCAGCCAGGGGATGTGATTTCGGAAGCACTGCAGTCATGCGTTCACTCCGCAGATGCAGCGATCGGGGTGCTCCGCGTCCACAGGTTCCGGCGAGAAACGCCACATCCACCATGCGCTGTTGAACCAACGCCCAACTCGCTGTGGAGGTATTCTCGACGATCTCGACCGAGATACCCTTGGCCTCCTTCCGGAACCGCTCGAACAATTCACGAAGCAGGACGAAGGGCACGCTGACCGCGACTGTGAGTTCGCCGTGCTCGCCACGCTGCAGCGCCCCGATTCTCTGCATGGCCCGTCGCAGATGGTCGAAGCCGAGAACGGCTTCTTCCAGGAATCGATCTCCGGCTGGCGTCGGGCGTATTCCTGCGTGTCCCCGCTCAAAGATTTCTGCGCCAACGCGGTGCTCCAAGCTACGGACGCCCCTGCTCACCGTAGACTGCTGAACATTCAGCGCAGCGGCGGCCCGCCGAAAGCTTCCATGCTCAGCCGATGCCAAAGCGTATTGGAACAACCGGAAATCGAGAGGGATGTCAGGCATCAAGTCGCCTCCTGCGATCGTTGAGCGAGCGGGAAGCCCATTGCTTGTACGTCATTCGGGAACTGATAGCGCTCGGGTCGGTCTCCCATGACCAGGTCCGAATGCTGCTGCCCGGTTCATGGCCGGCCCATGCTCGGCTCCCGTGGACAAGATGACATGTGATAAGGTCGGCGACTGCGTCATGCTTGGAGAGCCGTCTTGCACCGAAACCGATGCCGTGACAGCACAGGCTCGTGCAGCCCAGCTTTGTTACCAAGGCGCCGGCGCATGGAGTCGGAAATCTCGAACAAGCCCGCGTAGGTCATGGTCCTGCCGATACGCGTTGGGTGACCGATTACCTCATATGGGCAATCGACAGTCCGGAATATCCGAGCCATGCGGGCGTCAAAGACCGAAACGATGTGCTCGACACCAGCTAGCCGTGCTGCTTCCACGAGCCCGCACAAAAGCTCGACCATTGTCGAATTGACGGTATGGTTGGCCTCGTGGCCCGTTGGGCCGACCGTCAACTTCGGGTTGACGGCAAAGCGCGAGCTCTCCCAGATCAGCGGACTCTCGACCGATCCATCGGGAACAAGCACCGAAAAAACGTCACGCAGCATGTTGGGACCAGTGGTCGGCAGAAGCCGAACCGCGCCTTTCAGCTCTTCCGCGACCTCATCAACACAAAGCAGGTAGAGCGGGTCTTCCGCATCAAACTGGTCAACTTCTCGACCGTCGACGACAGTGACGTCCCAACCCAATCGATCGGCGAAAACCGCAGCCCGCATGCGGAACATCTGCTCGAAAAGGTCTGGATGGAGATGGCGGTCGACGCCCTCAATAGCCAGTATCATCCCTGTCTCCTCGTTGTAATACGAGGAAGGACGTACAGCCGGAAAGTAGATGCTTGTATCCGGCTGAATAGCCGGGTTTACGGCAACTTGAAAAGCAGGCCGAACTTGAGGGCAAGTGAAACGGCGTGTGTATTGCTCGATGCACCGAGCTTATGGCGTGCGCTTTCGAGATAGCATTTGACGGTGTGCGGGGAGAGCCCAAGGATCACTCCGCATTCCCACACGGTCTTGCCTTCGGAAGTCCATTGCAGGCATTCGATCTCCCTAGGCGACAGGTGAGGCTGAGTCCGAAAAACGCCCTCTGTACTCAGGACGGCGTCGTGGAGGTGTGCGGCGATGATAGGGAAATGGCGGAACGCGGTACGGCGCGCCCAATGCCATTCGCTGTTGCTGAAGTCGGCGGTTACCGACAACAATGCCCTGTCGCCGCGGCAGCCATGGACCGGGAAGGAGATGCCTCGCCGTCCGAGGCCGAACTCGAGCGCCTCACCGAAGAACTGTCGCAAAGCACGGTCGCCGTCGCCGAACTCATCCCAATCGACAGGGAGCAGGCGTCTGAGGCCAATCTGGATCGCAGGATCGATCTTGAGATACCCTTGGGTTCGGTATCTCTCCACCCATTCCGGCGGATAAGTCACCGCAATGTATGGCTCACGCCGCGGAGCCTTGCGATCGAGCGTGCCGGTGCCCAAATAGGCGACAGTTTTCAAGCCGTATCTTTCTGCGACATGCTGCAGTAGGGAAGGGATCTGTGCGGAATCAGAGACCGCGGCGATTTCTTCGAGCGTAGCTTCGAGACCGATCATTGCATTATGCGTGCCTCCGACAAGCGGAGCAGCCAATCAGCGAAGCCGAAATCAGAACCAAGACAGGGGCTTTGGGCAGGGACACGTAATTCTGCGATTGCAGGCCCTTCAAGCGGACCGGGAAGGGCGTATTCGGGGCCCGCGCCTGGTAGGTAACAACCAACTCTCGTAGCAACCCGCCGGCGAGCGAGGCAATTATACCCATCCGAACGATCCCCGCCTCGGCCCGCCCGGCGGCATGGGCCGAACGTTGCGACTGATCCAGTTGCCGCAGCGCGGCCAGCACATCGTCCAGGAAGCGCTGCCCCGCATTGGTCAGCCGTGCCGGTATTGCTCCGCTCGAGAAGCGAGCCGCCAAGCTTATCCTCCAGGCGCATGATCGAACGGCTGACGACTGATTGTCGAACGCCGAACTCTCAGCGGCCTGACCACAAACCGATTGTTCCACCTTGCTGTCCGGTGTGCTCTAAAACACTTCCTGCGCGAAGCTGGTCGGCATATTGTTAGGGAGATTTTCGCGGCCTGCTCCGGCGTCATGACGACGTGGTCACGTTGCATACCTTGCGGTACTAACGAACGAGCGGGAGATGGCGAGATGGACACGGCCTCGTGCGGAATAGTCATTGAATGGCTGCTGACGCTAGGAGTCTCTCATCGCATTCAAAGTTGTGCGGCCACTATAGTATGTGCACCCTCCGTAATGGACAGCCTAAGCGCGCCGGTCTCTGGCATGATGTGGTCGGCGTAGAAGCGGCAGAGCGCCACACGCTCCTGCCCCTGCCCAGCAAGGGCCGCAAGCGCCAGATAGGCGCCGCCCGTAGCCAGCGCGAAGAGCCGCAGGTAGGGCGTGGCGCCGGCGAGCGCCTCTTCCATACGGCCCTCGGCCAGCGCCGTTTGCAGGAACCGCGTCGCGACCGTCAGTTCTTGCAGGGCAGTGCCGATACGCTCGGCGGCGCGGCCGAAGCCGGCGACATTCGACGCGCGCAACTCGTCGACGATTGCGGCGAGTTCCGCGATGTAGCCGTGGACATGCTCGCCGCCCGATTGCGGCAGCTTGCGGGTGACGAGGTCGATGGCTTGGATGCCGTTGGTGCCTTCGTAGATTGGTGCGATGCGGGAGTCGCGCAGGAGCGCGGCCGCACCGGTCTCCTCGATGAAGCCCATGCCGCCATGCACCTGGATTCCCATCGAGGCGACCTCGACGCCGATGTCGGTGGCGAACGCCTTGGCGATCGGGGTGAGGAGGTTAGCCCGCTCCTGCCAGTGGAGGGCTGCGTCGCCCGCGCCGGTGCGGGCCATATCCGTGGCCTGGGCGCAGCAATAGGCGATGGCACGCGCGGCGGCGGTCAGCGCCTTCATGGTGAGCAGCGTGCGCTTGACGTCGGCGTGGTGGACGATCGGCGCCATGCCTTCCGCGGCATAGGATGGCGCCTTGCCCTGGCGGCGCTCGTTAGCGAAGGCGGTCGCCTTCTGTGTCGCAGTTTCGGCGACCGCCACGCCCTGCATGCCGATGGCGAGGCGGGCATTGTTCATCATGGTGAACATGCAGGCCAGCCCGCGGTTCTCCTCGCCGACCAGCCAGCCTATGGCACCCGGCGCCATGCCGTGAACGAAGCCGTCGCCATAAATCATGGTACAGGTGGGCGAGGCATGGATGCCGAGCTTGTGCTCGATCGAGGCGCAGTGCACGTCGTTGCGCGCGCCGAGCAAACCGTCCTCGCCGACGAAGAATTTCGGCACCAGGAACAGCGAGATGCCGCGCGTGCCGGCAGGCGCGTCGGGCAGGCGCGCCAGCACAAGGTGGATGATGTTGTCGGTGAAGTCGTGCTCGCCATAGGTGATGAAGATCTTCTGGCCGAAGATTCGATAGCTGCCGTCGCCGACCGGCTCGGCGCGGGTGCGCAGCGAGTTGAGGTCGGAGCCAGCCTGCGGCTCGGTGAGATTCATCGTCCCCATCCATTCGCCGGAGACGAGCTTCGCCAGGTACTTCTGCTTGAGATCCTCGGCGGCGTGCTTCTCGATGGCATCGACCGCGCCCATAGTCAGGGTCGGGGCGAGGGTGAAGGCCATGGAGCCGGAGTTCCACATCTCCAGCGCCGCGACGCCGAGCAGGTTCGGCAGGCCCTGCCCGCCGAACTCTTCCGGCCCCGACAGTGCGTTCCAGCCCCCCTCGATCCAGCGGCGGTAGAGCTCCTTCCAGCCGGGCGGCGTGGTGACGGACGCGTCCTTCAGCACGGCACCGGTCTCGTCGCCGACCTTGTATAGCGGCGCGATCTCTTCGCCGGCGAAACGGCCGGCTTCGGCGAGGATGGCGTTGACGAGGTCTTCCGACAGGTCGCCGAACCTCCCGTCCCCGAGCACGGCTCCGAGCCCGGCCACATTCTTCAACGTGAAGGCAATCTCGTCGACCGGTGCGCGATACATTCATACTCCTTGACGCTAGTGTGTATGAAACATCAGGACGTGCGCATGCATTGCATCTCAGCATCAGGCGTTCCGTCTTGACGCCATAAGGCCGCGTGCAATCACCGTCGCTTGAATCTCCGCCGCGCCCTCGAAGATGTTGAGGATGCGGGCGTCGCAGAGAACTCGACTGATAGGGTACTCCAGTGCATATCCGTTACCGCCATGCACTTGCAGCGCGGTGTCAGCGTTGCTCCATGCCACCCGTGCGGCTAGCAGTTTCGCCATGCCAGCCTCCACGTCGCAGCGCCTTCCCTGGTCCTTCTCGCGTGCGGCGAAATAGGTAAGTTCGCGCGCGAGAACCGTTTCGACAGCCATCAGGGCTAGCTTGTCGGATACGCGCGGGAAATAAGACAGTAGAGCGCCGAACTGCTTGCGCTCATTGGCATACTTCAAGCCGAGATCAAAGGCGTTCCACGCAACGCCCACGGCTCGCGCGGCCGTTTGTATGCGCGCTGCCTCGAACGTCTCCATGAGCTGCTTGAAGCCTTGCCCCTCGACCCCGCCAAGCAAACCTGCGGCATCCACCCGGAAGCCGTCGAAACTCAGCTCATATTCCCGCATCCCGCGATAACCCAGAACCTCAATCTCCCCTCCCGACATGCCCTGTGCAGGAAACGGGTCCTCTTCGGTGCCACGCGGCTTTGCCGCGATGAACATGGACAGACCGTCGTGGCCGGGAATCGATGGGTCCGTGCGAGCAAGAAGCGTCATCACATCGCTTCGTGCTGCGTGCGTTATCCAGGTCTTGTTTCCGTCAATGCGCCAGTCCCCATTGGGCTGGCGCGTGGCCCGCGTACGCAGTTTCGCGAGATCCGATCCGGTGTCTGGCTCAGTGAAGACGGCCGTCGGAAGAATTTCTCCCGACGCGATTCGCGGCAGCCACGTCGCTTTCTGCTCTTCGGTGCCAGCGTTGCCAATCAATTCACAGGCGATCTCCGCGCGCGTGCCGAGCGAGCCGGCCGCGATCCAAGCGCGGCTGAGTTCTTCTGTCACGACACACATGGCCAGCTTGCCCATGCCGAGGCCTCCAAAGCGGGGATCTACGGAAATTCCGAAGACACCGAGCTCCGCCATTTCCTCGACAACCGAGATCGGCACGAGAGCGTTGGCGAGATGCCATTCATGCGCGTGCGGCGACACCTTCTCCTGCGCGAAACGACGGAATTGCTCCCGTACCATGTCCAAGTCAGTATCGCCCAGCATGTCGGCGATCGTGCCCCCGGCAGACAGGTGTCCCACGAGCGATCGGCGCCGATCGGCGGTGTTCCCGTTGTCTAGGAACCAAGTTATGGCAGGGTTCGCCGTCAGAGCCGCCGCTGCATCGAGTATGTCGAGCTCTCGTGGGCGGACATACTCGTTTTGGCTCATGGCGATGCCGTCGGCGAGCGAAGCAAGATATTCGCCGAATCCGATCAGCAGCACGTTCATCTCGGCTTCGCGAAAGCGGCCAGAAGCGTGGAGTGACCGAGCCCAATTAGCGGCCTGCGCCAGCGTTTCAACATACGTGGCGATCCAGGCCAGCCCGTGAAGACGGCGCTGCTGGTTGTTCATGGCAACGCCATCAGTGCTACCGTCCTTGCGCGTCACCCCTGACCGGGTCACCGACTGGGCCCTCGCGCAGAAATCGCGCGAAGCGCTTACAGCGATATCTGCACGATCTATCAGTTCCTCGGCGACGATGGGTTCGGCGGTTGTCATGATCCTCGTCTTTCAGGCTTTGAGGGTAAAGGTCGCGCTGCCAGTCACCGCAATCACGCCGTCCTGGCGTCGCGCGGTCGCCTCTACGGTGCCACCCTCGACCACGGTGCGAAGCCTGACTGGCTGACCCGCGAAAAGCGGTGCCGCCGCACGGAATGAGAAGCTTGTCATCCGCCCATCTCCGAGGGCGCGCGCGGCAAGCCGACACAGCATCGATGCGGTCAGCGGCCCATGCACCACCAGTCCCGGGTAGCCCTCCTCTCGGCAGGCGTAGGGTTCGTCGTAGTGGATTCGGTGCGCGTTGAAGGTGACGGCCGAAAAGCGGAAGAGATCAACCGGCCCTGGTGTCCACACGGGATATTCCAGCGCGGCGGGGTCCGTTGGCTCTACCCGCGACACAGTGGCAACGGGGTTGCTAAAGACGATTGTCTGGGTCTCGATCACGCACGTCTCGCCGGCCTGCGTCAGCGTGCGCTCCAATTCGACGAAGACCAGGTCACCTGAACGGCCGGCCTTGTGGGTCACATCTGCGATGCGGGTACTGCAAGTCGCCTCGCGACTGACGAGCAAGGAACGAATGAAGCGTGTTGTGCCGCCCGCAAACATGCGCCTCCGCAATGTTATCGGGGGCATGAAATTGCCGCGTTGTGCATGACCGTCCGGCCCGATTTCGCTGTTCGACGTCATCGGGAGAAAATAGGCCCAGTGCGCCATCTCCGGCACGGCCTCCAATTCGCGACCGCTGCTTTCGCCAAGGACTAGAAGAAAGCGCTGGAGGGTCGCCGCGTCGAGATACTGGGTCTCAGTCCGGACGCGCCCGATGGCATCGCGCCATGCCGCCACGTCGTTTGGTTCGATTGAGCTCACCGGCCGCGTTCCGTATGTGCAGATGCTACGATTCCGCGGTCGTGCAGGAACGCAATTTCGCGTGCGCTGCAGCCTAGTACGTCCGTCAGAACTTCCTCCGTATGCGCGCCTAGCGATGGAGCGGGCTCGACGTCACCCCGCGCAGCGCCGATAATCGTCGCAGCATACCCAGGTGTCGGATACCGGCTTCCACTCGGATGGACGATCTCGGAAAACAACGGATTGTCGGCGACCAGCGCAGGGTCTTCGGAGACCGCTTGCCGCAACGTCCTGTACGGAGCCCAGCACGCCCCTTCGTTGTCTAGAGCACTCCCAAGCTCGACCAGCGACAGTCCGCTAACCACCCGTTCGACGATCGGGTTGATAGCGTCCCGGTGCTCGTAACGGATTCCTTCGTCATTCGCGAAGGAAACGGAGCGATCTGCCTCGATTGCAGCGATGTCATTCGCGATGCCGAGGGCAGTCAGAAGCCCCGACCATTGGCGGGAGGTTATCGCGACAAGCATCACACGCTTGCCGTCCGCGGTCTCGAAGTCACGCCCGAAAGCGCCGAACAGATCGTTGCCGACGCGCGGGCGGTCGGCGCCGCCTGTGACCACCTCGGCGATCTGCCCGAGATTCCCCAGCGTAGAGATCGCAACGTCGCTCAGGGGCACCCGCACCTCTTCGCCGGCACCGGTTTCAGTGCGGCGCCGTTCGGCGGCGAGCAGCGACAACGCGGCTAGTGAACCGGTTAGGAGATCCCAAGCGGGCAACACATGATTAACCGGGCGGGGATCATCCGGTTGGCCGGTCATTTGGGGCACGCCGACCGCGGCATTGATCGTATAGTCTAAAGCCGTGCCGCCATCCGCCCAGCCCATGACCCTCACGGTGATCTGATCTGGTCGACGCCGCACGAGATTGTCGTGCGACAGAAAGCCATTCACCGGGTAGTTGGTGAGAAAGATGCCGTTTCCACGGCCGGGTGCGGTGGCCAGTCGAACCGCGAGTTCCCGCCCCTCAGGTTTTCGAAGATCGAGCGCGATCGACTTCTTTCCTTTGTTCAGCCCCTCCCAATAGAGGCTGTGGCCGCGCTCGTTCTTCGGCCACCTGCCAAAGTCCGGTCCACCACCGATCTGGTCGAACCGGATCACCTTCGCTCCGAGTTGCGACAGGTACAGGCCGCATATCGGCGCCGCGATGAACGAGCCGCCTTCGACTATGCGTAAGTTGGAAAGATGTGAATACAAGTTCTCGGTCTCGACTTCGCGCTTTAGGTCTAGAGAGCCCGCAAACATCCAGCGGCACGGCGCCCATCGCCGCCGGCGCTCTGCTCTCCCTGAAGGAATTGGCTGCCATGCTTTAGAACCTTCGCATGACGTTCGAGGCAAGCCATTCCCCGTTATATCCACTATGCGGGCACACTATAGACCGGTCGATAGTCCAGCCGAATAGTTCATATAACCGCCATCCCATTGAGTGTCTCGCCGCGCCTTCCCTATTGTGTTGACGATATGGGAGGAAATTCGATGGCGGTTCTCGTTACCGGCGGCAAGGGATTCATCGGCGCGCGCGTTGTGCGTGAACTGGTACGTCGGGGTCACGCGGTGACCGCGTTCGATTTGCGCGGGACGCCGGGACGGCTTGCCCCTCTCAGAGACAAAATCAGTTTCGAGGCAGGCGACATCACTGACTATGACCGGATCGCTGACGTGATCCGGGGGCATCGCATCGATCGTATCGCGCACATGGTCTTCTATATGGCGGAAGAACGGGGCGTCTCACTTCGCCCGGAGAATGCCGACGGTCTCTATCGTCAGCAGATGATCATGAACACGGGTACTTTCCACGTTTTCGAAGCTGCGAGGCGAGCCGGCGTGCGTCGCATCGCCTACCCCAGCTCGGTCCAGTATCACGCCGGCGACGAGCCTTGGACCGGAACTGAAACGGTTAACGAAGACTCCCCTGCAATGCCTACGACGACGTATGGCATGGGCAAAGTCCTTTGCGAAAAGCTGGCGAAAGAATACAACCGGCTACATGGGATGGAGATCATCAGCCTTCGCATACCGGGGGCATACGGTCCCGGCGCGACCTTCGGTGCACGGGGTATAAATCTCATCGCGACTGAGGGCGCGCTTGGCCAGAAAGTGGCACTGCCTTACAGCAGTGAGCAGCGCGTTGTCTTGGCGCACGTCGACGATATCGCCTGGGCTTTCGCTGAAGCGCTGGATATTCCGGCGCCCGGCCACGATACCTATCATATCGGAGGCCACTACGTATCCTACGCGGACATCGCCGCGCTTGGGCGCGAGATTACACCGGGCCTAGATGTAACGCTCACCGAAGACGCACCGGTGCGAGGACATTTCGGGATCGATTCCGCACGAATCGAAACCGATCTCGGCCTGCGCCACCGCAGCCTCGCAGAGGGCTATCGCGCGTTAGCAGAGGAAACCCGCCGCGAAATGGGCCATCCGGTCTGAAAGGACAGATATCATGGAACTGAAGCTGGACCATGCCCGGGACCTGCTTGTGGGTTCGATGCGCGCTATCAATTACGATGCTAACGAATCTGCGTGCATCGCTGACCATCTCCTCGATTGCGAACTACGTGGGCTCGGCTATGCCGGCCTCGCCCGCGCCCTGACCATCGTGGAGTATGTGCGCAAGCTCGACCTCAACCGTACATCGATCCGAGTAAGGCACGAAACACCGTTGTCAGCGAAGATCGACGGGGGCAACAACGTCGGCTACGTTGTCGCCAGCCAAGCAACGACCATGGCGATCGCGAAGGCAAAGGCGCAGGGTATCGCCATCGTGGGTGCTGCCCGGACCTACTATACGGGGATGTTCTCCTACTACTTGGAGCGCCTAGCCTCGGAGGGTCTTTGCGGGATGATCGCCGGCAGCGGCCTCGCGGTCGTAGCGCCGTTTGGGGGAACCGAAGCAAGGTTCTGCACCAATCCGATAGCCTTCGGTTTTCCGACGGACGATGTGCCGCTGATCTGGGACATCGGCACGTCGAGCATCACCCATGCGGAGGTGGTTCTCGCGCGCCGAAGGGGAGAACCACTCCCTGAGGGGCTAGCCTTCGATGCGCAAGGCCAGCCGACGACTGACCCGGACGCGGTATTATCGGGCGGCGCCCTAACCGTGTGGGGCGGACATCGTGGCTCTGGCCTTGCCCTTTCGGTACAGGTTCTTTCGATGCTGGCGGGGCAGGTAAACATGTTCAAGCCATCGGACGATCCGATCGATTGCGGTTTCTTCCTGCTTGCATTCGATCCAGGACTTTTCGGCTCGGCTGATGACTTCCGCACCGCCGTATCGGAGTACATCCGAATTCTCACCGGAACCCGGCCGGTCGACCCGGCCAAGCCGGTGCGTGCGCCCTTCGCGCGCTCGGTTGCCCTGCGCCGGGAGCGGATGCGGTCCGGTGTGATCGAGGTCCCAGATCTCGTGGTAGAGAAGCTGCGCGCCATTGGCGGTGCGCCGTAGGATCAAGCCTTGGAACTAGCCCGTGACCGAGTTCGAACTGACGACCCTTGACTGTCCGCCGCTGGCAATGGGCGAGTTGGTGAAGCGCACCAGCGAATGGCTACAGGCGCCCGGAGCCTCCGGACGCCTCCTCGCAGCGTTCCGCACCGAGGTCGGACGCCTGGGACGGCTGATCCTGCTCCGCGCCTTCGACAACGCGAATGAAGCTGCCGCTGAACGCGCACGCACGCTTGAGGCCCGGGCCCCCTTCGCAGACAACGCTGTGGTCACAGCCTATCAGCAGGAGAGCTACCGCCAGCTCCCTTTCCTCCGTCCGCTGACCAAGATCGCTGTTTCGCCGATCTACGAGATCCGCTCCTACGCATTGCGCCCGGGAGGACTGCCGTCGACTATCGCGGCCTGGGAGCGGGCCATCGGGCCGGCTGCACGCTACACGCGCCATCTGGTCACCTGCCTGTACGCGACCGATGGAGTGCCGCGCATCACCCATATCTGGTGGTTCGACAGTTTCGAGCAGCGGCTAAACCTGCGCGCCTCGCACTATGCGGCCGGGACCTGGCCACCGATCGGCGCTCCGGAGCAAATCGCCAAGGCTTGGTCCACACTTGCCGTCGATGCGGTGGGGCTGGAGCGCGGTTAAACGGTCCCGCTGTTAGATCACACCCTTTTCGCGCAACGCCGCGATCCGCTCATGCGGAAGGCCCCAGGTTTCCAGCGTACTAGCGGCATCGCCGGTGTCCTTGGCCCGGATTGCGCCAGGCGTGCGGGAGAATCGGGGCGCCGGAGCGGAGTGGAGTACACCGTCCACGTCAACGAAATTGCCCCGTGCCGCATTCTGTGGATGGGCCGGTGCCTCATCGAGGTCGAGGACAGGCGATACACAGGCGTCTGAACGTTCCAGCAGTCCGCACCATTCCGCCCGCGTGCGTGTGCGGAAGACGCGCGCCATCTCCTCGCGCAATGCCGGCCAGCGCTCGACGCCGATGTCGCGAAAGATGTCTTCGTCGAGACCCGCCTTCTCGGCCAGCAAGGCGAAGAAATGCGGCTCGATCGGACCGATGCCGACGTATTTGCCATCGGCACATTCGTAGCAGCCGTAGTAGGGTGCGCCGCCATCGATCCAGTTGCGGCCGCGTTCGAGGCTCCACCTGCCCATGGATCGCAAACCGAAGATCATCGCACCCATCAGGTTGGTGCCGTCCAACATGGCGGCGTCGACGACCTGGCCCTTGCCCGTGCGCTGTGCGTACATGATCCCGCACAGGACACCGAAAGCTGCCAACATTCCTCCACCCCCGAAATCGCCGATGAGATTGAGTGGCGGTAGCGGTGGCGTTCCTGGCGCTCCCGTCGCGGCCAGTAGGCCACTCAAGGCGATATAATTGATGTCGTGACCGGCGGTATGCGAGAGCGGACCGGACTGACCCCAGCCGGTGATGCGGGTATAAACCAGCCGCGGGTTGAGTTCGATGCACTTGTCCGGGCTTAGGCCAACGCGCTCCATTACACCGGGCCGGAAGCCCTCCAGCAGGGCGTCCGCTTTTTCGAGCAATTCGAACGCGACTTGCAGCCCCTCGGGGGTCTTCAGGTCGAGAAAGACCGTACCTCGGTTTCGGGCCATCACGTCATATTTGGTGCCCAAGACGGGATAAGGGTTCGGCTCGCCCGCCTTCGATCTTCGATCGATCCGTACCACATCGGCGCCCATGTCCGAGAGCATCATCGCCGTAAAGGACGTCGGGCCAAGGCCAACGAATTCGACGATTTTCAGGCCTTCGAGAGGTCCAGCCATTGGCTTGCCTTCAAAAATGCTGGCAGGAATGAAAGTGGCAGATGCCTGGCCCGCTGCGTCAGGGCATGTAGTAGCCCCCGGACACGCCGAGAACCTGTCCAGTGACAAAGGCGGCGTTGTCAGACGCGAGGTAGGCGACGGCTGCTGCAACGTCCTCAGGGCGGCCGATCCGGCCGAGCCCTCGCGCTATCGGATATTTTTTAGCCATGGTCTGCCATGTAGGATCATTTGCCGTGTCGACGCCCTGCGCCAGCGGGCCAAAACGAATGCCTTCATGCGACACCGCGCCGAGCGCGATGGCATTGACGTTGATGGCGTCGCGGCCGTGCTCGAGCGCCAAAGATTTGGTGAAGCCGAGCATTGCCGACTTCGCCGCCGAATAGAGCGCCAAGCGAGCCTCCCCGGCGCGGCCCGCCTCGGAGATGATATTGACGATCTTGCCCCACCGCTGAGGCACCATCTGCCGCAAGGCTTCGCGCGCGCAAAACATCGCCCCGTGGACGTTTAGGTTCACCTGTGCGAACTGCTCCTCGACAGTTGTCTCCCAAAACAATGCCCGCGGCTTCTGCACGTCCCTGAGTTCAGGAAGAACACCAGCATTGTTAACCAGGATGCCGACAGGTCCAAGTTCGCCTTCTGCGCGAACGAACATGGTCGCGACATCTTCGTGACGGCATATGTCGGCAGCCAGGGCAATAGCCTTCCCATCCGACTCGTTGATCTCCGCGGCCACGGCGTACGCCCGTTCGGCGAAGAGGTCGTTCACCGCCACGGCGCATCCTAGAGATGCTAGATGCAGCGCGATGCTGCGACCGACCCCTTGGCCGGCACCGGTGATCAGGGCGGTGCGTCCTGCGAAGATGGCGGTCATGGCGTCGCCTCAGAGTCGGATGAAGATATGAGCATTGAGGCAGCCAAGCCCGGTGTTGTGGGCGAGGGCCACGCGCGGGCTGCCTGGCACCTGCAGCGCTCCGCCTTCACCGCGCAATTGGCGGGTGAGTTCGTACACTTCAACTACGCCAGTTGCCCCCAATGGGTGCCCGCGGGCGATCAATCCTCCGTCCGTGTTGATTGGGGTCTTGCCATCGAGCCGGGCGTTGCCTTCCAAGAAGAAACGTCCGCCCTCGCCCGGTGCGCAGAAGCCAAGCGCTTCTGCGCAGATCATGCCGCCGCCAGCGAACGGAGCGTGACATTGGACCAGGTCGATGTCCTTGGGTCCGACGCCCGCCATGTCGTACACCTTGGCGGCAATCTTTCGCGTATGGTCGCCGGTGCGGAAATCGCCGCCTATGTGCGGTCCGGGACCACCGACGAGATCGTCAGCATCGGGGCTACCCGCAACGACGCCCGCCACGTTGATCGCCCGGTCCATGCAGCCGAAGTGCTTGGCCGCGCGGCCATTCATGACGATCGCGGCAGCTGCGCCGTCCGACGAGTTGCAGCACATCTTCCGGGTGAAGGGCGAGCTGATGACGCCCGAGTCGAGGATCTCAGCAACAGTCGCCGGCGGACGCTGCGGCCCAGCCTCGTTCAGCGCGCCATATTCGTAGCATTGCGCCGCCTCAACGGCGAGCATCTCGGGCGTATCGCCGTATGTGTCCATGCGACGCTGGATCGCCATGGCAATACGTGCAGGCGTCACGTCCAGGCCCATGCCATGAAGGTGGAATTCGCGGTCGCGACCTACCTCACCTCCCTTGAGCAGCCCGCCGCCCATCTTCTCGTAGCCGCAGACCAGGGCAACATCGATGCGGCCGGATGCGACCGCATGACATGCTTCCCTGAATGCCGCCGAACCGCTGGCGCAGGCCTGCTGATAGTGGTTGATCGGTATTCCGGTCCAACCGAAATGCTGCACAATCATTCGGCCGTCGACGAACGACGAATACTCCGCACCGAGAAAGGCTGCCTGCACTTTGGCGAACGAGATGCCCGAATCCTTCAACGCGCCTTCGATAGCTGTCGCCGCGAGCTCAATCGTCGATTTTTCGGACCAGCGCCCGAACTTGTGCACTCCGACGCCGGTTACATAAGCGTCATGGGTCATGGCCGAGTTCCTTCGCCCTTCACGGGTCGAAAGACGAAGGTTTGGCGACAGCCCTGGCTGGTTTCGTACGTTCTCAGAACGACCTCGGCAGGCATGCCGGTCTTAAGCTCGCCAGGCGAAGCTTCGATGACGGAAAAGGCACTTACGCCATCGGGGAATTCCACCTCGGCCTGCATATAAGGCGCCTGGACAAAAGCATCGGGGGGTTGTCGGTCGACCCAGGAGAACGCGCCGATTCGACCGCGCTCTGCCAAATCGATGTCCTCGAGGTCGCCACCGCAGCATTGGGCGCACCAGGCGTGGCGGGGGAAATGTATCCGTCCGCACGCGGTGCACCGATTACCAACAAGCCGCGGTTTGCCGTCGATCAGCCGATAGAGTCCGGGCTGCAGATCTGGGACGATTTCATCCGCCGTGTTTTCTCTCGCGTGCATGGCGATCCTCCCTGCTCTCGCGCCTCACCGCTTTCGATCGGAGTTAGCGCCAGCACATTTAGGCCGGAGTTCGACACAACAGAACACCCCGGCGCTTATATCATTCATAACCTTGAGTTATCCCGACAAGAGTCGGCGCGGCCGGTGCGGCATCAAATGCCCTAGTTGTCGATCTCGCCCAGCAGGAACGACCGGATGACAGACTTCTGCGCTCGGACCATGTCCAGCATGAGCCGAGCAGCCAAGGTCGGCTGTCCGAACTGCCGAACGGCAACATGCAAAGTGTAGAGAATGCTGGCGTCGGCGATTGGCACAAAGGACAGCTTGTCCCGATCCGTCCGCCGGATTGCTGCTGTAGTCATGAACATCGCCCCGAGACCAGCAAGCACCAACGACTTCTGAAGGACGAAACTGTTTATCTCCGCTTCGATCCGCGGCTTTTGTCCAGATTTCTGAAACGCCTCGTCAATGAGTTGGCGTAGACTCTGATTGGGGCTTGGAAGGAACATCGGCAGCTGCGCCACCTGTTCCATTGTCAATCTGTCTGGGAAAGGCCCATCTCCCAGTGGGGAGTTGCCGTTCCAGCCGGATGGATAGACGATACCTAGGTCATAATCATGGATCTTCTCGGTAAAGACGTCTGTCGAATTGTAGCGGCCGTTGAGAAGGGCCACGTCGATCTGCTTGTTCATCAGCATCTCGAAGAGATCGCCGACATAGCCTTGTTCGACGCGGATCCGAACGTCAGGATACAGCCTGCGATATTCCGGTATTATATGCCGCAGGAGCATCTCGCCGGTCGACGGCGGCACGCCTAAAGCAACGGAACCCTTGGGCTTGTGCGCGACCCCCATCGTTTCGTTCTCAAGCGCATCCACGCGATCCAGTATTTCGGTCGCATGTGCACAGAATGTCTGCCCGGCCTCGGTGGCAATGAATTTTTGGCCCTCTCGCCGGAAAAGCCGAACCTCGAGTCTCCGCTCTACCATCGCGATGCGCCGGCTGACGGCAGGCTGCGATATGCCGAGCTTGTGAGCCGCGCGCGTACAACTCGCGGTTTCGGCAACCGCAAGGATCACCTGAAGGTCGACCAAGGTCATCCCGTCATTGAGCAAAGGCACCCCCCGTACGTTTTCGGACACCTGTATGCCCGACGCGTATAATTAAGATAACCCATCGGCGCGTTGCATCAAAACGATGCGGTTTCTAGGTTTCCGATCATCGAAGCGCGGCCACCCCAGAGGCGTGCCACTTTCCGTGAAACGACCATGTCTGTGATGTGTCGGCCTCACCGCTGCGCCCGGTGACACATGCTTGCCCGGAGGAGGGGGTGAAACATGAAGATCGGAATAATTGGCGCTGGCTTTATCGGTCGGGCATTGGCTCGGCTGGCCGTTTCCCATGGCCACGACGTGATGATAGCCAACAGCCGTGGCCCGCAGACCCTGACGAGCACCGCCGTGGCCCTATCGTGCCGCACCGGCACCGTCGCCGAAGCTGCCAGATTCGGCGACGTCGTGGTCGTCTCGATACCCTTCCGCGCGATCTTCGATCTTGATCCGGCGGCCCTCTCCGGGCGCATCGTCGTTGACACCAACAATTATTATCCGGAGCGAGATGGTGTTTTTCCCGCGCTGGACGACAACTCCGACACGACCGGAGAAATGCTTCAGCGCCACCTCGTCGACGCGCGGGTCGTGAAGGCGTTCAATGCAATTCTACAGGGCGACCTTGAATCGGATCCGCGCCCGGAAGGAGCAGCGGACAGACGCGCCCTGCCGATCGCCGGAGATGACCCCGATGCACGCGCGATCGTGGCGGCGTTGATGGACGAATTTGGCTTCGATCCCGTCGACGTCGGGAAACTGGCCGAAAGCTGGCGCTTCGAGCGCGGCAAGCCGGGATACTGCGTCCCACTCGACAAAGCTGCGATGGTCGAAGCGCTGGCGGCGGCTAAGCGTGGCGAGGCTGTTCCCACCGGTTCGTGGCGGCGAGCCGGGGCGACGACACGCAAGACGGAGGCGCACCCTCACACGGTTGCTGATCGAGGTCTCATGGATGTCGTGGATTCTCAGATACATTTCGGTCCAGTGGACGGCGTCGACGGGACGATCCGTGCCATGGACGCGCTCGGCATTAGGATGATCATCGCCGATGAACTTTGGGACCTGGCCGATGGCGTCGCAATTCCCAGCGTTATGCTTCCTGGTGACGTCGCGCGACCACTGTCAATCCTAGCCCAGGAAGGCGCACTTCGCTTTCCGAAACGTTTGGCATATGTCCAGCGCATCTCGCGCCATGACCCTGATCTCGACAGACACATTGCTACACTCAGCCGCACACCGGGATGTGTCGGTCTGCGCGTCGTGCTCTCTAGCCGCAAGGAACGGCAAGCCTTCCTTTCCGGTGAATGGGACCGCGTCTTTGCGCTTGCGGCGGATAACAATCTTCCTGTTGCTCTGCTGACCGCCGAACTCCCCAGTCTGGCGCGGACTGTCAAGGAACGTATTCCAGCCCTTCGCCTGTCGATTGACCATTGCGGATGGGCGGGGTCTGCGGACGACTGGCGGGCGGTACTCGGACTTTCCGATCTCCCTGGCGTTGTCCTGAAATGGGCGCATGCCGGCCGCACGTTCCGGAACTTCGAGAATCCGGAAGAGGCAGAACGACGAGGCCTCATCGAAGCAGTCCGCGCGTTTGGTGCCGACCGCGTCTGCTGGGCGAGCGACGTCACCTATGAGGAGACACCCAGATCGTGGGCCGAATTGCTTGGCTCCGTACGGTTTCATCCCGACCTGACCGCCGAACAACGCGCCTGGGTGCTTGCTGGCAGTGCTCGGCAATTCTACGACCTTCCCGAAGGATGAGCCTATCGTGATGAAACCTGTTAGCAAGACGCTCGGAACCTTGATCGAGGAACTCGGTGCAACCGTTCCAGATCGTCCAGCGCTCACCTTCCGGCACCATACCAAGACGTATCGGGACCTACGGAACGATATTATGTTAACGGCCCGTGCGCTTCATGCTTCCGGAGTGCGGAAGGGCGATCGCGTGGGATTGCTCCTGGGCAATTCGTTCGAATGGGTCGCTGCGAATTTCGCCATTCAGCACCTAGGCGGTACGATGGTGGCGCTCAACTCCTGGTACACCGCCGGCGAGCTTTCCTATGTCATAGAACATTCCGATATCAGCCTGCTGGTCATGCACGACCACATCCTGAAAACGGATTACATCGAGATGATGTCTGGCCTCCAGCCACTCGCCGAGCGATTCCCGTTGCTCCGCGAGATCATCGTCATCGGCTCACGCTCTCTGGAGGGTACAGTCTCCTGGGACACGTTCATCGCGCGAGCCGGGCAGGTCGCGGAGGCAGAGGTTCTGGCGAACTCGGAGACCGTCGATCCTGATTCCGTCGCTTATCAGCTTTACACATCTGGCTCGACAGCTCGTCCCAAGGGCGTGATGCTTACCCATCGACACCTCATTGACAACACTTGGGAGATCGGTGTGCGCATGCATTTCGGTCCCCAGGACGTCATATACATGCCGCTTTCCCTTTTCTGGGGCATGGGATGCATGAACATGTTGATCGGTCCATTGGCACATCGATCGCACATCGTCTTACAAGAGCATTTCGACGCTACCGAGGGCCTTGAGATCGTAGATCGTTATGGAGCGACCCTGCTGGCGGGAACACCCAACATCATCCACGCGATATTCCAGCATCCCCGGGCGACAGAGTACGATCTGTCGACGTTGAAAAAGGGCACAGCGCTCGCCACTCCGGAAGCCAGTCGGCAAATCATAAAGGCCGTGATGCCCTATGGAGTACATTGCTACGGCCTGACCGAGACACACGGGTTCGCCACTGTCAATGACGGCAACGACCCGATTGATCGTCGTTGCACGACCGAGGGTCGGCCCATGCCGGGTTGGGAAATCCGCATTGTCGATCCGGAAACGGAAATGGTGCTTGGCCCCGGCGAGATGGGAGAAATTCGCCTGCGCGGACGCATGATGGCCGGTTACTACAAGAACCCCGAAGCGACCGCCGCGGCCTACGATGCCGAGGGCTGGTTCAAGACGGGCGATCTAGGTGTGGTTGATGAAGAGGGCTATCTGAGCTTTCGCGGTCGTTTCAAGGAGATGCTGAAGACGGGCGGCATCAACGTCGCCCCGGTCGAGGTCGAGGAGGTCATTATGACCCATCCCGACGTGGAAGAAGCTTTCGTCACCGGGCTTCCCGATGAGGTGCAGGGCGAGATCGTTGCGGCGGCGGTCATCGCGAAGGCGGGCCGCGCGCCGACGCCCGATGATATAAAGACTTACTGCGCCACGCGTCTTGCGAAATTCAAGCAGCCCCGCGTGATCAGGATGATCCGGCACGAAGACCTGCCGCTGACGACGACACGCAAAGTGCACAGGATGCAGTTGCGGACACTTTTTCCAGCATCCGTGTCGACGAAGGCCGATGCCATCAGTCACTCGGCATAGCGGCCGGCGCCGGATAACGAATGCGCATGAACGGTATACTCCGCCCGTGCGTGGACATGCCGGGGTACCCCTCCTAGCGTACTTAATACCCGATGGCGCCTGGGAGGAGCCTTGGCGCACCAAACATACTTCTTCGGTTTGTGCCTCGGGGGTACAAACGACCTTAGGGAGGAAATTCGATGAAACACTTGCTTGCCGCCGCAATTTTGGTCGCGATACCGGCCACTGCCAGTGCCGAGTCCATCCAGGTAGCTTATAGCTTCGCCGAACACGGGATCCAGCCGGAGACGGACAAGCATTTTGCGAAGCTAGTGGAGGAGGCTACCGGCACCAAGCTGGAATTCTTCTGGAGTGGGTCGCTGGGTGGCGCCAACGAGATCCTGCATCTCATCCGCGACGGTGCCATCCAACTGGGCGTGACGGCCCCCTCCTATTATGCGTCCGAGATGCCGATCAACACACTGATCAATGGCACACCGTTCCTGTTCAAGGACGTCTCGGCAGCGATGGACACGCAATACAGGCTGTCGCGCACGGAAGAAAATTACCAGGCCGAGTTGAAGAAAATGGGCGTCTTCCCACTCCTCCAGCACGGCCTCTCAGAGATCCGGCTGATGTGCACGTCGCCCGTCGCGAACTTCGAGGATCTCGCCGGCAAGAAGGTTCGGACATACGGCTACTTCCTTCCGAAATCGGCCGAGGCACTGGGAATGGTGCCCGTCACCCTCGGGTTCACCGAGATCTACGAAGGCCTGCAGCGCGGCGTCATTGACTGCGTCGCGACCAACTACTCTTCCGCTACCGCAATCAAGGTACATGAAGTGGCCAAGCATTGGACCGATATAAACATGGGTGCATCGGCCGGGCCGACCTTCTACACCTCATGGGACAACTATAAGGAAGGCGGGTGGACACCCGAATTCATCGCCGCAGTTGACAAGGCCGCTGGCGAGGCGATGGATTATGAGAAGAAGATCACGGCTGAGACGGAAGCGAAGGCCCTGGAGACTGCTAAGGCCGCAGGCGTGACGCTTCATCCCTTCGCCGATCAAGCGCGTGTCGACGAGGCTGCACCGGACATCCTATCGCTCTGGAAGGAACAACAGATCTCCAATGGTATCCCCGCAGATACCGCACAGCAAATCGTAGATGCCGTCAAGGCCGGTCAGTCGAGCAACTGATCGACCCATGACTGATCCTAGCATCGAGACCGAGCACGATGCAGACGTGCCGCGCTCCATCCGCTTGATCGCCTCCGGCCTGCTCTGGGTCGGAGGTGCTGCCTCTGTCATGATCGCGGCGTTCGGCGCTGCCGATGCCGTGTCATCTGTCATCCGCGGGCGACCACTCGCGGGCGTCGTCGAATTTACCCAACTGGCCCTCGTGACGTTGGTCTTCACTGTCCAACCTTACGTTCTCGTAACACGCGCGCACATTCGACTGGACCTAATTAAATACACCCGAGGCTCGGCGGGCGACTGGATCTCTCGCAGTCTCGCCCACGGAACAGCGATGATGTGCTATGGGCTTATTGCCTACGCGTCTTGGCCGAGCTTTCTCACCAGCCTTGCGGCCCGCGAACATACCGAAGGTATTATCGCCCTACCTGTCTATCCAGTGAAGGGCCTCCTATTCCTTGGTGCGACGATCGCATTCGGCATAGTGGTCATCCTCATGATCCGCAGTAGCTACCGCGGTATTAGCCGCCAAGACGCAGCCACGGACAGGGGTAGTTCATGGACCCCGTGACGTTCGCTATCCTGACATTCATCGTCCTTCTGGCACTCGTCCTCTTCGGCGTCCCGGTTGCACTCTCGATCTTTGCTGTCTCCGCGGTCGGAATGTACTTCTGGGTCGGCGAGACGTTCATGATCTCGATGATTCGCTCCGTCACATACGCGGCGTCGAGCAACTACGCCTTCGCCGTCGTGCCGATGTTCATCCTAATGGGCGAAATTGCCGGGGCATCCCGGATCATCGCGGATCTTTACCAGGCTTGCTATCGTTGGATCGGGCACTTCCGCGGCGGCGTCTACAACGCGACGGTTCTAGCATCCGCAGGTTTTGCGGCGATTTCAGGCTCAACCGTAGTCAACGCGGCGGTCTTCACTAGGGTTGCGATGCCCGAGATAGAAAGACTCGGCCTGAATCGGGGTTTTGGGGCAGGCTGCATCGCCGCAGCGGGCACACTTGCTGCCATGATTCCTCCCTCCCTGACAATGGTGGTCTACGGTATCCTGACCGGGGAATCGATCGGGGCCATGCTGGTGGCGGGCATTCTGCCTGGCATTCTAACGGCCGCCGCATTGATGACGACGATCTACATCTGTTCGCTCTTTCGAAACGATCTTCAGCCTGCGAAGATCGAGACATTCACGATGCGGGAGAAGATAGTCGGGCTTCGCCAAGTCTCGCCTTCGATCGTACTGGCGGCGATCATTGTGGGCGGCATCTACACGGGGACCGTCTCACCGTCGGCCGCGGGAACAATTGGCGTCGCGGGCGCCTTGACGATTGCTCTAGTTGGCCGGCGCCTGACTTTAGCGAAATTTCTTGATGCTGTGAAACGCTCGGTGGTAACCACGGCGTCTCTTTTCCTCATCGTCATCGCGGGTCTGATATTCTCGCGCCTCCTGCTGACGAGTGGCGCCGTTACAGAACTGACCGCCTTCATCACTGATGGCGGCTATTCTGCCGGAGTCTTCATCGCAGGAGTGGTGATCGCCTATCTGATCGTCGGCATGTTTATCGATCCGGTCTCGCTGATGGTCATCACCATCCCGCTACTTTACCCGACGGCGAAGGCGCTTGGTATCGACCCGATCTGGTTCGGTATTCTGATCGTCAAGCTAGTCGAGATTGGTGCGATCACGCCGCCTATAGGAATCAATCTCTTCGCAGTCATGTCGGCCGCGAAGCCGAAGGTCACGTCCAGAGAGGTTTTCATCGGCGTCCTGCCGTTCATTGTCTGCGAGGCAATGGTTCTCGGCCTCTTGATCGGATTTCCGATCATCAGCACCTACCTGGTCACGGGCTGGAAGTGAGTTCGAGCCGCGCGGGATGAAAGGTCCTCGCCAGAAACATTCCCCCGTACTCCGGCGACAGCGCGCGGTTTGAACGGACACGCTACCAAGAGGCCGCAACAGATGGATTTTGCGACAAACCCTGAACAGGATCAGCTGATCGCGATGACCAGAGAGTTTGCGCGAGAGGTAGTGGCGCCCGCTCAGCGGGCGATGGAACGTGACGACCGCTTTCCTTACGATGCATGGTCCCAGTGGAGCGCGCTCGGCATGGCCGGCATGCTGATACCGGAGGAATACGGCGGGTCGGCTCAGGATCGCATGAGCTTCTACCTGTGTGTCGAGGAACTGGCCACGGTCAGCCAGGTCTTCGCGCAGATCTGGCAGATCCACTGCGGCGTGAGCCAGATGTATGTCGAACTCGGAACTGAGCAGCAGAAGATCGAATGGCTGCCGCGATTCGCTTCCGGCGATATCACGCCTGCATTCGCTCTGACTGAGCCCGAAGCCGGGTCTGATGCCGGAAGTTTAAAAACGCGCGCAGTGCGTCTGGAAAATGGCGACTGGCTCCTTAACGGGCGCAAGATACTCATTTCGAACGCCGGCACAGATATCTCCGATGGCGTGGTCGCGATGGCCGCGACAGGCGAGGGAGAGAGCGGTCGAAAGGAGATAACCTGCTTCATCGTACCGCGGGGCACGCCCGGCTACAGCCTAGGCCAGTCGTTCGACAAAATGGCGTGGCACGGCATGGACAACCGCGAGCTTCTATTCGACAACGTCCGACTTCCAGATAGCGCCCGCCTTGGACCCATCGGCAAGGGCCTGTCGCAGGCGCTCGGAGCATTGACGATGGGTCGGATAGGCATTGCGGTGATGGGGATAGCGCTCGCACGAGCCTGTCTCGAGGAGAGCTTAGCCTATGCCAAGAATCGACGGCAGTTCGGACGACCGATTTCGGACTTCCAGCTCATTCAGGCAAAGCTTGCCGACATCGCAACTGGCTTGGAGGCTGCCCGGGCTCTCACCCACAAAGCGATATGGATCTGCGAACAAGGCAGCGATTCGAACATGATCGCCTCGATGGCCAAGCTGGTCGGGAGTCGGCTAGCGACGAAAAGCGCCAAGGACGCACTGCAGATACATGGGGGAGTTGGCTTCTCGTTAGAGTCGCGGGTGAACCGTCTGTTTCGCGAGGCGCAGGTCTTGGAGATCGGCGACGGAACGACGGAGATCCAGCAATTGATCGTGGCCCGAGCACTGGGATGCTGAGACACGGGCCTTTTCCTCTCGGACAACGGAGTTGCCATGGCTGGCCAGCCGCTTCCCCCAATTAACGGGTACTTCTTTGAAGACCTGGAGATCGGCCAGCGCTTTGCGTCGAGGCGTGTAACCGTAACAGAGGACGCCATTATCCGCTTCGCGCTGGAGTGGGATCCCCACGCCTTCCACATCGACCGGGAAGAGGCGAACGAGAGTATGTTCGGCGGCCTCATCGGCAGCGGTCTCCAGACCCTGTTGTTGACCTCGCGCATGCTATACGATTCCGGCCTATTTCAAGGAACGGCGCTGGCAGGGCTTGGTGTGGGAGAGTTGCGGTTCTTGAAGCCCCTTCTGCCCGGGGACACCATTGGAGCCGTCACGGAGATCGTGGATAAGTCCGTGAGCCGTAATCCAACCCGTGGCAAGGTCAGGATTAGGATCCAGACCCTCAATCAACGAGGCGATCTCATCCTCTCTCACACGCGCGAAATGCTACTCGCTCGCCGGAGCTGAAAACTTGAACGCCAGCGAGAGCAGCGGTCGGCTGAATTACTGGACCTCTTCCGTCCGTGACTCGGCTTCAATTGAGGCACGGACAGAATGGTGAACCTTGCTGCAATTTATGCGCCACTCTTCGTGCCGGCTGATCGCCCAGGATTATTCGCCAAAGCTGCAATGTCCGGAACCGATGCGGTGATCCTCGATCTTGAGGATGCTGTGCCACCGGATACGAAGGATATGGCTCGCGCAGCTCTCAATGCAGACTTCACGGACCTGCCGGTGTTGGTGCGAATTAATGCGGCCTACACGCCTTGGCACGAGTCCGACGTGATTGCGGTTGCTCCATTGTCTATCGCGGGCGTAATGCTGCCCAAGGCAGAGAACGCCGCCGCCGCCACCGCCGTCGCTCGCGCTCTCGGCCGTCCTGTGATTGCCCTGATTGAAAGTGCGAAAGGACTGGCAAATGTACGCGACATTGCAGCCGCCGAAGGGGTCATGCGGCTGGCCTTTGGCTCCTTGGATTTTTGCGCCGATCTAGGGTGTGCTCATCTGCGCGACCTGCTGCTGCCACTGCGCCTGGAGTTGGTCATGGCTTCGCGTCTGGCTGGGATCGCCGCGCCCATGGACGGAGTGACGGTGCAGTTGGATGATTTATCCATCATACATGACGATGCCGCCCATGCTCGTTCGCTCGGCATGACCGGCAAACTCTGTATTCATCCAAATCAGATCGCCTCGGTAAAGCGAGCTTTTGCGCCGTCCGAGAAGGAAATCGGTTGGGCACGCCGCGTTCTGGCATCGGGGGAAGGCGCGGCGTCAGTCGATGGCACCATGGTGGACGAGCCGATCCGCATTCGTGCCCGAACCATTCTGGCGCAATCGTGACAGGAATTCAAATCGGCCGCAGCCTGTTGTAACGCTGTGCAGCAGAACCCTAGCATCGATAAATCACGGGGGAGGACGGGCCGCCTAGAATCTGCGTCCGGCGCATGAGCGGCTGCTGGAGAAGCTGGAGGCTTATAGCCGAAGCTCTTTGCCGACGAGACTACGGCGCCCGTACTCGATCGCTTCTACGAACTTACCGCAGCCGGTCCCGCGCCGATCGCCAGCGAGGCGCTCCGGCCCATCGCCGAACTCCATCACGTCGAAGGGCAAATCCGCGGCCAGCCAGCAGAGGCACGCCATGCGTGCGCCAGAAAAGGTGCCGGCCAATCTTGGCCGCGGGGGCTCCCGCGTCGTCGTACCGACCGCAGCAGCGTGTCGTTGCTCACAGGAACCATCAGGCGACGCGCAAAGCTTGCCGCCGGTCGTCCCCCCAGCGCAATGCCGAGATGGTGAACGAGGTGATCGAGGCGCGCCGTCCGTCCTGGCCATGGTGCGAGAACACTCTCCCCGTAGCGCTCGGTGAAGATACGTCGGCCGCAAAGAACGGCGTCGCAGTGAAATCGCCTCGCCATGAGGATGAGCTGCACGGTCTTCCCCGACAGCGGGAGGTTCGCAAGCCGCCTTGGATAGCGGCTGTGCACGCGGCCCGACATCCGACCACAGTTCCGGGCAACACCCAACTGACGACTTCGCGTGGATTGCGATACGAACGATCGCAGCGTCGTTCTCGATGCTGTCGGCAACAGATCCCTGCGGCGCCAGCGCCGAGGGACGGAAGAAGCGACCCATTGCAATGATTCTCCAACTGAACCATTGCCAGCCGGCGCCTGAACTCCATCAAAATGAGTCAGAGCCAACCTTGCACGCCGATTGACAAGATCAAGCGCCGCACAGAGGTCGTCGATATCTTTCCGAACGACGAAGCCATCGTGCGGTTGGTCGGCGCCCTGCTCTTCGAACAGAACGACGAATGGGCCGTCCAGCGCGCCCGCTACATGTCTCTAGAAACCATAGCGCCGATGGGTGAAGACGCGGTCATCAGCCTGCCCGCAGTGGCATCCTGATCAAGCAGGCCAGCGCCGAACATCACGGTGAGATCGTCGTCAGCGACGCCACTCCATGGGACAGCATCACCCCTGCATCATACGGGATGGGTATAGAAACTATAACCGACTCGGCGATTGACCCGCGCGGATGGCTGTCCATAGCATGTTTCCCGGAGGGGAAACTTGGTCGGGCACGGGGTAGCCGATACCGCTGTTCGCCCAAGTTAACGAATGGGCGGAGAGGTCGCTGGCCGCGACCTGATGGCCGGTAGGCACCCCCCGCGTCGGCCGGCGAATATCCATGACTAACCTCAGGCCCCTTTGGAAACCGAAAACTATGACTGGGAGAGAGAGATGATCGTGTCCAGTCGTCCGTGAACAACGCTCATTTGGGTTGATCCTGCAGACGAAGATTGGCGTCGGCTGGGCCAGGCAGTTGGCTGAATGAAGCTGTCGGGTTGAGGTGCCTGATAGGGAGCGTGGTCAGGCCGATTTTAGCCGGTGTGGTGGCGCAACGATGCTTTCGAGCATGGCCAGGATGAAGGCACACAAAAGCCTCAGCCAGTTGAGCAGGAGGCTGAAGTTGTAGCCGACGGCGGCAAGCACGGCGTTGTTGGCGTCGCCCTCTGTGAAGGCCAGGAAGTTGCGTCCCATGCGATGGTCGTTCTTGAGGTGGCCGATGACGGGCTCGATGGCGGCGCGGCGTCGCAGCGCCCGTTTGATGGCCTTGGTGAGGCCGCGCTTGTAGCCGGCGACATGGACCTTGAACATCTTGTCCTTGGGCGCATTGTGGCCGCGATAGCCGGCATCGGCGACGATCCTGGCGAGGGTGACGCCGATGGTTTCCTCGATGGCTGGCAGGATGGTGGCCAGGGTGTGGCCGTCATAGGGATTGCCGGGCAGCGCCTTGACATGGGCGACGAACTGGCCGCCGCGGCTGCGATAAAGCGGCGTGGCGACCGAGACCTTGACGCCGAACTCGTAGGGCTTGTGGGCCTTGCCCTTGCCGATGCACTCGACCTCGGGTGCGTGCAGGGAATAGACCTTTTTGCCCCGCTCGCCTCGGCGCTGGTCCCGGACGCGGCGGGCCAGCGACAGCGGCAGGGCGAAGATCTGCATCAGGTTCGGCTGCCCGACAATCTTGCGGGTGATGTCGCGGGTCACCGCCCCCAGCATGGTGCGCAGCCGCTTGAGCTGCTGGTTGGCCCGCTTGAACTGCTTGGCATGGGCATAACGCTGGTGCTTGATCAGCGCGATCTTGCCGACCCGCGCATAGGACTGGCGCAGCACGATGCCATGCTTCCTGGCCAGCTTGACCAGCCGCTCGCGAGCCCGGTGCATCAGCTTGGCGTCGGTCGGAAAGGTGATGGCCTTCTCCTGCACGGTGGTGTCGACGATCACCGCGCGGAAGTCGGCCGGCTTGGCCGCCCCCAGCCGGGTCGCCGCCGCCAGGCTCTCCTGGAGCAGCGCCGTGAGCCGCTCCTCGCCCATGCGCAGGCGCCAGCGCGTCAGCGAACTGCGGTCGAAGACGAGGCGGTGCTGGAAGAACTCCTCGCCACAGAACAGCTGGTAATAGGGGTTCTCCAACCAGCGCTCGCACAGCACCTCGTCGGACAAATTGTGCATCGCCTTGAGGATGGCCAAGCCGGCCATCAGGCGGGTCGGCAGCGGCGGCCGGCCGGGATCGTCGTCATAGACCGCGCCGAGCCGCTCTTCGAGGAAACGCCAGTCGATCGCCTTGGCCAACTTCACCAAGGGATGGTTCATGTTGAGGATCTGGTCGAGCCGGGATCGCAACAGGTCGGTCTGGCCACTGTCCCGCCGTTCTTTCGGTCGCATCGCTTGGTTCCCCTCTCCGGTCGAAACGCCATCGAATCACGCAACGCAGACGCAACGATTTTGCCGGAAATCGTCGCCAAAAGCCACGATTTCCGGCAAAATCAAAGCCGAAATCAGGGGGAAATCTCAAATCAAATCAAAGCTTTCCGCATTCTTCACGGACGACTGTCCAAACTCTTGTCCGGAGTTTTGGCGGCCCTAATAGGCTTCCAGATTATGGGGCAAGCGCCTGCTGCGTTCGCAGAAGCTCGGATCGAACGCCTTACCGGTGGCTCGGAACTACGCACGATCAACGGAATTGCTCTGGCGCCTGACGGAACCTTGGTTCTGACCAGCGTCTGGAGCGAGAGCATCCATCGCCTTGACCCTACGACCGGAGACATTTCTCTTCTCGTTGCGCCTGGACTTGGGCGATCAGATGATGCGGCCTTTTCGGCCAGCGGCGAAATGTTCTGGACCGATCCAATCTCCGGTGTGGTTCGCAGCATCGATGCGAACGGCAAGATCCGCAACGTCACGACGAATATGCCGGGCGCGAACTCGATTGCCTTCTCTAGAGATGGCAACCGCCTGTTCATCGGACAAACCTTCTTCGATGATGATCTTTGGGAAGTTGATCCCAACGGGGTGAATCCACCGCGTCTGGTCGTTGCTAATACCCACGGTGTCAACGCATTCGCTTTTGGACCGGATGGAATGATCTACGGGCCAGTCACTCGCAAAGACAGTCTGGTGCGCATTGATCCCGAAAGCGGCGCGCTGACGGTCATTGCCACCGATTTGCACCACCCCGTTTCGGCGCGTTTCGACTCCAAGGGCCAATTGTATGTGCTGAACGGTGTCGATGGTTCGGTCGTGCGAATTGACCCAGAGACCGCGGAGACCAAGTTGATCGCAACTACCTCGCCGGCGATGGACAACATGGTCATTAATAGGAATGACATCGCGTACCTTGCGAATATGGCTGATAATGCCGTAGTCGCGGTGGATCTTTCGTCGGGCTCCGTCCGCACCCTAACCACCAGTAAGCTTGCTTTTGCCACTGATATTGAAACTTTCCGGTCGGAATCCGGTGATCAGATCATTGTCACTGATCGGACCGCTCTACGGTCAGTCGATTCAGCCACTGGCGAAGTTCGCGAGATAGCGCGCCGGATGACATCCCCCCTGCTGTTTCCGTCTGCAATAGACGTCGAAGGTACGCGCGCTGTTATTGTCTCCGAGCTGTTAACCGACCGCGCCAGTTCTTTCGTGCAGCTGCTCGACCTGTCCAGCGGCGAGTTCCTGCAGACCATCGACAACCTAGATGCGCCGACCGATGCGTTGCTCCTGCCAACCGGGGAGATAGTCGTTGCGCAGGCACGGTCCGGCAATCTGCTGCGGATCAACGGCAATGATCGCCACGTACTTGCCGCGGGACTCGGCATACCCACTTCGTTGGCAAAAGGACCAAACAACACGGTCTATGTAGCAGAAGCCGGCTCCAATCGCTTGCTCGCGATCAGTTTGGTTGACGGCGTCGTCACCGAAGTCGCCTCTGGGCTTGATGCCCCGCGAAGCATCGCAGTGGCCCCGGATGGGTCGGTTGTTGTGCTCTCGGGCGCGGGTGAGGTCTATGTGGTAAATGTCGCGAGCGGAGAAGCAGAACTGGTCGCGTCCGGCCTCGCCGTCGGCTTTCTATCCGAGCCGTATCCACGGTCGGGTGGCGTGTCGGTGGGCAGCAAAGGAGAAATCTATGTCGCGGCAGACAGGGAGAGCGCCATCTATAGGATCCTTCTGACCCAATAACGGATGATCACGAGCCTGTCCGGCGTCAGCGCTGAGGAGCCCAAGTGGCTTAGCTGAGAGCGGAGGATTTCTGGTTCATCGTAGCCTTTCAAAGGAGCGAAGATGAGACACAAATCCGGGACCGGGAAAGCGCCTGCGCGGCGAGGAGTTGATCGCCGCGCTGTGTCGGCGTGAGGGGATCGCCGAAGGCGGCGCGGCGCACACTGCAAAAGCTTGGCATTCCGCGTTCAACCTTCAATCGTTGGCATGACCGTTTCCTTGCCGGCGGCATCGACGCGCTGGAGGGGTGCAGGCCTCGGCCGAACCGGGTCTGGAACCGCATTCCCGAGGAGACCCGCGATCAGATCGTCGACCTGGAGCTGAACGAGCCGGAGTTGTCGCCACGGGAACTGGCCGTCACCTTCACCGCCAAGAAGAGCTACTTCGTCTCGGAATCCTCGGTCTATCGCCTGCGCAAGGCCCATGACCTGATCACCAGCCCGGCCTTTATCGTCGCGAAGGCCGCCGATGAATTCCACGACAAGACGGCAGCGCCGAACCAGCTCTGGCGGACCGACTTCACCTATCTGAAGGTCATCGGCTGGGGATGGTTCGATGGTTCTATCTGTCGAAGATCCTCAACGGTCACCCAAACAGCCAGATCGACGATCTCATGCCCTGGGCTTACATCACTACAGCCGACCTCAAGGTTGGGGGCTGAAGAACACCTCTTACTCTGGGAAACGTGACCGGCACGTGTAGGCACTGGAACTTTCGAAAGATCGGAACACCCCTCTCCCGAATTAAGTTGTACTGTTGTACAATTCGTCTTCACGCGATAGGTACGGATGCCGGTGCGCCGCGACAAGCTGGAGAGCGATATGTCTATGATCGTCGATCGTCGGGAACTCGATTTCGTCCTTTTCGAGCTTCTCGATGTCGCAGCGCTTCTCGAACATCCGCGTTTCGCCGCTTATGACCGGAGCGCGATCGGCCAGATGCTGGACACGGCCCAGAAGATCGCGGAGGACAAGTTCCTGCCGATCGCGGCAGAGGTCGACGCCAACGAGCCGAAGTTCGTGAACGGCAAGGTCGAAATGCCTGGCGGCACCAGGGAGGCGTTGCGCGCCTATGCGGAAGCGGGGTTCTTCGCGCTGCCTTTCCCAGAGGAGATCGGCGGCCTGCAGGCGCCATGGTTCCTGCACACCGCCATCGGCGGCATGTTCAGCTGCGCCAACACGGCCGTGACCAACTACGCCTTCCTGACGATCGCCGCGGCCAACCTGCTCAACGCCTTCGGCTCGGACGCCCTGAAGAGCACGTTCCTTCCGCCGATGCTGGAAGGGCGCTGGTTCGGCACGATGTGCCTTTCGGAGCCGCATGCCGGCTCCTCGCTCGGCGATATCCGCACCACGGCGACGAAGGGCGAGGATGACCTCTACCGGATCAGAGGCAGCAAGATGTGGATATCCGGCGGCGAGCAGGAGGTATCTAAGAACATTGTTCACATGGTGCTCGCCAAGATCCCCGGCGGGCCGGCGGGAACGAAGGGCATTTCACTCTTCCTCGTCCCGAAGCGACTTGTCAGCGAGGACGGCGCGGCGGGGCCGCTGAACCAGATCGCGCTAGCAGGACTCAACCACAAGATGGGCCAGCGCGGCACGACCAACTGCCTGCTCAATTTCGGCGAGGCCGGAGACTGCCTCGGCTACCTGATCGGGGAGCCGCATCGCGGCATCGAATACATGTTCCACATGATGAACGAGGCGAGGATCGGCGTCGGCCACGCTTCGGTGATGGCGGGACTTGGCGGCTATCTCTACTCCGCCGGTTACGCGCGGACACGCGCACAGGGGCGGCCCGTTGACCGCAAGAATCCCACCGGCCCGCAGGTGCCCATCATCGAGCATGCCGACGTCAGGCGCATGCTGATGGCGCAGAAGGCCGCCGTCGAAGGCGCCCAAGCGCTTTGCTTCTATTGCGCCACGCTCGTGGACGAACTGGCCGTGTGCGAGGGTGAGGAACGGCGCGGCTGGCTGTCCGCAATGCTCGGGCTGCTCACGCCGGTGGTGAAGTCGTGGCCGTCGGAACACTGTCTCGAGGCGAACAAGTGGGCCATCCAGATCCTCGGAGGGTACGGCTACACCCGCGACTATCCGGTCGAACGCTACTATCGCGACAACAGACTGAACCACATCCATGAAGGCACCTTCGGCATCCAGGGCATGGATCTACTCGGAAGAAAAGTGGCTGGCGATCGCGGCGAGACGCTGATGCGCTTTGCCGGGCAGATGCGCGAGGCAGCAATCCAGGCCGCGGAGATCGGACTTGGCGAAGACGCAAAGGCGCTGGCCGCCAGTATCGACGATCTGCTTGGGGCGACGCAGAACCTGCTGGAATGCAGGGATTCCGCGCAGCGCCTCGCCAACGCGACGATCTATCTCGACGCGTTCGGCCATATCATCATCGGCTGGATGTGGCTGCGCCAAGCGATCGTAGCGACGAAGGCGCTGGCGGCGGGTGGTCTGTGTCCGGTGGAGCGCGCATTTTACGAAGGCAAGCTGCTGACCTGCCGCTATTTCAACCGGCATGAGCTGCCGCTCGCGCGTGGGCGGCTGGCGCTTAGCGGATCGCTCGACAGGACGTGTCTCGACGCGCCCGGGGCGATGTTCGGGGACGCGGCGATTTGAACCAGAGCGGCAGGAGTCGCCGGCGGGCCGTCCAGATGAGGACGATTGTCACGCGCAGCAAGATCGCCGAAGGCGCAATCCATGTTCTCGCCCATGCGGGCGTAGCCGGCCTGACGCACCGCGAGGTCGCACGCGCGGCGGACGTCAGCCTCGCCGCGACGACTTATCACTTCGACACCAAGGCCGACATCATCGAGGAAGCCTCGCGCACGCTGCTGGACGGATATCTGCACGCTTTCCGAAGGCTGGCGACGCGGGTCGCGGAAGGAAGCGAAACAGGCGTAACGGGCCTGGCGGATCTGGTGGAGCGGATCGTCCTGAACGCGCTCGGCCGCGAGCGTATCCGGTCGCTGGCCTGGTCCGAGCTGATCTTGCACGGCGGCCGGACGACCGGCGGCCGGCGGCTCGCGCAGATCTGGTACGAACAGCTGGACGCGATCTGGTACGACATCGCGCGGCTGGTCGAACCGGCGGCGCCGAAGCATCGCGCGGGCGCGGCCGTCGATCTCACCATCGGCCTGACCTTCATCCTCCATCCTCTCGGCCTCGACCCCGCGGTTGCACGCGAACTTCTGGCCGGCCGGCTGGACCCTGAGGGGCTCCTGCGCGACATCGCGATTCCGGCTGGCGTGCGGCACGCCGATACGGATGGCGCTCCTTCCGACCCGTCCGCGCGATACGCCCAAACCCGACAAAGGATTTTGGAGGCGGCGATCGAGATCATCGTGAGGGAAGGCGCCGTCGCCCTCTCCCATCGCCGCGTGGCGGAGGTTGCCGGCATGGTGCGCAGCGGGCCGAGCTATTATTTCGCCACTATCGAAGAATTGCTGGCGACCGCTCAAAACGAGTTGTTCGAGCGCGCCAAGGCCCGCTACCGCTCCGGCCTCGACGCGGCCGGCGCCGCCGAGTTGGACGAGAGCCGCCTGCTCGACCTGACGACGGCGATTTTCTTCCGCGAGGCGCTCGAGTTCGGAAGCGAGAACATCGGCTACTACTCAGTCTGGATGAGCGCCGCGCAAAGCCCCTCGCTGCGGCCCGCTGTCGCCACGTCGCTTTTCGATCTCCACCGCGCCTGGTCGAGGCGGATCACATCCGCCCTCGGCAGGTCTCCCGGCGCGGGCGTTCCGCTGCACATGCAGGCGATCTTCATCGGCAAACTGGTGCGTGCGATCACGGCCGCCGTGGGCGTGCCCGATCTCGCCCGGGCCCGCGCAGATTTCGCCGACGTGCTGGCCGGTTCGCTTCCAGCACCGTGAAAATAACGGTACATCTGTACAAATATTGCTTGCCAGCGTCGTCGCAAGACCGTATCACGGCGACGCCGAAAGGCCGGACGCGAACGATAGCCGGAGACTACAATGCTCGATGCCTCAACCCTCTTCTCGCTGGAAGGTCGCGTCGCGCTGGTGACCGGCGGATCGCGAGGCATCGGCCGCATGATCGCCGAGGGTTTCCTCGCCCAGGGCGCCCGCGTCCACATCTCCGCACGCAAGGCCGACCAGTGTGAGGCCGCCGCCGAAGAGATGGGGGCTCGGTGCAAAGCGGTTCCCGCCGACGTATCGACCGTCGAGGGTGCGCACGACTTGGCCGCCCGCTTCCGCGCGGCCGAACCCGCACTCGACATTCTCGTCAACAATGCGGGCGCCGCCTGGGGATCGGAATTCGAAGAGTTTCCGGAGAAGGGCTGGGACAAGATCTTCGACCTCAACGTCAAGGCGCCCTTCTTCCTCACGCAGGCACTCTTCCCGCTTCTCAAGGCAGGCGCCGGCAATGGCCGGCCGGCAAAGGTAATCAACATCGGGTCGATCGACGGTCTGCGTATAAGCCCTTGGGAAACCTACAGCTATCAGGCATCCAAGGCGGCAATCCATCACCTGACCCGCCGGATGGCGGCGCGCCTGATCAAGGACAGCGTCGTCGTGAGCGCGATCGCGCCGGGCGCCTTCCCCTCGGCCATGAACCGCGCGGCGCGCGACAAGGGCGACGACTATCTGGCCTCCATCCCCGCCGGGCGGGTCGGACAGCCGGAAGACATCGCCGCGGCCGCGATCTACCTCGCGAGCCGCGCCGGCGACTACGTCGTCGGCGAGGTGCTGACGGTGGACGGGGGCGTGGTGTCAGCCTGTCCGCCGGAAATGGTGGAGCCGTGATGACGCCGCCGTCGAAACGCAAAGATGAGAGGGGTTGATGATCGATCTGTCAGGAAGGGTTGCCATCGTCACGGGCGCGGGAGGCGGACTGGGGCGCGAGCACGCCCTGCTGCTCGCTGCACGCGGCGCCCGCGTGGTGGTCAACGATGTCGCCCAGGCCGCGGCGGACGCCGTCGCGTACGAGATCAGGAAGGCCGGAGGCGAGGCGATCGGGGTCGGCGCTTCTGTCACGGATTTCGACGCGGTCAAAGCGATGGTCGACGCAACCATCACCCGCTGGAACAAGGTCGACATCCTCATCAACAATGCCGGCATCCTGCGCGACAAGACGTTCGCGAAGATGGACCTGGCGGATTTCCAGCTGGTCATCGACGTCCACCTGATGGGCTCGGTCAACTGCACCAAGGCGGTGTGGGACCATATGCGCGCCCAGAACTACGGCCGCATCGTCATGACGACGTCCTCTTCCGGCCTCTACGGCAATTTCGGCCAGTCCAACTACGGCGCCGCCAAGATGGCGCTGGTGGGCCTGATGCAGACGCTCGCGCTCGAGGGCGCCCGCAACAATATCCGCGTGAACTGCATCGCGCCCACCGCCGCGACGCAGATGCTGGACGGCTTGCTGCCGCAGGCCGAGATGGAGCGTCTCCGTCCCGCGCAGGTAAGTCCCGGCATCGTGGTCCTTGTCGGAGATGACGCCCCGACAAGGACAATCCTGTGCGCCGGTGCGGGCTCGTTCGAGGCGGCGCACATAACGCTGACGCAGGGCGTCCATATCGGCCAAGGGCCCGCCGCTCCCGAGGCTATCGTCGCCTCTTGGCCGAAGATCGTCGACCGCAAGGACGAGTTCGTTCCGGACGCCGGCGAAAGGCAAGGCCGGCTGGAATTACAGAAAGCCGGCTACACAAGAGATTCCGGAAAGGCAAACTGACATGCGTGATGCCCTGATCGTCTCGACGGCGAGAACCCCGATCGGCCGCGCCTATCGCGGCGCTTTCAACGCAACGCCCGCCCCGACACTGGCAGCCCATGCGCTGCGCGCGGCAGTCGAGCGCGCCGGCATGGAGCCCGACCGGATCGACGACTGCATCCTGGGCTGCTCGCTGCCGCAGGGCTCGCAGCAGACGATCGGCCGCATGGCGGCGCTGCGCGCCGGCCTGCCCGTCGAGGTGCCGGGGATGACCATGGACCGCCAGTGCTCGTCCGGCCTCATGACGATCGCGACGGGCGCGAAGCAAATCATCGTCGACCGCATGGAGACGGTGCTCGCCGGCGGTGTGGAGTCGATCTCGCTCGTGCAGACGCCGGAGTTGCGCGTCGACATCGATCCCGAGCTCGTGGCGATGCACGACGATGCCTACATGCCGATGATCGATACGGCCGAAACCGTCGCCAAGCGGTACGGCATCGCGCGCGAGCGGCAGGACGCCTATGCCCTCGAGTCGCAGCAGCGGACGGCGGCCGCGCAGGCGGCGGATCGCTTCGCCCGTGAAATCGTGCCGGTGATCGCCGTGAAGGCGATCGTGAACCGCGAAACCGGCGAAACGACGCGCAAGACGGTCACGCTCACGGCGGACGAAGGCAACAGGCCGGATACTAACCTCCAAGGACTGTCGGCCCTGAAGCCGGTCCGCGAGGGAGGATGCATCACGGCCGGCAACGCGAGCCAGCTGTCCGACGGAGCGTCCGCCTGCATCCTGATGGAGGCCAAGGCGGCCGAGAAGCGCGGCCTCGAGCCGCTTGGCCGCTATGTCGGAATGGCCGTCGCCGGCACCAAGCCCGACGAGATGGGCATCGGCCCGGTCTATGCCGTACCGAAGCTGCTGCAGCGCTTCGGCCTCGGCATCGACGATATCGACCTGTGGGAGCTGAACGAGGCTTTCGCGGTGCAGGTCCTTTATTGCCAGGACAAGCTCGGCATTCCCAACGAGTTGCTGAACGTGAATGGCGGCGCGATCTCGATCGGCCATCCCTACGGCATGTCGGGCGCACGGATGGTCGGCCACGCCCTCATCGAAGGCAAGCGGCGCGGCGTCAGGCACGTCGTCGTCACCATGTGCGTCGGCGGCGGCATGGGAGCCGCGGGCCTGTTCGAAATTCTCTGAAATGACGGCGACGATCGCAGCGGCGGAGTTGCAGGGGCGCGTCGGGCAGGAGATTGGCGTCTCGGACTGGGTGGAAGTAGACCAGTCGATGATCGACATGTTCGCCGACGCCACAAAGGATCACCAGTTCATCCACGTCAATCCCGAGCGCGCCCGGACAAGCCCGTTCGGCGGGACGATCGCGCACGGTTTCCTGACGCTCTCGCTTCTCAGCCACATGTACTACGACGCTCTGCCGCGCATCGAGAACATCGAGATGGGCGTGAACTACGGCATGAACCGCCTGCGTTTCCTCGCGCCAGTGAAGGCGGGGGAGCGGGTCCGCGGCCGCTTCGTATTGCGCGACGTGACCAGCAATGCAGCGAACCAGATCCTGACCACCTACGATGTCACCGTCGAAATCGAAGGTGCGGACAAACCGGCGCTGATCGCCGAATGGCTCACGCTCGCGGTGCTAGCGGATACGGCGAGCGCAGACGCATAGACCCCCGCCAAACAACGTCCGCGGCGGCGCGACTGCCGCGGACGGTTCAGCCACCAGACGCGTGCGTCCACCGCGCGAACTGTGGTTTGCCGCTGACTTTGATCTCGGATGGCCATTTCTCGTGCGAAGGACGACAACTGAGACTTCAAGCCGGAATGGAAGGCGTCAGGCCGCAGCGGCCGGAGCAACCACTTCCGCGGTGCCTTGCTTTGGCCGAACCCTCACATTGTCGATGAGACGAACGTCGCCCAGCCATACCGCGACGAGCAGGCGCGCGGGGCACTCCGCGGCCTCGAGTGGCGAAAGGTCATCGTCGGCCCGCAATTCGAGATATTCGACCTCCCGATAGCCGGCGGAGAGGATGATCTGCCGGGCCTCGGCGAAGACGTCTTGGGCCGGCGCCCCTGCCGCAAGCTGCTCGGCCGTCGCGAACAGGATTTCCGCGAGCTTCGGAGCCGCCTGGCGCTGTGCAGACGAGAGGCGGAGATTGCGCGACGACATCGCCAAGCCGTCCTCCTCGCGAACCGTCGGGCAGGCGACGATCTCTACGGGCAAATCGAGGTCGCGGACCATGCGACGCACGACGTGCAGCTGCTGGAAATCCTTTTCGCCGAAGAAGGCGAGATCAGCGCCCGTCTGGAGAAACAGCTTGGTCACCACCGTCGCCACGCCATCGAAATGGCCTGGGCGGTAGGTCCCGCACAAGCCTTCGCTCGTGCCTGCCACCGACACGGTGGTGGCGAAGCCGTCCGGATACATCTCCGGCCCGTCCGGCGCGTAGAGCATGTGCGCGCCCAGCGGCGCGAGCTTGGCGGCGTCCTCGTGCTCGGTGCGCGGATAGGCGGCGAGATCGGCTGCATTGTTGAACTGCTTCGGGTTGACGAAGAGCGTCACGATCACCCGGTCGGCCTGCTCGAGTGCGGCACGCACCAGGCTGAGATGGCCTTCGTGCAAAGCGCCCATGGTCGGCACGACGGCGACTTTCAGGCCATCGCGGTGCCAAGGGGCGACGATGCTGCGCAGTTCTGCGAAAGTACGGACGATCGGTATGCTCACGCTGCTTCTCCTCCTTTGATGGCTGTCGGCGCATCGCCGAAAACATGTTCCGCAGCCGGAAATCGGCGTTCCCTCACCTCCTGCGCATAGGCCGCGATCGCCGCTGACGCGGCCTGCCCGAGTTCGGCATAGCGCTTGACGAATTTCGGCCGGAAGTCGCCGAACAGCCCCAGCATATCGTCGACGACAAGGATCTGGCCGTCGCAGGCGGGCGAAGCGCCGATGCCGATCGTCGGTATGGTGATTTCCTCAGTGACCCGGCGGGCGAGCGGCTCGGGCACCTTTTCGAGCACGACCGCGAAGGCACCCGCGTCGGCCACCGCACGGGCATCGCGCCTGATGCGCTCGGCATCCTCGCCCCGGCCCTGCACGCGATAGCCGCCGAAGGCGTTGACCGCCTGCGGCGTCAAGCCGACATGGGCCATCACCGGAATGCCGCGCGCTGCTAGGAACCGGATCGTTTCGGCCATTGCCTCGCCGCCTTCGAGCTTAACGGCCGCGCAGCCGGTTTTCGCCATCACGCGGACGGCGTTGCGAAAGGCCTGCTCTGGGCCTTCCTCATAGGAGCCGAAGGGCATGTCGACGATCATCAGCGCGCGTTTGAGGCCGCGGCGGACGGCCTGGCCGTGCATGATCATCATCTCTAGCGTGACGCCGAGCGTGGACGGCAGGCCATGCAGAACCATGCTAACGCTGTCGCCGACCAGCACGACATCGCTATGGGGATCGACCAGCTTCGCGATGGGCGTGGTATATGCCGTTAGGCACACAAGCGGCGTTCTGCCCTTGCGCGCGCAAATATCCGGTGGGGTAAGAGCCTTGGCCTCTCCCGTTGCGCTCACGACGTCTCCTTCCCTTGCGTCAAACGCTGGGACAGGCGTTTTGCACAAATTTGTGCAGATGCGAAGGGAAAATTTGCATTGCACAACACAGCTGGCATGTCTACCTAAATCAGCGTCATCATCCAGCTCCGATATCCCGCCCTGCCGTTTGCCCTGATACATCCTGATATCCACGACTGCATCGGACAGAGCAACGACCACAGGCTGAGACCAAGAACCGGCATCGGCCAGCGCCGTGACCTGAAGGCGGATCTGATCGCCGTGGTTACGGCCGTGGTGGACAACCAGCCCGTTGTGCTGACCATCGGGGCAAGGCCCCCCTGATTATCCCTCCCTTAGGCCGCAGCGGCAGAAACATCGAAACGGGTTTCAATGGATGCTTCTCTAGCCTGCTTACCTGCGTAGCTTGGCTACATGGCGCCTGAAGAGGAAAACCACATGATCTTCCGTAGTGGGTAATGCAATGTAGCGGTCCCCCGCAACCATCTTTACTGGCATCGACAACAGACTATGATCGACGCCGCCCTGGATTCGACCCTGCGGGCCTGCCGTTCCCCAAAATGCAATGTTTCGGCGGTGAGCGCGAAGAGATACGTGGGCGAGGATGTTAGCCCCCAACTATCGTCGCATCCAGCAGGGACGGGCTCTTACACCGGAACCCGTGCCAAAGTCTTCGAGCGAAGCAGCTTCATCTCTCGGACAGTCGCGACTTCTCCGCCCTCCAGAAGGCGGGCAATCTCGGCCGCGACCTGATCTGCCGCTATGACGAGCGCTGTGTCGAGATGAACGTAGCGCTGCGTGACTCCACGCGGCGCATGCCCGAGGAGGCCGGAAATCGTCAGCTCGCTAAAGCCCAACGAGGCCGCGATGCTGGCAAAGGTGTGTCTTAAGGTATGTGGGGTAACGTTGTTCAGACCCGCGCGTAAACACACCCGGTCGAGCACCCTCACGACACCGATGAAGTGGCCTTCACCCCAGTCGGCCGGGAAGACAAACGGCGACGGACTGCGCTGTCCCTGGCTGAGCAGGTGGGCAATCGCAGCGTCCCCAACTGCCCGCAACTGGGGGCCCGACTTCGTGTCCGGGAATGCGACGCAGTTGCCCTCCGGCTCGATCCATTCCCTGCGCATCCCCAGGACCTCCATGCGGCGGAAACCGGTCAGCAGCATCGCCCGGATCGCGGCAAGGCCCGTCGGGTGCTCGCCCTCGTGCTCGATCTGCATCATGATCTTGCCAAGGTGCCGAATCTCGCCGGCGCTGAGGCGGCGCTTGAGCTTCTCCGAAGCGATAATGCGAACTCCATTCGCCGGGCTCTGTTCGATCAACCCGAGCCGACGGGCATGATTGAGGAGACTTCGCAATGTGCTGATGGCGCGCGCCGCCACACCAGCTCCGCCAGAAGTCTGCCCTCCGCGGCCCGGCCGATGCGAGCGCGCCGTCTTGCCGGCGGCAATGTCGGCCTGGAGCCGTTCGATATCGGCAAGACGAAGGCGGCTCACCACCCGCGTACCGATCAGCGGCTTGATGTGCTGCTCGATGCGGCTCCTATCGCCGGCCACCGAGGACGCCTTGATCGGCCGCCTGTTCCGGCCGAGGAGCCGTCCCGCTTCGGCCTCTTCGAGGTACCAGTCGCAAACTTCAGCCACGGTCATGCCCTCACGGGCTGCACGACGCTCGGCCGAAGGATCGCCACCGTCGACAACGGAAGCGAGCTTCTTCTTGGCCAGATCGCGGGCAAGTTCGACCGTCAGAACGCCGAACTGACCGATGACGAAGCGTCGCGTGCGCCGCTCAGCGTTGCGGTATTGGATCAGAAACGTCTTCGTTCCGGAGGGCTTTACGCGAACGCCGAAGCCGCGGACCTCGGTGTCCCACACGAACACATCGCGCTCCGGATCATGTTGCAGTGCATCAACGATCCTCTTGGTCAGTTTCGGCATCGCCGGACTCCTTCAGGCTGGATTTGCGTTTCAAATCAGATGCCTGCGAGGAGGGCGGAGGACGCGCACGCGCCAATCTGCTTCCCCACGCAGTTGCAGCATGAGCGGGGAAGCAGGGGGGAAGCAGTTGAAAGGGAATCAGGGGTTCTTCTAGCGTACCTACGGCGGCACGCCTGTCAATGTAAGTGGTTGATCGATCGTAGTTTTTCGGGTTATAGCGTAGAATGACCTGCTGTGGCGAAAACGACCTGATCCGGTTGCCAAGGTTGGGGTCGAGGGTTCGAATCCCTTCGCCCGCTCCAGTTTCCTCAAGGAAATCAGCAATTCAGCAGGCGCCTTCCGGGGCGCTTTCTGCTTGTGCGCACGCAGGCGGTGCGGGTTCAGGCATCGTGCAAACATCGACACCGCATCGCCGGATCTGACGGAAGGGGCCTGGCACCTGCCCTGTACCGAAGCACCTCCCTGCAAGCAGTGTCATTTCGACGCCGCCGGCCAACCTCAGTCCTACAAAGGCGCGGCGGCGGGAACTCGGAAGCGCTCCCATGCGGCCGAGCGTTGCTCGGCAGGCGCTTCCTCCTGTTCCGCACAGTTGAGGCGCAGGTGTCTGTCGCCGAAGGCCGCGTCCACATAGGCGCAGTGGTGGGGGTTCAAAACATCGTCATGAACGTTGGGCCGGAAGTGGCGGCAGGTGATGCACATACGCTGCAGCGGAATGTCTCCATTCTCCTGCAGCGCCCGGACGATCTTGACGAGAGAGCGCAGGAAGCCTGCCTGCTCGTCCGGCTCGAGAGACTCGACCGCGCGCGTCAGGAAGTCCGGCCACTCGTCCGTACGATCCGCCAGCGTCTTGCCCGCAGGCGTGAGCTTCAAGGCGATAGACCGCTTGTCGGGACCGGCCTCCTTCGCAGCCAGACCCTTTGAGACGAGCGAGTTGACCGCATCGCTGGCGGTGGGCGCCGACACGCCGAGCAGTTCCGCCAGCGCCGAAAGCCGCAGGCCCTTGGGCGCTTCGCGGAGGAGGCCAAGCGCCTGGCCCTGCGTCGGCGTGACTCCGGCCCCACCAGCACCCTTCCACGCGCGGCTCTTGAGCGCGAGCGCGATCTTCGCCAGGCCCGCGGTCACGCGCTTGGCGATAGGCTCGCTGATCGCGTCGAAGGTCATCTATTTAGGACTCCTAACATTCAGCTTGACCAACTTCCAATGAAGTGATTATTAGCACTCCTAACGGTTCTTGTCGATGCGAGGCCGTGGACCCGAGGAGAAATCAAAATGACCATGCTCCAGACGACGCTGCGGGCAATGCTCGCTGGCGCAACGGCGACGCTTACTCTGACGGCGGCCGCCTCCGCTCACCCCATAGACGCGGCCAAAGGCAACGCTCAGCCGACGGACTTTGACATCGTGCGCACCGAGATCGTCCTCGCGGGCGACGACCTTGTTTTCCGCATGGCGGTAAGCGGCAAGGCCGGTTCATCGAAGCCCGCACCTTCGGGCAAGCTCGCCGGTTCCACCGTCTACTCTTATGTCTGGCCGACCGGTCTCAACTCAGGGGCGGTCGGGTTCGAGAACGATCAGGACATCCTTGCCTTTGCCGTGACCTCACACCCCGACTTCGACGACACGCCGCTCTATGACGAGAACGGCGACGGCGACAATGCCAATGACGGCGATCTGTGGCACAGCCATTGGGTCGTGCTCGTGCCGGACGACGCCTGCGGCAATGGCGCGCTCAAGGTTCGCGACATACCGGAGGGCGCCAAGCCGAAACTGCCGAAGACCTGGCCCAGCCTGCCCATCCTCATCGACAGCCCTGGTCACAAGCCGCAGATCGCCGGACCGCAGGTGACGGTGCGTGCGCCGGCGGCTTCACTCGGGCCGACGGAAGGCGTGACGTTCGACGGAGTGACCGCAGGGCTGCGCGTCAGCGCGTCGGTACACTCGCCGCTGCTCTGCGTCGCCAACGTCTTTGACGTGGCGAGCGGCGACCTCAGCCTGCCTGGCCGCGTAGTGGAGTGATACGGGATTGAACCTGCAATGCCCGTCAGCCGGCTCCCCAATGGGATATCGTGCAGCGGCTGAACAGTGACGCACCGCTCGATCTTGCCGCCTTGCGGAGTCGGGCGGTGGTTGCCGCCGCCTTTTCAGACGCTCTGCCCGGGATGCGTCTAGACCACCGTGCTGCGGCTCAGGCGGGTCCACGCATTTGTTGTCTTCCGACGAGGTCGCTGTCGAGGGCCGGCACACCGTCTTCGATCTCCATGAGGCGGATCGGCCCGCCCTGCTTGCCGCCTTCGTTCATACGGGCAGAGCGTCGCGGCATGGCTTGTCCGGAACGGCCACCCGATCGATGGGCCCAAAGCACTATGAGGACGCCCTGCGCGGACGACCGGGAAGCGGCCGAAAAGGCCGACGCCGGCTGGTGTCAGGGCGAGTTCGCGGGGCCCTGAGCGTACCGCAAGCCGCGGTAGCCGGAGCTATATTCCTGCCTGTTGTTGTGGCATCTGCCAACCGGATCGCTTGCACTCACCCTCTCGCGTGACATTCTGTTACGAGGGCTGCTTCATCTTGAAATCGATTGACAGCGATAGAGATGAGCATTAATATAATACATGAATCCTGAAATACTTTCCAATATTGATTGGTGCCGGTCAGGTTGAGGCGGCAGGCCATGCGTTGGAAAATTCTCAAGGTTGCGTCCAGAGCGCTGGGTAAACTGCTCGACGAAGCGGACGCGCGATGGGTTCGCTTTGGCGACGAAGTGTTTTTTTATGCTCCCGGAGCCAAGCTGAAAGCGCTCCGCCCGGGTGACGGCGAGGATGTCACGACGGTGCGGCAGGGCGATGACGACCTGCCGCTCGGCAATTTTCACCTGGTCGCACAGATGGGACGCAGCTTCCAGCGCGAACATCCGGACGTCAGGGTGCTGTTCGACAAGGGCCGCTATATCGTGGTTGATCTCGAACGTGACAAGGCCGAAGCGATCCGCGCCGAAGGACACAGCTGTTTCGTCATCGAGCCGCTCGGCGACCGGCGGGTAATGTTCGACATTCGGCCTGCCGGCGCGCCGGTCCGCAAGCAGCCACGGGCCTCGGCAATGGCCAACGCCGTAAGCAGCCCGGCGTTCAGCGGGGACCTTGAACATCTCGTCAGTCTCCAGACGCGCCTGTCGACCAGCACCGACTTTCTCGGCGCAGCCAACTGGGCACTGACCCGACTTTCGGGCTTCGGCTACGCGATCGGCATGCGGCCGATCGCGGTCGGCAACCTCGGCCCCAGCGTCAATGTCGTCGCGACCAAGGCAAGCACCGCGGCCTCGCCCGGCGAGGTGATCATCACCGCGCATCTCGATTCGATCAATCACGAGGACGGTCCGGCCGGACCGGCGCCCGGCGCCGACGACAACGCCAGCGGTTCGGCGGGCGTGCTGGAGCTTGCCCGCCTTGTCGCGATGCGGGAGTTCGAGCATGACGTGACCTTCGTCCTGTTCGGCGGCGAGGAACAGGGCTTGTTCGGGAGCAGGCAATATGTCGCCTCCCTGGCGGCCGACGAAAGGGCGCGCATCCGCGGCGTGATCAACATGGACATGGTAGGCCGCATCAACGCGCCGCCGGCAACCGTCATGCTGGAGGGCGCCCCGGTCAGCCAGGATCTGATCGACCGGCTGGCGGATGCCGCCGCCGCCCATACGTCTCTGGCCGTCCAGATTTCGCTCAATCCATTCGCCAGCGATCACGTTCCCTTTATCGAGGCCGGCATTCCAGCCGTGCTGACGATCGAAGGAGGCGACAGCGCCAACGACGCGGTCCATACGGCGCGTGACACGCTGGACCGCGTCGATCCGGCCTTCGCGGTCGAGATTCTCAAGATGAACATCGCGACGATTGCCGAGCTGGCCGGCGTCAGGGAGACGGTGGTGCTGACCCCTCTTTCCTGCTGCAGCCCGTTCACCAGCGGCACCTTGCCCAGCCCGGCAGGAGACATCAATCGGACGCTCGCGGCGCATCTGAACCAGTTGATCGCGCAATACCGTCGTCTCGAAGGCGAGCGGCGGCTGCAGGCCGAGGACTACCAGTCCTGGCAGGACGTGCGGCAGATGCTCGAGAGCTTGCCTGGACAAGGGCGACCGGCCTGACGTGCCGGCCAGCAGCGTTCGCTGGCGATCGCCGGCGCCCGAACGGAGACGATGATGACCGATATCAAGAAAATGACGAAAAACTGGGTGGAGGTGCGGGAGGAAAGCTCCCCCGGTCGCATCGTCCTGCGGCCCGACAGTTACAATCTGCCGCCGGCGCGCGGCCGCCGCCACCTTGACCTCAGTTCCCGGTCACAGGCGCTCGCCAAGTCGCCGGGCCCTGCCGACAAGCTCGAAAGTGTCGCAGGCACATGGTCGGTGGACGGCGACGAGCTCCATTTGTCGGCGCCGGGCTGGGAAGGACACTACTCCATCGAGCAACTCACGGAGGATTTGCTCGTCATCTCGAAAAAGTAGCTCGCCGGTACGGCGAGTGTGTCTGTCGAATTCGTGCGCAGTCTCGAAATCCATCTTTCTTGCAAACCACCATCCCAGATGAGGAGGTAAGGAAATGGCAGACGCAGAACCCCCCAAACGGCGACAATGCGGCACGATGCACGTGCACCATCGCCTGCTCGCCACGTCGCCGCGCTATGCCGAGGCCCGGCAGCGGATCGAAGAGCAGGCATTCAGGGTGGAAATGGGCATGGCGGCCGCGGCGCGGCCAGGCTGCACGGAAATCCCGGTGGTGGTGCATGTCGTCCACAAGACGCCGGCGCAGAACATCTCCCAGGCGCAGATCGACAGCCAGATCAAGGTGCTGAACGAGGACTTCCGCAAGCAGAACGCCGATGTCGCGAACACGCCGGCTCCGTTTGCGCCGCTGGCGGCAGATTCGCGCATCCAGTTCAAACTGGCGACGACCGACCCGAGCGGCAATCCGACCGACGGCATCGTGCGCAAGAGGACCGACCGCGACGGTTTCAACGACAATGACGACGTCAAGTCCGATGCGACCGGCGGCAGCACTGCATGGCCGGCGGATCAGTATCTCAACATGTGGGTATGCCAGCTGACCGGCGGCCTTTTGGGTTACGCCCAGTTTCCCGGCGGTCCGGCGGCTACCGACGGTGTCGTCATCACGCACACCGCCTTCGGCACGACGGGCACCGCCGCGCCTCCGTTCAATCTCGGCCGCACGGCCACGCACGAGGTCGGGCACTGGCTCAATCTGCGTCATATCTGGGGCGACGACGGCGATGGCTGCGGCGGCAGCGACTTCGTTGCCGACACCCCCAACCAGGGCGGCAGCAACTTCGGCGCGCCGACATTCCCGACCATATCGTGCAACAACGGTCCGAACGGCGACATGTTCATGAACTACATGGACTATGTCGACGATATCGCCATGGTCATGTTCACGCAGGGGCAGGCATCCCGCATGCAGGCTGCTCTGGACGGCCCGCGCGCGATGATCGGGTCCAACATCCCTTGCGTGGGGGCCAAGATACCGGTCAAGGACACTCCGAAGGACGCTATCAAGGAGGGTCCGAAAGATCAGCCGAAGGACCTCGTGAAGGAGACTCCCAAGGATATTCCGAAGGATGTCATCAAGGAGCCGCCGAAGGACCTGCCCAAGGACCCGCCGAAGGACTTCCCCAAGGATCCGCCGAAGGAGTTCCCCAAGGATCCGCCGAAGGAGTTCCCCAAAGATCCGCCCAAGGATTTCCCGAAGGACAATCCCAAGGACCTTGTCAAGGAGCCCCCGAAGGATCTGCCGAAAGATCCGCCGAAGGACCTGCCCAAGGACCCGCCGAAGGACTTCCCCAAGGATCCGCCGAAGGAGTTCCCCAAGGATCCGCCCAAGGATTTCCCGAAGGACAATCCGAAGGATCTTATCAAGGAGCCCCCGAAGGAGGGCCACAAGGACTTTCCGAAGGACGCGATCAAGGACGGCCCGAAGGACAATCCCAAGGATCTCGTCAAGGAGGCAATTCACGATCCGCAGAAGGACGTCTTCGAAACTCCGATCGATTGGCCGAAATCGGCGCTGGAGCCGCCGATCGACCTGCCGGGTATCCCCGGCGGTCCGGGCGGAACTCCTTTCGTGCTGGCAACGGGACAGGCTGCCGCCGCGGCAGCCCAACAAGCCCGTGCGCAGGCGGCAGCCTCCTATCAGGTGCTGCTCAGCCACTACGCTCAGTTGCATCGCCGCGGCATGCTTGACGCCCAAGGGCTCGAAGGCTGGAGGCAGGCTTGGGCTGCCTACAGGCAACTCGGCGGGGCCTGAGCGTGACAAGAGCCCGGCGGCCCGGCCGCCGGGCTCTCCCTTCCCCGGCTTTCTCATTCTGCCGCCCTCGCGCCGCTGCCGATCCGGCGAGGGCGCATCCCACATCAACAGAGGTCGCCGTGATCCTGATCGTATCGTTCCTCGACAACCAGCATGTGCACAAGGTCATCGAGCACCTGACCGTGGATCACGCAGTCGTCGACGTATCCTGGTTTCCGGAAAGGATGCGGCTCAACGCATATGCCGGAGCCGTGGAGAACGGGCATTTCTTCGACCTTCCCGATGGACGTCGGGTTGCACTCGATAAAGTCGGCGCGGTCTGGTATCGGCGTATCCGCAACATGACGGTCGCGCCGGAGGTGACGGAAGGCACTGCACGTCTGTTTGCGTGGTCGGAGTCGAACGAAGCCCTGCTGGGCGTCTGGTACGCAATGCGCTGTTTCTGGATGAACCCGCCGACAGCGGACGAAATGGCGTTGCGCAAGGTGCATCAGCTGCGCGTCGCGCGGCGACACGGCTTGGCCATACCCGAGACGCTGGTCAGCAACAGCCCGCAGGAAGCGTTCGCCTTCATCGAACGTCACGGCGTCGGCAAGGTGATCCGGAAGGCCTTCCGCAACATTCAGGAGGCGCCAAGGGAAACCGCAATCGTGACACGCGACGACCTGGCGCTGATCGAGTCGGTTCGCTTTGCTCCGGTCATCTTCCAGTCCTTCGTGCCGGCACAGCTGGATCTTCGGGTGACCGTGATCGATGGCGACATTTTTGCGGCGTCGATAGCATCGGATGCCGATCACCAAGTCGATTACCGCAAGGGTCTCGGTACCGCGGCGGTTCGGCCGTATACGCTGCCGGACGATGTCGCGAAGAAACTCCTCGGGCTGATGGACGAGATGAACCTGAAATTCGGCGCGGTCGATTTCCGGGTCACGCCGTCAGGCGAACATGTCTTCCTGGAGGTCAACCCCGCCGGCGAGTATCTCTTCATCTCCGAACGCACCGGCCAGCCGATCCCCCAGGCGATCGCCGCGACGCTCGAGCGGCATGCGCGACAGCACCGCGCGGAAATCTGACTTGAAGCATGTCTGCCTAACTGAGGAGCGGTTTCGGGACAGGTCCGATGCTACAGGAAATTGATAGAGCGACGGCGCCGATTCCATCGGTGCGTCCGCCGCCCTGGCATGTCTGCTTGAGAATGCGCCGCGGGCCGGGGCCGGCGCGACAGGCGCGGCCCCGGACATCTTTCCGCTATCCGGCCTGGCGAAACGTCTCGCGTTTCGGGAGCTTCCAGTTCGGCCGCGGGAAATGGCAGGTATAGCCGTTGGGATAACGCTCGAGATAATCCTGATGCTCCGGTTCGGCCTCCCAGAAATCGCCGACCGGCGTCACCTCGGTCACCACTTTGCCCGGCCAGAGGCCCGACGCATCCACGTCCGAGATCGTGTCTTCGGCGACGCGCTTTTGTTCGTCATTCGTGTAGAAGATCGCCGAACGATAACTCGTGCCGACATCGTTGCCCTGGCGGTTGCGCGTGGTCGGGTCATGAATCTGGAAGAAGAATTCCAGCAGGTGGCGATAGCCGATCCTCGCCGGATCGAAAATGATCTCGATCGCCTCGGCATGACTGCCATGATTGCGATAGGTGGCATTGGGCACGTCGCCACCGGAATAGCCGACGCGTGTGGATACAACGCCGGGATAGCGGCGGATCAGATCCTGCATCCCCCAGAAGCATCCGCCGGCAAGCACCGCGCGTTCTGTCGTCATGGTCTCACTCCTCGGTTCTCGGATTCGCCCATGATATAGGCATCGCCGAGCGCCATTATCAGAGTACGGCAAACCGATCTCGAGACGCCGATTGCGGCTCAGGCCGCGCATCGGCCGATTGCGCCCAACCTTCTTCGAAGCGCGCCCCCAAATTGGACGCAGCGCTGCATTGCCTGGACCGGACATGGTGGCATTCGCGACCTTGTCAGGCAGGCCCGCTGCCGGAGTCGTTTTCCGATCCGTTCGGCTAATCGCCTTGACGCCACGACCACAATGATGGCTGGCCATGCCAGCCATCGCATTTGCGCCTGGCGATCCCGTGGGCCGCAGCCCTGTTCCTTCGCCGTTCAGGCGGCCTGCGCGACCTGCGGTTCGGCCAGATCCGCGGAAATGGCGTCGGTACGGTCCGAAGCGTCGGCGAGGCCTTTCTTGACCGAGTCTTCGCCAAGGGCAGTACCTTCGATGCGGATGACCTCCACATCCGTCATGCCGTTGAAAGCCAGGACTTGCTTCAGATACGGCCCTGCGAAATCCGCCGCCGCGGCGGGACCTTCCGAATAGACGCCGCCTGACGCGATCACCACATAGACCTTCTTGCCCTTGACCAGCCCTTCGGGGCCGTTTGCGTCGTAGCGGAAGGTGCGGCCGGCACGGGAGATGTGATCGATCCAGCTTTTGAGCGTCGAAGGAATCGAGAAGTTCACCATCCCCATCGCCAGGATGACGTGATCGGCAGCCAGCAACTCGTCGACGACGGAGTCGGAAACGGCGACCAGTTCGGCCTGCGCCGCGGTGCGAACCTCGGGCGGCGTGTAGATGCCCGATGCGTAGTCGGGGACGATATGCGGCAGAGGCTGCGCGACCAGATCGTGATGCACGACCTTGCTGCCCGGCAGGGCCGCCTTCAGCTTGTCGGCCAGTTCGATTGCGACCTTGGAGGAGATTGAAGCGGAGCCGCGCGGGCTCGATGTGACGAGGAGTATGTTGGACATCGGTCTCTTCCTTCCATTCGCCGAAACGCCGTCGGCGTGAGTTTCCCGGTTGAGATAGGATGAGTGACCGGTTGAAAAAATCGATATAATGTCGATGCTTTCCATCGATGAGATAGATACATGAGTGGAGCCAACCCCACGCTCGATCAGTTGCAGGTATTCCTCGCCGTCGCCGAGCAGGGCAGTTTTTCGGCCGCGGCTCGCAAGCTGAACCGAGCCCAGTCCGTGATCAGCTACACGATCGCCAACCTCGAGACGCAGCTCGATCTGAAGCTTTTCCTGCGCGAAGGCGTGCGTGAGCCGCGGCTCACGCCCGAAGGCCAGGCCATGCTGGTCGATGCCAGGCGTATTGCCGGCGCGCTGCAGGCGATCCGCGCCCGTGCCCGGGGACTGAAACAGGGGATCGAGGCCGAGTTGGCCATCGCGGTCGACGTGGTGCTGCCCGCGCCTGCGCTGGTGAAGGTGCTGAAGACATTCGACGCGCAGTTCCCGACTGTGCCTCTGCGCCTCAGCATCGGCGCGATCGGCATCGTGTGGCAGCAGTTGCTTGCCCGGCAGTGCGACGTCAGCTTCGGTGGCCAGGCCTTGAATCTCAGCGATGAACTCGCCGCCATCCGCATCGGCGAAACGACGATGGTTCCGGTCGCGGCGCCGGATCATCCGCTCGCGCTCTATCCTGGCCGCGTACCACTCTCGGTGGTGCGCGATCACATCCAGCTGGTCGTCTCAGACGTATCGAAGATGACGGAAGGGCAGGATTTCGGGGTCTATGCGTACCGGACCTGGCGCATGACCGATACGGCGACCAAGCGCAACCTGATCCTCTCCGGGCTGGGCTGGGGCGGCCTGCCGTTATGGATGATCGAGGCGGACGTCGCCGTCGGGCGGCTGGTGAAGCTCGACCTGGAGCCCTATCCGCCGGCCGGCTATCCGGCCTTCGCCTTCCATCGCAACGACACCCCGCCTGGGCCGGCCGGAAGGTGGTTGATCGAGCGGTTCCGCTCCGAGCTGCTGCCGACCGAGCAGGTCTGACGCATCAGGCCGAGCTGTCCGTGCCGGTCCCGCGACCTCATCTGCGGACGGATACCGCTATCGAGACTATGACATCAATCTGATCGGCGAGACGGTCCTGCTCGTCGCAAGGGCGATGGTGGCAGCGACCAGGTTTGCCGCCACGCTGGCCGCGATCGGAAGGAAGTAACTGTGGCTGACGTCGAAGGCAAAACCCGCTGCGCTGGGGCCGACAAGCGTTCCGATCGCGACACTGGTGTAGAGGACCCCGATGATCCCGCTGACATTGCGCCCGCCGAAATGATCGGAAACGATGGCCGGCAGAATAGCGACCCAGCCGCCGTAGAAGATCCCGAATGCAAGCGCGAAGATCGCAAGTGACCAGAATCCGCCTGCGGCAGCCCAGAAGACGAGTGATGCCGCCATGCCCACATACATCGCGACAAGGAAGGCATCCCTGCCCACCCTGTCGGCCACTCCGCCCAGGAAAAAGCGGCCTGCGGTGCTCCCCACGCCGATCGCCCCGAGCAGCATGACGGCAGCCGCCGTCGGGACCTGGCGATCGATCGCATAGGGAACCAGATGCACGAATGGGACAAAGACGCCGAACGCGCTGATGAGGCATGCCGCATAGAGGCCGAGGAAACGCGCGCTGCGGATGGCTTCACCGACCGACAAGCCCTGTCGCACGACCGCGCGTGAGGTCGGCTCCAGAGGGCCACCGTCCGGTTCAAGGCCGCGTTGGCGCGGGTCGTCCTCGATAAGGAGCGAAGCGCCGACCCCAACGGCCGCAGCACCGACTCCCAGAACGAGATAGGTTTCACGCCAGCCGGTCACCGTGATCAGCATGGTCGCGAGCGGCGGCATCACCAGCGTGCCCACGCCGATGCCGCTCACCGCCAGGCCGGACGCGAAGCCGCGTCGCCTGACGAACCAGCGCTGCACCGCCCCGATCGCCGGGACATAGGCGCAACCGACCCCGAGGCCGATCCCGAGCCCATAGGCTGCATAGACCTGGACGATCGTTTCCGCCTGGCTGGCAAGAACGAGGCCGAGGCCGACGAGCAGCATTCCGCAGACGGCGAGCCTTCTCGCGCCCCAGCGGTCAGCGAGCGGTCCCGAAACAACGCCGAGCCCGAAATACAGGAAACCGGCGATCGAGAAGACGAGCGACACCGCCCCGCGCGAAGCTCCGAACTCCTCCTGCAACGCTTCGACGAAGGAACCGAATGTGTAGGCGCTGCCGAAACCGACAAAGGTCACCACGAAAGCTGCGGCGACCACGACCCACCCGTGGAACAATCTGTCCTGGTCCTGCCTGTTCATGGTCATTCTCCGGTCCAGGACCTCTGTATGCGCATAGCGTCGTCGGCCGTTTTGGACAAAGGGATTGCTTGTCTCCCATGCAAACGGATTGGCGCGAAGGGGCGAACGATCCGCCTGCTCATATCGTCATCTCCGCAGTCATCGGACCGCCTTCCAGAATCATCGCCGGGTGGCGGTTATGCCACGTCGTGACGTTCTGGAATGCCGCGCCCGCGCGCAGCAGCATCGCCTCCCGGAGATGACCTGCAACGAGTTGCAGGCCGATCGGCATGCCCTCGCCCGTGAAGCCGGCGGGGAAGGAAAGCGTCGGATGGCCGCTCATGTCGAACGGGCAGGTATAGCGTTGCAATGCGGCAACGAGGTCCGGCCGTTCGCCAAGCGTGGCGACGGCGGCCAGCATCAGGGGCGCGAAGGGTTGGACGGGCGTCAGCAAAAGGTCGATGGAACGAAAGAGGTTCTCGACGCGGCCACGGAAGGCTGCGCGCCGCAGCAGGATCTTCTGATACGCGGTGCCCGACACGGCCTGCCCGGCCTCGATCACAGAGGCGAGAATGGACCCGTACTGCTCCTTGTGCGCCGCATAGGTGCCTTCATGGGCGACGGCTGCCTCGACCGCGCAATTCGGAACCCAGTCAGCGACGATCTGGTCGACATCCGGAAACGCGATCGGTACGAGCTCCGCACCGAGTTCTGCGAACACTGCCGCTGCCGCGGCAAGCACCGCCTGCGTCTCAGGGTCGACGTCCCCACTGTTCCATTGCGCGTCGATGCCGATGCGTAATCCGCCTGCGCCGATCCGCGTCACGGCCATGTAGTCCGGTACCGGGTCGTTGGATGTGGTGGGGTCGCGTGGATCGTGGCCTGCGATCGCCGCGAGCATAGCGCCCGCGTCGACGACGCTCCGCGCGATTGTTCCGACATGGTCGAGAGAAGCCGCGAGCTCGAAGACACCGTGGCGGCTGACACGGCCCCATGTCGGCTTGATGCCGGTCGTGCCGTTTGCCGCACAGGGCCAGCGAATGGAGCCGCCCGTGTCCGAGGCGATCGCTCCGAAACACAGGCCTGCCGCCGTCGCTACGGCTGAGCCGCTGGAGGAGATTCCCGTCCAATAGTCCCCGTTCCACGGATTGCACGGCGGTATCACGGACGGATGGTGGTCCGAATAGGCACCTTCCGTCAGTTGTGTCTTCCCGATGAGAACTGCGCCCGCCGCCCTCAGCCGCCGGACGACCGTGGCATCCTCGGCAGGCACAAAATTCTTGTAGACAGTGGTTCCCGCCGCAGTCGGTACACCTTCGATCCAGCACAGATCCTTGATCGCGACCGGCACGCCATGCAGCGGTCCGCGATAGCGGCCGGCGGCTATCTCTTCGTCGGCGGCTTCGGCCTGTATACGCGCGGCAGTGTCGAGCACCTGCACATAGCTGTGCAGGCGTCCATCCAGCATCGCGATGCGCTGAAGCTGTGCCTCCAGCAAGGCGCGCGACGAAACGGTTCGGCTCCTTATCAATGCGCCCACATCCATGAGCCCGAGAAAGGCCAGATCGGCAATCGGATCGGTCATTCCTTGCTCCGTCAGAGCGCTGTTCGGACAAGCGCCCAAAGCAGAAAAACTCATTCTTTCCCTCCGCGCGCCTTGCGCTTCTGCATTCAAGAGTTCAATGTCCCTCTTGTAAAACATGTGCGCGGGCGCCTCCGCAAACCAGAATTCCTTTCCGGATCAGATTAGAATAACTAAACTATGGCTCAGCGACTGCCGCCCCTCAACGCCCTCAAGGCCTTCGAGGCAGCGGCGCGCCATCTTTCGGTCAAGGCGGCCGCGGAGGAGTTGTTCGTTACTCCGGGCGCCGTCAGCCAGATGCTCAAGACGCTGGAGACCCATCTCGGGGTAAGGCTCTTCGAGCGGGTGAACCGGGGCATCCATCTGACGCCGGCGGGGCGCGACTACCTTCCATCCATCCGCAATGCCTTTCGCCAGATCGCGGACGCAACACGCCGTGTCGCCGCCTCGACCGACAGCGGCGTGCTGACGATCAGCGTCACGCCGTTTTTCGCGTCGGCCTGGTTGGTTCCGCGCATGAAGTCTTTCCAGGACGCGCATCCCGAGATCGATCTCCAGATCGTCACGAGCAACGCCCTGGTCGATTTCTCGCGCAGCGGCGTCGATGTGGCCATACGCCACGGTTTGGGGCGCTATGGCGGTCTTCGAAGCGACCGGGTCGTGGCGGTCGAAATGGTGGTGGTGGCCGCGCCCTCCCTGGTCGAGCGGCTCGGCCTGCCGGCCGGGGCGGAGGATCTGGTTCGTTGGCCGCATGTGCACGACGCCGAACGCAAGGGCTGGAGCCTATGGTTCCAGAGCAACGGGATCGAAGAACTTCGTGCTCCGCGGGGGCCGTCCTTCGACGATTCGAGCCTGCTGCTGAAAGCGGTGCTCGGCGGGCAGGGCGCAGGACTGTTGCCGGCTGCGATGGTCGCGGGCGAGGTCGAGGGCGGGCAACTCGTAAAGCTTTTGGAGGAGACCCACATGGAGGACTTCGCCTACTATCTGGTCTGCCCGGAAGTCACTCAGAACGATCCGAAGATCGCGACCTTCAGGGAATGGATATTGGGACGCTCTTGAGCGCCCGACACGGCAGAAGGCACATTGCGGCGCCGTGGCCCTCGGGCTGCGGCGCCGCATCGGCATTCACTTCACTCAGCCGCGGCGGCCTGTTCGATCAGCGCGGCAACGGCCTCGGGCTCGGAGACGTAGACGGCGTGACTGCCGCGGGTCTCGACAACCGTGGCGCCGGCGCGCTCGGCCATCTTGCGCTGGGCCGCAGGCGGTATCATGCGGTCATCGGTTGCCACCAGGTAGAAGCTCTTCCTGGTCTTCCAGGCGGGCACGGTCACCGCGCCGGTCAGCGCCTGGACACCCCAGGGCACCTGCGAATCCGCCATGAAGGCTGCGGTCTCGGGGTCGACATCGGCCGCGAAGGAGGCGGCGAACTTCTGCTTGTCGAGGAACAGGTAGCCGTCGACCGGCGGCAGGATCGGCGGGACCGGCGCGCCGGCGGGCGGGTTGGCGATGAGGGAGGAGACGGATTCGCCCTTGTCCGGCGCGAAGGCTGCGATGTAGACGACCGACTTCACCTTTTCGTCGGTTCCGGCCTCGCTCACGACGACGCCGCCGTAAGAGTGACCGACGAGAACGACCGGGCCGTCCTGCTCAGCGATCGCGCGTTTCGTCACCGCCACGTCGTCGGCGAGCGAGGTTGTCGGGTTCTGGACGATGGTCACGTTGTAGCCGTCCCTCTTCAATATGTCGTAGACGCCCTGCCAGCCGGAGCCGTCGACGAAGCCGCCATGGACGAGGACGACGTTTTTGGCGGCCGGGGCGGCCTGGGCGGTGCCGAGGGCTGTCGCGGTGATGGCGATAACGGCGGCGGAAGCGAGGAACTTGGTCATTGCGGATCTCCTTGATTAACTATTGCGATAATCATTATCGCGATATTAAACTGTATAAACGACAGCTCGGACCTTGTAAACAGGTTATTTATCGCGATATCGTTTTTTGTGATACGGAATCCGCCAAACCGCCCAGGAGACCACGATGATCGACGAACCCACCCTGCCGCTGGACAGCCAGCTCTGCTTTTCGATCTATTCGGCTTCGCTGGCGATCCAGCGCGTCTACAAGCCCATGCTGGACGAGTTGGGCGTCACCTACACACAATATCTTGTGCTGAGCGCCCTTTGGGAAAAGAACGGCTTGACGATCTCGGCGATCGCGGATCGGCTGGCCCTCGAGCCGAGCACGATCACCCCGGCAGTGAAGAGGCTGGAGGCTGCGGGCTTTGTCGAACGTCGTCGCAGTACCGTGGACGAGCGTCAGGTCGAAGTGCACCTGTCGCCCAAAGGCAGTTCGCTTCATCGGAAGACAGGCTGCCTCACCGCCTCGCTCCTTCGCCACTCAGGCTTTGCCCCGCATGAGATGATCGACCTCAACATCACGGTTCAGCGACTGCGGGATGGCATGAGCAAAGCGATTGAAGTCGCGGACTGACGCTCATTGTGAAGGATGCGTCCCTTCCAGCGGAAACTCCGCTCCGCCGGAAGGGTATCCGGCCGTTCGGCCGGAATTCCGATCATCGGATGATCTCGACGATCCTGCGATCCGCCGGGTCGACAATCACGGTCCGCCCGTCGACGACGACATATTGATAGGTCACATCGGGAACGTCGATCGGGTAGAGTTCAACGGTCTCGGGCACGGGCGTGCCGATATTGAGCTCGATTCCCGGCAGGTCGATCGAAGCCACCGGCTCGCGCTGCACATACTCCCGGATCACGGTCCGTTGCTCCGGCCGGATGATGACGGTGTCCTGGGCCATCGCGACGCCCGTTCCTGTCGCCAGCATTGTCGCCCCAATAAGCGCAATCCATGATCTCGAACGCATGGCTACCTCCTTGAGTTGGCCGCCCGCATCAGGGGCAAACACCCATTGCGCGGGTTCGTTCCAAGAAGCTCGGACCGTCTTTGGCTCATCCACTTCGTCTTCGGTCGATGGAACGGGATCTCGATCTGGCACGTTGGATGCATCTGGGGGGCCGGGCGAATAGTGCCCGGCGACACGCCTGGTCCGAAGCCGGAGAAACGTGATTGAACGCCCCGGCGAAGCCTGGGAAACAAGATGATGAACCGGGCCGTGCCGAAGTCGCGCGCGCCGCTTCGTTGCGATATGTCGCCGATGATGAAGCCGGCATCCTCCGCAAGCGGTCCGGTCGCGGATTCTGCTTCCTGCTGGGTGCGCAGAAGATCGACGACGCCCGGACACTCACCCGCATTCGCGACCTCGCAATTCCGCCGGCCTGGACCGAGGTCTGGATCTGTCCCGACCGCAAGGGGCACATCCAGGCGAGGGGAAGGGACCAGCGGGGCCGGCGCCAATATCTCTACCATCCAGACTGGGTGCAGATGCGCGACGAGGCCAAGTTCTCGAGCCTGATACCGTTCGCGCGGGCCCTTCCTCGGTTGCGGCGCCATGTCGATCGGGACCTTCGAAGACGCGGATTGCCGCAAGCGCGGGTCATCGCGGCGGTCGTCTGGCTGCTCGACCGGACCATGATCAGGATCGGCAATGAAGCCTATGCGAAGGACAATGGCAGTTTCGGGCTGACGACGCTGCGCGATCGCCATGTCGACATATCAGGGTCGGCGATGCGGTTCTTCTTCAAGGGCAAGTCGGGCAGGGAGTGGCGGCTCGATCTCACCGACCGCCGCATCGCCAGGATCGTCCGGAACACGCAGGAGTTGCCCGGCCAGCAGCTGTTCCAATATCTGGATGAGGAAGGGAACCGGCTTCCTGTCACGTCCCAGGCGGTCAATGCCTATATCAGGGATGCATCCGATCCCCGCTTCAGTTCCAAGCATTTCCGAACCTGGGGCGCAACGGTGCGGGCGCTGGCGCTGTTCGCCCGCATGCCGCTTCCCGATAGCGCCGGCAAAGTTGCGTCGCTCCGCAACGAGATCATCGACGAGGTGGCCGCGTGCATCGGCAACACCCGGTCGGTGTGTCGCAGCGGCTACATCCATCCGCAGGTGATTTCCTCTTGGGAGAGCGGAACACTGCCTGCCGAACTGGAAGCGTGCCGACTGCCGAAGCATGACGGATTGCTGGACCGGGACGAACGGCGTGCACTGGCCTGGCTGAGGTCGCTCGAAGAAGTGGCCGGAGAGGTCTCCCGACGTGCCGCGCAGTGACCATGCTGATGGTCACAGTTGCAGTCTATTCGCCTCGGATCTGCTCGATCGGCGCATCCAATGTCCAGATCACGCCTTCCGGCGGAAAACCGAGATGCGCCGTGCCGTCCAGCGCGGCGGGCGTGATGCGCTCGAGCACGATCCTGCCGAAGCCGCCTTTGGACACGGTATCGACGATCGGCCCGCCGAGTTCCTGCCAGGTCAGCCGGAAGCGCTCGCCCGCGGTCCAGCGGATGCTGACGATGCCGTCCTTGCACGAAAGCGCGCCGTGCTTGGTGGAGTTCGTGGCGAGTTCATGAAAAGCCATGCCCAGGTTCTGAACCGCCTTCGTCGACAGTGTGACCGGCTCGCCCGATACCTGGATGCGACTGTCTTCCGTGAAAGGCCTGACCTGGCCGTCGATGAGGTCGCCGAGTTCAGCCCCTTTCCAGCCACCGCGGACCAGCAGGTCCTGCGAGCGCGCCAATCCGATCAAACGGTTGCGGAGCTGAAGTTCGAATACGGCGATGTCGTCGGCGCTCTTCCCGGTTTCCCTGACCATCGCCAGTATGACGGCAAACTGGTTCTTCACGCGGTGGTCGACCTCACGCATAAGCATCTGGATCCGGCGCTCGCTTTCCTTGCGTTCGGTGATGTCACGCGCGATCTTCGACGCGCCGATGACGGCGCCGGCTGCATTGCGGATCGGGGAAACCGTCAGCGAGATCGGTAGCTTCGCGCCGTCCTTGCGCACCCTGATCGTATCGAAATGTTCGACACGCTCGCCACGCCGCACGCGTGAGAGGATCAGCTCTTCTTCGTGCTGCCTGTCGGAGGGAATGAGCAAGCCTATGTGTTTGCCGACGATCTCTTCCGCACGGTAGCCGAACAGGCGCTCGGCTCCCGCGTTCCAGGTCTTGACGAAGCCGGACAAGTCCTTGCTTACGATCGCATCGTCGGAAGATTCGACGATTGCGGCCAGCCGATGAACCTCCTCATGATCCTGCAGATGGGCCGAGACGTCGACGAGGAGATTGATCGTCCCCGTCACCTTACCCGCAGGGTCTCGGGTCGGGGTGGAATGCACCAGGAACTCGCCCCAGCTACGATCCGGCCGCTCGCAGGCAACCCGGCATCCCGCAGGCGAGGGGTGGCTGCCCAATGCCGTCGCCACAGGTTGCTCATGGTCGGCGATGGAGTTGCCGTCGGCAAATCGCATGCGCCACAGGTCGCAGCTGTCGGCGGTGCCTGGCGCCGGCCGGTAGCCCAGCAGCTTTGCCGCCGCATCGTTGCAATAGGTGATGCGACCGTGCGCATCGGTCAGATAGGCTGCGACGGGAAGCGTGCCCAGAAGCTCGTTTTCAAGGTTGGACATCGCTTTGCTCACCGCGGTTCCGATTTTCAAACAGCCATATATCGTTGCCCGACACTACAGGACAAAGGGCTCTGTGAGCCGCCCGAACCTGTCGAGGCCGAATATCGCGCAACCGGCAAGCCGCTAGGTTCACTACCGAGCCCAATCGACAAACGGTCAGCTGCAAATTATCTACAAAACATGGGCCCACAAACAGAAGATACGTTGGCGGTCCGCATCAGCCGGACCCTGGCGGGGCGTCCGGGTCGCGTCCTTCGACCTTGCACGCCGGGCGGCCGGCGGCGCGACGACTTCGCCATCATCGGCTGGATCGACGGCGCGCCCAACCGCATCGTCCCCTGCCGTCAATGAAGGGCGCTCGCAGCAGCATGCGGCTGGCGTAGGGTCGACGACCTCCGCGGCCCCGTTCCGGAGGCCTGCCCGGCCATGCGTTGCCGAGGCGAGAGGGGTCGCCCTGCTTCCCGGCGCCAGCCCCCGGCTACACCTCCGACCGCTGCGCAATGCCTTATCAGCGGGCCCGGCCTGTCCCGGACAGAGGGCGACGTCGGCCGCTTGCGGTTGCGGCCGGCCATCCAACAAATAGGGGAGGCGGAGCGGATTCATTCTCCGTTTCGGCAGCTTTATCGCCGCGACCGCCGCGGGCATGCTCGCGAATGTGGCATCTTGGCATCCCGGTCCATGGGCGCTCGCCCGGCCGCCGGCGCAAGGGAGGGTCCGGTGACTGAGGATCCGGCCTCGATCAAACCGACTGTGCGCGAGAACGACCGCCCGCTGCCCCAGGGCTATCGGCAAGGCGTAATCACCGCGATCACGGTGATGCTGGGGTTTTCCCTCTATTTCCTCCGTTTCTGGAGCCTGGAGGCCACTGGGGACTGGACGCCGGCTTCCTTCTTGGCGGCAGTCCCTGTCTTTCTCTCCATCGCGTGCCTGTTCGTCGCCCTCTGGCGGTCGCTGCAGGTGGCGGACGACAGCGAGCCCGTCTATCGGGTAACGCTGCGCTGGTTTTTCTGGGGGGTGGTGCTGGCTTTCGTCGGCGTGCTGGCCGCGTCGGTCGCCTATGCCGGCATTGCCTGAGTTCATCCGGTCGAGGAGTGCGCCTCATGACCAGGGGTACTAAACGCGCCTTTTACCGCCCGGACGCATTCGTCGCCCCACCAACACCTTTGCCAAGCGCCGCTGCCTGAGTACTACCCTTGGGTTGTTTGGGGGGCGCGACGGGCAACGGGGCAAGCCAAGCGGCGTTTGGCGTCCCTCCTTTCGCGTCGTCGTGCCGGTCGCCGCGGCGGTCGCAATCACCGTCGCGACGGTCGCAGGCTCGCCTGGTTGTCAATGGCCAAGAGTGACGGCATCGCCCACGCCGCGCCTGCGGCCGCGGTCATTGGCGCACCGAACAGGATCGCCGCCATGCCGGGGGCTTCCCAGCGGCCGAAAACCTGCTTTGGAAGCAGGCGGGACGGGACCGTGACGAAGACGGTCGCGCCCATGGCCGCAAACGCCGCCGTTGACGGCAGCTACGACTTCACACGGCGCGAGGTCGCCTCGTCGACCAAGGCGCGGAGTTGCCTGAGCAGCGGATGCCGGTCGGTCTGCTTCACCCCGTAGGTCAGGTTGAAGGCATAGTCGAAATCGGGCGCATTGCGACCGACCAGGTGCTGGAGCATCGTTTCGAGCTTGTCGAAGCCTTTCGCCAGCACCGCCTCCGGCGTGGTCGCGGCGCTGTACTCGTCCCACAGGTCGAGAATCTCCCGCTGCAGGTCCCGCGGCAGCGGCGCGCACAGCCTGATCAGGTCGGCACGCTCGCGTTCGGCGCGCCCGTCATCGCCTTTCTGATGGATCGCGGGAACGTCGCCCGAAATCGCCTCGCCGAGATCATGGACGATGCATAGCTTGAGAAGCTTGAGGCGGTCGCACGCACCGAGTTCGCGGTCGAACATCATCACCATCAGGCAGAGCCGCCAGCTGTGCTCGGCGGTGCTTTCGGGCCGCCCCTCCGAAGTGATCCCGCTCCTCAGCGTGTTCTTCAGTTGCTCCGCAGCCTGGAGGAATTCGATGATTCCGACAAAGCGGGACGTTTCCAATTCTGGTTCGGATCGCATGGATGGAAGACTATTCGGCATTGCCGGCCGAGGCCATCCGCCGAATAATTTATGCGCGGCCATACGCATGCTCTCGCGCTCGTCGCATGCCGCCCCACGCGAGGCCTGAGGCGGCACAGCCAAGAATTCCGTTCAGTAATCCCCGAGCTTCATGCCGGGCTCATAGTCGATACCGTCTATATCCTTCACCACCGCCTGGCCGCAGCGCATCGTCTTGGTCTCGGCGTCGAAGCCGTAGGTCGGCGAGCCGAACAGATGCCAGCCCTTGTTCATCGCGGCCGTGACCTTGTGACAGAAGCTCGCATCGTCGGGGCCGGTGAGGAAGCGGTAGAGTTTCATGGATGTGTCCCCTTCTGTGCTGAACCCTTGGCAAGCAGCCTTTCGGCCTGTTCCAGATGCAGCCGCTCGACCATGCGGCCGTCGATCGAGATGACGCCCTTGCCGGCGTTGCCCGGCTCGGCGAAGGCCGCCACGATCTTCTCGGCTTCGGCGACTGCCGCCGGGGTCGGCGAGAAAGCCATATTGGCCGGCTCGATCTGCGCCGGATGGATCAGCGTCTTGCCGTCGAACCCCATGGCGGCAGCCTCCGCGCATTCGCGCCCGAAAGTCGCGAGGTCGCGGAAATCGTTGCTCACGCCGTCCAATATGTCGAGCCGGCCGGCACGAGCGGCCAGCACCATCTGCATCAGCCAGGGCATGAGATAGCGGCGGTCCGGCGTCATCAGAACGCCGGTTTCCTTGACGAGATCGTTGGTGCCCGCCACGAGGCAGGTGAGCCGCGCAGCCGGGTCGCGGCCGAGTTCCGCGATCGCGCCGAGGTTGAGCATCGCCCGCGGCGTCTCCACCATCGCCCAGAGCTTCGTCGGCACGTCGCTCTCATCGAGCAAGTCGCCGGCCTCGAGGACGTCGCGAGGCGCCTCGACCTTCGGCAGCAGGATGGCATCGGGCGCCAGTTCCATAGCGATCCGGAAATCCTCCGAGCCCCATTCGCCCGACAGCGCATTGACGCGGATGACCGTCTCGCAGGCCGGGCGCGCGGCGAAGAACGCCGCCAGCCGGTCGCGGGCGGCTGCCTTTTCGCCCGGCGCCACCGCATCCTCGAGATCGACGATGACCGCGTCGCAGGCGAGCGAGGCTACCTTCGACAGCGCCTTCTCGTTGACGGCGGGCACGTAGAGCACGGAGCGGCGGGGACGGGGGGTCTCCATGCCCGATCTATGCCGCCTGCAGCACGGCGTGGCAAGCCTGCACGATTTCTGCACGAAACTCCCGAAAATCTCCTCGATGCCGCCACGGTATGTGCCGCACCGCCTGCGACAAGGCGGCCATGACACGGCTTCTCTCCTTGCCACGGTCCGCCCTGCCCCGCCGCCTGCAACATGACGGCTGGTGGCTTTCCATTCCGCCCGCCACGCGCCCCTCGGGCAGCGTCGTCGCCTTCATCCCGGCCTCGCGGCCGAGCCGCATGAAAGCACGTCCGTGACGAACACCTTCCGTCCTGTCTTCTTCGGCGCGCTGCTGCTCGTGGTCCTTGCCGACTTCCTATTCTTCGGCCGCATGATCGGCGTCAGCCTGCTCATCTTCTGCGCGGCGGTCACGGCCGCGATGCTGATACTGCATCCGGCGGCAGCCCGCAGCCGGACAATCGTCTTCCAGCTCTGCCTGCTCGCCACAACACTTCTGCCGCTCGCGGAAAATGTCAGCCCGCTCTCCTTCGCGATCGCCGTCGTCGCGCTCTCGGCATTCGCTTTGTCGGTCGCCGGCCTGCTCAGGCCGGGCATACCGCGCATCGCCAGGCAGATCGCAGCCTTCCTGGTTGCAGCGCCGTTCGGCTTCCTTCTCGATTTCTTCCGGTGGCGGCGCGAAGGCGTACGAGCCAGTGCGGCACGGCTTGCCGCCTGGCTCCTGCCACTCGGCCTCGGCGCCGTCTTCGTCGCCCTGTTCGGCATCGCCAATCCCGTCGTTGAAGACTGGCTGTCGCGCGTCGACGTCTTCGCCCTGCTCGAGCATGTCGACGTCGCAAGGCTCGGCTTCTGGCTCTTCGTCCTGGTCGCCGTCTGGGCTTTCCTGCGGCCGCGGCTGGCGTATCTCCCCGCGCCACAACCACCATCGCCGTGGCTTGCGGCGACGCCGCAGGCCATCGCCCCTGACGCGACGCGCACCATCGGCCAACTCGTCTTCGGCAAGGCGGCGATCCTTCGCGCGCTCGTCGTCTTCAACCTGTTGTTCGCCGTGCAGTCGCTGCTCGACCTCGCCTATCTCTGGGGCGGCGCCACCCTTCCCGACGACCTCACCTATGCGGAATACGCCCATCGGGGCGCCTATCCGCTGATCGTCACCGCGCTGCTCGCCGCCGCCTTTGTGCTCGCCGCCATGCGCCCAGCCGGCACGACGTCACGCGATCCCGTCATCCGGCGGCTCGTCTATCTCTTCATCGCCCAGAACGTCCTTCTGGTGATCTCCTCGATCCTGCGGCTCGACCTCTATGTCGGAATCTATGCCCTGACCTATTGGCGGGTCGCGGCCTTCGTCTGGATGGGACTGGTTGCGACCGGCCTTGTCCTGATCCTTGTGCGCATCGCGCTCGAAAAATCGAACGGATGGCTGTTCGGCGCCAATCTTCTGACGCTTTCAGCCACCCTTTATGCGTGTTCCTTCGTCAATTTCGCCGCCCTGATCGCAAACTACAATGTGGACCATTCCTACGAGATGACCGGCCAAGGCGTTGCACTCGACCATTTTTATCTGAGATCGCTCGGTCCGGCAGCTTTCCCGGCAATCGACCGGCTGCTCGACCGCCGCGATCTCGCCGGCACGGACGCCTGGATCATGCTTTCGGCGACGCGCCAGAGCGCTGAGGACAGGTACCGGGAGACCCAACGGGACTGGCGCGCCCGGACCTTGCGCGGCTGGCGGCTGACCGCCTATCTCGATAGCCGCCCGCCGCAGCCGCCGGCACCGGTCACCCACCCCACGATGCCGGGCTACTGAAGCGATGTCGCACAGGATCCTCGTCGCCGACGATGACCAGCATATACGCGAGGTGATCTGCTTCGCGCTCGAAAAGGCGGGCATGACGACGACTTCGGTCCGCGACGGCGCTGCGGCCTTGCGGGAATTCGAGCGGCGGCCGCCCGATCTCATGGTGCTCGATGTCGGCATGCCGGAGATGGACGGGCTCGAAGTCTGCCGTCGCGTGCGGCGGGCGTCGGATGCCCCGATCCTGTTCCTGTCGGCCCGCGACGAGGAGATCGATCGTGTGCTCGGGCTGGAGATGGGCGGGGACGACTATGTGACGAAACCCTTCAGCCCGCGCGAGCTGGTCGCGCGCGTCAGCGTCATCCTGCGCCGCATGCGCAGCGCCACGTCTTCCGAAGCGGCGGATGAGACGGTGCTCACCCACGGTCGGCTCACCCTCGACCCCGCGCGCCATGTGGTGCTTTTCGGCGAAACGGCGCTGGCTCTCACCGCGCTCGAGTTCAGCATCCTCAAGACCTTGATCGCCCGTTCGTCGCACGTCCTGTCCCGCGAGACGATCATGGCCAATGCCTATGCCGTCAATATCCATGTCGCCGACCGCACGGTCGACAGCCATATCCGCAACATCCGCGCCAAGCTGGCGGCGGCCGGCTGCGCCGACGCCATCGAGACGGTACATGGCGTCGGCTTCCGCATCGGAAGATGCGGCGCGTGACGGGTTCATCGCTGCCCAGCAAATGGCGGCCGCGCCTCGCCACGATCGTCGTAGCCATCCTCGTCTTGGTCATGGCGCTGCCGCTCGTCGGCCTGTTCTTTTTCCGGCTCTATGAGAACCAGCTCGTCCGGCAGACGGAAGCGGAGCTGATCGCGCAAGGGGCGGTGCTCGCCGCCGTCTATGCGGAGAGGATCCGCGAAGCAGGGATCCCTGAAGCAGCATTCAGAGCAACACTTCCCGGCAAAGGAACAAGCGCCCGGCAGGCGACCTACCGCCCGATCGAGCCGCGCCTCGATCTCGCGGTCGACGCCGTGCTCGGGCGGCGGCCGGATGCCGTGCCCGCCGCTGCCGAGCCGCGCTTCGCCGCGATCGGGGCGAGCCTCACCGGCATCATCGACGAGACCAGGAACGTCACGCTCGCGGGATTCCGCCTGCTCGATCCATCGGGCGTGGTGATCGCGGGCCGGCAGGAAGTCGGCCAGTCGCTTGCCCATGTCGAGGAGGTGCGCGAAGCACTCGCCGGGCGTTATGCCAGCGCGCTGCGGCTCAGGGTCTCCGACCAGCCGGCACCGCCGCTCTATTCGGTGAGCAGGGGCACGAAGGTGCGCGTCTTCGTCGCCATGGCCGTTGAAGTCCAAGGCAAGGTGGCGGGTGTCGTCTATCTTTCGCGCACACCGAACAACATCGTGAAGCATCTCTATGGCGAACGCGGCAAAGTGGCGCTCGCCGCGATCGCCATTCTCGGCGGCACCTTGCTGATCGCCGCCCTGTTCCTGCGCGCCGTCAGCCGGCCGATATACGAGCTGATCGAGCGCACGCGCCGGATCGCCGGGGGCGAGCGCGACGCGATCCGGCCGCTCGACCATCACGGCACGCGCGAAATGGCGGAGCTCTCCAGCGCCTTTCTCGACATGGCGGGGAAGCTGCAGGCGCGCTCGGACGCGATCCGCACCTTCGCCAGTCATGTCTCCCACGAACTGAAATCGCCGCTGACCGCGATCCAGGGCGCGGCCGAGCTGCTGCGCGATTCCGGCGCGGAGATGGACGAAGCCGAGCGTCGGCACTTTTCCGGCAATATCGTCACCGATTCGGAACGGCTCAATCGGCTCGTGCGCCGCCTGCTCGAGCTGACGCGCGCAGAAAGCCTCGACGTGGGCCTGGAAACCACGTCCGCCGGAGAGGCGCTGAGCCTTATGCCGCCCGTCGGCGGCCTGACGGTCAAGGCCGGCACCGGCGCGGAACTGCGCTTCCGCATGTCGGCGGAAAATGCCGGGATCGTATTCGCCAATCTCGCCGACAACTCGGCCAGGCATGGCGCGACGCGGTTCGGCATCGATGTCGGATCGGCCGGCGACCGCGTGATCTTCACCGTCACCGACGATGGGGACGGAATTTCACCCGGCAACCGGCACCATATTTTCGAGCCCTTCTTCACCACCCGCCGCGAGACCGGCGGCACCGGCCTGGGTCTCGGCATCGTCACGGCGCTGCTGAAAGCGCATGGTGGGGCGATCCGACTGGTTGACTCCGAACGCGGGACGCGCTTCGAGATCGTCCTGCCGGCCGCCTGAGCGCGCCGGCTTCGGCATGGCAGGACTGGGTCGTGGGAAGGACTGGGCATGGGCTATGATGTCGTGATCGTCGGCGGCGCGATCGTCGGGAGCTCGGTCGCCTATTATCTGCGCGAGGAGGGCTTTTCCGGCTCGATCGCGCTGATCGAGCGCGATCCGCAATTCGCCCATGCGGCGACGACGCTGTCCTGCGCCTCGATCCGCCAGCAGTTCTCCATCCCCGAGAACATTCGCCTGTCGCAGTTCACCCTGGCCCTGTTCCGCCGACTGGAAGAGGAGTTCGGCGCCGGCGCCGACATCGGCTTCCGCGAGAAGGGTTATCTGATTCTCGCCTCGGAGGAGGGCCTGCCGGTGCTCAAGGCCAACCATGCGATCCAGGCCCGCGAAGGCGCCGACATCCTGCTCGAGGACGTCGACGCGCTGACGCGCCGCTTCTCCTGGCTCTCCGGCGAGGGTATCGCCGCGGGCGCCTATGGTCGCAGCGGCGAAGGCTGGTTCGACGCCAATGACATGCTGACGCTGTTCCGCAGGGCGCTCAGGCAGAAGAATGTGGACTTCGTGACCGGCGAGGTGGCCGGCATCGAGCGTACCCGCAACAAGGTGACGGCGCTGACGCTCGCGAGCGGCGAGCGTCTCGAAGCCGGCACGACCGTCAACGCCGCCGGCCCGAATGCCGGCGCCGTGGCAGCCATGGCGGGGCTTGCACTGCCGGTCGAACCGCGCAAGCGCAACGTCTTCGTCTTCGAGGCGCGAGACCGCTTCGACGACATGCCGCTTCTGGTCGATCCGAGCGGCATCTATGTTCGCCCGGAAGGCTCGGTCTATATCACCGGCGGTGCCGAGCCCGAGGACGGCGAAACCGCCGCGGATCCCGCCGATTTCGATCCGGCCTGGCCCCTGTTCGAGGAGGTGATCTGGCCGGTGCTCGCCACCCGCGTCCCGGCCTTCGAGGCCATCAAGCCGACCCGCGCCTGGGCCGGCCATTACGACTACAACACGCTCGACCAGAATGCGGTGATCGGGCCGCATCCCGAAGTTTCGAACTTCATCTTCGCCAACGGCTTCTCCGGCCATGGGCTGCAACAGGCGCCGGCAGTCGGCAAGGCGCTCGCCGAACTCATCGTCCATGGCGGCTATCGCAGCATCGACTGCTCGGCCTTCGGTTATGCGCGCATTGCCGAGGGCCGGCCTTTCCGCGAGTTGAACGTGATTTAGGTTGCATCCGAATTTCTTCCGATACACTTCTGGCGCGAGATGCTCACAGAGCAAAAACAGAAGACGGCCTCTTCCGGGATAATGCTTGAACAATACTCGCGGTCATAAGAAAACGATCGATTGACGCTCGCCGGGAGCGCGTCCTACAGTGGGATGTGCTTTTTGGAAACGGCTCCCGCGTGCCGGGTCGTTTTCTCGAACCGCAGGCAACGTTGCCTGCCGCCTTGCCGGAAGCATCTCGACCGCGTGTACAGGCGCGCAGGCCGGACTGTTTGACAGCCCGCATCCCGAGTTGGGATTTCGAGGAGGCAATCGCCTTGTCGTCCGTCATCGCCGCCCCTGCGTCACGGCCAAGCATCCTCGCCACGGCTGCGTCTGGGAGCTGGCGCCATGTCGAGCGCCGCACGGACGCCGCCACGATCAAGGCTTGAACATCCGGCCGCGCTACGGCCGCAGCATGGAGGAAACGAAAGGGAGGATTACATGGCAAGCTGGCGTCCAGATGCGAGCTTTTACCCGTCGCCGCGCATGGCGGAGAAAGCCAAGCCCGAGAGCATCGCCTATGTCGCGATGTTCGATCCCCAGAGAAAGACACCTGACGGCATTGCCGTGGTGGATGTCGATCCGTCGAGCCGCTCATATGCGAAGATCGTGGGATCGGTCGCCATGCCCAATGCCGGCGACGAGCTTCACCATTTCGGCTGGAACGCCTGTTCCTCCGTGCTGTGCCCGAACGCTCCCCATCCCCACGTCGAGCGGCGCTATCTGGTCGTGCCGGGCTTGCGCTCGTCGCGCATCCACATCATCGACACCAAGCCCGATCCCAGGAAACCGAAGATCGTCAAGGTCATCGAGCCCGAAGAGATCGCGGAAAAGACCGGCTACACACGGCCGCACACGATCCATTGCGGGCCCGAGGGCATCTATGTCACGGCGCTCGGCAATGCCGAGGGCAAGGCGCCCGGCGGCATCTTCCTGATGGACCATGAGAGCTTCGAGCCGCTCGGCCGCTGGGAGATCGACAGGGGACCGCAGCAATTCGCCTATGACGGCTGGTGGCATCTCGGGCACGATACTCTGGTGACGAGCGAATGGGGCACGCCCGACATGTTCGAGGACGGGCTCGTGCCCGAGATCCTGCTCGGCTCCAAATATGGCCGCCGCCTGCATTTCTGGGACCTGAACAAGCGCAAGCACCTGCAGGAGATCGATTTCGGCGAGGAGAACCAGCTCGTCTTCGAACTGAGGCCCGCGCACGACCCGACCAAGGCCTATGGTTTCGTCAACTGCGTCATCAGCCTCAAGGACTTGTCGTCGTCGATCTGGACCTGGTACCGCGACGGCGACAAATGGGCGGTGAGGAAGATCATCTCGATTCCCGCTGAGCCGGCGAGCGAGGACGACCTGCCGCCGCTGCTCAAGGGCTTCAAGGCTGTGCCGCCGCTGGTTACAGACATCGACCTGTCCATGGACGATCGCTTCCTCTATGTCGCCTGCTGGGGGACCGGCGAGATGCTGCAATATGACGTCTCGGATCCGTTCAATCCGAAGCTTGCCGGCAAGGTGAGGATCGGCGGCATCGTCTCGCGCGCCGGTCATCCCGGCGCGAACAACGGCAAGCTCGGCGGCGGCCCGCAAATGGTCGAGGTCAGCCGCGACGGCAGACGGGTCTATTTCACCAACTCCCTCTATGGCGTGATCGACACACAGTTCTACGAGGGCGGCTTCGACGGCTGGATGGTGAAACTCGACGCCAAGCCCGATGGCGGCCTCGCCTTCGACGAGAAATTCTTCATCGACTGGCCGAAGGGCCATCTGCCGCACCAGATCAGGCTGGAAGGCGGTGACTGCTCCTCCGATTCCTACTGCTTTCCGTAGGGCGCGGAAATGACCCACAGGGCATCGGGATGACCCAAAGGGCAGAGAGATGACGTCGAGCCTGGCGCCGTGGCTCGCCATTGCCGGGCTCGGCGCATTCCACGGGCTGAACCCGGCGATGGGCTGGCTGTTCGCAGTCGCCCTCGGCATGCATCGCAGGAGCCGGGCGACGGTGTTCGCCTCGCTCGGGCCGATCATTCTCGGCCACGCTTTGGCAGTGGCAGCGGTTCTGGCCGCCGTGCTCGCTTTCGGGATCGTCATCGATCACGGCCGGCTCGGCCCATTGGCCGGCGCGGTACTGATCGGCTGGGCGGCCTGGCATCTGGCCTATGGACATCGCCGCCGCGTGCGGATCGGCATGCAGACGGGCTTCCTTGGCCTCGCCATCTGGTCGCTGCTGATGGCGAGCGCGCATGGCGCCGGCCTGATGCTGCTGCCGGTGGTGATGCCGCTGTGCCTCTCGGGGACACCGGCAGCCGGTATCACCGCGCAGGCTTCGATCGGCACGGCTTTTGCCGCCCTCGGCGTCCATACCGGCGCGATGCTGGCGGTGATCGCCGCCATCTCGGTCCTGGTCTATGAATGGCTCGGCCTGGAGTTCCTGCGGAGAAGCTGGATCAATCTCGACTATCTCTGGAGCGCGGCCCTCGTGGCGAGCGGGGCGCTACTGGTTGTTTGGTGAATGGTGAATGGTGAATGGTGAATGGTGAAGAATAGATCGTAGTTCCCCGAGAAGGCCAACGACGAAGTCAGAACTTGGCCTCCGGGATCCAGAAAACTACCATTCACCATTCACCATTTCACCATTCACTACACCGGCAACGCCCCTCACACCGCCTCTGTCTATCAGTCGAAGTCGAAGAGCTCGCCGAGCAGCGACTTGCGTTTCTTGTAGGGACGGTGGTCGCCCCGATGCCGGTCGTCGCTGTCGTAGGAGCGATGCTCCTGGCGCTCGTACCGGCCCTCGTCACGCGGCGGCTGCCGGCCTTCGTCGCGCATGGCGGCACGCGGCCGCTCCTCGGGCGCCGAGCGCTCGATGATCTTGTCGAGCTCGCCACGGTCGAGCCAGACGCCGCGGCATTTCGGGCAATAGTCGATCTCGATGCCCTGGCGCTCGGCCATGACCAGATCGGCATTGTCGATAGGACACTTCATCGTCGTTCCTCTTTGAGCATCTGCGCTCGGGAGATAAGGAAGCGGAGGCAACATTCAAGGCTATGTGCGAGCGAGACGCTTGCGCTGGCTCTTTGATTCCGCTCCGGCCTTGTGTAAAGCGGGCCAGGACAATTTCCCGGAACGCAACCGACGGGTCTACGCAATGGACAAATTCACCAAGCTCACCGGCGTCGCCGCCCCCTTGCCGATCGTCAATGTCGACACCGATATGATCATCCCGAAGGATTATCTGAAGACGATCAAGCGCACCGGTCTCGGCGCCGGCCTGTTCGCGGAGATGCGTTTCCGCGAGGATGGAACCGAGAACCCGGATTTCGTGCTCAACAAGCCTGCCTACCGCAATGCCCAGATTCTCGTCGCCGGCGACAATTTCGGCTGCGGCTCCAGCCGCGAGCATGCGCCTTGGGCGCTGCTCGATTTCGGCATCCGCTGTGTGATTTCGACCAGCTTCGCCGACATTTTCTACAACAACTGCTTCAAGAACGGCATCCTGCCAATCACGGTCAGCCCCGAGGATCTCGACAAGCTGCTGGACGACGCGTCCCGCGGCTCCAACGCGACGCTCTCGGTCGACCTCGAGACCAAGGAGATCCGCGGCCCCGACGGCGGCGTCATCAAGTTTGACCTCGACGACTTCAAGCGGCATTGCCTGCTCAACGGGCTCGACGACATCGGCCTCACCATGGAGAAGGCCTCGTCGATCGCTGCCTATGAGCAGAAGGCTGCTACGAGCCGCCCCTGGGCCTGACCGCCGCGACGCTTTGCGCCGCATTCCTCGCGGCATTTGGACCGACCTTTCCGGCGGGCATGGACCCGCCCTCGATCCGGAGACGACGATGCGGGCTCTGAACCGCCTTGCGCTTGCGGCCGGCCTGTTGGTGTCGGCGACGGCTCACGCCCAGCAGGCGGCGCCGGAAGAGATCCCCTTCGAGGGCGGCAGGTTCACGATCACGGAGACCGCGGACCAGGACAAGATCCTTGCCTTTGACGGCAAGGAGATCGCCCGCAACTATGTCGTCTATCACGATCGGACCGTCACCATAGGCGGACGGCAGGTGGCGCTGTTTTCCGTCGGAGACGGCGGCAATGCCTGCGGCACGGCGACCGTGATCGCCTGGAAGCCGGAAAGCGGCGACATCAGGAGCGACATCGTCGGCGAGGACTGCGGTTCGCCGCCGGCCGCCGTCACCGGCGACAGCATCTATTTCGTGCCCTATCTCGTCCCAGGCGAATCCGCGCTGGCGGAAGTCTGGTCGCCCGATGAAGGCGTCAGGGTCGCCGGTACGCTGACCTTCACGCCGCAGCCGGGCACCCAATGGTCCGATCTCGATCCGTCCGGCCTGGACAACATCATCGACGCCTTGCGCAACGAAGCGATCTACCGGGACGCACAGAAGCTGCTCGGCTCGTCATTGACGGAGGTCATGACGGGCCTGCTTGTGGGCGGCGGGCCACAGATGCTGCCCTCGGGCGTCATCCATGCCAGCGGCTGCGTGCCGCACGCCTGTGGCAGCGCCGACGCCTTCATGGCCATCGACGCCAGGGGCCAGAAACTCTACTTCGCGCAGGAAAGCGACCAGCCGGAGCCACGGACGTGGCCGGCCCTCGACGGATGGCCGGCCGATCTGAAGCAGGCGATGCACACCGCGTTCAATCCGCCGCAATAGGAGGACCTATGCGCAAGCTCATCTCCACCGGGTCGCCCTTCGAGAAGACGGCCGGCTATTCGCGCGCCGTCGTGCAGGGCGACTGGTGCTTCGTCGCCGGCACGACCGGCTACGACTATGCAGCCATGACAATGCCGGACAGCGTCGAGGACCAGACCCGCAACTGTCTTGCGACCATCGCCAAGGCGTTGAAGGACGGCGGTTTCGATATGGCCGACGTCGTGCGTGCCCGCTACTACATCACCGACCAGGCCTATGTGGACCGGGTCTTCCCGATCCTCGGCGAGATCTTCGGCGACATCCGGCCGGCGGCGACCATGATCGTATGCACGCTCAACAAGCCGGAAATGAAGATCGAGATCGAGGTGACGGCGCTGCGGCGGACGGCGTAGGCGGCTCTCGCCGGCCGCGCTAGCCATCGCGGATCGGACGCCAAACTCCCCTCGCCCGGCGTCCGCTTCTGCTACTCCACTCTGAACTCCCCGCTCTTATTGAACAGAGCCTTGCCGTCGCGCTCTACGCCTGCCGTGACGCGATAGACGCCGGACGCCGGCGCACCCTTCTTGCCGCCGAAGGCCGAATAGTCCGCCTTGTTGCGGTCCATCGGGTCGCTGCGGTTGAGCGCGATCTCCTGTCCGTCCGGGCCGACGAGCCTGACGACGACCCTGTCGCTCCGGCGGAGATTGATGAACCAGGCCCAACCGACAATCGCCGGCGACGACGCCTTGGCCGCGGACGGCGGCCCGGAAACCGACAGGGCCGCATGATCGATCGGCCCACCGGCCAGGCCGAGGGCGATGATCTGAGGACCCGCTTCGCCGAGTGCGTCGACGATTTCGGCCGAGAACAGCGGATGCCTGGCCTCGCCCTCGACGAGACAGCCGGCGGCGAGCGGCTTGCCCGTCACCGGGTCGACGTCCTCGCCGTTCCTGCGCACCGTGACATGGACATGCGGGAACTGGGCGAGGCCCGACGCGCCCACCGCACCCAGCCTCTGGCCCCGCTTCACGGTCTCGCCCGGCTGCACCAAGAGGCTGCCCTGGCGCATGTGACAGTACTGGACCTCGATGCCTTCGCCATGATCGACGATCATCCCGTTGCCGCACTCCTTGCCGGATACGGAAGTGCGGTCGGCCTGGCTGGTCACCAGCCGGTCGGGCTCGCCGTCGCGCAGCCGCAGTACCTTGCCATCGGCCATGGCCACCACAGGAACGCCGCGTTCGACGTCGGCCATCGACAGGATGCGCAGGTCGGTGCCGTCATGGCCGTCATAGGTGGCGGTCCCGCAGAACGGGTCGACGGCGGCCGAACCCTTCCCCATGTCTGGATATTGCTGGACGAAGCAATCCTGCCCGATCCGGCACAAGGCCGGCAGGTCCAGGTCCAGCGCGAATACGGCCCGCCCGCTCAAAAGCACGAAGCCGCACGCGGCCAGCAATCGAATGATTGCCGTCCTATTCATGCGGGGGAAGGTAGAATGGTTCCGCAACGGAGGGAACCGGCATCGCCGAAAGAAGATGGACCGTTTCCTCCTTGCGCATCGGGGCCCGCGCGGTTAGCAAGAGCGCGGTTTTCCGCAGAATTTCGAAGAGGGTTCTCCATGGCATCGCGCAAACTTCTCCTCCTGCCCGGCGACGGCATCGGTCCCGAGGCGATGGCCGAGGTCAAGAAGCTGATCGCGGTGATGAATGCCGATCTCGGCGCCGGCTTCGAGACCGAGGAAGGCCTGGTCGGCGGGTCGGCATACGACGCCCACGGCAAGGCCATCTCGGAGGACGACATGGCCAAGGCGCTCGCCGCCGATGCCGTGCTGTTCGGCGCGGTCGGCGGGCCGAAATGGGACGGCGTCGCCTATGAGGTCCGTCCTGAGGCCGGCCTGCTGCGGCTGCGCAAGGACATGCAGCTCTTCGCCAATCTGAGGCCGGCGATCTGTTATCCCGCGCTTGCCGCGTCCTCGTCGCTGAAGCAGGAGGTGGTCGAGGGTCTCGACATACTGATCGTGCGCGAATTGACCGGCGGCGTCTATTTCGGCGAGCCCAAGGAGATCATCGATCTCGGCAACGGCCAGAAGCGCGGCATCGACACGCAGGTCTACGACACCTTCGAGATCGAGCGCATCTCGGGCGTCGCCTTCGAGCTGGCGCGCACGCGCAAGAACAAGGTGTGCTCGATGGAGAAGCACAATGTGATGAAGTCGGGCGTGCTCTGGAAAGAGGTCGTGGCCCAGACCCACAAGGCGAAATATTCCGACGTCGAGCTCACCCACATGCTGGCCGATGCCGGCGGCATGCAGCTCGTTCGCTGGCCCAAGCAGTTCGACGTGATCGTGACCGACAACCTGTTCGGCGACATGCTGTCCGACGTCGCTGCCATGCTGACGGGTTCGCTGGGCATGCTGCCCTCGGCCTCGCTCGGCGCGCCCGACGCCAGGACCGGAAGCCGCAAGGCGCTGTATGAGCCGGTGCACGGTTCCGCCCCCGACATCGCCGGCAAGGGCGTCGCCAATCCGATCGCCATGATCGCGTCTTTCGCCATGTGCCTGCGCTACTCCTTCGGCATGGTCGCCGAAGCCGACCGGCTGGAGGCGGCGATCTCGGCCGTCCTGGACGAGGGCCTGCGCACCAGGGACATCCTGTCGGAAGGCAAGACCGAGATCGGCACAGCCGCGATGGGTGACGCCATCGTCGCGCATTTCCGCGCCGCCTGAGCGCGGGGGATAACGCTCTTACAGAAAGAGGGCCGGAAAGCCGTTTTCCGGCCCTTTTCTAATAGAAGCCTATGAAACGGCCCGCGACCAGCACGCAGAGCCAGAGCGCCGCCGAGAAGATCACCTGCAGCCGCAAGGAGGCGGGAAGATTGCCGGACTTGGCGACCCGTGCCTCGAGCCGGCGGAAAAGCAGGAAGTTGAGGATCGCGATCGCCACCAGGACCATCTTCAACAGGAACACCGGCGAGGCCGCGTAGTCCCTTGCCCTGACGGCGAACAAGGTCGCTCCGGTCAGCACCGCGCCGGCGAAGGCGACAAATGCCACACGCCGCAGCAGGGCGACGAACGGCGCGGCGGGGACAGAACCAAAGGCGCCAAGCACCCTGAGATCCATCAACAGGACGCTGGTCACCAGGGCGCCGATCAACAGGATGTGCAGTGCGTTGACGAGCGGGTAGGCGACAAAGGAGCTCTTCAGCGCCAAAACCGGCGGCAGCCCCTCGATCGCCGCGAGAATATCGGCCATTCCCGACCGGATCAGTCTGACGGCGCCCGGTTGGGATAGACGTCGTAGGTCTTGCCGCCGACAATGATGCGGACCGCCTTCATCCGCCGTTCCGCCTTGTCGAGCGAACGGTTGCCGATCGCCGTAACCTCATCGCCCGGCTTGGCCGAGGCTTCCGTGAAGCCTGCCCGCTCGGTGGCCCGGGGCGGGGCGAGCTCGACCTTCCAGATCTCTCCGTCGACATCCACATCGAGCGTTGCATGCGGGTTCCCGACATAGACCTTGCGGATGACGCCCTTCAATTCGGACAGTTCTTCCACCGTCCAGGACCAGCCGTGATGGGCGAGCGCGGGGACGGCGCCCGCTCCGGACAGGGCGAGAGCGAGGCAGATCAGGCGGACATTTGCCAGCATTGTCGTCATGGTCGTCTCCCTGCGAGATGCAAGGAACTTATGGCCCGCGGCTGCATGGTCAAATCACATAGAAAGGAGGCCGTCCCCAGTTCCGAGCTTTCAGGCATCCGGCGTTTCGACCGGAACTGTGTCGAACCGGACGCCCGTCGGCACGGGTCCCCATTGGTTCTCGTGCTTCTGCGAGGGAACCAGGCCGAACACGAATGTTACGATCGCGCCGACGATGCTGAACACGACCGACAGCACGATCGGGAGGAGCGAGAACCATCCGGACAGGCCGATGTCGTGCAGCCTGCGGACCAGCAATGCGAGCGTGGGCAGGAAGGTGGCAAGCTGGACCACCACAACCAGAACGACGCTGACGACCGGCCATTCGCTGCCGGATTGGAAATTGCCGAGCCCGAAATCCGCCGCCGCAGCGGCGGCTGACACCGCGAACAGGCCGAGCCAGTAGAACAGGACGTAGCCCCAGAATTCCTTGCGGCGCGCGCGTCCCCTGAAATTCACGTAGTTTCTGGTGATCCCTCTCCAGAAATAGCCCCAAAGCCCCGTGTCCTCCGCATCGCTTGCCGCTGCAGACCGGCCGAATCGGCCCACGGCGCCAGCGCCTGTCCCCTGCATTTCGTCCCGCGTGATGAAAATCTCGCGGGCGGCGTCGCCGTCCGGCAGGAATTCGAGCGGCGTGCCCCTGCCGATCGGCGCATGTTGGCGCAACTCGCCACGGTCGAAGGAGTAACGCTTGCCGTCGGCGCCGGCTATGAAGCCGATTCCCAGTTCTTCGTCGAAATGCAGCACCTCCCCGCGCATGATCACCCCCCGACCGCCGCTCAGCCTGACGGCTTTCCTGTTATCTCCGGCAGGAAGGCTCATTCGCCGATGGATCTTTGTCCATGACATCGGGCACGGTTGACATGGACAAGACTCCTCGTCTATGAGCCAGTCGCAAATTCGGGCGCGTCCTCGGGCGCGCCCTTAATGTTCGGCCCTCGACGGGCCCCGACCCACGGGCTAGACCAATGAAGATCAAGAATTCGCTCAAGGCACTGAAGAGCCGTCACCGCGACAACCGCATGGTTCGCCGCAAGGGCCGCGTCTATATCATCAACAAGTCGGCTCCCCGCTACAAGGCGCGCCAGGGCTGATCTCCCGCCGGAGGCGTTTTGCTTCCGGATCGGCGCGGGCAATCCCGCATCACGCGGATTTCAGTTTGACCTTCCGCCGAGCGAAGTTAGACTCCGGGCATGCGGAGCGCATTCGCCTGCTTTCTGTTTCTGATTCTTGCCGGTGCCGGGCCGGCAATGGCTGCTGATTCCGGCAGCGATGCATCCGGCCAATCAATCGTCCAGACCGATGAGAACCGCCTCGACGGGCTGTTCGCGCAGCTCAAGCGCGAACGCAATGAAAAGGCCGCCGAGCGAATCGCGGGCAGGATCTGGCAGGAATGGTTCAAGTCGGGCAGCGCTTCCATCGACCTGATGATGTCATGGTCGAATGACGCGATCGAAGCCAAGAAGTTCGACGTCGCGCTCGATTTCCTCGACCAGGTGGTGACGCTCGACCCGGACTATCCGGAAGGCTGGAATCGCCGCGCCACCGTTCACTTCATGATGAACAACTACGCCAAGTCGATGGCCGACATCGAACACACGCTGGAGCTCGAGCCGCGCCACTTCGGTGCGCTCTCGGGGATGGCGCAGGTCCTGAAGAACACCGGCCGCAAGCAGCTCGCGCTCAATGCCTATCAGCGCGTACTGGAAATCTACCCGATGATGCGCAGCGCCCAGAACGAAGTGGCGACGCTGTCGGAGGAACTGGCGGGCGAAGGCATTTGATGGAAGGACGCCGTCGCGCCAGTTCCCTGCGCCAAGGCTCCTTTCGCACTTTTCTCCTTGCTTCGTCTCGCCCCGCATGAACCTTCTCTATGCCTTCGCGGCCTTCACGCTCGCGCTTCTGCTCGTGCTCGCCGGTATCACCCGCATCGGCAGCTGGCTGATCGAGCGCCGCCATCCCCCGGTGGGGAGCTTCACCGAGATCGGAGGGGCACGCATCCACTATGTTCACGTGCCGGCGTCCCCAGATGCGGACCTGCCGCCAATCGTCTTCATCCACGGCGCCAGCGCCAATCTCAACGACCAGATGGTGCCCTTGCGCCCGCTGCTGGAGGGCCGCGCCGAGCTACTGTTCGTCGACCGGCCGGGTCATGGCTGGTCCGAGCGCGGCGCCGGCAACGAGACGCCCGACGGGCAGGCCGCGACGATCGCGGCCCTGATGGACCATCTCGGCATCGACAGGGCAGTCATCGTCGGCCACTCCTTCGGCGGCGCCGTCGCCGCGGGCTTCGCCCTCACCCGGCCCGAAAGGACGAGCGGGTTGGTGTTCGTTTCCGCCGCCACCCATCCCTGGCCCGGCGGCGGGACCTCCTGGTATTACAGCATCGCGGCGCGGCCGTGGCTCGGCCGCCTGTTCGTCGAGACGATCGCCAATCCGGCCGGATCGCGCCGCGTTGCCGCCGCCACGGAATGCGTCTTTGCCCCGAACAAGGTACCCGACGCCTATCTGCAGGCGGCCGCCATCCCTCTCGTCCTGCGCCCATCCGCTTTCCGCTTCAACGCCGTCGACGTGGAAGGCCTTTATCGCCACGTCTCGACGGCGGCACCGCGTTATCGCGAGATCGCCGTGCCCACCGTCGTCATCTCGGGCGACCGCGACACGGTCGTCTATGAGGAAATCCATTCGGTCGGCCTGGCGCGCGACATTCCCGGCGCGGAGCTCGTCTGGGTGCGCAACCTCGGCCACAAGCCCGACTGGCACGCACCCGAGCTCGTCGCAGCGGCGATCGAGAAGGTGGCAGGCAGGGAGCGCGACCTGCGCGCGATAGCAGCTCTGGCCGAGGCCAGGATGGCCGGCGACATCCTCGACGTCGAATGCGTCGACGCGAAGGCTCCGACGAAGGCATTCGCAGCGCGCTGAAAGCCGGCGCAAGCCGCCGGCATTCACTCCCGGCGCTATTGAACTGGCAGCCCGAGCGATAATATGACATTTGTCTGCAATTCCCTGCGGATGTTCGGGATTCGGCGGCGCCTGTCAGATGGAAGCAACCGGCAAGCCAGAGAGCAAGTTCAGCGAGAGGAGGCTGTTCCAAAGCCTTCTGTCCTGGCTGTTCGCCGCATTCGCGGCCGCTGCGACGCCGATCGTGGCGAGCCCCGCAGAAGAATCCGGCGGCGTGCGGACATTGCGCGAAATCGGCCCTTCCGAAGGTCCATTGCGTCATATCGCCGACGCGTCCGCTCTCGTCGCGCCGGCCGAGACCGAGCGTGCCTGGAAGAACGATCCACGCGGCGATTGCGACGACGCCGCACCGGTCGTCTTGCCTGCCCCGCCCGCGGTCGCGAGCAGAGTGCTGGTCACCCTGTCCTTCCGCGCCGCCGACCAGACCAGTCAGAACACCGCCACGGGCTTCAGTTCCCGAGCACCGCCGGCCCTCGCCTGATCTGTCCGTCCACCCACCGATCTCCGGCCGGCCTGCCACCATCACGAAATTCCTTCCCAGGCGGGACCGGCCGTCCACAGGATGCGGGTCGTCGCATCCTTCTGCCCCACCGAAGCCTGTCCCGCCGCACGGGACCAAGTCGGCGCCTTGCAGGCTCGGTTGTTTGAAGGGACCACACATGTCGAAAACACACCCCCTCGGCTTCCGCATCGAGCGAGAAATCAAGGAAGCCCTCGTCAAGGCCGCCAAGGACGACCACCGTTCGGTTTCCTCGCTCGTCGAGCTCGTCATCGCGCGCTGGCTCAAGGAGCGCGGCTATCTCAGCGACGCAACCGACAAGGCCGCCTGATCCGAGGGACGCCACCGCATCGGCCCGAAAATCCCGCGCGGCTTTCGGGCCGATGACGGCCGCCCCCCGGGGCGCATCGACCGTCAGTCGACCTAGACTGCGTGGCACAGCGACCGCCGCGACGCCTGGCTGCCCCCGGTCCAGCGACCACGCACCGACCGCAACCCGGGATCAGAAGCGGAAATAGGGGGCCAGCAGGATCGCGTTGGAGTATTCCACGGCCCGTCCCGTCTCGCCGACGACGCGCGTCACGCGCACGACGGGCCTGCCTTCCTCGATCCCGGAAAGACGCGCTTCCTGCTCCGTGGCATGTGACGGCGCGAAATGCTCGTCGGCAATGAAGAGGTCGCCAGCGCCGCTTCTGCGTCGGATCAGTTCATAGAGGGAGCGACGTTCCAGTTCGACGCTGGGGATCTGCAGCGCGATGTCGAGCGGGAGCATCGATCGCTGCTGCACGACCGCTTTGCCGTCGAACAGCCTCAGGCGGCAGATTTCGCCGAGCGGTTCGCCCAGCGGAACGCCAAGGGCGTGTGCCTCGCCGATTCCGGCGCCGATCTCGCCGATGCGAAGCACCCGGGTGGACAGCCTGAAACCCGCCCGGCGCGCAGCGGTCGGGAGATCGACCACCATGTCGTGAGGCCAGTCTATGACCCTTCCGCGATAGAGGGTCCGGCGGCCACGACCCTTGACGATCAGCCCCTGTTTCTCGATCAAAGCCAAGGCCTTCCGCACGGTCCTGCGGGTAACGTCGAAATGGGAAGCAAGTTCGATTTCCGATGGAAGCGGGTCGCCGCTGCGCCACAGGCTGTTCGTCAACTCCGCCGCTATGGCCCGCGCGATGCGGTCGTAGGCGAATTGCTTCCTCTCGACGTTCAAGGCCGGCAAACCCTTGTCCCGGCGTCAATCACGAACAGGCCGCTGCCGCGCAATCTACACCTCCATCCCCGTGGTCAGGTGCAGGCCCGGGGCCCGGTCTTGTCAACCTCACCGCGCGGCTCAGCCCGGTTCCCCTTCCCGAAACGGACCGCCGGTTCCGCAAATGTCCCGGTCAGAAGTCTCCCTGACCGGCCAAGCGGGATGGGTTGACGCCGCAATAGGCGCGGAAGGAGGCCGCAAATCGCCCGGCATGGGCATAACCGACGCTTTCGGCGACACGGGCAATCGACATCCCGCCGCGGTCCAGCAGCTTCCGGGCGTGTTCCATTCGCCGCATCGTCAAGTACTCGTGGGGCGAGAGACCGGTGAAGCGCCGCATGCCTGTCGTCAGCGTCCGCGGCGAGACATCCAGCCGTCGCGCCAGTTCCGTGACCGTCGCCGGCAATTGCCGGGGGTCGTCGAGCAATCTGCGGAAACCTCTGACATGAGCCGGCAGGGGTCCGGCCATCGCCGCCTCAACGGTAGCGACCGGGGTGACGGGAACTTGATCGAACAGGGTATCGAGCACCGCATGGACGAGGGGCATTGGCGACAGCACCGCCGAGCCTGCCTCTATCTGTTCCGCGGCCATCAATCCGATCAGGCGCGCGATGCGTCGCCCGGCCGGTGTCTGGAGGTCGAGTTCGGCCTGAAAGACCGGTGTCCGCCGCGTGGTCTCGCCCGTATAGCGTTGCCAGGCCTGTTCAACGAAACCACGGTCCAGCCTCAACATCACCTGCGTGGTGTCGGCACGCCATGTGGAGCGCACATAGGCGCCTGGAGACAGGACAAGGCCGCTGCCGACGCGCGACGATACGCGCTGGTCGCCATAACGAACGTCGACGCCGCCGCCGAGCGGAAACTCCAGCATGTAGAAACTGTCGAACGTGCCGGCGTCGACGATGAGTTCGGGACCATAATGGAGGAGATTGAGGGAAGCGGCCCCCGAAGTGATCGCGTGATGGCGGAAATCGAGCCCCGCCGTCTGGTTCGACAGCAACAGCCGATGTGGGCGATAGCGGGTCGACAGGGCCGCGACAGCTTCGTCTGCGTTGCCGGAGCAGAGACCCGGCACGCTGGCCAGCCGATTTGAAGCGTCGATCAGGTCGGGCACCATCTTGACGAAAGGATAGGGACGTCGGGGCGGGTTGTCTATCCGGCCGGGGTGGACAAGCAGGCGATCGGCAGCTCATCGAACGATCGAGTACGCTATTGAAAATAAAGCATAATATCGAACCGCTCGCCATGACGGTTCCATTTGACCTGTTCCCCGCCGGCGAGGTGATTATCGCCGTCGAGCAAGGACGAGACGTATGAACAAGCCCTTAGATCCGAATTCCTTCCGCACCGGCCCCGACGAGCAGGGTATGTTCGGCATCTTCGGCGGCCGCTTCGTGGCCGAGACGCTGATGCCGCTGATCCTCGACCTCGAACGGCACTGGAACGAGGCCAAGGACGATGCGGCTTTCCGCGCCGAGCTGCAGGCGCTGTCGACCTTTTATGCCGGCCGGCCCTCGAAACTCTATTTCGCCGAGGGGCTGACGCGCCATCTTCGTGAGGTTTCCGCGGCCAAGGGCCGCGGGGGTGGCGCCAAGGTCTATTTCAAGCGCGAGGACCTGAACCACACCGGCTCGCACAAGATCAACAACTGCCTCGGCCAGATCCTCCTGGCCAAGCGCATGGGCAAGAAGCGCATCATCGCCGAGACGGGTGCGGGCCAGCACGGCGTCGCCTCGGCCACGGTCGCCGCCCGCTTCGGCTATCCTTGCGTGGTCTATATGGGCGCCACCGACGTCGAGCGGCAAAAACCCAACGTCTTCCGCATGAAGCTTTTGGGCGCCGAGGTGCGGCCGGTGTCGGCCGGCCACGGCACGCTGAAGGACGCCATGAACGAGGCGCTGCGCGACTGGGTGACCAATGTCGAGGACACCTATTATCTGATCGGCACCGCCGCCGGCCCGCATCCCTATCCGGAGCTGGTGCGCGACTTCCAGTCGGTGATCGGCACCGAGGCGCGGGCCCAGATCCTCGAGCAGGAGGGCCGCCTGCCCGACGTCGTCATCGCCGCCGTCGGCGGCGGCTCCAACGCCATCGGCATCTTCCATCCCTTCCTCGACGACCGCGGCGTCAGGATCGTCGGCGTCGAGGCCGGCGGACGCGGCCTCGACGGCATCGAGCACTGCGCCTCGATGAATGCCGGGCGGCCGGGCGTGCTGCACGGCAACCGCACCTATCTCCTGCAGAACGACGACGGCCAGATCCTCGACGGCCATTCGATCTCGGCCGGGCTCGACTATCCCGGCGTCGGGCCCGAGCACGCCTGGCTGCGCGACAGCGGCCGCGTCGACTATGTGCCCATCCTCGACGACGAGGCGCTCGACGCCTTCCAGCTGACCACCAAGGTCGAAGGCATCATCCCGGCGCTGGAATCGGCCCATGCCATCGCCCATGCGGTCAAGCTCGCGCCCGCCATGGACAAGGACCGGATCGTCGTCGTCAACCTGTCGGGCCGCGGCGACAAGGACGTGCATACGGTGGCCCAGATGATGGGCATGGAGATCTGATCATGACGACCCGCATCGACCGCCGCTTCGCAAAGCTCAAGGCCGAGGGCCGCCCGGCGCTGGTCACCTATTTCATGGGCGGCGACCCCGACTACGACACCTCGCTGTCGATCATGAAGGCGCTGCCCGGGGCCGGCAGCGACGTGATCGAGCTCGGCATGCCGTTCTCCGACCCGATGGCCGACGGCCCGGCGATCCAGGCGGCGGGGCTGCGGGCGCTGAGGGGCGGCCAGACCCTGGCCAGGACGCTGCAGCTCGCCCGCGAGTTCCGCAGGCACGACGCCGACACGCCCGTCATCATGATGGGCTACTACAACCCGATCTACAGCTACGGGGTCGAGCGCTTCGTGGCCGACGCGCTCGAAGCCGGCATCGACGGGCTGATCGTCGTCGACCTGCCGCCCGAGATGGACGAGGAGCTCTGCCTGCCCGCCCTCAGGGCCGGCTTGAACTTCATTAGGCTGATTGCAGCCAATGCGAGCGATGAGCGGTTGAAGCAACTGGTCGCTCGGGCCACGGGCTTCATCTATTGCGTCTCGACATACGGCGCCACGGGCGCGGCGAGCCCGGATTCGAAGACGGTGCGACACCTGGTCGAGCGCATTCGCGCCTGCACCTCGCTGCCTATCTGCGTCGGCTTCGGCATCAAGACGCCCGCCGATGTCAGGATGCTAAGCGAGATCGCCGACGGCGCCATTGTGGGCACCGAAATGGTTCGGGCCATCGCCCGCGGAATGGAAACCGGCGCCGGCGTTGCGACGGCGAGCGCGTTTGCAAGCAGCTTGCGTGATGCCGTTGCATCCGCCGGGGCTGCGCGGATGCCTCCTCCCAATGCCGTGACCGGCGGCCAATAGTCCACGAACAGCCGGCGCCCGGCCAAGATTGGGCGATGCGGCCGCGCCTCCTTCGGCCGCGGGCACGATCATCGCCAGCTTCCTGAGCGACAGCTATGGTCTTTCGGTGTAGGACAAAAGTCATAATCCCAAAGCATCGCTGCCTTTCCAAGGATGACTGTGACAGTCTCCGCGCACTGGCGCGCATCCCGAGTGAGATGAGCGATGCGCGGAACAGCGGATCATCCGAGGTCTCACGGGAGGACTACGACCCATGGCAGTTACGACAATCGTCGGCAGCTCGAGCCGAAGCATGTCGCGGGAGGAAAAGAAGGTCATCTTCGCTTCCTCGCTCGGCACCGTCTTCGAATGGTACGACTTCTATCTCTACGGCTCGCTCGCCGCCTTCATTGGCGCGACCTTCTTCAGCCAGTATCCCGAGGCGACGCGCAACATCTTCGCGCTGCTGGCCTTCGCCGCGGGCTTTCTGGTCCGCCCGTTCGGCGCGCTCGTCTTCGGCCGCATCGGCGACCTGGTCGGCCGCAAATACACGTTCCTCGTCACCATCCTCATCATGGGCCTGTCGACCTTCCTGGTCGGCCTTCTGCCTGGCTCAGCGAGCTGGGGCATCGCCGCGCCGGTCATCCTGATCGCGCTGCGCATGCTGCAGGGCCTGGCGCTGGGCGGCGAATATGGCGGCGCCGCGACTTATGTCGCGGAGCATGCTCCCGACGACCGCCGCGGGTACTACACGTCCTGGATCCAGACGACCGCGACGCTAGGCCTGTTCCTGTCGCTGATCGTCATCCTCGCCATCCAGGGCGTGATGAGCAAGGAAGACTTCGCGGCCTGGGGCTGGCGCATTCCGTTCCTCGTCTCGGTCGCGCTCCTCGGCGTCTCCGTCTGGATCCGGCTGTCGCTCAACGAGTCGCCGACCTTCCAGCGCATGAAGGAAGAGGGCAAGGGCTCCAAGGCCCCGCTCTCGGAAGCCTTCGGCCAGTGGAAGAACGCCAGGATCGCGCTGCTGGCGCTGTTCGGCCTCACCGCCGGCCAGGCCGTGGTGTGGTATTCGGGGCAGTTCTATGCGCTGTTCTTCCTGCAGAACGTGCTCAAGGTCGACGCCCAGTCGGTCAACGTGATGATCGCCATCGCGCTCGCGCTTGGCACGGTCTTCTTCGTCGTGTTCGGCTGGCTGTCCGACAAGGTCGGCCGCAAGCCGATCATCATGGCCGGCCTGGCGCTCGCCATCGTGACCTACTTCCCGTTGTTCAAGGCGCTGACCTGGGCCGCCAATCCGGCGCTCGCCACGGCGCAGCAGAATGTCCGCGCGAAGATCACGGCTGCTCCCGGCGACTGCAGGTTCCAGTTCAACCCGACCGGCACGGCGAAGTTCACCACTTCCTGCGACATAGCCACCTCCTTCCTGACCCGGAACTCGGTGCCCTATGATGTGGTGATTGGGGAGGCCGGCAAGGCGGCCACCGTCACTATCGGCGAGACGACGATCGAGTCCTTCGACGCCGTTGCCGCCGGCGACCAGGCCAAGGTCAAGGACGCAGCCTTCGCAAAGGCTGTGAACGTCGCCCTGCAAGGCGCCGGCTATCCGCTGGTGCGCGACGCAGCGAAGGTCGCCGACCAGAAGCTCGACGCTTTCATCGCCGCCAATCCCGAACTGAAGCTCGACGCGGCCGCGATCCGCGGCGGAGAAAAGGCAACGGTTCCGGTCGAGCAGGCGATCAAGGACAAGCTGGTCACGGCCGAGGAAGCGGCCGGCGCGACCGAAGTTTCTGTCTTCAGCATCCCCGGCGCCGGCGCCTTCAAGATGGTCGCCGATCCGGCCGGCGTGAACTGGCCGATGATCATCGCCATCCTGTTCGTGCTCATCGTCTATGTGACGATGGTCTACGGCCCGATCGCGGCGATCCTGGTCGAGATGTTCCCGACCCGCATCCGCTACACCGGCATGTCGCTGCCCTACCACATCGGCAACGGCTGGTTCGGCGGTCTGCTTCCGGCGACAGTGTTCGCCATGAGCGCGGCGGCCGGCGACATCTACTACGGCCTCTGGTACCCGATCGCCATCGCGGCCATGTCGCTGATCATCGGCATGATCTTCGTCAAGGACACGCTCGGCACCGACCTCCACGCCAAGGACTAGCTCCGGCGAGCCCCGAAAGAGGCCCCGGCAGGTGCGAGCCTGCCGGGGCTTTTGATTGGCGGCTGCGCCCTCGCTGCATATTGACAGACGGCGCGCGCTCCTCCACCTCAGGGCCGGACCGCATCTTTCTGCGCAATTCCCGGCCGCGGGTTCCGAACCGAACAGGTTCCGGCGCTTCCAGGATTGCCCCAAACGCGAGAGGCCACCCGACATGACCGGGTATTTTTCCTCCCCCTTCCCCCGCCGCGCCTCGGTCGGGGTCGATGTCGGCGGTGTCATGGTCGGCGGCGGCGCGCCGGTCGTGGTGCAGTCGATGACCAATACCGACACGGCCGATATCGACCAGACGGTGGCGCAGGTCGCCGCGCTCCACAAGGCGGGCTCCGAGATCGTACGCATCACCGTCGACCGCGACGAGAGCGCGGCGGCCGTGCCGCGCATCCATGAACGGCTTATGCGGCTCGGCATCGACGTGCCGCTGGTCGGCGACTTCCATTATATTGGCCACCGTTTGCTTGCAGATCATCCGGCCTGCGCCGAGGCGCTCGCCAAATACCGCATCAATCCCGGCAATGTCGGCTTCAAGGAAAAGAAGGACAAGCAGTTCGCCGCGATCGTGGAGATGGCGATCCGCTACGGCAAGCCGGTGCGCATCGGGGTCAACTGGGGCTCGCTCGACCAGGACCTGCTCACCCGGTTGATGGACGACAACCAGAAAAACGGCTCGCCGCTGACCGCCCAGCAGGTGACGCGCGAGGCGATCGTGCAGTCGGCGCTGCTGTCGGCCGAGGCGGCCGAGGAAATCGGCCTGCCGCGCGACCGGATCATACTGTCCGCCAAGGTCAGCCAGGTGCAGGACCTGATCGCGGTCTATGCCGAACTCGCGCAGCGTTCCGACCATGCGCTGCATCTCGGCCTCACCGAGGCCGGCATGGGCACCAAGGGCATCGTCGCGTCCTCCGCCGCCATGGGCATCCTTTTGCAGCAGGGGATCGGCGACACGATCCGCATTTCGCTGACGCCCGAACCCGGCGGCGATCGCACGCGCGAGGTCCAGGTGGCGCAGGAACTGCTGCAGACCATGGGCTTCCGCCAGTTCATCCCGATCGTCGCCGCCTGCCCCGGCTGCGGGAGAACCACCTCGACCGTGTTCCAGGAGCTTGCGCAGGAGATCCAGGCCGACATCCGCAGGAACATGCTGGTGTGGCGGGAGCGTTATCCCGGCGTCGAGGAACTGAAGGTTGCGGTGATGGGATGCATCGTCAACGGCCCCGGCGAATCGAAACATGCCGATATCGGCATCTCGCTGCCAGGCACCGGAGAGACGCCGACGGCACCCGTCTTCATCGACGGCCGGAAAGCCGCGACGCTGCGCGGCCCTGGGATCGCCGCCGATTTCCAGAAGATGGTCGCCGACTATATCGAGCAGCGTTATGGCCGGAGCGGCAAGCAGGCGGCTGAATAGGACCACGGTCGGGCTGGCGCTGCTTCTTGGCGCAGCGCTCCATGGGGGCTCCGCGCGCGCCGATCCGCCGGGCCGGTCCTTGCCGCCCACCATCCACCGCATCTGCGACCTGATCGAGGCCCACGCAACCCGTCACGGGCTGCCGACCGATTTCTTCGCACGGCTCATCTGGAAAGAGAGCCGCTTCGACCCGAATGCGCTGAGCCCGGCGGGTGCGCAAGGCATAGCGCAGTTCATGCCCGGCACAGCCAGGATGCGCGGCCTCGCCGACCCCTACGATATCGACCAGGCGATCCCGGCCTCGGCGCGCTACCTCGGCGAGCTCAAGGCCGGCTTCGGCAATCTCGGCCTGGCGGCGGCCGCCTACAATGCCGGCGAATCCAGGGTTTCGCGCTGGCTTGCGCGCGGTGGCTTCCTGCCGCTGGAGACGGAAAACTACGTCATCGACATCATGGGCGAGCCGGCCGACAGCTTCAGCGACAAGGCGCATGCCGGCACGGTGCAACCGCTCGACCCGAAACTCCCTTTCCGTGACGCCTGCCGCAAGCTGCCGATCATCATGTCGGCTACGATCCCGATGGCCGCCATCAACGTCAAGCCCTGGGGCATCCAGGTAGCCGGCAACTTCCGGCAGGCCGCGGCGATCAGGCAGTGGCAGCGGCTGAAGGGTCGTTTCCCGGCATTGCTCGCCGGCCACGAGCCAGTGGTGAGCCGGGTGCGTACGCCGATCGGCCGGCGCGGCATCTATGCCGTCAGGATCGGCGCCGACGATCGCGGCGAGGCCAACGGCATCTGCAACCAGCTCCGTCGGATCGGCGGCTCCTGCGTCGTGCTGCGCAACAGGTAACGAACGGCCCGGGACGGGGACGTCACGCACTCTTCGCCAGCGCCTGTTCGCTGAGCCAGGTGCCGATCTTGGCGCCGAGACGGTCCGGCGAGACCGGTTTCGGCAGATAGTCGTCCATGCCGGCCTCGATGCACTTCTCCCGATCGCCCTTGAGCGCATGGGCGGTGACGCCGATGATCGGGGTATGCGCGCCGCTCGACGCTTCGACCGTGCGGATGGCGCGAGCAGCCTCGTAGCCGTTCATCTCGGGCATCGAGACATCCATCAGGATCAGCTTCGGCTTCAGCGTGCGATGCAGCTCGACCGCCGTGCGGCCATTGCCGGCGATGCGGTAGGACAGGCCGAGCCCGTTGAGGATCTGGCCGAAGACGAGCTGGTTCACCTCATTGTCCTCGGCGATCAAAATGTCGATCCGCTGCGCCGCCACGGCCGCCGCCTCACGCATGTCGTTGATGGCGGCAGGCGGCGCGACCGACGTGCGGAGCTTGGTGAAGGCCGGCTTCGGGGCGAGCTCCGCCGGCTGGCGGACGAAGGCAGCGCGGCCGGCCCCCGAGCGCGCTTTCTGGATGACGGCGATCACCGTTCCGAGCAGCACCGCCGATCGGGCCGGCTTGGTGAGATGGGCGGCGATGCCGTAATCGAGCACCAGCCGGCCGAAATCGACCTGGTCGACGGAGGTCAGCAGGATGACGGGTATCTTCGCGATGCGCGCATCCCCGGCGATCGCCCTGGCGACATCGGCGCCGTTCATGCCGGGCATCTGGTAGTCGAGGATCACGGCGTCGACCCGCGCCCAGAGCTGCGCTGCCCGGTCGAGGAAAGCGAGACCGACCGCGCCGCTTTCGGCTGCCGCGCAGTCGAAGCCCCAGTTCCTCAACTGCTCCAGCAGGATCTCGCGGTTGACCGCATTGTCGTCGATGACGAGCACCCGCGCGCCGGTGACGTCGACGGGGACCGGCGCGGATGCGGGCTCTGCTTCGTGGACGGGCAGCGGCACGGTGAACCAGAACGCCGAGCCGCGCCCGACCTGGCTCTCGACGCCGATGCGGCCGCCCATCATGTCGACCAGTCGCGCGGCGATCGCCAGGCCGAGACCGGTGCCCTCGTGGCGGCGGGTCGAGGAGCCGTCGACCTGCGCGAATTTCTCGAACACCGACTGCAGCTTGTCGGGCGGGATGCCGATGCCCGTATCCTCGACGCGTATGTGAAGATGTACCGCGCCCTCTCGTCGCTCGCCGGTCACGTCGATCAGCACGTGGCCCTTCTCCGTGAACTTCACGGCGTTGCCGAGCAGGTTGGTGACGATCTGCCGGAAGCGTCCGACATCGCCGACCAGGGTCTCGGGCAGGCGCGGATCGACCCGCACGATGAGTTCGAGGTCTTTCTCGGCGACACGGGCGCAGATCAGCGTCGCGACGTCCTCCACGGCCTCGGCGAGCCCGAACGGCGCCGGATCGAGGGTCATCTGGCCGGCATTGATCTTGGAGAAGTCGAGGATATCGTTGATGATGGTGAGCAGCGCGTTGCCCGACTTGACGATCACCTCGGTGAAGGTCTTCTGGCGGCTGTTGAGCTCGGTCCTGGCGAGCAGCTCGGCCATGCCGAGCACGCCATTCATCGGCGTGCGGATCTCATGGCTCATATTCGCAAGGAATTCGGACTTGGCGCGGTCGGCGGCCTCGGCCTTGAGCAGAAGCGCTTCCGATTCCTCGATGGCCCGGCGGATCGCCTTTTCCATCGGCCGGAAGATCCAGAGCCCAACGACGCCAAGCACGAGCAGCACGAGGCCGCTGGCGGTAACCAGGAACCTTGCGGCCTCGGCGCCGGCGGCACGCCGTTCGTTCTCCAGAGCCACACGGGCTCGCGTGAGCATGGGTTGCGCGAACAGGTCGTTCTGGTTCTTGATGGCGCGAGCACTCCACTCGTCCCATTTGTCCGCCGCCGCCAGCAGGCCGAGATTGCGCACCATATCGCGGGCCGACCAGAACAGGTCGCCATTGATCGAGGCGGCATCCATCTCGTCCGCCGCCGGGCCGGACAGCCGCGGCCGGATCGCGGCGATGTCTGCTCCGATGGCGTCGATGGCCGCGTTCAGCCGCTCGACATGGCCGAGGGCAGCGCCGGCGAGCTCACCGCGGGATTCGGGGCGCCAGGAATTCGAGGTCTGCTCCGCGAAGCTGCTCGCATTGCGCAGCTCGCGGGTAAGCGCCGCGATGCCGACGCCGAGCTGCTCGATCTCCCGCTCGTATGAGGCCATCCTGTTCAGCGCGAACATGACGCCGCCTGCCGCGAGCGCTATGACCAGCAGCCCGGAAATGTAGCGGATCCGGATCGATCGGATGAAGGACGAGGACTTCGGCAAGGCTCCGCTCCGCTCAACTCGATACATGCGAGCGGAGCCGATTACGACCGATATGAATTAAAGAAACGTTCTGGCCTCTACCGGGAAGGGTAGCGCTGCAACGGATTCGGATGTCACTGCTCAGTTGCGCCGGCGCGCGACGAAGGTGGCCGCCTGACGCAGGCGGGCAGCCGCATCGCCATAGGGATCGAGCAGCGCCTCGGCCTGCTCCACCAGCCCCTTGAGCTGTCGCCGGGTCCAGTCGATGCCGTAGAGCCCGGCGAGCGTCGCCTTGCCGGCCGCGGCGTCCTTGCCGGTCGCCTTGCCGATGGCGCCGGCGTCGGCCGTGAGATCGAGCAGATCGTCGGCGAGCTGGAAGGCGAGGCCGATCGCCGAGCCGAATTCGGCGAGGCGCTCGCGGTCGGCTGGTGCCGCGTCGGCAACGATAGCGCCTGCTTCGCAGGCGAAGCGTATCAGCGCGCCCGTCTTCATTGCCTGAAGCGTGATGATGCCAGCCTCGTCGGGTGCCTGGCGCTCGGCCTGGAGGTCCAGCGCCTGGCCGCCGGCCATGCCGCCGAGGCCGGCTGCACGGGCAAGCGCCAGGACGAGTTCGAGCCGCCGCGCCGGCGGCAGGGCGGTCGCTTCGTCGGCCAGGATATCGAAGGCGAAGGTCAGCAGGCTGTCGCCGGCCAGGATCGCCGTCGCCTCGTCGAAGGCTTTGTGCACCGTCGGCTGGCCGCGGCGCAGGTCGTCGTTGTCCATGGCGGGCAGATCGTCATGGATCAGGGAATAGCAGTGAACGCATTCCAGCGCGGCGGCCACCCGCATGGCCGCATCGCCCGCGGCACCCAGCATGGCAGCGCTCTCCAGCACGAGGAAGGGCCTGAGGCGCTTGCCCCCGTTGAGCACGCCATGGCGCATCGCCGCCAGCAGCCGTTGCGGACGCGCGATCTCGCCGGCCAGCAATCGCTCGTCAAGCAGGCCGTCGAGCACGGCCTCCACCGCCCGCGCGCGGCTTTCCAGCACGATTTCGAAAGGTATAGCGTCGCTCCCGGTCATGCGGCGAGGGGTAGCCGACACTCCGACATTGCGCAAGAAGCCCCGTCCCTTTATGCCGGGGGATGAGAGATCTTCCGGAATCCATGGGCTCCAGGGGAATGGACGGGCTGACCGAGCCGATCGTAGAACCGGACACCGAGGGGATGGCCATGTCGGGCAGGAAGGGGCGCAAGCCGGGCAAGACCCTGCGCCGCTGGATATGGCGCGGCATCATGGCCTGCGTCGTGCTCGCTATGATCCCGGTTGCGCTGACCTTCCTGTATCTGCCCTCTTTCGTCCATCCGATCTCGACACTGATGATGAAGGATCTCGTCACCTTCAGCGGCTACGACCGACGCTGGGTGCCGCTTGAGGACGTGGCACCGGTCATGGTCCATTCGGTGATGATGTCGGAGGACGGCCAGTTCTGTTCGCATTACGGCATCGACCTCGGCGAGCTCAACGCCGTCATCGACGACGCCATGGCCGGAGAGCCGACCCGCGGCGCCTCGACCATCCCCATGCAGACGGTCAAGAACCTCTATCTGTGGCACGGCCGCTCGCTGCTGCGCAAAGTGATCGAGCTGCCGCTGGCCGTCTATTTCGACCTCGTGATGCCAAAGCATCGGATCATGGAAATCTATCTCAACATCGCCGAATGGGGGCCTAACATCTACGGCGTCGAGGCAGCCTCGCAACATTATTTCGGCAAGCCGGCGAAGGAGCTGAACCGCAGGCAGGCGGCACTGCTCGCCGTCACCTTGCCGAACCCGGCCATTCGCAACCCGGCCAGACCCTCGGCCGGCATGCGCCGTCTGGCCTCCGTGATCGAGCGCCGCGCCGCGCGCGCTGGCGACTATGTGGGCTGCGTCGATTAGACCGGTCTCCCAGCCACCCCCTCGCCCGCCCTTTTCGGCGCAATGCCGGAAAAAAATCCGCAGCGGGCTGGTCAAACCGTCCCGGCCCGTGTATAGGCACGCCACTTTCTGAAATATGGCCCGTCAGTGCGGCCCTTTCGCGAGGGAACACCGGGGCTTTGACCGATCGTAGTGGAGCAATTCCATGGCAGTACCTAAAAGAAAGACCTCGCCGTCCAAGCGTGGCATGCGCCGTTCCGCCGACGCGCTCAAGGCCCCGTCCTATGTCGAGGACAAGAACTCCGGCGAGCTGCGCCGTCCGCACCACATCGACCTGAAGACCGGCATGTATCGCGGTCGTCAGGTGCTGGAGCCCAAGGAAGGCTGACGCCTTTCGGGCCGCATGGCTAATTATGGGAAGACCGGCCCTTCGCCGGTCTTTTTCATTTCAGGGTTCTTTCGGCCGCCCTTGCATCGCCGTCGGCCTTCGCCGAGAAGGGCCGCCCGTCGGACCCATTCAAAACCGGAGCTAGACATGCTCGGCGCCGTTCCGCTGCTGATTATCCCCTTCATCCTCTACAATCTCGGCCTGACAGGGTTGTCTGGCGAGACCGGGCCCGATCCATGGGCGTACGAGATCTTCTCGATGCGGATGATGTCGGGCGGCGTCTGGTCGATGACGCTCGGCGACGCGCTCGTGGTCGTGGCGCTGTTGCTGCTCTTCGTCGAGATCGTGAAGTCCACGCGCACGTCGAACGCGTCGATCGTCGACCATCTCCTGTCGACCTTCGTCTTCGTCGCCTATCTGGTCGAGTTCCTGCTGGTGCGCGGCGCCGCCCATTCGGTGTTCTTCACCCTCATGGTGATTGCCGCGATAGACGTGCTGGCCGGCTTCTCCGTCTCGCTGCGTTCAGCAGCACGAGACGTCAACCTGGGCAATTGACAGGCTCCGGAAGCAGAGGCACGCCGGAGAACCGGCGTTGCCCTTGCCTGTTCGAACGCCAGGCTTCTCGAGACCCCGCGTCCGGGTCGCCCGATCAGCCCGCGTCGGCCTGGAAGCCCGCAGCTTCGATGCCGGCGACGGCGCAGGTTTCGTCATTGTCCGACGTGTCGCCCGATATGCCGACCGCGCCGATGATCTCGCCGTCGGCGCGGATCAGCACGCCGCCGGGCACCGGCACGATGCGGCCGTCAGCGACGCCGGACAGGCCGACCATGAAATGCGGCCGCTCGACCGCCGTCTTGCCGAGAGCCCGCGATCCCATGCCCGTGGCGAGTGCGCCGAAGGCCTTGCCGGAAGCGATTTCGGGCCTCAGGAACGAAGCGCCGTCCTGGCGCTGGAAAGCCACGAGATGGCCGCCGGCGTCGAGCACGGCGACACCGAGCGGCTTCAGGTCGAGTTCCCTCGCCTTGGCGAAGGCTGTGGCGATGATAGAGTTCGAGCTTGCAAGCGTCAGGCGTGGCATGGTTTCTCCTCTTGTCGCGTCAACCGTCCTGTTTAGGCCAGCGACAAGGATGTCGGTACTGTCTTCCTGATGGAAGCTGTTTTGCCGAGCAGAGGGAAGGGAAGTTCATGACGAGACGATTCGACCGGCCGGGCCGCTCGCCTGTTATCGCCGAGAACGGCATGGCCGCCACATCGCACCCGCTGGCGACCGCCTCGGCGCTCGCCGTGCTGAGGGAAGGCGGCAACGCGGTCGATGCAGCACTCGCCGCATCGGCGACGCTGGTCGTGGTGGAGCCGCACATGACCGGCATCGGCGGCGACTGCTTCGTCATTCTGGCCGAACCCGGAGGCGGTGTGCACGGCCTCAACGGGTCGGGCCGGGCGCCTGCCGCGGCCGATCCCGCGCGGCTGCGCGCCATGGGCCTGCGGGCCATACCGGAGATCGGTCCGCACGCGGTGACCGTTCCCGGCGCGGTGAAGGCCTGGGAGACGCTCCATGCTCGTTTCGGCACGCTCCCCTTCGAAAGGCTTTTTGCCGATGCGATCCGCTATGCCGAGGAAGGCTACGCCGTGCACGCACGGGTGGCCGCCGACTGGGCCAAACTTGCCCAGGAACTGGCCGCCGACGAAGGCGCGGCGCGGCATTTCCTCATCGACGGCAAGGCGCCCGGGATCGGGGTCCGCCACGCCGTGCCGGCGCTCGGCGCGACATTGAGGCAGATCGCGAGGCACGGCGCCAAGGGTTTCTACGAAGGCGAGATCGGCGCCGAGATGGCCGCGACCGTTCAAGCCAAGGGCGGCACTCTCAGCGAGGCCGATCTCGCCGCCGTCGGCGCCGACTGGGTGGAGCCGATCTCTACCCGCTATGCCGGCCACGACATATTGGAGATCCCGCCGAACGGACAGGGCATCACCGCGCTGATCCTGCTCAACCTGATGCGAAGGCTCGGCACCGGCAGGCTCGCGCCCGACAGCGCCGAACGCTATCACCTCGAGATCGAGGCCGCCCGCCTGGCCTATTCCGTGCGCGACCACATGGTGGCGGATCCCGCGGCGATGCGGGTCAAGCCTGAAGTGCTTCTCGGCGAAGCCTACACGGAGGCGCTGGTCCGCAAGATAGACCCCGCGCGCCGGAACCCCGACATCGCACCCCCGAAAGCGCCGGCTTCCGACACGGTCTATCTCACCGTGGTCGACCGCGAGCGACGCGCCGTCTCCTTCATCAACTCCGTCTATGACGGTTTCGGCTCGAAGATCGTGACACCGAAATCGGCAATCGCGCTCCAGAACCGCGGCGCCTGCTTTTCGCTCGAGGAAGGCCATCCGAACGAACTCCGCCCCGGCAAGCAGCCGATGCACACGATCATCCCGGCCATGGCGATGAAGGACGGGCGGCCCGTGGTCTCGTTCGGCGTGATGGGCGGCGCCTATCAGCCGATGGGCCATGCCCATGTCTTCTCCAACCTCGCCGATCACGGCATGGACCCGCAGGAGGCGCTCGATCATGCCCGCCTGTTCTGGGGCGACGATCACGCGCTCGAGGCGGAAGCCGGGATCCCCGCCGACACCCGCACCGCACTGGCGGCGAAGGGGCATGCCGTGCGCGACGCGGCCAAGCCGCATGGCGGCGGCCAGGTGATCGTGATCGACGAGAAGAACGGCTTCCTGATCGCCGGTTCCGACCCGCGCAAGGACGGGCTGGCCCTGGGCTGGTAGGCGTCCCGGCTGGACATCCGGCCGGATAGCCTGACTCGTCAGCCTTGAAGCGACGATTCCAGCCTGGCGTAGCTCGCCTCCATGCCGTCTTCCATTCCCGTCGCCAGCATGGCCGTGCGCGTTTCGGCGTCCGGCAAGGTCATGCGCAGGGTCAGCAGCGTCCCGCTGTCCGTGGCCTCGAAGATGCTTTCGACATGGTTGTCCGGCGTCGGGTCGGGCAGATGCATGCGCTCGACATGGACAATGCGGCTGAACGGAACCAGCTCCAGATATTCGCCGGTCAGATGGAACCCGCCGCCCTTGCCGTCCGTCCATTCGTAACGGATCCTGCCGGCCGGCCGCGGCTCGCTGATGCAGACCGGCATCGTCCATCCGTCGGGACCGAGAAGCCACTTCTGGATCAGCTCGGGCTCGACGTGGGCGCGATAGACCGCCTCGGGGGACGCCGCGAAGTGCCTGGTCACCACGACATGGGTGTCGCCTTCGGTTCGAAGCTGCAGTCTCGACATCGTCATTCCTTTCCTTCGCCTTTTTCCATGGTCGCCAGGAGCGCATCCAGGCGGTCGTAATTCGCGGCCAGCGCCTTGCGCATCATACCGAGCCACTGATCGATCTCGGCAATGGCGACCGGTGAGAGCCGGCACGGCCGTCTGGTTCCCTCGACGCGCCGGCTGATCAGCCCGGCGCTTTCCAGGACCTTGATGTGCCGGGAGATGGCCGGTTGCGACATCGCGAAAGGCTGGGCGAGTTCCATCACCGTGGCTTCGCCCAAGGCCAGCCGGGCGAGGATCGCCCGGCGTGTGGGGTCGCCCAGCGCTGAAAACGCTGCGTCGAGATCTACCATTCCGTCTCCTTAACAATAGCATCCTTGTTATATAACAAGTTAGTTATGGTCAACTGGAAAGAGTCGGTTGCGCAGATGATGCCGGCGATGGTTGACGGGTCGAAGCCTCGACGCCCGCCGGGGCTTCGTTCCATGAACTCGCTGAGCAGGACTTGGTTGTTTTCGATCGGGCGCATACCCACCCGCAGGTTGCCGCCCTCGCGAGCCGACGGTGGTTCCGATCAGTTTTCCTGACGCTGGAACTCCGGCACCGACAGTTCGCCGCCGACCAGCACCCGTTCGTCGGCGCCGCAGGCGAATCCGCGCGCCTGCTCGTCCGCGATCCTGCGGGCCGTCTCGTTGGCTTTCGTATTGCCTGTCGCCATCACGAGACCGACCACGCAGCCGTCCCGCTCCGCGATCTGGCCGACCTTGGCAACGACGAGCACTTCCACCTGCCTGTCGGGATCTTCCGGATTGCTGACCGACCATCGATGGATGGTGGCGAAGGGAATGCGCAGGTCGCCATTCTCCTCGATGCGCCACTCGACCTTCGGCCCGGTTGAATTGAAGGCAGCGAAGCTCTCCCAAGTCGGAGCAAGATCGCCTGCGGGCGGAAAGCCGTAGAAGACGGATTCGCGCAGATCGGCCGAATAGATGATCACGGGATAGCCGCGGTAGCCGTTGCAGACCATGTTGGCGAACTGGCCTTCCTCCGCGTTCATGGCGAAGGTCGTGCAGTCTCGTCCCGTATCGAGGTCGGTATAGGTGCTCGTGATCTCACCCGCCTCCGCCCCAAAGCAGCAACAGGCGGCAAGGATTGCAGATAGCAGGAACCGGCGCATGGCAATCGGCCTGGTTGAGGATCATGCAAGCCTAGCGCCCGATTGCCCGGACGGCTAGCACCGAAAGATCATTCGGCCTTCTTGCGGTCGGAGTGACCGAGGTCGCGGCCCGGATCGACGACGTCACGGACGAGTTGCTTCAGCTTCGCCGCGTCGGGAAAGCCGCCGTCGCGCTTGCGTTCCCAGATCAGCACGTCGTTGCAGGTAACGCTGAACACGCCGCCGGTTCCCGGCACCAAGGTGACGGCGCCGAGGTCGGCGCCGAAGGTCGACAGGAGCTCCTGCGCCATCCAGGCCGCACGCAAGAGCCACTGGCACTGCGTGCAGTAGGTGATGCGGACTTCCGGCCGCTCGCTCATGCCGCGCCGAACTCGCTCATGCCACGCCGAGCTTGCTCATGCGGCGCTGAGCTTGGCCAACGTGGCTTCGTCGACTTCGAAATTCGCGTAGACGTTCTGGACGTCGTCGTCGTCCTCGAGCGTCGCGACCAGCTTCATCAGCGACTGGGCGCGCTCCTCGTCGACCGGCACCGTGTTCTGGGGCTGCCAGATCACCTTGACGCTTTCGGCTTCGCCGAGCGCGGTTTCCAGCGCCTTCGACACCTCTCCGACATTCTCGAAGGCGCAGAGGATGGTGTGGCCGTCCACGTCGGACTGTACGTCGTCGGCGCCCGCCTCGATCGCGGCCTCCATGACCTTGTCGGCGTCGCCCGCGGTCGCCGGATAGTAGATCTCGCCGACGCGGTTCCACATGAACGAAACCGACCCGGTCTCGCCCAACGCCCCGCCGGCCTTGGTGAAGGCGGCGCGGACATTCGAAGCGCTGCGGTTGCGGTTGTCGGTCAGCGCCTCGACGATGAGGGCAACACCACCTGGACCGTAGCCCTCGTAACGCACCTCGTCATAGTTATCGCCCTCGCCGCCCGCGGCCTTGTTGATGGCGCGCTGGATATTGTCCTTTGGCATGGACTGCGCCTTGGCGTTCTGTACCGCCAGCCTCAGGCGCGGGTTCATCGCCGGGTCGGGCGTGCCCGTCTTGGCGGCAACAGTGATTTCGCGCGCGAGCTTAGAGAACATCTTCGACTTGGCCGCATCCTGGCGGCCTTTGCGGTGCATGATGTTCTTGAATTGTGAATGGCCGGCCATGGAGCCCCTGTTCTTGTCGTCTCGATCTTTTGGAATGCCGCGCCTTATAGTTATTTTGCCATGAAACGTCCAGTCGCGGACGCCAAAATCCGCCACGCCGGCCTCGCGAAAACGTGAGGCGCGGGCGGCCGGTCCTTGCCATAGTGTCGGAAGCCGCGCCGCGGCGAGGGGAAACCGCCCGGAGGACCAGATCGATGCGCATGCTCACCGCCGTCGCCGCCCTTGTCGCTCTGCTTTTCGGCATGCCTCATGCATTCGCCCAGGAAGATCCGGTGCCGAGCAGCTGCGTCGCCATGGCGAACGCTCTGCCTGCAGCGACCTATATCGGCTTCGCGCCCACCGGCGCCACTAGTCGTGGTGAGGTCCGCTTCACCTATGCCGGCCATTCGACCTACATCATCGAGACGCCGGCCGGCGTGCGCATCGCCACCGACTTCAGCGGCGTCTACGGTAGTGATCCCTTGCCGCGCGTCGTCACGATGAACAAGGCGCACCGCACCCACTACACCGACTTTGTCGATCCCGGCATCGAATATGTGCTGCGCGGCTGGAATCCCGATGGCGGGCCGGCCAAGCATCGGCTGGTCGTGGACGATGTCTATATCCGCAACGTGCCGACCGACATCCGCCGCTTCGACCAGATGGAGAAGGACGGCAACTCGATCTTCATCTTCGAGGTGGCCGGGCTCTGCATCGGCCATCTCGGACATCTGCATCACGATCTGGAGGATGCGCATTACGCGGCGATCGGCCGCCTCGACGTGGTGATGGTGCCGGTCGACGGCGGCATGACGCAGTCGCTGGCGAACATGCGCGAGATTACCCGCCGCCTCTATTCGTCGGTCGTGCTGCCGATGCACCGGCATTCGACGCCGCTCGAGGAGTTCACCCTCGGCATGGGCGAAGGCTTCGCCATCGATTTCCGCGAGAGCCGGTCGTTCTCTTTGTCGCTGACGACCCTGCCGGACCGTCCCACCATCATCGTCCTCGATGGCGTGTAGGCCCGTGCTCTGTAGAGGCGGTGCTTAGTCGCACAGGTGCCGCGACGTCGGGCGCCGGAGTGCCCATGCGGGCATGGATCGCGTCAACGCCCCGTTGCTCATTCGCTGCACGCCCTCTTCCACGCGATAGCAGCAGCGCCGCCTCCGGATCTCGGCGTTCAGGCGCGCTCCGCTCTTCGTTGACCTTGTTCTCAGGCGCCAGGGAGCGGGACAGTCTCCGGGAGAGGAATTGCGGCCTCCTTCAGCCCGGCGGCAATCAGCACGCTTGCAGTTTGCAGCAAGAGCGGAACGGCTTCGCCCGCTTCAAGCATCTGCGAACTGACGAATGCGCCATTGACAAGCAGTGCGAGCTGGCCCGCAAGTTCGTCGGGGCGGTCGGTGCCCAGCCGCTCGGCGATTCCCTTCAACCGACTCCTCATTTCGCGTTTGTGGGCCGCCGCGACCTTGCGCGCGGGGTGATCGGCCTCCGGAAACTCTGCGGCAACGTTGATCTGCGGGCAACCGCGATAGTTCGGTCGCCCGACCCGCTCGCCGATCCACTCCAGCTGCGCGTCGAGTTCCGCCCGTGCGTCATCCTTGTGTATTTGCGCCACACGATCCCAAGTGCCCCAGAAGTCCTCATCCTCGCGCGCGAGGAAGGCGGCGACGAGATCGTCCTTGGTGCCGAAATGCCGGTAGAGGCTGGTCTTGGCGACGCCTGCCTCCTCGACCACGAGGTCAACCCCCACGGCGCGCACGCCCCGCTGGTAGAAGAGCGATGAAGCGGTTTCGAGAATTCTCTCCCGCACGTCGACACCATCCTTGCTGCCCGGGCTGACCGCTCTTGTCGACATCACGTACCTCCAATGTCGGCAATCTAGCACAGGCGCGCTTGACGCGCTACAGACTTGTATGTATCGATAAAACAAACAGGTCTGTATCGCGGAGGAAATCGATGACTGTTCGCCTGCCGGTAGCCTCGAACCAGCATCAGGCCGTCGCGGTCTTCGGCGCGGCCGGCCATACGGGGCGTTTCGTCGTCGCGGAACTGCTGCGCCGGGGCATTACCCCGATCGCCGTCGCGCGCAGCGTGGCGAAGCTGGCGGAATTCGGATTCGAGGAACGCGGCATCGAGGTGCGGGGTGCTTCGGCGGAGGACCCGGACTCACTCGATCGCGCCTTCAGGGGCGCGGCGGCCGTCATCAACTGCGCCGGACCCTTTCTCGACACGGCCGATGCCGTGGCTTCCGCGGCGATTCGCATGGGAATCCATTATCTCGATGTCACGGCCGAGCAGCCGAGCGCACGGGCGACCTTCGAGACATTCGACAAGGCGGCGCGCAATGCCGGCGTGCTCGTCATTCCGGCAATGGGCTTTTATGGCGGCTTTGCCGACCTGCTCGTGACGACAGCCATGGGCGATTGGGATTTCGCCGACGAGATCATGGTCGGCATCGCGCTCGACCGTTGGCATCCAACCCAAGGCACGCGAGTGACGGGCGAGAAGAACACCGCCCGGCGCATGATCGTCGCCAACGGGCAGCTTTCACCTATGCCCCTGCCCGCCGCCGAGATGGACTGGGATTTCCCGGAGCCGTTCGCACGGCAAGCGGTCGTAGAGCTCCCATTCTCGGAGATCGTCGTGATTGCCCGACACACCCGGTCATCCGAGCTCCACACCTATCTCAATCGCACCGCTCTTCGTGACATCAGGGACACCACAACGCCGCCGCCGGAACCCGCGGATGACGAAGGCCGATCCGCTCAGGTCTTCCTGGTCGAGGCGATCGTGCGAAACGGCGTGCACAGCCGTCGGATCGCCGCGCAGGGGCGGGACATCTACGCCTTCTCGGCGCCGCTCATATGCGAAGCCGTTCAGCGCATCCTTGACGGCAGGGCCCGAGGCAGCGGGGCCCAGGCCCCCGGCGCCGTTTTCGATGCCCGCGACTTCCTCGACGCCTTGCCGCTCGAACATTTGTCATTCGTACTCTCGGACGATGAGCACCGGACCACATCTCCCCTTTCCAGGCCGTGAGGTAGACATGTCGAACCAGTCCATCCAGGCCCGGATCCTCAGGTCGCTTCACATTCCGGGCCACCCGCTTGTCTTGTTCAATGTCTGGGACGCGGGCAGCGCCAAGGCCGTGGCCGCCAGCGGTGCCCGGGCGCTCGCCACGGGGAGTTGGTCCGTCGCGGCCGCACACGGCTTCACGGACGGGGAGCAGATGCTCCTCGACCTTTGTCTTGCCAACCTGCAACGGATCGTCGGGGTGACCGATCTTCCCGTCACGATCGATTTGGAAAGTGGTTATGGAGCCGACCCCATAGCGGTCGGGGAGACGGTTCTGCGCGCATTGCGGGCCGGTGCCGTCGGCTGCAATATCGAGGACAGCTTCCCGGGAAGCGGATCGCTCCGCGAGGCCTACGAGCAAGCGGCCCGGCTCAAGGCCGCCAAAGCCGCGGCCGACGCAGCCGGGATCCCGGCATTCATCAACGCCCGCACGGACGTCTTCTTCCAGGCCGGGCCGGACCAACACGACGAGGGCATGGTTGAGGCGGCCCTCCAACGTGGTCGGTTCTATGCCGACGCGGGTGCTGACTGTCTGTTCGTTCCCGGCTTGGTCGACGAGAGGCTCATCGGCCGTCTGGTCGAAGGTTCAGCGCTCCCGGTGAACATCATGGCAGGCGAGCGCACGCCGCCCGCCGCAAGGCTGGCCGAGTTGGGCGTGGCCCGGATCAGCCACGGACCAGGTCCATACCTTCTCGCCATGCGCGCTCTGGAGAATGCTGCGAAAGCAGCTTTTGAAGAGACCAAAACCCTCCCAGGTCAACCGCTTGCCTAGCAACTGGTAGTGTTTGCCACTGCATCGAGTGACTGCCCGGCTCAGCCTTCCAGATCGGCCTTCAACCGTTCGAGGAAGCTGACGGCGTGCGTCTCGTATCCGCTGATCCAGCGATCGTGGATCTGCTTGATCGGAAGCGCGTTCAGGTGGTTCCAGCGCTCCCGCCCCTGACGCTGGGCGATTACGAGATCCGCCTCTTCCAAGACCTTCAGATGCTGCATCACAGTGCAGCGGTCCATGTCGGGGAAGGAGTCGCACAAGGCGCCCGTCGTCTGGGGCGCCTCCTTCAGCCGATCGAGCATCTGACGCCGCCGCGGATGCGCCAAAGCTTTGAAAACATGATCGTCTTTCGATTCGATTGACATGTTATATTTTTATAACATATTGTCATCAGACGCAAGCAAGGAGGCGTGTCATGTCCCTCGGTTTCAGGATTTCGGGCCGGATTTCCAAGCCCGCCGCGGAAGTGTTCGACGCAGTGGTAAACCCAAAGAAGCTCAGCGGCTATTTCACCACGATCGGCGGGGCGAGCGCCCCGATTGTCGAAGGCACCACGGTCACATGGTGGGGGGAGGTCCCCGTCGAGGTCGACGAGGTGTCCAAGGACAGGCGCATCGTGCTGCGCTGGGATGCGAGCGTCCCCGAAGGCGAGCCTGGCTACAAGACGCGGATCGAGATGAATTTCGAGCAACTCGACGACGGCGGCACGCTGGTCACCATCTCCGAAGCGGGCTGGCACGAGGGTGAGAACGGGCTGAGGAAGTCCTATCTCAACTGCGAAGGCTGGACACAAATGCTGTGCTCGATGAAGGCCTTCCTCGAATACGGCATCAATCTCCGCGACGGCTTCTACCGCAGCGAGATGCACGGCGAGCCCGCCCGCGAAACCAATATCTGAAACCAGCAGGCGTGGATGCCGGCGCATCCACCGGCCTCAATCGCGGACGTGACCGCTCCGGGCCGCCCGTTTTCGCGTCACGTGGCGCGGGCGGCGCAGTCGAGCGCTCCAACGGGCGACCTCGTCGACCTCTGGCAGAACACGCACTCAACCCGCGAGATAGGCCGAGTGCAGGATGGACGGGTCGCGGCGGAGCTGCTCCGGATCGCCGGCGAAACGGATGCGCCCGCGCTCCATGACATAGGCGAAATGGGCGAGCTTCAGCGCGATATGGGTGAACTGCTCGATCAAAAGCACGCCCACGCCCTGCTCGGCGAGCCTGGTGATAACAGGCACCAGGCGCGCCACGATCACCGGCGCCAGCCCGAACGACAGCTCGTCGGCGAGGATGTAGCGCGGCCGGCAGACGATCGCCTGGGCCAGCGCCACCATCTGCTGCTGTCCGCCCGAGATGTCGCCCGCGCGCTGCGACAATCGTGCCCGCAACTCCGGAAACGTGTCGAGCGCCGTCTCGATCGCCGCCGCGAGCTCGGTCCGCGACAGATGGCTGCCGGCCGCCTTCAGATTGTCCTCGACACTGAGTTCGGTCAGTACCTGATGGCCTTCGGGCACGGCCGCAACGCCGAGGCTGCGCACAGCCTCCGGACGAAGACCGGTGAGCGACCGGTCGTCGGCCTCGATGCTGCCTGAAGTCGCGCCGAGCGCGCCGGCTACGGCGAGCACGAGGCTGCTCTTACCGGCGCCGTTTGCTCCAAGCAGCGTCGTCACCTTGCCCGGCTCGATGGTGAGGTCGACCCCGTGCAGCACCTGCTTGCCGCCGCGCGAGACGGCGAGCCCTTTTATCTCCAAACCCGTGCTCACGCCGCGTCCTCCTCGAAGACGCCGAGATAGGCGGCCTGGACCTTGGGGTCCTTGAGCACCTCGGCTGTCGGTCCATAGGCCAGCTTCGATCCGAAATCGAGGACCAGCGTCGCCTGGCAGGTCGCTGAGATCAGATCCACGTCGTGATCGACGAGCAGCACCTGCGCGCCGCAGAAATCGGGTATGCCGAGGATCACGTCCCTGAGATGCGCGGCCTCGTCCTGGCTGAGCCCTGCTCCCGGTTCGTCCATCATCACCAGCTTCGGGGTACCCGACACGCTACGTGCGATTTCCACCATGCGGCGGTCATACGCGTTGAGCTCATGCCCGAGGGCGGCCGCCTTCTGGGCGAGACCGACATAGTCGAGCACCTTGCAGACCAATTGCGTGGCCGGCACGCCGCCGATCGGCACATTGTCGAGCACGGCCATGATATTGTCGGCGACGCTGAGGTTCTCCACCACCTGCTCGTTCTGGAAGGTGCGGCGGATACCGAAGCCTGCCCGGCGATGGACCTGCAGTTTCAGCACGTCCTGCCCGGCGACGCGAACCGTGCCGGCGGCCGGCCGCACGAAGCCGGACAACACGTTGAGCAGCGTGGTCTTACCGGCGCCGTTCGGTCCGACGAGCCCGGTGATGCGTTCCGGCAGGACGGCGCTCAGCTCGCTCAGGCTCTTGACCCCGCCGAACCGGACGGTGAGACCTTCGATCTCGATCATGTCCGCGCCCTCCCGGACAGGGTCTGAACTTTTGCCGCCACCAACTTTGCGAAGTCGCCGAGCTGGCCGGCGATTCCGTTCGGTGCGGTGATCAGAGCATGAAGCAGGCCGATGCCGAAGATAATGGTGGCTATGTTGCCGTCGACCCTGAAGTCGTTGAGCAGGGCCGGGAAGGCGCGCAGGAGCAGGCCGGCGATGATCGGCCCGATCCAGCTATAGGCCCCACCGATCACCGAGATGGCGAAGAGCATGATCGACTGGCTGGCCGGGAAGGCCGTGGCGTCGAGCTGGCCGACGCCGCCCGCCAGGAGGCCGCCGGAGATTCCGGCCAGGAAACCCGCCAGCGTGAAGGCCCAGACCTTGTAGGCGACGATGTTCACACCGCCCGCCAGCGCGCAGATTTCGCCACGCCGTATCATCGCCCAGGCCCGGCCGGGTCTGCCGCGAATGTGCAGCCACACGATCAGATAGCATATTGCGACCACCACGACCGCGTAGCGGAAATAGGCCTCGTCCGTGCCGGCGAGCAGGGGACGCTCCATCATCTGGCGTGCCGTACCCATGCTCTTGCCCAGGATCCCGGGGCCGCCGTCGGGGAATCCGAAAGCGCTGATCAGCACCTGCAGCGCGCCGGCTGTCATCAGCGTGACGATCGCAAGATAGAGGCCGCGCATGCGCAGCGCCGGCAGGCCGGTCACAAGGCCGATGAGGGCCGCCGCCAGTCCCCCGCCCAGCAGAGCGAGTTCAAAAGGCAGGCCGGTACCGTGGGCGATGCGCAGAGCGAACCAGCCGCCGACGCCGAGCAATGCATATTGGGCGAGCGAAATCATGCCGAGCTGGGCGTAGAGCAGGCTTACGCTCAGGCTGGCGAGCACCAGCGCCGTCACCGAGATCATGGTGCGCAGCCAATAGCCGCTCATCATCTCCGGCAGGAAATAGAGGAACAGGGCGATTGCGGCGGCAACCGCTCCTGTGAGCGTCCAGTTGCGGGCGGAGGCGGCAGCCGGCGCGAAGGACATGGTGTGATCTGTCACAGCATCCCTCCCCTCACCGGTAGATCGAGACGGGACGGCGCTGCATCCAGATCAGGGCCGCCACGGCGAACAGGAAGGGAACCGCGGTTCGGAACGGCCCGATCACCGGAACGGGCGTCAGCAGCGCCTCACAGACGCCGATGACCACACCCCCGGCGACGGTCAGCGGCAGCGAGGTGAAGCGCCCGATGACGGCGGCCGCGATCGCAGGGATCACCGCGAAGGTCAGCGCCGGTCCGCTCAGACGCAGCATATCGGCGAGAAGCAGGCCGCTGACTCCAGCCAGGACGCCGGAGATCACCCAGGCCCAGGCATCGGCCCGAAGCACCTTGATGCCGAGCATGGCGGAAAGATCGCGATTGTTGGCGAGAGCCCGCATTTCGAGGCCGAGCCGACTCCTGGCGAGGAAGATCATGACCGCGATGGTGGCGAGCACCGCTATGGCGAAGGCGCCGGCGCGGGTGACGGTGATGCGCACGCCGAGGAGGGAGAAACTCATCGTGTCGGTCGGCAGGCGAAGCCGCCGCGGCGCCTCGCCCCAGACGTAACCCATGACGCCGATCAGGACGAGCGCGAAGGCGAGCGTGCCGACGGCGCGCATGACCGGGTCGCCATAGGCGAGCCGTGGCGCCAGCACGCGCCCATAGAACAGCGAGGCCAGGGTCGCGGCGAGGATGCCTGCGCCCCAGCCGAGAATCTGGTAGCCGCCGTTCTCGACGATCGACCAAGCGATGAAGGCGCCCAGGGCGCCGAGCGCGCCCTGGGCGAAATTGACCACGCCGGAGGCCCGGTAGAGCACCACGATGCCGACCGCCGACAGGACATAGGTCGCGGCGACCGCGAGACCCGACACGAGGAACGGCGTGAAATCGGGCATGGCCTACTGCCGGATACCGATCTTCTTCTCGTATTCGTGGACGTCGGCCAGTTCCGGGTCCTCGGCGTCGATGCAGCCGGGCTTGGCGACCAGCTTGCCGTCCTTCACCATGGCCACGGGGCCGGAATTGTTGGCGTTATGGCGCGGCGCATCGCCGATGTACCAGGGCTTGCAGAAGATATCGCTTTCGAACCTGGTCACGCCACGGAGCGCCGCCGTCACCGTCGGCCTGTCGATCTTGGCGGGATCAAGCTTCATCAGCGTTTCGGCCGTCACGCGGGCGGCCAGATAACCGGCCTGCGAAAAGGTGTCGCGCGGGTCGGAGGACGAGCCGTACTCATCCATCACGGCCAGCCAGTTGTCCATATCGGGGGTGCCCGCGTCGGCCGCGTTCATCTCCATGTCGACGGTCACCTTGCCGTTCCAATAGTCGCCGATTGCCGTCGGGAAATCGGGATTGTAAAGCGATGCCGGGCCCATCCAGTGGACCTTGTCGGCGAGATCCTGTTCCTCGGCTGCCGCGAAGATCGGCACGGCGATCTCCTTGGGCGTGCTCACCGAAATGACGTCGGGCTCGAAGGCCATGGCCTGGAGCACCAGCGACGTCGCGTCCATGCTGCCGGGATCGAAGGCGATGGTCATGCCGTCGCCGCCTTTCGACTTGATCCATTCGATGGCGCCGTTGCACGACCATTCCCCGACATTGGGAATGTTGGGCGCGAAGCAGACCACCTTTTTGATCTCGCCGGGATAGCTGTTGTAGAGGTCGATCAGCGCCTTCGTGTTGCTGACGCGCGGACCCGCATTGGTGGGCGCGTAGTTCTTCTGGAAGAAGCAGTCGCGTGGCACGCCGACGCCGGCCACCACCATGATGTCCTCGGCCTCGTAGATGCCCTGGTTGGCGCCGCAGTCGATGAAGCTCATATTGCCGACCAGCGCGACCGCGCCCTTGTCCTTGATCAGCTTGGCGGCGACCTGCGAAGCCTGCTCGGGATTCCAGCCGTCGTCCTCGAGCATATATTCGACCGGGCGGCCGTTGATGCCGCCATTGGCGTTGAGGCATTTGAAATAGGCAGCGGCCGCCTTGCCCGACGAGCTGAAGTCGGCCGGGCCGACGATGCTCACGATGCCGCCGATCACGATCGGCTCGCCGCTGGCCGCCTGCCCCGTCGAGGCGCCGCATTTGGCCGCGGCCTCGGCCCCGCCTATGGCCGCAGCAAAGGCTCCGACGGCCAGGAGCACGCCGGTCACTATCGATTTCAGATGCATCTTCCTTCTCCCATTTTGCCTCGGACCGGCGGCTTTGCTCCTCCCGCTCGGCCTCCGAGGCGTCACCAATTATAGTTTGGTTACCAACTATATTCGAACAGGTTCTCCCCGTCGCGCGTTTTTTTCGGGGCTGAGCCCTTTTGCTCTCCATCGTTTCGTCGCCGCGTCGCTCTCTCCGACGCGCCGCGGAACACCTCTCAGCCGGGGCGACCACTATAGTCCGGCGCGGGACGGGCGCTTGCCTGCGAAGCCCGGCAGTCTTGACTGGCAGGCGCAATACCGACCGCTCGCCTTCTGCCTAGCGGTTCGGACAGCCCTCGTCTTGGAGATGCACGCAGGTCATGTTGGAGAAAAGCGCAAGGGCTACGCCCTTGGGGGATCCTTGTCGTGACGGACCTAGGCGAAGCGATGTTGTTGCCATTCTCGCGAAATCGGTAACAACAAAGGAGCTGACTTTCGAAAGGCTTCAGCCGTTGGACAGAGACAGGCTCCTGGCGCGGTCGCGCAACAGGGACAGCAGCTCGGCCCGACGCGGCTCGGGCGTGTCGATCGGCAGCACGAAGCAGAGCGTGCGCGCGATCGCGCCGTAGCCGTCGCGGATGGGTGCGGCCATGCACCAGGTGAAGCGGTCAGCAAGCGCCGAGGTCTCGCTGAAACCCTGCGCCCGCGCCGCGGCGACCTCGGCGAGGAAGTCGTCCTCGCAGATCACTCGACCGTCAGGCAGCCTGTAGTCTTCGGCCGGCACGAAGGCGCGGATCTCCTCGTCGCTCATATGGCCGAGCAGCAGCCTGCCCGACGCCGTCCAGGGGGTCGGTACCTCGACGCCGACGTCGCTGGAGATGCGGAAGGGGCCCGGAGAATCGCGGCAGTCGAGCACGACATATTTGTTGCCGCGCATGCCGCAAAGCTGCACCGTCTCGCCCGTCTCGGCCGCCAGCCGGTCCATCGTCTCGATGATGCGGCGGTAATGCACGTTGTGGTGGCTGTAGGCCCAGCCGAACAGATGCATGGCGCGGCCGAAATAGACATGGCCATCGCCGCCCACATTCTCCAGCATCTCGGCTTCGAGCAGGCTGTTGACGATCTCGTAGGTGGTCGAGCGCGGCGCGTTGATCATTTTGGCGATGTCGCCGACCCTGACCGGCGCACGATGCTTGAGCAGCGCCTCGAGCAGCATGATGACCCGGTCGATGCCGCGCCGGCGCTCGCCGCCGCGCGCCGCCTCGCCGGCGGTGTTTCCACCGAGATCGATCGCTTCATTGCTCATGGAGATGCCGTCCGGAAAATTCGTTGCCGACTGTCCTCCCAAGACGCTTGAAATCTGTCAAGACCGCGTCTAGCATCCAGTCTGTCCGATATACAGGCATTGTGTCCGAAATATCAGACATACGCAAGCCCTGGCGCGAGCAGACCGGACGGAGGAGGCGGTTCCCGCATCTCGCGGGAGCCCGTGGTTTTCTTGTCTCGATCCCGCACGTCGAGGCGCAACTCTGAACAGGGGAACAATCATGTCCAAATCGTCATTCCTCGAGCAATTCCAGCAAAAGTGCGCAGCGGCTTTGCGTCCGGGACTGCGTGGAAATGCCCTGGCATCCGCGAGCGGGCTCTGCCTCGGCGTGCTGATGGCCGTCGGCGCCGGTTCGCAGGCCGAAGCCGCGGCCAACTGCATCAAGGGAGACCGCAAGGCGCCCTATACGATCGGCTGGGCCAACATCTACTCCGTGCCGACCTGGATGAAGCAGACCCAGGGCACCATCGAGGCCCAGGTCGAGGAACTCAAGAAGAAGGGGCTTGTCGACAAGCTCGTCGTCACCGACGCACAGGGCGACGCCAATGTGCAGATCCAGCAGATCCAGTCGATGATCGATTCCGACGTCGACGCCATCATCCTGATCGCCGGCTCGTCGACGGCTCCTGCCCGTGTGCTGGCCGACGCCTGCGCCAAGGGCATCGCCATCATCAATTTCGACAGCCTCGTCGACAGCAACGACGTCACCGCCAAGGTCAACACCGACTCGGCGCAGTGGGGCGAGCAGGCGGCGAAGTTCCTGATCGAGCAGATGGGCGGCAAGGGCAACATCCTGGTGCTCAACGGTCCGGCCGGCGTCTCGGTCAGCGACGACCGCCGCAAGGGCGCCGAGGCCACGCTGCAGGCCAACCCTGACGTCAAGATCCTGGCCGAGACCAACACGGCCTACAACGTCGCCCCCGCCCAGGAGGCCGTCACCAGCCTGCTCTTCGCCAACCCCGAACTCGACGGCATCCTGTCGCTCGGCGGCGCGCTGTCGGCCGGCGCCGTGCTCGCCCTCGACAAGCAGGGCCGCGACCAGGTTCCGATCACGGGCGAGAACGCGCGCCAGTTCCTCGAACTGTGGAAGGAGAAGGGCCTCAAGAGCTGGGCGACCATGCAGCCCAACTGGCTCGGCGCCTTCGCGACCTATGTCGCGGTGCAGGCGCTGGAAGGCAAGGACGTGCCGGCTTTCGTCAAGATCCCGCTGCCCGTCATCGACAACTCGAACATCGATGAGTATCTGGCCCGAGCCGCCGATTTCCCGGCTGACGGCTATATCTTTTCGCCATACGATCAGGCGCTGTTCGACAAGCTTCTGGCCGAGCAATAAGCCCGAAGGTCCGCGAAAGTGCTGGCTGGTCCCGCTCCGCTCCTGGCCGCGCGCGGGGTGTCGAAGTCTTTCTTCGGCAACCCCGTCCTGCGCGACGTCTCCATCTCGCTCCTGCCGGGCCGCGTGCATGCGCTGCTCGGCGAGAACGGCGCGGGCAAGTCCACGCTCATCAATCTTCTGTCCGGCGCCTTGTCGCCGGACAGCGGCGCGATCGAGGTCGACGGCCGTCAGGTGCCGCGTATGACTCCCCCCGAGGCTCGGCAGGCAGGCATCGCCGTCGTCCAGCAGGAACTCAGCCTCACGGCGAGCCTCTCGATCGCCGAGAACATCGGGCTGGGCGCCTATCCCAGGCGCTTCGGCCTGGTCGACTATAAGGAGCTCGCCGCCCGCGCGGCGGCGGCGTGCAAGCTCGTCGGCCTCGACGAGCCGCTGTCCACGCCGGTCGGCGAGCTCTCGCTCGGCCGGCGCCAGATGGTGGAGATCGCCAAGGCGCTCTACCGTAGGCCGCGCGCGCTGATCCTCGACGAGCCGACCTCATCGCTGTCGGCGACGGAAACCAGCATCCTGACCGCGCTCCTTGAGCGGCTGCGTCGCGAGGGCGTCGCCATCCTCTATATCTCGCACCGGCTGAACGAGGTGATGGCGCTCTGCCAGCACGTGACAGTGCTGAAGGATGGGACCTGCACGGCGGACCGCCCGCTGGAGGGGACCGACGCCGCCGGGCTCGTGCGCCTGATGGTCGGACGCGACCCGGGCGACCTGTTCCCGAAATGGACGCCCGCGCCTTCCGCCGGCACCGTGATGTCGGTGCGCGGCTTATCGTCAGGCATGATGCGCGACGTCGACCTCGACATCAGCGCCGGCCAGGTTCTGGGCATAGGCGGCCTCGTCGGCCAGGGCCAGGAAGACCTGCTGCTCGGCCTCTATGGCGCGCTTCCGGCCAAGGCCGCGACGGCGTCGGTCGGCGGTACGACAGGCCTGCCCGGCGGCGTGCCCAAGGCCAACCGGCTCGGCCTCGCCTATGTGCCGGCCGATCGCAAGCGCGAAGGCCTGCATCTCATCCATCCGATCCTGACCAACCTCATGCTTCCCGCCTTCGCGCGGCTTCCGGCACTGAAGCTGCGCAACCGCGCCGGGGAGAAAGCGACGGGGCAAAGCCTTGCTGCCCGCTTCGCCATCAAGGGCGACCTGGGGCGTCCGGCGCAGGCGCTTTCGGGGGGCAACCAGCAGAAAGTGGCGCTGGCCAAATGGATGCCGCATGAACCGACAGTGCTCCTGCTCAACGACCCGACGCGCGGCGTCGACGTCGAGACAAAGCGCGAGATCTACATCATGCTCCGCCAACTCGCAGCAAGCGGCAAGGCGGTCGTGCTGATGAGCTCCGACACGCCCGAGTTGGTGCATCTTTGCGACCGCGTGGCCGTGGTCCGCGAGGGTCGCATCGCCGCCATGCTCGAACGCGAGGCACTTTCGGAAGAAGCGATCGTCGCCGCCGCCGTCGGCAGCGACCGTTCGAAGGTGGCAGCATGAGCGCCGTCCAGCCTGTTTCCGAGAGCCGTCCGCTCTACTGGCCCGTCCAGTCGCGGCGCAATGCCGGCGTGCACGGCCTCTTCGCCGTCGTGCTCCTGTTCCTGATCGCCTATGGCATCCTCTTCCCTGGCCTGTTCACTTTGGCGGGTTTCGCCAAGTTCACGCAGAGCTGGTTCCCTCTGGCGCTCGTCGCCATGGCGCAGGCGATTCTCATGCTGACCGGTGGCATCAGCCTCGCCATCGGCGCGACCGTCAGCCTCGGCGCCGTCATCGCGGCGACCACAATGTCAGGACCGCTCGGCGTCGTCGGCGGCACGGCAGCTGTGGTGCTCACCGGCCTCGGCATCGGCGCCGCGACAGGGCTGATCGTGGTGAAGCTCAGGCTTCCGGCGATCGTCGTCACTCTGGCCGGCTCCTTCATCGTCGGCGGCGCCGCGCTGCTGGTGCTGCCGCGGCCCGGTGGCTCCATTCCCGATTGGCTGTCGAACCTGCTCGCCGGCAACACGCCGGCGGCCTTCATCATCCTCATCGTCATCGTCCTGTTGTGGAAGCTCTATCTCGCCACGCCGCTGGGACTCAGCCTCTATGCCGCCGGCGAGAACCCGGTCGGCGCCTATCGTTCCGGCGCGCCGGTCGATGCCGCGCGCATCGCCGCCTATGCCATCAGCGGCCTGTTGTCGACCGGCGCGGGCCTGTTCGTCGCGGCCCAGACCGGCTCGGGCGATCCGGTCATCGGCACTGCTTTCACTCTGAACTCGATCGCCGCGGCCGTGCTCGGCGGCATCGGCTTCCTTGGCGGCCAGGGCACGATGCGCGGGGCGCTGGCCGGCAGCCTGCTGCTCAGCCTCATGATCAGCGTCATGTTCTTCCTCGGCTTCACGCCCGTCGCCCAATATGTCGCGCAGGGCCTGATCATCATCGGCGCCGTCGCGCTGCCGCAATTCCGCAAGGTGCAGAGATGAGCCAATCCGTTCCGGCACGCAGCCGCGCCCCTGTCATACCGGGCAGCCGGGTCATACTGGGCAGCCGGCCGTTCCTCACCTTCGCCGTGGTGGCGCTCGTCTGGATCGTCGCCAGCCTGCTGTCGCGCGGCTTCGGCGCCTTCGGCCATCTGCGCTATCTTGTCGAGCTGGCCGCCGTCATCGGCCTCGTCGCGGCCGGCCAGACCTTCGTGGTGATCGCCGGCGGCATCGATCTCTCGGTCGCGGCGATCGTCACCGTCAGCGCCGTCGGCCTGCCGCTGCTCGGCTGGCAGGGTGATCCGACCGGGCTCTCGGCGATCCTGCTGGTGCTCGCCATGACCACGGGTATCGGCCTCGTCAACGGGCTGGGCGTCGCCTTCCTGCGCGTCCATCCGATGATCATGACGCTGGCCATGGCGACCTTCCTTCAGGGGTTGCTGATCATCCTTGCCGGCGGCAGCGCGGTTTCGCTGCAGAACCCGCTGGTGAGCTGGCTCGGCAATGCGCGGCTGGCCGGCATTCCGGCAGGCGTGCTCCTGTGGATTGTGGTCTCGATCGCCGTGCTGGTCGTGATGCATGCGACGCCCTTCGGCGCCCGCGTCTTCGCGCTTGGCGCCAACCAGCGCGCCGCCGAGCTCTCCGGCGTGCCCGTGCCGTCCACGACGACCGTCGTCTATGGCATCAGCGGCTTCACCGCGGGACTTGCGGGCGTACTGGTGCTCGGGATGAACGGTCAGGGTTACGTCGGCATCGGCGACCCCTACCTGCTCGCCTCGATCGCGGCCGTGGTGCTCGGCGGCACCTCGATCCTGGGCGGCCTCGGCACCTATGCCGGCACCATTCCCGGCGCGGTGCTGCTGGTCACGATCACCGCGCTCATCACCGTCGTCAACGCCTCGCCGGGCTGGCGCGCCATTTTGTTCGGCTCGCTGATCCTCGGCCTGCTATTGTTGTCCGGCCGGGAGGCTGCCCGGCGATGAGGTTTCCATGCGATAGACCCGCTCGGCCGTGCCGAAGAACAGCGCCCGCTGCTCGGCCTCGGAGAAATCGGCGGTGATCTCCTTGAAGGAATCGTACACCTCGTCGAAGGTCGCATGCAGTCCGGCGACCGGAAAGTCGCTGGCGAACATCGCGCGCCCCGGACCGAAGCAGTCGATGCACTGCATGATCACGGCCCTCAGGCTGTCGAGGGTCCAGTCATGATCATAGGCGACGAGGTCCGATATCTTGATCGCCACATTGTCGTGACTGGACAGGAGCCGCAGGCCCTCGCGCCAGCGGCGCATGCCGTCCTCGTCGCGGTCGATCGGGCTGCCGCAATGGTTGAGCACGAAGAGCTGGTCAGGGAACGCGGCGGCAAGACGCGCGGCATCAGCCAGCTGGCGCGGGAACACCATGAGGTCGAAGGCGAGCCCGTGCCGGCCGAGCCGGGCGAGGCCGGCACGCCAGGCCGGCTTGTCCATGATGCCGTCGCGCGGCGCGAAGCGGCGGGCGGGATCGGGGTCCCAGCTCAATATGTCGCGCACGCCGACGACCCGCGGAAAGGCGGCCTGCGCTTCGATCAGTCCGGCAGCTTCGGGGCTCCCCAGCGGCATGGCCGCCACATAACGCGCCGCCACGCCGCCCGCCTTGTCGAGCGTCTCCAGCCATCGCGTCTCGCCGATGCCGTCGTCGGCGCGCCAGCCGGCCTCCACATGGACGGTCGCGACGACGCCGTGCCGCGCCGCATCGCGCCGATAGTCCCGCGGCAGGTAGTCCCGCCGCAGCGGCCCGAGGTCGCCCAGCCCGCCGCGTTCGCCGGCCGCGGCTTCCAGCCAGGGATGGCGGCGCATGCCGAGGTCCCAGAGATGATGGTGGGCGTCGATGATGGGACCGGAGTAGATCGGCACGTTCTTTCCTCTTTCCAACGGGTGCGAATGCTGACGCATCCACGCCAGGTGGGTGCGTCAGCATCCACCTTACCTCAGTCGCCGGCGCGGCCCCTCCGGGCCGCTTGGCTTTCGCGCCAACGGGCGTGGGCCACGCCGTCGCGCGCTCCAGCGGTCGACAGTATCGACCGCTGGCACCACTGATTTGCCGAAGGGGTACCATCGGATGACCACCAGCGCACCACTCTTGTTGCCGACCGTCGCAGAGCCGGTGGAGCTCGACGATCTGATCCGCGGCGTGCCGCCGGGCACGGCGGGTTTCGACGGCGGCCAGGTCGCATCCAGGCGCTGGCACCCGGCCGACGGCAACATGTCGTTGCCGGTGCTGACGCTCGACACGGCGGCCTTCGCCGCCAATCGCGACCTCTTCCTGCGCTATGTCCGTGAGCACGGCGTCGCCGTCGCTCCACATGCCAAGACGCCGATGGCGCCCGACCTGGCGCGCTCGCTCGTCGAGGCCGGCGCCTGGGGCACGACGGTCGCCGACATCAGGCAGGCCTCGGTGATGCTGCGCGCCGGGCTCGACCGGCTCATCCTCGCCAACGAGGTCGGCGGTCTCGGCGGGGCGCGCCGGCTCGCCGCCCTTATCGCCACCCACCCGCATGCCGAGCTCTATGTCTTCGCGGATTCGGTCGCGGCGGCTGCGGCCCTGGCGCGAGCCTGGCGCGAGAATGCCGAGCTTCCACCGCTCCGCGTCCTGGTCGAGACGGGCGCCGCCCGCGCCGGCGCCCGCACGACCTCGGATGCCGAGGCGATCGCCGATGCGATAACGGCTGCGGAGGGACGGCTGCTGCTGGCCGGCGTCGCCACTTATGAGGGAGCCGCCGCCCAGCCAGACCCGCAGCGCACTGACGAGGTGATCACGGGGCTCCTGTCGATGACGGCCGACATGTTCCTGCGCGTTCGGGCCCGGATGGGCGCCGATGTGCCGCTGATCCTTACCGCCGGCGGCTCGGTCTTCTTCGACAAGGTGGTGGCCAGTCTCGCACCCCTTGTCGCAGCGGACGGGAAAGCGACGCTGGTTCTACGCAGCGGCGCCATCTATTTCCACGACCACGGCGTCTATGACCGCGCCTTGGACCAGCTTGACGCCCGCCACGGCTTCGCCGTCGGCGGCGCCGAGGTCTCGGCGCGAAAAGCCTTCCGGCCGGCGCTGCGCCTATGGGCCGAAGTCCTGTCCCGTCCGGGGCCCGGCCTCGCGATCTGCGGCATGGGCATGCGCGACGTCTCCTTCGACCAGGGTTTTCCGATCGTGCTCGGGCTCTGGCGCGACGGCCGCCGCTTGACGTCGCCCGCGGCCAGGGTCGTCAAGCTCAACGACCAGCACGCTTTCATTGAGATGGAACGGGGCGTCGAGACCGACCGGGACGGTGACATCGCCGTCGGCGACGTGATCGAGTTCGGGATCTCGCATCCGTGCACATGCCTCGATCGCTATCGCGTGATCTTCGGCGTCGACGAGACCGGGCATGTCAGCCATGCCTTCCCCACCTTTTTCGGCTGATCCCTCCGGACGGCCGACGAGACCATGAACCAGAAGGAACCGACATGATCAGATATTACCAGTCCGGCACCCGCATGTCGCAGGCGGTCGCCTATGGCGGGCTCGTGCACATCGCCGGCCAGGTCGCGGACAACCGCAAGGCCGGCATCGAGGCACAAACGGCTGATGTGCTGGCCAAGATCGACGCGCTGCTCGTCGAGGCCGGCACCAGCAAGTCGAAGCTGGTGGCCGTAAACATCTACCTGCCGCAGATCGGAGACTTCGAGACCATGAACAGGATCTACGACGCCTGGGTCGACCCGGAGCGGCTGCCGGCCCGCGCCTGCGTGGAGGCGCGCCTGGCCGATCCTGATCTCCGGATCGAGATCACCGCCGTGGCGGCGGTCTGACCCCGCCATGCATACCGGCCTCGTCCATCAGCTCGACTTCGATCGGGACGGCAGGACGCTCGACTTCCTGAGTATCCCCTTCTCGATCGACCGGTCGCCCTATTTCCAGCTCAAGGTGCCGATCTCGATCATCCGCAATGGCGACGGCCCGTCGGTATTGCTGATGGCGGGCAACCATGGCGATGAATATGAAGGCGAGCTGTCGCTCGCCAAGCTTATCCGCAGGCTCGATCCGGCGCGCATCAGGGGCCGCGTCACCATCCTGCCGATGGCGAACGCTCCGGCGGTGATGGCGGCCAGGCGCTGCTCGCCGCTCGACGGCGGCAATCTCAACCGCGCCTTCCCGGGAGACCCCTCCGGCACGCCGACGGCGCGGCTGGCGCATTTCCTGGAGAAGGAGCTGTTCCCACGCCACGACATCGTCTTCGACATCCATTCGGGCGGCACCTCTATGGAACATCTGCCGACCGCGCTCATCGAGCGAAACGACGATGCCGAAAGACACGAGCGGGCGCTCGGCCTGATGCGCTCTCTCGGCATGGCTCACGCCTTCGTCGCCGACAACGGCCCGGCGGCGCCGACCTCGATGGGCGCGGCCCGGCGCGCCGGTTCCATCGGATTGAGCGGCGAGTTCGGCGGCGGCGGCACGGCGACCATCGACAGCATGGCGGTCACCGCGCGCGCCCTCGACAATCTGCTTCTGGCCGCCGGTGTCACCGACGAAGCCGTGCTTGGCACGCCGCCTTCACAGGGCGTCCCCACCCAGCTTCTTTCGCTCACCCGGCACAGCCAGGGCATCTACGCCACGCGGCGCGGATGGTACGAGCCCGCCGTGCGGCTGGGCGACCGCGTGGCGGCGGGCGCGGTCGCCGGCTGGTTCCACGACCTCGAAAGGCTTGACATGCCCGAAGAGCCCCTGTTCTTCGCCGAGGCCGGCATCGTGATCTCGCGCCGGCTGCACACGCACTGCGAAGCCGGCGACTGCCTGATCCAGGTCGCCGAGCCGGTGGAGGCCTGACGACGACGATGGACACGCTGATCCGGGACGCCCGCATCGTCGACGGGTCAGGCGCACCCTGGTTCCGGGCGGACCTGCGCATCAGTGGCGGGCGTATCGCCGCCGTCGGGCCGCATCTTTCCGACGACGGCGCGACAGTTGTGAACGCGGGCGACCGATATCTGGCGCCGGGCTTTATCGACGCGCACTGCCACGACGACCTGATCACACTTCGCGAGCCGCAGCGGCTGGAGAAGATCATGCAGGGGGTGACGACGGTCGTCGTCGGCAATTGCAGCTTCTCCCTCTACCCCGTCGCGGCAGGCTCACGCCGGCTGCTCGCCGAGCATTTCGGCGCCCTGCTCGGCGCCACCGCCGACGACGAGGTCTTCGCCGATCTGGATGGCTACCGTAACGCCCTGGAAGGACGAGGAGCGGCGCTCAACGTCGTCTCGCTGGTCGGCCATGCCGCGCTGCGGCTCGCCGTCATGGGTTTCGAGCAACGCGCCGCGACGACCGAGGAAAGGCAGGCAATGCAGCGGCTGCTGGCGGGCCAGCTTGAGCAAGGCGCCGCCGGCCTGTCGCTCGGCCTGGTGTATCCGCCGAGCGCCTATGCCGACCAGGCTGAGCTGGTCGCGCTGGCCGAGACGGTGCGTGACCACGGCAAGCTGCTCACCGCTCATATCCGCAGTTACGAGGGCGGCCTGATCGCCTCGACCGACGAATTCCTGTCGATCCTGCGCAGCGCCGGCACCGCCGGGCTGCTGTCGCATCTCCAGTCCGCCGGACGGCCGAACTGGGGCAATGTGCCCAAGGTCATCGAGCGCCTGGAGGCGGCCCGCAGCGAAGGGCTCGACGTCTCCTTCGACATGTATCCCTATCCGGCCGGCAGCACCTATCTGCTCCAGCTCCTGCCGCCGGAAGCGCTCGCCGGCGGCCATGCCGCGCTGGTCGAGCGCCTGGCTGGCGCTGCCTATCGCGACGATCTCAGGCGCTGGATCGAAGAGGGCGGCAGCGACCCGCACCGCCAGTCGAAAGTGTCGCTGATCGGCTGGGAGAATGTTCGTCTCTCGGCCATCGGGACGGCCGCGCTGAAACATCTCGAAGGTCAGTCACTCGCCGACGCCGCGGCTGCCGAAGGCAGCACGCCCTTCGACCTCATGGTGCGGCTCATCGTCGAGGACCAGGGCGAGACCGGCATCGTGCTGTTCCAGCTCGACGAGGGCGACCTCCATGCCGCCTGCACCCATCGATTGCACCTCGCCTGCTCCGACGGCCTGCCGCGCATCGGCACGCGCCCGCATCCGCGCGGTTTCGGCAGCTTCGCGCGTTTCGCCGGCCGGCTGGTGCGCGACGGCTGGTTTCCGATCGAGGACGCCGTGCGGCGCATGACGTCGGCGCCGGCGCAACGCTTCAACCTCACCGATCGCGGCGTCATCAGGCAGGGACTGGTCGCCGACCTCACACTGTTCGACGCGGCGATCGACGACCCCGCGACCTTCGACGACCCCGTGCGGATCGCCACCGGGGTCAACCACGTCTTTGTCGCCGGCGAAGCGGTCGTCGCCGATGGGCAGCCGACCGGCAGCCTGCCGGGAAAAATCATTCCCTAAAGATCATTCCCTGAGGAGTTCGCCATGCAGCTTTCGATGTGGACCTATCCCTGGGATATCCAGGACATCGGCTACGACACGGTCGAGCGCGAATTGCGCGAGAGGGCCGGGCTCGACACGGTGAGCGTCGCCACGTCCTATCACGCCGGCCGCTTCCTGCAGCCGCGCAGCCCCCGCCGCAAGGCCTATTTCCCGGAAGACGGCACGATCTATTTCGAGCCGACCGCCGCGCGATGGGAAGGGCTGCCGATCCAGCCGAAGGTCGCCGACGTCATCCGCGAGGGCGGCGATGTGCTCGGCGAATTCGTCAGACGACGCGAGACGACCGGGATGCGGGTCTCGTGCTGGACGGTCTGCCTGCACAATACGCGGCTCGGCATGCTCCATCCCGATGCCGTGACCCGCAACGCCTTCGGCGATCCCAACTACTACAATCTCTGTCCGTCCAATGCCGACGCGCGGACCTATGTCAGGACACTCGTCGAGGACGTGACGCACACCTATCGGCCCGACCGGATCGAGCTCGAAAGCCCGTGCTTCATGGGCTTTGCGCATGAGTACCACCATGAGAAGGACGGCGTCGGCCTGACACCCGAGGACGACTTCCTCCTGTCCCTGTGCTTCTGCGCCTCCTGCGTGGGTCGCGCCAAGGCGGCCGGCGTCGATGCGGAACCCGCGCGAAGGCTCGTCCGGCAATGGATCGCCGAAAGTTGCGAGCGGCCGGTGCCGGCGCGCCGGTTCCCGGACTTCCCGGCGCGTGGGCTCGACACTTTCGCGCCCTGGCCCGAACTCCATGCTTTCCTGCTCTGGCGCTTCGAGCCGGTGACCAGCCTGGTCGCCGAGATCCGCGAAGTGGCCGATCCTTCGACACAGGTCGTGATGATCGATCTGAAGGACGGCTGGCTCGGGGGCTGCGATCTCGCCGCGCTCGGCAAGGCCTGTGACGGCGCGATCCTGTGCGCCTATGACATGCAGGCCGAAGCCGTCCGCGATCTTCTTGCGGCTGGCCGCGCGGCTCTCGGGCCCGAGAAGTTCCTCGGTACGGGCTACCGGCTCTTCTATCCGGAAATGTCCAGTCCCGAAGTGCTGGCGTCCAAGGTGCAGCCGGCGCTGGAGGCCGGCATCGACGGCATCAACTTCTACAATTACGGGCTCGTCCCCGCCGCGCGGCTGGACTGGGTGGGACAGGCGCTCGGCAAGCAAGGCGGCTGAGCGCGAGTACGGCAACGCCACTGCTGGCCAAGTCTTGTGATATGTTGCCCCAGACGAGGAGGGCAATGGGAAGGGGTGAGGCTATGGCGAGAAGCTCTGAGAAATCAACTCGAGAAAGTCCAGTGACAGGCGCCCGTGTGAATCCCGGGGCGCAGACGGACGCGGATACCGACCTCATCGAGTTCGCGCTTGCGAACGTCGCGCTCGAAGACGATTCGCTGAAATCTTCAGAAGCTCCCGAGGCAAGGTCGATCCGGATCTGAAGCTGGGTTTCTGATGCCGACAAGGCTCGACTGGACGGGGCGCCAACCCTGCCCGGCCATGTGCCCCCGCTCAGAGATAGACGCCAACACCTTGGCGTAGCCGATACCGAAGTGGTATCACTTTGGTATTAGCCAGATTCGAGTGCGCCGGCATGCTGACGTTTGAAGGGTTCAGGCTGAACCATTCGACACCCGCCTATCGCCAGCTGAAAAGCTGGATCGCCGACGCCATAAGGGACGGCAGGGCCAACCCCGGCATGCCACTTCCATCCGAGCGGGAGCTCGCCGACCAACTGGAAATCTCGCGCGTGACCGTGCGCAAGGCGCTCGACGAGCTCGTCGCGGACGGGCTGGTCACGCGCCGGCGCGGCAGCGGCACCTATGTGGCGGAACCGCCGCAGCGTGTCGCCCAGAGCCTCTCGCGACTCTACTCCTTCAGCGAGGACATGCGCGCCCGCGGCCGCGAGCCGGGGACGACATGGCTTTGCCGCGAGATCGCCGCGGCGAGCGCGGAGGAGGCACGCCGTCTGGGCATCGAGCCCGGCGAGCCGGTGGCCCGACTGCACCGGCTGCGTTTCGCCGATGGCGAACCGATCGCGCTGGAATGGACGGTGAGCCCGCTCAGCCTGCTGCCCGACCCGCAGCAGGTCGGCGCCTCCTTCTACGAAGCGTTGCGTGCGCAGGGCCATCCGCCGGTCCGGGCGAGCCAGCACATCACCGCCGTGACCATAGACGGTCCTTGGTGCCGGCTGCTGAAGGTCAGCGAAGGCCATGCGGCCCTCGACATCCACCGTATCGCCGAACTGGCGGATGGTACTCCGGTCGAATGGACCCATTCCGTCTTCCGCGGCGACGCCTATGATTTCGTCGTCGATCTTTCGTTTCCGGAATAGCCGCCCTTGATCCCGACGGATTTCGTGAGCCATCGCGGACCTTGCCTACGTCAGACATACTCGCTCGAACTGGATTTCTCATGAAGCGATTTCTACTGGGCATCGACGCCGGGTCCACCATGACCAAGGCCGCGGTCTTCGACCGGGACGGGACGGAGATCGCCGGCAGCGGCCATCGCATCGCCATCCAGCGTATGCAGCCCGGCTGGTGCGAGATCGACCCCGCAGACGCCTGGAAGGCAACGGGTGCGGCCATACGCGATGCGCTCGAGAAAGCCGGCATCGCCGGCGACGACATCGCAGCGGTTGGCCTTTCCGCCGCCATGGTCGGTATCTGGCTGGTCGATTCCGCGGGCAATGCGTTGCGGCCCGGCGTCAACTGGGAGGACAGCCGGACCCAGGCCATGCTCGACCAACGGCTTGCCGACGATGCTGATTTCTACGCCAAGGTCTTCCGGTCGAACGGCTGCGTGATGCAGCAAGGCTGCACGCTGCCGCTGCTCGCCTGGCTGCGCGAGAACGAGCCCGACATCGTCGAGCGCGCCGCCCATGTCTTCAGCTGCAAGGATTTCCTGCGCATGAAGCTGACCGGCCTCGCCGCCGCCGACCGTACCGAGGCGGCCGTCGCGCCGGGCGACGCCAGGCTTCGTGACCGCAGCCCTGCGATGCTCGATCTCTTCGGCCTTGTGGACCTCGCGCAAAAGCTGCCGCCGGTGGCCGACTCCGAAAGCATCGCCGGGTACATCACCGCCGAGGCCGCGGCCGCCACCGGCCTCAGGGAAGGCACCCCTGTGGCGATCGGCGCCGGCGACGTGCCGGCGACCGTCACAGGCGCCAGCGCGCTGGAGAACGGCATGGCCATGGCCGTGCTCGGCACCACCTGCATCGTCGGCGTCGTCTCCGACAAGCCGATCTTCACCCCGCCGAATCTCGGCCTGCTCTTCACCTTGCCAGGAGAAGCCTGGTTCCGCGCCATGGTCAATGTGGCCGGCACGCTGAACCTCGACTGGGCGATCGACACCATCCTGGGCGAGGCGGCGCGCGACGCTGCTTTATTCTCCCGGCTCGACCAGATGATCGGAGCCGTGCCGATCGGATGCGACGGCGTGGTCTTCCTGCCCTATCTCAGCGAGAGCGGCATCATCGCCCCCGTTTTCGACGCTCAGGCGCGCGCCGGCTTCTACGGTCTCACGCCTCGACATGGCCGCGCCCATATGATGCGGGCGGTCTATGAGGGCGTGGTCCTTGCGATCCGCGACCTGCTGTCCGACCTGCCGCCGATCGACGACGCGCTTCTCCTCACCGGCGGCGGCGCCCGCAGCCGCTTGTGGACGCAGATGATCGCCGATGCCCTGGGCAAGACCGTGCTCGTGCCGGCCGGCACCGAGTTCGGCGCGCGGGGCGCCGCGCTGCTCGCCGCAACCGCGATCGGCTGGCATCGTTCGATCCGGGAGGCCTCGGTCTCGACGCGCCGGATCGAGCGTCGCCAGGCTCCCGATCCCGACCGCAGGCAGGAATGGGAACGCGCCTTCGCAGCCTATCGGCGGTTCCGCGATCGCGCGCTCAGCCCGTAAGGCCGTCCAGGTCACACTCCTTTCGAAACTGTGCGAATCGCGATCTGGCCGTGCTCCGGCTCGTTGACTGCACGCGGCTTGCCTGAGTAGATTGAGTGGTACATACCACCCAGCCAAGCGGAATATACCGCCAATGATGTCAAGCCTTCTGGCCGGCCCGGCGCCCGATCAGGTCCCGCTCTACCGGCGCATCGCCGGCGAGCTCGAGGCCAAGATCGGCTCGGGCGCGCTCAAGACGGGCGATCGCCTGCCCTCCGAGCGACAGATCGCCGAGGATTTGGGCGCCAGCCGCATGACCGCCCGCCAGGCGCTGAAGCTGCTGGAGCAGCGCGGCTTCGTCGAGACGCGCGTCGGGCGCGGATGTTTCGTCATCTATCCGCGCATCGAGAAGCAGTTGCGCACCCTCAACGGCTTCACCGAGGAGATGCGCCGTGGCGGACGGCATGTTTCGAGCATCGTGCTCGACGCCGGCACGGCTGCCGCCGACAAGGAAGCAGCGGCAGCACTCGGCATCGCCGAGAACACGCCGGTGCACCGGCTGGTCCGCATACGCCTCGTGGACGCCGAGCCAGTGGCCGTGGAGCGCACGGAGATCCCGGTGGCGCTGGCGCCCGGCCTGCTGGAACGCTCCGACTTCTCGATCGATTCGCTCTATCGGGTGCTGCGCGAAGAATTCGGCCAGGTTCCGACGGAGGCCGAAGAAAGCCTCTTCGCCGACACGCCCGACATGGCGACCGCAGCGGCGCTCGGCATTCCGGCCAGCGCGCCCGTGTTGCGCATCACCCGCTGCACCTTCGCGGGCGACGGTCGGCCGCTCGAATATGTGCGCTCTTCCTACCGGGGCGACTGTTTCAACATGCGGGTCAGGCTGAAGCTGACGAAGGAACCATGACAAAGACATCCACCCCCACCGCTGCCGCCTATCTCGGCGAATTGACCGAGCGCATCGGCAAGCTGCTCGAACAGAACGGGGAGGCCATCGCCAGGGCCGCTGATGCGATCGAGAAGACCGCGCGGGCGGACGGGCTCGTCTATATATTCGGGACCGGTCATAGCCACACCATGGCCGAGGAGGCGCACTACCGCGCCGGCGGCCTGGCGCTCACCGTCCCGATCCTGGCGGGCACCACCATGGTGCATGAGGGCGCGGTCGCCGGCACCGTGTTCGAGCGTATGCCCGGCATCGTGGCGCCGATCTTGGCGCGCTACCCGATCGGGTCGAACGACGTGCTGATCATTGTCTCCAACAGCGGGGTGAACGCGGCCCCCGTCGAGGCGGCCAGGATCGGCAAGGACGCTGGCGCGACCGTCATCGCCATCACTTCCGAGGGCTATTCGAAGCTGGCCGCGAAGGGCCGCACCCGGCTCGCCGACGTCGCCGACATCGTGCTCGACAACAATGCCCCGGCCGGAGACGCGATCACTGCGGTGCCGAACAGCGAACTGCGCGTCGGCCCGATCTCGACGCCGGTCGGCGCCGCTCTGATGAACGCCGTGCTGGCCGAGGTCGCGGCCCGGCTGCAGTCGTCCGGCGTCGCTGCGCCGATCTACCTCAGCGCCAATATGCCGGGCGCCGCCGAGGTCAACGAGGCGCTCGTCGCCCGCTACCGGCCGCGCAACCCGCATCTTTAGGCGCTTTTTCGGTAGAGAATTCCGTCGCTTTGGGGAGCGGCGAGACAAGAGGGAGAAACCAGGATGAAGAAGACCCTGACTTTGGCCGCGCTCGCGGCCACACTGCTCGCCGGGACGGCCTATGCCGAACCGGTGAACCTGACCTTCTGGCATATGGAACAGCCCCCGCATCGCGTTCAGCGCATGCAGGAGCTGCTCGACGAATTCAACAAGGCCCATCCCGATATCGTGGTGAAGCAGGAGCCGCAGAGCTGGGGCGAGGTCTACGCCAAGGCGCCGGCCGCCTTCGCGGCAGGCAACGGTCCGGACCTTCTGTTCGCGATCCCCGACTTCACCACTGTGCTCAAGGGTATCGACGCCGTCGTCCCGGTCGACGACATCGTCAAGGACCTCGACGCCAGGCATGGCTTCGTGGAAGCCACCGTCGCCCCCTACAGCTACGACGATCACGTCTGGGCGGTGCCGGCCTACAACATGGCGATTTCGCTGTGGTACCGGAACAGCGCCCTGAAGGCGGCCGGCCTCGAAGTGCCGAAGACCTGGACGGAATGGAAGGCGGCTGCGGAAAAGCTGTCCGCCGACGGCAGATACGGCATCGGCCTGCCCGCCAACAAGCAGCTCTATACCGATCAGACCGTCTACAGCTTCATGGTCAACAACGGTGCCGCCGACCTCTATTCCGAGGACGGCAAGATCACCTTCGACACGCCCGAGACCGTTGCCGCCTATCAGGCCTATGCGGACCTCCAAAAGCTGTCGCCGGCGGATAGCACCTCCTGGACATGGGGCGAGGCGGAAGCCTGCTTCGCCAGCGCGACCTGCGGCATGATCCTGCAGTTCAGCGTCATCAACACCTACGACACGCAGGCGGAAGGCGATGCCGCCGACCTCGGCGTGGCGGCGGTGCCGCACGCGGACGGCCAGGCGGACTCGGCGACCATCTCATATTCCAACGCCATCATGCTGACCACCAAGGACAAGGCCAAGCAGGACGCCGCCAAGGTGTTCCTGTCCTGGCTGATGGAGCCCGAGACCTATGGCCGCTTCCTGACCATGGAGCCGGGGCTCTTCCTGCCGGTCACCGATGACGGCGCCAAGGCGGACTCGTTCTGGAAGGACCCGGTCGTGGCCAAGTACAAGAGCCAGGTCGAGACCATGGTCGCCAACTCCAGGAACGGCAAGCTGTTCGGCTTCACCAACGGCAAGGTGTTCTCCTCGATCGGCGCCATCTCGGCGCAGAACGTGATCGCCGAGACCCTGCAGGACATCGTGGTGAACGGCCAGAGCCCCGCCGACGCCGTCAAGGCCGGCCAGGCGCGCATGGCCGAGATTACCGCCAAATAACACGCGTGGCGCCGGGGACGGACCATGATGAAGAACACGCCTCTGGCCTTCGTCTTTGTAGCCCCGGCGCTGCTTTTCCTGCTGGCCGTGCTCGGCTGGCCGCTCGTCCAGGCGATCCTGCTCAGCTTCCAGAATGTCGGCGTCATCGGCTCGGCGGGGAACTATGTCGGCCTCGACAATTATGTGGCCGTGATGGGCGGTGCGGGCTTCTGGAAAGCGCTCGGCCGCAGCGTCGTCTGGGTGGTCGCCAACGCGCTGGTCCAGACGCTGCTCGCGCTCGCCACGGCCCTCGTCCTCAACCAGAAATTCCCAGGCGTGCGCAGCGCCCGGACCTGGGTGATCCTGACCTGGATCGTGCCTACCGTGGTCGTCGTCATCATCTGGCGCTGGCTGCTGTCGACATCGGGCGGCATGATCAACCCACTGCTGATGCAGGCCGGCGTGATCGACCGCCCCGTCGGCTTCTTCGCCACACGCGAAGGCGCCATGACGACGCTCGTCATGATCAATTCCTGGCGGTGGTTCCCGTTCACCGCGCTGATGATGCTGGCGGGCCTCACCCGCATTCCGGGCGATCTCTACGAGGCGGCGCGCATCGACGGAGCAAGCGCGTTCAGGCGTTTCACCCGCATTACCTGGCCCCTGCTGCAGCCGACGCTGATGGTGCTGGGCGTCGTCGGCACGCTGCTGTCCTTCAACGTCTTCGACGTGATCTGGCTGCTCACCGCGGGCGGCCCGGCGCAGGCCTCGCAGACCTTGCCCGTGCTGATCTACGAAACCGCCTTCAAGGGATACCGCCTGAGCGAGGCCGCCACCATCTCCGTGATCACCAGTATCCTCCTGATGGGCTTCGCCATCCTCACCACCCGCGCCATGATGGCGAACGAGGCCGCGCGATGAGACGAAGCCTTCCGCAATCGGCGTCGCTTCATGCGGGGCTGCTATTCCTGATGCTCCTCATCGGCCTGCCCTTCTGGTGGGTGATCACCGGCTCTATCAAGCTGCCGCGCGAGATCATCCAGCGCATGCCGACGATGTTCCCGCAAAGCTTCACCCTCCAGCATTTCGAGAAGCTGCTGCAGTCGTCCGATTTCCCTACCTATCTCGTCAACAGCCTGTTGGTCGCCCTGTTCTCGACGGCCGTGACGGTGCTGCTGGCGCTCCCCGCGGCCTATGCCTTCTTCCGTATGGAGTTCCCCGGCCGCAACGCGCTCTATCGGGTGATCCTGCTGGCCTACGCCTTTCCCGGCGTCGTCGTGCTGATCCCGCTCTACGGGCTGTTCTCCAAGGCCGGGCTGGTCGACAGCCGGGCGAGCCTCGTCATCGTCAACGTGGCCTTCGCGCTCCCCTTCTCGATCTGGATGATGCGCTCCTTTCTGGCGTCGGTGCCGAAGGAGATCGAGGAGGCGGCCATCGTCGACGGCGCGCCGACGACGACTATCTTGTTGCGCATACTGATGCCGCTGATCGCGCCCGGGATTGCCAGCGTCGCGATCTTCGCCTTCATCTCGTCCTGGACCGAATATCTCTTCGCCTCGGTGCTGATCGTTTCCGACGCGCACCGTACGATCCCCGTCGGCTTCGCCGGCATCATCGGCCAGTATCAGATCGACTGGGGCCTGTTGCTCGCCGGCGCCACCGCCGCGACCATTCCCGTCGTCATCCTCTTTGCGCTCGTCGGCCGCTGGTTCGTCTCCGGCCTGACCGAAGGCGCGGTCAAATAGAACGGAACCCACGCATGGCAGGCCTCGCTCTCGACGCGGTCAAGAAGCGCTTCGGCGCCACCGAGATCATTACCGGCGTCGACCTCCAGGTCGCCGACGGCGAGTTCGTCGTCTTCGTCGGGCCGTCGGGATGCGGCAAGTCCACGCTGCTGCGAATGATCGCCGGGCTGGAGACCACATCCGAGGGCCGCATCGTGATCGGCGGGCGCGACGTCACCGACGAGGACCCGGCCCGGCGCGGCATCGCAATGGTGTTCCAAACCTATGCGCTCTATCCGCATATGACCGTCGCCGCCAATATGGGCTTCCCGCTGGAGATGGCGGGTCATCCCAAGGCCGAAATCGCGGCCAAGGTCGCCGACGCGGCGCGCATTCTCCATCTCGAGCCCTATCTGAAACGCAAGCCGCGCGAGCTTTCGGGCGGCCAGCGGCAGCGCGTGGCCATCGGCCGCGCCATCGTGCGCAAGCCGGAAGTGTTCCTGTTCGACGAGCCGCTCTCCAATCTCGACGCGGAACTGCGCGTCCAGATGCGCATCGAGATCGCGCGACTTCATCAGGAACTGAAGTCGACGATGATCTATGTCACCCACGACCAGGTCGAGGCGATGACGCTGGCGAGCCGCATCGTCGTCCTGAGAGCCGGCCGCATCGAGCAGGTCGGCGCGCCGCTCGAACTCTACGAGAACCCCGACAATGTATTCGTCGGCGGCTTCATCGGCTCGCCCCGCATGAATTTCGTGCCGGCCATGGTGGCGGGCCGGGCCGGCGACAAGGCCGTGACGGTCGAGGCCGCCGAAGCCGGCCTCTCCGGCACGGTCGTCGCGACCCGCGGCACGCCGCCGGCACCGGGCACTGCGGTCAGCCTCGGCATACGTCCCGAGCATTTCGTCTCGGACAGTGCAGGCAGCGGCATCGAGGGCCGGATCACCGTCATCGAGCGACTGGGCGGCGTCACCTATGTCCACGCTTCGCTCGCCGACGGCAATTCGCTCACCGTCGAAAGCCGCGACGCCGCCGACCTCCGGCAGGGCGAGAGCGCGCGGTTCCATTTCGACGCCGCGCGCGCCTTCCTGTTCGGCGAAGACGGCCGGCGGATCTGATCCCGCGCCTACCCTGATCCACCCGAGCCGGCCGCTTTTGCCGTCGCGGGTCGGCAGCCTGCGCCGGCACGCAGGCGCTTGATCCAGCGCAATTTCTCCGTATCGCCGAGCGGCTATTGCCCTTGCAGGTCGTAGCATCATGAACCCGATCGGCTCGCCAGCGTTTGACAATGGCGACGGACGGGCAGGTTGCCCGACCGGCCGGCGTGGAAATACACTCGCGAACAGCCGCCGAGCCCTTGGCCCCTCTTTTCGAATGAAAGGACCGCACGCCATGAACGACGCCGACGCTGCCCCCCTCTCCGAGACCGAGCTCGAACAGATAGACGCCTATTGGCGGGCCGCCAACTACTTGACCGTCGGCCAGATCTATCTGCTCGACAATCCGCTGCTGCGCGAGCCGCTGCGGCTCGAACATGTCAAGCCGCGGCTGCTCGGGCATTGGGGTACGTCGCCGGGCCTGAGCTTCATCTACGCCCATCTGAACCGCGTGATCCGCCGGCAGAAGGCGAACATGATCTATATCTGCGGGCCGGGCCATGGCGGGCCGGCCATGGTCGCCAACGCCTATCTCGAAGGCACCTACAGCGAACTCAACCCCGATGTTCCGCTGGGCGAGGCGGGGCTGCGCAAACTGTTCCGGCAGTTCTCCTTTCCGGGCGGCATTCCGAGCCATGCCGCGCCGGAAGTGCCGGGTTCGATCCATGAAGGCGGCGAACTCGGCTACGCGCTTTCGCACGCCTATGGCGCGGCTTTCGACAATCCCGGGCTTGTGGTCGCCTGCGTGATCGGCGACGGCGAGGCTGAAACCGGCCCGCTGGCCACGGCCTGGCATTCCAACAAATTCCTGAACCCCATCCATGACGGCGCGGTGCTGCCGATCCTTCATCTCAACGGCTACAAGATCGCCAATCCGACGATCCTGGCCCGCATTCCTCATGCCGAGCTGCGGGCTCTGCTGGTCGGCTACGGCTATGATCCGCTGTTCGTCGAAGGCGACGAGCCGACGGCGATGCACCAGCGCATGGCGACCGTGCTCGACCAGGCGATGCGCAAGATCCACGCCATCCAGGACGCCGCCCGGTCCGGGCACGGCGGCACGAGGCCGGCCTGGCCGGTCGTCGTGCTGCGCAGCCCGAAAGGCTGGACCGGCCCGAAAGAGGTGGACGGGCTCAAGACCGAAGGTTTCTGGCGGGCGCATCAGGTTCCGTTGTCCGGCCTTGCCGACAATCCCGAGCATCTGAAGATGCTGGAAGAGTGGATGCTGAGCTACCGCCCGCAGGAGTTGTTCGACGATACCGGCCGGCCGAAGGAAGAGATCAGGGACACCACACCCACAGGCCCCTTGCGCATGAGCGCCAATCCCCACGCCAATGGCGGCCAGTTGCGCAAGCCTCTGGAACTGCCCGATTTGTCGAAGCATGCCGTCGGCGTACCGCAGCCCGGCGCCGCCAAGGCGGAGGCGACCCGAGTTATGGGCGGTTACCTGCGCGCGGTGATGCAGGCCAATCTCGCCGCGCAAAACTTCCGCATCGTCGGCCCGGACGAGACGGCGTCCAATCGCCTGCAGGACGTCTTCGAAGTGACCGAACGCGCCTGGATGGAGGAGATACTGCCGGAGGACGTCCATCTCGGACGGGACGGCAAGGTGCTCGAGATTCTCTCGGAGCATACCTGCCAGGGATGGCTCGAAGGCTATCTTCTCACCGGCCGCCATGGGTTCTTCTCCTGCTACGAGGCTTTCATCCACATCGTGGATTCCATGTTCAACCAGCATGCGAAATGGCTGGACGCGACCCGCGACATTCCCTGGCGACAGCCGATCGCCTCGCTCAACTACCTGCTGACCAGCCATGTCTGGCAGCAGGACCATAACGGCTTCAGCCACCAGGACCCCGGTTTCGTCGACGTCGCGCTGAACAAGAAGGCCGACATCGTGCGCGTCTATTTCCCGCCCGATGCCAATTCGCTGCTCTGCGTGACCGAACATGCGCTGCAGACCTGGGACCGCATCAACATCATCGTCGCCGGCAAGGCCCGGTCATGGCAGTGGATGTCGATGGAGGAGGCGCGGCTGCATTGCGACGCGGGTATCGGCATCTGGGACTGGGCCTGCCGGCACAACCGGCCGGAGCCCGACGTGGTGATGGCCTGCGCCGGGGACGTGCCGGCGCTCGAGACCCTGGCCGCCGTCGCCATCCTGCGCGAGCACCTGCCCGATCTCGCCGTGAGGGTGGTCAATGTCGTCGATCTGATGGCGCTGCAGCCGGAAGAGATGCACCCGCACGGACTTTCGGACGCGGCCTTCGACGCCCTCTTCACGACGAACCGCCCCGTAATCTTCGCCTATCACGGCTATCCCTGGACCATCCACCGGCTGACCTACCGGCGCACCAATCATGACAACATCCATGTGCATGGCTACAAGGAGGAAGGGACAACGACCACGCCTTTCGACATGACGGTGCTCAACGGCCTTGACCGGTTCCATCTGGTGCTCGGCGTGCTCCGCCGGCTGCCGGGCCTGGGCGAGGCGGGCGACCACCTGCGGGCGCTGATGGAAGCCAGGCTGACCGAGCATCACGACTATATCCGGACTCACGGCCAGGACATGCCCGAGATACGCGACTGGCGCTGGACCTCGAACGCCTCGGCCTGACCGCGTCCAGTCCAGCAGGCATGGATGTTGACGTATCCAGGCGACGTCAGCCGCTGGCGCGGCCCGAAGTCGTGCGTGGTAGCGGTGGACAAACGCCCCAACAGTCGATCTCATCGACCGTTGCCATGACAGCGTTGCAGTCGGACAGCGGTAGCAGATAGTGTTGCAGCCGGGGATCGCAGCACACGTGTCACGGAAGTTCTACAAGTCTGGGCCAGTATCCCGGCCAACATCCCTGAAGGAGTGGATTCCATGAGTGATCTCGTCTTTATCGCCTTTCCCGATGAGCAGAAGGCAGAAGAGGTTCGGCAGAAAGTGCTCGGCCTCCAGCGGGAATATCTGATCGAACTCGGCGACGCCGTCGTGGTCGTCAAGGATGCCGACGGTCGGATCAAGCTGAACCAGCTCGTCAATTCGACCGCGGCGGGCGCCGTCTCGGGCGCCCTGTGGGGCACTCTCATCGGCTTCATCTTCCTGATGCCGCTTGTCGGCACCGCCATCGGTGCGGCTTCCGGGGCCCTCGGCGGCAAGCTGACCGACATAGGCATCGATGACAAGTTCATGAAAGAGGCCGCCGGCATGCTGCAGCCAGGGACGGCCGGACTGTTCCTGCTGATCCGCAAGATGACAACGGACAAGGTTCTGGCAGACCTGAAGGGCATCGGCGGCACCGTCATGCGCACGTCGCTCGACGAGAAGGCGGAGGCCGCGCTGCGCGAAGCCATCGGCGGCCACGTTGTAAGCAGCGCCAAGGATACAGCCTCTTGATTTGATCTCGCGGAGGCTGCGGAGCACCGCATCGGGCTGGGAGTACGCCCGGCGATCAGTTCCGGCCGCCGGGTTCGCAGCAGCACGGCAACCAGTCGACCAGATCAACTGACCGCGGAGAACTCTGTTCTGCGAGCCGTCGGAACATCGGTGTTCGGAGGCATGGTCGCCGCTTCCGCGATCGGAGTATTTCCGATCCCGATGTTCTATGTGGTTATGGAGAAGCTGCGCGAATGAGGTCATGCCCGTCGTGTGCTCGGCCAGCCGCTCGATGTGGAGAAGCCGCAGCCCGGCGGCACCCGCGAAGCCATGGACATTCGCCCGAGCGAACAGGGGAGAGCCTATCCGGTCGTCGTTGACTGATCGCCGTCCGGTTCGCCCCGGCCGCCCCCAGGCACGGGTCCGAGCAGCGCCTTCAGGAACGCCTGGACGAGCGAACGGCCGGCGTCGGCCTTGCGATAAGCGACCTTGTGCATCGAACTGAACGCATAGGCCCTCGGCTTGATCGCACGCATCTCCCCCGCCTCCACCCAGGGCGCGGCGAAATGGCAAGGCAGGAAGCCGATGAAGTTGCCTGAGAGGATCAGCATGAGTTGCGCCTCCATATGGACGACAGACGCGCTCGCCCGCGGGTGTCCGACAAGATATAGATCGTCGAAATGCCGATAGCTGCGCACGGAAAACCGCGCGGAATCGATCGTGTTCTGATCGATCCTGGCATCGGGCAGAACAAACAGCGGATGCTGCCGGCCGCAATAGAGCTGATGGGGTTCGCCGCAATAGCTGCGATAGACGACCCCCGGCGCCTTCTGCGACAGAGGCCCGATGACGATGTCGCGGCCGCCATCGGCAACCTGCTGTTCCAGCTCTGAAGGCGTGCCGACCGTCAGGTCGATGAATACGTCGGAATCCGGTCGCATGAAGCGCTCAAGCGCATGATGGATTCCGAGCTCGCTGCTGGTGAACACACCGTCCGACGTGCCGATCCTGAGGCGACCCGAGAGGCTGCCGCTCGCCGCGCTGATCCTGTGCCCGAAATCGTCGAGATCGCGAAACAGCTTCTGCGCGGCGTCATAGGTCGCCTGTCCGACTTCCGTCAGGCGGAACTGCTTGCGCCCGCGATGGCAGAGTTGCGCCCCGATCCGCTTCTCCAGTTCCGCCAGATGCGTGCTCAGCGTCGGCTGGGACAGGTTGAGCGTGATCTGCGCGGCGGCGAAACCGCCGCAATCGGCGAGCGTCACGAAGATGCGCAGCAACCTGATGTCGATATTGTCGAGCCTTCGCATGCTCTCTCCATGGCTTCGATACATCGACATTATTCGATGCAAACTTCCAAACAAACTCATTTACATCAATGTTGAAAACCGGGAACCTGCGTCCAACGAACAAAGGGGAACGACCGTGAAATCGACACTCAGGATTGCCTTCAGCGCCGCGCTGATGCTCGGCGGTTCGCAATTCGCCTTCGGCGCCGACCAGATCCGCATCCTGGCCCCGACCTGGCTGGGATTTGCGCCAGTCCACATCGCCGGCGATCTCGGATGCTTCACCGGCAAGGATCTCGACGTCAGCATCAAGTTCGAGGACGACCTGACCAATGTCATGGCGGCCATGGCCCGCGGCGACATCGAACTGCAGATGCGCTCGGTCGGCGAGTATCAGGGCCGGCCCCGCGACGCCTCCACGCCTGGGATCATCATCGGAACGATCGACGAGTCGGTAGGCGGAGACGGCGTCATCACCGACGACAGGATCAAGTCGGTCGCCGACCTCAAGGGCAAGGTGGTGGCGGCTGAACCGAATATTCCCTCGCGGCTCTTGCTTCAGATGGAATTGAAGCAGGCGGGCCTGACATTGGATGATCTACAGATCAAGGACATCGCGACCGCCGATACGGGGGCTGTCTTCGTCGACGATTCGATCGCGGCCATCGCCACCTACGAACCATTCATGTCGCAGGCGTTGAAGGCGTCCGGTCGCCCCGGCGCTCGCATGCTGGTGTCGTCGAAGGATCATCGCGGTCTGATCATCGATGCAATCATAGCCCGCAACGACGACTTCCAGGCCAATCCCGACAAATATGCCCGCTTCCTGGGCTGCATCTACGAGGCGGTCGATTTCATAAGGGCAGAACCCGAGAAGTTCGCCGAGATGGCGTCGAAACATTTCGGCCTTTCTCCGACCGAGGTCTCGGAGATCGTGACAAGCAGCCTGTCCTACACCACACTTTCGGAATCGCTCGCCTATATGGGCAAGGCAGGCGAAAAGGGCACCCTCCACACGATCTTCGACACGGTCATGGACCTCAACCTCGCCAATGGCGCGGCCGACAACAAGCTGGTCGCCGCCGACCAGATCGACAATTCGGCGATCAACGAACTCCCGCGCAAGTAGCACGCCTCCGATGGAGACCCGCCGAACCCGTTCGGCGGCCTCCAAGGCAGCCGAACCGGCAAAGAACGCCCGCAAGGACAGCATCTTGTTCAGCAATCTGTTTGTATTCCGCGGCCGTGCTTCGCCCGCCGCGGAGGTCGCCGTCAGCATCGCGGCGGCGGCCTTGATTGTCGCGGCCTGGGAGGTCGCGGCCAGGGCCGGGATCATCGCGCCGCAGTTCCTTCCGTCGCCGAGCCGCGTGCTGGCGGCGCTTTGGACCATGCTCACCGAGCAGAACCTGCTGTGGCATTCGGCGGTCTCGGCCGGCCGTGTATGGGCGGCCTTCCTGATTGCCGCTGCGATGGCGATACCCATCGGCATGCTGATGAGCAGCTACCGGATCGTCGGCGCAGCCCTCGAGCCGATCATCGACTTCATCCGCTATCTGCCGGTTCCGGCCCTGGTGCCGCTCTCCATCATATGGTTCGGCGTCGGCGAGGAGACCAAGATCTTCCTCCTGTGGCTCGGCACGTTCTTTCAGCTTGTGCTTCTGGTCGCGGACGACATGCGGCGGGTGCCGCAGGAGTTCGTCGAAGTCGCCCGCACCGTCGGCGCCAATTCGCGCCAGGTGATGACCGACGTGGCGCTGCGCTGGATGGGCCCGACGCTGATCGACAATCTGCGCATCACGCTCGGCTGGTGCTGGACCTATCTCATCATCGCCGAGATCGTCGCCGCGGATTCCGGCATCGGTTACGTCATCTGGACCGCGCGCCGTTTCGTCAAGACGCCGGAGGTCATGGCTGGTGTCGTCGTCATCGGGCTGATCGGTCTCGTCACCGACCAGCTCCTGCGCCTGCTTCACCGCCGGCTCTTCCGGTATCTGTGAGGATCATGGCATGACGGCCGGCTACGTTCAGTTTCTCGATACCGCAAAGTCATTTGGCTCCGTCGAGGTGGTGCGCAAGACCGATCTTGCGCTGGATCGCAATTCGCTCGTCGTCTTCCTTGGCCCGTCAGGCTGCGGCAAGACGACCCTGATGCGCATGGTTGGAGGTCTCGACCGGCCGAGTTCTGGCGGCATCCTGGTCGGCGGCGAAGAAGTGACCGGACCGGACCGCCGGCGCGGCATGGTCTTCCAGTCCTATTCGTCGTTCCCGTGGCTGACGGTGGCCGACAATATCGGCTTCGGCATGCGCTACCGGAAGGACATCGACGCTGCGGAAAAGGCCAGACGGACCGGCCATTATCTCGAGCTCTTCGGGCTCGTCGATTTCGCCGGCTCCTACCCCAACCGGATTTCCGGCGGCATGCGGCAGCGTGTGGCCATCGCCCGCACGCTTGCCGCGGGATCGGACGTGCTGCTGATGGACGAGCCGTTCGGAGCCCTCGACGCGCTGACGCGCGAACGCCTTCAGGCCGAGCTGCGGCAGATCCAGATCCGCGAAGCCAAGACCATCATCTTCGTCACCCATGACGTTGAGGAGGCCGTTTTCCTCGCCGACCGGATCATCCTGTTCTCGCGCCGCCCGGCGACGGTGGTTGCCGATATCGATGTCGCGGCCGAACTTGGTTCCGACCGGCCGCTGGAGATTCGCGAGACCCAGAAATTCTTCGCACTGCGCAACAAGGTCCTGCATCTGATCCGCAACGTGACCGGGGCGGCTGTATGAGCCTGTCGCTATCGGGAAAGACCGTCGTCATTACAGGGGCCAGCCGCGGCATCGGACTCGGCGTCGCAAGACGCTTCGCCGAGGCGGGTGCCCGCCTGCACCTGATCGCCGACGACGCGGCTGTGACGGATCGGGCGAACGAACTCGAAGCTTCCTGCGCGCAAGCCGACATCGCCGACCCGCAGGCGGTCGCCGCCGCGTTGCAGCCGCTGTCCCGGATCGACGTGTTGGTCAACAATGCCGGCCTCGAGCTGATGACGCCGATCACGGACCGCAGCGAGGAGGTCGAGGCGGCGTTCCGGCGCATCATCGAGATCAATGTCATCGGCACCGCGCTGATGACCGCGCGCGCTTTGCCCCGCATGCGGGCCGGAGCATCCATCATCAACACGGCATCGATCTGGGGGCGTGTCGCAGAGGCGCGGTTCGGCGCCTATGTCGCGTCCAAACACGCCATCATCGGCCTGACCAAGACCTGGGCGAAGGAACTCGGCCCACGAGGCATCCGCGTCAACGCGATCTGTCCCGGCTGGGTCCGGACAGAGGCGTCGATGCGCTCGCTTGGGCGCATGGCTGCGCGGGAGGCGGCCAGCGAGGACCAGCTTTTGGAAAGGATCGTCGCGGCGCAGGCCTTGCCGGGATTGATGGAGCCTGCCGACGTCGCCGGTTCCTACCTCTTCCTTGCCTCCGATCTTGCCGCCAACATCACCGGGCAGTCGCTCGGCATCGACAGGGGAGAAGTACCTTGGTAGCTGCGCTTTCGGGAAAACGCGCGCTGATTACGGGCGCTGCCAGCGGCATCGGCGCCGCGACCGCACGGGCCTTGCAGGCGGCCGGCGCGACCGTGCTGGGGCTCGATCTCGTGGCGTCGGAGGGACCGATCCCGATCCTTGCCTGCGATCTTTCCAGCGAAAGCGATATCGTCCACTCGGTGGCGGAAGGCACCGAACGGATGGGCGGCTGCGACATCCTCGTCAACAATGCCGGCATCCTTCAGGAGGCAACCCTCGGGGAGATCTCGCTCGACCATGTCGACCGCATGTTCGCCGTCAATGTGCGTGGCGCGATCATCGTGACGCGTGAGGTCCTGCCGCATCTCGGCGAGGGCGGCAGGATCATCAACATCACCTCGGAACTTGCCTATCTCGGCCGAGCCGGTGCGTCGGTCTATTGCGCCACCAAGGCCGCGCTTCTCGGCCTGACCCGTTCCTGGGCGCGCGAGCTCGCACCCTCGATCCTGGTCAACGCAGTGGCGCCAGGCCCCACCGATACGCCGCTCCTCGGGTTCGAGCAGCTGAACGAGAGCCAGCGCGCGCTGGAGACCACCCATCCGCTCGGCCGGATCGGCCGGCCCGAGGAAATCGCCTCCGCCGTCGTGTTCCTCGCCGGACCCGAATCCACTTTCTTCACCGGGCAATGCCTGGGCGCCAATGGCGGCGCCGCAATGGTTTGAGATGAGGTCGACATGAAGGATACCGTATTCCTGGCCGAGCTGCCCTGGCCCGAAGCCGCGAAGCGCATCGCGGCCGGCGCGCCCGTCTTCCTGCCGCTCGGCGCGACCGAGCAGCATGGCCGCCACATGGCGATGAATGTGGATGTGGTGATCCCGACCGCGATCGCCGAGAAAGTGGCCGGCCAGGTCGGCGGACTCGTCGCGCCGCCCATCGCCTATGGCAATCGATCCCAGCCGCGGACCGGGGGCGGGCCCGCCTTTTCCGGTACGATCAACATCACGGCGCATACTTTCTCGCTGCTGGTCAAGGATGTGATCTGCGACCTCTACCGCCAGAAGGTCCGGCGCATCGTCGTGCTCAACGGACACTACGAGAACATCGGGCCGGCGATCGAAGGCATCGAGCTCGCGCTCGACGCGCTCGGCCGCGATCGTGTCGGCGACCTTACGATCCTGCGCATCGATCATTGGGAGCTCGTGCGCCCCGAAACGCTGGCGAAGGTTTTTCCCGACGGCTATCCGGGGATCGAGCTCGAGCATGCGAGCGTGATCGAGACGTCGATGATGCTGGCGCTGCGGCCCGACCTCGTCGACCTCGGCAAGGCGCTCCATGACGGTCCGGCGCAATTCAGACCCTATGACCGCTATCCGCGTCCGGCCGAAGAGGTTCCGCCGTCGGGCGTGCTCTCGCTGACGGAAGGATCGTCGACCGAGAAGGGCCGCTGGCTGCTCGCGGATTGCGAGACAAGGATCGCCGAGATCGTCAAAAGCGAATTCTTCTGAGGGTGCCACGCATATGAGCTCGAACTTCTTCCAGCCGGTCGACGCGGCGATCGTCCCCCGATTCGCGGGTCACTCGACCTTCATGAGGCTGCCGGCCGTCCAGTCGGCCGCGGGCCTGGATATCGCGCTGGTCGGAATTCCGTGGGACGGCGGGACGACCAACCGGGCCGGCGCCCGCCACGGCCCGCGCGAGATCAGGAACCAGTCGAGCCTGATGCGCCGTGTCCATCATGTCTCGGGGACCGAGCCCTTCAGCATCGCCAATGTCGCCGACATCGGGGATCTCTCCGTCAATCCCATCGACCTGACCGACGCGCTGAAACGCATTGAAGAGGGCATCGCGGCGATCGTCGAAGCCGGTGCGATCCCGCTTTCGGCCGGAGGCGACCACCTTACGACCTTGCCCGTGCTTCGCGCCGTGGCCCGCAACGCGCCGATCGGCATGATCCATTTCGACGCGCATTCCGACACCAACGACCGCTATTTCGGCGACAACCCCTACACCCACGGCACGCCCTTCCGGCGCGCCGTCGAGGAAGGGTTGCTCGATCCCGAACGTGTCGTGCAGATCGGTATCCGCGGTTCGATCTATGCGCCGGACGAGCACAGCTGGGCCGTCGAGCAAGGCATCCGCATCATCTATATGGAGGAATTCGTGAGGCGCGGCGCGGAGGCCGTCATGGCCGAGGCCCGCGCAATCGTCGGCAATCGCGCGACCTATGTGACCTTCGACATCGACAGCATCGACCCGTCGATGGCCCCCGGCACCGGCACACCCGAACTCGGCGGATTCACCACCCGCGAGGCGCAGGAAATGGTCCGTCTGCTCGACGGGGTGAAGATCGTCGGTGCCGATGTGGTCGAGGTTGCGCCGCCGTTCGACCTCGCAGGCATGACCGCGTTGGCCGGCGCCACCATGATGTTCGAGCTGCTTTGCGTGATCGCCAGATCCATAGCGGCAAAGGGGTAGCGGCGCAGCCGAGCGGCTTCCGGAGCCGATTGCCCCCGTTCATCCGCCTCCGATCTGCGCCCGCCGCGCCGAACCCTCGCTCTGCCTGCCGAGCAGGACGGCACCGAAGATACCGATGCCCATCGTCACGACGATGTAGATCATCGGCGCATAGGTGCCGCCGGCCTTGTCGAGCAGGGCCAGCCAAAACGGGCACATGCCGCCGAAGACCATGGTCGCGATATTGTATCCGGTCGCGCCGCCGGTGGCGCGCGCCAGCACGGGGAAATGCTCGATCGCCAGGGTGCAGGAGGCACCGACGAGGGCGGCATAGGCGGCGGCATAGCCGAGCTGCAGCCAAAGGAACGACGTGGCACTCGGCGCGGCCATGTAGAAGGGAAAGAGAACGCTGTACATGACGGCAGTGCCGGCCATGCCTGATATGGCGAGATTGACTCGCGACACCTTGTCGGCCAGCCAGCCGAAGACGGGAATGAGCACGGCCATGACAAGCGCCACCGCCAGAACGGCGAGCATCGCATCCGACTGGGCGACGCCGTGCCGGGCAATGGCAATGCTCGGCATGTAGACGGTGTTGACGTAGTTGGGCCCGGTCACGGCGGCGAACAGACCGATCGCGGCGAGCAGTTCGACCCGGTGACGCTTGATCATGGCGGGAAGCGGCACCGAGGCGGCGGAGGCCTCTGCCTTGACAGCCCTTTCGAACTCCGGCGTCTCGGACAGGCGGGTGCGGAAGTAGAAGCCGATCGGGCCGACGATCGCCCCGGCCAGGAAAGGCATGCGCCAGCCCCAGCTTTCGAAGTCGGCGGGCGACAGGTTCCTGGAGAGCAGGAAGACGAAGACGGCCGCAGCGACGACGGCCAGAGCCTGCGAGCACATCTGAAGCGAACCGAAGAAGCCCTTCGACCCGCGCGGGGCGAACTCGATGAGCACGGCCGTCGCGCTGCCGAACTCGCCGCCGGCGGAGAAGCCCTGCAGCATGCGGCAGATCAGCAGCAGCGCCGGCGCCGCTATGCCGATTGCCGCGTAGGTGGGCAGGAAAGCGACCATCCCCGTCGCGACCGCCATCATGACGAAGATGAGCCCCAAGGCCTTCTTGCGCCCATGACGATCCGCATAGAGGCCGAAAACGATGCCGCCGATCGGGCGCGCCACGAAGGCGATGCCGAATGTCGCGAAGCCCAGCAGGATCGACGTCATCGGATCGTCCGACGGGAAGAACAGTTTCGATATGGTCCCGGCGAGCAGGGCGTAGACGATGAAGTCGAACCACTCGAGCGCGTTGCCGATCACCGATGCGGCGATCACCCTGCCGGCTTTTTTTCTTTCACCGATGCTGTCGGCCGACCAGTCGAGTGTCATCGCAGTGCTTCTTCCCAATCGCCGGGAGCGCTCGGGCCGCCGGGTCGTGCCGGCCCGAGAGCGTCTCGGCCATTTCAACCGCAGCTAAGCACGTGAAGATTGCCCGAGGCTTGGCCCTTCGCAGCGCCGAAGGGCCAACCGGCACTTTCCACCGGCCTGGTCAACCAGCCCCGATCTCTCACACAGTTGAAGCTCATCGGGTTCCGAATCAGAGAAAGTTGTTTTGCGGCAACAGCTTAACATTGATTGCGGTAACAGGGGCATAAGCCTTTGTTTTATCGCCCCGCTCACCGCACGACGAAATCGTACCGGCCGAACTTGCCGTCACCTCCGCTGGTTACGTCGAGCAGCAGCGCGTCGTTGAAAATCGTGTCCACGGCGTTGCCCGGCTCCCCGGGAAAATAAAGCTGAGTGGTGAGGATTCTGGCGCCCGGCCGCTGCACCTTGACGTGGAAATGCCGCGTCCGGCCCGGATAGAGGCCCGGCACGACGGTGTTGAACCACCACCGACCCTCGGCGTCGCTGAATTGATGGCCGCGCAGCTTGTAGCCATCATTGTCGTATTTCCCGGTTTCGTCCGCATGCCACAGTTCGACCAGCGCCTTTGCGACGCGCCGGCAGTCCTGCGTCAGCACGTAGCCGGCAATGGTGATCCTCTCGCCACCGGGAGCCTCGCTGGCGAAATCCTGCTTCTCGGGACTGTTCGGCGTGAAAAAGGGCCCTTCGGTCTGGGACGGTGTCAGATCGTCGTCATCGGCGCAGGACGGCGTCGGCACGAGTTGCGCCGGAGCAGCCGAATAGGCACGGATCGGCGCGAGCACCGGCGCGGCGGCAAGCAGGGACAGGATTTGACGGCGGGACGGCATCAGCTTCTCCGGACTGTCGCTGATTTGTCGTCGGCCCTTTTCGGCGGAAGTGAGGCGCAATCCGCTAGCGCGAGGAAGGCCCACGGATTGGCCGGCACACGCGTCGGACAATTTTCTGTTACCGGCCGCTCGGCCGCTCCGCAAGCGTAGAGCGTCTCTTGCGTGTCCAATGGACGCACGACGCTCTAAGCCCGCCTGGGCCGGCGGACCGCTCTCACCTTCCCGCTGTTTCCGCCGCCGCAGAAGAACCGGTCGCCGCCATCGGACTCCAATCCCGAGACGTTGGCGCCGGCGGGCATGTCAAGCTTTTCCAGGACCTTTCCCGTCTCCGGATCGATCCGCCTCACCTCGCTCTGGTCGCCTTCCCAAGTGGCGTGCCAGAGTTCGTCGTCGACCCAGGTGACGCCGGTGACAAAGCGGTTGGATTCGAGCGTGCGAAGGACCGCACCGGTCTCGGGATCTATCTGGTGGATCTTCCGCCCCCGATACTGGCCGACCCAGAGCGAGCCTTCCGCCCAGGCCAAGCCGGAGTCGCTGCCACCGCCCGGTGCCGGGATAGTCGAGAGAACACGACCGGTTTCAGGGTCGATCTTCTGGATGCGGTCATCGGCGATCTGGAACAGGTGGCGGCCGTCGAAAGCCGTCCCGGCATGCGCAGCGACGTCGATCGAACGCACCGTCTCCCCACTGTCGGGATCGAGTTCGTTGAGCTTATCTCCGGACGCGAACCAGACATGCCGGCCGTCGAAGGTCAGCCCGTGCACATTGTCGATGCCGGGAAAGGGCCCATATTCGCGGATGATTTCGGCTGCTGCGAGTTTCATGCTTCCCATCCTAATCTCCGGGCGGCGGGCCGGGGAGTAACAAGCTTGTCGGGAAACCGGGCACGGGCGGGGTCATCCAGCGAAGCGCCCGCCCGCGGCCGAAGGACTGGACCTTGCCGGCGGCCGCGAGTTGCTCCAGCGCCCGCTGCACCGTGCGGGGGCTCGTGCCGAGCGCGACGGCCAGGGCCGAACTCGACCAGGATTCGCCATCGGCGAGGAAAGCCAGCACATCGGCATTCTGCTCCTCGACCGGCGGCGCCAGGACAACCACTTCGCCCGCTCGGCGTGGGGCAAGCGCAAAACCCTGCTTCGTGGCATTCACGTCGACAAGCGTGCGAAGCTCGACGCGAAGCCGACCGATCTCGACCCGCAGCCGGGCGCGGTGCGACTCGTCGGCATGTCTGGCGCCGAAGGCACGCAAGAGCAGCGTGCTTCGCGACACGTCGGCCGGCCAGGCCTCGGCCAGTGCACGTGCGAGCGCGAACAGCACGGGTCGCGTCGCCAGCGAGACCGCCTGCCTGTCGTCCCGCACGACGTTCCGGCACGCGTCGATCACGAGCGCCCCCGATGCCAGAAGCGCTTCGACCTCGTCCAGCAGCAGATGGCGTTCCTCGCCCCTGACGATCGACCGCGCGGCCGGCCTGTTCAACGCCTGCGACGCGCTTTCGACCTCCGCCGTCAGAGCGGACATTCCCGCCTGCCGTGCGGCCTGTCCGGCGCGGGCAAGCGCAGTGCGCGCCGCCTTCGTCTGCAGGCGCCGGACGCCGATCCCGGCGATCGTCAGCTCATGCGCCGCCCGCAAGGCGGGTGGCAATTCCGTGGGATCGAGCCCGTCGAGCATGCGCTCGGCCTCGTCGAGGCGGCCGACCAGGAGCAGCCGCCGCGCCTCGATGTTCCTGACATGCGCGGCATTCAGCCGGTCGCCATGTGCTTCGAATGTCGCACGCGCGGCATCGAGTGCCTTCAGAGGCCAGGAAAGATCGCGCGAGACGAGCGCGATCTCGGCCTCGGCGGCGATGCAGCGCGCACGTGCAATCGTCTCCCTCGGGCCGAAGGCGCGCGCCGCGCTCTTGAGCAGGACCTTGGCGCGAACGAGATCGCCGAGCTGCGCCATGGCGATGCCCCGGAGCGCGAGCGCGGGTGCGTCGTCACGCAGGGCGACGCGTTTCAAGGCGCCGAGGGCATCTCCTGCCGCCAGTGCCTGCGCGGCGGCCGTGATCAGCGAGTCCATCGCAATGCCGTCACACTTGTCACCCTCGTCAGTCGAGCTTTGTCCCGAACCTATGTCATGGCCACCCGCGCCGGCAATGAAACGAGAGGAAACATCGCGATACCAGGCACCTGTTGCGTCGCGACGAAGCCTGCCGCTCGAGATGGATCGCAGGTTCCAACTCAAACCGCTACAAGAATTTCGGCTTCACGTGCGGCCTCGAGAAGTGCATTCCGCGCGTCGAGCGTGGATCTGTGGCCATCCAGGACCTTCAGACAGGCGTCGACAGCATCTCTGTGACGTGGCCCGCGCTCACTGGGCCATCGGGCATCGGTCAGCAGTTCCACCGCCTTTTTGGTGGAGTGGATCGGCAGGGCAGGGCCGAGCGGCTCCAACCTGACGAGAACCGGTTCCTCAAAGGGCTTTTCGTCCATGAGTCGAGATCAACTATTCGGCGGCCCACCGGAGCTTGATGGAACCCGGGATCGGCAGAAGTCCCGCACTTGGAACGTGACGGCGCCAGCTTGGTTCCAGGCGGGACCCTCACCGGAACGCCTGCAGTGCCGGCACGCTGCTCTTGTCCGAAACGAAAAGGAGCACGTCATGATGAACAAAACCCGACGTCAAGGAAACGCACGAACTCATCGCGAGCGATATGGTTGTTGGAACGAATGTCTACGACAGGGAAGGAAACCATATCGGGAACGTCGAGCGACTGATCCTCGTGGCGTTCGGAAAGAAGGTATGGGCGGTGTTGGTAGGGTCGTGATCCCTATCCATTGCCGCCCACTCCTGCCGATTGCCGGCCTGATGGCGGGGCGCAAGTCTAACGGCCAACGGCGCCATTCCTAGCGTGTGTACCGCCGTTCCCCGCTTCTCGGTTCACTCGACCGGTTCGATCTCGCTCGGACGCCAGCTCTTGTCGAAGAACGACGGGAGCGGGCTGTAGAGGCGCAGGATCGTGAACCAGCCCTTCTTTGGATCGGTTTGTATCCAGTTGCCGCGCGCGACGCCTTCTGGCTGAGAGGGGCCGAAATAGACCGTTGTGGTGCCGTCGCCGGCCGCCTCCGCTGCTGGTGACGGATAGCTCTGGCTGCCGGCACGGGGGTACTTCTGCGGAGTTTGCAGCATCGAGCGCGTCTGGTTGTCATAGAGGGTGAAAGACCAGAATGCCGCCGCCGGGACATCCTTGGGCAGGGTCACCTTGTAGGTCTTCGCACCATCGAACGGCTCGCCGTCGGCGTCCAGGAAACCCATCAGATATTGCGAACCCACGCCGGGGATGCGCATGATCATGCCCGGTGAATCGAGCGTGTAGCCGTAGTAGAAGGCCGCGCGCGAATCGAGGGTGCGGGCGCCTGTCGGCGGCAGCGGTTTGAACACGCCGCCCTCGAACAGGGGTGGCGGCGTCTCGAAGAAGGCGCCGCCTTCCCACAGCATGCTGCCCCAGTGCGAGCCCTCGTAGTAGGCCCACTCGGGGTGCTTCGTCGCAAACCGCCAGTTGAGCGCCCGACCCGTAGCCTGCCCGACCGCGGCGGCTTCGGACAGGATTTTCTTCATCCGCTCGTCCGGCTTGAACTCCTTGCCATGCACGATGCCGATCGCGGCGAGCTGGCCCGCCAGTTCCACGTCGTAGCTGGTGGCGGGCTCGTTCTGGACGTTCTCATTGATCAGTTCGAAGAAGCCGAAGTCGCTGGGCGGGATCGTGTTGAACGAGCGTCCGGTCGCTTCGATGAACTTCGTCTCGGGAATCTTCGGTTCTTCGGCAATGCGCACGCTTCCGTCGAGGGCCTGGGCGATGCTGGAGCCGAAGGCGCCGGGCTGGTACGGATAGACCTTCATGTTGCGCTTGATGTTATCGACAGCCGGCTTCGGATCGTTGTCGACTAGGTTGGCGCGCGCCGCATAGAGCGCGAAGTTGGTCTTCGCATGGGCGACGAAGTAGCCGCCCTCAGGCAGCGGGCCGTCATAGTCCGGGCCGACGATCAGGTACTTTCCGCCAAGCCCGCGATCCGGCCCCGGCGCACCGATATCGATGACCCAGGAGAACCACATGTCGTTGATCGTGCCGATGCCGCCCGACGGCTGCTCGACCACCACCGGGCCCTTCGTCAGGTCGAGTCCGGTCATGTAGTAGATCGTGTCGGCATTGGCGGTCAGGAACAACGAAGCCGAATCCATCAGCTCAGGAAATATGACCACTTCGCCGGGCTTGGCGCCGATCTCCTCGAAGCCCTTGACAAGGGCGAGTGCGGACGCGCCGCGGAAGCTGTTGTTGTAGACGTTCAGCGCGCGCGTGAAGTCCAGGGTGTCGTAGATCTTCCGCGCCGTTTCCTCGGTCGGCGCTCCGTCCCGGAAATCAAGCTTGCCCGCTCGTGTTTCAATCGTGTCTGGCGCCGAGAGCGATTTGACGGTTTCGGCGGATACTTCGGAGAAAGCTGGACCTGTCGCAAGAACGAAGGCGAGGCTGCTGACTAAGGCTAAGCGGACCATTGTTCAAATTCCCTTGATGCTCTGACCGGCCCCATGCTTGGCGGAGCCTAACCAATGGTGGTGGCGCTTTGCGCCCCTCCATTCACATGCTGTCGGCTCCCGGGGCTTGCTGCGTGCCGCCCGCTCGCCAACTCACCACTCCTCTCCGATTCCTCTTTCAGAAATCCAATTGATGCGCTGTTGCACCTCCTGTGAAGGTAAATAACTGTACTCCACTATAGCCACTGACGCGGAGTTTCCCCCAAGTACAAGAGACATTAGCAACCACGAATATACTACTACCTGGTTGGCGGAGCGGTCTGCCTATCCCACTCCGTCAGAGCCGCGCAGGGCGCTTTCGCCAAAACCCGGGCCCCAACAACACCCTGAGGGTGACCGCTGCAGCGGGAGGTATCCATCAAGGGGCACTCTTCCCACATGCCCGCCGCTGATACGCATCGGCGAAATTTCATGCCAATTTCAACCGACATTCCAGACATCCCGCCGGCAGGGCGCGATGCTCCGCTATCGAACTGCGAGAAGGAGCAAGCGATGACCATCCTTGGCATCAAGCCGTTGGAAACGAGCCATCATGGTACCGGTCACAGGCTGTTCGGATGGCTGAACGTGTTGATCGCCGGATGGGAGAGGTGGTGCAACACGCGGGCAAGCTGGATGTTTTTCGACAGCATGAGTGAATCCCAACTGGCCGATATTGGAATGAGACGTATCGCTGGTTGCGAGTCATGGCGTGACTATCACGAAATGCGCCGACCTTTTGATTTCGAGTACGGTGTTCCGTCTGACGACCTCCCACCGAAGGTGGGCCGCCGTGTTTGACGGCCATCAAAGGCGGATCGTCGCCGATGTGGAAGCCCTCCGGATTCCTGCCATTCGTTACGACGTGGTGACCGACCCGGCTGGTCTTTTCCTTTTCTGGGAGAGGGCTCGCTCGATTCCAGCGACATTGGACGGCGAGTTGCTCGCCTATGAGACACGGAGCGAAGCACAGCGTTCGGGCGACGCGTTGAATGCCGCTCGGCGCAAGGACAGCGGGCTGTCCGCTTGGTGGAAATGTGGGTGATTGTCGGGCATGATCGCCGGCGAGCCGAAGCGATAGCGCGAAGCGATCCATGTCCGTTTTCGAATTCGCAGGCCATACGCTCGACCTGAAGCAAGGCAGGCTCCGCAATGGCGCCGGCGACGTGAGGTTGCGCGCCAAATCGCTGGCCTTGCTGACCTATCTGATCAAGAACCCGGGCAGGGTGATCGGCAAACACGAGCTGATCGAAGTCGTGTGGCCGGATGTCATCGTCTCGGACGATTCACTCAGCCAGTGCCTGAAGGATATTCGCGTCGCCCTCGGTCCGCAGGCGGAGGGTTTCATCCGCACCGTGCCGCGTCGCGGCTATATCCTGGACGAGAAGCAGCTTCGCTCGATCGAGGAACAGAGACAGCCCGGGCCCCCAAGACCTCAGTCGCCGAACGACAAGCCGTCGATCGCCGTGTTGCCGTTCGAGACCGCGGGGGCCGATCAGGATTGGTTCGCGGATGGGATCGCCGAGGACATCATCACAGCGTTGGCGAAAAGCCGGAGACTCCGGGTCGTTTCGAGGAACTACAGTTTCACATTCAAGCAGCACGAGTTGCGCGGCGGCGAGATCGCGCGCGAACTCGGTGTCGGGTATCTTCTAGAGGGGAGCGTCCGCTTGTCCGGCCAACAGCTACGCGTCTCCACACGCCTGCTCGAAGGCAAGTCCGGAGAGCTTCTGTGGGCGGAACGGTTCGACCGGGAACTCGCCGACATCTTCGCAATCCAGGACGAGATTACCGAAGCGGTGGTCCGGCATCTGGAGCTGGAACTGCTGCCTGAAGAACGGCGCGCCATGCGGCAGACCCGTACCCACAGCATCGAAGCCTATCACTACGAGCTCCGCGGGCGGCAGTTGATGGTAGAATTCACCAAGCCGTATCTCCTGTTGGCGCGACGCATGTTCGCCAAAGCGGCTGAACTCGATCCTCGCTATGGGCGCGCCTATGCGGGGATGGTGATATGCGACTGCTTTCTGCTGAATCGCCATGGTCAGGATATCGCCGCCGATGCGATCCTGGATATCGCCGACAAGGCGCTCCATTTCGACACCACCCTTGCCGAGGCTCACGCGGCCAGGGGTTTCGCTCTGTTCTGCTGTGAAAGATACGAGGAAGCCGAACTGGCATACCGGACAGCTCTTTCCATCGACCCCAATTCATACGATGCCAACTTCTTCTCGGCGGAGACCATGGCGCGTTTCCTTGGGAACCGAGAGAGATTGATCTCCACATTCAAACTGACGGCACGGCTCCGGCCCGACGACTATTATTCGCCGCTGATGGTCGCGAGCTTCCTGACAAGGGACGATCCGGAACGGCCGAGATGGGCAAGGACCAGTTTCGAGCGCGCCGAACGCGCCGCGGCGCTGCATCCTGAAAGTGCCGCGCCGCTGCATCGCGGAGCCCTCGCGCTCGCCTATCTCGGTGACCACGATAAGGCACATTCCTGGCTTGCGAGAGCGCTGACGATCGATCCGGACGATTTCGTCACGCAATACAACGCCGCCTGCGTGCATTCGGTACTCGGGGACGTGGAGGAAGCGGTGCGGCGCTTGGAAGGGGCTGTCCGAGGCGTGAGCCGGAACGCGATAGAGCAGATACGTCATGACGTGGATTTCGACGCCATTCGCGATCACCCGCGCTTCCAGTTCCTCCTTCGTTCAAGAGCACCATGACGCGCTGCTTGCGCCAGGCAGCTGATCGAGTGGTGATCCCGACAGGAATCGAACCTGTGACCTACAGATTAGGAATCTGTCGCTCTATCCTACTGAGCTACGGGACCACGCGACGCCACTCATAGCGGCTTCGGGGCGGTTCGCCAACCCGTTTCGTCGCGTCGCGTCGACAGGAGAATGCGGAACGGCGAAGGGTGGTTGCGCCCACCCCTCGCGGTCTCGCCTGCTCAGGCGGCGAGCGCCGTCTCCGTCAGGCGCACCCAGTAGCTGATGCCGTGGGGGATGGCCTCGTCGTTGAAGTCGTAGCCGGGATTGTGGAGGTTGGCGGTATCGCCGTTGCCGAGGAAGATGAAGGCGCCGGGCCGGGCTTCGAGCATATAGGAGAAGTCCTCGCCGCCCATCAGCGGCTCGACCGCGCGGTCGACATTCTTCTCGCCGGCCACCGTGGTCGCCACATCGCCCGCGAAGATCGCTTCCTCCGGATTGTTGAAAGTGACGGGATAGTTGGCATCGTAACGGACGTCGATTTCCGCCGCATGCGCGGCACCTATGCCGGCGCAGATGGCATGGATGCGCTCGCGCGCCAGCGCCGCCACTTCCTTGCGCAGCGTGCGCACCGTGCCCGCGATCTCGGCCTGCGCCGGGATGACGTTGTAGGCATCGCCGGCATGGAACTTCGTCACGGTCACCACGAGCGAATCGATCGGGTCCACCGTGCGCGACACGATGGTCTGGAACACCATGACGATCTGGCTTGCCACCACCACCGGATCGACCGAGCGGTGCGGCATGGCCGCGTGGCCGCCGCGTCCCTTGACGGTGATAGTGAATTCGGCCGTGGCCGCCATGATCGGTCCCGGCCGGATGGCGAATTCGCCGACGGCAAGGCCCGGCATATTGTGCATGCCGAACACCTTGCCGATGCCGAAACGCTCCATCATGCCTTCGCGGACCATGACGCCGCCGCCGCCGCCGCCCTCCTCGGCCGGCTGGAAGATGACCGCCACCGAGCCGGCGAAATTGCGGGTCTCGGCCAGGTATTTGGCCGCCCCCAGCAGCATGGCGGTGTGGCCGTCATGGCCGCAGGCATGCATGGCGCCCGGATGCTTCGAGGCATGAGGTACACCGCTCGCTTCGGCGATCGGCAGCGCGTCCATGTCGGCCCTTAGCCCGATCGTCGCGCCGGCGCCGAGATTGCCGCGGATGATGGCGACCACGCCTGTTTTGGCCAGACCGGTGACCACCTCGTCGCAACCGAAGGCCCTCAGCTTGTCGGCGACGAATTCGGATGTCTTGAACAGGTCGAAACTCAGCTCCGGCATCTGGTGGAGCTCTCGTCGCCAGCCGGCGACTTCGTCCTGCATTTCGGCGGCGCGGTTCAGGATGGGCATGTAGAGCTGGGCCTTCGTTGCTTGGGCGGGCCGCGAAGCGTCCGCTGTTGAGATCGTGATCGGCCGGACTTTGCCATTTTGGCGTCACATAGGCTAAATAGCACCGGCACTGGTCGACCGGGCGCCGATCGGGCTTGAAACCATAGCCGATCCGCGCCGAAGCTCAAGGACCGGAATTCGCCTCAGGATTGCGGCAGGGACTGTTCGGGATACGATGGCAGGGACGCATTTTTTTCGCCGGGCGCTCACCGGCATCCTCCTCCTGGCGGCGGCGCCTGCGGCGGCGAGCCCATCGATCCTGTTCGATGCGAAATCGGGCAAGGTGCTCGCCCATGAGGATGCCTTCAAGCGCTGGCATCCCGCCTCCCTGACGAAGCTGATGACCGCCTATGTGACATTCCGCGCGCTGAAGGCGGGGGAACTGCAGCTTGATTCCCCGATCCGGATGACAAAACATGCGGCCGGCGAGCCACCGAGCAAGATGGGCTACAAGCCCGGCTCGGTGATGACGCTCGACAATGCGCTGAAGATGATGATCATCAAGTCGGCCAACGACGTCGCCATGGCCGTGGGCGAGAATGTCGGCGGGTCGCAGGAAGCGTTCGCCGCGCGCATGAACGCCGAGGCCGCCCGGCTCGGAATGACCGATTCGCATTTCGTCAATCCCAACGGCCTGCATTCGCCCGACCAGTACGCCACCGCCCGCGACCTCGGCCTGCTCGTCATGGCGATCCGCAACGAGTTTCCGGAATATGCCTCCTACTTCTCGATCGAGGGCCTGCTCGCCGGCAAGAAGAGGCTGATGAGCTACAACATGCTGGTCGGCCGCTTCGAAGGCGCAGACGGCATGAAGACCGGCTTCATCTGCGAGTCCGGCTTCAACCTGGTCGGCACGGCGACACGCGACGGCAGGACGCTTGCGGTGGTCGTGCTGGGGCAGAAGTCGGCGGTCACCAGGACCGACTACGCCGCCGGCCTGCTGGAGCGCGGCTTCGCCGCGACCGGCACGCAGAGCCAGACCCTGACGAGCCTGGCGGCCTACGGCATGCAGGATCCCGGCCCCGTCAACATGCGGCCCGAAGTGTGCGACCGGAAACAGGCCGCGGCGCAGTCCGAGGCCGCCGGTGACCACGAGGCCAAGAAGGTCAAATCGCGCTGGCTGGAGAAGATCGCCAATCCGAAGCTCGTCGCCGTCGGCCTCGGCAAGGCGACCGGACCGGTGCCGCTGGCCTGGCGCGACCGGGCCGAAGAGGTCGACGTGCCGATTCCCACGCCGCGCCCTGTCGACGGCACCCCGATCGAGACGAAGGCCGACGCGCGGGTCAAGGCCGCGGCGGGCGTGAACTAGGCCGGCCATGCGCCACGACCCGATCCCCGTCTCCGTGCTCACCGGCTTCCTGGGCGCCGGCAAGACGACGCTGCTCAACCGGCTGCTGAAAGATCCTGATATGGCCGATACGGCCGTCATCATCAATGAGTTCGGGGATGTCGCCATCGACCATCTGCTGGTCGAGCAGGCTTCCGACGGCGTCATCCAGCTTTCCGACGGCTGCCTCTGCTGCACCGTGCGCGGCGAACTGGTCGACACGCTGGCCGACCTCGTCGACCGGCTGCAGACCGGCCGGATCGCCGGACTGAAGCGCGTCGTCATCGAGACGACCGGGCTGGCCGACCCGGTTCCGGTGCTGCAGTCGATCATGGCCCATCCCGTGCTTCTGCAAGCCTATCGGCTCGACGGGGTCGTGACCCTGGTCGACGCGGTGAACGGCGCCGCCACCCTCGACGCCCATGTCGAGGCGGTGAAACAGATCGCCGTGGCCGACCGCATCGTGCTGACCAAGACGGACATGGAGCCCGGCACGGCCGAGCTGAAAGCCCGGCTGCGGGCGATCAATCCCGGCGCGCCGATCCTCGACGGCGGCGAGGCGGCGGCAAGCATGGCCTCCTTGGTCGCCTGCGGCCTCTACGATCCCGCCACCCGCACGGCCGACGTCCGGCGCTGGCTCGGCGAAGCCGAACATGCCCATCACGGCCATGATCATGACCATGATGATCACGACCACCATGGCCATTCGCATCACGGCCATGGTCGGCATGACGCGCGGGTGCGCTCACTGTCGCTTGTGCATGACGGGCCGCTGCCCTTCGCTGCGATCGAGACCTTCCTCGACCTGCTGACTTCCACCCAGGGCGACCAGTTGCTCCGGCTGAAAGGCATCGTCGAGCTTGCCGAGGATCCAGGCCGGCCGCTGGTGGTGCATGGCGTGCAGAAGATCCTGCATCCACCGGCGCGGCTGCCGGCATGGCCGGACGAGAAACGCGGGACGCGGCTCGTGCTGATCATGGTCGACCTGCCCGAAGACTATGTGAAGCGCCTCTTCGCGGCCGTGACCGGCAAGCCGGCGCCCGATACCCCCGACCATGCGGCGCTGCGTGACAACCCCCTCGCCATTGCCGGGTTCGGCGGGGTGCGGTGAGGTTGCGGGCGCTACCGTCGCAGTTCCTTTCGAGCACTTATTGAACGACGGCGACAATCCGGTCTCACAGCCTCGTTGCGAGGCCCGATCCTGCCCGTGTCGTGCAGTTATCGTCCGGTGAACGAAGCGGTTTGGAGTGCAGCTTTCATCACCACGGTGAAGCTGGACACCTCGCATCCCTCCGCGTTTCAGCGTGGCTGCCTTTCCGCTTCCGGATGGAGGGCGTGGCAACCGTTGTGCGGTTAGCCAGGCGCGATCGCACCATCGCTGGCCAGCATCCACACTGACGACAGCGACCTGCGCTTTACCGCCCTCCAGCCGGAATGAGCTTTTTTGGCCGGCGCCCGCGAGAATGATCCGCAGCCCTGCTACGCGTCGCCGCCTTGAGAAGCTTGCGAAAGCTTGGGCACTCCAGATGCGTCGGGGCCGGGCAGTCGGCGACATGGCGGAGGACGTCCCGCAGCACCCGGAGATCCACGATCTGCCGCTGCAATTCGTTGGCTTTGGCATGCAGCTGGCCACGCGGAATATCAGGTCGGCCATCCTGCCCGAACATGCCGGCGATCTCGACCAGCGAAAAGCCCGCCAGCTTCCCGAGGCCGATAAGGGACAGTTTCAAGAGAACGTCCGCATCGAATTGCCGCCGCAGACCATGTCGCCCAAGCGAGCGGATCAGTCCGATTTCCTCGTAGTAGCGCAGCGTCGACGGCGGCACGCCCGAGCGTTCCGCAACGTCCCCGATATCCAGAAAATGCATGCTTGACCTCAAGTTGACTTGAAGTCGTACGCTCTCCCGGAATGACGATTTTTGCAAGAGGTAAGTCATGGAGAGCGTTCACGAGACCACAAGCGCGAGGCCTGTCTGGGTTGACGGGCGCGCGATCGCATTGTTGATGGCGGCATCGCTGACCGTGATGGCAAATGCGACGATCAGCCCTGCGCTTCCTGGCCTCGAGCGCCTGCTCGCGGACGATCCGAATGCAGCCCTGCTGACACGCCTTCTCGTACCGGCTCCCTCGCTGAGCGTCGCCCTTTGCGCGCCGCTCGCCGGGGTCATGGCGGATCGATTCGGACGGCGTCGGCTGCTTCTTTCCGGTGTGATCCTCTTCATCATCGCCGGATGCGCCGGGCTGGTCCTCCCGAGCCTTCAGGCGATCTTCGCCAGTCGTCTCGTGCTTGGGGTTGCGGTCGCTCTGATCATGACCGCACAGACCGCACTTGTCGGCGACTACTTCACCGGCAACCACCGAAGCGCCCTCACGGGACTGCAGATTTCGGCGCGGAATTTTGGAGGCCTGGTCTTCATCTCGCTTGCCGGATGGATCGCGGCACTGTCACCGCGTTTGCCTTTCGCCATCTACGGTCTGGCAGCCGTATTTCTGCCGTTGATGTGGAGGGTCATCGTCGACCCGGCGCCCCGAAGCCCCGAAGCCCCTGACGCGAGGCAGGCGGAGATCGCCGACAGGCATCCGACCTGGGTCGCACTCCTCCTGTTGTTGGTCATTCTTCAGGCGGCCACCAACATGATCTTCTTCGTCATGCCGACCCAGATGTCATTCTACCTCGAGGCCGCAGGTTATGACGGCGCGATCATGACGGGCGCTTTCCTCGGCATCCTCATGATCGCCGGGGGCTGCTCCGCGCTGCTCTATCCTCGAATCCAGCGGGCGACCGGCTATCCCGGCATCTTCTTCCTTGCCTATGCAGCGATGGCGCTCGGCTTCTTCCTGCTGCTCCAAGCAGCGTCGACCGTGTCCTTGTTTGCAGCAGCTGCAGCGATCGGGACGGGCTACGCTCTGGCCTCGCCGAGTTTCGTTGCGCTGATGCTGGAGCTCGCACCGGCGCGATACAGAGGTCTGGGCGGAGGAGTTCTGACGGCGTCCATTTTCATGGGCCAGTTCTGTTCGCCCCTTGTCAGTTCGCCGCTCATCGCGAGTTTCGGCTATGCAGGACTGTTCCACGCAACGGCTCTGCTTGTTGCGGCGATGAGCGTTGCAGCCGGAGTTGCGGGCGGTGCCAACTGGATGCGCACGCGATCGGTCGGCAGGCCCTGACACGTGTTCCGGGCAAAGGCGCGAGCCGCAGTTCCTTCGCGAGGCGATCCTGGAAGGTGCGGGTGGCGCAATCTGCTCGGCCCCTCGCTCCAGCACGATCGTAAAGAGCTCGCGCTTACCCCCCACGTTCGATCAGAAAGCGAAGCCCGCCTTCGACGACGACCGTTTCCACCAGCCTGTGGCCGGCCTCGGTGCAGAAGGCAGGGATGTCGATCGCGGCAAGCGGATCCGTGGTTTCGAGCCAGAGACGGCTACCCGGGCGCATGGTCTTCAGCCGCTTCCTGGCCTTGAGCACCGGCAAGGGGCAGTTCAGTCCCTTGAGGTCATAGACCGCAGTACGGGAAGCCAATCTCAACTGCCGAAGATGCTGCCGATGCGCTTGCGCACGGAGCCGATGGAGCCGAGCAGGCCGGGCTTCTTCTCCTCCTGCGCAGGGGCTTCGGCGGTCTCGGTCGCGCCCTCGGCAGGCGTCGCCTCGGCGGGAGCAGCCGGCACGGTCTCGGCCGCAGCGGCCGCCGCCTCCGCGGCTTCCTTCTCGGCCTTGGCTGCAGCTATTGCGGCGGCCTTTTCCTCTTCGGCGCGTTTTTCGGCCGCGAGCTTTTCTTCCTCGGCCTTCCTCCTGGCGGCGGCCTCGGCCTCCAGGGCTGCCATGCGGCGACCGGCCGGCGAATCGATACGGCCCATGCGCGGCGTCGCCACCACGGTGCCGTCGTCCGCGAGCGACGGCGGCTCGATCGAGATGCGCTCGCCCCGCGCCCGCCGATGCGTCCAGTCCTGCACGACCTTGGCTTCCTGGATGCCCTTGATCGACGGCTTGGTCGGCGCCGCGCTGTCCGCGGCCGCGCTGGCGAATGCGGCCTCGTACTGGGTCTGGTAGGACTGGTAGGCGCTGGCCAGTGCGGGCGGCTGCGTCGAGATCGGGCAGGCCCCGGTCGGCGAGAAGGCCTTGCCGTCCGTCACCTGGTTGAAGACGTAGCGCTTCTCGCAGACATCGACCTTCGGCGGCACCTTGGTAAGCTCGAAGTGGTCGTAGCCTTCCTTCAGGTTCTTCCAGAACGCGTAGTTCGGATCGTTGCGGTAGCGCGCCATATTGGCCGCCGTCATGCGGAAGGGATAGGCCTGGATCTGGAACTCGGTCTGGCCACCGGCGAAGGATTCGCGGGCGAAAAGATAGATCTGCTCGATCTGGTCGTCTTTCATGGAATAGCAGCCCGACGAGGAGCAGCCGCCATGCACCATCAGGTTGGAGCCGGTGCGTCCATGCGCACGGTCATAGGCGTTGGGATAGCCGATGTTGAACGAAAGATGGAATTTCGAATTCGGATTCATCTGGGCCGGGCGGACGGTATAGAAGCCCTCCGGCGCCTGGCGATCCCCTTCGATGAATTTCGGCCCGAGCTTTCCCGAATATTTGCAGATGTCGTAGGTCGCTATGATGTCGTAGCGCCCGTTGCTCTTCTGCTTCCAGACTTCGAGCTTGCCCTCTTCCTTGAAGATGCGCGCCAGAACCGGCGAGTTGCGGCTCATGCCCTTGGCGCTCATTTCGGTCAGGATCTTCGACGGCAGCGACTTGCCGGCATTCGGCACGAAGTCGGACATCGAGCTTTCGTTGCAGCCGGCCAATGCCAGCGCGGCGAACAGCAAACCGGTGCGTGCGATGCGGGCCATCATCTGGTGTCGTCGTCTCTCTCGGCCGGTCTCTGAATTGTCCCCACCGGTCTGTCGGGGCGCGCACACCCTAGCCCCGTTAACCCTAAAGAATCGCTACCGCAAGCGGACCGTCCTTCCCTCACGGCATCGTTATTGAACCAAAGCTGGCGGCAATTTTGTGGCGAAAACGCGGCCGTCCGCCGCGTGCGGCGCGGCTCCTACAGGCTGCGGCCGATCGCCAGGTATTTCTCGCGGCGCTGCTCGCGGAAATCGGAATTGGAGCCGGCGAAATCGTGCAGCGTCCGGGCGATCTGGTCGCCGGTCGCGGCGATCACCTTTTCGGGCGCGCGATGCGCGCCGCCGAGCGGCTCGGCGATGATGCCGTCGATGACCTTCAGCTCCAGAAGGTCCTGGGCCGTGATCTTCATCGATGTCGCGGCATCCTTGGCGCGGGTCGAATCGTGCCACAGGATCGACGCAGCACCCTCCGGCGAGATCACCGAGTAGATCGAATGCTCGAGCATGTAGACGCGGTTCGCCGTTGCGATGGCGATCGCCCCGCCCGAGCCGCCCTCGCCGATGATGACGGAGAGCGACGGGATCTTGAGGCCGAGCGACGCCGAGGTCGAGCGTGCTATGGCCTCGGCCTGGCCGCGTTCTTCCGCGCCGATGCCGGGATAGGCACCGGCCGTGTCCACCAGGCTGATCAACGGCACGCCGAAACGGTCGGCGAGTTCCATGATACGCACAGCCTTGCGGTAGCCTTCGGGCTTGGCCATGCCGAAATTGTGCTTGAGCCGGCTCTTGGTGTCGGAGCCCTTCTCCTGGCCGATGACGGCAACCGGCTCGCCGCGGAAACGGGCGAAGCCGCCGACGATGGCGTGGTCGTCGCCGAAGGCGCGGTCGCCTGCCAGCGGCGTGAAGTCGGTGAACAGCGCATCGACATAGTCGAGGCAGTGCGGCCGGTCGGGATGGCGGGCGACCTGCGCCTTCTGCCAGGGATTGAGCTGCTTGTAGATGTCGCGCAGCGCGTCGCGGGAGCGCTTTTCCAGCCGCGCGACCTCGTCGCCGACATCCACCGCCTCGCCGCTCTCGGAGAGCTTCTTCAGCTCGATAATCTTGCCTTCGAGGTCGGCGACAGGTTTTTCGAAATCGAGGTAATTATACATTCGTGAGCGGACCAGGACGCGGGATACGGTTCGAAACGACGCCGGAATTGACGGGAAAATGGGCCCGGCGCCCGGAATGCTGCCCTCACATAACGATCCGAGGCCTAGTCGGCAAGCGGATGATGGTCCTGCACCAGCCTGACCAGCCGCTCCTCCAGGACATGGGTGTAGATCTGCGTGGTGGAGATGTCGGAATGGCCCAGCAGTTGCTGCACGGCACGCAGGTCGGCGCCGTTCTGCAGGAGATGGCTGGCGAAGGCGTGGCGGAGCACATGCGGCGAGACCTTCGCCGCCGCGATGCCGGTGCGCGCGGCGAGCCCCTTCAGTTCGCGCGCGAAGACCTGGCGCGGCAGATGGCCGCTCTCCGACGACGCCGGGAACAGCCAGGGGCTTTCGTCGAGGCGCGGCACGGCGGCGCGTTCGGCCGTCCAGGCGCGCATCGCCTCGCGCGCCGCCTTGGACAGCGGCACCATCCGCTCCTTGCCGCCCTTGCCGCGCACGATGAAGAAACGCTCGTCGCGCTGCGCCACGGAGGCGGGCAGCGATACCAGTTCCGAAACGCGCAGGCCCGTGGCGTAGAGCACCTCGACCAGCGCATGCAGCCGTTTCGCCGCGACCCGGGCCGCACCGCCCTCTGCCGGGTCGCGCGCTTCCGCCGCGGCCCGGTCGAGCAGGCGGCCCGTATCGGCCTCGCTCATCGTCTTGGGCAGGGGCCGGCCCTTGCGCGGCGCGTCGAGAGTGCCGGTCGGATCGTCGGCGCGAAGCCCTTCCGCATAGAGGAACTTGAAGAACTGGCGCAGCGCGGAGAGCTTTCGCGCCTGCGAGGTGGGTGCGAAGCCGCGCTCGGCGATACCGTCGAGATAGGCGCGGATGTCGGCGGCACCGGCGCCCGCCAGCCCTCCCGGCGCATCGGCCATGTGCTCGGCCGCATCGTCGAGGTCGCGCCGGTACGAGGCGAGCGTGTTGTCGGCCGCCCCGCGCTCGGCGCTCATCATCTCCAGGAAAGCCTCGATGCGGGCGGCGCTGCGCATCTCCTACTTCTTCGGATTGAGCTTGTCGGGCGGGATCCTGACGATCATCTCGCCCTGGTTCGGCTGGACGAAGGTGGCGAGCGCGAACATCGCGCCGTAGACGACGCCGGCGATCACGGCGAGGGTCATCAGCAACCGGAACAGTGTCGGCATCGGTCGATTCGCGCGCCTTTTACGATTCTGGTCCTTATCCGACGGGCACCGCGCCATTTCAAGGCGGCCGCGGCGCTTGACGCAACAGGCCTTTTCATGTCGATACGCGACCGGCAGGACGAGAGACGATGACGACCGAGCACATCCCGATGGAGCAGCGGCCGGACGAGGTGCTTCGGCGCCTGGGCAGCCGTTCGATTGTCTTCGTGGGGCTGATGGGCGCCGGCAAGACGGCGATCGGCCGCAGGGTGGCGAACGCACTCGGTCTTTCCTTCACCGACAGCGACCACGAGATCGAGACCGTCTCGCGCATGACGGTTCCCGAGCTTTTCGAGCGTTACGGCGAGGCCGAATTCCGCGCGCTGGAGCAGCGCGTGATCGCGCGCATCCTCGAAAGCGGACCGCAGGTCCTGTCGACCGGCGGCGGCGCCTATATGAACGAGCATACCCGCCAGGCCATCACCGAGCGCGGCGTGTCCGTCTGGCTGAAGGCCGACATCGACACGCTGATGGAACGGGTGTCCAAGAAGCAGAACCGTCCGCTGCTGAAGAACCCCGATCCGCGGGCCGTCATGCAGCGGCTGATGGCCGAGCGTTATCCGGTCTATGCCAGGGCCGACGTCACCGTGCCGACCCGCGACGAACGCAAGGAGGTCATCGCCGCCGAGGTGATCGCCGCTCTGTTCGCGGCACTGGACGGCGGGGCGCAGGCCGGGGTCCAGGCACCCCACGCCGCAAAGGAGATGCCATGAGCGAGCGGGTCACCGTCGGGCTGGGAGAGCGCAGCTACGACATATTGATCGGACCGGGCCTGATCGAGGCGGCAGGCGCCGAGATCGCCGCCCGGCTGCCCGGCATCCGCGCCGCGATCGTGACCGACGGGAACGTCGCGCCCGTGCATTTGGCAAGGCTGGAGGCGGGCCTCGCCGCCGGCGGCGTCCCGTCCGTTGCCCTGACGCTCGCGCCGGGCGAGAAGACCAAGAGCTTCGCCGCCCTGCAGGATGTCGTGGACGCCGTGCTGGCCGCGCGGCTCGAGCGCGGTGACGCAGTCGTCGCGCTCGGCGGCGGCGTGATCGGAGATCTTGCCGGCTTCGCGGCGGGCATTGTGCGGCGCGGCATGAATTTCGTGCAGATACCGACATCGCTGCTCGCCCAGGTCGATTCTTCGGTCGGCGGCAAGACCGGCATCAACAGCGCCCACGGCAAGAACCTCGTCGGCGTCTTCCACCAGCCTCGCCTCGTGCTGGCCGACACCGGCGTGCTGGATACGCTGCCGGCGCGGGAATTCCGGGCCGGCTACGCCGAAGTCGCCAAATACGGCCTTATCGACCGGCCGGATTTCTTCGCCTGGCTGGAAGCCAACTGGCGGGAGGTGTTTTCAGGCGGTCCCGCCCGCACGCGCGCGATCGCCGTGTCCTGCCAGGCCAAGGCCGATGTCGTGGCGCGCGACGAATTCGAGACCGGCGATCGCGCCTTGCTCAATCTCGGCCACACATTCGGCCATGCCCTGGAGGCCGCGACCGGCTATGACGGCGGGCGTCTCGTCCATGGCGAGGGCGTGGCGATCGGCATGGCGCTTGCGCACCGCTTCTCCGCGCGCCTCAATCTGGCGAGCCAGGACGACGCGGCCCGTGTGGAGGCTCATCTCCGGGCCGTCGGCCTGCCCTGGCGCATGGCCGACATCCCCGGCGAACTCCCCGATGCCGAAAGGCTGCTTGGCTACATCCAGCAGGACAAGAAGGTGTCGCGCGGCGCGCTGACCTTCATCCTCACCCGTGGCGTCGGCCGCTCCTTCATCGCCAGGGACGTGCCCGCCTCGGAGGTGCTTTCCTTCCTGAAGCAGAACCATCCGGGATGAGCCCGGAGCTTGTCGGCGCGCTGGCGGTGCTGGCCCTGGCGACGGCCGGTGCCCTGCTCCTGATCGCCCGCCGCAGGTTCGCGCCCGGCGCGGTGCCCGACAAGGCCGGTACCGCGGGCGCGCAGGAACGGCTCGAAGGCGCTCGGCGCGACGGTGCGACCGCGCCGGCCGGCGCCGGATGGCAGGCCGATCTGGCGGGTCTCGAGGTGTCGGACGTGATGGTGCACCGTATGAACATGCGCTCCGTCAATGTCGACGATCCCCGGGAGACGATCGTCCGCGAGATCCTGCAGAGCCCGCACACCCGCATGCCGCTGTGGCGCGGCTCGCTCGACGACATCGTCGGCGTCGTCCATGCCAAGGATCTGTTGCGCGCGCTCCATGACCTCGGCAACGACTTTTCGAAGCTCGACATCATGAAGGTGGCGTCCAAGCCCTGGTTCGTGCCCGACACGACCTCGCTGCAGGACCAGCTCAACGCCTTCCTGCGCCGCAAGGCGCATTTCGCGATCGTCGTCGACGAATATGGCGAGGTGCAGGGACTGGTCACGCTGGAGGACATTATCGAGGAGATCGTCGGCGAGATCGCCGACGAGCACGACGTCGACATGCAGGGCGTCAAGCAGGAGGCGGACGGCTCGATCGTGGTCGACGGTTCCGTGCCGATCCGCGACCTGAACCGCGCGCTTGGCTGGAACCTTCCCGATGACGAGGCCACCACGGTCGCCGGCCTCGTCATCCACGAGACGCAATCGATCCCCGAGGAGAAGCAGGCTTTCACCTTCCATGCCAAGCGCTTCATCGTGATGAAGCGCGAGAAGAACCGCATCACGCGGATCAGGATCAGGCCGGCCGAGCAGCAGTGACGGTTCATATGCCGGTCGTTGTTGCCGGCCACTTTCGAGCATGGCTTTGTATGTCCTTCGGAGGTGGACGATCATGACCGAGCATGTGTCGAAGTCGCAGTTCAAGGCGCGGGCATTGGAGTTCTTTCGCCGGGTCGAAACGACAGGGGAACCTGTCGTCATTACCGACCGCGGCCAGCCCAGGCTCGAGATACGCCGCTATTCCGCGCCGCGACGGGATTCGCTGGAGACCTTGCGTGGGACGGTGCTGCGCTACGACGCTCCCATGGAGCCAGTGGGCGACGATGTTTGGGAAGCCGGGACTTGATCATACCCGATCCCGCGTCGCGACGATCTGTCGTAACGGGTTTCGGCCGACCGTCGCGAACACTCCGGCATCACTCGACGGCTGACGCGCTTCCTTACCAGCGCGTCTTCTCTCCCGGCGCGGCCGGTTCGATCGCCAGCGCATGGACCCCAGCCTCGAGTTCGTCGGCCAGCAGCCCGTTGACGGCCCGATGGCGGTCGATGCGGCTCATGCCGGCAAAGGCCGGCGATACGATGCGCACCCGGAAATGCGTTTCGCCGGAGCCGTCGAAGGTAGCGTGGTGGCCCGAATCCGCGTGATGATGGCCGGCATGGAGATGGCTCTCGTTGATCACCGACAGCCTTTCGGGGCGGAAGGCCTCTGTCAGCTTGGCTTCCATCGTCGCCTGTATGGACATCACGCTATTCCTTCACCATATGTGGCTTGCCGCCGCGAAAATCTGAAAAAACTGCACCCGATGGCCGCGATTCAGCGGTTAGGGCGATTGCGTCGGAAATGTCAATTCTTGTCTCGCGGCCCCATCTTCCCATAAATGGAACCGATGACGTCCTATTCCAAATATTTCGACCGGATCCGCGTCCGGCCCGATCCGGAGGCGGAGCTGAAGTCGCGCGCGCCGCGCTGCCAGTGGGACGGCTGCGCGGAGGCCGGCACGCATCGCGCGCCGGTCGGGCGGCTGAAGGAGGGCGAGTATTTCCGCTTCTGCTTCGAGCATGTGCGCGAGTACAACAAGGGGTTCAACTACTTCTCCGGTCTCGCCGACTCCGAGATCGCGCGCTTCCAGAAGGAGGCGCTGACCGGTCACCGGCCGACATGGACGATGGGCATCAACGGCGCGGCGCGCTCCGCGCCCGATTTCGCGCAGCAGCGCTCGGGCCGCGCCGGCTACTACAACCGCATTCGCGACCCCTACAACCTGTTCAACGGCGGCCGGGACCATGACGGTCCGCGCGAGCGCAAGGCAAAACCGCTTGAGGCCAAGGCGCTCGAAACGCTCGGCCTTGATACAAAGGCGACTGGCGCGGACATCAAGTCCCGCTATAAGGAACTCGTGAAGCGCCACCATCCCGACGCGAATGGCGGTGACAGGGGTTCGGAAGATCGGTTCCGCGACGTGCTCCAAGCATATCGCGTGCTCAAACAAGCAGGTTTGTGTTGAGCGCAGGGTCTGATAAAGACCACCCCCGAAGAAAAGATGGGTTGCCGGCGAAGCGAAGACCTTCGCGCGTGGAGAAGTGATGAACAAGATGGATCGCGATATCGCCAACCTGCCCGACACGACGGTGTCGGTGAAGCAGGTCTTCGGCTTCGACTCCAGGATGGTGGTGCCGGCCTATTCGGTAGCGACCGAGCACGTGCCCGATGTCGACCCCGACTATCTGTTCGACGAGCAGACCACGCTCGCCATCCTCTCCGGCTTCGCCTTCAACCGCCGCGTGATGGTGTCGGGGTATCACGGCACCGGCAAGTCGACCCATATCGAGCAGGTCGCCTCGCGTCTCAACTGGCCCTGCGTGCGCGTCAATCTCGACAGCCATGTCAGTCGTATCGACCTCGTCGGCAAGGACGCGATCGTGGTCAAGGACGGCAAGCAGGTGACCGAGTTCCGCGACGGCATCCTGCCATGGGCCTATCAGCACAATGTCGCGCTCTGCTTCGACGAGTACGACGCCGGCCGGCCCGACGTGATGTTCGTCATCCAGCGCGTCCTGGAATCGTCGGGACGCCTCACGCTGCTCGACCAGAGCCGCGTCATCCGCCCGCATCCGGCCTTCCGCCTGTTCGCCACGGCCAACACGGTCGGCCTCGGCGACACGACGGGCCTCTATCACGGCACACAGCAGATCAACCAGGCGCAGATGGACCGCTGGTCGATCGTGACCACGCTGAACTATCTGCCGCACGATAACGAAGTCGCGATCATCCTGGCCAAGGCCAAGCACTACCGCAACGAAAAGGGCAAGGACATCGTCAACAAGATGGTGCGTGTGGCCGACATGACCCGCTCGGCCTTCATGAACGGCGATCTGTCGACCGTCATGAGCCCGCGTACCGTCATCACCTGGGCCGAGAACGCCGAGATCTTCGGCAGCGTCGGCATGGCGTTCCGGCTGACCTTCCTCAACAAATGCGACGAGCTCGAGCGCAACGTGGTCGCGGAATTCTATCAGCGCGCCTTCGGCGAGGAATTGCCGGAATCGGCGGCCAACGTGGTGCTCGGCTGAACCGGTAAGACCGATGGCGGGCCCCGGAGACAACACGCGCAACAAGCCGAAGAACGGCACCGACACGGACGCCTTCAAGCGCGCCGTGACGGTCACCATGCGCGCGATCGCCGGCGACAACGAGATGGAAATCGCCTTTGCGAAGGACCGGCCCGCTTTGGCCGGAAACCGGGCGCGGCTTCCCGAACTGCCGAAGAAGCCGTCTAAGACAGACATCGCCGTCACTCGCGGGCTCGGCGATTCCATGGCGCTGAAGCGCGCCTGCCACGACATGCGCATCCACACCCGCCTCGCTCCGGATGGAAAGCAGGCCCGCGCCATCTATGACGCTGTAGAGCAGGCGCGCTGCGAGGCGATCGGCAGCCGCGCCATGCAGGGTGTGGCCGACAATATCGGCATGATGCTGGAGGACAAATACGCCAAAGCCAATCTCGCCGACGTGCGTGATCAGGCCGACGCTCCGCTGGAAGAGGCGATCGCGCTCATCGTGCGCGAGAAGCTGACGGGCCGCGCCGTGCCGAAGAGCGGCGAGCGCATGGTCGGCCTCTGGCGCAACTGGGTCGAGGACAAGGCCGGCGCCGACATGGACGGCCTGGCCGACAAGCTGGACGACCAGCAGGCCTTTGCCCGCGTCGTGCGCGAGATGCTCGCCTCCATGGAGATGGCCGAAGAACTCGGCGACGACGAGGAGACCGAGGACGCCCAGGACGACAATGACGACCAGCCGCAGGGCGAGGAAAACAGCGAGAAGGGCGGCGAGGAGGACTCCGGATCGGACGAATCCCAATCCGACGACGCCGAAGCCTCCGCCGAGGAGCAGGAGACCGGAGAGACCGAGGCTTCGGACGCGACGGCCGACGACATGTCGGATGACGAGGATGCCGACGCAGAGACACCCGGCGAGGCCAAGCGCCCCGACAACCCCTTCGTCAACCTGCCCAAGGAGATCGACTACAAGGTCTTCACGTCAGCCTTCGACGAGACGGTGGGCGCGGAGGAGCTCTGCGACGAGGAGGAACTCGACCGGTTGCGCGCCTTCCTCGACAAGCAGCTCGCCAATCTGCAGGGCGTCGTCGGCCGCCTGGCCAACCGCCTGCAGCGCCGCCTGATGGCCCAGCAGAACCGGTCCTGGGACTTCGATCTCGAGGAAGGTTATCTCGATCCGGCACGCCTGGTGCGCGTGGTCATCGACCCGATGCAGCCGCTCTCCTTCAAGCAGGAGCGCGACACCAAGTTCCGCGACACGGTGGTGACGCTGGTGCTCGACAATTCGGGTTCCATGCGCGGCCGGCCGATCACGGTGGCGGCGACCTGTGCCGACATACTGGCCCGCACGCTGGAGCGCTGCGGCGTCGCGGTCGAGATTCTCGGCTTCACCACGCGCGCCTGGAAGGGCGGGCAGTCGCGCGAGAAATGGCTGAAGGACGGCAAGCCCGCCAATCCCGGCCGCCTCAACGACCTGCGCCACATCATCTACAAGAGCGCCGACACGCCGCTGAGGCGCGCCCGGCGCAATCTCGGCCTTATGATGCGCGAGGGGCTGCTGAAGGAGAACATCGACGGCGAGGCGCTGCTGTGGGCGCATAACCGCCTGATCGGCCGGCCCGAGCAGCGCAAGATCCTGATGATGATCTCGGACGGCGCGCCGGTCGACGATTCGACGCTGTCGGTCAATCCGGGCAACTATCTGGAACGTCATCTGCGCGCCGTCATCGAGCTGATAGAGACGCGCTCGCCGGTCGAGCTCCTGGCGATCGGCATCGGCCACGACGTCACGCGCTATTACCGGCGCGCCGTGACCATCGTCGACGCCGAGGAGCTTGCCGGGGCCATGACCGAGCAACTCGCCTCGCTGTTCGGCGAGGAATCGACCCGGGACACCCGCCGCAGCGGTTTGCGGCGGGCCGGATGAAGAAACCCTCCCTTTTCGTCGCGATCGCTCTGGGCTTGCTCGCGGCTGTGCCGCCGGCGACGGCCCGTGACAGGGCCGCGGTCGAGCAGCTGGAGGTGAGAGCCCGGCCGATCACCAACTTCCGCATCGGCCGCGACGATAAGCAGTTCGGCCCTTTCGAATTCGTCGGCGGGCTGGAGATGACCTCGTCCGGGCGTGACTTCGGCGCGCTGTCGTCGTTCCGCTTCCTCTCGCCAGGCGGCGACTTCGTCGGCGTCGCCGATACCGGCTTCTGGTTCTTCGGCATTGTGACCCGCGATGCGGACCGGCGCCCGACCGGCATCGGCCGCTTCACCATGCAGCAGATGGTCGACGCCGGCGGCAATCCGATCGGCGAGAAGTGGCTCGTCGACGCCGAGGGGCTCGATGTGACCGACGACGTCGCCACGGTCGGCTTCGAACGCAATCATCGCATCGCCCGGTTCCGCATCGATCGGGACGACATGAAGGCACCGTTCCGCGAGCTCGATCTCGTGGTGCCGAAGGTCGAGCTGCGCCGGAACAAGGGCTTCGAGACGGTCGCGCGCGCGCCTGCCGACGGTAATCTGCGCGGCAGCCTGATCGTCGTGTCGGAGCGCAGCATCGACAAGCAGGGCAACGTCTTCGCCGCCATCCTCGAAGGGCCCGGCAAAGGCGTCTTCACGATCCGGCGCCAAGACAATTTCGACATCACCGACGGTGCCTTCCTGCCGGACGGAGACCTGCTGCTCCTGGAGCGGCGCTTCACCATGGCCGACGGTGTCGCCATGCGGCTGCGCCGGATCAAGGGCGATACGATCGCCAAGGGCCAGATCGCCGACGGGCCGGTGCTGATGTCGGCCGACATGGGCTACCAGATCGACAATATGGAGGCGATGGACGTCTGGCGCCGCGACGACGGCGCGCTGATGGTGTCGCTGATGTCGGATGACAACCACTCCATGCTCCAGCGCAATCTCTACCTGGAGTTCCGCCTGCACGAGGATTGAGGCGTATTTTCCGCAAGGTCGGCTTTGCGGTGGCAGGGTTGCACTGCTACGTGGCGCCCCAGCATTTACCCCTCATCCGACCGCGCGGAGCCTGTCCTCGGGCTTGCCGGAGGCAAGACCCGTGGGCGCGGCCACCTTCTCCCACACCGGGAGAAGGCCGGAGCCTGGTTTTGCCGGCACTGCAAATCGTTAACGTCGACGACTGGCGGAAGCGTCGCCGCAGCGCTCCCTTCTCCCCTTGTGGGAGAAGGTGGCCGCGCGAAGCGCGGTCGGATGAGGGGTATGCCATGTTCCTGACTGGAAATACTGTCGCCGCAGCGACGCAGCCAACCGGCTGCCGCTACGCCGCCGCCAGACGCGCGCTCCAACGGGCCACGATCAGCCGGTAGGGAATAAGCGCAAAGACGGCGATGACGAGCTTCACGCCGAGATCGCCGAGCGCCCAGGAAACCCAGCGCTCGGCCTGCGCGCCGAACAGGCCGAGCAGCGGCGCCTGCTCCAGTGCGAAGGCGTCGTCGGGTCCGAAGAAGGCGAAGGTGGCCGAGAAGGCGATGCTGAAGAAGACGGCGGTGTCGACGACCGAGCCGGCCAGCGAGGCGAACACCGGAGCGCGCCACCAGCTCTGCCGCCGCAGACGATTGAACACGGTGACATCGAGAAGCTGGCCGACGAGGAAGGCGCTTCCGGAGGCGGCGGCAATGCGCACCAGGCGTCCCGCGGCCGTCTCGAATTCGATCAGCCCGTAGCGATAGAGCAGCGGCGGCACGACGATCGAGCAGAGCACCGCCGCAGCGAAGCCGACGAAGACGACGCGCCGCGCGATTGCCGGCCCGTACCGGCGGTTGGCGAGGTCGGTGACAAGGAACGCGAAAGGATAGGTGAAAGCGCCCCAGGTCAGGATGTCGGCGAGCGAGAGGACGCCAAGCTGCCCCTGTATGGGAAACTGCACAAGCACATTGGATGCCATGACGATGAGCGCCATAGCCGCCACGAATGGCAGGTACTTGGAAAAGAAAGACATTTTTTTATCCTGGGTGATGGAACCAGTGGAGCGGAACCACGAGAGGCGACTGCTCCGGAAGGCGGTCGTCCCCCGCCTTGGAACTTGCTATCAGGCGGCAGTCTGCTCGGCAAGCTTCTTCACGACCTGCTTCTTCAGAAGCCGGGCACGCTGGGAAAGCTCGGCCACATCGGCCTTCACGAGGAACGCGTCGAGACCGCCGCGATGCTCGACCGAACGCAGGGCGTTCGCCGAGATGCGCAGGCGCACATTCTGGTTCAGCGCTTCCGAGATAAGCGTCACATTGACGAGGTTAGGCAGGAAGCGGCGCCGCGTCTTGTTGTTGGCGTGGCTCACATTGTTGCCGGTCTGGACAGCCTTGCCGGTCAGTTCACAAGCGCGAGACATTTTCGTAACCTTCAATTCGTACCGGGCCAATTGTCCAAGCCGCACCAAACAGGGATCGGCGCGCGGGCTTGTCAGGCGGCCTTGAGGGAAAAGTTGGCGTTCCATAGTGGCATTTGACCGATGCGTCAAGCGCAAGCTTGGCGAAGCCTCGCGATTGCGGCGTTTCACAATGCCGTCGGAATTGGTCGCTAGCCAGTCCCCGAGGGATGTTTGACTGCGATCAGGAGCCGGACTTGTCTTTCACGCATCGCTCTTCCCAACCCGGCCGAATATGCGCCGCAAGCGCCCTGGCCGCGCTTGCCTGCGTCTGGCTGGCGGTTCCGGTCCATGCGGCGGCCAAGCAGCAGCCGCGTGCCTTCAAGGCGGACTACGCCGTCACGATCTACGGGCTGACGGTTGCGCGCTCCCAGTTCACGAGCCGCATCTCGCCCGACAGCTTCAAGCTGGAGGGCGCGATCTCCAGCGCCGGACTGGCCGTCATCTTCGACAATACCAGGGCCAGCACGGTTGCCACGGGTCGCTTCTCGAAGGACGCCACGCTGCCCGATGACTATTCGGTTTCCTATACATTCGGCAAGAAAATGAAGCGGACGACGCTGGCCTTCGCCGACGGCAAGGTGTCGAAGGTAATCAACGTGCCACCTCTGCAGAAGCGCGGCAAGGACTGGGTTCCGCTCGACGGCAAGGATCTCGTCGCCGTCACCGACCCGATCTCGGCCGTGCTGGTGCGCGCGCCTTCGCTCGGCCAGGTCTGCCGCCGGACCATAAAGGTCTTCGACGGCGAGCTTCGTGCCGATCTCCGGCTTTCCCCGGTCGGCACCGGACCGGTTGACATGGGCGTCTACAAAGGCGACGCGGCGGAGTGCAGCGGCAAATTCGTGCCGGTCGCCGGCTATCGGCCAGGCAACAAGTCGATCCGCTACCTGAGGGACCGCAGCGACATCCGCATCACATTTGCCCCGCTCGGCGAAACCGGCGTATATGCGCCGATCCACGCCACGGTGGGGACGCAGATCGGAACGGTCACGTTCCGCGCGCGGCAGATCGAAGCCATCGAGTAGCGCGCAGGGCGCGCCGGGAGGGGACCTTGGGGGGCGTTTCACCGGGAACGGCTGGCGGAGCCGGAGCATGATGCCGTTTTCAGGAGGCATCGAGGCGACGGCGAACGCCGCTCTGCTGCTGTCGATCGCAGCGGCGGTGCTCACCCTGTTCCAGGCCGAGCGGGAACCGAGCCTCCGCCGGTCGGCCGTGAAGACGCTTGCGGTGGCGCTTCTCGCCGTGATCTCCTCCGTCGAACACGGACCGTTGCTGCTGACCGGCGCCCTGGTGCTGAGCGCGGCCGGCGACGCCTTCCTGTCGCGTATCGGCGAGCGCGCCTTTCTGGCCGGGCTCGGCAGCTTCCTCGCCGCGCATGTCCTTTACATCCTGCTTTTCGCCATGTCGGGCGGCGGGGCCGGCATGCTGTTTTCCGATCTGTGGCGCCCGGTCCTGGCTGTAGCGATGGTTCTTCTGGCGGCGGCCATGGCGACGCTTCTTCTGCCGCGCGTCGAGCACGCGCTCAAAATGCCGATCGCGGTCTATGTCGCGGCCATCCTCGCCATGGGCCTCGCCGCGCTCACCACGCAGAGCCTCGCCGTCATTGCCGGAGCGATCCTGTTCATGGTCTCCGACGGCATATTGGCGACCGAGCGTTTCCTCACGGCCGGCACTTCTCCTGTGCGGCTGCCGATGCGCTATGCCGTCTGGATCACCTACTATGCCGCGCAGCTGTTGATTGCGCTGGGCATCTTGCTCGGCTGAGGCGACGAGGCCGGGGGCGGACGGTGAGCGATCGAGGGCGGCACCCGGATGCGCGGGACTTCATCCGGGAAAAGCTGCATATCGTGTCCCCGCCCCTTCTGCCCGAACTGAGACTCCATGCGGCCCATTCCGGCAGCGGCCTGTGGCGCCTTGCCGCGGGGCCGGACGCCGGTGCCGGCTCCGCACCGCCCTATTGGGCCTATCAATGGCCGGGCGGGATCGCGCTCGCCCGCTATCTGCTCGACATGCCCGAGATCGTGGCCGGCCTGTCCGTGCTCGACCTCGGCGCCGGATGCGGCGTCGTCGGCATCGCCGCCGCCAAGGCCGGCGCACGGCAGGTGACGGCCGCCGAAATCGATCGCAATGCCGTCGTCGCCCTCGGTCTCAATGCGATGCTGAACGAGGTCGACATCGCCACGCTTCCCGCAGACGTCATGGCCGGCCCGCCGCCTCCCGTCGATCTCGTGGCCGTCGGCGACCTCTTCTATGACAAGGCGCTGGCCAGGCGGGTGACGGCCTTCCTCGACCGCTGCCTCGCCGCGGGGATCGGCGTGCTTGTCGGAGATCCCGGACGGGTCCATCTGCCCCGGTCGCGGCTTCGGCTTCTGGCCGACTACGCCGTGCCCGATGTCGGCCAGGCGGGCGCCGGCGGATCGGGCGCCGTGTTCTCCTTCGGGCCGGCCTGAAGCATACCTCCCGAAATTGTGCAGCGGTCTCGGGAAAAATACATGCGCCGATCAAGAACCTGCAGCGCGTCAGAACACGTCCTTGCGCTTGCGGATCTCGGCGAAGACCTCGGCGTCGCTCGCTTTCTCCATGCCCAGGTTCTTGCGGATGACGGGGTCGTGGCAACGCAGGAACGGATTGGTCGCCAGTTCCAGGCCGATCGTGGTCGGCAGGGTCGGCTTGTCGGCGGCCCTTAGCTTGTTGACGTCGCCCGCCCGCTCGCGCAGCGCCGAATTGGTAGGGTCAATGGTCAGGGCGAACCGGGCATTGGCCTGGGTATATTCATGGCCGCAATAGACCGAGGTCTCCAGGGGCAGGGCGGCAAGCTTCTGGAGGGAGGCATGCATGACGGGCGGTTTGGCCTCGAACAGCCGGCCGCAGCCCAGGGCGAACAGCGTGTCGCCGGTGAAAGCGACCGCCGATTGCGGAAAATGATAGGAGACGTGGCCGGCGGTGTGGCCGGGCGTGGCGATCACGCGCACGGGCTGCCCGGCGAAGCGGATCTCCTGGCCGTCCGCGACGGTCTCGTCGATCCCGGGGATCTTCGACGCTTCGGCCGCCGGCCCGACTATCCTGAGCCCGAATTGCTGCTTCAGCACCAGATTCGCCTCGATATGATCGCCGTGATGATGCGTCGTCAGGATGACCGTCGGCTTCCAGCCGGTGCGGCGGATCGCCTCGAAGATCGCCCGCTCCTCGGGAGCGTCGATCAGCGCCGTCTCACCGCTTTTCGGATCGTGCAGCAACACCCCGAAATTGTCGCTCCGGCACATGAATTGGTCGATCTCAAGGGACATCGCATTTCTCCTTTGCGGGCCGGACGATAGGAGCCACACCCTCGTCTGTCACCACTTTCTTGAAACATGCCGTGGGGGCCGCTACCGTCGCCCGGGATGAACTCTGATATCGTCGATCTCCGCTCCTTCTATGCGTCGGTGCTCGGCAGGCTGGCCGAGCAGTCGATCGCCGCCGCGCTGTCGGCGATCTGGGACAAGCTGCCCGGCGAACGGCTGGTCGGCCTCGGCTATACCTTGCCCTGGCTCGATCGTTTCGGGCCCGACGCAGAGCGCGTCTTCGCCTTCATGCCGGCGACCCAAGGCGCGGTGAAATGGCCGCCGGCCGGCCCCTCGGCGACGGCCCTGGTGTTCGACGAGGAACTGCCGCTGGTCGATTCGTCCGTCGACCGCATGCTGCTGGTCCATTCGCTCGAGCATGCAGAGAGCCCACGAGAAACGCTGAAGGAGATCTGGCGCGTGCTGGCGCCCGCCGGCCAGGTCGTCATCGTCGTGCCCAACCGGCGCGGCATCTGGGCCCGCTTCGAACATACGCCCTTCGGCACCGGCCGACCCTTCTCGCGCACCCAGTTGAGCGACCTTCTGCGGGAAGCCAACTTCACGCCGGCAGCGTGGTCGGACGCCCTGCATTTCCCGCCGTCGCTGCGCCGCTTCGTGATGCGTTCGCACAACCTGCTGGAGCGGTCGGGACGTCGCTTCTGGCCGATCTTCTCGGGCGTGATCATCGTGGCGGCACAGAAACGCCTCTATCAGGGCCTGCCGGTGGCGCAACGTGCCTCGCGACGGGTCTTCGTACCGGTACTCACCCCACAGGGCGCGGGGCGGATCGCCTGACGCGGCCCGGCCGGCGCAGGCCGGCCGGGTCAAATATGGATCGTTGCCGGCCTCGAGGGTGGCGGTCCGAAGATCTATGCCAGTTGCTGCGCAACCCGCATTGAAAGGACCGTTCCGATGACGGCTCAGACCGAGACCGCTTCCCGGGCACCGGGGGCCGCAACCGACGGAGGCAGCCTCGGGGCCCAGCTCGGCCTCATGTTGCGCGCCTTCATCACATCGCCGCTGCGCAACGTGATCCTGGTCATGGCTGCGACCAGCCTGGCGGTGATCGTGGCCACCGCCTTCGGCCAGATCCTTCTCAATCGTTGGAACCAGCCGTTCTACGACGCGATCGAACGGCGCAACCTCCCGGATTTCCTCTACCAGCTTCAGGTTTTCGCGATGATCGCGGCCGGCCTGCTGGCGCTCAACATCGCCCAGCAATGGCTGAATCAGATGGTGCGGCTGAAGCTGCGCGAAGGGCTGACCCTCGATTTGATCGGCGAATGGATGCGGCCGCGCCGTGCCTTCCGGCTCGCCAATGCCGGCGCCATCGGCGTCAACCCAGACCAGAGGATGCAGCAGGACGCCGGCCACTTGGCCGACCTGTCGACCGATCTCGGCTTCGGGCTGCTGCAGTCGTCGGTGCTTCTCGCCTCCTTCGTCGGCGTGTTGTGGTCGCTGTCGGCCGACTTCGTCTTCCATGTCGGCGGCAAATCCCTCGAAATTCCCGGCTACATGGTCTGGGCCGCGATCCTCTATGCCGGCTCCGCCTCGGCCCTCAGCTGGCTCGTGGGACGACCGCTGATCGGCCTCAATAGCGATCGCTATGCACGCGAGGCCGATCTGCGCTTCTCGATGATGCGCGTCAACGAGAACATCGACGCGATTTCGCTGGCCGGCGGCGAAGCAGGCGAGCGGCGGCGGCTCGAATTCGACCTGGCGTCGCTGCTCGCCGCGATCCGCGGCATCTTCCGCGCCCAGATCCGCCTCGCCTGGGTGACCGACGGTTATGGCTGGTTCACGGTGGTCGCCCCCATCCTGGTGGCCGCGCCCGTCTATTTCGCGGGCGATCTGAGCTTCGGAGGCCTGATGATGGCCGTCGGCGCCTTCAACCAGGTGCATTCTTCCCTGCGCTGGTTCATCAACAATATCGGTGCCATTGCCGATTGGCGCGCCACGCTTCTGCGTGTTGCCGTGTTCCGCTCCGCCCTGATCGAGGCCGACGTCCTGCACGATGCGGAGAAGCGCCTCGAGTTCGCGACCAACGACGAGGACAAGCTGACCTTCGACGAACTCGAGATCGCCGCGCCCGGCGGCTGCACCAAGCTCGCCGAACCCCATATCGAGATCGGCGCCGGCGAGCACGTGGCCATCGGCGGCGATCCGCGCGCCGGCAAGACATTGTTCTTCCGGGCGATCGCCGGACTCTGGCCATGGGGCAGCGGGCGGGTCGGTCTGCCGAGCGGCGGGTCCATCGCCTTCGTGCCCAGGACGCCCTATTTTCCACCCGGCAAACTGCGCGACGTGCTTTCCTATCCGCAGGCCGATGGAACCTTCGAGGACGCGGAGATGAAGGCGGCGCTGGCACGCCTCGGGCTCGACCGGCTCGCCGGATCGCTGGACCAGGCGGCGCGCTGGGAGCGGATGCTGAGCGAGGACGAACAGCGCCTGCTGGCGCTGGCCAGGATCAGGCTGCAACGTCCGCGCTGGGTGATCCTCGACGAAGTGCTCGACACGATGGGCGGCGACACGCTGAAGCGTGCGCTCTCGCTGTTCCGTGACGATCTGCGCGAGACCGCGGTCGTCAGCGTCGGCAACGTCCACCGCAACGGCGACTTCTTCTCGCGCGTGGAGCATCTCGTCAAGGATACCGAGGGGCGCAGGCTCAGGACGGTGCGCTTCGGCGACGACGAGCGCCTGAGGACGGCGATGAAGGCACACGAGGAGGCCCGACCGACGGGGACCTGAACGCCGAACGACGCGAGCGATGCGATCCGGACGTGGTTGCGCGCGAGGACTTTTTCTCGACACCGGGCGCTTTGCTTTGTATCAGCCTGCCGACCCGCAGGTTCCTAGACCCCGAAAGCCGCTTCCGATGGATGAGAATTCGCCTGGCGTCCGCCCCGTGCCGAGACAGGGCATCATGGACATCGCCGCCTATGTGCCCGGCAAGAGCAATGCGCCCGGCGTCGCGAAGATCCACAAGCTCTCGTCCAACGAGAACCCGCTCGGCGCTTCGCCCGCGGCCAAGGAGGCGGTGAGGCGCGTCGCCGAGAAGATGGAGTTCTATCCGGACGGCTCCGCCGCAAGGCTGCGCCAGGCAATAGCCGAGCGGCATGCGCTCAATCCGGAGAACATCATCTGCTCCAACGGCTCGGACGAGGTCATCGGGCTCTTGACGCAGACCTATCTCGGCCCCGGCGACGAAGGCATTTTCACCGAGCACGGCTTCCTGGTCTACAAGATCTATATCCAGGCGGCGGGCGGCGTGCCGGTCATTGCGAAAGAGACCGACCGGACGGCCGATGTCGACGCCATCCTCGCCGCGGTCACGCCGCGCACCAGGATCGTCTTCATCGCCAATCCCAACAACCCGACGGGCACTTACCTCCCCTTCGGCGAGATCAGGCGCCTGCATGCGGGCCTGCCCAGATCCGTATTGCTCGTGCTCGACGCGGCCTATGCCGAATATGTGCGCAAGAACGACTATGAGGCCGGCGTCGAGCTGGTCTCGTCGGCCGAGAATGTGGTGATGACCCGCACCTTCTCCAAGATCCACGGGCTTGGCGGCCTGCGCGTCGGCTGGGCCTACGGGCCCTCCCATGTGATCGACGCGCTCAACCGGGTGCGCGGCCCCTTCAATGTCAATGCCGCCGCGATCGAGGCGGGTATCGCGGCGATGGGCGACCGCGCCCATGTCGAGCGCACCGTGCTGCACAACGAAAAATGGCTGAACTGGCTCAGCGAGGAACTGCCCAGGCTCGGACTGTCGGTGACGCCGAGCGTCGGCAATTTCGTGCTCATCCATTTCCCCGAGGACGGCCGGCATTCGGCTGCGGCGGCCGACGACTATCTGTCGGCGCGCGGCTACATCTTGCGCCGCGTCGCGGCCTATGGCTTCCCCAACGCGCTGCGCATGACCGTGGGCAGCGAGGAAGCCAATCGCGGCGTGGTCGCCTCTCTCGCCGAATTCCTGAAAGCGTGACGACATGACGATACCCCTCTTCGAAAAGGTCGCCTTGATAGGCATCGGCCTCATCGGCTCCTCGCTGGCACGCGTGATCCGCCGCGAGCAGATCGCCAGCCACATCGCCATCGCCACGCGAAGCGCCGGCACGCTGGCGCGCGCCGAGGAGCTGAAGCTCGGCGATTCCTATTCGACCGACCTCGCCGAAGCGGTGCGGGACGCCGACCTGGTGATCGTCTCCGTGCCGGTCGGCTCTTCGGGCGCGGTCGCGGAAGCGATCGCTCCGGCCCTGAGGAACGGCGCCATCATCACCGATGTCGGCTCGACCAAAGCGTCCGTGATCGCGCAGATGGCGCCGCACATTCCGGCCGGCGTCCATTTCATCCCCGGCCATCCGCTCGCCGGCACGGAGAAATCGGGACCGGACGCCGGCTTCGCCGACCTCTTCGACAATCGCTGGTGCATCTTCACGCCGCTGCCCGGTACCGACGCGGAAGCACTGGAGAAACTCTCCAGTTTCTGGCGGCGTTGCGGCTCCAACATCGACACGATGGATCCGGCCCATCACGACATGACGCTCGCCATCGTCTCCCACCTGCCGCACATCATCGCCTACAACATCGTCGGCACGGCCGACGACCTGGAGACGGTGACCAAGTCGGAAGTGATCAAATACTCGGCGTCGGGTTTCCGCGACTTCACCCGCCTCGCCGCATCGGACCCGACCATGTGGCGCGACGTCTGCCTGCACAACAAGGATGCGATCCTGGAAATGCTGGCGCGTTTCTCGGAGGACCTCGCCTCCCTGCAGCGGGCGATCCGCTGGGGCGACGGCGAGAAGCTGTTCGACCTCTTCACCCGCACCCGCGCCATCCGGCGTTCGATCATCCAGGCCGGCCAGGAAATCGACGCACCCGACTTCGGCCGTCAGGCGATCGAGCATCCGGCGAAGGCGTAGGTCGGCGTTACGCTCGTCTCGGCTTCGCGGGATTACCCCTCATCCGACCTCGCTTCGCGAGGCCACCTTCTCCCACAGGGGGCCCACAGGGGGAGAAGGGAACGCTTGCAGCAACGTCTCGGCCAGTCGCAAACGCTGGCGATTTGCAGCGCCGGCTAAACTGGACTCCAGCCTTCTCCCCCTGTGGGAGGAGGTGGCCTCGCGAAGCGAGGTCGGATGAGGGGTAATGCAACGCGACGACAGCTGACTGTCTTCGCTTGAACCTATGATCACCGCGCCACTGGCGGCAGGTCGCCGAGCGGGATGAAGCCGAGCGTCGCCTTGCCCCTGACGATCCTGAGCGGCAGGGACGGCTCGCGACCGAGCAGAGCGAGGCCGGCCATGGCCGATTCGATCTGGGACCTGGCTTCCGGAAAGGCGCCGACAAGCAGGGCCGAGACGGCCGGAGGGTTGCGCAGCCTGATCGTCAGCGAGGCGTCGATCAGTCCGTCCGCCGCCACCGAGATCGGTCCGCTCACCGACACGCCACCTTCGCCCGACGAGAGATCGAGATTGCGGATTTCGGCCGAGCGCCCACGCAGGCCTCGCGCGCCGGACCGGATCAGCGCGACGCCGTCCTTGAGTGTGACATCGCCGCTGCCGTTGAGCATCGGCAAGGTGCGGCCGCCGGCGATCCCTGGGTCGATCTCCAGCTCCGTGAAATTCCCGGCCCAGTCCACATCGGTCCCGTTCGGCCGCAGATGCATCTCCGCCTTGCCCGCGCTGAACAGCGACACAGGATCGCCCTCCTCGGGATCGGTCATTCCGGACAGGCCGTCGGTCGCGACCGAGACACGTTCCGGCAATGGGGTTGCTATCCTCACGCTGGCGCGCAGGCTGTCCCAGTCGAGCCAGAGCGGCGCGATGCCGGGCGCCGACACACGGAGCGGGCCGTCAAGCTCGGCCACGGCCTTGCTCGGCTGGTAGACCTGGGCGGCCGAGCGCAGGCTGCCGGCAGCCGCGAACAGGCTCCGGCCGCCGTCCTCGTAGCCCAGGCTGTCGCAATAGAGGCCGATGCGGAACGGGAAGCCGCGCACGTTGAGATTGGCGCATTCAGCTGTCACGCCGTCCTTGTTGAGGTCCGCTACGGCCCTTGCGGCCTCCGCCTCCAGCCGGTCCGCCATATAGAACCAGCCGGCGCTGTAACCGCCGAACAGCACCACCACGAACACGGCCAACCACATTATGCGCCTGGAGTAGCTCGGCTTCTTCGTATCGCTTGACGTCATGTGGCGGCTCTCGCTAACCGTTGGCTTGCGTGCCCCGCGCTTCCGGACGGATGCGCGGGCACGCTCTGAAATCTCGATCTGCGCGGCATGTCCCGAAAATCGCTTCCGACTTTCGGACCGCAGCGGCAGGCCTGCGGCCCGTTTGCCGCGTCTGGATGTGGCTTGGCGATATGGGCGATTTTTGGGTTTTTGGCTACGGCTCGCTGATCTGGCGCCCGGGTTTCGCCCATGTCGAAACGCGACGCGCCCGCCTGCACGGGTTCCGGCGTTCGCTCTGCGTCTATTCCTGGGTCCATCGCGGCACGCCCGAGCGGCCCGGCCTCGTGCTCGGCCTCGATCGCGGCGGCTCCTGCGTCGGGCTGGCGTTCCGCGTGCCCGGCGAATTGCGCGACGAGGTGATCGGCTATCTGCGCGAGCGCGAGTTGGTCACCAATGTCTATTCGGAGCGCACGCTGCCGGTGAGGCTCGACGGCGGCGAGACGGTGACGGCCGTGTGCTACGTCGTCGATCGCGGGCACCGGCAATATGCCGGCAACCTGCATGCCGCCGAAGCCGCCGCCGTCGTCAGGGGAGCGGCCGGCCAGTCCGGGGTGAACGAAGACTATGTGCATTCCACCCTCGCCCATCTGCGCGCGCTCGGCATCCGCGACCACTGGCTCGAGGATGTGGCACACCAGATCGGCGGCGGACACGACTAAAGCATGTCTCCCGAAAGTGTGCGGCGGTTTCGGGAAAAAGACATGCGCCAATCGAGAACCTACAGTTCGTTGCGTGAAGCCTCCTTCGCGCAACGAGCTGTAGGCCGGGGAACCTAATCTTTCGGCTGCAGCCCGAGATCCTTCAACCGCTTCCGCGCCGTCTCGGGCAGCGGCGGCGGGTTCGGCCCGGTCGCGGCCTCGACCAGCAGCTCGTCGCAGCCGGCTTCGGTCTCCCGGATCAGCCGCTCCATGAACTCTTCCTTGCCGAGGCCCGGCGGGATCGGCGGCAGGAAACGCGCCTTGATGGTGCCGGGATAGCGCAGGAACTTGCGGCGAGGCCAATAGAGCCCGGCGGCATGGGCGACCGGCACCACCGGCACGCCCAGGCGGAAATAGAGCTCGACGATACCCCATTTGTAGGCCGGCTCCGCGCCCGGCGGGCGGCGTGTGCCTTCGGGATAGATGATCAGCTGGCGCGGGTTGCGGGCCAGCTCCTGCCGGGTCGCAGCCACAACAGCCTTCAGCGCCTTGGAGCGGCTGCCGCGATCAACCGGGATCATGCGCATCTTCATAATGTACCAGCCGAAGAACGGTATCCAGGTCAGCTCGCGCTTCAGGATGTAGAGCGCATCGGGGACATGCGGCAGGAACGCGATCGTGTCCCAGAAGGACTGGTGCTTCGGCGCGAGGATGTAGGAGCCCTCGGGGAGGTTGTCGACCCCCTGGATCTCGGTCCGGGCACCGGCCAGCTTCGCGTGCAGCCACAGGCTGGTGCGCACCCAGATTTTCGGCACGTACCAGGCCCGCCGGCGCTCCGCCAGGAAATAATATGGCGTCCAGAATATCATCTGGACGATCAGGTTGAGGTAAAAGGCGACGTTGAACGCCAGCGAGCGGAGATAGAGCATCGGCCGCTGGTTACACCAAGCCCGCAAAAAGGAACAGTGGCTCAGCCCCCTGCGGTAGCCTGCGCGTCGACGACCGTGACCGGTTCGGCCACGCTGCGCAACGGCATGACCCCCCGCGCCAGCGCGGCGATGTATTTGGTGTATTCGGTGAACAGCACGCGCAACGCCGCCGGCTTCGTCATCCAGCCGCCCCCGTCGAGCCGGTGGTTGACCACCGGGTAGGGAAGAAGGTCCGCATTGGAAAGATAACGCCGCATCTCGAGCAGGCTGCGCGGCATGTGGTAGTTGTTGGTGACGAGGATCACGCGGCTGTAGGCGTGGCTCGACACCCATTTGGCGCTCTCCTCGGCATTGCCGATCGTGTCGAGCGCGGCATGGTCGATGTCGACGCAGCAGGAGAACAGCTTCTTGTCGCCGCCGGTCGCCGCCTGCAGGTCCCCGAGATCGGCCGCCGGATGGACGCCGCTGATCAGCAGCCGCTTGCCCTTGCCCGATTTCAACAGACTGACGGCGGCATCGATGCGCGACTGCCCGCCGGTGAGCACGATGATGGCGTCGGCTCTCTCGGGATCGTCGGGCGTGGACATGCCGCTGATATGGGTAGCGAACAGGCCGAAACCGCCGGCGAAGACGAGCCCCGCGAGAAGAATCGCCCCGACCGAAAGCTTGAGTGCCGGAAGCTTGAATGCGGAGAAAACCCGACCGTCGCGCGCCTCTCCGGGCTGCGCCCCGATACCCTCTCCGGGCGTGGCCCGGTCGGATATGTCCTTCCCCTTCATGACGTGATGGTTAACCGCCAAATGCGGCGCTGGATAGGAAGATTTACCGTTTTCAGCCAAAATGCATTACAATTTGACATGATTCGTGATCAACTTTCCGGGACATGCCGTCATGTCTCCGGTCGGCCGCCCTCCATGTGGTTCAGATAGGCAACGACGGTGAAGTGCGAGGTAGCGGCGGTCAGGCCGGCGATGACCAGAACGATCAGCGCCACGCCCGCATAGCCCGCTGCGCCGATGGCGAAATTGCCGAAGAGCGCAGTCGCCTGATCCGCCTCCGGCGTCGCGAGATTCATCGACGACCAGAAGGAAAAGGCGATGAAGACCACGACCGCGGCCAGGCCGCCCGCCGCGGCGCCCTTCATGCCGGTGACCAGGAAGTGACGGCGGAACTCCGAGGCGATGAAGCCCGCCTCGGCGCCGACGAAATGCAGGACCTCGATGATATGGCCGTTGCCCGCCATGGCGCCGCGCGTGGCGAACACCACCGTGAGCACGGTCGCTGCCAGCATCAGCACCAGCACCGTCATGCCGATCGTCACCGTGGTGCGCGCCATTGCGACCAGCCGGTCGACCCAGGTGCGGTGGTCGTCGAGCGCCGCGGTGGGCAGTTCCGGCGCCAGCATCGCCCGCATGGCGGCGAAATCGGGCGGATTGTCCTCGTCGATCGTTACGATGACGAGGCGCGGCACCGGCAATTCATCGATGTCGAGGCCGGAACCGAGCCACGGCTCCAGGAGACGAGCGGTCGCGGCGCGGTCGACGATGCTGGTGCTCTTGACGCCGGCGAAACCCGAGGCGATGCGCGCCGCGGCCTGAAGTGCGGCGTCCATGTCGAGCCCGTCGGCCGGCTTGATCTGGATCGTCGCCTCGCGCGCGATCTGGTTCTCCCACACCGCCGCCGTGTCGCGCACCAGCGTCACCGCGCCGAGCGTCAGGCAGGAGAGGAAGGTCATGATGGCGATAACAAGCACCAGCGCGCGGCCGGCGACATTGTGCTCCGGCACGATCGGCGCGGCCTTGCGGCGAGGGGGCTGCGGTACATTCGCGACCGACAGCTCCGCTTGCTGCGGGATCTCGACGCGTTCAGTCATAGATGTCGAGCCTCCCGCCGGAAAGGATCATGCGGCGGGCGTCGACCTGCTCCATCAGGCCGACGTCGTGGGTGGCGATGACGACGGCGGTTCCCAGCCTGTTGAGCTCGAGGAACAGGCGCAGCAGCCGGCGCGCCAGCGGCGGATCGACATTGCCTGTCGGCTCATCAGCCAGGAGGATCTCCGGCTGCTCGATCAGCGCCCGGGCAATCGCGGCGCGCTGTTTCTCGCCGCCGGAAAGCACGGGGGGCAGCACATGCATGCGTTCGCCGAGACCTACCCATCTCAGCAGTTCGACCACGTCGTTGCGGTAGCTGACTTCCTCGCGGCCGCGCACGCGCAGAGGCAGCGAGACGTTCTCATAGGTGGTCATGTGATCGAGCAGCCGGAAATCCTGGAACACGACGCCGATGCGCCGACGGATCAGCGGCAGATCCTGCCGGGAAATGCGCGAACGATCCTTGCCGAAGACCGTGATCAGCCCCCGCGTCGGCTTCAGTGCCAGGAACAGCAGCCTGAGCAGCGTCGTCTTGCCGGCGCCCGACGGTCCGCTCAGGAACTGGAACGAGCGCTCGGGAATCTGGAAGGAAATGTCACGGAGGATTTCCGGACCCATTCCGTATCTGAGGCCGACATTCTCGAAGCGGATCACGTTGCTACAGCCTTGACGTTTCCCGGCGCCGCAAAGCGGCCCGGCCATGTTTGGACCATCGGCCCGCATGGTTAACCATTGGTTAATTTCGGGCCGCTCGGGAGCTTCCGATCGGGAAACGTTAACCATTTCGGGCTACGTCCTGCCGATGAGAGCATGTCCTGACAACAGGATGACGGGCCATATGGCCGACCATTGGAACGCACGCCCGGTTTCGGGCGAAATCATGACGGCGCCGAGTACCGCCGCGCCCGACCTGCGTGCCCGCCCGGAACGCAGTGCCGATATCATCGATGCCCGGTTCGAGCCCGTCGTCTCCGTCGGCCGCACCGGGGATCGCGCCACGACCGCGGGGCAGGCGGCCGTTTCGCCGTCCCGGGGCTTGGATGTGCTGCGCAGCGCCGGGCCGACAACCGAACGGGCCGGTGGCGGCGGGCCGTTCTTCCTGCTCGGCGTCGTGACGCTTGCCGCCGCCGCGTTCTGGATCTCGGGCGGTCACGTGCTCGTCCCCGCGGAATTCGCTTCGGCCGTGTTCCGGCCATGATCAATCCGCATTGCATCGTCCGGCCGGACGGACTATGCGGCAGGGTCTGGCCGGATCCGTCCCCGGCGAATGACATGACCCAGATTGACCACGGTCCAAGGAGAACGCGATGCCGGTGGTACGAGGCAAGGAAATCGAGGTGCTGTTCAGCGCCTCCGAGATCGCCCGCCGCAATCTCGAGCTCGCCGAGGAGATAGGGAAGCGCGACTACCACGACCTTCTGGTCATCGCGATCCTCAAGGGCTCCTTCATCTTTGCGGCCGACCTCATCCGCGCCATGCACGACACCGGGCTTTCGCCCGAGGTCGAGTTCATCTTCATCTCGAGCTACGGCGCCGGCACGACCAGCGGCGAGGTCAGGGTGCTGCGCGACATCGACAACGAAGTGCAGGGACGCGACGTGCTCCTGATCGACGACATCCTGGAATCGGGCAAGACGCTGAAATTCACGCGCGAGCTGATGCTGTCGCGCGGCGCCAGGAGCGTGTCGATCGCGGTGCTGCTCGACAAATATACGCGGCGCCAGACCGAGCTCGACGCCGATTTCACCGGCTTCCAATGTCCCGACTATTTCGTCGTCGGTTACGGCATGGACGTGGCGCACGCGTTCCGCGAACTGCCTTTCGTCGGCGTGGTGAAGGGCGACGCCTGACGCGTCGGCCGATGTTCAGGAAACGTCAAGACTTCGCGGGAAATATCCCGGCATGGCAAGAATCCTGATCGTCGAGGACGACGACTCCGTCCGCTCCTTCACCGCGCGCGCGCTCGCCGCGGCCGGCCACAGCGTCGACACCGCCGAGGACGGCGAGGTCGGGCTCGACCGAATCACCGCCCATTCCGGCGGCTACGATCTCGTGCTCTCCGACATCCGCATGCCCGTGATGGACGGGATCGAAATGGCCAAGAAGGCGGCCGGGGCCTATCCCGGACTGAAGATCCTGCTCATGACCGGCTATGCCGAGCAACGCGAGCGCGCCGCCGAACTGTCGGCGATCGTGCTCGACGTGGTGCAGAAGCCTTTCTCGCTCGCCGAGATCCGGCAGGGCGTCGCCCGCGCGATCGCCTGAGTTCGCGTTTCCAGCAACGCTCGACCTGACCGCTCGGCGGTATTTGTGCCCTGCGAAGACGGGCATCCATCACAGCAGGAACGGGCTCTCCCGCGCAAGGTTGTATTCTTCGAGATTGCCACGAAGAATAGAATTCGGAAGGCAATTGAAAGGCAATGCCGTAAAAGCGCTGCGTTCAGGCTATCAAGCAAATCTCACATAAGAGCCGCACGGCGCGGCGCGATTAATCAAAGCTTTACCGAAACCAGGCAAGTGTTCGGTGACCGTCGCTTCGGGCGACCGCACCGACAACACCGATCCCCGTTCCATCGTCACGCCATGGAGGGTTCCCCGGTCTTGACCGCGGGCGGAGCCGCTTGGGCATTCCGGATCGGGCCGGCCATGAAGGCCTTCCCGCAACCACCGGCTCCGGCTGGCCATGAGGGCCGACCGGCAACGATGAGCTGGGGAAGTTCTGTGCTCACCAATCTGAAAATCTCGCGAAAGCTGGCACTCGCCTTCTTCGCACTCATCGCCACGATCGGAGCCATGAGCGGCGCGGCGCTCTGGAACATGTCGACAATCTCCCAGGCCCAGCATGCCGCCGAAGAATCGAAGGCGACGGCCGGAACCGCGCTTCTGGCGCGCATGGCGCTGGCGCGGGTCGAGAACTCCTATCGCGGCCTGCTCCTGTCGGGTGACGCCTATTACGTCAGCCGCATCGAGAAGCATGGGAACACGCTGAAGAAGGAACTCGCCGCGCTTCGGACCTTGCGGGCCGACGATGCCGAGATCCTTGCGCTCGCCGACAAGGCGGAGCAAGCGCTGGCGATCTACCAGAAGGACGTGATCGCCGCCGGGCAGAAGCTGGCAGCGGATCCGATGACCCGCGACCAGGCGGTCAGGATGGTCGGCCCCGACGGCCCGGCCGACGCACTGATCGCGCCCATCGAGGACGCGCTCGACAGCGTCATCGAACTGGGGACGACGGCCAACCAGGCGTCCTCGGCACAGCAGCAGGTCGAGGTCGACCGCGCTTCCGTCGCCCTCTATGTCGGCCTGGTGGCGGCGCTGCTCATCGCAGCCGGCGTATGGTGGCTTCTCACCCGCCTGATCGCCGCGCCGATCAACGCGCTCACAGCCGCCATGGGCCGCCTGGCTGCCGGCGACAATGCGACCGAGGTGCCGGCGACCGGACGCCGCGACGAGATCGGCCAGATGGCCGGGGCCGTCCAGGTGTTCAAGGACGCCCAGATCGCCAAGGTGCGGCTGGAGGCCGAGGCGGTCGAGACACGCGCCGGGGCCGACGCCGATCGCGCCCGCAGCGAGGAGGAGAAGGCGCGCGAGGCGGCCGAGGACCGCGTCGCGGTGTCGGCTCTGGCCGCCGGCCTGTCGCGGCTCGCCGAGGGCGATCTCTCCTACCGTATCACCGAGGCCTTCGCGCCGAAGGCCGAGCAGCTCAAGACCGACTTCAACCGCGCGATCGCGGAGCTGCAGGCGACCATGGCGACCATCCATGGCGCCGTCGGCGCCATGACCACCGGCACCAGCGAGATCAGCCAGGCCGCCGACGACCTGTCGCGCCGTACCGAGCAGCAGGCAGCAAGCCTCGAGGAGACCGCGGCCGCCCTCGCCGAGGTCACCGGCACGGTCAGGAAGACGGCCGAGGGCGCCCGCCAGGCCGCCCGCGTCACCGGCGAGGCGCGCGAAGGCGCCGAGAAATCAGGCGAAGTCGTCCGCGAGGCGATATCGGCCATGGCCCAGATCGAGAAGTCGTCCGACCAGATCTCGCAGATCATCGGCGTCATCGACGAGATCGCCTTCCAGACCAACCTCCTGGCGCTCAATGCCGGCGTCGAGGCCGCCCGCGCCGGCGAGGCCGGTAAGGGTTTCGCCGTGGTCGCCTCGGAAGTCCGGGCGCTCGCGCAGCGTTCGGCCGAAGCCGCCAAGGAGATCAAGTCGCTGATCTCGACCTCGACCCAGCAGGTCGAGCAGGGCGTCGGCCTCGTCGGCCAGACCGGCACCGTGCTGCAGCATATCGCGGCCCAGGTGACGGAGATGAGCACGCTGGTCGCCGAGATCGCGTCCTCCGCGCATGAGCAGTCCACCGCGCTCGGCGAGGTGAACGTCGCCATCAACCAGATGGACCAGGTGACCCAGCAGAACGCCGCCATGGTGGAACAGTCGACCGCCGCCAGTCACTCGCTGGCTCAGGAGGCGGGCCAGTTGTCGCGGCTCGTGGCGAAGTTCACGCTTGGCGCCGACGCGGCGCGCCCCGCACAGGCTCAGCCGGTCGCAAGGATGCAGCCCGCCGCGAGGCCCGTCGCCGCGCTGAAGACGGTCTCGACCGGCAGGGGATCTGCGGCACTTGCGCCGCAGGCCGACCCCGACGGCTGGGAAGAGTTCTGAGCATTCTGCAAAGGATCCGGCGGCCCGCTTCATGCGGGCCGCTTGCTTTTGAGCGGGCGGAATTCTCCGGCATTTAATTGAACCTTTACCGAACTGAAGCAAGATCGGTGGCGAAGGTTGCCTTGGGCGGGCAGGCCGACAGCACCACGTGATTCGCCAGAAAGCGGGTCGGAACTTTCCGATCCTCGTCGTGGTACCGTTCGCCATACGCCCCAGACACCGATCGATCGGAATTCGAGGGGGCTTCCATGAAATCTTTACGCATTTCGACCAGGCTGTATTTGCTGGTCGCGCTGACGCTCGCGATAACGGCGTGCGTCGTAGTGTTCAATGTGTTCGAGGCCCATCACAGCCTCGTCGACGAACGCAAGGCAATGCTGTCCGCGATGAACGAGAATGCGGTGAGCATCTTCGACGCCTACCACAAGCTCGAAGCCGCCGGCACCATCAGCCGCGAAGAGGCGCAGGCGCGCGCAATGGCGGCAATCAAGCCGATGCGCTATCAGGGCAACGGCTACTTCTGGATCAACGACATGAACCAGAAGATGATCATGCATCCGATCAAGCCGGAAATGGACGGCACCGATCAATCCGCGATGGAGGATGCCCATGGCAAGCCGCTGTTCGCCGAGATGGTCGCGATCGTCAAGGCGCAGGGCAAGGGATTCGTCGATTATTACTGGCCGAAGCCGGGATTCGAGGAGCCGGTGCTGAAATATTCCCACGTGGCCGGTTTCGCGCCGTGGGGCTGGATCGTCGGCACGGGTGTCTACAGTGACGATCTTTCGGCCATGTTCTGGAGCAATGCCACGGTTTCCGGCGGCGCTCTGCTGCTGGGCGTGCTGGTTTCCCTGGCGGCCGCCTTCCTTTCGGTCCGCAGCGTCACCCAGCCGATCAACGCCCTGACTTCGGCCATGGGCAGGCTCGCCACCGGGGACCATTCGACCGAGGTGCCGGCGACCGGACGCCGCGACGAGATCGGCCAGATGGCCGGGGCCGTCCAGGTGTTCAAGGACGCCCAGATCGCCAAGGTGCGGCTGGAGGCCGAGGCGGTCGAGACACGCGCCGGGGCCGACGCCGATCGCGCCCGCAGCGAGGAGGAGAAGGCGCGCGAGACGGAACAAGACCGCGTCGCGATATCCTCCCTGGCCGCCGGCCTGTCGCGGCTCGCCGAGGGCGACCTCTCCTACCGTATCACCGAGGCCTTCGCGCCGAAGGCCGAGCAGCTCAAGACCGACTTCAACCGCGCGATCGCAGAGCTGCAGGCGACCATGGCGACCATCCATGGCGCCGTCGGCGCCATGACCACCGGCACCAGCGAGATCAGCCAGGCCGCCGACGACCTGTCGCGCCGTACCGAGCAGCAGGCGGCAAGCCTCGAGGAGACCGCGGCCGCCCTCGCAGAGGTCACCGGCACGGTCAGGAAGACGGCCGAGGGCGCCCGCCAGGCCGCCCGCGTCACCGGCGAGGCGCGCGAAGGCGCCGAGAAGTCCGGCGAAGTCGTCCGCGAGGCGATATCGGCCATGGCCCAGATCGAGAAGTCGTCCGAGCAGATCTCGCAGATCATCGGCGTCATCGACGAGATCGCCTTCCAGACCAACCTCCTGGCGCTCAATGCCGGCGTCGAGGCCGCCCGCGCCGGCGAGGCCGGTAAGGGTTTCGCCGTGGTCGCCTCGGAAGTCCGGGCGCTCGCGCAGCGTTCGGCCGAAGCCGCCAAGGAGATCAAGTCGCTGATCTCGACCTCGACCCAGCAGGTCGAGCAGGGCGTCGGCCTCGTCGGCCAGACCGGCACCGTGCTGCAGCATATCGCCGCCCAGGTGACGGAGATGAGCACGCTGGTCGCCGAGATCGCGTCCTCCGCGCATGAGCAGTCCACCGCGCTCGGCGAGGTGAACGTCGCCATCAACCAGATGGACCAGGTGACCCAGCAGAACGCCGCCATGGTGGAACAGTCGACCGCGGCCAGCCACTCGCTGGCCCAGGAGGCGGGTCAGTTGTCGCGGCTCGTGGCGAAGTTCACGCTTGGCGCCGACGCGGCGCGCCCCGCGCAGGCTCAGCCGGTCGCAAGGATGCAGCCCGCCGCGAAGCCCGTCGCCGCGCTGAAGACGGTCTCAACCGGCAGGGGATCTGCGGCACTTGCGCCGCAGGCCGACCCCGACGGGTGGGAAGAGTTCTGATGACATGGCACCGGCGGTCGATCTCGTCGACCGCCGAACAGCGAATCAGCGGGAGGCGGCCTCTTCGGCCGCCTTCCTTATTGCAGTCGAGGACAGGGACGACCTCGGCCCGTGGATGAAGGTCCAGGCCGGCGCCCTGGCGCGGGCGAGGCGGGGCGCTTCGAGCTCGTCGATGCGCGCATAGTCGAAAGTCTTGGCCACCACCGACGAGAGGAATGACAGCGTCGCGCCCGGCCGGTCGATCACGGCGATCGGGAAGGTCATCACGATGTCGCGCCAGCGCTGCCACCGATGGAAGTCGCGCAGGCTGTCGGCGCCCATGATCCACACGAAATCGACGCCGGGATTGCGGGCCTTCACGAGGGCCAGCGTGTCGGCCGTGTAGCGGACATGATGCGCCGCCTCGAAGGCGGTGACCTTGATGCGCGGATCCCGCGCGATCGTCTCGGACCAGCGGATGCGCTCGGCGAGCGGCGCAAGCTCCCTTTTGCTCTTCAGCGGATTGCCGGGGGTGACGATCCACCAGAGCTGGTCGAGCCTGAGGCGACGCAGCGCGATCTCCGCTGCCAACGCATGGCCGCCATGCGGCGGGTTGAACGAACCGCCGAACAGCCCGACCGCCCGGCCGCGCGGAGCATGCGGCATCTTGAGATACCGTGGATGGACCCCGGCAAAAGGCGATGCGCCGTCGCTCAAAATTGATTGCGCCTACCGCGCTGACATTTTGGCAATGGCCCCTGCCATGAAAATAGGGCGGAAAGCCTTTTGATTTCAGTCGGATAGGGTTTCGCCTGATACCCCTCTCTGTCCTGCCGGACATCTCCCCCACAAGGGGGGAGACCGGCAGTCATCGATGACGGCACTCGTCCTGCGAGGTTGACGATTGGCGAAATCCAAGCGGCCGGCCTATCTCCCCCCTTGTGGGGGAGATGTCCGGCAGGACAGAGAGGGGTGCGAAGACACGCCGCACTTTCATCCATGATGGCGCCCGGTGACCGGCGGTGGGTCTCATCCGACCGCGCCGAGCCTGTCCTCGGGCTTTCGCGCCAGCGGGCATGGGCCACGACGTTGCGCGCTCCCACGGTCGATCTCATCGACCGCGGATATGATTTGGTGGGCGAAGCTGGCCGATCTCGAACAGAGACCGCACGAAGACCGATCACGGCCGCGTCTGCCCCGATCCGCGCACCCGATATTTGAACGACGTCAGTTGCTCGACGCCGACCGGCCCGCGTGCATGCATCTTGCCGGTGGCGATACCGATCTCGGCGCCCATGCCGAACTCGCCGCCGTCGGCGAACTGCGTCGAGGCATTGTGCAGGAGGATCGCCGAATCGATCTCGTTGAAGAAGCGTTCGACCGTCGCCTGATCCTCCGCCACGATCGCTTCGGTGTGATGGGACGAATAGGTCTCGATATGATCGATCGCGCCGGCCACGCCGTCGACCAGCTTCGCCGAGATGATGGCATCGAGATATTCGGTCCGCCAATCCGCCTCCGTGGCCGGCTTCGCCGCAGGAAACGCGGCGACGACCTCCTCGCTGCCGCGGATCTCGCAGCCGGCCGCGGCGAGCGCGTCGAGCACCGGCACGAGATGGGTCGCGGCCACGGCACGGTCGACCAGCAGCGTCTCGGCCGAGCCGCAGATGCCGGTGCGGCGCATCTTGGCGTTGACGGCGATCGCCACGGCCATGTCGAGTTCGGCCGAACGATCGATGTAGAGATGGCAGATGCCTTCGAGATGGGCGAAGACGGGCACCCTCGCCTCGGTCTGCACCCGGCCGACGAGGCTCTTGCCGCCGCGCGGCACGATGACGTCGAGATTGCCGTCGAGGCCCTTCAGCATCTCGCCGACGGCGGCGCGATCGGTGACGGGCACGAGTTGGATCGCCGCTTCCGGCAATCCTGCCGCCTTCAAGCCTTCGACGAGGCAGGCATGGATCGCGGCCGAGGAATTGGCCGAATCCGAGCCGCCGCGCAGGATGACCGCGTTGCCGGCCTTGAGGCAGAGCGCGCCGGCATCGGCCGTCACGTTCGGACGGCTCTCGTAGATCACGCCGATCACGCCGAGCGGGGTGCGCACGCGCTCGATCTCGAGCCCATTCGGCCGCTGCCAGGCGGCTATGACCCGGCCGACCGGATCCTCCAGCGCGGCGATGGCGCGGATGCCTTCGGCCATGTCGCGGATGCGGGCAGGCGTAAGCTTCAGCCGGTCGAGGAAGGAGCCGGCGAGACCCGCCTCAACGCCGTTCGTCATGTCGATGGCATTGGCTTCCAGGATCGCCGCTTCGTTGCGCAGGATCGCATCGGCCATGGCGTCGAGGGCCGCATTCTTGGCCGATGTCGGGGCGATCGCCAGCGGTCGCGCGGCGGCGCGCGCAGCGCGGCCGATCCCGGCCATCAGTTGAACGACGTCTGCGGCGTGCTTGTCGAGCATGGCCTATCCCTCCACCCGCATCGGCTCGGCCGGCCGGCTGACGACCAGGTCGTCGCGGTGCACCATTGCCGACCGCGCTTCGTAGCCGAGCACTGTCGCAATCTCGGCGGTCTTCAATCCTGCGATCCTTACGGCATCCGCCGCATCATAGGCAACCAGCCCGCGCGCGATCTCGCGGCCTTCCGGGCCGAGAATGGCGACCGTATCGCCTCGCGAGAAGCTGCCGGCAACCTGCTTCACGCCGGCCGGCAGCAGCGACTTGCCCGACAGCAGCGCACCCACCGCGCCGGCATCGACCACCAGCCGTCCGGCCGGCTCGAGCTGTCCGGCGATCCAGGTCTTGTAACCCTTGACCGGACTGGCGCTCGGCCGGAAGAAAGTGGCGCGCTCGCCGCGGTCGATCGCCGAGAGCGGATTCAACCGGCTGCCGAGCGTGATGACCATGGCCGTGCCGGCCGTGGTCGCGATCTTGCCCGCGTCGAGCTTGGTGCGCATGCCGCCGCGCGACAGTTCGGACGCCGCGCCGCCGGCCATGGCCTCGATCTCGGGCGTGATGCGGTCGACGACGGGGATGAACGCCGCCGACGGGTCGAGTGCCGGCGGCGCCGTATAGAGTCCGTCTATGTCGGAAAGCAGCACCAGCAGGTCCGCGCCCATCATCGTGGCGACGCGGGCGGCGAGACGGTCGTTGTCGCCGTAGCGGATCTCGGTGGTCGCCACCGTGTCGTTCTCGTTGATGACGGGCACGGCGCGCATTTTCAGGAGCGTCGAGATGGTGGCGCGCGCGTTGAGGTAGCGGCGCCGCTCCTCGGTATCGCCGAGCGTCACGAGGACCTGGCCGGATTTCAGCCCCTTGCACCCGAGTTCGTCCGACCACGCTCCGGCAAGTGCGATCTGTCCGACGGCGGCGGCGGCCTGGCTCTCCTCGAGCTTCAGCGCCCGCTTGCCGAGGCCAAGAATGGTGCGGCCGAGCGCGATAGCGCCCGAGGAGACGACAAGCACATCCGCCCCGGCTGATGTGAGCGCCTCCACATCGTCGACCAGCGAGGCCAGCCACTCGCGCTTGAGTCCGGTAGAGCGGTCGACCAGCAGGGCCGAGCCGATCTTGACCGTGATGCGGCGGTAGTTCTGGAGCGACTGCGTCATGAGTGCAGTCCAGTATTGTCGTCGCAGAAACACTCGAAAGTTCGCGCCTTACGTTGCCCCCCTCTGTCCTGCCGGACATCTCCCCCACAAGGGGGGAGATCGGCTGTCATCGGCGAAGGCGTCCGTTCTGCAGCGTCGCAGATTGGCGAAAGGCAAGCGGCCGGCCGATCTCCCCCCTTGTGGGGGAGATGTCCGGCAGGACAGAGGGGGGCAACGTGGAGCGCCATCATCATTTCATTGCCTACCTTGCCCACCGCGCGTCCGGTTCGGCCGGCGCTTCGGCCTCCCTGGCTCCGTGGATCTCGCCCGCCAGCGTGCGCAGCACCGCTTCGACACCCTCGCCGGTGACGGCCGACAGCAGGAAGGGCGCGCGGCCGGCCGCGCGCTTCAGCGCCGCGACCTTCTTCTTGCGGGTGGCGGCGTCGAGCGTGTCGATCTGGCAAAGCGCGACGATCTCCGGTTTCTCGGCCAGTCCGTGGCCATAGGCTTCGAGTTCGCCGCGCACTGTCTTGTAGGCTTTCCCGGGATTTTCCTCCTGGGCGGAAACGAGGTGCAGCAGCACGCGTGTGCGCTCGACATGGCCGAGGAAGCGGTCGCCGATGCCCACGCCCTCATGCGCGCCCTCGATCAGGCCGGGAATGTCGGCGAGCACGAATTCGCGCGCGTCGATGCGCGCCACGCCGAGGCCGGGATGCAGCGTCGTGAAGGGATAGTCGGCGATCTTCGGCTTGGCCGCCGTCACCGCCGCCAGAAAGGTCGACTTGCCGGCGTTGGGCAAACCGACCAGGCCGGCATCGGCGATGAGCTTCAGGCGAAGCCAGATCGTGCGCTCGTCGCCCGGCAGGCCGGGATTGGCGCGGCGCGGCGCCTGGTTGGTCGACGTCTTGAAATGCTGGTTGCCGAAGCCGCCATTGCCGCCGGCCGCGAGGCGGAAACGCTGTCCGACCTCGGTGAGGTCGCAGATCAGCGTCTCGTTGTCTTCCTCGTAGATCTGCGTGCCGGCCGGCACTTTGAGCGTGACGTCCGCACCCTTGGCGCCGGTCCGGTTGCGGCCCATGCCGTGCACGCCGGTCTTGGCCCGGAAATGCTGCTGGTAGCGATAGTCGATCAGTGTGTTGAGCCCATCGACAGCCTCGGCCCAGACGTCGCCGCCACGACCGCCGTCGCCACCGTCCGGCCCGCCGAACTCGATGAATTTCTCGCGGCGGAACGACACCGAGCCGGCGCCCCCGTCGCCGGAGCGGATGTAGACTTTTGCCTGATCGAGGAACTTCATCTTCTGGTCAATCTGCCGTGAAACGGCCCCTGCTCTAGACTATTTCCGCGCCGGATTGAACTGTCTTGCCGACAATGCTTCGCGCGGCAGCGCCAGGGCATCGGCCCGAAGGCGGGATCGATCCTCGAGCGACATGGTGCCCGGGTGGCTGAATGCCCTTGGCGCCTCCAAAGGACGCTCCTGGATTGCGACCGTTTGCCCCGAAGAAAGTCGCAGGCGACAGGTTGCCGCGAAGTACCCGGCGGCAACATTATCGGAACGCAAGTGCGGGAGAAGCATATGAAGCTGGTGAGCTACAATATCCAATACGGCATGGGCCGCGACGGCGTCTTCGACCCCGACCGGATCGCGGCAAGCGTGGCGGATGCCGACATCATCGCCCTGCAGGAGGTGTCGCGCGGGCTCGCCCAGAATGGCGGCGCCGATCTCGTCGCGTTGATGAAAGACCGCCTGCCCGGCCATTTCGCCGCATTCGCCGCGGCCATGGACATCGACGGCGGTTCGTCGATCGTCGACGGACGCGCTGTGACGCGCCGCCGGCAGTTCGGCAACATGGTCCTCAGCCGCTGGCCGATCCTCGCCACGCGCAATCTTCTCCTGCCCCGCAGCCGCAGTTTCGACCGCGCCAACTTCCAGCGCGCGGCACTGGAGGCGCTGATCGTCACGCCGCTCGGGCCCCTCAGGATCTATGACGTGCATCTCGACCATATCAATCACGAGGAGCGGATGCTCCAGATCACCGACCTCAAGAAACGGATCTTCGCCTATCCGATGGAAGGAGGCGCGATCACCGGTGCCGCCGAATATGGCGAAGAAGAGCTGCCGCATCCCGAGGATTTCGTGCTGCTCGGCGATTTCAACATGACGCCGGATTCACCGGAATATGGGCTGATGGCGGGCGAGGCCGACTATGCCGAGGGCCGGCGCATCGTGGCCCATCACCCCGTCGACGCCTCCCGTATCGAGGGCCCAAACGGCGAAGTGAGCTGGATCGACACGCAAAGGCCGGAGCGACGCGGCCGCCTCGATTACTGCTTCGTCTCGGCCAGCCTCGCCGGCCGCGTCCGCCGCGCCTGGATCGACACCCAAGCGCCGGGTTCGGATCATTTTCCGGTGTGGGTGGAGATGGAGTGGTGAATGGTGAATGGCAAAATGGTGAATGGTCAGGCGCCCGCCGGCCACTCAGTGGGCGGACCTGACCGTGTCCATTCACCATTCACTATTCACCATTCACCAGCCTCATAATTTCCCCCAACTCCTCAAACTCACCCACGTCTTCCGATCCAGCCGATAGCGTTCGACCGGCACCTGGCCGGCCACCAGCGAGTTGAGCATGCCCTGGCCGGCATACTGGAAGCCGCATTTGTGGATGACGCGCCGCGAGGCGGGATTGATGACGCGGCATGAGACGTGCAGTTCCGCGATGTTGGTCGCGCGGAAAGCGAGGTCGACCAGGGCATGCGCGGCTTCCGTCGCATAGCCGCGCTTCCAGTAGGGTTCGCCGATCCAGTATCCGATCTCGAGCCCGCGCTCGGTGGCGTTGAGGCCGGCGCAGCCGACGAAGGCGCCGGTGTCGGCGAGCGTCACGGCATAGACGCAGCCGGCCTTCCTCTGCCGGGACATGGCGATGAAGGCCCGCGCTTCGGCCTCGCCATAGGGATGGGGCATGCGCGACAGCATCTCCGCGACGCGCCGGTTGCCGGCGAGCTCGGCCAGTTCCTGGATGTCGTGGTCGTGCGGCGGCCGCAGCACCAGGCGCTCGGTGACCAGAACCGGGCAATCTATGGTGGTACTTTCGCCCTCGAAATCGTCGTCCGTTTCCTTGATCATCGCAATCTCCTCGATTTGCGTACCATCAATGGGCCTGGATGCAGTCGCATCCAGGCGGCCTCAGTCGCCGGCGCGGCCCATCCGGGCCGCTTGGCTTTCGCGCCAACGGGCGTGGGCCACGCAGTCGCGCGCTCCAACGGTCGAATGGTCGACCGTTGGTACAGTTCTGTTGACGCATCAGGCTGCATGGGCCGCCGGCCGGACATGCGCATCGCCTTCGAAGGCGGCGCGCGTCAGCCGGGTCTTGACGATCGCGACCATCTCGTTGCGCGGGACCGACCAGGCATTGCCGCCGCCGCAGACGCTGAAGCCCAGCTTCTGCTGGACCCGCTGCGAGGCCGGATTGTCGACGAAGGCCGAGGACCTGACGGCTGCGATGTCGCGCGTGGCGAAGGCATGGCCGATCAGCGCGCGGGCGGCCTCGCTGACGAAGCCGCGGCCGTGCCAGGGTTCGGCAAGCCAGTAGCCGAGTTCCGGCTCCGGCCCGGCGCCCTCGATGGAGACGATGCCGATCAGCCGCTGGCGGTGGATGGTGTAGACCATCGCGTCCGGATCGTCGGCGAGGCCGGCGATCCACTCCTCGGCGTCGGCCTGGGCGTAGGGGAAAGGCACGCGGGCCAGCATGCGCGCAACGGCCCGGTTGGAAAGCCACAGCGCGATGTCCTCGGCATCGAACGCGATCGGCGGTCTCAGCGTCAGCCGCCTCGTAACCAGAATATGCATTGGCCGTCCTCCAGATGCGAAAAAGGGGAGATGGTTGCCCATCTCCCCTGATCCTTTTCCGGATTCTGCCGGACACCGGTTCCCGAGATGGGCGCCGGTGTTGTGGTGCGGGACCGGCTACTCCGCTGCTTCAGTAATCGGGTTTACCGACACGTAGGTTCGGCCGTTGGCTTTCTTACGGAAGGCCACCGCGCCGGCTTCGAGTGCAAAAAGCGTATGGTCCTTGCCAAGGCCGACATTGGTGCCGGGATGCCACTTGGTGCCACGTTGACGCACGAGGATGTTGCCTGCGAGCACCTTCTCGCCGCCGAACTTCTTCACGCCAAGACGCTTGGACTCGGAATCGCGACCGTTGCGCGACGAACCGCCAGCTTTCTTATGTGCCATCGGTGTTCTCCTTCAGTCCCGTTCTTACTCTGATTCCGCCGCGGCTGCAGCCTTTTTCGGCGCGGCCTTCTTGGCGGGCTTCTTCTCGGCGTCGGCGGAAACCTCGGCCACGTCTTCCTTCTTCGCCGCGGCCGCCTTGGAAGGCTTGGCCCCGCCGGTCAGGATCTCGGAGATCCGGACCTCGGTGTGCAGCTGACGGTTGCCGCGGGCGCGGCGCGAATTCTGGCGACGGCGCTTCTTGAACGCGATCACCGAGCGCGCCTTGCCCTGCTCGACGACTTCGGCCGTGACGACGGCGCCGGCCACGAAGGGCGCGCCGATCTCGACAGAATCGCCTTCGCCGACGGCGAGGACTTCGACGAATTCCACGATGTCACCGGCATTGCCGGCGACCTTCTCGACCTTGAGCAGGTCGTTGGCGGCGACGCGATACTGCTTGCCGCCCGTTTTGATGACTGCGAACATTTCTTGCCTTTCGCTGTTCGGTCGGCCTTATGGTCCGCATGAAGCGGTCCGGCCGTCTTTTTGTCAGTCTGTTTCGGGTTCAAACGACATCCGGCGCGGAGAGACCCCACGCCGGATGCTGGCTGTCCCTAACGCGCCGATGACGCCAAGTCAAGGCAAAGGCTATAAAATCGCTTCGAAGGGGCCTTGCGGTGCGTGCGCCCACCCGTTATCTAGTGCGCCGCGCCGGCAACGGCGGACCACGCCCCGCGGAGAGGTGGCAGAGTGGTTGAATGCACCGCACTCGAAATGCGGCATACTCGCAAGGGTATCGGGGGTTCGAATCCCCCCCTCTCCGCCATCCTGCTTCGCGCTGCGCGCTTCGCAGGATTTGGCACACAGCTCCCATTCGAAGCAGGATGCCCTCCGAAGCTTCAGCGAAGGAGGGCTTTTCGATAGCAGGATTGGCATCAGCCTTCATCCTGCTTCGCGCTGCGCGCTTCGCAGGATTTGGCACACAGCTCTCATTCGAAGCAGGATGCCCTCCGAAGCTTCAGCGAAGGAGGGCTTTTCGATAGCAGGATTGGCATCAGCCTTCATCCTGCTTCGCGCTGCGCGCTTCGCAGGATTTGGCACACAGCTCTCATTCGAAGCAGGATGCCCTCCGAAGCTTCAGCGAAGGAGGGCTTTTCGATAGCAGGATTGGCATCAGCATTCTCCTGCTGCGCGCTTCGCAGGATTTGGCGCCCCCGTTGATGCGCCCTCCGAAGCCTTACCGAAGGGGGGCGCTACGCAGGATTTGGCGCCCAGCTCTCATTCGAAGCAGGATGCCCTCCGAAGCTTCAGCGAAGGAGGGCGGGATGAAGCCTCAAACATCAGCCTGCTTCCCCCTTCGGGCCCTTGGTGTCACGGCCATGCCGAGAAACACGGTCATGGCCTGATTGAGACGCACCATGTCCTCGTGGTCGAGCCGCCCGACCTGGGCGCCAAGCCTGGCCTTGGGGACAGTGGTGATCTTGTCCACCATCAGGCGGCAGGTGGAGCGCAGGCCGTTGCGCTCGTTCGGCTCCACGACGGGGCGGAACAACGGCACTTCGGTCGGGTCGGTGGTGAAGGCGCAGATCGTGATGGAGTCGGTGGCGTCGAAACTGTCGTCCTGGACGATGACGGCAGGGCGTGGCTCGCCCGCATAGTCCTTGCCCCCGGAGACGGTCCAGACCTCACCGCGCCTCATTCATCGCCCCAGTCGGACACGGCGTCGATGAACGCTTGATCTCCGCGCGCGTAAGCGCTGGCAGCGACAGCCTGCGACTGACGATGAGCTTGCGTCCGGAAGGAAGGTGAACGCACGTCCGGCACCCAGATCTGGATCGGACGCAGCCCCTGTGCGCGCAGCCGCTCGCGATGTTCGCGCACCTTCTCCCGAACAGGCTTGGGCTTCGATGCCGACACTACCGGCCTCCGCAATTTCAGTTACATGTAACTTAGCATGGACCTCCCTCGGATGTCAGCACGTCCACACCGCGTTCGGCCCCTCAGGCTGCGGCCACCCTTGAGTTCTGGAATGCGCTCGATCTGGCACTCAACACGTCTTGAGCGCCATTCGTGGCGGACAACGGACGTTGTCTTCCAGAAACGCCTCTATTTGACAGACAACGATTCTTGACGCGGACCAACCGAAGCGCTGTTGCAGGCCGGCGCTCTACAGCTTTGAACCCTTACTCGCTATTGTACGGGACTGACAGGATCAGGCGACCGCGCTGTCGCTGATTTCACGGATACGGTCGAAAAGCAGCGTAACCCGCTCCTCGTCGAACACCTGTTCCGGCCCGGTCGGCGCGATGTCGGTGAAGGGCCGTTCATAAAGCAGCCCGGGATCCATGCTGCCCTGATGGGTCAGGTGCTCGATCACCATATTGATGAACTCGATCTGGGTCGCGCTCGCCGTGCCGGTCGACAGGAATTCCCCGAACGCCTCTCCGACCGCCTTGCGGTCGAGCCCGACGAGGGAACGCACGAAACGGCCAAAACCGTTGCTTGTCTGGCGCGCCTTCTCGATGTCGTCGGCATCGCCGATTCCAGCATCGAGCAGCATTTTTTCCAGTTCCGCGAGGTCCACCGAGGTGAGCGGCTTGCCCTGCCTCAAGCGATGCAGAACGATGTGGTCCTCATGCGCCTTGAGGAAATGCCGGGCCTTCGCCTTGAACCGGGCAAACTCGGTCTCGCCGACCTGCGGCAGCTCCAGCTCGACACCTTCCCCGATCTCGTCGGCGAAGTTCGAATAGACGATCGCCCTGCGCCCCTTCTCGATGTGCTGGATGAGGTTGCGCAGCCTCAACCGGACGAGTTCGAGCAGCGAGACTGTCACGCCTTCCCACCACTGATCCGACAACACGTCCTCGATCAGTTCCATGCGTTCTGCGACGGAAGGAATGCCGGCCTGGCTCTGCAAGGCGGAAGCGATCTCCCGCAACTCGCTCTTCAGTTTGGCGAAGCGCTTCGAGCCGGCGAGCAGCGCCAGCTCCAGGGAGAACATCAGGAGGTCGAAGCGCTTGGCCTCCTCGGTGCCGAGCGTGACCGATGTCGGCAAAGGCGCGATGTCCTCGACGAGTTCGCCGCGCGCCTCGTCGTCGAGCGCGATCCACGCCTCCGGCTGCCGGTATTTCTCGACGGCGCGGCGCTTCTGGCGAACGACGAAGCTGTCGAGATTGATCCCGGCGACCGTGCCTTGCAGGACGCCGAGCGCGTCGGCGCGAATCTGCTGCTCCGATGGCGGAGCATCGTCCTTGCCCGGCGGCTCATAGGGCGGCGAAGGCCCCTCCGACACGGAGGACGGCGTGTCTTCCTTCTCTTCCAGCGCTTGGACGAGATCGAGCCGGGCCGCGAACAGCCGTTCCGACAACGACTTCGCGGCGCTTGCCTCCTTGATCTCCGGATTGGCGCCGAAGAATTCGAGGTTCATGCAATAGTCGAAGACGCGGAAGAACTCCTTGTCCTGGCCGGGGCCGAAGAGGTCGGGGCAGAGGCGCGTGCCTCGCCCCATCATCTGCCAGAATTTCGTCTTGGACCGCACCTGCTTGAAGAAGACGAGGTTCACCACTTCGGGCACGTCGATGCCGGTGTCGAGCATGTCGACCGAGATCGCGATGTGCGGCGGCTTGGTCTTCTTGGAGAAATCGTCGATCAGGGTTTGCGCATAGGCGCCGCTTTCATAGGTGATGACGCGCGCGAAATGTCCAGCGAGGCTCGGATAGGCGGCATTGAAACGCGCCTCGATGAACAGAGCGTGATCCTGGTTCTTAGCAAAGATGATGGTCTTGCCGAGCCGGTCGCCGCCCTCGACCTTGAGGCCGTTCTGCATGAGATGCGCGATGACCTGATCGACCGTATCCTGGTTGAACAGGCGCGTGTTGATTTCGGCCGCATCCACGGAATCGGGGATTTCCTCATCGCCCCATTCCAGCATGTCCCACTGGTCCTTCTCCTCTTCGGAGAGGGCGTCATAGCGTAGGCCGGAGCGCACGATCTTCAACGGCACCGAGATGGCGACCGGCGGCACGAGGTGACCGTCGGCGACGGCCTCGTCGAGCGAATAGGCATCAGTCGGAACGCCGTCCTCCAGGTCGAACAGCGAATAGGTGTTCTTGTCGATCTCGTCCTTCGGCGTCGCGGTGAGACCGACCAGGAAGGAATCGAAATATTCGAAAATCGCGCGGTAGCGCTGGTAGACCGAGCGATGCGCCTCGTCGATGACGATCAGGTCGAAATGGCCGGGGCCGAAGGTCGCCTTGCCGTCCCGCTTGCCGTCGATAAGGTTCATCATCGTCGGATAGGTGGAGAGGAAGACACGTCCCTCGCCGGTGCGTTCGGTAACGAGATTGACCGGCGCGGAATGCGGCAGATGCGCCTTGAAGGCGCCGGCCGCCTGGTTCACCAGCGCGATGCGGTCGGCGAGGAACAGCACCCGCTTCACCCAGCCGGCCCGCATCAGGAGATCGACCAGCGCAATCACGGTACGGGTCTTACCGGAGCCAGTCGCCATGACCAGCAGCGCCTTGCGTTCGCCGTCCTCCTCGAAGACCTTGGCCACCGAACGGATGGCGCGTTGCTGATAGGGGCGGCCGGCGATCTTCAGGTCAGTCCTGGTCTCGGCGAGTTTTCCGCGCCCGGCGCGGCGCTGGACGATCAGCTCCAGCTCGTCGCGCTTGTAGAAGCCGCCGATCTGGCGCGGCGGATAGCGCGTATCGTCCCAGATCCAGTGCTCGTAGCCGTTCGAATAGAAGATGACAGGCCGCTGGCCGTAACGGGCTTCCAAAGCATCGGCATAAAGCTTCGCCTGCTGTTGCCCCTGCCGCGCGTCGCGGCGCGTGCGCTTGGCCTCGACCAGGCCGAGCGGCTTGCCGTCGGCGCCCCACAGCACATAGTCGACGAAACCGACGCCCTCATTGTTGGGCATGCCCTCGACGCGGAATTCGACATCCTCCGGCCTGTCGAGCGCCCAGCCGGCCTCGCGCAACAGGAGGTCGATGAAGCGGTCGCGCGTCTCGGCTTCGTCGTAGTCGTGGCTCGAGGGAAGCGCCTCGCTCGCCTGCCGGGCGGCGGCGACCTCGGCGCGAAGCCGCTTCAGCTCCTGGTCGAGATTGGCCTTGTCGGCGAGCAGTTTCGTCAGCTCGCCGTCCCTGGCTTCGAGTTCGGCCTGCTGCGCCTTGAGATGGGCGAAGGCCTTCTTCAGCGTCTCGTCGCGGCGCGACAGTATGGCGGCGTCGAAGGCGAGCCCTTCCGCCGGCTTTGCTTGGCGCGCATAGGTGCGTGCCAGCCAGAAGCAGACATGGAAAAGCTCCTTGACCGCGCCGAGCGCTTCGCCGGGCTGGATCACCGTGCGCTCTTCATGGACGGCGCGGTTGCGCAATTGGTTGATATATTTCGCCTTGGCGAAAACAGGGCCGGCGATCGCCTTGAAACTCGGCTCATGCAGCAGGGCGGAGATGTTGTCCTGATAGGGCAGCTTCAGGCCCGGATCGTTCCTGAACGCCCATTTGACGCCGATCTCGACCGTGCGCCCGGCATAAAACACCGCCGCCCGCGGGTCCGACGCCGCATGCTTCTCGGCCGCCACCGCCGCCTCATGGACGCTCGGAAACTCGGCGGCGAGAAAGGCGAAATTGGACATGGGCTAGAGTTGTCCGGAAAGGGCTCGGTGTTGGAGGGAGGAAAAGAGTACTTCTGCGTTGCTTGAGGAGGAGATCAACTGCTGCATTTCCGTTTTGACGGCCTGCGCCAATCGGGCGAATTTTCGCTGTAATTCGATTGGAGGAACGACAGTTGGGAACTCCGAGAGCTGTGTTTTGTTGATGGATGCAATCCCCGTTGTCTGCTTCGCTACGCTTAAGAAATACCGTTTCCCATATGGGCTTCCAACAAGCCAGCTCAAAAACAACGGCAGAACCGCTTCTGTTTTCAGTCGAACCCGAAAGATATGATTCTGGTGTATTGCTTCCTTCAGTTCACCCGCCCAGAGAGTACCGCGCCCGAGCTTGTCAGGATCGCCACCCTCGGTCAGCAGGAGATCGTCCGTATGAAGACGGTATCGTGCAACTTCGCTTTCGGTTGCCTCGATCGTTTTCACGCCGGTGAGTTTAAGCCTGCGATCCTGAACGTTGGCAACCGCCAAGTAAGGCACTTGTCTGGTCGGCTGCCCGTTCAGCTTCCTACCCTTCGTTATTCCCGACCCAATCTCGGCCAAGTTCGATAGTGGAATGAAATTTCCCCATTTGGAAAGGTCGTCGCTGGTATGACCAAACAAGTCGAAGAAAGTCGACTGCGTGAGGCTGTCGAGCAGTTCGATGGCGCGCTTGCGCTTGCGGCGTAGCGCATCCGCCTTGTCCAGGATCGTCGCGATCCTCAGCTGCTTGGGGAGCGGCGGGAGGGGGATGAGCGAGTTCTTCACAATCCGGTCGCTGACGGCAGGATAGCTTGCGCCAGTCGCCTCACGAACCATCGTCTCGATAAACTGCGGCGACCGAACCCAATGCATGAGGTAGCTGCTTAGCACCTTCTCTGGGTTTGGTCTTAACACACAGAAGCCGGTTGATGCTGTAGCGCCGTCATATTCGTCGGGAACGGGAGCAACGGCATTCAGATTCGGTCTAACCGTGGATACCAGAATGTCACCGGCAGCAACGAGTTGTCGGGCTCGACTCGGCGCATCTTGACCTCTTAGGAACGACGCATCGCTGATTACCTTCGAGGTTTGATCTACCGCGCTAAGGTCGATGTAGCAGAATTCTTGCTCGGGGTGACGTGTTGGGTTCCACGTGCCGACAGACAATGTCAGATCGCCAATTGCGACAGACATCGTCACAGCATCGCCTCCAGTTCCCCTAGCCCTTCGGCAATCTCCGTCTCCAGCGCCTTTAACTCCGCGATGATCTCCTTTGGCGGGCGGTGTTCGGCCACCTCATGCACCACCTCCTTGTAACGGTTGATGGAGAGGTCGTAGCCGGCGGCTGCAATCTCGGCCTTGGCCACGCAGAAGCTCTGCGCCGTGCGTGGACGGTCGCGCTCGGCACCGTGACGTTCCGTCCATCGTGCGGCGATATCGGGCAAGTTGTTCTTCGCCAGTTCCTTGTCGGAAAGCGTCAGGTTGACGAAATGCCCGGCCTCGCGGTGGCCGGGCGTGGCGCCGAGCTTTTCGCCTGACAGGAGCGGCGTGCGCTTGTCGTCGAGCGAAAAACCGTCGGCCTGGCAGTCGTAGAACCAGACATGATCGGTGCCGCCCGAATTGGTCTTGGTGAAGAGTACGATCGCCGTCGACACGCCGGCATAAGGCCGGAACACACCCGACGGCAGTTTTACGATGCCGTCCAGCCTGTGGTCCTCGACCAGCATTTTTCGGATCGCCTTATGCGCGGTGGACGAGCCGAACAGCACGCCGTCGGGCACGATGACAGCGGCGCGCCCGCCGGGCTTCAGCAGCTTCAGGAACAGCGCCATGAACAGAAGCTCGGTCTTCTTGGTCTTGACGATCGACAGCAGGTCCTTGGCGGTCGTCTCGTAGTCGAGCGATCCCGCGAAGGGTGGATTGGCGAGCACGAGGCTGTAGCGGTCCTCGTCGCCGGCATGTTCCTGCGAGAGCGAATCCTTGTAGCGGATGTCGGGGTCCTCGACGCCGTGCAGCGTCATGTTCATCGTGCCGATGCGCAGCATCGTCTGGTCGAAGTCGAAGCCGTGGAACATTTCCGAATTGAAATGGTCGCGCGTCTCCTGCTCGTGGAACAGCTTCGGATGGTTCTCGCGCAGATATTGCCCCGCGGTGACCAGGAAACCGCAGGTGCCGCAGGCCGGGTCGCAGATGACGTCCTTCGGCGTCGGCGCCGTCATTTCCACCATCAGTTCGATGATGTGGCGCGGCGTGCGGAACTGGCCGTTCTGGCCTGCCGTGGCGATCTTGCCGAGCATGTATTCGTAGAGATCGCCCTTGGTGTCGCGATCCTGCATCGGGATTTCGGCAAGCAGGTCGACCACCTTGGCGAGCAAGGCCGGCGTGGGGATCGTGAAACGCGCACCCTTCATGTGGGTGGCATGCGCCGTGCCGTCTTCCGCCATGTTCCGCAGGAACGGAAACACATGTTCGGCGACGATCCCGAACATGGTGCCGGGGTCGCGGTTCTTCAGGCGCGACCAGCGCATGTCCTGATAGGCGACGCCACCATCCGCACCGATGCCGTCCTTGCCCTCGGCAAAGATGCGGCGGCGCATCGGCTGGCCGGTGCGCGTCGATCGGTTCTCCTCGAGCTGCTCCGCCTCGTCCAGCCCGCGCATGAACAGGAGATAAGTGATCTGCTCGATCACCTCGATCGGATTGGCGATGCCGCCCGCCCAGAAGGCGTTCCACACGGCATCGACCTTGGAGCGCAGTTCACCTGTGATCATTCTTTCAAGCTCTTGATTCCCGAAGTCGCGACAACCTAGGCTAGGTGCAGCCAAAAGGAAAAGAGGCTTGGGGTGGCGAACGCTTGGATGGTGCGCGCGGAGCGCAAGGGCAGACTATACGACGTCTTCAAGGAGCGCGGGGTGGTCGCGATCGGCTGGCACGAGATCGGCAGCCTCGACGACCTGAGAAGCCGCGAGGTAATCGCCGCCAAGGTGAAGCAGCAGTGGCCCGAAACGTCACCTCAAGGGGTGGCGATGGCCGCCGGCCAGATACATCGGTTCAGGACGGAGATGAAAAAGGGCGATACCGTCGTCACTTATGATCCTGGTCGCCGCGTGTATCTCGTCGGCAGGATCGTGGGCGATTATGAGCGGGATCCCTCGGTCGACGAGGAAGATCCCAACGTCCGGCGGGTCGCCTGGGAGGATGAAGTGTCCCGCGACCTTCTTTCCCTCACCAGCCGCAACAGCCTCGGCGCGATCTCCACGCTTTTCCTGTTGTCCGATGATGTCGTCGCCGACCTTCGCCGGGCGATGAACTCGCACCAGCCCGCGCCCACACCGGGTATCGCAGACGATGCGCAGGCGGAAGACGACGTCTTCAAGAACATACAGAGCAAGGCGATCGAGTTCACGAAGGATCGGGTTTCAGCGCTCGACTGGTCCGACATGCAGGAGCTCGTCGCGGGCCTGCTCCGCGCCATGGGCTACAAGACGCGCGTTTCACCGGCAGGGCCGGATCGCGGCAAGGACATCGTCGCCTCGCCCGACGGCTTCGGCTTCGAAGCGCCGCGCATCGTGGTCGAGGTAAAGCACCGCCAGGGAGCGATGGGGGCGCAGGCGATCCGCAGCTTCCTCGGCGGTCGCCACCCCCAGGACAAAGGCCTCTATGTATCCACCGGCGGCTTCTCGAAGGATGCCCACTACGAAGCCGAGCGTGCCAGCATTCCGCTGTCGTTGATGACGATCGACGAGCTGGTCGAGGCCGTCATAGAAAATTACGACCGGCTTGATGTCGAAACACAGCAGCTTCTGCCCCTCAAACGGATTTATTGGCCGGCCTGAGCCGGCTCCCGCCCTATTTCCCCTCGTCGACCCTCAAGATCACCGTCTCCTCCGGCCCAGCCGGACGCCGATCCTGTGCCGTAACGTCCAGCTTCACGGGCAGCGCAGGCGGTCGGACAGGATGTTCCTGGCGATGCCGAGGCTCTCCCGGATTCGCCGAAGCGCGTGAGCCCGTCTAAGGCGTCGCGCACTATGAGCACGCGACCCACCATCAGCCGCCGCGATGCCTCAGATGTATCACCTGCTCAAAGCGCTAAGCGGCGCGAGTGCGCGCTGCGCCTGCTCACACGACCATAGGGCCGTTCGAAGTTATTGCCGCGGCCCTCCGGCCGAGCCGCACAGCGAGTCGTTCCGCTCGGTCGCAAAGATCGCGAGAAGGTCGGCGTTAGGGCAGAAGTGCTCCGCGTTTTTCGCGGCAGTCCCTGCCTCCAGCTCGCGGAAGCAGCGTCTCTTCGAACGGCATCGCATGCAGGCGATCTCGGCGTCGCGCAGCATCCTTGGATAGTCTTGCTCCAGCTCACCGCCATTGACGCGGAATGCCTCCATCATGCGGTACAAGCGCAGCTCCGACCCACCATTTCCCGCTGGCAGCCGGAACTCGCTTCTCCAGGCGCCGAGATCATCCGGCGTTTTCCTCGCAACCGGCCCGCGTCTGCCAGGGCCACTTCGATCATTGTCGGGGCATGAATAACGATGCCATGTGTCGCGCACGGCCTGGAAAAATGCTGCAACTCCCTGCATTGGTTTCTCCTTCCAACTGCTCGAGCAACGCCCAAGACCGACCGCCCCATGTGTTGCCCTCCCTTCGGGTGATCGCCGCGACGAACCTCAAATCGGCGCCGACGCGCCGGCTGTTCGTCGCTGCTTTCCGGCCTGCGGTATGGACGGCTGGTTCGCAGCGTAATCCGGGGAGCTGTTGGCGCCTTGATCAGGATCAAGGCATCTCCGCAGAACGATGCGAGGCGTGTCGGCAGGCGGTCTTCACACCGTTCTTACAGGGAGAACATGCCGGCAGACTGATGGGGCGGCGCAAAGGTCGCAAGAAAGGCCCCTCACCCTTACCCTCTCCCCGTAAGAAGAACGGGGAGAGGGGGACCTCAGCGTCGCATTCCTCCTCGGAAACTGAGGTTCGTGCATTTCCCACCCCTCAGTAGGCTCTTGGCGATCGGAGAACGCGGATGAACATAAGGCGATCTTTACCATATCAGCCCGATCGGCAGCGTCGCCTTGGATCACTCGCGCCCTTCTTCGAGGTGACGGACGGTTGCGAGGCGCCTGACGGCGATCGTCGCGAGGGCCTGCGCCCGCTCCCGGGCGGCCTGCGAAGGCAGCGTCTCGCCGGCCTCGATGTAGTAGTCGACCAGCCATTCGCAGAGTGCATCCAATGAGCGGGGCGGCGGCAGGCCGACGGGCGCGGGATCCTGGAGCGGATCCGATGCGAGATCGTGCGAGAGCTTGCGTGCCTCGAGGGCGAGAGCGCGGTAGTCGTTTGCTCCTTGGTGCTTGTCGGCGCACTGCTCCAGTTTCCGGCAGACCTCGAGCTCCAGTTCTGCCAGGTCATGGGGTTCGCGAACCGTCGCGCCTGCATGGCGGCCTGCGAAGAAGGCCTTTCGCCGCGCGCGCCTGAGCGTCTTGGCATGTTCCAGTTCCTCGCGCGCCATCCGTTCCGCGGCCTGCCGGATCTCGGGCGACGCATTCTGCGCGGCGACATAGGACCAGAAGGCGAAGGCGCGCTCCTCGTTGCGCACGGCAATGGCGAGCGAGCGGTAGGCCTCCACCAGTTCGGGTGAGACAAGGCCGATGCCTTCGTCGTCGAAGACGCCCTCCGGCGCGGGGCCGGCGTGGAGGACCTCGGGCCGAAGGCCGATCTGTTTCGACCAGGCGGCCACCATATCCATGTGGCCGGTCTCCTCGGCAACCAGTTGCTCGAAGACATCGGCCAGTTCCGGGCGGCCGGCGGCGCGCATGCGTCCGGCAAGGCCGGCATAGCGGTCGGCGGAGTCCTTCTCCATCGCCATGGCGACGGCCAGAAGCTCCTCCATCGAACGGATGGGCCTCGACGGTTCGGATTTCAGACGCGGCATCGGATCGCTCCTCCGGTTCATGGCGACAGTACAGGCACCTTCACCGGACTTGTTTGCGCTCGATCAAAGAAGTGCGGGCCGAAACCGGCGACATGTTGCGCGGCAGGCCGCATTCGAATGGCCTGGAGAAAGGTGCAGATGCCCGCGCGCATTTCAATACGGCGGACCGGAGCGAGTGATGCCTTCCGCATCATTGCGGAAACGCTTGCCGCCTGCCTGCGCCTTCTTGCGGCGCTTGCATGTCTCGCGGTCTGGACGGTGCCGGGCCACGCCGCCGGAAGCCTGCAGGATTTCCTCGCGAATGTCAGGCCGGACGAGCTGATCCAGGGTGCGGAAGCCTATGGCGAGATCGCGGGAAGCCCACCATTGGCGCCGCTGCTGTCGGCGGGCAGGACGGTCGGCCACGCCTATCTCAACACCGATTACACAAGTGCCGTCGGCTATTCCGGCAAGCCGATCCACATCCTTGTCGGCATCGATCCGCAGGGCGTCATCCGCGGCATCAAGCTGGTCGAGCACAAGGAGCCGATCGTTCTCATCGGCATTCCGCAGGAAAAGGTCGTTGCGGGGCTGAACTCGCTGATCGGCAAGGACCTTGGACGCGTGGCCTCCGGCAGGGAGCAGCCTCCGCAGGTGGACATCGTCAGCGGCGCGACGGTGACTGTCCTGGTGATGGGCGACAGCGTGGTGCGCTCGGCCGTGCGGCTGATCCGCAGCGGGCGCCTAGGAGGCACCGACGCGGCCGCTACGCCCATCCCCACAGTCGCCGCCCGCACCGTCGACATGGCCGTGTCTGAGGTCCGCGACTGGAACACGCTGGTCGGTGACGGTTCGGTCCGCAGCCTGCGGCTGACCGTCGGCGAGGTGACCAGGGCCTTTGCCGACGCAGGCCATGCGAAGGCGGCCGCACGGCCGGAGACAGGCAATCCGGACGATCCCTTCATCGAGCTCTATGTCGCGCCGGTCAGCGTGCCCACCATCGGCCGCAGCCTGCTGGGCGATGCCGCCTATGAGAGGTTGCTGAAATCACTCAAGCCGGGCCGGCAGGCGATCCTGGTCGCCGGAGACGGCGCCTACTCCTTCAAGGGCTCGGGTTATGTTCGCGGCGGCATCTTCGACCGCATCGAGCTGCTCCAGGACGGGCAGGGCGTCCGCTTCCGCGACCGCAACCATACACGGCTCGGCGATCTGGCGGCCGAGGGCGCGCCGCGCCTGCGCGAGATCGCGCTGTTCCAGGTGCCGGAAGAATTTGCACTCGATCCTTCCGAGCCGTGGGATCTGCAGCTGCTCGTCCAGCGCAGCTACGGCGCGCGCGACAAGGCGACATTGCCCTTCAATCTCGGCTACACGCTGCCGGCGCGCTACCTGAAGGCGGCCCCGGCCGAGACACCGCAAACCGCCTTCCGTCCAAATGCGGCCCAGGCCGAACCGGCCGGCGCGCAAGCGGCGAGCGAAGCGTCCGGGCAGGGCTTGCCGGACCAGGAACCGTTGTGGGTGAAGATCTGGAAGCTCAACACGGTCGAGATCGGCATCACCGTCGTTGCGCTGCTCGTGCTCACCGCCATCTTCTTCTTCCAGAACTGGCTGGTGCGCAGGCCGCGCCTGTTCGCATGGGTGCGGCGGGGCTACCTGCTGTTCACGCTGGTCTGGCTCGGCTGGTACGCGAATGCCCAGCTTTCCGTGGTCAACGTGCTGACCTTCACCAATTCGCTGGTCACGGGCTTCAACTGGGAGTTCTTCCTCTCCGCGCCGCTGATCTTCATCCTGTGGGCGGCAGTGGCGGCCGGCCTTCTGTTCTGGGGCCGGGGCCCGTTCTGCGGCTGGCTCTGCCCGTTCGGCGCGCTGCAGGAGCTGACCAACAATCTGGCGCAATGGCTCAAGGTCCCGCAGGTCAAGCTGCCCTTCGGCCTGCATGAGCGCGTGTGGCCGGTCAAATACATCATCTTCCTCGGCCTGTTCGGCCTGTCGTTCTACTCCGTCGCCCTGGCCGAGACCTATGCGGAGGTGGAGCCGTTCAAGACGGCGATCATCCTGAAATTCGCGCGCGAATGGCCTTTCCTGATCTTCGCGCTGACACTGCTGGCCGCGGGTCTCTTCATCGAGCGCTTCTATTGCCGTTATCTGTGCCCGCTGGGCGCCGCCCTCGCCATCCCCGGCCGCATCCGCATGTTCGAATGGCTCAAGCGCTATCCCGAATGCGGCTCGCCCTGCCAGCGCTGCGCCAAGGAATGCCCCGTCGCGGCGATCCATCCCGAAGGGCAGATCAACGTCAACGAGTGCATCTACTGCATGCACTGCCAGGAACTTTATCACGACGATCATCGCTGCCCGCACATGATCCAGGTGCGGCTGAAGCGGGAGAAGTTCCAGGCGCTGTCCTCGCCTGTGACAAAGGCGCCGGCCACACGTGCCCCGGGCAAGGGACCCGCACGCCCGCCGGTCATCACGCACAAGGGCGTGCCGATCACGGCCGCGACAGCGACCACGGTTGCAACAGCGACCACGGTTGCGACAGCGACCACGGCCCCGAACAAAGACACCGAAGCAACAGGCTGACAGGCCAATCAGAAGGAGACGGACCATGTCGCAGGAAAATCAGGAACGCGATGAGCACGAACACAGGGCGATCCTCAGCAGGCGCCAATTGCTGGGAACGACGGCGGCGATCGCCGCGGCGGGAGCGGCCGGCGTCGGCACGGGCCTGTCGTTGACCGGAGGCCTCGTTTCGCCGGCCGCCGCGCAAGGTGCTGCCGGCGCGCAGCATGCCGAGGTCAAGCCCGGCGAGCTGGACGAATACTACGTGTTCTTCTCCAGCGGCCAGACGGGCGAGGTCCGCATCGTCGGCGCGCCCTCCATGCGCGAGCTGATGCGCATACCGGTCTTCAACCGGTGCAGCGCCACCGGCTGGGGCCAGACCAATGAAAGCCGCAAGGTGCTGACCGAAGGGCTGCTTCCCGAAACGCAGGAATTGCTGAAGGATCTCGGCGGCGTCTACCACAATGGCGACCTTCACCACCCGCATCCGTCGTTCACCGACGGCACCTATGACGGGCGCTATCTCTTCGTCAACGACAAGGCCAATACCCGCGTCGCCCGCATCCGGCTCGACGTGATGAAGTGCGACAAGATCATCCAGTTGCCGAACCAGCATACGGTCCACGGCCTGCGCGTGCAGAAGTACCCCAGGACGGGCTACGTGTTCTGCAACGGCGAGGACCGCGTGCCGATCCCCAATGACGGCAAGATCCTCGACGACAAGACCGGCTATCATTCGATCTTCACCGCCGTGGACGGCGAGACGATGAAGGTCGCCTGGCAGGTCATGGTGGACGGCAATCTCGACAATGTCGATGCCGACTACCAGGGCAAATATGCCTTCGCCACCTGCTACAATTCCGAGGAGGGCCTCAACCTCGCCGAGATGATGGCCAAGGAACAGGACTGGATCGTCATCTTCAACCTCCAGCGCATCGAGGAGGCGGTGAAGAAAGGCGACGTCAAGGAGATGGGCGGCGTGCCCGTCATCGACGGTCGCCATGGCTCTCCATACACGCGCTATGTGCCGGTGGCGAACAGCCCGCACGGCATCAACACCGCGCCCGATGGAATCCATGTGGTGGCCAACGGCAAGCTGTCACCCACCGTAACGGTGTTCGACGTGACCAGGTTCGACGATCTGTTCGACGACAAGATCGAGCCGCGCGACACTGTGGTGGCCGAGCCGGAACTGGGGCTCGGACCGTTGCACACGGCCTTCGATGGCCGCGGCAACGCCTACACCACCCTCTTCATCGACAGCCAGATCTGCAAATGGAGCATCGAAGACGCCAAGCGCTCCTTCGCCGGCGAGGCCGTCGATCCGATCCGCCAGAAGCTCGACGTCCACTATCAGCCGGGCCACAACCACAGCTCCATGGGCCAGACCAAGGATGCGGACGGCAAGTGGCTGATCTCGCTCAACAAGTTCTCCAAGGACCGCTACCTCAATGTCGGCCCGCTGAAGCCAGAGAACGATCAGCTGATCGACATTTCGGGCGACCAGATGGTGCTGATGCATGACGGTCCGAGCTTCGCCGAGCCGCATGACGCGACGCTCGTCCACCGCTCGAAGATCAATCCAGTCAATGTATGGGATCGCGCCGACCCGTTCTTCGAGGATGCCGTCAAGCAGGCCGCGGCGGACAATATCGACCTGATGATCGACAGCGAAGTCATCCGCGACGGCAACAAGGTGCGTGTCTACATGACCTCCTCGGCGCCGGCCTTCGGGCTGGAGAGCTTCAGCGTCAAGCAGGGCGACGAAGTCACCGTCTACATCACCAACATCGACGAGGTGGAGGACCTGACCCATGGTTTCGCCATCGTCAACTACGGCATCAACATGGAAGTCGCGCCCCAGGCCACGGCTTCGGTGACGTTCACTGCGAGCAAGCCCGGCGTCTACTGGTACTACTGCTCGTGGTTCTGCCATGCCATGCACATGGAGATGAAGGGCCGCATGTTCGTAGAGCCGCAGGGCGTCTAGGGCATGGTCCGTCCCCTTGACATAGCCACGATGGGAATGGCGGCGTTCATCGCCGCCGTTCCCCTGCGCCTGGCCGGCGCGGCTGAGATCGTCGTCCCGCCCGGCGCGGAACCCTTGCAGGCGGTGGTCGACGCCGCCGCCCCGGGAGACGTGGTGAGGCTGGCGGCCGGCGAGCATCCGGGGCCGGTGGTGATCGCCAGGCCGCTGACCCTCGAAGGCGAGCCGGGCGCAGTGCTCAAGGGCGGCGGTCATGGCAGCGTCGTCACCGTCGCGGCCTCGGATACGATCGTCCGCGGCCTTGCCATCGAAGGATCGGGCATGGATCTCGATGCCATGGATGCCGGGGTCTTCGCGACAGAGGCGGCATCGGGCGTGCTGATCGAGAACAACACGATATCAGGCAATCTCTACGGCATCTATCTGCATGGCGCGCGCGACGCGATCGCACGCAAGAACCGGATCGAAGGCCTGCGCGACGGGCGCACGAGCCGGTCCGGAAACGGCGTCTCCGTGTGGAACGCGCCCGGCGCGAAGGTCCTCGACAACGAGATCAGCTTCGGCCGCGACGGCATATTCGCCAACTCCAGCAAGCGCAACGAATTCAGGGGCAACGTCTTCCGCAACCTGCGCTTCGCCATCCACTACATGTACACCAACGACAGCGTGATCGCCGACAACAGCTCGTTCGGCAACATCGTCGGCTACGCGATCATGTACTCCAGCCGGCTCGAAGTGACCGACAACCTGTCAGATGGCGACCGCGACAACGGGCTGCTCTTCAACTACGCCAACGGCTCCGAGATCCGCGGCAATGTGGTGCGCGGCCGCCCGCAGCCGGCAGGCCGCTGGACCAGCAATGGACAGCGTGTCCGGGACCCCGACTTGCCGACCGCGAGCGGTGCCGAACGGCCGGCGCCGGCGGGACGCGGAATGCGCATCGGGCCGGAAAAATGCGTCTTCATCTACAACGCCAACAAGAACCGTTTCAGCGGGAACCTCTTCGAAGGTTGCGAGATCGGCGTGCATTTCACCGCCGGCTCCGAGGGCAACGCCATGAGCGGCAACGCCTTCGTCCGCAATCGGAACCAGGTCAAATATGTCGGCACGCGATCGCTCGACTGGTCGAGCGGCGGCCGCGGCAACTACTGGAGCGACAATCCCGCCTTCGACCTCGACGGCGACGGCGTCGCCGACAATCCGTACCGGCCCAACGACATGATCGACAAGGTGCTGTGGGAGGCGCCGGCGGCGAAGGTGCTGGTGAACAGCCCGGCGGTGCAGGTGATCCGCTGGGCGCAGGCGCGCTTCCCGGCGGTTTTCCCGGGCGGCGTGGTCGACAGTCATCCCCTGATGAAGCCCGCCGGCGCGCGGGCAACGGAGCGGCCATGAGCATCAATGTCGAACTGAAATCGGTCAGCCGGCACTTCGGCCAAGTCAAGGCGGTGGACGGCGTCTCCTTCTCCGCCGGCCCCGGCGAGGTGATCGCCCTCGTCGGGCACAACGGCGCCGGCAAGACCACGCTGATCAAGCTCATGCTCGGCCTGGCGCGACCCAGCGCCGGCTCCGTCTCGGTGCTCGGCGAGGATCCGGCCGCCGGCGACGCCGCCGTGCGCCGCCGCCTCGGCTACCTGCCCGAGAACGTATCCTTCAATCCGGCCCTGACGGGCCGCGAAGTGCTGCGATTCTACGTCCAGCTGAAGGGTGGGAAGAGGCGCGCCGAAGACGCCCTCCTGGAGCAACTCGGCCTCTCCCATGCAGCGGACCGGCGCGTCGGCACCTATTCGAAGGGCATGCGCCAGCGGCTGGGGCTCGCCCAGGCCATGATCGGCACGCCGGCGGTGCTGCTGCTGGACGAGCCGACGACGGGGCTCGATCCGGAACTGCGCCAGCAGTTCTACCGCATCCTGCGCGAGATGCAGTCATCGGGAGCAACCGTGCTCCTGTCGTCCCACGCGTTGAACGAGCTGGAAGGCAATGCCAGCCGCGTCGTCATCCTGAATGAGGGGCGCAAGATCGCCGACGGGTCGCTCGACGAGTTGCGTCACATCGCGCGGCTGCCGACCAGGATCCGCCTGAAGGCGGCGGATGGCGGCGCAGAGCGGCTGAGGGCGTGGATGGGGTCCTCTCCCCGGCTGCGGCAGATCAACGGCCACATCGTCGAGATCGACGCCACGCCGGAGGACAAGGCCGCCTTCCTCCGCCGCACCGCCGGCGAGGACGCTCCCTTCGAGGACCTCGACATGGTGCCGCCCGGTCTCGACGAACTCTATGCCCATTTCCTCGCGGGGAGAGCGTCGACATGAAGACGATCCTGTTGCTGGCGTCCAAGGAGATCCGCGAGGCCCTGCGCAACCGATGGGTGCTCGCCGCCACGGCGCTGCTGGCCGTTCTCGCGCTCACCCTCGCCTTCCTTGGCAGCGCACCCACCGGCACCGTGGGGGCCGGCGCCCTCGACGTGGTGGTGATCAGCCTCGCCAGCCTCACCATCTTCATAGTGCCGCTGATCGCGCTGCTCATCTCCCACGATGCCATCGTCGGCGAGATCGAGCGGGGCACCATGACGCTGCTTCTGAGCTATCCGGTCGGGCGGCGGCAGGTGCTCGTCGGCAAGTTCCTGGGCCATATCGCCATTTTGGCTTTCGCCACCTGCGTCGGCTACGGGCTCGCCGCGCTTGCCCTGCTGGCGGCCGGAAGGGCAGACGGCGGAGGGTGGAATGCCTTCGCGGTGATGACGGCTTCCTCCGTCCTGCTCGGCGCCGTCTTCGTGGCCATCGGCTACCTGGTCAGCGCGCGGGTGCGCAGCCGCGAGACCGCCGGCGGCATCGCCATCGGCATCTGGCTCGTCTTCGTCGTCATCTACGACATGGCGCTGCTCGGCGCGCTGGTCGCCGACCAGGGGCGCTTCGTCGCCGGAGGCGTGCTCGACGCATTGCTTCTGCTCAATCCCACCGACGCCTACCGGCTTCTCAATCTCACGGGCTCGGCCGACATCGCCGCCGCATCGGGCATGGCAGGCGTGGTCGAGCATGCCGCGCTGGGGCCGGGCGCACTGATTGCTGCGCTCGCGGCGTGGATTGCCGGGCCGATGGCGCTGGCGGCGCTCGTCTTTTCAAGGAGGGAGCTGTGAACCCACGATTTGCCATCACGATGCTGGCCGGGCTGCTTGCGCTCGGCGCATGCGGGCCGGAGACGGAGAACGCGCCGGCGCCATTCGCCATGACCGAGGATGCGATGGGCCGCTATTGCGGCATGAACGTGATCGAGCATCCCGGGCCGAAAGGCCAGATCATCCTCGCCAGATATGACGAGCCGATCTGGTTCTCCTCCGTCCGCGACACAATCGCCTTCACCCTCTTGCCGGAAGAACCCAAGGACATAAGAGCCATATACGTCTCCGACATGGCCAGGGCGGCAAGTTGGGAGGACCCGGGAGGGGACAACTGGGTCGACGCCAGGCGGGCCTTCTTCGTCGTCGGCAGCGACCGCATCGGTGGCATGGGAACCGTCGAGGCGGTGCCCTTCTCCGACGAGCGGAAGGCAGCCGATTTCGCGAGGGACCATGGCGGCGAGGTCGTCCGCTTCGACGAGGTCCCCCGCGATTACATATTGGAACCGCAGGCGGCGGGCGACGAGGTGTCCACGATCGCCGGCGGCGACGGCAATTGATACCAACAGTCGATGAGATCGACTGTTGGAGCGCGCGACCGCGCGCCGCGCCCGTTGGCGCGAAAGCCGCCGCATCGGCCCGAAAATCGTCCTCGATTTTCGGAAAGCACGATGCGCCGACGCAAAGTGTTAGAGCGTCCTTTGCGCGTCCAAAAGACGCGCGGCGCTCTAATCGGCCCGGAGGGGCCGCGCCGGCGATTGAGGCCGCGTGGATGCGTCAGCATCCACGCCCACTGGATGTGCCAACATCCAGTGCCACTAGTATGAGAGGATCGCCATGAACTCCTGCATCTCACGCCGCCGCTTCATCGGCATCAGCGCGGCCGCCGCCGGCATGGCATTGCTTCCGTTTCGCGGCATGGCGGCACCGCAGGCGGTGACCTGGCAGGGTCAGGCCATGGGCGCGAAGGCTTCGCTCGTGATCCACCATCGCGACCGTGGGATGGCGTCGAGGCTGGTGGATGCGGTGGTCGCCGAGGTCAGACGGCTGGAGCGGATATTCAGCCTCTACCGGGAGGATTCCGATCTGACGCTTCTCAACCGGCGGCGGTTTGCCGTCGCGCCGGCACCGGAACTCGTTGATATACTGCAGGCATGCCGCGAGGTCTGGGCTCTCACGCAAGGGGCGTTCGATCCCACCGTGCAGCCGCTCTGGGACGCCTATCGAGCCCACTTCTCCGAACCGGGCGCTTCCGCTTCCGGACCGGCCGCCGGGATCGTTCGCGAGCGCCTCGGCCTGGTCGGCCTCGACAGGCTGGCCTGGTCTCGGGACCGGATCGAACTGCCGGTTCCCGGGTCGGCGCTGACGCTCAATGGCATCGCGCAGGGCTATGTCACCGATCGCGTGGTCGAAATGCTGAGGGCCGCAGGCATCGAGCGCTCCATGGTTGATATGGGCGAAAGCCGCGCGATCGGCACCGCGCCGGGCGGCAGACCCTGGCGTGTCGGCATCGCCGATCCCGAGCGCCCGGATACCGTCATCGACGTGCTGGACGTGGAAGACCGCGCCGTCGCGACGTCGAGCCCGTTCGGCTTTCGCTTCGATGAAGGCGGCAGGTTCAGCCACATCATCGATCCGCGCAGCGGCACGACGCCGCAGCGCTACGCGAGTGTCACGGTCGTCGCCGGCGGGGCGACGCTTGCCGACGCGCTGTCGACCGCCTTCAGCCTGATGGACGTGGACGGCATCACGTCGGTTGTCCGCGACAGGGCGGATGTCGAGGCACATCTTTTGTCGCATGACGGGCGGCTGACCCACATCAGGTTCTGAACGAGGGCGAAGGCCCGCGTCGACGAGGCGACATTCACCACAAGTTTGCGCTGGCTCAAAGTCGACCGGCGGGACCGGCGGTAAAAGCCATGCAACGGCTCGGCCGTTGCAAAACGAAAGGCAAGAATATGAGACGCGCATTCATCGCCACGACGACAATAGCCGCCCTGCTGGCGGCCGGCACCGCCTATGCGGCCGACCATCAGGTCCAGATGCTCAACAAGGGTGAGCGTGGCGTCATGGTCTTCGAGCCGGAATACATCGAAGCCGCCCCGGGCGACACGGTGACCTTCGTTCCCACCGACAAGGGGCACGATGCTGCAAGCATCAAAGGCATGCTTCCAGAAGGAGCGCAGCCCTTCAAGGGTGAGATCGGCAAACCCATAACCATCACCATCGACAAGGAAGGCGTCTACGGCGTCAAATGCGTGCCGCATTACGGCATGGGCATGGTGGCGCTGATCGTCGCCGGCAAGCCCGTGAACCTGGAAGAAGCCAGGAAGGTCAAGCAGCCCGGCAAGGCGAAGGCCGTGTTTGGCGATCTGCTTGCCAAGGTTCCAGCGGGTAGTTGAGCGCGCCAGGCTCGACCCTGCCGGGTGGCAATGCCGCCCGGCAGCCCTGATCACCAGCTGTTTCAACCTCCTTGCATCCAGGGCATCTGAGATGGCAATCCCGCGCACGAGGCCGGGCAACTATCCGGCAATCCTTTCCTACGGCTTCCGCCCCTTCTTCCTCCTGGGCGCGCTTTATGCCGGCGTCACGATTCTGTTCTGGCTGCCGCTGTTCCACGGGACGGTCGACACGGCGAGCCTGTTCGCTCCGGTGGACTGGCACATCCACGAAATGCTGTTCGGCTATGCCGGCGCGGTGATAACCGGCTTCCTCCTCACAGCCATCCCCAACTGGACGGGGCGCCTGCCGGTCCAGGGGGCGCCGCTGGTTATGCTCGTGCTGCTCTGGCTCGCCGGGCGATTCGCCATATTCTTTTCGGCCACGATCGGCTGGACCGCCGCCATGGCCGTCGACGGCGCCTTCCTGATCGCGGTTGCCGGCGCGGCGGCCGTCGAGATCGCGGCGGGCCGCAACTGGCGCAACCTCAAGGTCCTGGCGCCGGTCTCGGTGCTGTTCGCCGCCAATCTCCTGTTCCATCTCGAGGCCCATTTCAACGGTGTCTCGGATATCAGCCGTCGCCTCGCCATCGGCGCCATCGTCCTGCTGATCATGATCATCGGCGGGCGCATCACGCCGAGCTTCACCCGCAACTGGCTCGTGCGCGCCAATCCCGGCCGTCTGCCGGTTCCCTTCTCGCGTTTCGATGCCGCGACGATCCTCCTGTCCGCGCTCGCGCTCACGGCCTGGACCGTCGTCCCCGATCACCCCGCCACAGGGACGGCGCTGGTCGCGGCCGCTCTTATCAACGCGGCAAGGCTGGCGCGATGGGCAGGCGACCGCACCGTCAGGGATCCGCTCGTCCTGGTCCTGCATCTGTCCTATGCCTTCGTTCCGATCGGCCTTTTGCTCACCGGCCTGGCCAGCATCTTCCCGCAGGCCGTGCCGGCCGCCGCCGGACTTCATGCCCTGGGTGTCGGGGCGATCGGATGCATGACGCTGAGCGTCATGGTGCGCGCCACGCTTGGCCACACTGGCCGGGAACTGCGCGCCGGCGCGGACGGATGCGCGGTGTTCGGCGCGATTCTCGCGGCTGCGGTCCTGCGAATATGCGCCGCTTTCCTTCCCGAACAGACGGCCCTGCTGCATCTGTCCGCCGCGGCCTGGACGATAGCTTTCCTGGGATATGTCCTGCTCTTCGGCGGAATGCTGCTTCGACCGCGGCTGCGGGTCGGGGAAGAGGAAGGCCGGAATGTTCTCGCCCGGTTGATGACGAAGCGGGCCTGATATCGCCGGTTGACAAAACCGACTGGCGGAGCGTCCGACCGCGTGGTCCACGCCTGCTGGTATCAGGCATCTCCGTCGCGCAAGCTCGGCGCGCGACATCGTTTGCTTTGCAATCGGGCGCGTCGGAGGTTACGGACATTCGGGAAGCTGGGGATTCCCGATATGAGCCGTCTCGACCGCTCGCTGATATCAGGCATGCCGTTGTTCCAGGGGCTGGGACCGGCCGAGCTCGACCGTATGGTCGGCCAAGCCCGTTCGCTGCGTGTCGCGAAAGGCCAGCCCGTGTTCGAATACGAGCAGGAGGCGCATTCCTTCTTCCTGCTGCTGGATGGCCATGTCCGTGTCGTCAAGATCACCCCGGACGGCCAGGAAGTCATCGTTCGTTACATAAGCCCCGGCGAACTGATGGGCATCGCCCATGCCCTCGGCCGGACCACCTATCCGGCAAACGCCATTGCCGCGATCGACTGCGTGCTCCTGGCATGGCCCAGCCAGCTCTGGGCTGAGTTCGCCGCCACCTATCCCAGCTTCATCGCCAATGCGTACAAGACCGTCGGCGAGCGGTTGCAGGATGCTCATGCCCGCGTTGTCCAGATGTCGACCGAACAGGTGGACCAGCGCGTGGCGCACGCATTGCTCAAGCTGGTGAAGCAGACCGGGAAACAGACCGACGACGGCCTCCTGATCGACTTCCCGATCAGCCGGCAGGACATAGCGGAGATGACGGGGACGACGCTGCACACGGTGAGCCGCCTTCTCGCCGCATGGGAGGAAAAGGGACTGGTCAAGAGCGGCCGGCAGAAGGTGACAGTGGTCGAGCCGCATCGGCTGCTGATGCTCGCGGAAGGCCGCACGCCCAAGGCTTGACGAGCCGGTCGCTCAGGAAGAAACCGCACTTTCCAGTTCGCGGCGTAGTTCGACTTCATCCAGCCCGTGCTCTCGCGCAGCGTCCGGGATCGTGTGGAACGAGGCGATGGGGCAGCCGACGCACAGCATGCCGTGGCGAAGGAAGACACGGATGGTCGACGGCCATCTGCGCATCACCTCGTCCACGGTCATATCGTCACTGAAAAGGTCCATGGCCGCCACCGCTACCGCATCGGTCCGTTTTCGATCTTCGGAAAGAACGATGCGTCGATTCAAAGTGTCGGAACGTCCGTTGCGCGTCCGAAAGGACGCGCGGCGCTCCAACGGTAGCGAACATATCTAAGCGCTCAGCGGTGGACCTTCGTTGCGCAATGGCAAACTCGGCGCAACACGGCCGAGAATGGCGGAGCTGTGCCGAAACGGCCCCGTCAGGCCCTCCGCCCACCGGCGATCCAGCGCGCGTCGATGCCGCTTGCGGTCCTGAGGCCGCTGCCGGCGCCGGGATTGCGTGCGGCTACCCGCCTGAAGCCAGGACGTCCCTGAACGTCTCGTCGAGCACGTCGACCAGATGATCGGCATCGGCCCGGCTGAAGATCATCGGCGGGCGCATCTTGAGCACATTGTCGTGCGGCCCCTCGGTGCCGATCAGCACGCCGCGGGCGCGCGCGCCGTCATTGACGCGGCGCGCCAGCGACGTCGCCGGCGTCTTCGCCGCGCGGTCGCTCACCAGTTCGATGCCGAGGAAAAGCCCCATGCCGCGCACGTCGCCGATCACCTCGTAACGCGCCTGCATCTGCCGGAAACGCGTCACCAGATAGGCGCCGATCTCGGCCGCATTGTCGCGCAGGCCATCGCGCTCGATCACGTCGAGCACGGCGAGGCCGGCAGCGCAGGAGACAGGGTTTCCCCCGAATGTGTTGAAATATTCCATGCCGTTGTCGAAAGCGTCGGCAACCTCGCGGGTCGTCACCACCGCCGCCATCGGATGGCCGTTGCCGATCGGCTTGCCCATGGTGACGATATCAGGCGCGACGCCCTGCGTCTCGAAAGCCCACCAGTGGCTGCCGACGCGGCCGAAGCCGACCTGCACCTCGTCGGCGATGCACACGCCGCCGGCGGCGCGCACCATGGCATAAACTTCCTGGAGATAACCCTCCGGCAGGAACACCTGGCCAGCGACGCTGGGGATCGATTCGGCGATGAAGAATCCGGGCGCGCGGCCTTGCGCTGCCATCTCGGCGATCTTTTCGGCCACGCTTTCGGCGAAGCGTTTCGCGATCTCTCCGGCGGGCCATTCCCGCGGCGCGCGATAGGCGTCGGGGATTGTCGCCTCGAACACATTGGGCTTCCGTCCCTTGCCGCCCTTGCGTTTGTATTTATAGGGGCTGAGGTCGATCAGTTCCTGCGTGGTGCCGTGATAGGCCCAGTCGAGAACGATCGCCTCGTCGCGGCCGGTCGCGGTGCGCGCCATGCGCAGCGCCAGGCTGTTCGCCTCGCTGCCGGAGCAGGCGAAGGAGGCGACGGTCAGTCCATCAGGCAAGGTCGCCGTCAGCCGCTCGGCATAGGTGACGATGGCGTCGTGCAGATAGCGCGTGTTGGTGTTGAGCTTGCGCGCCTGGAGGGCGATCGCCTCGGCGACGTCGGGGTGGGCATGGCCGAGATGGCAGACATTGTTGAAGCAGTCGAGATAGGCACGGCCGCGTTCGTCGATCAGCCATACGCCTTCGCCACGCACGAATTTGATCGGCTCGGAATAGGAGATCGAGAGATTGGGCAAGAGCGTCGCCCTGCGCGCCTCGACGATTTCCGTGCGTGTCCTGCCGGTCTGCTTGAAGGCCTCACCCGGGATGCCGGCGAGGTCGGCGGCGTCGGGGAACAACTCCCGCCAGACGTCAAGGTAGCGCGCCTCGCCGACGCCGAGAATGTCGCGCGCGGCAAACCCCGGATCGGTCGAGATCTGGAAATGGAGATGCGGCGCCCAGCCGCCATTCTCGGCCGGCGGGCCCATCTCGCCGACCAACGCGCCGGCCTCCAGCCGGTCGCCCGGCTTCAGCCTGGATATCGTCTCATGGGCGAGATGGCCCCAGAGCGTGGTGAAGGGCGGGCAGCCTTCGGGCGCATGGTCGAGCGCCACCATGCAGCCATAACCCAGCGGGTCTTTCTCGATCTCGACGCTTTTCACCTTTGCTTCGAGCGGCGTGCAGACCCGGGTGCCTTCAGGCATGAACAGGTCCAGGCCGAGATGGCGGTCGCGGCGCGTCCCCTCGATGAAACGCGAGCGGAAGATGTCGCTGGTATAGACGCTGCGCGCCTCTCCCCAGGGTCCGATGCCCAGCGTTATGCCGTTCCCGGTGCAATAGGCGTCCCACCACGCGCCGGCTTCCTGAGGCCGCTCGGCGGCGGACGCCACCGTCATCGGATGGTCGGGATCGCCATAGGGCACGAGCGCCTTGGCGAGCGTCGCGGGGTGCTTATCGAGTACAGGCGCGAAACCGCGGCGGTTCTCGGCGATCCAGCGGATGATCACCTTGGCGCCGGGGGCGGCGTCGAAGCCGCAGGCATGGCGCAGGATCGCAGTGGCGAAACCGGGCTTCATCGCGTCCAGGCGCCGAAGCAGCCGCCAGGCCGGCGCCTCGCTGACAGCGAGATAGGGGTTGTCGGTGGTCCTATCGCCACGGGCAGCCGACATGGTGACGCTGATCACCAGCCGCATGGCGACGAGGTCGAAGAGCAAGTCGAGTTCTTCCTCCTGCAGCGGATACTCCGCATGGAAACCGGCGGCGAGCCGCGCGGCGGCGCCGATCGGATCCTCGACGTCGAGCATGGCATAGGCCGCCGCAACCGCCACTTCGGCGATCAGAGGGGCGTGCAGCGCATCGCCGAAATCGATCAGCCCGGACACACGGTCCGGCCGGTCCGGATCGACCAGCACATTCCAGTCATTGGCATCGTTGTGGATGACCTGGGCGCGCAGCCCGGGCAGGCGCGGCGCCACGGTCGTGTCGAAACGATCGAGGAAGCGGACGAGCAGGGCGCGATCGGCTTCGTCGCGGATGAAATGGAGGCGAGAGCGTGAATCGCCCGCCCGCCTTATGTCCCAGTCGAAGCTGCGCAGAGCGCCCGGATGGATGAAGCCCTGCAGGGCGCGGTCGAGCCGGCCGAGCATGGCGCCGAGGCTCTCGAAAAGTGCCGGTCCCCGTGTTGTTTCTGCCAGCGGTTGTCCGGGCAGCCAGGAAACGAGGCGCAAGGCATGACGCGCGCCCGACGGGCCGGCGACTTCGCCGAGCACGGCACCGCCGAGCGTCTTCCTCAGACGCGGCGCGGCGAGGCCGGGCGCGGTGCGGGCGAGATGGTCGAGCAAGGCCGTCTGGAACGCGCTTTCGACATCGGGCTCGCTGGCGTTCACGATCTTCAGGATCCAGGCCTCGTCGCCGACGGCCAGGCGGAAATTCTGGTCGCGCTCGCTGTCGAGCGGGCTCGCCATGCCGTCCAGACCGAAATGCCGCAGGGCCAGGGCCTGGGCCTCGTCGGTCGAGAAGGAGGGCGCGGGGTGGGTAACGTCGGTCATCGGCGTCCGCATTTGTTGTCTTACGCAAACTTGGCACGGGTTGTAAAATCGGGCATCCGGCATAATGCCGGTTCGTCAGGCATTGTGGCTGGCAGAACCGGCATATTATCGGAAAACGAAAAGGCATCCTTCATGCGGGAACTGGACGCCAAGGACCGCGACATCCTCGCCATATTGTCGAAGGAGGCGCGCATTCCGCTGAAGGCGCTTGCCGCGCGCATCGGGCTTTCGCGCAGCGCGACCACCGAGCGCGTGGCGCAGTTGGAAAAGAGCGGCGTTATCCGTGGCTACCGCGCCGATATCGGCCAGATGGACGAGGGCCTCGTCGCCGCCCTCTTGCTGGTCACGCTGGTGCGCACGCCCTCGATCGGCATTCTCGACCAACTCGCCCGACATGCGGAAGTCCGGCGGGTCTCGTCGGTGAGCGGCCAGCTCGACCTCGTCGTGGAGGTCGAGGTGTCGTCGATCGACCGGCTGAACACGCTGCGCGACGCCATCGCCAGCCATCCGGGTGTGGAGGACCTGACGACGCTGATCGTGCTGCGCCGGGATATCGACCGGACGAGCTGAAGGTTGTCACGCCTTCGCGGCGATGACCTCGACCTCCACCTTGAACTCGGGGCGCGTGAAGCCCGACACGATCATGAGCGTCGAGGCGGGCGCCGGTTCGGCGAACAGCCTGTCCCGCACCTCCATATAGGGCTTCATGCAAGCGCGATCGGTGACGAAGGCATTGATGCGCACGACGTCGGCGAGCGACATGCCGTCCTCCTCCAGTATGCGCGCAATGCTGGCGAAGCAAAGCTCGGCCTGGGCGCCGGCATCGTCGGGAACGACGTCGTCGGCCGATATGCCGAGCTGCCCCGAGCAGAACAGCAGGCGGCTGCCGGCGGCGACAGCGACGCCATGGCTGTAGCGGGCGAATGGGGCGCGCAGCCCGGCGGGGGTCAGATGTCTCAGCATTCCTGTCTCCTGTGAATGATCGTTCCTGGCAGGCCGCGGCCGGCAGGTTTCGGCAAAGTATCCCACGGGGTTCCGACAAGAGAAGACTGAGCAGGTGAAGCGTGGGCGAGCCACGCAAGCCTGCTTGGCGGTCCAACTCTGACGTCTTGCACTGAAGGCGTAGGCCCGCTCCAGGGTGGAGGGCCGTCGCCCGCTGCGATCAGGCCGAGTAGCTGCGATGCGGACGTTCCTGACATCGGTGTTGAGCAATGGGCGCGATTTCGGTGGCTTCACCACTCTCACCGCTACGCGGTCTATCGCCCGTTGGGATTGCGAAAGTCGGCCGGGCGCGAACGCCCGGCCCTGATGGCCTTACGCGGCAAGACCGGCCTGGGAAAATCCCATCCGCTCGGTGAAGGGGGCCTCGGCCTCCAACTGCTCGACAAATGCAGGGGTTGTCAGGAGCTGCCTGAAATAGCCCGACAGTGCCGGATAACGACCGGCGGATATGGATTCGCCCAGATAGTGAAACAGCACCAGGTTCGCGCCGACGGAAATGTCGGCGATGGTTGCTGTTTCCCCGACCAGCCACCTGCCGCTGATCTCGCCTTCCAGATACTGGAAGTAGCGGGGCGCGACGTTGGACAGCGCGTTGTCCGTCACGGCAGTGTCCGGTGTTCCGCCCCGCATGGGCGCAACCACGCGCTGGTGAAAGAGCGGGTGCATCACATCGCGGAAGAAGGCGCCCATATAGGCCTCGAACCATATGGCGCGGCCGCGCAATCGAGGGTCGGCCGGGGTAACGGGCGTCTCGGAGTATTTCGCATCCAGATACTGAATGATCGCGCCGCTGTCGGGCAGGGTGAAATCGCCGTCCTCGATCACGGGGATGAGACCGGTCGGGCTGAGCCGGGCCCAGTTTTCGGGCAGGGTGTCCGGCATGATCGGAATGACCACATTGAGGTCGTGGTCGATTCCCTTGGCGCGCAGGGCCAATTGGACCTTGCGGGTATGTACGGAAAGTGGAACGCCGTAGAGTTTCATGGCTTGGTCCTTTCGTGTCGGGAAGATGTACATGGCCGCCCGCGCGCGTCCCGGCGGCAGACGCGGGTGTTCGGCAAAAAGCGGATTGCGGGTTCAGGCGGTGGCGGCGACCGGGAACTGGATTTCTACCAGCGCCTTTTCGAAGCCCGGCGGTTCGAGCACCGGTTCCAGGAAGATTTCGCGGCTTGGGCCGGTAATCGAATAGCCATTGGCTTCGATCCAGGTACCGATGGCGCCGAATGCGGCATGGCTTTCCGGGTTCGTGCCCTGGCGCACCACGGTCGCCGCGGTCTTGATCGCCGGCAGGTTCTGAGGCGAGAAGGTGAACCCGTCGACGGTCAGTCCGCGCTCGCGGGCACGTGGCAGCAGGTAGCCTATGGTGAGATCCAGCCGGTCGGAATCCGGGTCGTTGCGCGCCAGTACTACCAGATTGCCCCGGCTGGAGGGGCGCAGCCCGGCCTGGCCCGCCGCCGCCACCGCGGCCACCAGCGGGCCGGCCTCCTCGAAACCGGCGACGCTATGATGCGTGGCGAGGATCGGCTGGGACGGCAGCGATTTGGCTACGACATCGTAGCCGGCCGAGCCGCCTTGCCGGTCGATCTGGGCGATGCGGCTCTCGATATGCCGCAGCCTTTGTTTCTCAACCTGGATCGCCTGTTCGGTTTCCGTCTTCTTGAGCAGCAGCATCCCGCGTAGCGCTTCGGGCGAAACGGCCTCCTCGAGCAGCGAGCCGATCTGTTCGAGCGTCAAGCCAAGATCCTTCAGCGCAAGGATTGCGTTGAGCCGCGGCAACTGGCGGATCGCATAATAGCGGTAGCCGCTTTGCTGGTCGGTGTGTTCGGGGCGCAGCAACTCCAACTGGTCGTAGAACCGCAACTGGCGGGTGGACACCTGCGCGATCTGGGCAAATTCGCCGATCCTGAACATGGCAACATCCTCGCAAATCTTGCTTCGGATTGTTTCATGCGGGCTTGACGCGGGGTCAAAGTCAAGCGCTTGCCAAATGCAGGATGTCATTCATGGCATGTCGCAAGACGGCAATGGCCTCGACCGAGCCATTTGTCATGGTCGACGCCAATGACGGCAACGGGTCGGAGCGGGCATTCCAGGTCGGGTAGCAGGCGTCGGATTTTCGCCGCTGCGCGTCCCGATGGACGCGAGGGGGTCTAGGTCGTCCCTCGCCATTGCGCGCGTCGACGCACGGGGCTACCAATGGGCCAATCGAGGGACGGCTGAGCTGAAGACGTTTTCCGACGCTGCGACCGAAAGCACCGAGAGCTCCGGAACGGGCGCGGGCGGCACGCCCGCGACGCGGACAGGCGCGGCCAATGCCGGAGCGATCCTCACCATCGACCTCGGCGCGATCAGGGAAAACTATCGTCGGCTCGCAGCCAGGGTGGGCGGCGCGACGCGATGCGCCGGTGTCGTCAAAGCCGACGCCTACGGGCTCGGCGCGGCCGAAGTCGCCCCCGCGCTTGCGCGGGAAGGCTGCCGGACCTTCTTCGTCGCGCATGTCGAGGAAGGCCTCGTTCTACGCGGGTTCCTCGGTGCCGGGCCCGACATCTACGTCCTCAACGGACTACCGCCCGGCGCCGAGCCCGATTGCGCCGCCCGTAATCTCGCGCCGGTCGTCAACAGCCTGGAACAGCTCACCGCCTGGCGTCGTCTGGCGGCGCGACGTGGGACAAAGCTGCCCGCGGCGCTGCAGATCGACAGCGGCATGGCCAGGCTGGGCATGTCGCCCCGCGAGGTTAACGTCGCGTCCAGCGATCCCGGCACGCTTGATGGCATCGAGCTCAGACTGGTGATGAGCCATCTCGCCTGCGCCGACGAGCCGGCCAGCCCGGCCAACGAGGCGCAGAGGCTCACTTTCGAGCGGCTGGCGGCGATGTTTCCCACCGCACCCTGGTCGCTCGCCAATTCCTCGGCGATCTTCCTCGGGACGGCCTATCATTTCGATCTTGCCCGGCCGGGCGCCGCGCTTTACGGCATCAATCCGACCCCGGGCAAGCCGAACCCGATGCGACCGGTAGTCCGGCTCGCGGCCAGGGTGATCCAGACGCGGGAACTGCCCGGTGGAACCGGCGTCGGCTACGGCCATATCCACAGGACCGAGGGCCCAATGCGCGCGGCCACGATCTCGCTCGGCTATGCCGACGGCTGGCCCCGCCACGCGGCGGCCGGCGCGTTTTACAAAGGCGTCCGCCTGCCCTTCGCCGGCCGCGTCTCGATGGACAGCATCATCCTCGACATCTCGGCCTTGCCATCAGGCGCACTCGCTGCCGGCGACCTGGTCGAACTGATCGGCGAGCACCAGGCGGTCGACGATGCGGCTCGGCTCGCCGGAACCATCGGCTACGAGATCCTGACCGGCCTCGGCCACCGCTTCCACCGCCGCTATCTGGACGACTGACACCACGCATCCGGGGGACGACCCATGAAGATCCTGGTTCTCGGCAGCGGCGTAATCGGAACGACCAGCGCACATTACCTGGCCGAGGCGGGCCATGAGGTGACCGTCGTCGACCGGCAGAAGGGAGCTGGACTTGAGACGAGCTTTGCCAATGCCGGCGAGGTATCGCCGGGTTACTCCTCGCCATGGGCCGGGCCGGGCATCCCGGTGAAGGCGATCAAATGGCTGTTGATGCGGCACGGGCCGCTCGTCGTGAGGCCGCGCGGGGATCCCCATATGTGGATCTGGCTGCTCAAGATGCTGGGGAATTGCACGGCCGCCCGCTACGCCGTCAACAAGGCGCGCATGGTGCCGATCGCCGAATACAGCCGCGACCGGCTGCGCGAGCTGCGCGCCGCCACTTGCATAAGCTATGACGAGCGGAGCCAGGGCACGCTGCAACTCTTCCGCACGCAGGCGCAGTTCGACGGCACGGTCGGCGACATCGAGGTGCTGAAGAAGTTCGGCGTACCCTTCGAGCTTCTCGACCCGGCCGGCTGCATCGCCGCGGAGCCGGCGCTCGCCGGCGTCAAGGAAAAGTTCGTCGGCGGCCTGCGCCTGCCCGAAGACGAGACCGGCGACTGCCGCATGTTCACAGAGCGTCTGGCGGCCCGTGCCGCCGGCCGGGGCGTCACCTTTCTCTACGACACGACGATCGAGCGGATCGAGGCGGACGGCGCGCGCATAACGGGCGTGAAGAGCAGCGCGGGACCGCTCGCCGCCGACGCCTACCTGGTGGCGCTGGGCAGCTATTCGCCTGTCATGCTCCGGCCGCTCGGGCTGTCGATCCCCGTCTATCCCGTGAAGGGCTATTCCATCACCGCGCCGATATCGGACGCCGAGGCCGCGCCGGTCTCGACCGTCATGGACGAGACCTACAAGGTCGCGATCACCCGGCTCGGCACCCGCATCCGGGCCGGCGGCACCGCGGAGGTCTCCGGCTACGACCTCAGGCTCCACGACGCGCGGCGCGACACTCTCACCTATTCCGTCGGCGACCTCTTCCCGCGCGGCGCCGACCTGTCGAAAGCCTCGTTCTGGTGCGGCTTGCGGCCGATGACGCCGGATGGCCCGCCGATCATCGGCGGCACAAGATACGCCAATCTCTATCTCAACACCGGGCACGGAACGCTGGGCTGGACCATGGCCTGCGGCTCGGGCCGCGTCATCGCCGACATCATGTCGGGCAAGGCGCCCGATATCGATGTCCGCGCCCTGGCCATGTCGCGATACGGTTAGCGGGCATTGGAAAATGACCGCTTCGCCCTGTGTCGCCCTCACCGTTCTGCCGGACGCCCGGCCGGGTCCCCGCCGCTTCGCAGCGTCCCGGCTGCTCACCTCCGCAGCCGGGGAGAGAGCGGATCGGGTCCGCGCCTTCTCCGATGGCTGAGGTTTCCGATTGGCCAAATCCGGGGAACAAGCCTCTCTCTCCCCGCTTGCGGGGAGAGATGTCCGGCAGGACAGTGAGGGGCAACCCGGGTGCGGCCGCACCGCCATCCCCTCGCCAATTCTGGTCGAAGCGATTTGGCTATTTGGACGACACCCTGGAGTGCCGCGTGTTCAGGAAATCTGCTCCAGGAACGGAAGATTGCCTGCCGTCAGCCCGGCATCGACGGTAAGCGCAGCGCCGGTGATCCCGCTTGCCGCAGGCGAAGCGAGGAACGCCGCCGCCCTCGCGACCTCCGCCGGCTCCACCAGCCGGCCGAGCGGATAGAGACCGCTGACGACGCCGAGGATCTCCGGCTTCCGGGCGATGCGATGGTCCCAGGCGCCGGTCCGGATCGAGCCGGGAACCACGGCATTGGCCCTGATGCCGTTGCGTCCTTCCTCAGTCGCGATCGCCCGCATCCAGGCGGTCAACGCGGCCTTCGCCGCGGAATAGGCGGGGTTGCCGCAATGGAACATCGCATTGACCGACGTCACGAAGACGAAGGCAGCGCCCGACGGCTGGTTGCGCATGGCGGGCAGGAAGGCCTGCGACAGGAGCGCCGCGCTTCGGAAATTCAGGTCGACCTCGCGATCGAGCGCCTCCGGCGTCACGGCGGCCAGCGTCTCGGCGCGCGTCCAGCCGGCATTGGAAATCACGGCGGCGGGCACGCCCGCGCTGAGGGTCCGCGCGGCGAAATCGGCGACGGCGGCGTCGTCGAGAAGGTCGAAGTGGCTGGCCTCGGCGATGCCGTCGGCCGAGAGGTCCACGCCTTTCCGATCACAGGCCACCACACGCGCTCCGCAATCTGCCAGCACCTTGACGAGCGCGCTTCCCACTCCGCCGCCGGCACCGGTGACGATCACGCTATGCCCGCCGAAATCGATCATGCCCGTTCCTCCCCTGCTGCGCCGCCGGATCGCCGCCGATACAGGATGCTGGTGGCCGTGTAATAAAGCAACATGGCGATCAAAAATTTGTTGCTTTCCAACAATGCACCATGACGGGCGCCTCGAACTGACATAGATTGCCGGCAAGGGAAAGGCGCAAGGGGCTCCAGCCAAGAGAGGGGACCGTGGGGATCGGCGTCGAAGACGATGCCGGCCTCGGCGGTTTCCGGCGATACGCCCCACGACACAGGATCGAGTGTTCGAGAGGAGGCAGACCGTGCCCAGGCAGTGTTTCGGAACCTCCCACGTGCCGCTGTCGCCGGCGGTGAGGGCAGGCGATTTCGTCTATGTCTCCGGCCAGGTTCCTGTCGATGGCAACGGGGTCGTGGTGAAAGGCGGCATCATCGAGCAGACCGAACAGGTGCTCGACAATGTCGCGGCCACGCTGTCGCTCGCCGGCTGCACGATGGACGACATCGTGAAGACCACCGTCATCCTGGAGGACGCGCGCGACTTCGGCGCCTTCAACGCCGTCTATGCCAGATACTTTCCAGACAACCCGCCGGCGCGCACGACCGTCGAGGCGCCCCTTATGATCGACATCAGGATCGAGATCGAGGCGGTCGCGTACAAGCCGCTCCGGGCCTGAAACGCGGCGCAGCTGCCGCCGACATTATGAGGGAGGAAACCGGGCCATGCAGTATGAACTCCTCCTGAAGGGCGGGCGTGTCGTCGACCCCGCTTCCGGCCTCGACGCCTTGCGCGACGTCGCGATATCCGGCACCTGCGTCGCCGCCATCGATGCCGATATCCCGCCAGACCGCGCGGCGCGCGTGATCGACGCCTCCGGCGCCGTCGTGACGCCGGGGCTCATCGACCTTCACAGCCACGTCTATTGGGGCGGCACCTCGCTCGGCGTCGACGCCGACCGGCTGGCCGCCAGGAGCGGAACGACCACATTCATCGACGCAGGCAGCGCGGGCGCCGGCAACTTCCTCGGCTTCCGCCGCCATGTCATGGAACGGTCGAAGGTCCGCATTCTGGCCTATATGAACATCTCCTTCGCCGGCATCTTCGGTTTCTCGCGCACGGTCATGGTCGGCGAATGCGGCGACCTGAGGCTGTGCGATCCGCGCGAGGTGGTGGCGGCGGTGCGCGCCCATGAGGACGTGGTCGTCGGCGTCAAGGTCCGCTCCGGCCGCATCGCCGGCGGTACCAGCGGCATCGCCCCGGTCGACCTCGCGCTCGAGGCGGCCGACAGGGTGGGACTGCCGCTGATGGCCCATATCGACGAACCGCCTCCCGGACGCTCGGAAGTGCTGCCCCGGCTGCGCCGGGGCGACATCCTCACCCATTGCTTCCGCCCGTTCCCCAATGCGCCGGTCTTCGCATCGGGCGCCGTGCGCCCCGACATGCGCCTCGCGCGCGAGCGCGGCGTCGTCTTCGACATCGGCCACGGCATGGGTTCGTTCGATTTCGAGGTGGCGCGGGCGATGCTGCGCGACGGACTGGCCCCCGATGTCATCAGCAGCGACGTCCATCTCTACTGCGTCGACGGCCCGGCCTTCGACATTCTCGTGTGCATGTCGAAGCTGCTGGCGCTCGGCATGCCCTTCACGGATATCATCCGCGCCGCGACCCAGCGCCCGGCCGAAGTGATCGCCCGGCCGGAACTCGGCCGGCTCGCGGTCGGCGCGCCTGCCGACGTCGCGGTGCTGCGGCTGCAGCCGGGCCGCTTCAGCTTCGTCGATTCGGGCGGCGCCAAGCTGGTGGCCAAGGAGAGGCTGACGTCCGACGGCATCGTCGCCGGCGGCGTCTGGTGGCCGAACGAAACGGCCGGCGACGCTTCCGAGACGGAACGTTACCAGCCGCTGGCCCGCAGCACGCATATCGACGTGGTGTGCGATCATTTTGGTTGCGGCGGGCAGAGGTGACCGGGCCGGCATCTTGGCGGGGTGCGTCCTTCGAGGCTCGCCCTCTCAAAGGATGCGCCTTTCGTGGTGACATATTGCGGGCTCGCACCTCAGGATGAGGAAGGTCGGCGCTACCTATGAACGGTGCATAGGCTCGAAGATGTCTTGATGCAGCCTTCGGAAGGGCCGGCATGAGGCTCGCTGCACCGGAGTCCCCGGAGGAGAGTAATCGCCCGGGTCTCCGTCATCCCCCGCGTCTCCGTCATCCCCCGCGTCTCCGTCATCCCCCGCGTCTCCGTCATCCCCCGCGTCTCCGTCATCCCAGTGTCTAGGACCCAGCTCTTCGAGCCCAAGCACCGTGTTTAGGTAGCGCCAACTTTCCTCATCCTGAGGCGCGAGCCCGCAACACGTCGCCTCAAGAGACGCAGCCCCTGCGAGGGCGAGCCTCGAAGGACGCACCACGCTCATGCCCCCCGATCAATAAACCGGAGTAGCAATCCCCTCCATGCGCGCCTTGAGCTGGAGGGCGACGAATTTCGAATAGAAGCGCGACAGCGCGAGATTGCCGCCGTGGAACCAGAGCCCCTCCTGCGCCGTCGGCTTCCACATGTTGCGCAGTTCGCCCAGCCACGGGCCGGGATCGTTGCGCACGCCCGAGCCGAGGCCCCAGCACGGCCCGACCTTGTCGGCCACCTCGCGCGAAACGATCGCCGCCACCGTCTCGTGCATCGACTGGTAGCCCGTGCAAGAGACGATCACGTCGGCCGCGAGTTCGGAGCCGTCGTCGAACTGGATACCCTTCGGCGTCAGCCGCTCGACGGCCACGCCGCTGCGCACCGTAATCTCGCCGGCGATGATCAGTTCCGAAGCGCCGACATCGATATAGTAGCCAGATCCCGTCCGGTAAGCCTTCATCATCAGCCCGGTCTCGTCGTCACCGAAATCGATAGCGAAGCCGGATTGGCGCAGGCGGTCGTAGAAGTCGGCGTCGCGAACCCTGATCCTGTCGTAGAGCGCTTTCTGGCTTTCAGGAAGCAAGGCGAAGGGCGTCGAGGCGACCATCATATCAGCCTTGTCGGTGCCGATGCCGCGGGCGAGCGCCTGCTCGGAATAGATCTCGAAGCCCAGCTCCGTCAGCGTGTCCGACTTCACCACGGTCGTCGGCGAGCGCTGGATCATGGTGACGTCGGCGCCGCTCTCCCAGAGGTCGACGCTGACGTCGTGGCCCGAGCTCGCCGCGCCGATGACGGCACAGGCTTTGCCGCGGAAACGCCGCCCGTCGGCATACTGGCTGGAATGCAGGAGCTCGCCCTCGAAAACGTCGGCGCCTGGCAGGTCGATCATCCTCGGCGGTCCATAGGCCCCAGTGGCAAAGACGAGATGTTTCGGCTTCAGCACCACGCGTTCGCCGGCGCGGTCGACCTCGACGGTCCAGCTCTTCTCGCTATCGTCATAGGCGGCGGAAAGGCAGGTGGACGAGGTCCAGCAATTGAGCTCCATCACCCGCGCATACATTTCCAGCCAGTCGCCCATCTTGTCCTTGGGCGTGAAGACCGGCCAATGCTCGGGAAAGGGCATATAGGGCAGATGGTCGTACCAGACCGGATCGTGCAGCACGAGCGAACGATAGCGGTTGCGCCAGGAATCGCCGGCGCGGGCATTCTTCTCCAAGATGATGGCCGGCACGCCGAGCTGCCGCAGCCTTGCGCCGAGCGCCAAGCCGCCCTGGCCGCCGCCGACGATCAGGCAGTAGGGCTGCTCGGTCGAGCCGAGCGCGGCCTCCTCGCGGCGACGGCGCTCCGACCAGGTTTCCCGACCGCGGTCGGCTCCGTGCCTGACGCCGAGCGGCCGCCCGGCGCCCTTCTTTTCCTCATGCCCCTTGAACTCGCTTATCGCTGTGAACAGCGTGCGGCATTTGCCGTCGCGAAGCCTGAGAATCCCCTCGCCGCGCGCCACCGCGGTCTCGAAGGTGAACCACGCCTCGACGCCGCTGTTCTCCACGGTCGCCTCGCGGGAAAGGCTCCAGGCGGAGGGCAGTGTCCCGTCCAGCGTCGCCTCCAGCATCTCGATGATGGCCGCCCGGCCTTCCATGGTTCGAATGTTCCAGGTGAAGGCGAGCAGGTCGCGCCAGTAGCAGTCGTCGAGGAAGAGATCCGCTGCCGCTGCCGTGTCGCGCGCATCGAGCGCGGCGGCGAAGGCTGCGAGCCAGGCGCTCGCCTGCCTGGTCGGTGCGGTGTCGGACATGTCTCCCCCCCTTTATTCGCACGGCCGCATCGCGGCCAGAGATTTCGTTCCAGCGGTCTCGACCGCCCGCAGGCGTGAAGCCGAGCGACCCGCTGATGCCGCGCCGGCCATCGGCATCAGTCCCCGAGCGGTTCCATCTCCTTGCCCGCGCGGTGGAGCTGGATCGTGTATTTTATCCGGCGCAGCGTCTCGCGGGCCGGTGCGTCGAGCCTGTAGCCGGCGGCGACCGCCATGAGATCGATGACAGCCAGGAAGGCGAAGCGTGAGGCAGTCGGCTTGAGCGTATCGGGATATTCGGGAACGGCGACCGTCAGCCTGACGTCGCAGATGCGCGCAAGGTCCGTGTCGGGCGCCGTAACGCAGATGGCATTGGCGCGATAGTGCCTGGCGAGTTCGACCGCCTCGATCACCTCGCGTGTGCGCCCCGTCGCCGAGATCGCGATGACCAGGTCGTTCGGCTTCAGCGTCGATGCCGTCATGCGCATGAGATAGGGGTCGCTGTGGGCGCTGACGGTGACGCCGTAGCGGAACAGCCGGTACTGGGTCTCCTGCGCCAGCGCCGAGGAGGATCCGCCGAGGCCGAACACGGTGACCTGGCGCGCCTTGGCAATAAGCTCCGCGGCCTCGGCGAGCTCGGCCGGATCGAGCTGCCGCTCCGCCTCGTCGAGCGCCCTGCGCGCTTCGCCGAAGACGGCGCCCCAGAACGGCATGCCGTTGTCGGGGCTCGGCGTGGGCGGCTTGCTCAGATAGAGCTGCCCGACGACGAGACTCTGCGCGAGCTTGAGCTTGAAGTCGCGCACCCCGTCGCATCCGATAGCGCGGCAGAAGCGTGTGACGGTCGGCTCGCTGACGCCGGCCTTTTCGGCGAGTGCGGCATTGGAGGCGTCGACCGCGAATTTCACGTCGTCAAGAACGACATCGGCCACGCGGCGCTCGGCCGGCCGCAGGTCCGCATAGGAATCCTTCACCAGCGAGATGATGTCGGGGATGCGCCCGCCATGACCCGGCGTCTCATAGTCCTCGGCGCTGCGCCGTCCCTCGTCAGCCTCGCTCATGAAGAAGCTTCATCCTTTGCCGTCGGTCGATCCACCGCATTCCCTTAGCATTGTCCGGACCTCCGCGTCCCCGCCTGCCGGTACGCCGGGGAATACGGCGCTCAAGATATGAGCCGGCCAAACTATGTAGGAAAGCTACATGATTTTCAAGAATCGAAAAAGACATATTTTTCAAGTGATTGATGGGTACATCGTGCGATAGCTCGACCTGGCTGGCCGGTCTCTCCTTGACAGAAAAGTAGGATAGTTACAGACTGACTTTGGTGGAAGGGCGATCCGCTGGATTATCGCGCAATCTCCAGGGGGGAGTATGAACGCGGGCGATGGAACAGTCTCCAAGCTTGCCGTCCGTGCGGCGACCAAGGTCTACCACACGGCCTCCGGCGATCTGACGGCGCTGGAGGGCTGCAGCCTGGATGTCCGGGCCAACGAGATCGTGTCGATCGTCGGCCCCTCCGGTTGCGGCAAGACCACGCTGCTCTGGTCGATGTCCGGCCTGCACGGGCTGAGCGCCGGAGAGATCGCGCTCGACGGCAAGCGCATCGACGGCCCGCATCCGGACATCGGTATCGTCTTCCAGGAGGCCAACCTCCTGCCGTGGCGCAACCTCGACGCCAACATCAATTTCCCCTTCGAGATCAAGGGCACCCGGCCCGATCGCGACTGGATCGCCCATCTCCTCGAACGGGTCGGCCTCGACGGCTTCGGCGGCAGGTTCCCGCGCGAGCTCTCCGGCGGCATGCAGCAGCGCGCCGCGATCGTGCGCGCTTTGTCGCTCAAGCCTTCCGTCCTCTTGATGGACGAGCCGTTCGGAGCGCTGGATAGCTTCACCCGCGACGAGATGAACCGGCTGGTGGAAGAGATCTGGCTCGACCGGCCAACAACGATCGTCTTCATCACACACAGCATCGAGGAGGCGATCTTCCTCTCCGACCGGGTCGTGGTGCTTTCGCCACGGCCGGGACGCGTGGCCAAGGAATACAAGGTGCCTTTCCCAAGGCCGCGCTCGATGGAGATCATGGCGACCAAGGAGGTCTTCGACCTCACAAACGCGATCAAGATGGACATCGTCGGCGGGCGCACGAGCCCCGCCGGGGCGCGCCAGCGTGGCAATGCCGAGACGGTGAATTGAGGAATTCCAGGCGATGAGCAGCGACGCGATACCGGAGTTCCACAAGGCCAAGGCGGGCGACGGCCAGGATGTCAGCCTCACCAATCTTTCCGCCTTCTCCAGCGGACCGGGTGTCAACTCGGGTCGCGAGATCGCCGCGATCCTGGCCGTCGCGGTGGTGGTGATCGGCGGTCTCGAATTCGCGCTGCGCTTCCTCGAAGTGCCGCAATATATCATGCCGCCGCCGAGCTTGATCGCCCAGGCCCTGGTCACCGAGTTTCCGCTGATCCTTCCCCATCTCGGCCACACGCTGGTCGAGCTCCTGTCGGGTTTCGCGATCGGCGCGCTGGTCGGGCTGGTGCTGGCGGCGGTCGTGACGCAGTTCCCCTTCGTGGAGAAGATCGTCGCGCCTTATATTTTGCTGCTGGTGACGACGCCGATGCTGGCGCTTGTGCCGCTGCTCATCCTGCGCTTCGGCTTCGGCTACACGCCGCGCATCATCGCCGTCGCGCTCGCCGCGGGGCCGATGGTGATGATCAACGCCGCCACCGGTTTCCGCCGGGTCGACAGCGCCAAGATCGCGCTCGCCCGCTCCTATGGCGCCAGCACGCTGCAGATCTTCTGGAAGATCAGGGCCCCGATGGCGCTGCCGATGATCCTCGTCGGCCTGATGATCGGCGCGATCTTCGGGCTGCTGACGGCGGTGGGCGCGGAGATGGTCGGCGGCGGCTTCGGCCTCGGCAACCGGCTCACCACCTATTCGTCGATGATCCAGATGCCGCAGTTCTTCGCCGTGGTGCTGATCCTCTCGATCCTCGGCATCCTGATCTATGTGCTTTTCTTCCTCATCGGGAAGAAGTGGGCGAGCTGGGAGGCGTGACCAGCAGGATGCGCCTCCGGGAGGCTGGCGCGAGAGCGGAGTGAATTGCACGCCGGGGCGCGACATCCGTCAACAAGAAGGGGAATGCCATGAACGAAAGCTCCATCAAGGCCGGCCTGACAGCCGGAATGAACCGCCGCTATTTCCTGCAGGTCACCGGCGGAGGCCTGGTAACCGCGACCGCGCTCGGCGCCTCGGGTTATCTTTCCCGGGCGCAGGCCGCGACCTATGAGAAGTTCACCTGGATCTCGCCGCGCGGCACGCTGGAAGTGCTTGACGACTATCCCTATTGGGCTGCCAGGAAGATGGGCTATTTCGGCGACCTCAATACCGACATGCAGCCCGGCCCCTCGGACGGCACCGCTACGGTGAAATTCGTCGATGTCGGCCAGGCCGACATGGGCTTCCCGTCGCCCGGCGTGTTCTCCTTCGCCATCCAGAACGGCATGAAGCTGACGTCGGTGTTCCACATGGGCGCACGCGACACCTTCAGCTTCGCCTTCCGCAAGGGTGAGGGCTCGAGCGACCTGAAGGCGCTGGAGGGCAAGACGGTGCTGCTCGGCTCCGCCGCCTGGCAATCGATCACAGATCCGCTGCTCGCCTCCCAGGGCGTCGATATCAAGAAGGTGAAATATGTCGAGGCCGGCTGGCCGACCTGGGGCACCGCGCTTGCCGGCGGCCAGGGCGATGCCGCTTTGTCCTGGGAGGGGCTGCGCGCCGAATGGATCGCGACCGGCCTCAAATTCGACTACTGGCTCGGCGTGCAGAAATCGAGGCTGCCGGCCAACACCTTCGTCGTGCGGACCGCCGACCTCGAAGATCCGGACCGCAAGGCCTTTCTCGAGAAATATCTGCGCGGCTGGGCCATGGGCCTCGAATTCGGCTATCAGAACCCGCGCGCCGCGGTCGAAGCCGTGTTCGAGCAGTTCCCCACGCTCGCCAAGAATCTCGGACCGCAGCTCGGCACCACGTCCATACTGCAGCAGATCAACGTCTTCCGCGGCGACATGGACAAGCGCAGCGGTTGGGGCTGGCACGACATGGCGAGCTGGCAGGGCTTCTTCGACGAGATCCACAAAATCGGCCAGATCACCAACCCGGTGAAGGCCGAGGATGTCTGCACCAACGATCTGATCGCGCCGGCCAACGACTTCGACAAGGCCAAGGTGAAGGCCGACGCCGACGGCTACCAGCTCTCGGAAGGCTTCACCGCGCTCGATGTCGAGAACATCAAGGCGCATATGTTCGACGACGCCGTCTGAGGCAGGAATGCATCTCGGGCGGACGGCCCTTGCCGTCCGCCCGGCCGATAGCCGCAGCGACCGGCGCCGCGCGCATCCGCCACATGAAAGAGGCGACGTTGGGCCGGCCTGACGTTGTCGTGACTGCGATTGCAGCAATCAGGAGGAAAGATTGTCCGACAAGGTAAAAGTCCTCGTGGTCGGCCTCGGCAATATGGGGGCCTCGCACGCCAGCGCCTATCACCGGCTCGACGGGTTCGAGATCGTCGGCTTGATGAGCCGCTCCATCAAGAGCAAGAAGATCCCGGCGGAGCTTTCCGGCTATCCGCTCTATGAGGATTTCGACGAGGCCTTGAAGGAGGCCAGACCCGACGCCGTCTCCATCAACAGCTGGCCCAACACCCATGCCGAATATGCGCTGAAGGCGATCGACGCCGGCTGCCATGTCTTCATGGAAAAGCCGCTCGCCACCAACATCGAGGATGCCGAGAAGGTGGTCGCGGCTGCGCGCGCCAGGAACTGCAAACTGGTGCTCGGCTATATCCTGCGCGTCCACCCGTCCTGGATAAAGTTCATCGAAATGGGCAAGACGCTTGGCAAGCCGCTGGTGATGCGCCTCAACCTCAACCAGCAGAGCAGCGGCCCGGCCTGGCACTGGCACAAGAACCTGATCGATTCGCTGATCCCCATCGTCGATTGCGGCGTCCACTATGTCGACGTCATGTGCCAGCTGACGGGGGCCAGGCCCGTGCGGGTGCACGGCATCGGCGCGAAGCTCTGGCCCGAGGCAGCCAAGCAGAATTACGGCCATCTGCACGTCACCTTCGACGACGGATCGGTCGGCTGGTACGAGGCCGGATGGGGCCCGATGATGAGCGAGATCGCCTATTTCGTGAAGGATGTGGTCGGCCCCGAGGGCGCGGTCTCGATCGTCGCCGGCCAGTCGGAAAGTGCTGCCAAGGACGCGGACGAAGTGTCCGACTCGGCCGACATCGACCGCCACACCAAGACCGATGCCATCAAGATCCACCACGCCAAGGTCGATGCGGACAAGAACTTCGCCAAGCCGGACGAGATCTTCAGCATGGAGGACGAGCCCGGCCACCAGGAGCTGTGCGATCGCGAGCAGCAATTCTTCCTGCGCGCCATCCGCGAGGACCTCGATCTGTCGGAATCGATGGATGCCGCGGTGAACAGCCTGCGCATCGTGCTCGCCGCCGAGCAAAGCATCGAAGAGCGGCGCGCCATCGATCTGGCCTGACACAAGCCCCCGGCTGCATCAGCGCGGTTGCGGCCGGGTGTGATCAGTTCCGTTCACGAACGGCAAGGCGGGAGGAAGCGTCAGGCCGTGCCTCAGGCACGACCGCTGCTGGAACGCATCGATAGGGACGCGCGACAAGCGCTCTGACATTTTGGGTCGACGCATCGTGCTCTGCGAAGATCGGGAACGATTTTCGGAGCAATGCGGCAGGAGGAGAGAAGACCATGGCCACCGTCACCGACAGCTTGCTGAAGACCTATGCCGAGTCCGATGCGCTCGGCCTTGCCGGCCTCGTGAGGCGCAAGGAGGTTTCGCCGGCCGAACTCGTCGAGGCCGCCGCCACACTGATCGACCGGCTGAACCCCAGCCTCAACGCGGTCATCCACCGCCTCTACGACATGGGGCGCGCCGCGGCCGCCACGATCGACCGCGACGCTCCTCTGGCCGGAGTGCCCTTCCTGCTGAAGGAACTGGCGTCGTCCTGGACAGGCGCGCCCAACACCAACGCCTCGGTCTATTTCAAGGACTTCGTCGCGACCTTCGACACCGAGGCCGTGCGGCGCATGAAGGCGGCCGGCCTCAATCTGGTCGGCAAATCGAACGCGCCGGAGAACGGCTGGTCGATCTCCACCGAGCCGAAGCTCTATGGGGCGACACGCAACCCCTGGAAGGCCGACATCACTGCCGGCGGGTCGAGCGGCGGCACGGCGGCGGCGGTCGCCGCGCGGATGGTGCCGATCGGTGAGGCGAGCGACGGTGCGGGGTCCATCCGCATCCCGGCATCGTGCTGCGGCGTCGTCGGGCTGAAGCCCTCGCGCGGACGGGTCACGCTCGCCCCTTTCGGCGACTTCTGGTACGGCGGCGCCTATTTCCTGTGCTGCTCGCGCACAGTGCGCGACACCGCCGCCTATCTCGATGCATTGGCGGGCGCCCTGCCGGGCGACCCCTACACACCGCCGACACCTGGTGAGAGCTGGATTTCCCTCTCGGCCAAGGCGCCGAAGAAGCTGCGCATCGGCTACACGGTCACCCCGCCCAACGGCACGCCGGTCGGCACCGAGCCCAAGGCCGCCGTGCTCGCCGCGGCGAAGGCGCTCGAGGCGCTCGGCCATGAGGTCGAGGAGCACGACATGGCGCTCGATACCAATGCGGCCTGGAAGACCTATACCGACATGACCTGTGTCCAGACCGCAGCGATGTTCGCCGCGTCCGAGCAGTTCGTCGGGCGGCCGGTCACGAAGAACGACGTCGAGCCGGTGACCTGGGCGATCATCGAGCGCGGCCGCGCAACCGGCGGCATCGCCCACATCGCCGATGTCGAGCAGATCCGTCAGTTGAGCCGCGCCATCGCCGGCGACCTCGCGCCATACGATCTGTTCGTCACGCCGACGCTCACGCAGCTGCCGCGCCCGGTCGGCTACTACGACATGTCGGAAACCGATCTCGACCGCTACAATGCGAAATGGACAGACTCCGTCTTCGCCTTCCCCTTCAACATCTCTGGCCAGCCCGCCATATCGCTGCCGCTGCACTGGACGGCGGACGGCATCCCGGTCGGCGTGCAGATGGTCGGCCGCTACGGCGACGAAGCGACAGTGCTGGCGGCATCCGTGCAGCTCGAGCAGCAGATGCCGTGGAAAGACCGCCGCCCGCCGGTGAGCGCGTAGGAGACGATCGCAGGTTGGCGCCGCCAGTGATGCCGGCATCATCTCGGATGCGTCCCTTCGAGGCTCGCCCGCGAAGGTAGGTCCGCCAACAGTCAGTTCCCAGCGGGCCTGCACCCCAGGGTGAGGCCCTGTGGCGCCGGGGCCGCACAACCGGGAAGCACCGAGGTCGGACGAGGATATGGCACCACGGGTCCTCATCCTGAGGTGCGAGCCCGCAAGGCGTCGCCGGGAAAGCGCATACCCGGCGAGGGCGGGACGCACCCCGGAAGAGGCCGGCATCAGGCGCCAGCCTGCGAAGTTCATGCGGCGTCCAGACTACTTCAGCGAGCGCGGAGCCTCGACCGTCTGATACATCGAGATGGTATGGCCATCGGGATCGGCGATCTCGGACGACCATCCCCCGGGAGCGTGGCTCACCGGGGTGACGATGGTGGCACCCTTGGCGGCAAGGCCTGCGACGACATCGTCGATGCCGCCGTCGGGCAGGTCGAAGACCACGATCGGCGAATTGCCGGGCCGCGATTCCATCTTGAAGAAGATCAGGTCGACGTCGTTGGCGGTCCTGGCGATCAGCCAGCTATTGCCTTCGCCGTCATCCTCCATGCGCTGGACCTCCAGGCCGAGCACGTCGCGATAGAAGGCTTCGGTCCTGTCGATGTCGGAGACATAGTAGCAGATGGTGCCGATGCGGCTCTTGCCGAACATGTGCCTACTCCTTGTTGGCGGTTGAACATTACTCCTGTTGCCGTCGGATCGGATTTCGTGAGCGGCCGATGACAAAAATATGCCCGTCGGGATCATGGCTGGCGAGGAAGGCCCCTTCGCGGCGCACCAGCTTGAGCAGGGATCGCCGGATTCGGCCGAAAGCCAGCGCCCCGGCGAGGCCGGGGATCTCCTCGAAGCGATGACCGCCGGCGGCGCGCCAGCGCCGCTTGATGTCGGCGATGCGTTGCCGCAGGGCCGGGTCCGAGAGGTTCTGGAGCCAAGCGATCTCCTGCCTGTTGTGGCCGGTCAGCGCGAGCAGCGCGGTGGTACGCAGTGCCGCAGGAAGCTGCGTCACGAAGCGTGTCGGCAGGACGTCCCGCTCGGCCGGCTCGACAGTTGCTGCCGGCGCGCAAAGCGTTTCACGTCGCCGGCGCCTGATCGCCGAACGGGCATCGAAGGCGGCGCGCTTGCGCAGGGCCCCTTCGAGCCAGCGCCGGTTCCCGATGTCGGAGAGGTCCGTGCGCCCCGCTTCCAAGGCCGCGAGCAGGATTGTCTGCAGCAGGTCCTCGGCCTCGTCGGCCCTTCGCGTGCTGCGCTTCGCCTGGCGCAGCAGTTCGGCATAGGGCCGGCGCAGCGATTGCAGCGAGGCCGTCATATGAACAGCGCCCTTTCGCGCTCCACCGCCTTGCCGATAAAGGCCGCGACAAGCTGGACGCGGCGCATCGGTCGCACGCTCTCGTGATAGACCAGCCAGTAGGCCCGGCGTATGGGCGGTATCGCCGACACCGGCACCAGCTCGTCATGCATGCGGGCGATGAAGGCGTGCAGGATGCCGATGCCCGCGCCCGAGCGCACCGCCTCCACCTGGCCGAGGGCAGACGAGATGCCGAACCCGGCATTCCAGGACGGGCTGAATTCGGCGGCATAGTCGAGCGACGGGCTGATGACGAGGTCGGGCACATAGCCGACGAGACGATGCTGGCCGAGTTCGGCCGCGTCGCGCGGCAGGCCGTGCGCCGCGGCGTAACCGCGGGAGGCGTAGAGGCGGAGCGAATAGTCGACCAGCTTGGCCGCGACCAGCCGGCCTTCGAGCGGCCGCTCGACGGTGATCGCGATGTCGGCCTCGCGCCGCGACAACGAGAAGGAGCGCGGCACCGGCACGAGCTGGATGGTCAGGTCGCGATGCTGGGCGGTCAGCGCGCCGAGCCTCGGCGCCAGGAAGGTCACGCCGAAGCCGTCGGGCGCGCCGATCCGCACCGTCCCCGAAATATCGTCGCCTTCACCGGTAATCTCGGCCCGCGCCGCGATCATGTCGGCTTCCATGCGCTCGGCCACCGAAAGGAATCTCTCGCCCGCCGGCGTGAGCTCGCTGCCGGTTGTGAGGCGGCGGAACAGCTTCGCCTTCAGCGCCTGTTCCAGCGCCGCGATGCGCCTCGAGACCGTGGCATGGTTGAGTTCGAGGCGACGCGACGCGCCGAGTATCTGTCCGGAACGGGCAACGGCAAGGAAGACGCGGACGTCATCCCAATTCATGTTGGAAGCCTCCCGTCCATCCTCGGAACTGGTTCGCCGAGCCCCGCGCAAACCAGGAGCACCGCAAGCTACCATTTGCGACAAATGATGCACAGAGTCTTCCGGTCCTATATTTTCCGCACAACGGATGCGATTCCCCTCGCGTTGCCAAGCGTCGCGCGAAGGCAGACAATGAAGCCAGCCTCGAACCGGGCAAGTCAGCCAATCAGGGAGAGAAACGATGGTCGAATACGGTCATTTCATCGGCGGCAAGCGCGTCGCCGGCACCAGCGGCCGCAGCCAAGACGTCATGCAGCCGATGGACGGCTCGGTGCGCGGCACGGTCGCGCTCGCTTCCGCAGCGGAGCTCAGGGCGGCGGTCGAGAATGCCAAGGCGGCACAGCCGGCCTGGGCGGCGACCAATCCGCAGCGCCGGGTACGCGTGCTCATGAAGTTCCTGGAACTGGTCAATCGCGAATATGACGAGCTCGCCGAGTTGCTGGCCCGCGAGCACGGCAAGACAATCGCCGACGCCAAGGGCGACATCCAGCGCGGCCTCGAGGTCGTCGAAGTCTGCATCGGCGCACCGCATATGATGAAGGGCGAGTTCACCGACGGCGCCGGCCCTGGCATCGACGTCTACTCCATGCGCCAGCCGCTCGGCGTCGTGGCCGGCATCACCCCCTTCAACTTCCCGGCGATGATCCCGCTGTGGAAGATCGCTCCGGCGATCGCCTGCGGCAACGCCTTCATCCTTAAGCCGTCGGAGCGCGATCCCGGCGTGCCGCTGAGGATCGCCGAGCTGTTCCTCGAGGCCGGCCTTCCGGCTGGCGTGCTCAATGTCGTCAACGGCGACAAGGAAGTGGTCGACGCCATCCTCGACGATCCCGACATCAAGGCCGTAGGCTTCGTCGGCTCGACCCCGATCGCGCACTACATCTACAGCCGCGGCTGTGCCGCCGGAAAGCGCGTGCAGTGCTTCGGCGGCGCCAAGAACCACATGATCATCATGCCCGACGCCGACATGGACCAGACCGTCGACGCCCTCATCGGCGCCGGCTACGGCTCGGCCGGTGAGCGCTGCATGGCGATCTCGGTGGCCGTCCCCGTCGGCAAGGAGACGGCGGACCGGCTCGTCGAGCGGCTCGTTCCTCGCGTCGAGAGCCTGAAGGTCGGACCGTCGACCGATTCCTCGGCCGACTTCGGACCGCTGGTAACCCGGCAGGCGCTGGAGCGCGTGAAGGGTTACGTCGATCTCGGCGTCAAGGAAGGCGCCAAACTCGTCGTCGACGGACGCGGCTTCACCATGCAGGGCTACGAGAACGGCTTCTATATGGGCGGCTGCCTGTTCGACGAAGTGACGCCTGACATGCGCATCTACAAGGAAGAGATTTTCGGCCCAGTGCTCTCGGTCGTGCGCGCCCCGACCTACGAAAACGCCATCAAGCTCGCCAACGAGCACGAATATGGCAACGGCGTCGCCATCTTCACCCGCGACGGCGATGCCGCGCGTGACTTCGCCAGCCGCGTCCAGGTCGGCATGGTCGGCGTCAACGTGCCGATCCCGGTGCCGATCGCCTACTACACCTTCGGCGGCTGGAAGGGTTCGGGCTTCGGCGACCTCAACCAGCATGGCTCGGATGCCTTCCGCTTCTACACCAAGACCAAGACGGTCACCTCGCGCTGGCCGTCGGGCATCAAGGACGGGGCGGAGTTCGTCATTCCGACGATGAACTAACGCCCGACGCTTCCTCGGTTGCGTGTCCTCGCCGCAAGGCGGCTGCGGGCGCGCGGCGGGGGCATCAAGGACGGGGCGGAGTTCGTCATTCCGACGATGAACTAACGCCCGACGCTTCCTCGGTTGCGTGTCCTCGCCGCAAGGCGGCTGCGGGCGCGCAGCGGGGGCATCAAGGACGGGGCGGAGTTCGTCATTCCGACGATGAACTAACACCCGACGCTTCCTCGGTTGCGCGTCCTCGCCGCAAGGCGGCTGCGGGCGCGCGGCGGGGGCATCAAGGACGACGGAGTTCGTCATTCCGACGATGAACTGAATTTCGATCTGGTTGATTTCCTCAACGGCCTGGGCCTTCGCCTGGGCCGTTTCCGTTCGTGCCGTAGAGCCGATGTGTTCCAGCTAAATCTTTCGTGATGGAACATGCGCCGAGCGGACCGGATTAGCGTTTGTCGGCATCGGCCGACAGCCAGCAACGCAGCGCCGCAGGGAGATGTCGATATGACACGCGCACCCTTGATTTTCATGACCGCCGCCGCGGTACTGTCGTCGGGAGCGGCCTTCGCCCAGCCTCCGACCTGCGGCCCGCGTGACGCGCTCGCCAGGAGCCTCGCCGAACAATACCGCGAGAAGCCGCAGGCGATCGGCGTCGTCGACGCCAAGACCGTCGTCGAGGTCTTCGTTTCGGAGGCGGGCACGTGGACCATCATCGCGTCCGACACGGACGGAAACAGTTGCGTCGTTTCGGCGGGCGAAGGATGGGACAACGCCGCTGTTGTCGCTCGGCTTCCCGATGGCTGAGCGAGCGTCCATCGGCGCCCGGTTCACGCGGCTCTTGCGGTTTGCCGGGCGCAACACCATATATAGGAACATAAAGGGAACATTGTTCCCGATTGTCAGACCGGAAATGGAAGGAGCGACGGGAATGAAGACGTCGACACCGGCCTGGATCGTTTCGGTGGGGTGAGGACGCCGGATAGTGCCTCGCTTTGCCGGAGCGTGATGGCAAAGGAGGTGCCTTATGGCACGTTTTTCATTGACAAGATGGATCGGCTTCGCAGTGGCGGTGGCCGTCGTATCTCCTTCCGCCGCTCATGCGCAAGTGATCTGCCTCGATCGTACAGCCCTGGTCGACAGCCTTTCCGCGAGGCTTCACCAGCGGCAGTTCGGGTACGGTATCGTCAGCGACACCGTGGTTGTCGAACTCTACACCGCGCCCGACGGCAGTTGGACGGTCGTCATGACCGACGTGTCAGGCAGGGCCTGTATCCTGGCGATCGGCCAGGGATGGCAGACCACACTCCCGGCCCCGGGGGACGATGCCTGATCATCGCTAGGGGATCGGACCCGAATGCGGATACCCGTTCGCGCGTCCGGCCGCTCTGGCCTCACCGCCCGGCCGCGACCTCCGCGTGGAGGCGCAGCAGCGCCATCAGATGCTCCGCCTTGAGGGCGGCGGAGTTCTCGTCGCCCTCCACGATGGCCCGGATCAGCGCGACATGCAGCTCGGCGGATTCCGCAAGACCGGTCTCGGCCTTGTAGCGGAACCAGAACCTGCGGCTATGGGTCTGGAGCGGCGCGGCCATGCGCGCCGCGAAGGGATTGTCGGCCGCGCGCGCCATCACCTCGTCGAGCGCCTTGTCGGCCTCCAGAAAGGCGATAACGTCACCCGCGACGACGGCATTGTGCATGGCGAGCGCGGCGCGCTGGAAATCACCCGCCGCCTCGCGCCGCACGAAGCGGGCAGCGGAACGGGCGAGCACGATCTCGAGCCCGCGGCGGGCATCGATCACACGCAGCCAATCGCTCGCATGGAGCGGCGCGATGGCAAGTCCGGCGCGCGGACGGATGTCGACCAGCCCCTCCCAGGCGAGCCGCTGAAGCGCCTCGCGCACCGGCGTCCGGCCGAGCCCGATGCGCTCGATGAGCGCTCCCTCGGTCGCGACACTGCCAGGTGCCAGCTCAAGCGTGACGATCATGCGCTCCAGCGCGCGATAGGCTTTCGCCGCCACAGGCTCGAAGGCGCTCGTTGGAATTTCGTCGGCCAAGCTGCTTAGTCCACGCGACACTCGATTGATATATCAGGCCCTATACCAGCCGACGCCGACGCTTGACAACAGTCTGTGCAATGAGATATATCAGCAATATATCAGAAGGAGAGCAATCATGTGGGCCGGTGTATTCCCCGCAGTCACGACCAAGTTCACCATGGACGACCAGCTCGACCATGCCGAGATGGAGCGCTGCTTCGGCCTGATGATGGATGCGGGCTGCGACGGCATCATCGTCTGCGGCTCGCTCGGCGAAGGGCCGATGCTCTCGCATGACGAGAAGCTCGAGGTTTTTGCAACCGCGCGCAGGGTCGCCGCCGGCAAGCCCGTTCTGGTCACCGTCAACGAAGCCGCAACGCGCGATGCAGCCGCGCTCGCCAGGCGGGCGGCCAAGGCCGGGGCCGACGGCCTCATGGTCGTGCCGAGCCCGATCTACCACACCAACGAGCAGGAGACGGTGGCCACGCTCCGCGCCGTCGCCGAAGCCGGCGACCTGCCCGTCATGATCTACTCCAACCGGCTCGCCTATCGCGTCGACGTCACCGTCGACCTCATGGAGGAGCTCGCCGCCGACAAGCGCTTCGTCGCCGTGAAGGAATCGTCCGACGACATCCGCCGCTCGACCGAGATCATCAACCGCCTTGGCGACCGCTACGACCTGTTCACCGGCGTCGACAACCTTGCCTTCGAGGCCCTGTCGGTCGGCGCCATCGGCTGGGTCGCCGGCCTGGTCACCGCCTTCCCGCGCGAGACGGTCGCGATCTACAAGCTCATGAAGCAGGGACGCCGCGAGGAGGCGCTTTCGATCTATCGCTGGTTCCGGCCGCTGCTCGACCTCGACGTCTCGACCTATCTCGTCCAGAACATCAAGCTGGCGGAAGTGCACGCGCTGGGCTCCAACGACCGCGTGCGCATGCCGCGCCAGCCGTTGGCGGGCGAGCGCCGGGCCAAGGTGGAGAAGGTCATCAAGGACGCGCTCGCCGTTCGTCCGGAACTGCCGCGCTTCTGACCGGTCAGCAATCGACGGAGCGCCTCTCATGCCCCCTCACCCGGCCTGCGTGGAGCCTGTCCTCGGGCTTGCCGCAGGACAGGCTCCATCAAGGCCGGGCGAGGGGGCGGCGACGGCCACGCAACGCGCATGACAACCGATAGCCATCCCGACATCATCGTCATCGGCGCCGGCATCGTCGGCATCGGCGCCGCCGCCTTTCTCGCCGAGGCCGGCCACAAGGTCACGGTCATCGACCGCACCGGCATCTGCGAGGAGACCAGTTCCGGCAATGCCGCAGCTTTCGCCTTCTCCGACGTACTGCCGCTCGCCCACAAGGGCATGATCGGACAGGTGCCGAAATGGCTCGCCGATCCGCTCGGGCCGCTATCCATTCCCCCCGCCTATCTGCCGAAGCTGCTGCCCTGGCTGTTCCGTTTCTGGCGGGCCGGATCGAGTGCGTCCTATGAACGGAGCCTCGGCGCGCAGGCCGCGCTGATGAGGCTCGCCGAGGTCGAATGGATGGACCTCTTGGACCGCTCGGCCACGCGCGGCATGCTGCGCGAGGACGGCTCGCTGGAGCTCTATGAAAGCGAGGCCGAGTTCCGGTCGTCGCTTCCAGGCTGGGCCGTGCGCGACCGCTTCGGCATTTCCTATCGTCACCTGGAAGCGCATGAGCTGCCGGACTACCAGCCCGGTCTCGCCGGAACCTTCTCGCGCGGCACCTTCGTGCCCCATTGGAAGACGGTAGGCGACCCGAAGCTTTTCGGCCAGGCGATCTGGAGTTACGCTGAACGGAACGGCGCGACCTTCATGCGCGGCGACGTCGGCCTGGCCATGCAGGCGAAGGACGATCGCGTGCTCGTCCAGCTTCGCGAGGGCCGCACGCTCACGACCCGGCGGCTGGTGATCGCCGCCGGCGCATGGTCGCATCGGCTGGCCCGTCATTTCGGTGACCGCATTCCGCTCGAGACGGAACGCGGCTACAACACGACCCTGCCGAAGAAGGCGTTCGACGTCAGGCGTCAGCTCATCTTCTCGGGCCACGGCTTCGTCATCACCCCGCTCGACACGGGCCTGCGCGTCGGCGGCGCCGTCGAGTTCGGCGGCCTCGACCGGCCGCCCAATTTCGCCCGCTCGAAGGCCATGCTGGCAAAGGCTCAACGCTTCCTGCCCGGACTTGATGCAAGAGGCGGACGCGAGTGGATGGGCTTTCGCCCGTCGCTGCCCGATTCCCTTCCCGTGATTGGCCGCTCGCGCAACGACGCCAAGGTGCTCTACGCCTTCGGCCATGGCCATCTCGGTTTGACGCAGGCAGCAGCGACGGGGCGATTGATCCGCGATCTCGTGATGGGGCAGACTCCGCCGATGGATTTGTCGCCGTTCGATCCGCAACGCTTCCATGGCCGATAGAGCGACCGACTGCCGGACGATCGGCAAGGCAGTCGGAGTGCGCGATTGCGCCACGCCGTCGGCGCGAAGAGCCGGGCAGCAAAGGGCGCCGGCGATTGAGGCAATGCGAATGCGTGGGCATCCACCTGGCCCGGGTGCCGGCATCCAGGCATACTGATAGAAGAGGCATCGAGGCATCATGGCGCGTCACACCTTTACCTGTATCGATGGGCATACCTGCGGCAATCCGGTCCGGCTCATCGCCGGTGGCGGGCCGCTGCTCGACGGCTCCAGCATGATGGAGCGCCGCGCCCACTTCCTCGCCGAGTTCGACTGGATCCGCACCGGCCTGATGTTCGAGCCGCGTGGCCACGACGTCATGTCCGGCTCGATCCTCTATCCGCCGACCCGGCCCGATTGCGACGTCGCGATTCTGTTCATCGAGACGTCGGGCTGCCTGCCCATGTGCGGCCACGGCACGATCGGCACGGTGACCATGGCCATCGAGAACGGCCTGGTGAAGCCGAAGACGCCGGGCGTCCTGCGCCTCGACACGCCCGCCGGCCTCGTCGTCGCGGAATACAGCCAGGTCGGCGAATATGTCGAGGAAGTGCGCATCACCAACGTGCCGTCCTTCCTCTACGCGGAAGGGCTGACCGTCGACTGCCCCGTGCTCGGCGAGATCAGCGTCGACGTCGCCTATGGCGGCAATTTCTACGCCATCGTCGAACCACAGGAGAACTATCGCGACATGGCCGATCACTCGGCCGGCGACCTGATCGCCTGGAGCCCGATAGTGCGCGAGCGGCTCAACGAGAAATACTCCTTCGTCCATCCCGGGAATCCCGCCATCAACCGCCTGTCGCATATGCTTTGGACCGGCAAGCCGCTCGATCCGCAGGCCCATGCGCGCAACGCCGTGTTCTACGGCGACAAGGCGATCGACCGCTCGCCGTGCGGCACCGGCACCTCGGCGCGCATGGCGCAGCTCCATGCCAAGGGGCGGCTGAAGGCCGGCGACGATTTCGTGCACGAATCGATCATCGGCTCGCTGTTCAAGGGCCGCGTCGAAAGCGAGACGACGGTCGCCGGCAGGTCCGCCATCGTCCCCTCGATCGGCGGCTGGGCACGCATGACCGGCTACAACACGATCTTCATCGACGACCGCGATCCCTTCGCGCACGGCTTCGTAGTCAAATAGTATAATGCCATCGGTCGATAAGATGCCCGTTGGCGCGAAGCCAGGCGGCCCGGAGGGGCCGCGCCGGCGATTGCGCCAGCATTCACCGGGCCCGGATATGTCAGATCCAGTGCCGTTGGCATTAATGTCTAGACATAGCGGCGAGGGCAATCGCTTGCCTTGCGCAAACTTTCCCCACTGATGGCCCGATGCGAAGCGAAATCTTCGAAATTGCGCCGAAAAACCGACCCATTCGTCAAGGACATTGCCTTGGGCCAATGCTAGCTTCCGCGATAGTCCAAGAGCCGGAAGACGCAAAACACAAGGCCGGCCTTGACGCTTGGGAACGCGTCCATCGAGCAAATTTGACGTTGCAATCCGGGCTCGAGACTTTAGGACTAGGAGAAATTACGAAAGGAATGCGACCGCGAGGCGACATTCCCAGGGGAGCGGCCTACACATGGAATACTTCGTCCAGCAGCTTATCAACGGGCTGACGCTGGGATCGATCTATGGGCTGATCGCGATCGGCTACACGATGGTCTACGGCATCATCGGCATGATCAACTTCGCCCATGGCGACGTCTTCATGATCGGCGCCTTCATCGCCCTGATCGTCTTCCTCATCCTCGTCAGCCTGTTCTACGCTGTTCCGGTGGCGATCGCGCTGCTGATCATGATGATCGTGGCGATGCTTCTGACCAGCCTCTACAACTGGACGATCGAGAAGGTTGCCTACCGGCCGCTGCGCGGTTCGTTCCGCCTCGCGCCGCTGATCACCGCGATCGGCATGTCGATCGTGCTGTCGAACTTCGTGCAGGTCACGCAGGGCCCGCGCAACAAGCCCATCCCGCCGATGGTCTCGCAGACCTACAGCATCGGCGGCATCACCATTTCGCTGAAGCAGATCATCATCGTGGTGGTTACCGCCGCGCTCCTGGCGGTGTTCTGGTATCTGGTCAACAGGACGGCCCTCGGCCGCGCGCAACGCGCCTGCGAACAGGACCGCAAGATGGCGGCGCTGCTCGGCATCGACGTCGACCGCACGATCTCCATCACCTTTATCATGGGCGCGTCTCTCGCGGCCGTCGCCGGGACGCTGTTCCTGATGTACTATGGCGTGGTGGTTTTCTCGGACGGCTTCGTTCCGGGTGTGAAGGCATTCACCGCCGCAGTGCTCGGCGGCATCGGCTCGATCCCCGGAGCGGTGCTTGGCGGTCTGTTGATCGGCTTCATCGAGAGCATGTGGTCGGCCTATTTCTCCATCGACTACAAGGACGTCGCGGCCTTCTCGATCCTCGCGATCGTGCTGATCTTCCTGCCCTCCGGCATCCTCGGCCGGCCTGAAGTCGAAAAGGTCTGACGCCATGGTCGCCATAACGGACGCCCGCGCCGACACCGCCAACCTCTATGCCCGCGCGGTCCGCGAGGCCATCTATGCCGGCGCCATTGCGTTCGGCCTGTTCGTGCTCCTCGTCGGGCTGAAGACCGACCAGAACATCCGCAACGAGCTCATCCTGGTCCAGCGCTGGGGACTGCTCGCGATCGTGGTCGGCCTGGTCATGGTCGGCCGCTTCGTCGCCATCGCCTTCGTGCAGCCGGCGATCGCGCGCGCCAAGGCCCAGCGGGCCGCGGCGCCCGCCGTCGTGGCCGAGCCGGGCTTCGTAAGCCGTAACTTCAGCAAGCTCGCCATCGTCGCCCTCCTCCTCTACCCGGTGGTCGTCGTATCGCTCGTCGGCTTCCAGGGATCGCTGAAGTGGGTCGACAATTTCGGCATCCAGATTCTCATCTATGTGATGCTGGCCTGGGGCCTCAATATCGTGGTCGGCCTCGCCGGCCTGCTCGACCTCGGCTATGTCGCCTTCTACGCCGTCGGCGCCTATGCCTATGCGCTGCTCGGCACCCATTTCGGCTGGTCGTTCTGGATCCTGCTGCCGGCCGCCGGCATCATGGCGGCGTTCTGGGGCGTCATCCTCGGCTTCCCCGTGCTCAGGCTGCGCGGCGACTATCTGGCGATCGTGACGCTCGCCTTCGGCGAGATCATCCGCCTGGTGCTGATCAACTGGCGCGAGGTCACCAACGGCTCGGCCGGCATCTCCGGCGTGCCGAAAGTGAGCTTCTTCGGCCTCTTCACCTTCAACGTCTCCGACCCCAACTATGTCGCCAAGGTGTTCGGCATCGCCCAGTCGGGTGCCTATTACAAGATCTTCCTCTACTACCTGATCCTGGCGCTGGCGCTGCTGACGGCATTCGTGACTATCCGGCTGCGCCGCATGCCGGTTGGCCGCGCCTGGGAAGCGCTGCGCGAGGACGAGATCGCCTGCCGCTCGCTCGGCATCAACACCACCAACACCAAGCTGACCGCCTTCGCCATCGGCGCGATGTTCGGCGGCTTCGCGGGGGCCTTCTTCGCTGCCCGGCAGGGTTTCGTCAGCCCCGAGTCCTTCGTGTTCCTGGAATCGGCGATCATCCTGGCCATCGTAGTCCTGGGCGGCATGGGCTCGCTGCCGGGCATCGCAGTCGCGGCGGTGGTGATGGTCGGCGGCACCGAGATCCTGCGCGAGATGGAATTCCTGAAGATCATCTTCGGCCAGGGTTTCACGCCCGAGCTCTACCGCATGCTGCTGTTCGGCCTCGCCATGGTGATCGTCATGATCTGGAAGCCGCGCGGCTTCGTCGGCAGCCGCGAACCGACCGCGTTCCTGCACAAGCGCAAGGCGGTCTCGAGCTCCTTCACCAAGGAAGGCCACGGCTGATGGACACGACGACGACGCACCCGATCCTCAAGGTCGATCATCTGTCGATGAAGTTCGGCGGCCTGATCGCCATTGGAGACCTGTCCTTCGAGGCCAAGCGCGGCGAGATCACCGCGCTGATCGGCCCCAACGGCGCCGGCAAGACCACGGTCTTCAACTGCATCACCGGCTTCTACAAGCCGAGCGAGGGCATGATCACGCTGACCGGCCGCGACGGCGGGCAGTTCCTGCTGGAGCGCATGCCCGACTTTCAGATCACCGCGCACGCGAAGGTCGCGCGAACCTTCCAGAACATCCGCCTGTTCTCCGGCATGACGCTGCTCGAGAACCTTCTCGTGGCGCAGCACAACATGCTGATGAAGGCGTCGGGCTTCACGGTACTCGGCCTGCTCGGCATCGGCGGCTACAAGAAGGCCTCGCGTGAATCGGTCGAGCTCGCCCAGTTCTGGCTGGAGAAAGCGCAGCTGATCGATCGCGCCGACGATGCCGCGGGCGACCTGCCCTATGGCGCGCAGCGGCGCCTGGAGATTGCGCGCGCCATGTGCACGGGGCCGGAGCTGCTCTGTCTCGACGAGCCCGCCGCCGGCCTCAACCCGCGTGAATCGCTGGCGCTCAACGCGCTGCTCAACGACATCAAGGACACCACCGGCACCTCGATCCTGCTGATCGAGCACGACATGTCGGTGGTCATGCAAATCTCCGACCATATCGTCGTGCTGGAATACGGGCGCAAGATCTCCGACGGCGACCCCGACTCCGTGAAGCACGACCCGCGCGTCATCGCCGCCTATCTCGGCGTCGACGACGAGGAGATCACCGAAGTGCTGACCGAGGTCGGCGACGAGCACGTGATCCAGGAGCTCGACGTCGAGCCGGATCCCGCGCATGGGCCGAGCGCGTCGTCGTCGATGTTGGCCGGCGCGGTTTCCGACACGATCGGCCACGCCGACCCGCAGGGCGAATTCGTGAAGGTCTCGCCAGGGGCCTCGCGGGCGGAACTTGCCGAGGAACATGCCAAACGGCAGGCCGAGGCGAAGGCGGCCGAGGCCGCGAAGACAGCCAGCGCACCAAAGACGGCGGCGCCCAAACGGGCTGCGAAAGCGAAGACCTCCGGGAAGGCTCCGGCGGCGAAGACATCCGCCGCGCAACCCTCATCGACGCCGAAGGCACCCGTGCCGACCAAGGCGGCGCCGAAAGCGGCAACCGCTTCGAAACCGGCGGCGAAAGCCAAGGCTCCCGAGAGCGCCGCGGCAGTGAAGCCGCCCCGGGCGAAGGTCGCCCCGGCGCCGAAGACGTCGGCCACAAAGGCCGCCGCGGCGCCGAAACCCGTTGCAGCCAAGCCGCAGGCAAAGGCGAGCCCGGCGCCCGCTGCCTCGGCCACGGTCTCGAACAGGCTGCCGGCGCCGCGCGGCGGCAGGCCCGACGATCTGCTGCTCATAAAGGGCATCGGGCCGGTCAACGCGAAGAAGCTCAATGAGCACGGCATCTTCCATTTCGACCAGATCGCTGCCTGGAAGAAGGCCGACATCGTCGCGGCCGAGGCTTATCTCGCCTTCGACGGCCGCATAGCGCGCGAAGACTGGGTCGGCCAGGCGAAGAAACTGGCGAAGGCTCCGGCCGGGGTCGCGAAACGCGGGGGACGTAAATAATGGCCGCAGGCCCACTTCTCAGCGTCAGGGGCGTCGAGACCTACTACGGCAACATCCGCGCCCTGAGCGGTGTCGATGTCAGCGTCGAGCAGGGCGAGATCGTTGCGCTCATCGGCGCCAACGGCGCCGGCAAGTCGACGCTGATGATGACCATCTTCGGCAGTCCGCGGGCGCGTTCCGGCACCATCACCTTCGCGGGCGCCGACATCACCCAACTGCCGACCCATGAGATCGCGCGGCTCAGGATCGCCCAGTCGCCCGAGGGACGGCGCATTTTCCCGCGCATGACGGTGCTGGAGAACCTGCAGATGGGCGCCAGCCTCGACAACCTCAAATATTTCGACGAGGACGCCGAGAAGATCTTCGCGCTTTTTCCCAGGCTCAAGGAACGCATCTCGCAGCGCGGCGGCACGCTTTCGGGCGGCGAGCAGCAGATGCTGTCGATCGGCCGGGCGCTGATGGCGCGACCGAAGCTGCTCTTGCTCGACGAGCCGTCGCTTGGCCTCGCGCCATTGATCGTCAAGCAGATCTTCGACGCCATCAAGGAACTCAACCGGTCTCAGGGGCTCACCGTGTTCCTGGTCGAGCAGAACGCCTTCGGCGCTCTGAAGCTCGCCAATCGCGGCTACGTCATGGTCAACGGCAAGGTGACGATGAGCGGCACGGGCAAGGATCTCCTCGCCGATCCCGAAGTGCGCGCCGCCTATCTCGAGGGCGGGCGCCACTGATCCGGAGGAATGTGGAACATGCAGGGTATTCTTTACGAGGAAGCTTCCTTCTGGCAGTTCGTCTTTGTCACCTGTGTCCTGGGGGGCGGGGCGGCGTGGATGACGGGGCGGGCCTGCGCCCAGACATGGCGCCCGTATCGGGCGCTCGTCGTCTACCTCCTGGTGCTCGGCATCGCGGTGCGCTTCATCCATCACGCACTGTTCGAAGGCACCATGTTCACGGCACAGTTCTACATCGTCGATACGATCGTGCTGCTCGTCGTCGGCACACTCGGCTATCGCTTCACACGCACCAGCCAGATGGTGACGCAATATCACTGGCTCTATGAAAGAGCCTCGTTGCTGAGCTGGAAGACAAAGGGCTGATGGGAACCAGCCGCCAAGAATCGCGTCCGATTCCGCCAAGATGAATCGGGCGTGACAACTGCCTGAAAATCGGCAAACTTACCACTTCTGCGATAGGGTGGGCATCGCTGAAAGTGTCATCCACGCCCACTCAGCCAATGGGAGTGTATCAATGAAGAAGTCACTGTTGTCCGCGGTTGCGCTGACGGCGCTCGTAGCGTTCGGCGGCAGCGCGTGGGCCGACATCATGGTCGGTGTCGCGGGTCCGATCACCGGGCCGAACGCCGCCTTCGGCGCGCAGCTGCAGAAGGGCGCCGAGCAGGCCGCCGCCGACATCAATGCGGCCGGCGGCATCAACGGCGAGCAGATCAAGGTGGTGATCGGCGACGACGTCTCCGACCCGAAGCAGGGCATCTCGGTGGCCAACAAATTCGTCGCCGACGGCGTGAAGTTCGTGGTCGGCCATTTCAACTCGGGCGTGTCGATCCCTGCATCCGAGGTCTATGCCGAAAACGGCATCTTCCAGATCACGCCGGCCTCGACCAACCCGACCTTCACCGAACGCGGCCTGTGGAACACCTTCCGCACCTGCGGCCGCGACGACCAGCAGGGCGCCGTGGCCGGCGCCTATCTGGCGGAGAACTTCAAGGACGCCAAGGTCGCGGTCATCCACGACAAGACGCCTTACGGTCAGGGCCTCGCCGACGAGACCAAGAAGGCGCTCAATGGCGCCGGCGTCACCGAAGCCATGTACGAAGGCATCAATATCGGCGACAAGGACTTCTCGGCCCTGATCGCCAAGATGAAGGAAGCTGGCGTGTCGGTCGTCTACTACGGCGGCCTGCACACCGAAGCCGGCCTGATGATGCGCCAGCTCGCCGATCAGGGCCTGAAGGCGACCTTCATGTCGGGGGACGGCATCGTGTCGAACGAGCTCGCTTCGATCGCCGGCGACGCCGTCAACGGCACGCTGATGACCTTCGCGCCGGATCCGCGCAAGAACCCGGCCGCGAAGGAGATCGTCGAGAAGTTCCGCGCCGCCGGCTTCGAACCGGAAGCCTATACGCTCTACGCCTACGCCGCGCTGCAGGTCATCGCCGAGGGCGCCAAGGCCGCCGGCGACACCGACCCGCAGACGGTCGCCGAAGCAATCAAGGCCAAGGGGCCGTTCAAGACCGCCATCGGCGAGCTCGGCTTCGACGCCAAGGGCGACATCACCCGTCCGGACTACGTCATGTATGAATGGAAGAAGGGTGACGACGGCAAGTACAGCTACTTCGAGAAATAAGCCGATCCAGCACGGCTGACCAAGATGCCCGGCGTATCCGCGCCGGGCATTCTCTTTGTGGGCGGATCGCCCGGCTTAATTCGTTTGCACTGCAGCATTTTCCGGCTAATCATGCGCTGTCCCTGACGCCAAGCAGGCTTGCGTGGCCTCGCCCCGCTCCACCTGCCTGGCCTCTTCTCTTGCCGCGGGTCTTGTCGGAAAGCCGTGGGGCACTTTTCCGATACCTGCATTGGTACCTGGAGCCTTTTCCTTGCCGATCAGCAAAATCCTCGTCGCCAACCGTTCCGAGATCGCGATCCGCGTCTTCCGTGCCGCGAACGAACTCGGCATCAAGACCGTCGCCATCTGGGCAGAAGAGGACAAATATTCGCTGCATCGCTTCAAGGCCGACGAATCCTATCAGGTCGGCCGCGGCCCGCATCTTGCCCGCGATCTCGGCCCGATCGAGAGCTATCTCTCGATCGACGAGGTGATCCGGGTGGCCATGCTGTCGGGCGCGGACGCCATCCATCCCGGCTACGGCCTTCTCTCCGAAAGCCCTGAGTTCGCCGAGGCCTGTGCCGCCAGCGGCATCATCTTCATCGGCCCGAAGCCCGAGACCATGCGCCGGCTCGGCAACAAGGTGGCCGCGCGCAACCTGGCGATCGAGGTCGGCGTTCCGGTGGTGCCGGCGACCGACCCGCTCCCGGACGACATGAAGCTTGTGGCCGGGATGGCGGCCGGGATCGGCTATCCGGTGATGCTCAAGGCGTCCTGGGGCGGCGGCGGACGCGGCATGCGTGCCATCCGCGGCGAGGCCGACCTGGCGCGCGAGGTGACCGAGGCGAAGCGCGAGGCCAAGGCCGCCTTCGGCAAGGACGAGGTCTATCTGGAGAAACTGGTCGAACGGGCCCGCCATGTCGAGGTCCAGGTGCTGGGCGACACGCACGGCAACGCCGTGCATCTGTTCGAGCGCGACTGCTCGATCCAGCGCCGCAACCAGAAGGTCGTCGAGCGGGCCCCGGCGCCCTATCTCGACGATGCCAAGCGCGCCGAGCTTTGCGGCCATGCGTTGAAGATCGCGCGCGCCACCGACTATGTCGGCGCCGGGACGGTCGAGTTCCTGATGGATGCCGACACCGGCGAGTTCTATTTCATCGAGGTCAATCCGCGCATCCAGGTCGAGCATACCGTGACCGAGCAGGTGACCGGCATCGACATCGTCAAGGCGCAGATCCACATCCTCGACGGCTTCGCCATCGGCACGCCGGAATCGGGCGTGCCGGCGCAGCACGACATCCGCCTCAACGGTCACGCGCTGCAGTGCCGCATCACCACGGAAGACCCCGAGCAGAACTTCATTCCCGACTATGGCCGCATCACCGCCTATCGCGGTGCGACTGGTTTCGGCATAAGGCTCGACGGTGGCACCGCCTATTCCGGCGCGGTGATCACGCGCTATTACGATCCGCTGCTGGAGAAGGTGACGGCCTGGGCTCCGACCGCCGAAGAAGGCATCGCTCGCATGCATCGCGCACTGCGCGAATTCCGCATCCGCGGCGTGGCGACCAACCTCACCTTCCTCGAAGCGATCATCACGCACCCTGCCTTCCGCGACAATTCCTACACGACGAGGTTCATCGACTCGACACCGGAACTGTTCGCCCAGGTGAAGCGCCAGGACCGCGCCACGAAGCTGCTCAACTATCTGGCCGACGTCACCGTGAACGGCCATCCGGAGACGCGCGGAAGGCCCGCGCCGAACCCCGATGCCGCGGCTCCCGTCATCCCCTGGTACACCGCGCCGATCCCCGACGGCACGAAGCAGCGGCTGGACGCGCTGGGACCGGAGAAATTCGCCTCCTGGATGCGCGACCAACAGCAGGTGCTCGTGACCGACACCACGATGCGCGACGGTCACCAGTCGCTGCTCGCCACCCGCATGCGCACCTTCGACATTGCCCGCATCGCCGGCACCTATGCGCGCGCGCTGCCGCAGCTGCTCTCGCTGGAATGCTGGGGCGGCGCCACCTTCGACGTCGCCATGCGCTTCCTTACCGAGGACCCGTGGGAGCGGTTGGCGCGGATCCGCGAGGCGGCGCCCAACCTGTTGCTGCAGATGCTGCTGCGCGGCGCCAACGGTGTCGGCTACACCAACTATCCCGACAATGTGGTGGAGCATTTCGTCGCCCAGGCCGCCGCGGCCGGCGTCGATCTCTTCCGCGTCTTCGACTGCCTGAACTGGGTCGAGAACATGCGGGTGGCGATGGATGCCGTACGCGCCGAAGGCAAGCTGTGCGAGGCGGCGATCTGCTACACCGGCAACATCCTCGATCCGGCGCGCGCCAAATACGACCTCCGCTATTATGTCGAGCTGGCCGGAGAGCTCGAGAAGGCGGGGGCCAACATCATCGCGGTCAAGGACATGGCCGGTCTCCTCAAGCCGGCGGCCGCCCGCGTGCTGTTCAAGGCGCTTCGTGAAGCGACCGACCTGCCGATCCATTTCCACACGCACGACACGTCGGGCCTGTCGGCCGCCACCGTGCTGGCGGCGGTCGAGAGCGGCGTCGACGCCATCGACGCGGCCATGGACGCGCTGTCCGGCAACACCTCGCAACCCTGCCTGGGCTCGCTGGTCGAGGCGCTGAAGGGATCGGATCGCGATCCCGGCCTCGATCCCGAATGGATCCGCAAGATCTCCTTCTACTGGGAGGCGGTGCGCAACCAGTATGCCGCCTTCGAGAGCGACCTCAAGGGACCGGCCTCGGAAGTCTACCTTCACGAGATGCCGGGCGGACAGTTCACCAATCTCAAGGAGCAGGCGCGCTCCCTGGGACTTGAGACGCGCTGGCACGAGGTTGCGCAGGCCTATCACGATGTGAACCTGATGTTCGGCGACATCGTCAAGGTCACCCCCTCCTCCAAGGTCGTGGGCGACATGGCGCTGATGATGGTGAGCCAGGACCTGTCGGTCGCCGATGTCGAAAACCCTGCGCGGGACATCGCCTTCCCCGACTCCGTTGTCTCGATGCTGCGCGGCGATCTCGGCCAGTCGCCGGGAGGCTGGCCGGCGAAGCTGCAGAAGAAGGTGCTGAAGGGCGAAAAGCCGATCACCGCCAGGCCCGGATCGCTGCTGAAACCAGCCGACCTCCCAAAGGCGCGCAGGGAGATCGAAGGAAAGCTTGGCAGGTCGCTTTCCGAGTTCGAATTCGCTTCCTGGCTGATGTATCCGAAGGTCTTCACCGATTTCACCGGCGCACAGGAAACCTACGGCCCGGTCAGCGTGTTGCCGACCCCGGTCTATTTCTACGGCATGAAGCCCGAGGATGAGATCTTCGTCGACATCGAGCGCGGCAAGACGCTGGTCATCCGCTGCCTGGCGGTCGGCGACGTCGACGAGAAGGGCATGGTCACGGTCTTCTTCGAACTGAACGGCCAGCCCCGCCGCGTGAAGGTGCCCGACCGGGCGCATGGCGGCTCCTCCGCCAAGATCAGGCGCAAGGCGGAAGCGGGCAATGAGGCACATATCGGCGCTCCGATGCCCGGCGTGGTGTCGACGCTGGCCGTCGTCGCCGGACAGGCGGTGAAGGCGGGCGACGTGCTGCTGTCGATCGAGGCCATGAAGATGGAGACGGCGCTCCATGCCGAGCGCGACGGCACGATCGCCGAGGTCCTGGTGCGTGCCGGCGACCAGATCGACGCCAAGGACCTGCTGGTGGTTTACGGGTAGCGGACGGAGAACAGGTCTTTCTCCTGCCGCATTTCCGGCGGATCGCACCGGCGCTGCTTTCCCCTCGCGGATCCCATGTCCGCGTGGGAAAGCTGCGAGCCGATCCAAGACCATGGACATGAATCACCGGCTCCGTGGCCCAATGGCACGCCTGCCGGTCGCCTTGACTGAACGCTAAACCGATTTAGTCTCGCCGCCCGCAACCGGGATATCCTCATGGACGCTTCGATCAGACTTGCTTCGGCCGTGCGCGGCCGGTGGGCCGTCGCGGCGATGTTCTTCGTGAACGGATTCGTCACGGGCAGCTGGGCCCCGCAGATTCCAGTGTTCCTGACGCGGCTCCAGATCAGCGAATTCACGCTGGGGTTGCTGATCCTGCTGTTCGGACTGGGCGCGCTGATCGCCATGCCCGTTTCCGGCTACCTGATGTCTCGTCACGGCTCGGGCAACGTGACGCTGGGTTTCGGCTGCGTCGTCGTCGTCGCGCTGCTCCTTGTCGTGCTGGCCCCGAACGTGCCCGTGGCCGCCCTCGCCATGCTCGTTTTCGGCGGCTCGATCGGCGCAATGGACGTCGCCATGAACGCCAACGCGGTGGCCGTGGAGAAGAAGCTCTCCCGGGCCGTCATGTCGTCCTCTCACGGTTTCTGGAGCCTCGGCGGCTTCGCCGGCGGCGGACTTGGCGGTTTCGCCATCCAGAGCTACGGGTCCCTGCCCCACGCGGCGGTCGTCAGCCTGATCGCGGCCGCCATCCTCGCGGTCGCTGCCCGCCATGTCGTCACCGAGGACAAGCCGGTCGCCCACGAGCATCACAAATTCGCGCTGCCGAAGACCGCGACGGTCTATCTGGTCGGCCTGATGGCGCTGTTCAGCATGGTGCCGGAGGGCGCGGTACTCGACTGGGCCGCGCTTTACATGAAGCAGGAACTCGGAACCGACCTCGCCACGGCCGGCCTCGCCTATGCGTTCTTCTCCGGCGCCATGGCGCTGATGCGATTTGCCGGCGACGGCGTGCGCAACCGTTTCGGCGCGGTCAACACGCTGCGCATATCGAGCCTGGTCGCGGCATCAGGCATGTTGGTGGGCGCTTTGTCGCCCTGGCCCGCGCTGGCGATCGCCGCCTTCGCGGTTTGCGGCCTCGGCATCGCCAATGTCGTGCCGATCATCTTCTCCGCCGGCGGCAACCAGCCGGGCATGGCCTCGAGCGTCGGCATGAGCGTGGTGACCACAATGGGCTATTCGGGCATCCTGCTCGCGCCCTCGGCGATCGGTTTCGCCGCCGAACACGCCGGCGGCTTCTCGCCCGTCTTCATCACGCTGTCGGGCCTGCTGATCGTGGTCTGCCTGATGGGCCGGCTCGTGCACGCGGCGGATTTCAGGCGTTAGAATCAACCAAGGCACCCTATCTGCGTCTCCCGGGAGAACGGTACGAATTACTTCGCCGCTAGATCGGCCCCGAACCACTTCAGGCTGAGCTTGCTGAGTGTTCCGTCGGCGTTGGCCGATTTGATGGCGTCGTTGAATCGCTCGGCCAGATCCGTATCCTGCTTGCGCAAGCCGATTCCGACTCCAGGACCGAACAGGCCGCCGGATATCATGGGACCGTACAAAGCGGTGGTCGCTCCGTCCTTGGAGTCGAGGAACGCCTTCCAGACCGAATAGTCCGCCAGTCCGCCGTCGATGCGGCCCAACACCAAGTCGAGGTTCAGGTTGTCTTGGGTGTCATAGCTACGAACATCGACGGAATCGTCGAAATACTGGCGGACGAACGCCTCGGCGTTGGTCGAGCGCTGCACGCCGATCGTACGCCCCTTCAAGTTGGACTTCAGCGACGTCAGGATCTGTTTGGCTGCGGCGTCGTCGGAAGAGAGATCGACCTTGGCGTTCGTGTCCATCGCAGGGACGCCAAGCGTCTTGCTGACGACAAAGTAGTTGGAGGTCAGCGCATAGGGTTGGGAAAACGCGATCACCTGCTTGCGCTTTTCGGTGATCGACATGCCAGCCATGATGGCATCGTACTTCCCGACATTGAGTGCTGGAATGATGCCGTCCCAATTCTGAGCGACGAAGTCGCACGTCAGGTCCGCGCGCCGGCAAAGCTCGAGGCCGACATCGACATCGAAGCCAATGGCTTTTCCTGAGCTATCGACAGCGTTCCAGGGAGGAAATGCACCCTCGGTCGCGATCTTGATGGTTTTGCTGTCGGCTGCATGCACCGGACCGCAGACAAAGGCTGCGAGCAAGAGTGACATCGCTGCTCTGAACGCATTCATTTCGAGTTCCCTTATGTTTGCTTTGAAATTTCAGACGTAGACACGCCGGATATGGTCCCGGAGCTGGGCATAGAGACCGACGACGTCGGTGCCCCATTGGGCGGCGACCTCTTCCTGCGTAATCGTTTGGTTCCCTTGCTGTCCAAGCAGGAGCACCTGGTCGCCGAACCGCGCATCAGGAACGTCCGTCAGATCGATGCGCAGGTGTTCGAGATGTGCGGGAGGAAGCAGGCGCGCACGCCGTCCCCTCACCAATGCTTCCGCCTGGTCTGGAACCTGACGCGGAAATCCGTCCCCCCATCCCATGCCCAGCACGCCGATGGTCATGCTCGGCCGAAAACCCGGTATGTCAGGTGTCGGGCCGAGGGAAGCATCGATCCGCTTGACGGAAACGAGGCATGTCGAAATGGCCTTGAGCGCCGGCCGTAGGATGACGGGCCGTATGGGTCGATCCGTCTCGGGGAGACCGACAAACAAGGCTCCGGGATCGACGGCATCGAAATCCATCCCGGGATAGCGAAGCACACCTTCAGTGCTCGACATCATGGCGATGGGCGGACGGGTGCCGGCCGCCTCGGCTTCCTGTAGAATCCGCTGCAGGCGAGCGAATTGCTCGCCCGCGGAAGGCTTCGATGTGGGCAACTCGCTCAAATGGGCGTAGAGGCCCTGCACTTCGACGTTGTCACAGGCGTGCGCGGCCGAGAGAAGTCGACCGATCTCCTGCGGCGTAGCCCCGGCCCTGAAGAACCCGAGATCCGCCTTGACGAAAATGCGGGTGATGCTCATGGCCGCACGCCATCGCTCCAGTTCGTCGAGATTGGAGACGGTGATGGTGAGTCCGAGTGACTCGATTGTTTTCGCCGATGTCGGGAGAGGACCGGGATAGAGCAGAACCGGCAGGTCGATACCCGTTTCCCTGATGGTCATGGCGTCCGGCAACGAGGCGACAGCAAAGCCGTCGGCTCCCTCCGCCGCCAAGGCGCAGGCGACAGGCCCCGCTCCGCAGCCATATCCATTGCGCTTCAAGCAGGCGAAAATCTTCACCGTTCCGGGCAGATGCGCGCGCAGTTCACGATAGTTGTGCCGGATCGCGCCGAGGTCGATCTCGTACCAGGTCCCGCGGTCGACAGTCGAAGACGGGAACGCTGCGCTTTGCGGGCCGGGAGCCGATCGCTGCGACGAGGAACAGTCGGTTTGCATCAGGATGCCTGGTGAGGCACGAGGGATTGTCTGCTGCTGTCGATTGGCCCGGCACCAGGCTCTTCGAGAGGCGCGCGCCTTTGGTGACGTGTTGCAAGCCGCTCGAGATGGCGAGAAATGCGCACGATGACGAAGGTAAGGGCGAGATAGATCAGCGCCGCGCAAATGAAGACCTCGTAGGGAGAGAAGGTCTGTGAGACGACCTTGCGGGCCGTGCCGGTGAGTTCCATCAGCGTGATCGTGCTGGCAAGCGAGCTTGCCTTCAGCATGAGCACCACTTCATTCGTATAGGCCGGCAGGGTGATGCGGAGCGCTGCGGGCAGGACGATGCGGCGTGTTCTGAGGCCATAGGACATGCCCAGGGCCTTGGCCGCTTCGATTTCACCTACCGGGACCGCGCGAATTCCGCCACGCAAGATCTCGACGGTGTAGGCAGCGTTGTTCAACGAGAGGGCGATCAGCGCGCACCAATAGGGTTCTCGCAGCAGCACCCAAGCGTGGCTTGTCCGGATCCAGCCGATCTGCCCTACGCCGTAGTAGATGAGAAAGAGCTGAACGAGCAGCGGTGTTCCACGGAATACGAAGGTGTAAAGAAGAATCGGGCGAGACAGAAACGATGAAGTCGATGCTCGCAGCAATGCGAGCGGCAGGGCGATAACAAAGCCGAGTATCAGCGCCAGAACCGTCAATTGCGCCGTGAGGACTGCCCCTTTCAGGAGCGTCGGGAAGACTTCGAGAACCAGTGTCCAGTTCATCGCAATCTCCGTCAATTGGCGAAACGAATGCCGCGGCTGACGCGACGTTCCAGCATTGTCAGGCCGAGCAGGGAGACTGACGTGAAAAGAAGGTAGAGGGCGGCGGCCGTTCCATAGAATGTCAGCGGGTCATGTGTGGAGCCTGCCGCCATGCTCGCCTTGCGCATCAGGTCGTCGAGACCAACCACGGACACCAGGGCGGTGTCCTTGAGGAGAACCAGCCAGAGGTTGCCGAGACCTGGAAGCGCATAGCGCCACATCTGTGGAAGGATCACGAGGCGCCACACCAGCCTTTTAGGCAGGCCGAGAGCATAGGCGGCTTCGATCTGCCCGGGAGGCACTGCGGTGATCGCCCCTCTGCAGACCTCCGAGGCGTAGGCGCCGAAGACGACGGTCAGCGCAAAAACACCGGCCGAAAAAGCATCGATCTCGATGTAGCGGCCGAACAGAGCCGTGAGCGCGACGGTGCCGCCAAAATACAGAATAAGGATGACAAGCAGTTCGGGAACGCCGCGAACAATGGTGGTGCAGCCATTGGCAAACCAATTCAGGGCACGTGATTTGGCAAGCTTCGCCATGGCCCCACATAGGCCCAAGATAGTCCCTGTCGCCAAACTCAAGGTTGCCACCTGAAGGGTCGTCACCGCTCCCTTCACAATTTGTTCGCCGAAACCCTGGAGCTCGATCATCACCGAACTCCCAAGTGACGAGCCGACAGGAATTGGCGGAGCCGAGGCGAAGAAGGGTTCGTAAAGACGTGTTCCGGCGGCCCCTCTTCTTCAATTTCGCCTTGGTGGAGGAAAAGAATGCGATTGGACACCTGCCGGGCAAAGCCGAGTTCGTGGGTGACAATCAGCATCGTGCGCCCCTCGTCGGCGAGCGAGCGGATGACCTTCAGAACCTCTCCGACCAATTCGGGATCGAGCGCGGAGGTCGGCTCATCAAACAGGAGAATCTCGGGCTCCATGGCAAGAGCACGCGCGATGGCGACCCGCTGTTGCTGTCCGCCTGAAAGGTGGGCGGGATATTCTTGGCGCTTCGCGGCGAGCCCAACCCGCGACAACAGCTCTTCCGCCCGCTCGATAGCGTCCTGTCTTCGCAGGCCAAGAACATGAATCGGGGCCTCGATGATGTTCTCGGTAACGGTCTTATGGGACCAGAGATTAAACCCCTGGAACACCATTCCGAGTTTGACACGGAGCGTATTGATCTGACGTCGGCCGGCGAGACCGGGATGGATTCTCACATGCTCACCGTTGATCCAGATCTCGCCCTCGTCGGGCTCGTCCAGAAAATTGAGACAGCGCAACAACGTGCTTTTGCCGGAGCCGCTGCTGCCGAGGATAGAGATCACGTCGCCACGATAGGCGATCAGAGAAACGCCTTTGATGACCTCGAAATGACCGAAACGCTTTTTCAGATTGTGGAGACGCAACGCCTCGACACGTCCGGATGGGCGCACATGAACGCTTCCCGCAATGGACATTGCTTCAACCATCGACCCCTCGATATTTCCGCCGAGGGTGCCGCGAATTGCCGGACTACACTTGCACCGGATTGACGGACTTGTAGGCGATGATCAGAAAATCATTGGCTGGGCGCTATGCGCCAGGAACCGCGATAGCGAACCGGCGTAGTGCCGACTTCCCGGCGGAAAGCATTGGACAAATGGCTTGAGCTTGAAAAACCGCACGTTAATGCGATCTCGGTTACCGACATCGAGGAATGCCTCAAATGCTCCTTCACCTTCTCCAGCCGACGCCGATAAATGTAGGCGTGCGGCGGGCATCCGAGGGACTGCTTGAAAGCGCGGCAGAAATGGGGAACGCTCAAGCCGGCCACATCGGCGAGCAACGAAAGAGACATGTCCGATGCCATGTCCGCGTCGATTTTCTCGATGACACGGTTCAATACTGCTGGCGACAGGCCGCCTTTGGACGAGCGCGGGACGTAGCTCAGGCGGCGCAAAAGCTGTGCGAAAATGGTTGTTGCATAACTCTCCACGAGCAATGTACTCATCGGGTTACGCTCACCAATCTCGGCTCCGATGCCGCGTGCGGCGTTCATGATGATCGGATCCTCGAAGCCGAGATCGGGCGAAAGACGCGCCATGTTTTCGGAGGGAACCCGACCGGCGAGGCATTCCACGAAGGCTTGTGCGACGGATATCGAAAGATAGGCCGCGGTCGAGGCCCCGACTTCCCACCCCTTCCATGTGCATCCCGCCGGAACGAAGAGCACCGCACCCGGTTGTCGCCTGACGAAGCTGGCACGCCGGCCATGGACAAAATACTCTCCGCTCTCGGAATTGCCTTGCAGATTGAGAAGGATGAGGTGGCTCTCCGAGGAGAAAGCCGTTTCTTCTTTCTTCAATCCCGTGCGCCGCACCAGATCGGCGCGAATTCCGCCCCAGGATTTTTCCTTATGAATCAGGGTAAGGCAGTCGCCGTGCTTGAAGACCTGTCGCAGCCCGGATTTTTCTACGGCAGGCAACAAACTCCGTTCCTTTCCTGGCACGCTGTGAGCGTAGGGACACACTGATCCTCTGCGGATTCCAGCAGAGAGAACGGTGGCGTTGAGTCACTAATTTTCCCAACTCCATAGCATCTGGACAGCTCATTGCGCCACTTCCGCGATGGCTGTGGACAGGTGCCGAACGCCCCCCAGACTATCCAGCCGCATAGTGTTTCAATGCCTCGAACAGGAAATCGGCGACGCGTCGGATGCGCGGGCTGGTGCGCACGTCGCGATGCATGGCGAGCCACATCGGCAGATCCGGCAGCGGTAGATCCGGCAGCACGATCTCGACCAGCGGCTCGGCCGCGGCGAGCGACCGCTGCGCGAAACCGATGCCGTTGCCCGCCTTGACCGCCTCCCAGAGCACGATCTGGTTGTCGGTCCGCAAGCGGAAGGCGTGCCGGTCGATCGTGACGCCGAGACGTCCGAACTCCCGGATGATATCGTCGGCGCGATCATATCCGATGAGATCGTGGGAGAGGAGGTCGTCGGCCCGTTCCGGCCGCCCCCGGCGCGCGATGTAGGATCTCGCGGCGCAAGCCGTCAGCGGCAGATCGGCGATCTTGCGGGCGACAAGTTCGCTCTGGGTCGGCTTCACCATGCGCACGGCGATATCTGCATCGCGGCGCAGGAGATTCTCGACCTGGTTGGAGGCGACGAGCTCCACTTCGATCTCCGGCTCCTCGACCGCCAGCCGCGCGAGCATCGGCGGCAGCACATAGGCCGCGACGATCTCGCTCGCCGCGATGCGCACCGTGCCCGCAACGGCTTCCGTCGTGCCCAGCGCCAGCCGGGAAAAGGCCGCGGCCCGAGCTCCGACCTCGCGCCCGCGCTCCAGAAGCGCCGCGCCGCTCTCTGTGAGCTCATAGCCGCCGCGGCCGCGCCGGAACAGCACCACGCCAAGCGCTGCCTCCAGCTCTGCGACATGGCGCCCGAGCGTCGGCTGGCTCGTGGACAGTCTGCGCGCCGCCGCCGACAGGCTGCCGGCTTCGGCGACAGCGACAAAGCTCCTGATGAGGTTCCAGTCGAGGTCGGTCACGGGTCTATTCAATCTTGAATATCGTCGCGTCAATCATATGGAATTTCCATTCATTCGCAATTGGCCGATGCTGGCTCCGTCGAAAACACCGTGATGGAGACGAGACATGGAAACCGTTGTCGTTCTGGGCGCTGCTGGCCGGGTCGGCGATGCGGCCGCGCGTGCCTTCACCGCCGACGGCTGGCGTGTGAAGGGAGTGGCTCGCAACGCCAAGACATCGGCGCTCGCGCCGGGCGTCGAACCCCTCCGGGCCGACGCCTCCGACAGGGCCTCCCTGATCGAGGCCTGCAGCGGCGCCGACGTGATCGTCAACGCGCTCAACCCGCTCTACACGGAGTGGACCGAGAAGGTCATGCCCATGGCCGAGAATGTGATTGCCGCGGCAAAGGCCGTGGGCGCGACCCATATGCTGCCAGGCAACGTCTACAATTTCGGCTACGACATATCCGTCGGCACGACCGAGGAAGCGCCCGAGATCGCCTCGACCGAGAAGGCCGAAATCCGCATCGCCATGGAGGCCCTGTTCCGCAGGGAAGCCGAACAGAACGGGGTGCGCACGCTCGTCCTCCGGGCGGGCGACTTCTACGGCGGCACGAAACCGCAAAGCTGGCTCGACCTCATCATCTTGGCGCGGCTCGGGAAGAACATCTTCACCTGGGGCGGCCCGATGGACATTCCCCATGCCTTCGCCTATCTGCCCGACCTCGGCCGCGCCTTCGTCGCGCTCGCCGGCAAGCGTCGGGAGTTGGGCACATTCGAGCGCTTCCACTTTGCCGGCCACACGCTGTCGGGCAACGAGATGAAGGCGGCGACGGAGGCCGCCGTCGGCCGGCGCCTGAGGTCAGCCACCGTGCCGTGGATCGCCTTGCGCGCGGCCGGTCTCTTCAGCCCGATGATGCGCGAGGTGGTCAGAATGTCTTATCTCTGGCGCACCCCGCATTCGCTCGACGGCGGCAAGCTTCAGCGGCTGGTCGGAGATCTGACCGTCACGGACCCTGTCGACGCGCTGCGCCAGGCGATCGCTGACCTCGATCTGGACCATGCCGCCGCATGGCGGCGTGAGAGCCGGCATTCGGTTCAGATACGCCCCATCAGGACGAGGATCAGCAATACGACGAGCACGACGCCAAGGATGCCCGAGGGGCCGTAGCCCCAGCCGCGCGAGTAGGGCCATGCCGGAAAAGCACCGAGCAGGAGAAGGATCAGGATGATGATCAGAAGTGTCGTGAGCGTCATGGAAATCCCCTGAAAGGTTTCGCATTGGACGAGCAATGCCCAAGCCCACGCTTTGTTCCGCTATCGTTCCGAGAATTTCGAGGAAGGTGCAGCTATAGCGAGACAGCCATCAGCCGGCCTCGCAACAGGGCGGGAAGCTGAGCCGGCAGGCGACATCTTCTCGATGGCCGCCCCTCGGCGGTCTAGGGCGGCGTCATTGCCGCACGTCGCCCTTTCCTTTTTGCTGCTGTTGTGGTGGAGGTGGCCACCCAGGCTTCGAAGAGCGGCTCGATAATCGGTCGCCGCGCCGGTCGTGCTGGGGCCTCTTTTACTCCGCAGCCTTCGGGAACGCTTCCGCCGGGGCACCGGGCTCCGCTGCTGCCGGCGCGGTCTCCTTGGCTTGCTTGCCGCGACGGAACAGCCGGCCCCACCAGCTCCTTTCGCCCTTGCGGTGCTTTTCACGGGTGAACACCATCAGCATCGCCGGGGTCACCACCAGCGTCAGCAGCGTCGCGAAGGACAGGCCGAACACGATCGCCGATGAGAGCGAGATCCACCATTGCGTCGACGGCGCATTGATCGTGGTCTCGTGATGGAAGATCTCCAGGCCGAGGCCAAAAGCGATCGGCAGCACGCCGAGGATAGCCGACAGCGCGGTCAGCACGACCGGTCGCGCACGCTCGCGGCAGGTCTGCAGCACGGCGTCGAGCTTGCCCCAGCCTTCCTCGCGCAGCCTGTCATAGGTGTCGATCAGCACGATGTTGTTGTTCACCACGACGCCGGCCAGCGCGATGACGCCGATACCGGACATCACCACGCCGAAGGGCTGCCCGGTGATCAGCAGGCCCAGGAAAACGCCGATCGTGGACATGACCACGCAGGACAGCACCAGCCACACGCTGGTGAACTTGTTGAACTGCGCGAGCAGCACGATGAAGATCAGGAAGATCGCCGCGCCGAAGGCTTTCGACAGGAAGTCCTGGGCAGCTTTGCTCTCCTCGTCTTCGCCGGCGAGCTTCCAGCGGATGGCGCCGAGATCCTGCTTGGCCATCATCTCGTTGACCTGGGCCTGCACCGCCGCCGGCTGGAAGCCGCTGGCGATGTTGGCCTGCACCACGATGGTCCGCTGGCCGTCGATGCGGTTGAGGACGCCGACGCGGGGCTCCGGCTTGCGATTGACGAAATTCGAGATCGGAACGGACCCCTCAGCGGTCTCGACGCGCAGCTGGTCGAGCGTCGCCAGCGTGCGGCGGTCCTCGGGCAGGCGCAGCCTGATGTCGACGGCGTCGTCGGCGCCGGCGGGCCTGTAGTCGGAGAGCTTCAGCCCGGTCGTGACGAGCTGCACCACGCTGCCGACCGCGAACGGGCTGATGCCGTATTGGGCGGCCTTGCCGCGGTCGACCTCCAGCGCCCAGTCGATGCCGGGCGGCGGCAGGCCGTCGGCGATGTCGATGACGCCCGGAATCGCGGCGAGCTGCGCGGCGACCTCCTTGGCCTTCTCGTTCAGGCCTTCGGGATCGGCCGCGGAAAGGCGGACCTGGATGGCCTTGCCGGTCGGCGGCCCGGCTTCGGGCACCAGCACCTCGATATCGACCCCCGGGATGCCGGCCATGGCCACACGAAGCTCGTCGAGCACCTCATGGGCGGGCTTGCGCTGGCGCCAGTCGATGAACTCGTACTGGATGACGCCGACCACATCCTCGGCAACGTTGTTGGCGCTGCCAGTTGCCTTGCCGGCGCGGGTGTAGACCGATTTCACGCCTGGCCAGCCGAGGATCCGCTCCTCGGCGAGCCCGGTCGCAAGGTCCATCTCGGCCAGCGAAAGATTGCCGCGGGCATGGACATAGAGCAGGCCGTATTCCGGCTCCACATTGGGGAAGAATTCGAGGCCGGCACCGTATTTGGAATAGGCGACCTGCACGCCGACCAGCAGGCCGACAGTGAGCAGCAGCACGGTCTTGGGGAAACGGACGGCGGCCTTGACGGTGGCCATGTACCAGCCGTCGCGATGCTCGGGCTCGGGATGCGCCTTGCCGAAGATCGCACCCAGCGTCGGGGTGAAGACAAGGGCGTAGAGCATCGATGCCGACAGCGTCACGATCAGCGTGATCGGCATGTATTTCATGAACTCGCCGACGATGCCCGGCCAGAACAGCAGCGGCGAGAAGGCGGCCACGCGCGTCATGGTCGCCGCGATCACCGGGCCGGCCATGCGATTTGCGGCAAGCGCATAGGCTTCCTTCCTGTCCATGCCCTCCGACATGCGCCTTTCGGCGAACTCAGTGACGATGATGGCATCGTCCACCAGCATGCCGACCGCGAGGATCAGGCTGAACAGCACCACGATGTTCACCGTGAAGCCGGCCATGGACAGCATCAATATGCCGAGCAGGAAGGAAGTCGGGATGGCGAGCCCGATCAGCATCGAGGCCCGGCCCGACAGCGAATAGAGGATGACGATGAAAACCAGGATGACCGCGATCATCACATGGTTCTGCAGGTCGCCGAGCAGTTGGCGGATGGTCGTCGACTTGTCCTGGCTGTAGGATACGACGGTACCCTCGGGAAGCCGCTTGGCGAACTCGCCCGCGGCGGCCTTCACGGCGTCGACCGTCTCGACCAGATTGGCGCCGGTGCGCTTCTTCACCTCGATAGCAATGGCCGGCTTGCCGTCGAGCCGGGTGACCGTCTCGGCATCTTTGTAGGTCGCGCGGATGGTGGAGATGTCGCGCGCGCGCACGACCGCACTGGGCGTGGCCACGACGGGCAGGTTGGCGACGTCTTCCGGCGTCTCGATCAGCGACGGCACCTTGACCGCGTAGCGCCCTTCGGAGCCTTCGATGTTGCCTGCGGCGACCAGGCTGTTGCCGGCGACGACGCCCTGGATGAGCTGGTCGAGCCTCAAGCCGTAGGACGACAGCCTCACCGGATCGATGATGACCTCGACGAGATCGTCGCGGGCGCCCTGCAGGTCTGCCTCCAGCACGCCCGGCACTTCCTCGATGCGGTCGCGCAGTTCGCGCGCTGCGGCCGTCAACGCACGCTCGGGCACGTTGCCGGCCAGCGTCACAACCAGCACCGGAAACTCCGACAGATTGACCTCGTTTACGGTCGGTTCGTCAGCGTCCTGGGGCAGGTCGCGCTTGGCATCCTGGACCTTGGCGCGCACATCCTCCAGTGCCGTCGAGAGATCGGCGCCGGCATTGAACTCGACCAGCACGAAGCCGCCGCCCTGATAGGCCGACGAGCGCATTTCCTTGACGTTGGAAAGGCTCTTCATGCGCGTCTCGACGGGCCGCAGCAAAAGCCGCTCGGAATCTTCCGGCGAGATGCCCTGGTAGGTCAGGCTGACATAGATGATCGGAATCTGGATGTCCGGCTCTGCTTCCTTGGGGATCGACTGATACGCGAGCGCACCGGCGATCAGGAAGAACACCATGATCGAAAGCGTGAGGCGAGCGTTCCGGATTGCGAGGCGGACGATATCCATGGGCTAGAGTGCCCCGCCGCTGACGTCGCCCACCAGCCGCTTGATCGTGTCCGGATCAGCCACGACGGGGTTCACGATGTCGCCCTCCGTGACCAGATCCTGACCGGCGACGATGATACGCGCATCGGCCGGAATGCCGCCGAGCACCAGCCCCTTGGGCGTGTCGTCGATCAGGTCGATCGGATAAAAGGCGACCTTGTTGTCCTTGCCGACCGCCCGGATGCCGAGGTCGCCGGCAGCGCTCAGCGTCACCACGGAACGCGGCAGCGCCACTGCATCGACGGGCTCGGAGCGCAGGATGACCTCCGCTGTCATGCCCGCCGGTATGGCCTTGTCGGGATTGGGGATCGCCACCTCGACGCGGAAGGTGCGTGTGGCGGCCGACGCGTCGCGGCTGATGTAGCGCAGTGTGCCTTTGACGGTCTCGCCATTGACCAGCCGAACCTCGGCTTCCTCGCCCTTGCGCAGGAACTGCAGGTCGCGCTCGCTCACCTCGCCGACGCCGATGACCGGGTCGAGGCTGATGATGGTGGCAACCTCGGTGCCCTGCATGATCATGGCGCCCCGCTCGACGTCGACGCGGTCGACCAGCCCGTCGAATGGCGCGCGAACCTCGTTGCGGGCGAGATCGGCGACCATGGCTTCAAGCTGCGACTTGGCCGTGGCGAGCTGGGAGCGCGCGAGCTCGAGCTGCAGCTTCGGCGTGCTGCCGGCCTTGTGGAGCCGCTCGGCGGCTTCCCATTCGGCCTGGCGCTGACCGAGCACGGCCTTGGCCATGTCGACGGCGGCTGCCTTTTCCTCGTCGGCAAGACGCAGGATCAGGTCGCCGGCCTTGACGCGGTCGCCCTGCCTGACCGGCAGTTCGTCGATGATGCCGCCGCTGCGCACGGCGAGCGCCGCGCGTTGATCGGCTTCGGTCTGTCCGGAAATACGGATCGCGCGGGCGTGCCGGAGCCGTGGCGGCGTCACGACTGCGACCGTGCGGGCGGGTGCCTTGGCTTCCTCCGCCGCCGGTTTCGCGCCGGCCTCGGACTGGGCGCTGCCCACTGACGAGAATTCACCCGTGGCAATCCAGGTGGCGAAACCGATCGTCACGGCCAGGGCCGCAAACTTGTGGTACCTGATTCTCGACATGCGTCGCTTTCCGTTGGCGGTCGCGGCCCGACCACTCCATCCTCCGAGCGCGACGCTCGATATGGGATCGCGCCCGGTCGAATTCAATTATCTGATGCCCGCATTCCCGCGGAGCGTGCGTCTTCTACAGCAAAGTCAACCTGCAAAATAGTCGGAAAAGCACTTCGCCCCACGACTGCCCCAGAACGACATCAGCCGCCGGGACAAGGCGCTCCCGCCGCGCTCCAGTTACGGATCGCTTCGTAGGTTTCCTGCGCCGAGCCCGGCGCCACCTCACGACCGGGCCCAGGCGCCCAGCCCCAGGCGACGAGCTTGTCGTCCCGGACATGCGTCGCGACCTCTTCCAGCGTGCGGCCGCCATTGCGCTCGGGATCCTTGATCTGGGCGCAGATCTCGGCCGACGACTTCTGCCACCAGACCATCTCAGCAGGCGCGAGATGCCACCCCTCGACACCGGGCGGTCCATGCAACGCGCTGGAATTGCTGTCGAAATGGCATGTCGTGCAACGCTGCCCGGCATTGCCGAAGCCGGAACCGTCGGCGCCGCGCCCGACATTGAAGCCGTGATGTCGCGCAACCGGAAACTCCGGCCCGGACCAGCGCGGATGCTCATCTTCAACATGGCAGTTGGCGCAACGCGGATGCGAGAAGACCGCATGGATCTTCTCCCATTCCCCGAGGCCTCGGGCAGGATCGGCTACAGTTGCCGGCGCTTCCTGCCCGCTCGCGCCTGCGGCGAGCGTGACCAGCATGGCAGCAGATGTCAGCAATCTGCCGCCCCCTGTCATGCGAAGCCGACTTCCTTGTTGAGCGGCAGCCGGCGGATGCGCTTGCCGGTGAGCGCGAAGACGGCATTTGCCAGCGCCGGGGCCGCCGGCGGCGTGCCGACCTCGCCGACGCCGCCCATCCGGTGATAGTTCTCCAGGATCGCGACTTCGAAAGTCGGGCATTGGAAGATGCGCATGGCGTCGAAGTCGTGGAAGTTCGACTGCTCGACCATGCCGTCGGCGAAGGTGATCTCCTGGCCGACCGCGGCCGACAGGCCGAAGACCGCCCCTGACGTGAGCTGCGCCTCGATGATGCCGGGATCGATGGCGGTGCCGACATCTGCGGCGATCCACACCTTCTCGATCCGGATGCCCTCAGGCGTGTCGGCGACCTGGACGATCTCGCCAACCCAGCTTCCGAAGGAGAGGGTAAAGGCGAAACCCCTGGCCTTGCCGGCTGGCAGCGCCTCGCCCCATTTCGACATCTCGGCAACCTTGTCGACCACCTTCACCGCGGCCGGGTAATCGGCCATCAGCTTGCGGCGCATCTCGACAGGATCGATTTTGCCTGATGCGGCGATCTCGTCCATGAAGCTTTCATGGAAAAAGCCGTTGTAGGAGTTGCCGACGGAACGCCAGAAGCCGACCGGCACCGAGACGGCGGCGGGGATCGCGGTGACCCTATAGTTGGGGACCGTATAGGGCTGATCGTGCGATCCTTCCGTGATCGTCTTGTCCGGCCCCGCGGCGGGAAGCGACGGGAAGGTGCGGCGCAGCGTGCTGGCAATCGTCGAGGGCGAGGCAATCCTCATATCGATCGCAACGGGCAATCCATCCTCGCCGAGCCGCGCCTGGAACCGTCCGGCTGCAGCCGGTCGATAGACGTCATGGCGGATGTCCTCCTCGCGGGTCCAGACCACCTTGACGGGGCGGCCCGCGGCCTCCCTGGCGAGCAGCGTGGCGAACATCGAATAGTCCATCTCGCCGCGTCGGCCGAAACCGCCGCCCAGATAGGTCGTATGGACGTTCGTCTTGTCCTGTGTGACGCCGGCGAGGCCGGCGCAGAGCTGGCGCGTGATGGTCGGCATCTGGTTCGGCGACCATATGTCGAGCACGCCGTCCTTCAGCCGCGCCGTGGCGTTCATCGGCTCCATGCAGGCGTGGGCAAGATAGGGGACCGCGTAATCCGCCTCGACGATCCTTTCGCGGGGCGCGTCGGCGAAGGCGGTGTCGACGTCACCATCGTCGCGCAGCACCGAACCGCCGCCGGCGGCGAGCGCATCCTGCAGTGCCTTTTCGATGGCTGCGCTGTCGGGCGGATATTCGGCGGCGCCCCATTCGACCTCGATCGCCTCGGCCGCCTTGAAGGCGGCCCAACTGTTCTCGGCGATCACACCGAAGCCCGAGCCGTAGGTGGTGTCGATGGGCACGATCTTGACGACGCCAGGCATCTTCTCGGCCTTGGACAGGTCGGCCTTGACCGGCCTGGCCCAGAAACGCGGGCTCATCTTCACCGTGCCATAGAGCATTTCGGGCAGGTCGACGTCGACGCCGAAGATCGGCGCCCCAGTCACCTTGGCCAGCATGTCCTGGCGCATCTGCGGCTTGCCGAGCAGCTTCCATTCGGCCTTATGACGCAGCGTGACCGTCGAAGGCGGGGAGGCGGCCCCGGCTGCGACCGCGACCTCGCCATAGGTGACCGACCTTCCCGTCGCCGGATGGCTGATCACTCCCTTGGACGTCTCGAGATCGACCGCCGGGACACCGAGCCTGTCGGCCGCGGCGGCGACCAGCATGAGCCGCGCGGCAGCACCCGCCTGCCGCATCTTGTCGAAACCGTCGCGCATCGAGGCCGAGCCACCGGTGCCCTGGAAGCCGAGGATCTTGCCAACCGCGCCCATCACATCGCGCATCGTCTCGGCGGCGATGCCCTCCTCGTAGAAGGCGAAGGGGCCGCCCTCGGCCAGCATTTCGGAATTGTAATAGGCCCATGAGGCCGGGCCGTGCTCGACCCTGACCTGGGCGAGATCGACGTCGAGTTCCTCCGCGACGAGAGCCGCGAGCGACGTCGAGATGCCCTGCCCCATCTCCGCCCGCGGCGCGACGACGGTGATGGTGTTGTCGTCGGCGATCTTCACATAGGGATTGAAGGTCGCCTCGCCGTCGGCGAGTTCGCCTTCGAGGGGGTTCGGATAGGGCCTGCGATAATAGTAATAGCCGACCGCCACGCCGCCGGCGATCGCGGCGGCCCCGATCAGGAAAGTACGGCGAGCGATTGTTCCAAGGCTTGCCATGGTTAGGCCCTCGCGAGTTTGAGGGCGGCCGCTTTCTTGATGGCCGCCCGGATGCGCGGATAGGTGCCGCAGCGGCAGAGATTGCCGCCCATCGCATTGTCGATGTCGGCGTCCGTGGGGTTGTCGATTTCGTCGAGCAGCGCCACCGCGCTCATAATCTGGCCGGCCTGGCAATAGCCACATTGCGCGACCTGGTCTTCCAGCCAGGCCTGCTGGACCGGATGCAGCTTGCCGTCGGCGGCCAGGCCTTCGATCGTCGTGATCTCGCCCTCGACCGCGCCGACCGGCAGCGAGCAGGAGCGTATCGGCGTGCCGTCGACCAGCACTGTGCAGGCGCCGCAGGCGGCGATGCCGCAGCCGAACTTGGGACCCTTGATGTTGGCCAGATCGCGCAGCGCCCAAAGGAGCGGCATGTCGGGATCGGCCTCGATGTCGATGTCCTTCCCGTTTACGGTCAGGCGCATGGGGATACCCTCCGTTGTCGTCCATGGCGCTGGCTTATGCAGCTAGGACATCTTGACAAATTCCGTCATTTTGTCAAGAGAGAGAGGAGGAACATCAGACATGACGCCGGAAGCCGAATTCACCGCAGATCCCAAACGCGCCCGCATCATAGAGGGCGCGATGCGGATGTTTCTTGCCTACGGCTTCGCGCGGACCACGATGGACGACATTGCCCGCGCGGCGGAGGTATCCCGGCCGGCGCTCTATCTCCTGTTCAAGAACAAGTCGGATATCTATCGGGCGATCGCGACGATGCTGTTCGACCAGTCGATCGCGACCGCGCAGGCCGAACTTGCCGTGGAGGCTCCTTTCGGCGAGCGTGTCGTGGCGGCGATCGACAAGTCGCTGATCGGCATGATGCAGCCCTTCGCCCAGTCGCCGCATGGCGCCGAGATCCTCGATATGAAGAACAGCCTCGCCGGCGAGCTGATGGGCGCCTGGAGGGAGAGGCTGGTCGGCCTGCTCGCCGAGGCAACCGCCGCGGAGGCCGCGCGCACCGGAACCGATCTCGCAGCGCGAGGGCTTTCGGCGCAGACCCTCGCCGAACTGCTGCTCGACGGGCTGGAAGGCATGAAGATGCGCACCAGCGACCCCGACGAGCAACGGCAAGCGGCGCGCGGGCTGGTCACCGTGATCGAACTGGCTCTGCGGGCCTGACGCCCGCGGTGGAATCTGACTGGCCCCGCCGGTGAAGAACTCTCCGGCTCTTGCCTCTTGCTCTCTCCCGCAATCCCGATTGACACCGGCAATGGTCGATGACTCTATGCCCGTGGAACGGGAGATTTCTCTCATGAGTGACGAACTGATCGGCATGGGAGTCTACACGCCATCGGAGGCCGGCCGGCTGTTGCACATCCCGGCTGCAAGGATCACGCGTTGGCTTCGTGGTCATAGGATCGGGGAGCAGGCGTACGAGCCTCTTTGGCGACCTGAAGTCACGCTCGACGACCGTGTGTTCCTCGGCTTCCGGGACCTCATGGAAGTGCGCGTTGTCGACGCCTTCATCCGAGCAGGCGTGCCTGCGCTTCGCCTACGTATGGCAATCCAACTGGCGCGCGACATTCTGGGCAACGATCATCCGCTCTCCACGAACCACTTTCGGACCGACGGACGGGAGATATTTCTCAGGGTCATTGAGACCGACCCGGACGGAAGTGAACGCGAGCGTCTGCTAAACCTCTTCAGGCGGCAGTATGAATTCAACGATATCATCAATCCCATCCTGAAGACGGTAGACTTCGATGATCACGGTGCGCCCTTTCTGTGGTGGCCTGGCGGCCGTCGCCTGAATGTAGTGGTGGATCCGGCTCGCTCCTTTGGTCAACCGATCGACGCAGCGTCGAGCGTCCCGACCGCCGTCCTGGCAGCCGCCGCAAAAACAGAAGGTGTTCAGGGAGCAGCCACGGCGTTCGAGGTCTCCGAAGCCTCAGTGCGTAGGGCCATCGAGTTCGAAGCATCGATGGAACAGAAGCTGGCTGCGTGAACGTCCTTTTCGACAACTGCACGTCACCGGTACTCGCAACGACCCTGCATGGCTTCATCCAGCATTTTGGCCACGCCGCTTACCACATCAAGGACGTACCGGGGCTGTCGAACGGACGCCACTCTGCCGATCTGGAATGGAAACGCCTCTTCATCAAGTCGCAGCGACGATCGTGTGGCGATGGCCGGATATTTCTCAGGTAATTCGCCTCGTCGCCGCGCCGTCAATGCATGAAGTTCCCATCGGCAGGCAGACGAAGCTGCGGCAGCTATCCGTCTGAGTGGTGGGCGGTCGAAACAGGGTACCAAGTCCCGGTTCACGCCTGCCGGACGGCAGCCGGCTTTCTCCTCCGCGCGAGGAATTCCCGGACCCGGTGTCCCGGTGCGGTGCTCGGTCTCGGCGTCATACCCGGCACCAGCATATCGGAAAGATCGAGCGTCGGTTCTTTTCCGACCTTGTCGAAATGCTCTTCCAGCCAGTCATCTGCGGCCGAGCGGCCGAGGTCGCGCAGATATTCAAGAAACGCCCACTCCGCATTCACCTTGGACGAAGCGCTGAGATCCTTGAACGCCTCGTCGGCGTCGATGCGATGCATGCGGATGTCGCGATAGTCGTCGTGGCCGATCTTTCCGCTGCGGATCAGTTCCTTGACGAAGGCGATGGCGCGGAACTCGCGCAGCAGCCCCGCATTGAAGGTGATTTCGTCGACCCGGTTCTGGATCTCGTTGACGGTCTTGGGCACACCCTCGCGGAAAACAGGATTGATCTGGATCAGCAGCACATCCTCGACCGCGCTGGCGTAGAAGAACGGATAAAGCGCCGGATTGCCGCCATAGCCGCCGTCCCAATAAGGGGCGCCGTCGATGCGGACCGCCTGGAAGATCTGCGGCAGGCAGGCCGAAGCCATGACCACGTCCGCGTTGATTTCTCCTGTCTCGAAGACCCGCAACTGGCCGGTCTCGACATTGGTGGCCGACAGGAACAGCTTGATGTCATGGCAGCCGCGGACATTGTCGAAGTCGATCTCGGTCTCGACGACATCGCGTAGCGGATTGACGTTGAAGGGATTGGCCGCATAGGGCGAGAACAGCCGCGACATCGCATCGAACCAGAAATAGCCCGGCGTGTTCTCGACCGACCAGTTGCCCCACAACACGTCCCACGGCGTGCGCTGGACGGGGCTGAACCGGCCTGTCCGGCCGACCGCGCGCCAGAAGTCGTCGAGCTTGCGCCGGGCGCCGTCGCGGCCGCCGCGAACCAGCCCGTCGGCGAGCGCCACCGCGTTCATCGCGCCGGCGCTGGTGCCTGAGATCGCCCTGAAATCCAGGCGCCCGTCCTCGAGCAGGCGGTCGAGCACCCCCCACGAAAAGGCGCCGTGCGAGCCGCCGCCTTGCAACGCAATGTTGATCGGCTTGCGCGACGCCGCTTCGACGACATCGGCCGGCCACGAGTCCTTGGCGGGGGCTATCGTCATTCCGCGGTCCAACCGCCGTCGACCGAGATATGGGTGCCGTTGATCTGGGCGGCGTCCTCCGAGCAGAGGAACGACACCGTCGCAGCGATCTGCTCGACCGTCACGAACTCCTTGGTCGGCTGCTTCTCGAGCATCACCTCGCGGATCACCGTCTCGCGATCCATGTCGTGCGCCTTCATCTGGTCGGGGATCTGCGCTTCGACCAGCGGGGTGAGCACATAGCCGGGGCATACCGCGTTGCAGGTGATCCCGTCGCGCGCGATCTCGAGCGCCACCGTCTTGGTGAAGCCCATGATGCCGTGCTTGGCCGAGACATAAGCCGATTTGAAGGGCGAGGCGACCAGCCCGTGGGCCGAGGCGATGTTGACGATCCGGCCCCAGCCGGCGGCCTTCATCAACGGGATCGCGGCCGCCGTCGTATGGAAGGCCGAAGAGAGGTTGATGGCGATGATGGCGTCCCATTTCTCGACCGGAAACGCCTCAACCGGCGCGACATGCTGGATGCCGGCATTGTTGACCAGGATGTCGGCCGTCCCGAAACGTTCGGCCGCCGCGGCGATCAGGGCGCGGCATTCCGCCGGCTTCGACATGTCGGCCTTGATATAGGCGGCGCGCGCACCATGCCTGGCAGCGATCGACTCGGCGGCGGCGTGATCCTCGGCCGTATCGGAGAAGGAGTTGACGACCACGTTGCAGCCTTGTGCCGCCAGCCTGTGGGCGATGGCGAGGCCGATGCCGGAGGTCGAGCCTGTGATGATTGCTGTCCTGGTCATCGGGTATCCTTTCAATTCCCTGGATATTGCGTTGCAGCATAGATACTGCATTGCAGCAGAATTGCGAACCCGGTCTGACGATCGCGCTTGCGCAGTCGAGCAAAAGTGACACGCCGGCAGGCCTGATCGAGCCTGACGGCGTCGATTGGGGACTTCCGATCGGCGAGCGGCCCTACAGCGTGTTGCGTGAAAACGGATTCACGCTCGCTGTAGGTCTTTGGTTTGACGCATGTCTTTGTCCCCGAAACCGGTACCCACTTTCGGGAGACATGCTTTAAAGCGCGCCCAGCCCGTCGGAGCCGATATAGGCGATGCGCAGCATATTGGTCGCGCCCGGCGTGCGCAGCGGCACGCCCGCGGTGATGATGACCCGGTCGCCCGGCTGGCCGAACTCCTCGGCAAACGCGATGCGGCAGGCGCGATCGACCATGTCGTCGAGGTCGGTGGCGTCCTCAGTCACCACGCAATGCGTCCCCCAAAGCAGCGAAAGGCGCCGCGCCGTCTCCAAGATCGGCGACAGCGCGATGATCGGCACCTGCGGCCTTTCGCGGGCGGCGCGCAGGCCGGTCGTACCCGATGCCGTGTAGGTGACGATCGCGGAAAGCTTCAGCGTCTCGGCGATCTGGCGCGCGGCGGCCGAGATCGCATCGGCGCCGGTCGCCTCCGGCTCCGAGCGCTGGGCGTTGATGATGCCGAGATAGACCGGGTCCTGCTCCACGCGTTCGGCGATCCTGTTCATCATGCCGACGGCCTCGATAGGATACTCGCCGGCTGCCGATTCGGCCGAAAGCATGATGGCGTCGGCACCCTCGAAGACCGCGATCGACACGTCCGAGACCTCGGCACGGGTCGGCACCGGCGCGCTGATCATCGATTCCAGCATCTGCGTGGCCACCACGACCGGCTTGCCGGCGCGGCGCGCGGCGCGCGTGATCTGCTTCTGGATGCCGGGCACGGCTTCCACCGGCATTTCGACGCCGAGATCGCCACGCGCCACCATGATGGCGTCGGACAGCTCGATGATCTCGGCCAACCGGGCGACCGCCTGCGGCTTCTCGATCTTCGACATCAGTGCGGCACGGCCGCGCGCGATCTTGCGCGCCTCGGCGAGGTCCTCCGGCCGCTGGATGAAGGACAGCGCCACCCAGTCGACGCCGGTCGCGAGCACCGCGTCGAGATCGCGCCGATCCTTCTCGGTGAGCGCACCGAGCGGCAGTTCCGTGTCGGGCAGGCTGACGCCCTTCTTGTCGGAGATCCTGGTGCCGGTGACGACCCGCGTCACGATAGACTTTCCGTCGGTCTCTTCCGCCACCAGATGCAGCCGGCCGTCGTCGATCAGCAGCCGGTCGCCCGGCTCCACCGATTTCAGGATCTCGGGATGCGGGAGATGGACGCGCTCGGCATTGCCGGGTTCGGGATTGTCGTCGAGCGTGAATGTCTGGCCCGGCTTCAGCTCTTCCCTGCCCCTGGCGAACTTGCCGACCCTGAGCTTCGGGCCCTGCAGATCGGCCAGGATGCCGATCGGACGGCCGACCGCCTGCTCGACCGCGCGGATGCGTCCGACCAGCGTGCGCATCAGCTCGTGGTCGGTATGGCTCATATTGATCCGGAAGACGTCGGCGCCTGCTTCGAAGAGCTTTCGGATCATGGCCTCGTCGGAAGAAGCCGGGCCGAGCGTTGCGAGGATCTTGACCTTTCGGCTGCGTCTCATTGAGTTCCTGTTCCCGTGACGGCCGGTGCGCCGCCGGTTGCGGGCTGATCGGTCAGCTGCACCATCCAGCTCGCCTGCTCGCCCGTGTCGTATTCCTGGAATCCTGCGCGCTGGAAGCCGCGGGCGACGCAGTCGCTGACGCCGGCGATCTTGAACTCCTTCTCGGCGACGCACATGTTGATCGGCCCGTCCCAGCGCCCACCGCGCTCGGCATCCTCTGCATACAGATAATAATAGCGTGATGACAAAGGCCCCTCGATCAGGGTCTTGCAGGTCGATCCTTCGACATGCCACCAGCCTTCGGTGACCCAGCCGGCCTTGGCGCGATAGCCGATCGACACGCCGATGAGGTTCTGGGTGGCATTGCAGACCCGAAAGTCCGCCAGGGCCGGGGAAGACGCAACGGCCGCGACGATGGGGATACCCGGCAAAAGCAAGAGCGCGGCCATCAGGTGGCGAAGGCGCAGCCTGCCGGCGAATATCATCCTGAAGCCCCTCGACAGTGAAATCGGCATCGTTGACGCCCCTTTTCGGCAAAGTCCGGGCGCATGTCAACGCGCGCCCGCTGCGGAACCCAATCGATTTAGAACGCGACCGCCGGACGAGTTCGTCACCCTTTTGGTCATTTCAGTAAAAAGATTGGCCAAACAACGGCATTGCAACCCCGACACCGCCGTGAAATGACGGGTCCCACGCCGAAATGGACGAACAGGGGACAATTCGACCCGCATGACACGCTCCGCAGTCTTTGCTCCCTTCGAGGTCGTCGAGGGCTCCCGAAAGCGTGGCCTCGTGCTGATCGCGGATCACGCGCGGCGCGACCTGCCCGAGGAATATGGCGATCTTGGCCTGCCGGCCGGGGAGTTCGACCGCCACATCGCCTATGACATCGGCGTCGAGCATGTCACGCGGCGGCTTGCCGCTCTGCTGGACGCGCCGGCCGTGATCGCCAATTTCTCGCGGCTGCTCATCGACCCCAACCGCGGCGAGGACGACCCGACGCTGATTCGCCAGCTCTATGACGGCACCGTCGTGCCGGGAAACTATCCGATGGCGCCGGAGGAGCGCGAAAGACGGCTCGAGCGCTTCTACCGGCCCTATCACGATGCGGTCGCGGCGGTTACCGCCTCGGCCGCGCATGATTCCGGCCATGCGCCCTTCGTCATGTCCATCCATTCCTTTACGCCGGTGATGCAGGGCTTCGTGCGCCCCTGGCATGTCGGCGTGCTGTGGGACCTCGATCCGCGCGCGCCGCTGCCGCTGATCGACCAGTTGTCGCAGGATCCGGACCTCGTCGTCGGCGACAACGAGCCCTATGACGGCGCCTTGCGCGGCGACACCATGTTCAGGCACGCCATCGTCAACGGCTTCGCCCATGCGCTGGTCGAGATCAGGCAGGATCTGATCGCCGACGAGCATCAGGCCACGCGCTGGGCCGAGCGGCTCGCGCCGATCGTTGACGCGATCAACCGTCGCCCCGATATACATGAGGTCAGGCGCTACGGCTCCCGCACCGGGCCAGTGTGAAGGAGATTGGAATGAGCGAACTCACCGACGAGCAGAGGCGTGATTTCGAGGCGGCCGCCTTCCGCACGCTGGTCGCGCATCTGCGCAATCGCGCCGACGTCCAGAACATCGACCTGATGAACCTCGCCGGCTTCTGCCGCAACTGCCTGTCGAACTGGTATCGCGACGCCGCCAACGCGGCCGGCCTCGACATGAGCAAGGAGGAATCGCGCGAGATCATCTACGGCATGCCCTATGCCGAATGGCAGGCGCGCCACCAGACGGAAGCCTCCGACGCCAAGAAGACGGCCTTCGAGGCCAACCGGCCGAAGGACCATTAGACCCGACGTTCTGTCTACGACGACGGCAGCCGGTCACGCGGCCTGCGATTCGAAGGCCGGATTGGCCTTGACCAGCGCGACCTTGAGCTTTTCGAGCGCACGGTTCTCGATCTGGCGAACACGCTCCTTGGAGATTCCCAGCGTCTCGCCGAGCGCCTCCAGCGTGGCGCCCTCGTCGCACAGGCGCCGCTCGCGGATGATCTTGAGCTCGCGCGGATTGAGCACGCAGAGCGCGCTGTTCAGCCAATCGCTGCGGCGCTCGTCGTCGATGGCGTCGCCGACGATCTCGTCCGGAAGCGGCTCATCCGAGATGAGGAAGTCGAGACGGTCCGAAGCGCCGCTGCCCTCTTCGGCGATCGGGGCGTTGAGCGAGGCGTCGGGACCGGACAGCCTGGAATCCATCAGCGCGACATCCGCCTCGGGCACGCCGAGCGCAAGCGAGATCTCCCGATAGGCTGCCGCGCTCGACAGCGGGTCGGATCCTTGCGCCAGGCGCGCGCGCAACCGCCTCAAATTGAAGAACAGGGCCTTCTGCGCCGAACTCGTGCCGCCGCGAACGATCGACCAGTTACGCAGTATGTAATCCTGGATGGAGGCGCGGATCCACCATGTGGCATAGGTGGAAAAGCGCACCTCGCGCTCCGGCTCGAAACGTGCCGCAGCCTCCAGAAGACCGACATGACCTTCCTGGATGAGATCGCCCATCGACAGCCCGAAATTCCGGAATCGCGCCGCCATCGAGATGACGAGCCGCATATGGGCGGTGGTGATGCGGTGGAGCGCTTCCTGGTCGTGATCCTTGCGCCAGCGGATAGCCAGCGCCAGTTCTTCATCGCGCTCCAGATAGGGCGCCTTCATCGCCGCCCGGATCATCGTCCGTCTCGCCGACTCGTCCGTCATCATGCGCTCCACAAGATGGCCGTTCACGAATCCCGGTCCGCAACGGACCGTGATAGGCATAGGGTGCGTCGAGCGGCTAAACTCCGGCCCGCCGTCCAGAACCATCAACGTACCGGATGAGGAAATGTTCCATGATCAGCGTCGACCGGACCGATCTCGCCTTCCAGCTTTTCGACGTGGTCAGGGCAGAGGAACTCGCTGCCGCGGCGCGCTTCGCCGACTATGACCGCGCGGCGATCGAGGCCGCGCTCGATACCGCCGAGCGCATCGCATTCGACCATTTCCTGCCCCACGCCGCCGCCCTCGACGAGAACGAGCCGCGCTTCGTCGACGGAAAGGTGGTCATGGACGGGCGCGTCGGCGAAGCGCTCGCCGCCTACCGCGAGGCGGGCTTCTTCGGTGCGGGCTTCGACCATGAATGGGGCGGCGCGCAGATGCCCGAAACCGTGCGCAGCGCCTGCGCCTTCATCTTCTCCATGGCCAATGTCGGCACCGCCGGCTACCCGTTCCTCACCGTCGGCGCGGCCAATCTGATCGCCGCCTTCGGCACCGCGGAGCAGAAGGAGCGGTTCCTGAGGCCAATGGTCGAAGGCCGGTTCTTCGGCACCATGTGCCTTTCGGAGCCGCAGGCGGGCTCGTCGCTCTCCGACATCACCACCCGCGCCGAACGGCAGGCCGACGGAAGCTGGCGGCTGACCGGACGCAAGATGTGGATCTCGGGCGGAGACCAGGAGATCTCCGAGAACATCGTCCACATGGTGCTCGCCAGGATCCCCGGCAGCCTGCCCGGGGTGAAAGGCATCTCGCTGTTCATCGTGCCGAAATATCTGGTCGCCGACGACGGCAGCCGGGGACCTCGCAACGGGGTCGCGCTGGCCGGCCTCAACCACAAGATGGGTTATCGCGGCACGACCAACACGCTGCTCAACTTCGGAGAGGGCACGCCCTGCACCGGCTATCTGGTCGGCGAGGAGAACAAGGGGCTCGCCTACATGTTCCAGATGATGAACGAGGCCCGCATCGGCGTCGGCCTCGGTGCGACGGCACTCGGCGCAGCCGGCTACCGCGCATCGCTCGCTTATGCCCGGGAACGGCCGCAGGGCCGCCAGCCCGACGGCAAGGACGCCGCCAGCCCGCAAATCGCCATCATCGAGCATGCCGACATCAGGCGCCTGCTGCTCGCCCAGAAGGCGGCGGTCGAAGGCGCGTTCGCGCTCCTTCTCCAGGCGGCCCTGCTTGTCGACACGATCCGCACCGAAACCGACGAGACGAAGCGCCGCGAGACAGAGCTGCTGCTCGACCTGTTGACGCCGATCGCGAAGTCCTGGCCATCGGAGTTCTGCCTCGAAGCCAACAAGCACGCGATCCAGGTGCTCGGCGGCTACGGCTACACCCGCGACTATCCCGTCGAGCGGCTCTATCGGGACAACCGCCTCAACCCGATCCATGAAGGCACGCACGGCATCCAGGGCATGGATCTGCTCGGCCGCAAGGTGGTGCAGGCGGGCGGCGACGGCATGCGCGTCTTTGCCGCCCGCGTCATGTCCGATGTGGCCGCGGCGAATGCGACCGATGCCTTGCGCGCCCATGCGGCGGATCTCGCCGCGCACCTCTCGGAGACCGTGGCGACGACGGGCAAGCTCGCCGCCGCACTAGCCGAGAACCCGCGACTGGCGCTGGCCAACGCCACCGCCTATCTCGACATGACGGGTCACGTCGCCATCGCCTGGATGTGGCTTAGGCAGGCGGTGACGGCATCGCGCAAGCTCGCAGCCGGCGAAGGAGACGCGGATTTCCTGCAGGGCAAGCTCGCCGCCTGCCGCTACTTCTTCACCTACGAGCTGCCGAAGGCGCGTACCCAGCGGGCCCTGCTCGACAGCCTCGACGATACGACACTGTCGATGCGGCCGGCCTGGTTCTAGCCTCTGCTGGTCCGCTTGGACACGCAAGGGACGCCCTGTAGCATCAAGGTCCGGAGATCGAGAATCCACTGTGTTGCGATTTTCGACGGGAACGACACGCAAGCAGAGAGACCATGCGAATCCGCAAGGCAGATTTCCTGCTCGACATGCGCCGGACCTTCCGCGCGCCGCCGTCGCTGGTGTTCGAGACCTTCACCCGCGCGGAGCTGCTGCGCCGGTGGATGTGCCCGCATGGCTACACTGTCCAGACGGCCCATGCGGATGCCCGGATCGGCGGTGGCTTCCGGATCGAGATGCAGTCACCCGAGGGGGTGGGCTACGAGGTGGCAGGCCGCTACCTCGAGATGCGTGCGCCCGAGCTTCTTGTCCTCAGCTGGATCTGGGAGAAAGGCCACGGCATGGCCGGCATCGAGACTATCGTCCGGGTCGAGCTTTCCGCGCAAGGCAGCGACACGCTGATGGTGATGACCCATTCCGGACTGCTCGGCGAGCACGAGCGCGCCGATCACGAACAGGGCTGGAGCGGCGCTTTCGACAATCTGGCGGGGCTGCTCGCCCGGCTCGGCGGCCCAGGCAGCGGCACGTCTGCGTAGGTACCAGCTTTCGGAAGACATGCTTCAAAGAAAAACCCGGCGCGACGGCCGGGCTCTTCGGTATCGTGACGGAATGCCGGCTCAGGCCGCCTCTTCCTGCTCGGCCTCTTCGTTGTCGGCCTTGGCTCCGCGCTTCGGCCCCTTGGCCAGATTGGCCTCGATGAGGCGCACGGCTTCGGTCTCCGACATCTTGTTCACGGCAGCGATCTCACGCGCCATGCGGTCGAGAGCCGCCTCGTAGAGCTGGCGCTCGGAATAGGACTGCTCGGGCTGGTTCTCGGCGCGGTAGAGGTCGCGCACCACTTCCGAGATCGATATCAGATCGCCGGAATTGATCTTGGCGTCATATTCCTGGGCGCGGCGCGACCACATGGTGCGCTTCACGCGGGCGCGGCCCTGCACGACCTTCAGCGCGCGATCGACATAGTCGGTCTCGGACAGCTTGCGCATGCCGATCGACGTGGCCTTGGCCACCGGCACCTTGAGACGCATCTTGTCCTTCTGGAAGTCGATGACGAAGAGTTCCAGCTTGTGGCCCGCGACCTCCTGTTCATCGATCGATACGATCTGGCCGACGCCATGCGCCGGATACACGATGAACTCGCCGGTCTTGAATCCGTGACGCGTCGCCGCTGTCTTCTTCTGGGGGGTTGCCATACGCCCTGCACTCCTTTGCGCTGCCGGCGGAATCGCCGGCCAGACTTGACATGGCCGCCGACATGGCGGGCCTTAGATTGCCGCACAACAGGTCTCACATCCGGAATAAGCCGAGCCGCAGCACAGGTACAAATCATACCCGCCTGGCCCAGTTCGCCTGGTCCGGAGTGTGTGCATCACCTTTCAATGATTTGAGGCGTTCGCCATCAATCGACGTTGTGTCACCGGCATGTTTTTTACGGATAGCACAAAAAGTCGACAGAATCAACAATTTGCTGCACACGCGAAGAATCGGCCGTTGTCAATGCGGCTGAGCAAGGTGACAATTCGGACGAAATTGATCAAGCCGGTTACAATTTCCGGGCGAAGATCAGTCCCCTTCGCCGGGCTCGGGAGAGAAGAATTTCTCGAACTTGCCCTCGATACCGTCGAACTCCTTGGCGTCGGCCGGCGGCTCCTTCTTGGAGGTGATGTTCGGCCAGGCCTCGGAATACTGGGCATTGATCTTGAGCCAGTCGTCGAGCCCGGGCTCGGTGTCCGGCTTGATCGCGTCGGCCGGGCATTCGGGTTCGCACACGCCGCAGTCGATGCACTCGTCCGGATGGATGACGAGCATGTTTTCGCCTTCGTAGAAACAGTCGACCGGACACACCTCTATGCAGTCCATATATTTGCATTTGATGCAGTTGTCGGTGACGACATAGGTCATGGAGGCGGCTCCGGGAGGTCCCGTATTCTACTGGTTGCGTTCGTGAGGTAGACCCTTTGACGGACCATGGCAAGGGCGGCCATTGCGCGCAGTCGCGCCCGCGAGGAACCGATTTTCGGGCCAGCCCGGACGGGCGCATTTTCCGCCTGCGGCGTATCGCCTGGAGGACGGTTCAAACGACACGCACTGCAGGTTCCTGATCAGCGCATGCCCTTTTCCCGAGACCGCTGCACGCTTTGGGGGGCATGCCTGGTATCTACTCGCCGGAGCGGAAGCGGTCGGTCTCGCGACGTTCCTTCTTGGTGGGTCGGCCGCTGCCCGCATCGCGCAAGGGCGGCAGCGCGTCGGACAGGGCTGCATCGCGCGGCGCCGGCGGCGGCGTCAGGTCTTCATAGAGGGTGCGCGCCTCCTCGGCCGGCCCGCGGCGGACGCCGCCGGCGAGCACCTTCAGCACGAGAATGCGCCGGTCGAGCGTGATCGTAAGAACATCGCCCGGCCTGACCGGATGCGCCGCCTGCTCGGCCTTGTCACGGTTGACCCGGACGCGGCCCGACTGGACCAGCTTGGCTGCGAGCGATCGCGATTTCACGACGCGCGCGAAGAACAGCCATTTGTCGAGCCGCCGCCGCCCGCCGTCCATCTATTTCTTGAGCTGGTCGCGCAGGGCGGCGAGCTTGGCGAAGGGCGAATCCGGGTCGAAGCGCGGGGCGCGCTCCTCGCGCGGCCGCGGCTGGAAGCGTTGCTTCTGCCCCTCGCCGCCCTTGCGCTGGTCGCGATCCCGGTCGCGCCGCTGGTCGCCGCTCCTGTCGCTTCGCTGGTCGCCGCTCCTGTCGCTTCGCTCCGGTCGATCGCCCCCGTCGGGCCCGTTGCCGGGCTTGCCGGCGAACTTCTTCTCGAAGCGCTGCTTGCCGCCCGGTCCGCCGTCGCTCGTACGCTCATGGCGCTCGCCGGGCGCGCTGTGACGCGGCCCGCCATGGCGCTGACCCTCCTTGCCGCGCGGGTGATGGCGGTGGCGCGGGCGCTGCTCGAATCGCGCCTGGCGCCAGAGCATGATCGGCTTCGCCTCCTCCGCGGCGGCTTCGGTGGTCGCGGTGGCCTCGTCGGCCTTGCCCCCGTCGCCGGCAGCCGCCACACCGGCTTCAGCCTGCGCAGCGGGCTCGTCGGCCGCCTGGGAACCGCCGGCAGCCGAGGCCGGGGCGATCTCGGCTTCGGTCGTTACGACTTCCGCAACGGGCGCTTCCGCAGCGGCCTGCGGCTCGACAGACATAGCTTCCGCGGCTTGCCCGCTTTCCTCGGCGGAAGACGTGTCGGCAGCAGCAGAGACGTCCTCAGGGGCCTCGGCCTCACCTGAGACGGCCGCGTCTACGGTCTCGTCTACGGCCCTCTCGGTGACTTCCGCTTCAACCGCCTCGGTCTGAGCCGGGGCGGCTTCCGCTGCTGCCGCTGCAGCAGCCTGGGCCGCAGCCTTGGCAAGGGCTGCCGCCTTCGCTGCCTCGTCGATCTCGGCGAGCCTCGCCTTCACCTCGGCCGCGGGTTTCGGTTCGCCGCGATAGCCAAGACCCTTCAGGATCTCCTCCATGTCGTCGGCGGTGGCGCCGAGGATCGACATCATGGGCGGGGTTACGAGGAAAGCGTTGCCGTCCCAGGCGCCGTCGGGACGGGCCCCGATGCCGGCCCGCCAGGCGAGCGCCGGACGGATCAGGTCCGCTAGCCTTTCCAATATGTCGACGCGCACGGCGCGACGGCCGAGGATGCGGAAGCCGGCAAGCTTGTAGAAAGCCCGATCGAAACTCTGGTTGACCACGACGGAGGTGCGACCCGCGGCCAGGGCATGGACGATGTCGCCGAAGCCTGCCTTGTCCTTGCCGTCGTTCTTCAGCGCCCAGAGCAGCGTCACCAGGCTGGCCGGGCCGGGCTTGAGCAGCGCCGGCGCAAAGACGTGGTAGGCGCCGAAGCGAACGCCAAGCTTGCGCAGCGCGGCGCGGCCGTCCTGGTCCAGCGACTTCACGTCTTCCGCGATATCGCGGCGGTTGATCAGGCCGAGTTCCTCGACCAGGCGGAAGGCGATGCCCTTGCCGATGCCAGGGATGTGTTCGGCGCCCTTCAGGTCGATCAGCGGCTTCAGCAGCGTGTCGATCTGGTAGTTGACGAAACGATCGGCCCGCGCCGCGACCTTGTCGCGCGCGGGGCCGGTGAGTTGATCGTCGGCCAGGAGGATGACGCGCGGCCGCAACGGATCCTCGCCGGCCACCAGCGTGCCGATCGGCGCGCCGATCCATCGCAATATGCCGTCCGAGGCAAGCGCGATGTCGCCGTTCGGCGCGATCGCGAACTTTTCCGCGCGCGCCTCGAACTCCGTGGCGAGCGCCTTCTGCGCGGCGGCGCGCACGGCCTTGGCATCCTCGCCGCCGGCGCTCTGGTCGGCGGTGAAGCGGAATCCCTGCAGTTCGCCGACGTGATGACCCTCCACGGTCACCGTCCCGGCAGGGCTGATCTCTGCTTCCAACATGCTATTCTCTCTCAGGCGCCTCATGAGCACGGATGTCCTGCGGTCTACGAAGCGTTTCGTCAACCGGTCATGCAGGGCATCCGACAATCTGTCCTCGATCTCGCGCGTTTTTTCCTGCCAGTGTGCCGGATCGGCCAGCCAGCCAGGCCGATTGGAGACAAAAGTCCAGGTCCTGATCTGGGCAATCCGGTGGGACAGGGCGTCGATGTCGCCGTCGGTGGAGTCTGCGCGGCGCACCTGCTCGGCCATGTAGTTCTCGTCGACATGGCCGGTGCGGACGAGGTCGAGATAGATCGAGCCGATGAGGTCGGCATGCTGCGCAGGCGCGATCTTGCGATAGTCCGGCAGGGCGCAGGCTTCCCACAACAGCGCCACCCTGGCGGTGCCGTGCGCCAGGTCGCGGATCTCGGGATCGCGCGACAATTGGTCGAGCGCCTGCTGGTCGACGGCCGGCAGCGCGCGCGTCAGTCCCTCGACCGGCGCCGTCGTCTCGATCGAGCGCTTCAGGGCATCGAGGCTCGCATAATCGAAGACTGCCGTGCGCCACTGCAGCACCTTCACCGGATCGAAATTGTGGCTCTCGATCTTCTCCACCAGTTCGTCGCCGAGCGGATCGACCTGGCCGGTGACGCCGAAGGTGCCGTCGCGCAGATGGCGGCCCGCGCGGCCGGCGATCTGGCCGAGCTCGGCTGCACTCAGGTCGCGATACTGATAGCCGTCGAACTTGCGGTTCTGGGCGAAGGCGACGTGGTCGAGATCGAGATTGAGCCCCATGCCGATCGCATCGGTTGCCACCAGATAGTCGACATCGCCATTCTGGTAGAGGGCGACCTGGGCGTTGCGGGTGCGCGGCGACAAGGCGCCGAGCACCACGGCCGCACCGCCGCGCTGACGGCGGATCAGCTCGGCGATCGCATAGACCTCGTCGGCGGAGAAGGCGACGATCGCCGAGCGGCGCGGCAGGCGCGTCAGCTTCTTCGAACCGGCATAGGCCAGATGCGACAGCCGCGGCCGCGTGACCAGCGACACGCCCTTGAGCAGGCGCTCCAGTATGCCGCGCATGGTGGCAGCGCCGAGCAGCAGGGTCTCCTGGCGGCCGCGCAGATGCAGGATGCGATCGGTGAAGATGTGGCCGCGCTCGAGATCGCCGGCGAGCTGCACCTCGTCGATGGCGACGAAGGCCGCATCCGTTTCGCGCGGCATCGCCTCGACCGTGCAGACGGAATAGCGCGCGCCAGCCGGCACGATCTTCTCCTCGCCGGTGATCAGGGCGACCTTGTTCGCGCCGACCTTCTCGCAGACCCGGCCATAGACCTCGCGCGCCAGGAGCCTCAGCGGCAGGCCGATCAGGCCGCTCTCATGGGCGACCATGCGTTCGATGGCGAGATGGGTCTTGCCCGTATTGGTCGGCCCGAGCACGGCAGTGACGTCACGGCCCGACAGCACGAGCGGAGCATTCGGTTTCGGCTGGATGTTCATGAAGCTTCTTCGGGCCTTTCGGCTGGAGCCCCCCGCGTGTCCATCTGGACGCACACGGGCGCTCTCTACTTTGAATCTACGCGTCGCGCTTGCCGGAAATCGAGCACGATTTTCGAGCCGATGCGGTAGAGGCGAGGATCCCCGATCCGCTGCTCAAAGGCAGGCCGCCTTGGATGGGCAGACATATAGGAACTGAAGCCGGCTGCAACAGGCAAAATCGTCGGATTTTCTGCCGCCTCACGCCGGAGACCCGGCCCGCCGCGACGCCGATCGATACAACACAGATTAAGCTTTGGAACGAGTCTGGAACGAATCAGCGACGAATCGCTGACTCCGGAAGATTCATCTTTTGTTCACGGCTAGATGTGGCCCCTGGACGAGGGATTCTAACCAGATGCTGAATCCGTCGTTCCGGATTTCCGACGCTTCATGAAGAACGCCATGGCACCCGTTAACTTTTGCGGCCGGCGGCCGGCGCATCCGATCACTCCATCGGGCAAGATTATGAAATTCTTCACTTTTCCTAAGCAGAGCCTAACCGGAGCGACGCCACGGGCGCGCTCTCGCGTTAACGATCGGGCCAAAGCCGGAACGAATCAGCGACGAATCGCTGATCGCGCGGCGTTCCCTGTCTGTTCACCGCGAGATGTTGTGGCCGGGCGCTGCCGATGACCGATTGCGGCAGCCATGCGGCCGATGTTTGTTTCCGTCGCGCTGGCTGGCGTTAACCGGCTTGCCCCGTTTCGGGACAGCTCGGCCGCCGGGTTATCAAAAAGCCTGTGACTTGCCGATAGGGAAGCTTTTGCCATCTTGCGTTGCGCTTCACGCGGGAGTTGGGTTGTCATGTTCGACAAGACACTTGGTACGAGGAGGGATCTACCATGTCGAAGAAACTTGTCGCCGAATTCCTCGGCACGTTCTGGCTGGTCTTCGGCGGCTGCGGCAGCGCCGTGCTGGCAGCCGCATTTCCGGATCTGGGCATCGGCCTGCTCGGCGTGGCGCTGGCCTTCGGCCTGACCGTGCTGACCGGCGCATACGCCTTCGGCGGCATCTCCGGCGGCCATTTCAACCCCGCCGTCTCGGTCGGCCTGATGGTCGCCGGCCGCTTCCCGGCGAAAGACCTCATTCCCTATGTGATCGTCCAGCTGATCGGCGCCATCGTGGCGGCGGCGGTGCTTTATGTCATCGTCACCGGAAAGGCCGACTTCACCACCATCGGCGGCTTCGCCGCCAACGGCTATGGCGAACACTCGCCGGGCGGCTATTCGCTCGCATCGGCTCTGGTCATCGAGGTCGTGCTTACCTTCATGTTCCTCATGATCATCCTGGGGGCCACCCACGGCCGCGTGCCGACAGGATTCGCCCCGATCGCCATCGGCCTCGCGCTGACCCTGATCCACCTGATCTCGATCCCGGTCACCAACACCTCGGTCAATCCCGCCCGCTCGACCAGCCAGGCGCTGTTCGTCGGCGGCTGGGCCCTGCAGCAGCTCTGGCTGTTCTGGGTCGCGCCAATCGTCGGCGCCGCGATTGCCGGTATCGTGCACAAGGCAGCACTCGGGGACGACTGATGAAGCCCGAAGCGCGGCGGCGCGATGGTCGATGAAAAAGGCGCGCGTCCTGTAAAGAACTGGATTTTTGCAGGACGAGGCCGGTTTTCGGGCTTCACGCCATCGGCGTCGGGCCAGAGCCCGTCTGGGCATGATCGGATCGCGGACGGTGCAGCAGAAAGGCTTCGCTGGCGAGAGCAGGCCGCAAGACCTCGACAGTGAAATGATGTGTCGGAAAATCGCTGAACCCGGCGCCGCGGTCAACCGCGAACGCCGGGGGTCATCGAGAATTGATCGAGGCTGCCTGGATGCGCCAGCGTCCAGGCCCGCCGGTCAGGCGAAATACTGGTCAGGCGAAATACTGGCCGCCATTGGCGGTGATCGTCGATCCCGTGACGAAGCCGGCGTCGTCGGAGGCCAGGAAAACCACGCAGCGCGCGATCTCGGCCGCTTCGCCCAACCGCCCTACCGGAATCTGGGCGATGATCGATTCGCGCACCTTCTCCGGCACCGCCATCACCATGTCGGTGGCGATGTATCCCGGGCAGACGGCATTGACCGTGATGCCGACGCGCGCCCCTTCCTGGGCGAGCGCCTTCGTGAAGCCGAGATCGCCGGCTTTGGAGGCGGAATAATTCGCCTGGCCGAACTGCCCCTTCTGGCCGTTGATCGAGGAAATGGTGACGATGCGGCCGAACTTGCGCTCCCGCATGCCGTTCCACAAGGGATGCGTCATGTTGAAGACGCCGTTCAGATTGGTGCCGATCACCTCGTTCCACTGCTCGCGCGTCATCTTGTGGAAAGGCGCGTCGCGGGTGATGCCGGCATTGTTGACGAGGATGTCGATCGGGCCGAGATCGGCTTCGACCTTGGCGATGCCGGCCGCGCAGGCGTCGTAGTCGGCCACCGACCATTTGTAGACCGGAATGCCGGTCTCGGCCTTGAACTTCTGGGCCGCCTCATCGTTGCCGGCATAATTGGCGGCGACCTTGTAGCCGGCGTCCCTGAGGGCGATGGAGATGGCCGCGCCGATGCCGCGCGAGCCGCCGGTGACGATTGCCGTTCTTGCCATGGTTCCTCCTCCCAGGAAGCAAAGTTCAATGTCGGAATAGTGAATGGCGAATGGGCGTCACGCAAGTATCAGGAGAAGCCGATCGACCTTCCCTAACGTAAGCCCATTCACCATTTCTCGATTCACCGGGTCAGAGTGCTTCGACGCACATCGCCACGCCCATGCCGCCGCCGATGCACAGCGTGGCGAGGCCCTTCTTCGCGCCCCGGCGCTTCATCTCATGGACGAGCGTGTTGAAGATGCGGGCGCCGGACGCGCCGATCGGATGCCCGATGGCGATGGCGCCGCCGTTGACGTTGACGATGTCGGGGTTCCAGCCGAGCCCCTTGTTGACGGCGCAGGCCTGGGCCGCGAAGGCTTCGTTCGCCTCGACGAGATCGAGATCGCCGACCGACCAGCCGGCCTTCTCCAGCGCCTTCCTGGAAGCCGGGATCGGGCCGGTTCCCATGACCTGCGGGTCGACGCCGGCGGTCGCCCAGGAGACGATGCGCGCCAGCGGGGTGATGCCGCGGCGGGCTGCCTCGGCCTCGGTCATCAGCAGCGCGGCTGCGGCGCCGTCATTGAGACCGGAGGCGTTGGCGGCGGTCACGGTGCCGTCCTTGTCGAAGGCGGGCCTGAGCTTCTGCATTGCGTCGAGGGTCGCGCCGTGGCGGATATACTCGTCCTGGTCGACGATGGTATCGCCCTTCCTGCCCTTGACGGTGACGGCGACGATCTCGTCCTTGAACCGGCCGGCCTTCTGCGCGGCCTCGGCCTTGTTCTGCGAGGCCAGCGCGAAGGCATCCTGGTCGTCGCGGGTGATCTGGAACTGCCGGGCAACGTTCTCGGCCGTGTTGCCCATATGATAGCCGTTGAAGGCATCCCACAGGCCATCCTTGATCATGGTGTCGATCAGCTTCAGGTCGCCCATCTTGGTGCCGGCGCGAAGATGCTGGCAGTGCGGGGAGAGCGACATGGATTCCTGGCCGCCGGCAATGATGACCCTGGCGTCGCCGGTCGCGATCTGCTGCATGCCGAGCGCGATCGCGCGCAGGCCCGAGCCGCAGACCTGATTGACGCCCCAGGCGGACGCCTCCTTGGGAATGCCGGCGCCGATGGCGGCCTGTCGCGCCGGGTTCTGGCCCTGGCCAGCCGTGAGTACCTGGCCGAGGATCACTTCGTCGACTTCGCTGGCGTCGACGCCGGCGCGGCCGAGCACTTCCTTGACCACGACCACGCCGAGCTCATGAGCGGGCGTGTTGGCGAAGGAGCCATTGAAGGAGCCGACCGGGGTGCGGGCAGCGCTGGCCACCACGATTGCATTGGACGCGGACATGTTCATCTCCAGACTTGAATGCCAGACTTGAATGAAGGCGGGGCGACGGTCTCTTCATCCTGTTTCTTGCCCTTTCCCGAACCCGAGTCAAACCGGAAATCGGCGGCGAGCCCGCGATGCCCGGCCATGCTGCACCTTTGCTGCGCTCATGCTGCACTCATGCTGCGCAGCATTTTTCGGGCCGCGCTGCGGCATAGCGGTTCCGCAGCGCACAAACCGCTTGGAATTGCATGCTCTTTGCGCATATCCTGATCGGAAAAGGTGATCGCAGCCGCGGCTTGCGAAAGCATCGCCGCTTCCGGGAGGATGGAAATGCCCGCCAAAGACGAACCGGTTGTCATCAAGAAATACGCGAACCGGCGCCTCTACAATACGGGCACGAGCACCTATGTGACGCTCGAGGACCTCGCCGAGATGGTCAAGAGGGGCGAGGACTTCACGGTCCAGGACGCCAAGACGGGCGAGGACATCACCCACCCGGTGCTGACGCAGATCATCTTCGAGCTGGAGAACAAGGACGGCCAGAACATGCTGCCGATCCCGTTCCTGCGGCAGCTCATCGCCTTCTACGGCGACCAGATGCAGATGATCGTGCCGAGCTTCCTCGAGCAGTCGATGATCGCCTTCGCGAAGGAGCAGGAACGCCTGCGCGAGCAGATGAAGTCGGCGTTCGGCAAGAGCCCGATCGACGTCATGAAGCTGACGCCGATGAAGGCGATCGAGGAGCAGACGCGGCGCAACATCGAGATGTTCCAGAACGCCATGCGTATGTTCACGCCATTCCCGCCCGCGGGTGTGCCGGGCGGCGCGGCGCCGGCCGAGGCGCCGAAGAAGGACGCGCCCGAAAAGGCGAACGAGCTCCAGGAACTCAAGGAGCAGATCGCCGCCATGCAGCGCAAGATCGATTCGATGGGGTGAGAAGTGGTCCGCGTAGCGGACGAAAAGCCAATTGCTTGGCTTTTCGAGCTTCGAACGCCCTGAGCGAGAGCGAAGGGCCGGGCCGCCGGGCGAGCGAACGCCGGGGCGCTGCGAAGCAGCGGGGACCCGGCAGGGGCGCGGTTCGCGTAGCGGAACGCTGCCTTCGTGTTGGAAAGACGGCGCTGCCCCTCATCCGCCTGCCGGCACCTTCTCCCCGCAAGCGGGGAGAAGACCGATGGCTTCGACGGCTTCGCCAACCGCCAAGGGTGCAGAATGAGAACTGTCGCTGCGGCAGGCTGTCATCTCCCCGCTTGCGGGGAGAAGGTGCCGGCAGGCGGATGAGGGGCCGGCGCCGGGGTTCCCGAACGCGGAGGCGCTCGCAGCCCAGACCGCCGATTACTTCGACTTCTTCGCCCGCTCGATCGCCTCGACGATCATCTTCCTGGCATAGGCGGCGTCGTGCCAGCCGCCGATCTTGACCCACTTGCCGGGTTCCAGATCCTTGTAGTGCTCGAAGAAATGCTGCACCTGCTCGCGGGTGATCTCGGGCAGCTGGGTGTATTCGACGACGTTCTCGTAGCGCCGGGTCAGATGCGGCGAGGGCACAGCGATGACTTTTTCGTCCTCGCCGGCATTGTCTTCCATGATCAGCACGCCGATCGGCCGGACATTGATGACGCAGCCCGGCATAAGAGCGCGCGTGTTGCACACGAGGACGTCGATCGGATCGCCGTCGCCCGACAAAGTGTGCGGCACGAAGCCGTAATTGCCGGGATAGCGCATCGGGGTGTAGAGGAAGCGATCGACGATCAGCGTGCCGGCTTCCTTGTCCATCTCGTATTTGATCGGCTCGCCGCCGACCGGAACCTCGATGATGACGTTGATATCTTCCGGCGGATTCTTGCCGGCACTGATCGCATCGATGCGCATGGCTATGTCCCTCGTTTCGGGCGGACCGATAGCGTCCCGAGCGCCATTGTGCAATGCACGAAAATCGGCAGCCGGCGTTGCTATTCGTGAAGGGCGTTCGAGGCGACAAGACGCCGCATCCGTCGGCCGGATCCGGCAGCAGTTTTCAATCCCAGACGAAAGCGACCTTGCGCAGCGCCTTGTGGTCGAAGACCTCGACGCCCTCGGCCACGTCGCGTCCGCCGGCGCCGGCATAGAAATCGAGCGCGCCGACATTCTCCTCGAGCGCCCAGACCACGAGGCCTCGAAGCCCGTGATCGCGCAGCCTCTGGCGGGCCGCGCCGAATAGACGGGTGCCCAGCCCGATGCCCTGATATTCGGGCTTCAGATAGAGCTCGTAGATCTCGCCCTCCTGCCTGAGCTCGCGGGCGCGGTTTCGACCGATCGTGGCATAACCGGCGATCTCGCCGCCGATCTCCAGGACCAGAACCGACGCGGCGCGGCGTATCGCATTCGCCCACCAGTCGCGGCCGCGGCGATTGATCATGGCGTTCAGCGCGCGGTGCGGGATGATCCCGGCATAGGCGCCGCGCCATGCCTCATGATGCACATCGGCGATCGCGGACGCGTCGCCTGGCTCTGCCTTTCGGATATCGATCGAGAGCGTGGTCATAACCCTTTAACCATAGCTGCTTCGCCCGCCGCTGCGCAAGCGATCGATATGGCTCCTCCTGCCGATACACCCTCCTGCAAAATCATGCGGCGCATCCGACGCGTTCCAAAGGTGAAGACCCGAATTGGGCTTCAGGGAAATGGGCCGCAAAGCAGCGCGGTGCGGAAGCCTCTGCCCGCGCCGGACAACGCCACGCCGCCACTTGGGCCGCAGGAGCAGAAATATTCGACTGCCAAAGACATCGACGGCGCCGGCTTTCTTATCTATTGTCGTGCGCCAGGCTCCGGCAATTGTCCAACAAGACATCCGAGGGGGTATCCATGAAAACGTGGCAGGACGTTCTGAACAAGACGAAGGAGCGCCGCAAGCTGGGAGATGACGAATCCGCGAACAAACTATCCGGCGTCACCACAAATATACTCTTCTCTCTCGCAAATGACAGCAAGGTACAAGAGCTGTCCAATACACTGAAGAATACGAAAGAACTGAGCCAGACGACGATCTCCGTCGGCATCACGAAGATACATGACTTTCCCTATGCGGTCATCTGCAAGAAAGGGTCCACGGACCAATTTGCCGATATCATCGCACAGGCGCTCGTTCGTGTCATCGGTCCCATCATCGTCATCGAGACCATCACGAACAATCAAACGGGGCTCCACGCCGAAATGGCGATCCTGAGACATTTTTCCCAGCTCGGGATCAGCAAATACAATATGGAAGACCGCGTCTTCATCATGTGCATCGGCAAGCCCGTATGCAAGGATTGCGCGGGCTACATGAATTCACAGTCGATCGGTCACTGCAGCCTCGTTTCGGACGGATCGATGGGGCTCATACAGTTCTCATGCGGCAGCGTGTCGACCATGGGTGGCGGACAGTGGGAACACCCCTTCACCGGCTCGGTCTATATCGGGGGAAACAACATAAACTCCTATCAGAACAAGAAGATGTCCCAATCGCTCAACCAGTTCAAGACGTCGTTCACCGTCTGACGTCGCGTTTCCTGGGTTCTGAAGCATGTCTCCCGAAAGTGTGCCGCGGTTTCGGGATAAAGACATGCGCAAGGTCAGGTATCTACAGAGTGTCGCGATAATCCTTTTTCGCGCGGCATGCTGTAGACTGGATCGGCACGGAGGCATGGTTCAGAGCTCGACGACGTGATCGTCGAGCTCGTTGAAGTCCGCCTCGCCGACGGGAAAATGCTGCGCCAGGAGCGAGCCGACGCTCCCGACCGCTGCGACGAAACCGTTGGCGAGATCGCCGCGCCGGGCATGGTCGAGGAGCATCGCGACCACATCGTTCCAGGCGACCTGGTCGACCCGCCGGTTGATGCCGGCGTCGGCCACGACCTCGGCATAGTGTTCGGCGAGCGACACGAAAAGCAGCACGCCGGTGCGTGCCGTGGTGATGTGCACATTGCGGGCGAAGAACTGCTTGAGCGCGTTCTCGTGGGCGCGCCGGAACTGCAGCCGCTTCGGCACAAGCCGGATACGCAGGGCGGGAAAGAACCAGAGCACGACCAGCGCGCAGGCGATGGCGAGCAGTTGCGCAAGCGCCAGCGTCGCCGGCCTGACGTCGAACCACCAATGGTGCAGCGCCAGCGACACGAAGAGGCTGAGCGTGACGATGGCGACCGTCACGAAGAAGGCCGCGGGGAACAGATAGCTGTCGCTCGCCCGCGCCACCACGCAGTAGATCTCGCCTGATGTCCGCGCCTCCGCCTCCCGCACCGCGGCAGCGATCAGGGCATGTTCCTTCTGCGTCATCGATCGCGTCGTCATCGCCTACCAGCTCCCGGACGCGCCGCCGCCGCCGGACGACCCGCCGCCGCCCGAAAATCCACCCCCGCCGGAGGACCAGCCCCCCGATGAGCTTCCCGACGACCAGCCTCCTCCCCCGGAGTAGCCGCCGCCGGAGCCGCCGCGCTGGTTGTAGTCGAAGTCCATGCCGAGCCAGCGATAGCGACCCGGGCCGATCTTGCGGCCGAACATCGGCGGCAGGAAGGCCATGGCCAGGCCGCCGAAAAACAGCGTGGCCCAGATGGCGATGAAGATGAGGACCGGCAGGTCGACGAAATCCGGGCCGGTCGCCTGGTTGCGTTCGGCACGGGCCTGAAGTTCCGCTCCGTTGCCTTCGAGCACCATGATGATGTCGTCGACGGCGCCGGAGATCCCGCCCGGGAAGTCGCCGGCCCTGAAGGCCGGCACCATGGTGTTCTCGATGATCAGCTTCGAATGCAGGTCCGTGAGCGTGCCTTCCAGTCCGTAGCCGACTTCGATGCGCATCTTGCGGTCGTCGCGCGCAACGAGCAGCAGGATGCCGTTGTCCTCGCCGGCCTGGCCCAGCTTCCAGGCACGGAACAGGCGGTTGGCATAGGGCTCTATCGCTTCGCCGCCTGTGGTCGGCACGGTTGCGACGACGATCTGGTCGGATGACTTCGTTTCGAAATCCGCGAGCTTCCGGGTCAGCGCTTCCGATGTCGCCGCATCGATCAGGCCGGCATCGTCGACCACCCGGCCTGTGAGAGCGGGCAGATCGTCGGCGATGGCGGCGAACGGCAGGAAAAGCAGCAGGAGAATGGCGCAGGCGATGCCCGCCGTTTCCGCGGACAACCCCTCTAGTCGCCGGCGAAGACAGACTTGCCGTGGGAGAGAGGAAGCAGCCGGCATCAAGAATCCCTGCGCTCGCGAAGGATGCTGAAGCGCGCCCTCAGCCGCCCTGCTTTGTGCCGAAATCGACCTTCGGCGCCTGAAGCTTGTCCTCGGCGACAGTGAAGTTCTCGAACGGCTCGTTGTTGGTGAACCAGAGGATCGCCCAGACGATCGACGGGAAGGTCTTCAGTGTCAGATTATATTCCCGCACGGCGTCTATATAGTCGCGGCGGGCGACCGCTATGCGGTTCTCTGTGCCTTCGAGCTGTGCCTGCAGGCCGAGGAAATTCTGGTTCGCCTTGAGATCGGGATAGTTCTCGACCACGGCGAGCAGCCGAGACAGGGCACCGGTGAGCCCGGCCTGGTTCTCCTGGAACGCCTTGAAAGCGTCAGGGTCGGACAATGTGGCCGGCGTGACGGTCACCTGCGTGGCCTTGGCTCGGGCCGCGACAACCGCATCCAGCGTGTCCTTCTCATGGGCGGCATAGCCCTTCACGGTCTCGACCAGGTTGGGGATCAGGTCGGCACGACGCTGATACTGGTTGAGCACCTCGCTCCAGGCGGCCTTGGCCTTTTCCTCGGCGGTCGGAATGGTGTTGTAGCCGCAGCCCGACAGCAAAGGCAGCAACAGAAGCAGCACGGCCGGCAGCAAGGCGACGGGCCGTGAAGCGGATCGAGCAAACATGGAGAACCCCTCGTGTCGTGACCGTCTGCGCCGCGACGATAGCCAGAATCTCGCGATATGGGAACATCCCGGCCGCCGCAACCTTCGGACGAGAAGATGGCGGCTCGATCATCGGGACTGTGACAGGCCCGTCGAACGCGCTAGATTGCATGGGTGTCCTGCGACGCAGCGAAGAGGGATGGATCGCGCATGGCCGACGACCGCGAGCGGCTGGCCGAATCCCGGCAGATTCTCGATCGTGTCGAACGCGAGGCCGATGCGTCCGGACTGCTGGGCGGCGCAGCGCGCCGGACGGGCGCCCGTCTGGCCGCACAGGACGCCGACCAGGAGGACCGTATCGAGCTCTGGGGAACACGCATCGGGCGCGTGCTCGGGCTTGTCATCACGCTCGGCCTGTTTGTATGGCTGGTTCTTTATCTCTTGCGCGGATGAGCAGCGAATGAGCGAAGAGCAAGCCGACGCGCCGCGGGCCGTCATCGTCATCTCCAGCCATGTCGCGCGCGGCTCGGTCGGCAACCGGGCGGCCGTCTTCGCGCTGGAGACTCTGGGCTTCCCGGTCTGGGCCGTGCCGACCGTCATCCTGCCCTGGCATCCCGGCCATGGGCGCGCGACCCGGATCGTGCCCGAGCCCGAACAATTCGCCGCGCTGATGAAGGATCTGGAACGCGCGCCCTGGCTCGGCGAAGTGGCGGCCGTGCTTTCGGGCTATCTGGGCGACCCAGAGCAGGCCGGGGCGGTCGCCTCGCTGGTCCGAACCGTCAAGGCCAGGAATCCGCAGGCGCTCTATGTCTGCGACCCCGTGATGGGCGATCTCGGCGGGCTCTATGTTCCCGAAGCCACGGCCGTGGCGCTGCGCGACGAGCTGATGCCGCTGGCCGATGTCGCGACCCCCAATCGCTACGAGCTGGAATGGATGACCGGGACGAAGCTCCCCGACCTGCGCTCGGTGATCGCCGCCGCCCTGCATGCCGGTCCGCGCATGGTTCTGGTCACCTCGGCGCCATCGCTGATGTCGGGCGGCACCGGCAACCTGCTGCTCACATCCAGCGAAGCGCTACTGGCCGAGCATCGCAGCATCGATCGTCCGCCCAACGGTCTCGGCGACCTCACGGGAGCCGTGTTCCTGGCGCGCCTCCTGCGGGGCTCGCCGGCGGGCAAGGCTTTGCAGTCGACGACCGCGGCCGTGTTCGAGATCCTGGCGCGCACGGCAAAACGCGGCGCCGACGAGCTCACACTCGAAACGGACGCCCAGAGCCTGTCGCATCCCATGGCCATGGTGCACCTGCGGCATCTTACCCACCCCAGCAGGGACCGGCGCGCTTGAGCGATCGGGTCGCCGCCGGGGTCGACGGCTGCAAGGCCGGTTGGATCGCCGTCGTGCGAGAGCCGGGACGCGCAGCCTATGCTTGTGTCGTCGGCAGCTTCGAGGCCCTGATCGCGATGCTTCCCGGCGATGCCGCGATCGCCGTCGATATGCCGATCGGCCTGCCGGACTTCACCCGTCATGGCGGACGCGGGCCCGAGACGCTGGTTCGGCGATTCCTCGGCGAGCGCCAGTCGAGTGTGTTCTCGATCCCCTCGCGGGCAGCCGTCTATGCCGCGGACGAGCCTTTCACGACGGTCGAGCGCTGGTACGAGACGCATCGCCTGGCCAGCCGTGTCGCGCGTGAGACCTCCGACCCGCCGCGCGGCGTGTCGATCCAGGCCTTCGGCATATTCTCCAAGATCCGCGAACTCGACCGCCTGCTGCTGGCCCGGCAGGAGCTGCGCGGCCGCATCATCGAATCCCATCCGGAGGCCGCCTTCTGGCGGTTGAACGGCGGCGAGGCCATGGCGCTGCCGAAGAAGATCAAGGGCCGGATCAACCCGCCAGGGATGGAGGAGCGCAAAGCGCTGCTGGCGCGCAGCGGTCACGATCGCACCTTCCTCGACCGACCGCCGCCGCGCGGCGCTGGCGAGGACGACCTGCTCGACGCCGCCGCGGTGACGCTGGTGGCCGAGCGCTTCATCCGCGGCGAGGCTGTGAGCTTTCCCGACCCACCCGGGAACGATCGCCTCGGCAACCCGATAGCGATATGGACCTGACCCAATGGACCTGACGCTGACGGCGCGAGATCCGGCTTCCGGCGACATCGTGGCCGGTGGTTTTTCCGTCCGCGATCGATTAGATGATCGATCGCGAAACGAAAGGATCACCTCCATGAAAGCGCGCGTGAAATGGGTCGAGGACCGGACCTTCGTCGGTGAATCCGGCACCGGCCACAAGCTCGTGTTCGGAACCGCGCATGGAGAGGGCGGACCGAAGCCCGGCCCGAGCCCGATGGAGCTTGTGCTGATCGGCACCGGCGGCTGCTCCGCCTTCGACGTCGTCCACATCCTGGAAAAGGGACGCGAGGCGGTCGAGGACTGCGTGGTCGAGCTGGATGCCGACCGCGCCGAGACCGACCCGAAGGTCTTCACCCGCATCCACATGCATTTCGTGGTCAAGGGCCGCAACCTGTCGGAGGCCAAGGTGAAGCGTGCGATCGACCTGTCGGTCGAAAAATACTGCTCGGCATCGGCGATGATGGCCAGGACCGCCACGCTCACCCACGATTTCGAGGTCGTCGACACGGCTGCGGCGAGTTGATCTCGCGCGACCCACACCGTGCCATGCGTAATTGCGTATTGATCGTCGGAACCGATTGCCGGTAGGAAAGGTCCATGTCACACCTGCCCGACCACCTGCTCGCCGGCTATCGAAACTTCATGAGCGGACGATACGTCGCCGAAAGCGGCCGATATCGTTCGCTCGCCCGCGAAGGCCAATCGCCCGAGACGATGGTCATCGCCTGCTGCGATTCCCGCGCGGCACCCGAAGCGATCTTCGACGCCGGGCCGGGCGAGCTGTTCGTGGTCCGCAATGTCGCCAATCTGGTGCCGCCCTATTCGCCCGACGGCGAGTTCCATTCGACTTCGGCCGCGCTCGAATTCGCCGTGCAGAGCCTCAAGGTCCGCAACATCGTGGTCATGGGGCACGGCCGCTGCGGTGGCATCCGCGCCGCTCTCAATACGGATGCAGCGCCGCTTTCGCCCGGCGACTTCATCGGCAAGTGGATGAGCCTCGTCGCCCCGGCGGCCGAGACCGTATCGGGCAACGCGCTGATGACGCCGGGCGAGCGCCAGACGGCGCTGGAGCGCATTTCGATCCGCTATTCCATCGCCAATCTCAAGACCTTCCCTTGCGTAAAGATCCTCGAGACCAAGGGGAAACTCACGATCAGCGGAGCCTGGTTCGACATTTCGACCGGCGAGTTGTGGGTGATGAACCGCGATAGCGGAGATTTCGAACGGCCCGACTTCGACTGATCGACGTCTCGATCTACAGCGGGTCGCGTGAAAGGATTCACGCGACCCGCTGTAGGTACTTGATTTTGCGCATGTCTTTATCCCGCACCGCGGCACACTTTCGGGAGACATGCTTTAAGCCTTGGGCTGGCCCATCGCCGGCTCCGGAAGCCGGCTCCAGGCCAGCCATGACAGGACCGCGATCAACCCCATGGCCGGGATCACCATCGCCATTGCCGTCACCGGCTCGGCGATCAGGGCACAGACCATGCCGCCGACCAGCCCGCCGCCCATCTGGAAGAATCCGTTCATCGACGCTGCCGCTCCGGCCATGTGCGGGAAGGGCGCCAATGCCGCCGTCGTCATGGCCGGCATGATGAAGGCAATGCCGAAGGCGAGGAACCCTACAGGTCCCATGACCAGCAGGAAGGTTGGTTCGTGGAGATGCAGACCAGCCACCAGGGCCGCGTCGCCGATCAGCACCATGCCGAGCCCGACCGGGACGAGCCGGAAGGCGCTGACGGTGGACAGCAGTTGGCGCACGGCCAGCGAGCCGATCAGGAACATGCCCGACTGCATCAGCATGCCCAGGCCGAACTGGGTCGGCGTCAGGCCGACCCGGTCCATCAATATGAAAGGCAGCACCGTCGCCTGCGTATAGATCGCGCCTACGGAACCCGCGGTGATCAGGCTCGCCAGCACGAAATAGGGCGAGGTCAGCAGGCTGCGGTAGGATTTCGCCAGAGCCTTGGGCCGGATGCGCGACAGGTCGCGCTGGACGGTCTCGACCATGCGCAGGTGGATGATGAGCATCATGATGACCGCTGCCGCGAACATCACGAGGAAGATCGCGTGCCAGCCGGCGATCTCCATGGTGATGCCGCCGAGCGTCGGTGACACAGCCGGGCCGATGCCCAGGATCAGGCCGATCAGGTTCATGATCCGCGCCGAACTCTCACGCGTGAAGAGGTCGCGCACCATGGCGCGGGAAATAGCGATGCCGACCGCGGCGCCGACGCCTTGCAGGAAGCGTGCCGCGATCAGGAGCTCGATGTCAGGGGCAAGAAGCGCCAGCAGCGAGGCGACGAGATAGATGCCGAGGAAGGCAAAGGTCACCGGCTTGCGGCCGAAACCGTCCGACAGGGGTCCGCAGACGAGCTGGGCGATGGCGAAGCCGGCGAAATAAAGCGACAGCGTCATCTTCACCGCCGCTTCCGTCGTACCGAAGGCGTGCACCAGCTCAGGCATCGCCGGCGTGAACAGCGCCATGGAAACCGGGCCGATGGCGGCCAGCATGGCGCCCAGCAGGCCGACGCGGCGCTCGCTCATCAAAGGCGCCAGCGGCGCGGAGAGCTGCATGTTCATGCGGCCGCACTTTCCCTGCGCGCACCTTCCAGCCGCGCTTCGGTAAGGTTGGCGCGCACGATCTTCAGCGTGTCCAGGAAACGCTGCCAGTCGGCCTGCGCGACGCCCTTCGAGGCATCCGCCCGCATCCCGGCGGCAATGGGCTGGATTCGGGCCAGCATGTCCTGGCCGGACTCGGTGACGTGGACCTGCTTGGCACGCCGGTCGGCAGGGTCTGGTTGTCGTTCGATCAGGCCATGGGCTTCCAGGCGGTCCAGCGCCGTGCTCAGCGTCATCGCCTCCACGCCCATTCGCTCGGCAAGCACGGTCTGGCGCACCGCGCCTGCGCGCGCCGCATGCGACAGGGTTCGGCCCTCGCCCGGCGTCAGGCCGAGCCCGGCCTCTCCGATGCGCCGGTCGAGCTCGGCGCGAACGAGGCGCTGCACGTCGGTGACGAGGAAACCGAAACTGTCGGGGTCGATGCGCTGCGGCATTTTACTAAGCCTTACTTATTATAAGTTCTACTTATTGTCTAAACTCAAAACCGTCAAGGCGATTGCGCGACGCCGTCGGCGCTCCTAAATGGTTGCGAAGCCCTTCCCGCCGACCAGCATCCGGAAAAGACCTCCATGACCACGATCGACCTCGGCAGCCATCCCCTGACGCTCTGGACCGGCCCGCTCGGCCTGCCTGATTTCTCCGCTGTTTCGGACGATGCCTTCGGCACGGTCTTCGACGCGGCACTTGTGGCACATCAGGCCGAAATCGACGCCATCGCCGCCAGCCCGCAGCCTGCGACCATCGACAACACGCTCGCCGCAATGGAACTTGCCGGCGAAGCGCTCGGCCATGTATCGGCGATCTTCTGGTGCCTCGCCGGCGCGCACACCAATGACACCATCCAGGCGCTGGAGCGTGAGGTCGCGCCGAAGATGGCGCGGCATTATTCCGGCATCTCGATGAATGCGACGCTGTTCGCGCGCATCGACGCGCTCTATCAGGCGCGCGCAACACTCGATCTCGATGCCGAGACGCTCCGGGTGCTCGAGCAGACCTGGAAAGGTTTCGTCCGCTCCGGCGCCCGGCTCGACGCCGCCGGCAAGGAGCGGCTGGCCGCGATCAACGAGGACCTCGCCGGTCTCGGCGCCCGTTTCGGCCAGAACGTGCTCGCCGACGAGAAGGACTGGGCGCTTTTCCTCGAAGAGGGCGACCTCGCGGGTCTGCCTGACTTCCTGAAGAGCGCGATGGCCGAGGCCGCCGAAACGCGCGGCCAGGCCGGCAAATACGCCGTCACCCTGTCGCGCTCGATCTATGAGCCCTTCACCACCTTCTCGGAACGGCGCGACCTGCGCGAGAAGGCGTTCAAGGCCTTCACCCGGCGCGGACAGAACGGCGGCGCCACCGACAATGGCGAAGTGGTGAAGCGGACGCTCGAGCTGCGCGCGGAAAAGGCACGGCTGCTGGGTTACGACAGCTTCGCCGCCCTGAAGCTCGATGACACCATGGCCAAGAAACCGGAGGCCGTGTTCGGCCTGCTCGATCCGGTATGGGACAAGGCACGCGCGAAGGCGGCAGCCGACCAGGCCGAACTGCGGCGCCTCGCCGCCGCGGCCGGCAGCAACGAGCCCTTCGCCGCCTGGGACTGGCGCTTCTACCAAGAGAGGCTGCGCGCCGAGAAATACGACTTCGACGAAGCCGAGCTGAAGCCCTATCTGCAGCTCGAACGTGTCATCGCCGCCTGCTTCGACGTCGCGACGCGGCTGTTCGGTATCAGCTTCGAGGAGAAGAAGGGGATCGCCGCCTGGCACCCTGACGTGCGTGTCTTCGAAGTGAAACACCCTGACGGTTCGACGCTCGGCACGTTCCTGGCCGACTACTTCGCCCGCCCCTCGAAGCGATCCGGCGCCTGGATGAGCGGACTGGAGTCCGGCTACCGGCTCGGCAAGGGGGCGAAGCCCGTCATCTACAACGTCATGAATTTCGCCAAGCCGCCGGCGGGCGCGGCAGCGCTGCTCTCCGTCGACGAGGCGAAGACGCTGTTCCACGAATTCGGCCATGCGCTCCACGGCATGCTGAGCGACGTGACCTGGCCATCGGTCTCGGGTACGTCCGTCAGCCGCGACTTCGTCGAACTGCCCTCACAGCTCTACGAGCACTGGCTGACCGTGCCTCAAGTGCTGGAGAAACACGCTCTCCACGAGAAGACCGGCCAACCGATGCCGAAGGTTCTCATCGACAAGATGCTGGCCGCCCGCAATTTCGACGCCGGCTTCGCCACCGTCGAATTCACCTCCTCGGCGCTGGTCGACATGGCCTATCATGCGAGATCCGACGCGCCGGCCGATCCGCTGGCCTTCGAGGCCGAGACGCTCGAAAAGCTCGGCATGCCCGACGCGATCGCCATGCGCCACCGCACGCCGCATTTCAGCCATGTGTTCTCGGGCGACGGCTATTCGGCCGGCTACTATTCCTACATGTGGTCGGAAGTGCTCGACGCCGACGCCTTCGCCGCCTTCGAGGAAACGGGCGATCCGTTCAACCCGGATATGGCAGCCAAGCTCAAGCAGCATATCTACGCCGCGGGCGGGTCGAAGGACCCGGAAGAGCTCTATCTGGCCTTCCGCGGCAAGATGCCCTCGCCCGAAGCGATGATGGTGAAGCGCGGCCTGGCGTAACGGCGCATCGACGCGCCGCGCCGACGACCTGCATCCCGTCGGCGCGGCTCGTGGCCCTGGTCAGTTCTTGGTTGCCGTGATGATGAGCGCCGGCATGTCGAAGGCAACAACGCCATTCGCCGAAACGAAGCCTTGGAGCGCTTCCTCGGCCTCGTCGACCAGCTGCTCGAACTGGGCCTGGTCGAGCAATCCGCCGAGCGTCCACACACATGCTCTTTCGGTGGAAATGAGCGACTCGATTGAGGCAAAGCGGACCATTCCATGGTGTCGCTTCACGCTGGCATTCGCCACGCCCGCTTTCGCGCAGATCGTGTAGAGCAGTTCGGGGTCGCCAAGCACGAACGGGGCACGGAAAGCATTCGCGACCCCATCTCCGAACAGCCGTTCCAGCAGCGCCGCCACTGCGGCGTAGCCCGGCGAGCGCTCGAGCGCATCGCAAACCGCGACAGCGAGCCGGCCGCCCGGCTTCAGCACGCGCATCATTTCGCGCAGGCCGGCGACGCGGTCGTCGAAGAACATCAGGCCGAACTGACTGACGACTGCATCGAAGCGCGCATCGGGAAATGGAAGCGCCTCGGCTCGCGCGTCGCGCCAGTCGATGCGGTCGCTCTTGCGGCGTGCGACGCTGAGCATATCAGGGTTTGCGTCGATCCCGAGAACCTTGCCCTGCGGCCCGACGCAGTCGAGTGCTGCGAGTGCCAGTACCCCCGTTCCGCAGGCGACGTCGAGTACCTGCTGGCCTCCAGCGATCTGCGCCGCGTCGGCAACGACAGGTCCCCATTGCCGGAACAGCGCCGGAACGAACAGTGCGTCATAGATCTCTGCCGGTGACTTCGATTCCCTTCGTTCGATCGTCGCGGCGTCCGCCCTGGGGATCACCCCTTCGAGGAAAACGGCGTTGGATCGGGTTCCGGCCAGGCGAAGCGCCTTCAAAGGCTCGTATTCGCGCGACCAATACCAACGTTGCGCCTGTTCTCCGTCGGAAAACTCCACGATGACCGGATAGACCGGCTGCCAGTCTCCTTCGACGAGATTGGATTTGCCGCCCAGCACCAGATAGCGTCCCCCATATTGTTCAACCGTAGCGAAGACTCCCGTAACATATTGATCGACCTTGGCCTGGTCGGTGATCTCACGCACATCGAAGAAACAATAGGCGGCCATGACGGTCATCCTTCATCCGTTCGGAGCTGCTCGGTGGATATGCTGTTCCGCACGTTGTAGACTTGGTCATGGGTACGTTCCATGACCCTGCGTCTCGATCGCTTGACCCCGCGTCCTTTCATGCCGGGCCGCCCGAACCCATCGCTGGTTCGTCGTCCGTCGAACCGGGCAAGGATGTGCTCTCGGACGTGCTGCGCGCGATAAAGCTCACCGGCGCACTGTTTTTTCGGGTCGATGCTTCTTCTCCCTGGAGCGTGGAGGTTCCGGAGGCTGGCCTGTTCGCCCACACCATCCTGCCACGGTCCCGGCATGTCGTTTCCTACCACATCATCACCAGGGGATCGGGCTGGATCAGCGTCGGCGGTGGTTCGCCGACGGAATTCGCCGAAGGCGACATATTGGTGATTCCACAGGGAGACCGCTACGCAATGCGCGGAACGCGAAACGAAAGATCGGGCATGACGTCGGAGGACTCGCTCGATTTCTTTCGCGCGATGGCGGCAGGCCGGCTGCCGTTCGTGGTCTCCGAGGGCGGCGGCGGCGCGACGCTCACGAAATATGTATGCGGCTTTCTCGGTTGCGACGCGGGACCATTCAATCCCCTTCTGGGCGCCCTGCCCAGGCTGATGCGTATCGCGCGCGTGACCCATCCGGCGGACGACCTCCTGGATCGGCTGATCGACATGACGCTGGCCGAGCCGCCCCAGCCGCGGGCGGGGGCAGAGTGCATCCGCCTTCGCCTCGGCGAACTCATGTTTGTCGAGGTCATCAGACGCTATCTCGAGACGTTGCCGCCGGACCAGAGCGGCTGGCTTGCCGCATTGCGCGACCCCGCGGTCGGCCGGGCGATCGCGATGCTTCACGACGATCCGGCGCGCGACTGGAGCCTGGAAGAACTGGCGCGGGAGGCCGGGGTATCGCGCTCCGTCCTTGCGGCCCGCTTCGCCAGCCTGGTCGGCTGGGCGCCGATGCGGTATCTTGTCCGCTGGCGCATGCAGCTCGCAGCCCGGCTGCTTGCCGACGGGAACACCAAGGTTTCGGCAGTAGGGCGCGATATCGGGTACGAATCCGAGGCCGTCTTCAGCCGAAGCTTCAAGAGGATCGCGGGTGTCTCACCAAGAGAATGGCGTGACGCCTGTCGAAACTGACCCGCAGGACGCGAAGAGGCAGGACGCGAAGAGAAAGTGCGCCCGCGGAAGCCTCGCCAGCGGCCTGTCCTGTCGAACGATCAGACCCTGACGCGCCCGATCTCAGCCCGCTTTGGACAGGGCTGCAGCCCCTGAACCAAGCAACGCGGTCGACGCCAGGCCTTTGACCAGCGCCTCCCTTTCGGCCTCGCTCAACGCAGTGAGCGGCGGCATCATGCGACGCCACTTCGCATTGCCCGAGATCAACGCCAGGGTTTCCTTGACTGCCGCCACCAGCGGGAACTTCGCGATCTCGGCGCGGATGCGCACCGCCTCGGCGAGGCCCGCTTCCCGCTCCGCCTGCGTCTTCCCGGTGAAGGCGGCCTGGGCGAACGGTCCCGTGACATTGGCGGTTGCCGAGATGCAGCCGGCGAGGCCGAGCTCGGCCGCCCGGCCGATCGCGGCTTCCGCGCTCGGGAAGACGTCGAAGCCGGGCAGCGCCCTGGCGAGCCCGCCCGAATAATCGAGATCGCCGGTGCTGTCTTTCAGGCCCTTGAGCGCATCGGGCAAACGGTCGCGCAGCCTGATGACGGCATCGTGCGTATAGGGGACGCCGGAATTGCCGGGGAAATGGTAGAGATAGAGCGGCAGGCCGTCACGCCCGACGCGATCGACGACGGCGGTCACGTAGTCCACGAGGGCATCGGCGCCGATTCCCTTGTAATAGAAGGGCGGCAGGAGCAAAGCGCCGGCAAAGCCGAGCACCTTTGCCTCAGCCGTCAGGCGGCAGGCGTCCTCGAAGGCCGCAGCCCCCGTACCGACCATGAAGCGCGAAAGCGGCAGGCCCGACGAGGCGACGGCGCGCATCGCGGCGACGCGCTGCTCCACGGAAAAGGACGTCGCCTCGCCCGTCGTTCCCAGGAGGTTGATGCCGTCGCAGCCACCCGCCTCCAGGAGATGGGCGCAGTGACTGACAAGGCCGTCGAGATCGATCGACAGATTGTCGGTCAACGGCGTCGCCGCTGCGGCGATGACGCCCTTCAGCATGGTCATGTCAGGCTCCGATTTGGCATCGGCCCGAAAATCGGGATCGAATTTCGGAAGGCACGATGCGAAGGCTCAAAATCCCGGTTTCAGGTCGTCGCCGTCTCGCGGCGCGGGGCGGCGGCAACTTCGGCGTGGTCGAGTTCGGTCCGGTAGGTCGCCGTCGCTCCGCCCGGCTCGCCCCAGCCGGTGACGCCGGGCCCGAAGAACTCTTCGTTGATCCTCTGGAAGCGCTGCTCGTGGGGCGGCAGCTCGTCCTCGGACCAGATCGCATCGACGGGGCAGATGGAGAGGCACAACCCGCAGCTTATGCATTCCACGGGATGGATGTACATCATCCGGCCGCCTTCATAGATGCATTCGACCGGACAGACGTCCTGGCAGGCGCCGTCCTTCACGTCGATGCAGGTCGATGCGATCACATAAACCATCGGTTCAGCGCCCTTGCCAACTGGGCGGGCGCTTCTCCCGGAAGGCGGCCACGCCCTCGTCCTGGTCCTGCGACTGCAGCGCCTCGACGAGCTGCGGCAGCCGCAGCATCTGCGCCTGTGCCGCGCTCATTCCTTCGCCGGCCCGCACCATCGCCTTGATCGCCCGCACCGACAGCGGCGCGCAGGCCAGGATGTCGGCGACCCAGCGGTCGACGGCCTCGTCGAGCGCCTCATGCCCGACGACCTCGTTCACCAGGCCGAGCGCATGGGCTTCGCCCGCCGGGATGCGCCTGCCGGAAAGCAGCAGCCCCATGGCGTGAACATGGGGGATGCGCCGGGTGAGCAGCGCGATGCCGCCGTCGAGCGCCAGCCGTCCCACCCGCGGCTCCGGCAGGCCGAAGCTCGCTTTGTCAGACGCCACCACGATGTCGCAGCCGAGCACCATCTCCATGCCGCCGCCGAGCGCGTGGCCATTGACGCGGGCAATCACCGGCACGTCCAGCGTGTCGCGCAGGGCGATGCCGCCGAAGCCGCCGGGGCGTGGTGCCGCCCAGTATTCGAGGCCGGAGAGACCGCTGCCGCCCTTCATGTCGGCGCCGGTGCAGAAGGCACGGTCGCCCGCGCCGGTGAGTACGACCACCCTGACGTCGCGATCCTTCTCGATCGCCTCCCAGATGCGCACGAGCTCGGCCTCGGTGGCGAGATCGACGGCATTCATCCGGTCCGGGCGGTCGATCGTGACCCGCGCCACATGGTCCTTGACGATGAAGGAGACGTTCATGCCGCCTCGCTTCGGCGTTCGCCGGAAAGCACGCCCGAGGCGATCAGCGCGTCGATCTCGCCGGGCGCGTAACCCGCCTCCTCCAGCACGGCGCGCCCGTCGGCGCCGAGTGCCGGCGGCGCGTGACGGACCTCGAAGGCACCCTCTCCCATGGTGAGCGGCGAGCCCAGAAGCCGGGCCTTGCCGTCGCCGGCCGGGTCGATCACCGATCCGTTCGCTTCGGTCTGGCCGTGTTCCAGCGCCTGGGCGAGCGTCAGCACGGGCGCGCAGAGCAGGTCCTGTTCTTCCAGCCGGGCGAGCCAATGCTCTGTCGTGCTGGAGGCGAAGCGCTCGCGGAACATCGCCTGCAGCTCGGCCTTGTTGTCCATCTGGCGCGCGAAGCTGGAGAAACGCTCCTCGAGCGAAAGGTCCGGCAGGCCGAGTGCTGCGGAAATGTCGCGCAGCGGATTGGTCTTGAAGGCGCCGACCAGAACCACCGCACCGTCCGTCGTCTCGAAGACGCCGGTGAGCGGGAAGGAGGCCCAGTTGAGGTCCTTGCGGCGCTGCAGCCACATGGCCGCCTCCTGCATCTGCATGGCCAGCATGGATTCGAACAGCGAGACCGACACTGGCTGGCCGCGGCCGGTCTTTTCGCGCTGCAGCAGCGCGAGCAGGATCGCCTGGACCAGATGCATGCCTGCCGAATAGTCGGCAAGCGCCGTCGGATAGATGCTCATCGGCACCGAGGGGTCGGCGCGCCGCGCCATCACGCCCGACAGGGCCTGGGCCAGGATGTCCTGCCCGCCCTTGTGCGACAGCGGCCCCGACGGGCCGAAGCCCGAACCGAAGGCCGAGATGATGCGCGGATTGATCTCGCTGAGCCGGTCGTGGCCGAAGCCCATGCGTTCCATCACGCCGGCGCGGAAATTGTTGACCACGACATCGGCCGAGCGCACCAGATTGTAGATGACCTCCTTCGCCTCTTCCTTGCGCAGGTCGAGCGCGATCGACCGCTTGTTGCGGTTGAGGCTGCGGAACACCGGATTGTCGTGTCCGTCGGGATCGTCGGCGATCGAGGTGCGGGAGAGATCGCCCGCCCCCGGCCGCTCGATCTTGATGACGTCGGCGCCATAGTCGGCCAGCACCTGGGTGCAGCAGGGGCCGAGCATGACCTGCGTGAAGTCGATGACCTTGACCCCTGAAAGCGGCTGGGTTGCGGCTGAAGGCATGATGGCTGCTCCTGTCATTCTGCGGCGATCGAGAAGGATGCGTTGGACGCCGGCCGGTCGCCGGGATCGGCGCCCTGCTCGCGCAGCAGGTGCTGTACCTTCGCTATGTCGACCTTGTCGACCGTCACGCCCTGGGAGAGGGAGACCGCCGCGGCGACGCCGACCGCCTCGCCCATCGCCATGCAGGGCGGGATCTCGCGCGAGATGCGCTGCGCGGCGGCGGTCGAGGAATAGTGCCGGCCGGCGACCAGGAGCTGCCCGACATTCCTGGGCAGCAGCGAGCGATAGGGATAATAATAGTCCCGGCCGCGCGCCACGCTGTCGGCGAAATGACGGCGCGACGCGACGTCCTCCTTGCTCATGACATGGACGCCTTCGAGCAGGCGAGAGGTGCGGATGCCGAGTTGCGGCGCGACGTCGATGACGAAAGCGTTGGCGAAACCGGGGACTCTGGCGCGCGCATAGTCGACCAGTGCGGCGATCCGCTCGCGCCCGTGGGCATCCGCGCGCGTCAGGTCCTCGACCGAGGTGCCGTCGAACCCGGCCATATGAGGGCAGTTGCACCACACCACGCCGGGAAGCGGCGTCTTCAGCCACCAACGCTCCCACGATCCGCCCATGATGCGCTTGGCTTCGCGGTCGACAGCGGCGAAGGCCTCCGGCTCCTCATATTCGAAGCGCTCGGCCTCTTCCGTGTCGATGCCGCCCAGGCGGAACACGGTGGTGACGATGAAGGACCCCTTGCTGTAGGGCGCGCCGGCCGAGGCCGCAACATCGAGGTCCCCCGTCGCATCCACCACGACCTTGCCAAGCACGGCCTGGCGGCCGGCCTTCGTCTCGCAGACCACGCCCTTGACGACGCCGTCCTCGACGATCGCCCGCGAGAACCAGCTGTGCAGGCGCAGATTGACGCCGGCCTCGGCGACCATGTCGTTGGAGGCCCGCTTGAAGCCGTCGGGGTCGAAGGCCGATGCGTAGCAAATCGGCTGCGGCTTCTGATGCGAATGGAAGTTGTAGACGCCCCAGCGCGCCCATTGCCGAAACTTCGCCTCGTCGGCGATCCAGTCGGCCTCCGGCGGCGTCACGCACAGGCCCATCGTCGTCATGCGATCGATCAGCTCCGAGCAGAGGCCCCGCACGGAAACCTCGTTGCCGTTGCACATATCGTCGAGCACCAGCACCATGCCGCCCGAGGCCAGCCCGCCGAGATAGGCGTAGCGCTCGAGCAGCGTCACGGAAAGGCCGTTGCGGGCGCCGGCCACGGCGGCGGCGATGCCGGCCGGCCCGCCGCCGACCACGACGAGGTCGGATTCGGCCACCACCGGCACCTTGCCGCCGGCTTCGTCGATCGTTTGAACGGACATGTGGGTCTCCCTGAAATCTGATTGGCGGTGAGGGCTGCGCTCAGCGCGTGCCGACGTTCCACTTGAGGAAATGACGCTCGGCCCAGGAGATGACGGCGAAGAAGCTTGCCGAGAAGACGGAGCCGACGACAATGGTGGCGTAGAGCAGAGGCGAGTCGAAATTGTAGGTCGCCTGGATGATCAGCGCGCCGATGCCCACCGTCGAGCCGATCCACTCGCCGACGATGGCGCCGATCACGGCCGTCGAGGCGGCGATCTTCAGCGCGGAGAACAGGTAGGGCAACGCATTCTTCATCCGCACCTTGAGGAACACCTCGCGCGGCGACGCGGACAGGACATGCATCAGTTCGAGCTGCTGCTTGTTCACGTCGCGCAAGCCGCGGGTCATGTTGACCAGAGTGGGGAAAAAGCAGATCAGCGCCGCGATCGCGATCTTCGGCTCCATGCCGTTGCCGAGCAGCAGCACCAGGATCGGCGCCTTCGCGACGACGGGGATGGTGTTGATCATCACCGCGATCGGGAAGAAGGCTTCCTCCAGCGTTTCCTTGTAGGCGAAGGCGGTGGCGATCGAGATGGCCGCGAGATTGCCGATCGCGAAACCGGCGACCGCCTCGATGGCGGTCGGCATGAGATTGGACAGCAGCATCGGGAACTTGCTCACCAGCACGGCGAAGATGGCGCTGGGCGCAGGCGCGATGAAGGGTTTTATGTCGAAGATCAGGACCGCGATCTCCCACAAGACCACGAGGGACAGGAAGGCGGCGACGGGAAGCAGCCTGCGGCGCCACAGGAGGCGGCGTTTCGCTGCCAGGTAGATCGCTTGGGCGTGGCCGTCCTCGGTGAAGGCGCCGTTCGAGCTTTCGGCGGTGGAAACGGACATGTCAGCAGGTCTCCAGGACGCGTCTCAGATGTGAGACGAGGGCGACGAATTCGGGGGTTTCGCGCATGGCGATCTTGCGCGGCATCGGCAGGTCGACGGGCACGCGCTCGCGCATCCGTCCGGGCCGCGCCGCAAGCAGCAGCACCTCCTGGCCGAGGAAGGCGGCCTCGTAGATCGAATGGGTGACGAACAGGATGGTGGTGCCGGTGCGTTCCCACACTGCCAGCAGCTCCTCGTTCAGCCGGTCGCGGGTGATCTCGTCGAGCGCGCCGAAAGGCTCGTCCATGAACAGGAGCCGCGGGCCGGACACCAGCGCCCTGGCGATCGACACGCGCTGGCGCATGCCGCCCGACAGCTCGTGCGGGAAGGCGTTCTCCCACCCGGCGAGGCCGACGAGATCGAGCAGCTCATGCGGATCGCGACCGCGTCCGGCCGGGGCTCCCCCGCCCACTTCGAGCGGCAGGGTGACGTTGTCGATGACGGTCCGCCAGGGCAGCAGCGCGGCATCCTGGAAGACGAAGCCGATGTCGCGCCGGGAGCGCGCCTCGGCCGGGCGGCCGCCGAACACCCGGGCGCTGCCGCTGGTCGGCTGGATGATATCGGCCACGACCCGCAGCAAGGTGGACTTGCCGCAGCCCGACGGTCCGAGCAGCGTGAGGAAGCCGCCCTTGGGCACGGTCAGGTCGATGCCTTCCAGCGCGGTGATCGTGCCGCGGTCGGTGGTGAAGCGGACCGAGACCCGCTCCAGTTCCACCGCGAGTTCCGCCGGCTCGGGCAGGCGCTCGACACGCCTTTGATGGTCGATTGCGGCAACAGCCATGTCGAAAGTTCTCCCATTGGACGTCACGGCCCGCCACGGACGGGTCCGGCGGGGCGCAGCCTATCGTGACGGAACGGCTCCGGCTTGCGTTTCGGCGGCCTCCGACGGCCACCGTCGCAGGACGGCCGATGTCGCTCAGCCGATCTTCGGGCGGGCGTCGGCGGTGGCGTCGAGGATAGCCGTCGTGATGACGTCGTCCAGCTTCGGCGCCCCGGCAGAGAATTGCTTCAGCTCGTCGTAGAGGCTGATCTGCGCTTCCCAGACCGCGGGATCGAAGGTGCCCCAGCCATTCTTCGCGGTGGCCGCGGTGAACATATGGGCAAGCAGCACATCCACCGCCTTGACCTCGTCGGCCTTGACGAGATTCGGGTAGTCCTTGAGCAGGAGGTCGACCGCCGCCTCGCGGTTGTCATGGGCATATTGCCAGCCCTTGGCCGCTGCGCGCAGGAAGCCCGCCAGCATCTCCGGCTCTTCCTCGATCATGGCCGTGGTCGCATAATAGGGGTTGGCGTAGAGCTGCACGCCGTTGTCCCAGAGCTTCATGACCACCTTGTCGTCGCCGAGCGCGGCGAGCGCCGTCGTGTTGGTGAGCCAGCCGGTGACCGCGTCGACCTGGCCCGAGACCAGCGGCGTCATGTCGGCGCCGATGACGACCACCTCGACGTCGCCCTCGGGAATGTCGTGCTTCTTCAAAAGCGCCGACAGCAGCACCTTGCCCGTCGCCTGGATGCCGATCTTCTTGCCGATCATGTCCTTCGGCGCGCTGATCGGCTTCGATGCCAGCGAGAAGAATGCGTAAGGGTGCTCCTGCACGCTGACGGCGAAGGATTTCACCGGGATGCCCTGGGAGGCGGCGAGCATCAGCGACGGGCTCGACGACACCTGGCCGATCTCGTAGCGGCCCGAAGCGACGATGGCGACGCCGTCGATATTCGGTCCGCCGGGCTGGATGGCGAAATCGATCTTCTCTTCCTCGAAATAGCCCAGATGCCTGGCGACGACCTCGCCGAGTTGATTGCCGCCGGCAAGCCAGCCAAGCTGCATGTTGACGGCGCGCGTGCCCGATGCGGCGAGCCCCCGGCTCGACACGATCGCCGGCAGCGCCAAGGCACTCGCCGCGGCTGCGCCGCTCCTGAGCAGGCTGCGCCGTGTCATGATGAAATTGGTCATGTCCTGTTCCCCTGTTCGAGTGTGAGACCGTTCCTGGAATCCCATCGGTCTCGCGGGCGTCTTCGGCCAATCTTTCGAAACCGGAGGCGAGTTTATGTTTGCTTGGGTGCTGTCGAGAAGCATAGAGTTTCGACATAGCCGATGCCAAATCGGCATCACCCGAGCAGGCTTCGGAAAAGTGTCCCACGGTTTTCCGACAAGAGCCTGCGACAGAAAAAAGCCAACAGGCGAAGCGTGGCCGTGGCCACGCTTCACCTGGTTGGAGAACAGGGGGATGACATGCACGCCGCGGTGCTGCGCTACATCGATCAGGTCGCCAGGCTCGGCTCGATCCGGCGTGCCGCAAGCGTGCTCAATGTCGCTTCATCGGCCGTGAACCGGCAGATCCTGAAGCTGGAGGCCGAACTGGGGACGCCGCTCTTCGAGCGCGTCGGCAACGGCGTTCGTCCGACGGCAGCGGGCGACTATCTCATCCGCCACGCCCGCGAGACGCTGGCCGGCTGGCAGAATGTCTGCGGAGAGATCGCGACCCTGTCCGGAAACGTGCATGGCGAGGTACGGATCGTGTCCATTCCGGCGCCGATCGTGCGCATCCTGCCGAACGCCATCGTCGCGACGTCGCAGCGGCATCCGAACATCACCTACCGCATCATCGACGCCACGCCGCAGGAACATGCCGAGGAGATGCGGGCACGCCGCCCCGACATCGCGATCCTGTTCATCGACCGCCGGTATCGCGGCTACAATGTCGTCGCGCGCATCAAGATGCGGCTCGGCGCCATCATGCGCCCCGATCATCCCTTGGCGAGCCGGAAGGAACTCAGCCTGACGGAATGCGCCGCCCATCCGGTCATCATGCTCAGCGACCCCTGGATCCTGAACGCGGCCGCCGAGGCCGAGTTCACCCACAGCGGCGCTCAGTTCAAGGCGACCGCGCTGACCAACTCCCTGCCGATGACGAAGGAGATGATGCGCGCCGGCCTCGGCATCGGCTTCTTCACGCCGGCCGGCTTCATCAACGAGCTGAAGGCGGGCGAACTCGTCCATGTGCCGCTCACCGAGCCCGATCTCTCGCTGAGCGAGATCGGCGTGCTCATCCATCGCGACCGCCAGTCCGCCCCGCCGGTGCGGGCGCTGAGCGCGAGCCTGATCCAGGAATTCGCAAGTCTTGAGGAGGACATCAAGGCCTGGACGGCTTCGCGTTAGAGCATATCCGGATCAGCAAGCGGTTCGAGGAGTCGCTTCATCCGGACAAGACCTTCGACTTGTGACGGAAATGCCCGGCCGCCAGCAAGCGTGATGCTCACTCGGCGGCCAGCGCCAGCGGCGCTCGTTCCGCCTCGATCGGCTCCACCGGCTCATTCGCGGGCACCTGCTCCTCGGCCTTGATGCGGCCCCGGAACCACAAGGCGTAAAGCGCCGGCAGGGACAGGAGCGTCAGGAAGGTCGCGACGAACAATCCGCCCATGATGGTGTAGGCCATCGGCCCCCAGAAGGCACTTCGGGTCAACGGGATCATGGCCAGTATCGCGGCGAGCGCGGTCAGGATGACGGGCCGCGCCCTCCGGACGGTCGCCTCGACGATGGCGTCGCGCAGCCTGTGGCCCCCGTCGCGCACATCCGCCTCGATCTGATCGACCAGGATCACCGCGTTGCGCATGATCATTCCGGCCAGCGCGATCAGGCCGAGAAGGGCGACGAAGCCGAACGGCATGCCTGACATGTTCAAGGCGAGCGAGGCGCCGATCAGTCCCAGCGGAGCGGTGAGCAGCACCAGGACCAGCCGCGAGAAGCTCTGAAGCTGGATCATCAGGATCGTCAGCATCGCGACCAGCATCAGCGGGAAGACGGCGAAAATGGAGCTGTTGCCCTTCTCCGACTCCTCGATCGCGCCGCCGACCTCGAGGCGATATCCCGGCTCGAGCCCGTCGCGCAGTTCCTCCAGCCGTGGCCAGATCTGGTTGGTGACATCGGGCGGCTGCACCCCGTCGACGACGTCGGCGCGCACAGTGATCGACATGTCGCGGTTGCGCCTCCACAGGATCGATTCCTCGGCATCCGGCACGATGCGCGCGACCTGGGACAAGGGCACCGCGTTGCCGTTCGGCGACAGGATGGTGAGGTCGCCGATCTGGCCGAGTTCGAGGCGTTCGCCGGGAACGGCGCGCGCCACGACTTCGACCTTCTCGGTTCCGTCGCGGACATTGGTGACGCCGTAGCCCGAGATCAGGGTCTGCAGCGTCTGGGCGACGTCCTGCGGCGTCAGGCCGAGCGCGCGGGCGCGGTCCTGGTCGATATCGAGACGGATCGACGCCATGCGCTCGTTCCAGTCGAGATGCGGGTCGATGGCGTTCTTGTTGGCGCGCATGATCTCGCGCACGTCATAGGCGATGCGGCGGACCTCCATCGCGTCCGGTCCGACCACGCGGAACTGGACGGGGAAACCGACCGGCGGTCCGAAATTGAAGCGGTCGACACGCACGCGTGCTTCCGGCAGGGCGCCTTCAGCCAGTTCCTTCTCCAGCCGTGCCTTGATGCGCTCGCGTGCCTCCACATCCTGCGAGACGATGACGATTTCGGCGAAGGCCTCGTTCGGCAGTTGCGGGTTGAGGCCGAGCCAGAAGCGCGGCGAACCCTGGCCGATATAGGTGGTGTAGGTGGTCACGTCCTTGTCGCCATCGACCATCGCCTCCGCCTTGCGCGCGGTCTCGGTGGTCGCACCGATCGAAGTCCCTTCGGGCAGGCGCATCTGGAAGAACAATTCGGGCCGTTCGGAAAGCGGAAAGAACTGCTGCGGCACCCGGCCGAAGCCGACCACGGCGCTGACGAAGACGGCGACCGTGGCCAGGACAACGATGACGCGATGGCGAACGCACCAGTCGATCAGCCGGCGCAAGGCATTGTAGGACCGCGTCTCGTAGATCTCGTGCGGATCGTGATGCGCCGCGGCGGTCCTGGCGAAATCAGGCAGAAGCTTCACGCCGAGATAGGGCGTGAACACCACCGCCACGAACCAGCTGGCGATCAACGCGATCCCGACGACCCAGAAGATGCCGCCGGCATATTCGCCGACGGCGGAATTGGCGAAGCCGACCGGCAGGAAGCCGGCCGCCGTCACCAGCGTGCCGGTCAGCATCGGGAAGGCGGTCGAGGTCCAGGCGAAGGAGGCGGCCCGCATGCGGTCCCAGCCCTGCTCCATTTTCACGACCATCATCTCCACCGCGATGATGGCGTCGTCGACGAGCAGGCCGAGCGCGATGATGAGCGCACCGAGCGAGATCCGGTGCAGGTCGAGATCGATGATGCTCATCACGATGAAGGTGATTGCGAGCACCAGCGGGACCGACAGCGCCACGACGATGCCGGTGCGCCAGCCGAGCGAGATGAAACTCACCAGCAGCACGATGCCCAAAGCTTCGGCGAAGGACTTGGTGAATTCGTCGATGGCATGGTCGACGACATGCGGCTGGTCGGCGATCTGCTCGAGATCGATGCCCTGCGGCAGGGCCGCCTCGATCCGTTTCACCGCGGCTTCCACATCTTCGCCGAGTTTCAGGATATTGGCGCCGCCGGCCATGACGATGCCGATGCCCAGCGCCGGCTTGCCGCGTTGATGCACGAGATAGGTCGGCGGGTCCTCGAAACCGCGCGTCACGGTGGCGATGTCGCCAAGGCGGAAGCTCGAGCCCCCCGATTCGACGGGCGTATCTGCCACCGCCTTGACGCTGTCGACGGCTCCGGTGACGCGCAGGGGCACACGCTGAGCGTTCGTCTCGACCGTGCCGGCCGGGGTCACGGAATTCTGCCTGGCAAGGGAATCGAAGATCGCCTGCGGCGAAATCCCGAGCGTCGCCAGCTTGGCGTGGCTGAATTCGACGAAGATCTTCTCGTCCTGCACGCCGTAGAGGTTGACCTTGGCGACATTGTCCACCTTGAGCAGCCGCTGCCGCATGGTCTCGGCCACGCGCTTCAGCTGTGCGAAGTCGGCGCCGTCGGCCGTCAGCATGTAGAGGATGGAATCGACGTCGCCATATTCGTCGTTGACATTGGGGCCTATCAGACCCTGAGGCAGGTCCGCACGGATGTCGTCCAGCTTCTTGCGCAGCTGGTAGAACAGTTCCGGCACCTCGCGGGGCGGCGTGGAATCCCTGAATTCGACCTGCATCGCCGTGAAGGACGGCTTCGAATAGGTCGTGACCTTGTTGAAATAAGGCAGTTCCTGCAGTTTCTTCTCGATCGGATCCGCGACCTGGTCCTGCATTTCCTGCGCGGTGGCGCCCGGCCAGATCGTCGTGACGACGGCGACCTTGATCGTGAAGTTCGGATCCTCGGCGCGGCCGAGCTTCAGATAGGCGAAGATGCCGGCGGCCGCCAGGATCAGGATCATGAACAGGACGAGCGGCGGGTGCCGGACGGCCCAGGCGGAGAGATTGAAACGGCTCATCGCGGGATCCTCACGATCTCGTACTTCCCGCGCCGCCTGTTCGCGGCGGCTCGGGAGTGTCGTATTGCGGTCGGTTTCGCCGGATCAGAATTGCAGGCTGTCGACAACCCGCACCTTCTGCGCGGTGTCGAGCTTCTGCGTGCCGAGGGCCACGACCCATTCGCCTTCGGCCACGCCGCCCTTCACCAGAACGTCGCGCGCCTCGTAGCCGGCCACCTCGACGGGCTTTTGCGCGAGCTCGCCGGTCTGCCTGTCGACGACGAACAGCGCCGGCCCCTTGCCTTCGTCGAGGACGGCCGAAAGCGGCACGCGTGCGACCTGACCGGCTGCCGGGTCGCTGAGGATGACGGTGGCGGTCATGCCGAAACGGACATCGTCCCCGGCGCGCAGGATAGTGAAGCGCGCCTGATAGGTACGCGTGGCAGGATCGGCTCCCGGCGAAAGTTCACGCAGCCGCGCGGCGTAGAAACGGTCCGGCTGCGACCACAGGCTTACCTTCACTTCGCCCTTGGGGAGCCGGCCGACGAGCGCCTCGGGAACGGCGACGACGGCTTCCTTCTCCTCCAGCCGCGCCACGCGGACCGCCGTTTGGCCGGCGGCGACCACCTGGCCCGGCTCCACGGCCGTTGCGGTCACGACACCGTCGGCGTCGGCGCGCAGGCTGGCATAGGCGAGTGCATTGCCGGCCAGCGACACGGCGCGTTCGGCCCGCAGGACCCGCGCATCGGCCTCGTCGGCCGCCGCGCGCTGCTTTTCGAGATTGGCATCGGTGGACCAGCCGTCCTTTCGCAACACCTCGCCGCGCCTGAGATCGGCCCGGGCCTGCACCTGACTGCCTCTTGCGGCCCGCAGCTCGGCTTCGGCCTGATCGAGCTGGAGCTGAAGATCGCTCTCGTCGAGCATGGCGAGCACCTGATCGGCTTTCACCGTCTCGCCGACCTCGACCAGTCGGCGGGCCACCTTGCCGGTGACCCGGAAGGCAAGATCGCTCTCGATGCGCGGACGCACGGTGGCAACGAAGCTGCGCTCACGCACAGCGGTCTCGTAGTGGATCTGCCGCGCCAGGACCGGCCGCGTCGGCGGCTCGTCCTTGACCTCGGACTTGCCCTCGGTGCAGGCGGCCAGCGCCAGGGCCATCATCGGCAGGAGAGCGGGGGCGAAACGCATGACCATATCCTCGAAGCGGGATCAGGGACGCAGGGAACGAAGGATGAGCGAGACCGTGCGACGGGCCTCGTTCTCGGCGTTCTCGTGGTTGTTCTGGGCCACGAGCGTCGGATGGCAAAGGCTCGCGCAGAGCATGAAGACGGACTCGCCGGTCGTGACCGGATCGAGCGCGGCAAACTCACCGCTGGCGATACCCTCGGCGATCACCGCAGCGTAGTAGCCTTTGATCTTGTCGCAATGGGCCTGGATGGCTTCCCAGTTCTCTGCCATCGCGACTTCGACCATGTCGTGCAGACGCTTCTCGCGCACGAACTGCGCCCTGTTGTAGCGGTTGATGCCGATAATGATCCGCTCAAGCCGGATTGCCGCCGGCTCCGGCGAGGCGATGATCTCCTCGATCATCGCATGCTCCTGCCCGAGGAGCTTGTGGCAGATCGCGTCCCTGATCGCGCTTTTCGATGGAAAGAACCGGTAGACATTGGCCGGCGACATGGCGAGCGCGGCCGCGATGTCCGCCACCGCCGTCTTGGCATAGCCGACGCGGCGGAAATGCTCTTCGGCGGTCTCCATGATGCGAAGACGGGTTTCCTCCGGAGAGACTCGTGCCCTGATGTTCATGCGAACGACCGCGCGCTCTGACGATTGACGATTTTCGTTTTTTATCACTCATCAGCATCGCAGCGCAACATCCCCTCGATCACGTCACCGTGTTCGTTCCGGCATCCAGGATCATGCAGGTCTCGCTGCCATGGGCGATCAGGCGTCCCCTGGAATCGACGAGCCGGCCCTCGCTGCTCGCCATCCTCGATCCCGAATGGACCGCCACGGCCTCGCAGCGCACCTCGCCGGCATCGGCCGCGAGCGCCCGCACATAGTTGATGGTCATTGACGTCGTCGTATAGAGCTGGCCCGGTCTCAGCGTCGAATGGACCGCGCAGCCCATGGCGCTGTCCAGGATCGTGGCAATCCAGCCGCCATGCACCGTGCCCATCGGGTTGAGGAAGGCGAAGTCCGGCCGGCCGGTGAAGACCACGCGCCCTTCGTCCACCTCGGCGAGATCGATCAGCGTGGTCGGCGCGAAGGGCGGAGCCGGCAATTCGCCCCGCATCACCCTGGCGAGGGTCTCTTTTCCCGTAAGGCCCGCTATGCCTTCGCGCGGCAGCGGTCGAGCGACGAGTTTGCGTTCGGCGAGGGTCATGACGAGAGCTCCGGAGGGTTGCGACGGGTGACGCCGGCCGCGCGACCAGCGTTGTATATACACATTAATAAACGGAGTGGAGCCTTGGCTTGGTCGCGCATGGCTGTTCAGGAGGCTGGCGCCAGGACGCCCCGCGCGGCGCGGCGCAGCAGTTTGAAATCCTCGCGGATATCGTCGTCCTTGTCGGCGGGCAGTCGCGCCAGGAGATCGTTCTGCGCGTCGCGCCACAAGGGCAGCGCCGCCGCCACCATGTCCAGGCCCTTGTCCGTCAGCCGATGGGTGACGCGCCGGCCGTCGCCTTTTTCGGCGGCGACGAGGTCGGCGGCGACAAGCCTGTCGAGATTGCGCGCCAGCGTCGAGCGTTCGACGCCCACCATCTCGGCCAGTTCCGAAGCCGACTTCGCCTTGGCGAGCGCGATGGTGCACAGGATGGTGAACTGCGTGACCTCGATGCCGAGCGACGCCAGATGCTGGTTGTAGGCGCGCGTCACCAGATTGGCCGTCCGGCGCGCCGCACGCCCGAGGCAGGCCGCCCCGATCAGCGTCAGTTCATGTAGCGGTGTGCCGTCCATGACTGTGTATGTACAACAAAATGCTTCGCCTGACAAGCTGATGATGTCACTCACTTGCAACCTGAGCAGGTTCGGCAAAAGTGTTCCGCGGTTTTGCGGCGAGAACCTGCGGCAAAAGAAGAATCCAAGCAGGCGATTCGTTGGCTTGCCAACGAAATTCTGCTTGGGAGAATGCCCGCCGCCGGGTCCCGGCGGCGGGCAGCCGCTTACGTCGTGGCCAGCCTGCGCAGGGCCGAGACATCACCCGGATTGACGAGATCCTTGGCTACCCAGCCGGAGAGGTCGTATTCTGCCATGCAGCGCCGCGCCATGTCCTGGAGCATTTCCAGTTCGCCCGTCGCCTGCGCGGCCAGCAGCGTCTCGATGCGCAGGTTGTCCTGATTGCCGGCATAATTGCGCTCGTAGAGTTCGTGGCGCGCGCCGAATTCCGAGCCGATGGCGTCCCACAGAAGCTTCAGCAGCTTAACCCGGTCGATTGCCGCATAGCCATTGGAGCCGCGTACGAAGCGGTCGAGATAGGGGCGGATCGCCGGGCTTTCGAAATCCGCCACCGAGGATGGCAGGTAGATGAGACCGGAAGCGACGTTCTGCTCGATCAGTTCCTTGATCTTCGGATAGGCAAGCGGCGCAAGCACCCGATAGGCGAGGCCGTAGTTCATGTTGGGCAAATTGTAGCCATCCGTGCCCTGCCAGGGGATCGGCGACTTGACCATGGCGTCGGCAAGGCCGTGGAAGGTATTGCGCCATGCCAGCGCTTCGCCCACTGCCGCCTGCACGCCGCGGAATGTGGAGGAGCCGGTCGCTTCGACGGCCATCGAGAACAGGCCGGCGATGAAGTCGAGCTTCACCGCGAAACGCGATACGCCATGCAGCGTGAAGCGCGGCACGAAACCGGAAGCCGGGAAGAAGGCGTTCACCTTTTCCGTGTCGCCGTAGATGAAAATGTTCTCCCACGGAACCAGCACCTTGTCGAAGACAAGGATGGAATCGTTCTCGTCGAGCCGGCTCGACAGCGGATAGTCGAACGGGCTGCCCATTACCGCGGCCTGCGCCTCATAGGACTGGCGGGCGATGAGCTTCACGCCCTCGGCATCCATCGGGACGGTGAAGATCAAGGCGAACTTCTTGTCCTTGATTGGAATGCCGTAGTGGGCGATGAAATTGTAGTGGGTCAGCGCCGAGCCGGTGGCGACGACCTTGGCGCCCGACACGACCACGCCCGCGTCCGTCTCGCGCTCGACATGCATGTAGACATCCGCGACCTCCTCGATCGGGCGGTCGCGGTCGATCGGCGGGTTGACGATGGCATGGTTCCAGTAGTCGAGCCGCTCCTGGGTGCGGTTGTACCAGTTGCGGGCGTTCTGGGCATACTCGCCATAAAAGGCGGAATTGGCGCCCAGCGTGCCGAGGAAGCTCGCCTTGTAGTCCGGCGAGCGGCCCATCCACCCGAAGGCGGGCTGCTGCAGATCCATGATCGCCTGCTTCGCCTTTACGAGATCGTCTGAACTGCGCGAGCCGAGGAAGAACGGATGCGTCACCTTGCCCGATCCGTTGTCGCAGGGCACGCCGATTTCGGCCGCGTTGTCATGGAAGCGGTCGTACCAGCGCGCCACCATTCGCGCCGAATTGCGGAACGCGGGATGGGTGGTCACGTCCTTGACGCGCTCGCCATAGATGTAGATCTCGCGGCCGTCGCGGATGCTTTCGAGGAACTCGTTGCCCGCATAGGCGTCGATGGTGGGGGCGGCTGTAGGGTTGATCTGGTCCAAGGTGTCCTCCCGTGCTGGATCGGCAGGAACTGTCCCATCATCTTGTCCTTCCGATAAGGTATCGTGCCTTACCTGCGCGGGCATTGCCGCGTGCCGCTTCCTTCGCCAGCTTGAACGTATTCGGCGACCATCCGCCGGCGTCGGGAAGGAGGAGTCCGGATGCGAACACCGCCGTCGCTCAACGCACGAAGGCGCGCTGCGGCCGCCTGCATCGCCATCGGCGCTTTCGATGGTGTCCATCTCGGCCATCAGGCAGTGATCGGCGCCATGTTGCGCCGGGCGCGCTCGCAGGACATGGCGGCTCTCGTCCAGACCTTCGACCCCTTGCCCAAGGTGGCGTTCGGGCGCGGACGGCCGATCTGCACGCTTGCGGAGAGGGTATCGCGTCTCTATGCGCTCGGTGTCGACCGGGTGCATGTGGCCAGCTTCACCCCCGACTATGCGGCCCGCCCGGCCGAAGCCTTCCTCGACGACCTGGCCGAACTCGATGTTCAAGAGGTCCATGTCGGCGAGGATTTCCGCTTCGGGCGCGGACGCAGCGGCGATCTGGCGCTGCTTGCCGCGCATTTCCGGGTAATCATCGCCGACGGCGTGACCTGCCCTGAAGGCGAGCGCATATCCTCCACCCGCATACGCGGCCTGCGTGCCGGCGGCCAGGTCGGTGCGGCGCGCGCCCTGCTCGGCCTTTTGCCCAGTGCCTTTGCCCTTGTGCAGGAAGCTGCCGTCCAACCCCTTTCTCCCCTCGACCTGGAGGTGTTGACGTGACCACGATGGCCTCCGTTCTCGACGCTCGCGAATTCCGGAACGCCTGCGGCGGTTTCAGCACCGGCGTCACCGTCATCTCCACGCGTTGCGGACAAGGCGACCATGCCATGACAGCCAACGCCTTCATGTCGATCTCGCTCGACCCGCCGCTTATCGCCATCTCCATTGCCGGCACGGCCAGAATGCTCCCAAGATTGCGCGCCGCAGGCGCCTTCGCCGTCAGCGTCCTGCGCGAAGGGATGGAGGACATCGCCTGGCATTTTGCCGGCAGACCCCGCCTCGATGGGCCCGCGCCCTTTGCCGAACTCGCCGGCCTGCCGGTTATCGGCGATGCCGCCTCGATCTTCGTGGCCGACGTGCACAGCGAAGTCGCGGCCGGCGACCATGTCATCGTCATCGGCCATGTCCATTCCATGCGCCGCGACCCGCAGGCGCGGCCGCTCGTCTTTCATGGCGGGCGCTTCGCCAGCCTGCCGGAGGTGGCATGATCATGGAGAGGGTCCGATGAGCGCCGAAGACGGCGCGAACACGGCGCAGCCCTTCGATATCAGGCGGCTGCGCTATTTTCTCGCCGTTGCACGCGAACTGCATTTCGGCCGCGCCGCCGACCGGCTGGGCCTCGCCCAGCCGCCGCTGTCGCGCATGATCGCACAACTCGAACGCGACCTCGATGTCCAGCTTTTCGACCGCAGCCGCAGCCAGATCGCGCTCACGCAAGCCGGCGACCTTTTGAAGACGCGGGCGAGCTATATCGCCGAGCAGCTCGACCGCGCCGTGCGCGATGTGCGACTGATCGGCAAGGGTGGTTCCGGCGTGCTGCGCGTGTCCTTCGTCGGCTCGGCCACGCACGGCCCGTTCCCGACGCTCATCAAGCGCTTCCGCTCCGCCTATCCGGAAGTGGACCTCAGGCTCAGCGCCATGAACAACGCCGAGTCCCACGAGCAACTTATCACCCGCGCCATCGACGTGGCGCTGGTGCGGCCGAGCCTCGATGACGCCACCTTGCGCCAGCAGCTCTTCGTCGAGGAGCCGCTTGTTGCCGCGGTGCATGAAGGCGCGGCGAAGGAACTTGGCTGCTCCATCCGCCTCGCGGCGTTGAAGGATCGGCCTTTCGTGCTCTTTCCGCGCAAGCCGCGCCCCTGTTTCGCGGACATGGTGCTCAGCCTGTGCGCCGGAGCCGGCTTTCAGCCGCCAGAAATCGTGTGGGCGCCGGACTACCAGACCGCAATCAGCCTGGTGGCGGTGGGCGAAGGCATATCGATCGTACCGGCATGCTGCGAGGCCGCAAACCGACCAGGCGTCAGCTTCTGCCATCTGAGCGACGAACAGGCCCGCACCCGCCTGTCGATCTGCGCCCGCAGCGACAACCAGAGCCCGCAGGTTTTCAAGTTCCTTGATTTCGCCCGCTGCTTCGCGCGCAGCGTCGCCAACGGACAGGTGGCGGCATGATGCGGTGCGGTATCGCGCCAGACCTGCCGAGTATTGGACAATTGGCCGCTCCGCCTCGAAACTCCACCGGAGACTGCATCGAAGAAACGAGCGTGACGTGACCACCACCATCGACCAGATCGAAAGCATCATCATCGACGTGCCGACCGTGCGCGGCCACGTGCTGTCGATGACGACGATGATGACCCAGTCCGTTGTGCTGGTGCATGTCCGTTTCTCCGACGGATCGGAAAGCTGGGGCGAAGGCGCCTCCATCGGCGGCCTGTCCTACGGTCCCGAAAGTGTGGAGAGCATCAAGCTCGCCATCGACACCTATATCGCCCCGGTCCTGCTCGGAAAGGATGCCGACCGCATCTCCGCCGCATTCGGGCTGATGGCGCGGGCGGTCAAGGGCAACCATGCGGCCCGCGCGGCGGTGGAAACCGCTCTCTGGGACGGGCTCGCTCGCCGGCTCGGCGTTCCGGTCGCGCAACTCTTCGGAGGCCGCATCCACGACCGGCTGTCCGTGGCATGGACGCTCGCCTCCGGCAACAGCGAGACCGACATCGCCGAGGCCGAGCGTATGCTTTCCGAGCGCCGCCATCGCGATTTCAAGCTGAAGATCGGCAAGCGCAAGGTGAAGGACGACCTCGCCCATGTTGCGGCGATTGCCCGAGCGGTCGGCGACCGCGGCACCATCCGCGTCGACGTCAACCAGGCGTGGAGCCTGACCGAGGCCCGCTACGGGGTGAAGGGTTTGCAGGAGATCGGCTGCGTGCTGGTCGAGCAGCCGGTGCCGCGCGAACGCCTCGACGGTCTGCGCGCGCTCACCCACGGCTACGAGATCGCCATCATGGCCGACGAAGTGCTCCAGGGTCCCGCCGACGCCATGCGCGTAGCCGCTGAGCGTGCCGCCGACGTCTTCGCCGTCAAGGTCTGCCAGTCGGGCGGGCTGATGCCGGCCGCCGAGGTCATCGCCATCGCACGCGCCGCAGGCATCGGGCTCTATGGCGGCACCATGCTGGAAAGCGGGCTTGGAACGGCGGCTGCCGTTCAGCTTTTCGCCACGGTGCCGGAACTGGCCTGGGGGACGGAACTGTTCGGCCCCCTGCTGCTCACCGAGGAAATCCTCGCCGAACCTCTGTGCTATGGCGACTTTTCCGTTACCGTGCCCGACGGACCGGGCATCGGCACTGCTCCCGATCCCGACAAGATCAGGTTCTATCGCCGTGACCGCTCCAGCTCGCGGATGGCGGTGAGCACCGCCTGATCCCGAGCCGCCTCCTCAGACGACCTTGCGCGCCACTTTCTGCGCCAGCGTCACGAAATTGTGGACGTGGATGCCCTGCTCGTCGACGCGGTGATTGACGGAAATTCCGGTCCGCACGGTCAGCCCCGCGATCTCGTGATAGCGCACGCCGTTGCGCTGGGTAGTGCCCACCGAAGCGGGCACCAGCGCAACCCCTTCGCCCACCGACACCAGCGCGATGGCCGTCTGGAAATCCATGGTGAAGACCCGCCGCGCCGTGTCCGCGCCCACGCTCTCGCAGGCGGCAATGACGATATCGGCAAATGAAGGGCGCGGATATTCGGGATAGAGGATGTAGGCCGGCTGGCCGAGATCGGGCAGCGACACCGGTCCGGGCGTCGTGATCAACGCGTCCGGTGCTGCCAGCACGAGTGGCTCTTCCATAAGCTTACGGGTGACGATCTCGCTGTCGTTCAAGGCCGGCCGTGCAATGGCGATGTCGATGTCGCGCCGGACCAGCGAGCGCTGGAGCTGTGCATTGTTCATCGGCGCCAGCGACAGGTTCACCTCCGGGTATGAAGCCCGGAAGGACTTCAGGATGGTCGGCAGCATGCCGTAGGTGGCGGAGCCTACGAAACCGATGCGCAGCCGCCCCTCGGCCCCCTGCCCGATGCGCCGGATCTCCAGCCTGATGTCGTTCAGTTCCGCCACCAGGGCCGAGGCGCGCTCATAGAAGCGTTCGCCGGCCTGGGTGAGCGAAATGGCATTGCGGCCGCGATTGATGAGTTGGGCACCGAGATCACTCTCGATCTGCTGGATCTGGCGTGAAAGCGGCGGCTGCGCCATGCCGAGCCGCTCGGCGGCGCGGCCGAAATGCAGCTCCTCGGCAAGGGCGATGAAATATTCGATCTGCTTCAGGTTCATCGGCGTCCTCCCGGCTCCAAGCTGACGAAGGGCCACCCATATGGCAAGCGCCGCGCTCATGACAGGCAACGATCGGGTAAGGGGGCCTTGCGGCGTCGCCCCAGCCACACAGCGGCCCGGACGGCGGCCAGTCGCGGCTCTGCGCGCCGTGACTGGCGCACACGAAAAAGCCGCGCCCCGGAGGGCGCGGCATCATTGCTTGGGAGATGAAGTCTATTCGGCCGCGAGCATCTTCTCTTCCGCCTGCGGCTTCAGCGTGAAGTCGAAGCGGACGTGGAGATCGGTATCGTCGCCGGGCCGGCCGGGCTCGAACCTGGCGACAAGGCTGTTCTTCACCGCGAACACCGAGTCCTCGTCCAGCCACGGGCTGTCGGCGTCGAATATCTGGCTGACCAGTGTGCGGTATCCGTCCTTGGCGAGGATGAAGTGAAGGTGCCCCGGTCGGTTGGGATGGTGGCCCATGTAGCGGATCAGTTCGCCCGCCGTCTCGTTGTCCGGGATCGGATAGGGAACCGGCCGCACCGCGCCCAGCGCGAAATGGCCATCCTCGTCCGTCTCGAAGCGGCCACGCAGATTGTATTCGGGCTGGTCGGGATCGTGGTTCTCGTAAAGGCCGTTCGGCGCGTCCTCCCAGATGTCGAGCGTGACGCCGGCCAGCGGCTTGCCATCAGTGTCGCGCACATAGCCCTCGACCAGAACGCTTTCTTCGTCGTCGAAATGCTTTTGTACGGTCGACGCTCCCTTGGGCAGGACCGGCGGATTTTCGCGATAGAACGGCCCGAGCACGGTGGACTCGCTCTCACTGCCGTCGATCGGGTTGGAGAGCATGTCGACCAGCACCTCGACGCCGAGGATGTCACCCAGAAGGATGAACTCCTGCCGCTTGTCGTCGCAGACCTTGCCCGCACGGGCCAGGAAGTCGCAGGCCTGCAGGAACTCGTGGTGCTGCAGCTTCACATCACGGCAGAAGCCGTGCAGATGCCTGAGCAGAGATGCCATGATCTCGCGCTGGCGCGGCGAGATTTCGCCGTGCCGGCCCAGCGACCCGATCACGGCGTCGGTGACGTTTTCGATGGTTACGTTGCGCATGCCTTTCCTCCCGGATATGCCATCGGGAGCTTTCCCTGCTCCCTGAACTGTCCCGACTATCCACGCCCCGCGCGGCCTCGCCAATGCCCCGGCCGGTATCGCTCGATACCCCTCTTTGCCCTTTCTCCTGGCGGTATGAGGGCATACCCCGGCCGGCATTGCCAAGGGAGGCTCCCTGTCCTTGATGGGATGATGCCGCGTCGCCTCGGAGAGGTCGATGCCGGCCGAGGTCGATGCCGGCCGGAGGATAAAGACACATGCTGGAAACCCTGTTGACGATGCAGCAGCGGCTTAACGCCACGCCGCATCTCCTTCGCCTCGGAAGGCTCTTTTGCGAAACCGTCCTCATCGAGGTCGAAGACCAGTCGTTCTATCTTGAATTCCGCGACGGGCGCCTGGTGTCGGTCACGCCTGGCCCCTCGACCAGGACGCCGTGGCGCTTTGCGTTGCGCACCGACAGGGCGGCACTTGAAGCTTTCTGGGAACCGCTCCCCAAACCCGGGTTCCACGACATTTTCGGGCTGGTGAAGATCGGGCGCGGCCGTATCGACGGGGACATCCTGACGCTGGTGAAGAACCTGCGCTTCTTCAAGGAATTCATGGCGCTTGGCCGCCTTCAAGGCAATGAGGAACGACCGGCATGAGGTTCGAACCGATCACCGGACGCTATATCAATGTCACCGTCGCCGGACGCGCCCAGCGCATCTATGTCGAGATGGCCGGCGAAGGCCGCCCGGTTCTGTGCCTGCACACGGCTGGCGCCGACACCCGCCAGTGGCAGCATATCCTCAACGATGCCGACCTGACCGGCTCGCACCGCTTCATCGCCTTCGACATGCCGTGGCATGGCAAGTCGCTGCCTCCGCAAGGTTTCGAGACGGAAGAATATCTGCTGACCACCGAATCCTATATCGAAACCGTGCTGGCGGTGGCCGATGCCCTTTCGCTGGACAAGCCTATCCTCGCCGGCTGTTCGATGGGCGGGCGCATCGCGCTTCAGATCGCAGCACTTCGCCCCGAGCGCTTCTCGGGCTTCATCGCCATCGAGGCCTCGGATTTCCAGCCCGCCTGGTACGATATCGACTGGTTCCATCGGCCTGACGCCCATGGCGGCGAGATGGGAGCGGCCCTCGTCTCGGCCAACATCACCCCGCACGCACCGGCCCAGAACCGCTGGGCCACACTATGGATGTTCATGCAGTCTGGGCCCGGCGTGTTCCGCGGCGACCTGTCCTTCTACACGCAGGACCCAAGCCTGATCGAGCGCCTGCATCTGATCGACACCAGCGGCACGCCGGTGCATCTGCTGGTCGGGGCTTATGACCTTACCTGCACGCCGCATGATGCGCGACGCACCGCTGATGCCATTGCCGGTGCGACACTGACGATCATGCCGGAGCTGGGGCATTTTCCGATGTCCGAGCACCCGCAGGCCTTCCGGCCCTATTTCGCTGACGCATTGAAGCGCATGGGCTAAGCGCAGCGGCCCCCGCCATGAGGAAATCGCATGGCGCGGGGCCACCGCCGTTCCCGGACGAGAATACCCTCGTCACAGCCGCCGCGGATCCAGAGGTTCATTGCCGACAAATGGCACCTCGCTGAGATGCTCGCCTCCATCAACGGCGGGAAACACTGCTGCAGCGCGCCATCGACGGGGGCGGAACCGTCCCGCCCTGTCGCCTCCATCAGCTGAGGGCTACGCGTTCCAGCTCGGCCGCGCTCGCATCCGCCGGTCCCAGGCGCCCACATTGTCGAGGCCATCAGGAATGACCATTCCGAACACGTCGCCGAGCCATGACGCGACCATGCCGATGATGTCGGCGGTCGAGAAGGCGTCGCCGGCGATGTAGGGCCGGCCGTCGGCCAGCTCACGGTCGAGCCAGGCCCATTTGCGAGGTACGTCAGCCCGTTGAGCCTCGGCAAAGGCCGGCACCTGGGTCAAGCGTTCCTTGAAAAACGGGTCGGTGTGGAGGGCGACATTGCCGATGGTCGCGAACACCTCCTGCTCCATGCGTCTGTTCCACATTTCTATTTTTCCCTGGCTGACCGCATCGGCGCCGAACAGCGGCGGCTCAGGGTGGAGCGCTTCGAGGTATCGGCAGATGGCGATGCTCTCGGTGATGACGGTGCCGTCGTCGAGCTCGAGCACGGGAACCTGGCCGAGCGAATTCAGCTTCAGGAACTCCGGCGCCTTGTGCTCCATCCTGGCGAAGTCGATCTGAACGGAGGGCAGCTCTATGCCCTTCTCGGCCATGAAGATGCGCACGCGATAGGAATTCGGGCCGATGCTTTGGTAGAGTTTCATGCTTTCCTCCCGGTACGCGTTCAATTCTCGAAAGTCGGCGAGGCCTCTCGCACCAGGTCGGCGCGACCCTTCGGCTCTTCCCATTGCTCCTGGCGCCCGAGCGCGGTCAAATCCAGCCAGTAGTAGGAGCCTCCAAACATCTCCGCGCCGCGTCCGAAGGTGGAATAGGTGTGATAGATCGTGTCGCCGTCGCGCAGGAAGATGCTGGTGCCGGGCTGTTCGAGGGGTGGCTCGCCCTCGAAATAATATCCGGTTCCGGCAGCCTCGTGCTGCTTTCTGGTCTTGTAGTTGTAGACCGCCGGCTTCACGCGCTCGTCGATGGTGACGTCGAAGTCGTAATTGAAGTCGCTGCCGAAGGACGAGTACCAGGGGAAGGTCCAGCCCTTCTTTGCCTTGTAGGCTTCGATCTTGGCGATCGGCGCGCGCGAGACGGCGGCATAGGTCGTATCGCGCTTGTGAAGATGCGCCAGCAGCCCGTCCGAAATCTCGTCCGCGCCGGCCGAACAGCCGGGGCAGCCGTTTTCCCAGCGCGGATCGAACATGAAATGGCCGAGGATCAGCTGGCGCCGGCCTTCGAACAGGTCGAGAAGGGAGGCCTTGCCGGCGGAGCCTTCGAAGACATAGTCCTTTTCGATCCTGACCATCGGCAGCATGCGGCGCTCGACATTGAGCGCGTCGCGGGCGCGCGTCATCTCCTTTTCCTTGGCGAGCAGGGCCTTGCGTGCGGCCAGCCATTCTTCGCGGGAAACGATATCGGGTAACGTCATGACATTCTCCTTCCTTCGTTTGTTCGATCGGCGTCGATCGCATCGCGGCGATCAGGCTGCCACGTCGCGTTCGAGCTCCAGGGTGAGGTTGTCGAGGGCGCCTTCGAGGCCTGCCCTGTGGCCGTCGATCATGCTTGCGCCGCCATAGGCGGCCACCTGGTCGGTGAGGACCAGCCGGCTGCCGCCTACCGTCGCCTCGAAGTCGACTGTGATCAGCGCGAAGGACAGCGGATACTCTCCCTGGCGGACGACTTCCGAGTAGACGATGCGCTGTCCCGGGATGATGTCGTGGTAGCGCGCCTCGACGTGATAGATCAGCTTGCCGCGCGGACCGCACCGGCTGACGTCCAGCCCGCCGACGCGGAAATCCGCCTTGTCATAGACGAGCTCGACATTGCTCGACGGCACGCCCCAGCGCATGCGCGCGGCGGGGTCGGCGAAAGCCGCGAACAGCCTGGCGGGCGACGCCGCATAGCTGCGCTCGAAGACAAGCGTGGCATGATTGACGGGAGGCTTGGCGAGTTCGGTCATGTTCTTCCCCGTCGGTTCAGGCCGCGGCGCGACCGCGCTTCAGTTCGTCGCCGAGTTGGTCGAGCATCTGGCTCCAGCCGGCTTCATGGTTCTCGGGCCGGTCGTATCCGTCGAGGAATACGCCCTGCTCGGTCATCACCATGCGGCAGCCGGAGCCGGCGGCATGGAATTCAACCGTGAGCATGCCGGCGAAGAGGCGCTTGTCGCTCGACGACATCGACCCGGCCGAAACGATGCGTTCATTGGGCACGATGTCGAAGTAGCGGGTCTCGTTGACATAGACCTCGCCGCCTTTCGGGCCGAAGCGGCAAAGGTCGCCGCCGCCTTCCCGGAACTCGAACCGCTCGTAGCTCATCTCCCAGTCGTCGCCGGGCGATCCCCAGCGCAGAAGCGCCTCCGGCGTCGTCCACGCCGCGAAGACCCGCTCCGGTGAAGCCTCGTAGGCGCGTTCGAGCACGATGGTGGCGGGATGGACGGATCGCTTGGTCATCATTCTCTCCCTTGTTTCTGTTGCTCGGGGTTCTATTCGGGCTCCCCGGGATTCTCTGCGAGGAACCGGCCGAGCCGGTCGAAGCGGCGCTCCCAGGTCGCCCGTCTTTCGCTGACCCAGCGCTCGACGGTTCCGAGCGCCTGCGGCTCGATCCGGCAGGTGCGCACGCGCCCGACCTTCTCGCTGTGGACCAGCCCGCTGGTCTCCAGGATCTGGAGATGCTGCATGACCGCCGAAAGCGACATGTCGAGCGGCTCGGCGAGCTGGCTCACCGAAGCCGGACCAAGGCTCAGCCGCTCGACCATGATGCGGCGCGCCGGATCGGCCAAAGCCTGGAACATCCGGTCGATCTGGGCCGGATCATGATACATGATCAGACCTCCTTGACCGGAAAGAGGTGGAAATAAGGCTTGGCCTCTTCGAGCACGCGCGCCACCGAACCGCGCCGCGACAGCCGGTCGAGATAGGCCCTGACATTCGGGAAACGGTCGCGGAGCGGCGAAACCTTGTCGGCGTAGAAGAGCGCGGGGAATGCCGCGCAATCGGCGAGCGTGAACGCGTCGCCGACCGCCCAGGGCTTCGTCGCCATGTCGGCATCGATGATCGCGTAGGAACTTTCGATCCGGGCGCGCGCCTGGTCGACGCCATAGGGATCCCTGCGGTCTGCCGGCCGCAGATAGTCCGCGACGTACCTCTGCATCGGCTCGTGCACGTAGAAATCATAAAAACGGTCGGCGAGCCGTACCTGCAATGCAAGCTCGGGCTCGTCCGGCATCAGCCGCAACCGCCCCGGATAGAGCCGGTCGAGATACTCGATGACGATGGTCGATTCCGGCACGGTCCTGTCGCGGGCGTCATCACGCAGCACCGGCATCTTGCCGACCGGCGTCAGCTTGAGGAACGCGGCGCGGGAGACGGGATCGCCGAGGTCGACGATGACAGGCTCGAACGGCGTGCCGTTCTCGTAGAAGGCGATCAGCGCCTTCCAGCAGAACGAGGCCAGCGGATGGAAATGGAGCGTCAGGGACATCGTTTTTCAGAACTCACCCTGGTTTCGGTGTCAATTGTGAAGCCATCACTTAACTATCGCATCGGTCTGTCGCGGTCAATGGTTAAGTCATCGCTTCAGTAACTGTCCGGTTAGTCGACCACGGCGCCGCATGTCAGGTTGGCAACCACGCCGGTCATCGCGCCGGCCCGGTCCGACGCCATGAAGGCAGCCGTTTCGGCCACCTGCTCCAGGGTGGGAAGGCGCTTGAGCAGCGTGCCCTCCGCGGCTCCCTCAAGCATCTCGCCGACGGTGAGGCCGGCCCGCTCGGCTATCGGCCGAAAGACCTTCTCGCTATGCGATCCTCTCGCGGAGGCTTCGGGAATGGCGTGCGGCCGCAGGCAGACCACACGGACGCCGACGGGCGCCAGCTCCGCGGCGAGCAGCCTGGCCATGCCCTCCTTCGCGGCGCAGGCCGTGCCGTAGCCGAGATAGCCGGTGCCCGCCAGGCGCGCGCCCGGCGTCGATATCATCATGAAGACGCCGGAGCCCTTGCAAGCCATGAAGCGGGACGCCGCCTTTGCGGTGATGAAGACCGTCCGCGTGTAGGCTTCGATCGGAAGCATGAAGTCCTCGACCGAGAGTTCCGCAAATGGTTGTCCCTGCACATGGAAAATCCCGACCGCATTCAGCGCCACGTCAATTGCGCCCGCGGCTTCCGCGACGGCCTCGGCATGGCGTTCGACCGATTGCGCGTCGAGCGCATCCACCACGGCCGTGGCAGCCGCTCCGCCGAATCGCGCGATGTCGCAGGCCACTGCCTCTAGCTTTTCAAGGCTGCGTCCGGCCAGAAAGACCTTTGCCCCTTCCCGGGCGAACGCTCTGGCGGCGGCGCCGCCAATCGCTCCGCCGCCGCCATAGACAATGGCCGTCTTGTTCTGGAGCAGCATCTGCGTCCTCCGGCTTGCTTCGACAGACTGATAGCAATATGAAACTGGTTGCACCATATGATCACTGATACGGATTTGCAACCGGTTTTTCGAGGTAGCGGAATGGACGCGACACATCGCTCGGGATGCCCGATCAATCTCTCGCTCGAAGTGTTCGGCGACAAATGGAGCCTGCTGATCCTGCGCGATATGATCTTCGGCGGGAAACGGCATTTCCGCGAATTGCTGCGATCCGAGGAAGGCATCTCGTCCAACATCCTCGCCGACCGGATGAAGTCGCTGGTCGAGCTCGGCCTGCTCACCAAGGCGGACGATCCGACGCACAAGCAGAAGGCCATCTACAGCCTGACGGAGATGGCGATCTCGCTGGTTCCGGTCTTTGCCCAGCTCGGCGCCTGGGGCCGCAGGTGGCTGCCGGCCACACCCGAACTCAGCATCCGGGCGCAGCTCCTCGAGGAAGGCGGACAGCCGCTCTGGGACCGCTTCATGGCCGAACTGCGCCAGGAGCATCTCGGTATCGCCGCCGGCGCAGGCGAACCGTCCGTGCGCGCCACCCTGCAGGCCGCCTACGAAGCGGTGGTGGCCAGGCAGGCTGCGGCACGATCGCTCGATTGACTATTGCGGGAAACCGCGTAAAAGGCGCGGTCGATACGGAGACCTCCATGCGCGGCCTTTTGATGGCGCTTTTTGCAGTCGATTTCCCCGGCCATGCCGGAGAGAGCGACCGTGCGCGTCTCCATTCGACCAAAACCCCGGCCAAAAAAACGACGACCAAAACCGTCTGAATCCCTTGGCCAGCTCGCCCTCTCTCCCCGGGTCAGGCCGGGGGAGCGAGAACCCGCATCGGCCGGCGGTGTTCCCGAAGCGAAACGAGCGGAGAGGGAACAGGAGATGAAAGCCATGGGTTTCAAGGTTGCGATCGCCGGCGCCACGGGCAATGTGGGCCGCGAAATGCTCAACATTCTGGAGGAGCGCGGTTTCCCGGCCGACGAGGTCGTGCCGCTCGCCTCGCGCCGCTCGGTGGGCACCGAAGTGTCCTATGGCGACCGCACCCTCAAGGTGAAGGCGCTCGACGGCTACGACTTCTCCGACACCGACATCTGCCTGATGTCGGCCGGCGGCAACGTCTCCAAGGAATGGTCGCCGAAGATCGGCAAGCAGGGCTGCGTCGTCATCGACAATTCCTCGGCCTGGCGCTACGACGCCGATGTGCCGCTGATCGTGCCCGAGGTCAACGCCGACGCGATCACCCAGTTCTCCCGCAAGAACATCATCGCCAATCCGAACTGCTCGACCGCGCAGCTCGTCGTGGCCATGAAGCCGCTGCATGAGCGCGCCACCATCAAGCGCATCGTGGTGGCCACCTACCAGTCGGTGTCCGGCGCCGGCAAGGAGGGCATGGACGAGCTGTTCACCCAGACCCGCGCCGTCTTCGTCGCCGATCCGGTCGAGGCCAAGAAGTTCACCAAGCGCATCGCCTTCAACGTGATCCCCCATATCGACGTCTTCATGGAGGACGGCTTCACCAAGGAAGAATGGAAGATGGTGGCCGAGACCAAGAAGATGCTCGACCCCAAGATCAAGCTGACCGCCACCTGCGTGCGTGTCCCGGTCTTCATCGGCCACTCGGAAGCCGTCAACATCGAGTTCGAGAAGCCGATCACGGCCGACGAGGCGCGCGAAATCCTGCGCGAGGCGCCCGGCTGCCTCGTCATCGACAAGCGCGAGGACGGCGGCTACATCACGCCGCTCGAATCTGCCGGCGAGGACGCCACCTACATCTCCCGCATCCGTGAGGATTCGACCGTCGAAAACGGCCTCGCCATGTGGGTGGTGTCGGACAATCTGCGCAAGGGCGCCGCTCTCAACGCCGTGCAGATCGCCGAACTCCTGGTCGAGCGCGGGCTGATCCAGCCCAAGCGCCAGGCGGCTTGATGTCGCTCAAGGGCGGTATTGCATCGCTCACGGGCCGTTCCGCCGCCTGACGGCGGCTGGCCCTGCGCGGGCGCGCCGGACGACCGGCGGCCCGCGGTCGCGGGCTTGATCGTCGACATTGGCGGATCGTGGAGTACCCCTTGTATGAGGAAATCCTGCTATGGATGAGGAGTTGGCTCTGCAGGGGTGGCCACCCCTGCAGAGCCGGTCGATTGTCGGATCGGAAACCCCTGAGCCGTTGCTGGCTGAGGATGAGCGTGATCGCAGTCGACTTTCTTCATCGGACCCGGATGGTTGCTTGAACACCCTGGTTCGCATTAACGCAAGGTTGGGTCGACGAAGATGAACGATACTAGCATGAAATGCGCCGGTGTGGATGTCTCCAAGGCCAAGCTCGACGTTGCCGTTTTCGACGGGCAGCGTTTTGTGGAGACCAACGACGCCGCCGGCCACCGCCGGCTGGCGGCGCGGCTGACGGCGGCCGGGGTCGAACGGGTCGGCATGGAGGCGAGCGGCAACTACGAAGCCGCCGTCAGAGCGGCGCTCGAAGTGGTGGGCTTCGCGGTCAAGGTCTTCGATCCGCGTCAGGTCCACGGCTATCGCATCTTTCGCGGTCGCCGTGCCAAGAATGATGCGATCGATGCCCATCTGATCCTCGCCGCCACGGCGGCGCTGGGCAGCGGCGGCGCGGCGGCCGATCCGCGGCTGGCGGCCTTTCAGGAGCACATGACGCTGATCGACGCCCTCACCGACGACATTGCCCGGCACGAGACCCGGCGTGACCGCTTCAGCGATCCGGCGCATCGGCGCTACCTCGAGGCCGAGATCCGGCGGTTGAGCAAGCGCAAGTCCAAGGAGCTCGCCAAGCTCATTGCAAAGGTGAAGGCCCATGCCGATCTGGCCAAGCGGTTCGCCCTGCTGCTGAGCATCCCCGGCCTGGGCGAGATCACCGCCCTGGTCTTCGTCGTGCGCATGCCTGAACTCGGCCGCTTGAGCCGAGCCGAGGCGGCGGCGCTCGTCGGCGTGGCCCCCTTCGACCACGACAGTGGAACCCATGCCGGACAGCGCCGCATCGCGGGTGGACGCCGGCGGCTGCGCAAGGCCGTCTACATGGCGGCCTTCTCGGCCGCCAACCACTGGAACCCGATCCTCGTGGCCTTCAGGAAACGCCTGGTCGACGCGGGCAAGACCTACAAACAGGCGATCGTCGCTTGCGCCAGAAAGCTGGTCCACATGGCCAACGCTGTCCTCGCCAGAGGAACGCCGTGGAACCCTCAAAATGCCAGCGCCTGAATCATGGTTGCTCATCCGACCGCGCTGCGCGCGGCCACCTTCTCCCACAAGGGGAGAAGGAAACACCCTGCAGCAGCGTCTCGGCCAATCGCAGACGTTGACGATTTGCAGAGCCGGCCAAGCCAGGCTCCGGCCTTCTCCCCTTGTGGGAGAAGGTGACCTCGCGCAGCGAGGTCGGATGAGGGGTAGCCCAGCGGCAAGCGAGCAGCACTCACGCCTCCCGCGCCATCTCTTCCAGCAGCGCGACCGCTTCCTCGGCACGGTCCGCCGGCACGAAGAGATGGTCGTGATAGAAGGCCGAGACCGGGTTGACGCCCATCCCTGACGCCGCCAGCCGCGTCGTGATCGCCGCCAGGAAACCGACTGCTTCCAGCGCGGAGTGGATCTCGAGCGTGATCATGCGGCATCGGAAGGTCACGTCGAGCCCCAGCTTTGCGGCGTCCCCTTCTGTCAGGATGAATGTACAGCCTTCGGCCTCCTGGAAGACCATCACGGGTTCGACCATGGGCGGCGCCGGCTGGCCCGGCGGCAGGGTTGCAAAGACATAGACCCCGTCGCGCAGCCGTGGCTTCATGCCGCCGATCAGAACGGCCAGATCCGTTTCACCCTGCATTCCCGTTCCTCGCAGGTCATACCACCGGCTTCTTCCCTGTGGTCCAGCGCGCGCCGATGTCGCTTTTGCAGCTTCATGTCGCCGCACTGCCGGCGAAGCTCCGCCGCATGACCACACTACGCGAAAAGCCTCGGGAAGATACCGGCGCGGGCGAGGCGGCCGCATCGCTTGTCGCCATAACCAGCGTCATCGTCTCGGTGACGCTGGTGGCGGTCGGCAACGGTCTGCTTTTCGCCTATGTACCCGTGCGGTTGGGCGCGGAAGGGCTTCCGCCGATCTGGGCGGGGCTGATCCTGACGGGGCTGTCGGCCGGGGGAATGCTCGGCTGCTTCCTGACCGGCGCCATGGTGCGACGCGTCGGGCATGCCCGCGCCTACATGACCGTCTCGGCGATGATCATCCTGTCCAATGCCGCCCTTGCCGCGGGCACCTATCCGGTGCTCTGGATGGCCTCGCGCGCGCTCTACGGCTTCGCAATCTGCGGTCTCTTCATCGTCGCGCAGAGCTGGCTGAACGACGCCGTGGGAAACGCCATCCGCGGCCGCGTCATGGCGATCTTCTACATCTGCTACATCGTGGGGCTCGGCCTCGGCTCCCTGACGCTGAGCTTCATCCCGATCGACACGCCGGCCGCGCCGATCGTCGCGGTCTGCTTCGCCGCCCTGTCGATCATTCCGGTCGGGCTGACCAGCCTGCGGCCGCCGCCGGCGCCGGAATCCGCCTCCATCGCCATTGCCCAGGCCTGGCGCATCTCCCCGGTCGGTCTCGCCGGCATGCTTGCCGTCGGCGGGCTTTCGATGATGGTCGCCGGCTTCGCGCCGATCTATGCCACGGACAGCGGGTTCACCAAGAACGAAGTGTCCGTCCTGCTGCTGTCGATGCAACTCGGCACCATCCTCATCCAGCTTCCCTTCGGCTGGCTCTCCGACCGAACCGACCGCCGCTACGTCCTGGTCGCCGCCTCGGCCGTGGTGACGCTGGCCGGCCTGGCAGCCAGCCTGACCATCGGCGCCCCTTTCCTTACGGTCGTCCTGATCTTCATGATCTGGAGCGGCGCCACGGAATCGATCTACTCGATCGCCAGCGCCCATGCCGGCGACCGCGCCGGCAAGGAGGATCTGGTCGCGCTTTCGAGCACGATGCTGTTCGCGTGGTCCTTGTCCGGCTTCCTGATCCAGGGCGCCGCGACGGCGTTGACGGCTGCCTTCGGTACCGAAGCCTTCATGTATGTCGCGGTCGCCATCGCCGCCACCTTCTGCGCCTTCGTCGTCTGGCGGCTCACACAATCGCCGGCGGCGCAGCCGGAGATCCCCTCTCCCTTCGCGCCGATGTCGGCGCAGGCGCCTCTGGCCGCTGATCTCGCCTTCCCGTCCGAGGGCCCGGCCGACCATCACGGCGCGGTGGATCCGGAACCGGCATTCGGGGAGGCTGCGGCAGGAATGCCGAACCTGCGGAATTGACCGATCGCCTCCCTCCGTGGAGGTAGAGGCGCCCGGGGAGCCGTCGACCATCGGTCGGCGGCGGCGGTCCATATCGAACATTTGGCCGATCGCAGGCGTCTTGAAACTGTTACCCAACTCTGACTATCTATGTTGTATCGCCTGCTTCGTCGGGTGATTTGGTTGTTCTTGTCGCGAAAGGAAAGACACTGAGAACAGCACTACGGAAGAAGGCCGATATCGTGCCTTCGCCGGCCGGGATGAACGACTTCGTGTCCCGCGCCCTCAAGACGGTTCTTGCCAGTCTCGAAGACTCCAAGGCCGAAAACATCGTCCCCATCGACATCCAGGGTAAATCGAGCCTCGGCGACTTCATGGTCGTCGCGTCGGGCCGGTCGCACCGCCATGTCGCCGCCGTGGCGGACAATCTGCTCAAGGCGCTGAAGGATGGCGGCTTCGGCAAGGCCCGCGTCGAGGGCCTGGCCAGCGCCGACTGGGTCCTGATCGATTCGGGCGACATCATCGTCCATGTCTTCCGTCCGGAAGTCCGTGAGTTCTACAATCTGGAGAAGATGTGGCTGGCACCGGACCTCGAGGAAGAGACGCTTCACTGAGCGCTTCCGCCTGAGGTCTGGACATGCGTATTGCGGTACACGCCGTGGGCCGGATGAAGGCCGGCCCCGAACAGGAATTGGCGGACCGCTTTTTCGACCGTTTCGCCAAGAGCGGGCCGGCCGTCGGGCTGGAATTCCCGGGCGTTTCCGAAGTGCCGGAAAGCCGCGCGCGGAGCGTGGCCGAGCGCAAGCGTGAGGAAGCCGAGCGTCTGCGCACCCAGCTCGCGCCGGGCGCCACGCTTATCCTGCTCGACGAGCGCGGCAGGAACATTTCCTCCGAAGCCCTGGCGCAGAAGATCGCCACCCTTCGCGACGGCGGCCACAAGAGCCTCGTCTTCGCCATCGGCGGGGCCGACGGGCACGATCCGGCCCTGCGCGACACCGCCGAGCTGGTGATTTCCTTCGGCGCCGCGACCTGGCCGCATCAGCTGGTGCGCGTCATGCTCGCCGAGCAGCTCTATCGCGCCGCGACCATCCTTTCCGGCCACCCCTATCATCGTGCCTGAAACCGATGGGCCAGAAGAGCGCTCCTGCTGCCGATCTTGTCGACCGCGGGCATGATACGTCCGGCGAAGATCCGCGCCGGCATTTCGACACGATGCCGCGCTTAGCTCCTCCGTGGGCGGTCGGGCAACGCCGATGTTATGGTTGATGATTCGTTAACGACCCGATTCTAAGGTCGAGGCTTCATGATCCGGTTGGCACGGTGAGCGCTATGTTGTCCAAATCAGGCGCGGTGGCGCGGCTCCTCCTGCTCGTCGCGGCGCTGGCGGCGCCGCCGGCCTTCGGCCAGGAAGCCGACGGCGCCGCGGAGATGGAGGCCCGTCAGGCCGAGAGCCAGGCGGAATATGAGCGCGTCTCGCGCGAGATCGCGCTGTCCAAGGAACGGCTCGACCGGCTGTCTGCCGAGATCGCCGATATGCGCAAGGACCATGCGAGCCTGACGGCCGCCCTGATCCAGACCGCCAAGACCGAAAAGAAGCTCTCCCAGGACGTCGAGGACATCACCGACCGCCTGGCCGGGCTCAAGGGGCAGCAGGAGGAGATCCAGCTTTCGCTCAGCGCGCGGCGCGACGTGCTGGCTGAGGTGCTGGGGGCGCTGCAGCGCATGGGCCTGAACCCGCCGCCGGCCCTGCTCGTCAAGCCCGAGGACGCGCTCTCCTCCGTGCGCAGCGCCATCCTGCTCGGCGCGGTGGTGCCGGAACTGCGCGCGGAGACGGCCGTGCTGCTGAACGATCTCAAGGAACTCGCCCGGATCGCCGCGACGATCGAAGCCGAGCGCGACCGGCTGAGCGCCACGATCGGCGAGCAGGTCGCCGAGCAGCAGCGGCTCAACCTGCTCCTGCTGGAGAAGCAGACGCTCCAGCAGAAGTCCGAGGCAGCGCTCGACGAAGAGCGGCAGAAATCCGAACGGCTCGCCGCAAAGTCCCGGAATCTGCAGGATCTCATCGCATCCCTCGAGAAGGATATCGCCGCCACCCGTTCGGCCGAGGAGAAGGCGCGCCGCGCCGAGGAAGCACGCAAGGCGCGCGAGGCGACGCTCGCCGCCCTGCCGGTGCCGGAGGCCAACCGGCTGATCGAGACAGCGCCGTTCTCGCTGATGCAGGGAAAGCTGGCGCTGCCCGCGGCCGGCCGTTTCAGCCGCCGTTTCGGCAAGGGTGACGGTAACGGCGGGGTGATGCGGGGCGACATGCTTGCGACACAATCGGGCGCCATCGTCACCGCGCCCGCCGATGGCAGCGTGCTTTATGCCGGTCCGTTCCGCTCCTATGGTCAACTCTTGATCCTGAACGCCGGCGACGGCTATCATGTCGTCTTGGCGGGAATGGGCAGAATCAGCGTGTCGCTGGGTCAGTCCGTCCTGGCGGGCGAGCCGGTGGGCACCATGGGGGAAGCCAGGGTGGCGAGCGCTGCGGCTTTCGAGAATGGCAATACCGCGCCGGAACTCTATATTGAGTTCCGCAAGGATGGAAAACCCGTCGATCCGGCACCGTGGTGGTCGGAGCGTCTTTCTGGAAGGACAGGAAATGATTCGTAAGGTGTCGCTTCTGCTTGCCGGAGCGCTGATGGGTGCCTCGGCCATGAGCCTGGTCCACGGGGCGGTGGGTACGACGGCGAATGCGGCAGGGTCCGAGACCTACCGGCAGCTGGCCATTTTCGGCGATATTTTCGAGCGCGTGCGCAGCCAGTACGTCACCCCGCCGGACGAGAAATCCCTGGTCGAGAACGCCATCAACGGCATGCTCACCTCGCTCGATCCGCATTCCTCCTATCTCAATCCCGATGCCGCCAAGGACATGCGCGTCCAGACCAAGGGCGAGTTCGGCGGCCTCGGCATCGAGGTGACGATGGAGAACGAGCTCGTCAAGGTGATCACGCCGATCGACGACACGCCCGCGGCCCGCGCAGGCGTGCTTGCCGGCGACTTCATCTCGGCGATCGACGGCGAGGAGGTGCGCGGCCTCACTCTCAGCGAGGCGGTCGACAAGATGCGCGGCCTGGTCAACACGCCGATCGAGCTCACGATCCTGCGCGAAGGGGCCGACAAGCCGATCAAGCTGACCATCGTGCGCGACGTCATCAAGGTGAAGGCGGTCAAGTTCCGCGTCGAGAACGATGTCGGCTACATGAAGATCACGTCCTTCACCGAAAAGACGGACGACGATCTGCGCACTGCGATCGAGACGATCAAGAAGCAGATTCCGGCCGACAAGCTCAGGGGCTATGTGCTCGACCTGCGCCTCAATCCGGGCGGCCTGCTCGACCAGGCCGTGGCGGTCTCCGACGACTTCCTCGACCGGGGCGAGATCGTCTCGACGCGTGGACGCGACCCGAAGGACATCACGCGGTTCGACGCGCGCGCCGGCGACCTGACCGACGGCAAGCCGATCATCGTGCTGATCAACGGCGGCTCGGCCAGCGCGTCCGAGATCGTCGCGGGCGCGTTGCAGGATCAGCGCCGGGCCACCGTGCTCGGCACCCAGTCCTTCGGCAAGGGCTCGGTCCAGACCATCATCCCGCTCGCCGAGAACGGTGCCCTGCGGCTCACCACCGCGCTCTATTACACGCCGTCGGGCAAGTCGATCCAGGGCAAGGGCATCACCCCCGACATCAAGATCGAGCAGCCGCTGCCGCCGGAGTTGCAGGGTCGCGACGTGTCGCGCGGCGAGTCCGATCTGAAGGGTCACATCAAGGGCGTCGAAGAGAGCGATCAGGGCTCGGGCTCTGCCGCCTACGTGCCGCCGGATCCGAAGGACGACCTCCAGCTCGGCCACGCGCTCGACCTGCTGCGCGGCGCCAAGACGGATGCGGCCTTCCCGCCGAATCCGGACCAGGCCGTGCTCGACCAGTAGCGACGGGCGGCCGACCGGCCGCCGTGTCATCGTTGCTCGACTGCCGGGGTCGTCCGATTCCGGCAGTCTCGATTCCAAAGCATGTCTCCCTGATGCGGGAACCGGTTTCGGGGACAAAGACATGCGCAAGAACAAACAGCTAAAGCGTGCAAAGCGAATCCGAAGGGTCGCGACGCGCTTTAGGGTCTAGATTTGGCGCATGTCTTTTTCCCGAAACGGCAGCACACTTTCGGGAGACATGCTTCGGAAACCGGTTCGCGGCAGGGGGGCGCGATGTCGCCAGCGAACAATTCCCTCGACAGCCCGCTCGGGCAGTCGGCCAAGGCGCGGCAGCAAGGCCGGCGCCTCTTCAAGGTGACGAAAGGCGGCGTCGGGCTGGTCCTGGCGGCTGTCGTCATCGTGGCGGCCTCCAGCCTTGTCGCCCTGCGCGAAAGGCCCTTCCGCACGCCTGTCGTCGCGGCGGCTCCGGAGCCCGCCCCTGCGTCCGACATCGCCCGGGCCCATCCCGCGCCCTCCAAGCAGGCCCCGACCGACGGAAGCCCTGCAATCATCCGCGTAGACCCCGAAACGCCGCGCTCGGGCGGCAATGTCGTCATCCTCCGTGATCCGTCGGCGATCGGGCAGAATCTCAGGGTGGCCCATCTGCCCGACAAGGCGCTCATCGAGGCGTCGGCCATAGGCCCGCTGCCGATCCGCTCCGCCGACGGGCGGCGGCCTTTCGATGTCTATGCCCGGCCGTGGTCGGGCGCCCGCGGCGCCCGCGTCGCCATCGTGATCGGCGGCCTTGGCGTTTCCCAGACGGGGACGATGGAGGCGATCGAAAAGCTGCCTCCCGAGGTGACGCTCGCCTTCGCCTCGCAGGGCAACAGCCTCGGCCGCTGGATGCAGGCTGCGCGCCAGCGCGGCCACGAAATCGTCATGCAGGTGCCGCTGGAGCCGTTCGACTATCCGAATGTCGATCCCGGCCGCAACACTTTGACGGTCGCGGCCAGCCCGGCCGAGAACGTCGAGGCCCTGCGCTGGTCGCTGTCGCGCATCACCAATTACACCGGGGTGATGAACTACATGGGCGCGCGCTTCTCGGCCGACGCCGACGCCATGGCGCCCCTCATGGAGGAACTCGGCAGGCGCGGCCTGCTTTATCTCGACGACGGCTCCTCGGCCCGCAGCACGGCGGCCGAGCTCGCCCTGAAGTCGGGCGTGCCCTTCGCGGCCGGCGACACGGCAATCGACGCCGCCCGGGAGCGCGGCGATATCCTGAAGAAACTCGACGAGTTGGAGCGCATCGCCCGCGCCAAGGGTTATGCCGTCGGCACCGGCTCCGCCTTCGACGCGACCGTCGATGCCGTCGCAAGTTGGGTGGAAGAGGCGAAGCGTCGCGGCATCGAGATCGTCCCGGTCTCCGCTGTTGCCAGCGATCCCGAGCGCGGATAACGGAAATCATGGCCAAGAAGAACCGGACGATCAACCCCGAAACCCTGCCCTACCGCCCGTGCGTGGGCATCATGGTGCTCAATCGCGACGGGCTCGTCTGGGCCGGCAGGCGCATCGCCGCGTCGGACAGCGAGTTCGCCGGCAGCACGCAGCTCTGGCAGATGCCGCAGGGCGGTATCGACAAGGGCGAGGAGCCCCTGCCGGCGGCCCGCCGCGAACTCTATGAAGAGACCGGGATCCGCTCCGTCTCACTGCTCGCCGAGGCGCCGGAGTGGATCAAATACGATCTGCCGCGCGAGGTCCTGGGCATCGCGCTCAAGGGAAAATTCCGCGGTCAGGCGCAGAGATGGTTCGCCTTCCGCTTCGAGGGCGACGACAGCGAGATCTCCATCCAGCCGCCTCCGGGCGGCCACGAACCGGAATTCGACGCCTGGGCGTGGAAGCCTATGGCCGAGCTGCCCGAATTGATCGTGCCGTTCAAGCGCAAAGTCTATGAAGAAGTGGTCGCCGCCTTCCGGCATCTGGCGTGACCCGCTTATTGTCGCGATTGACCGCCTTGAGCAATTCGGCCGATAAGGTCCGCTCATGGACATCGAAATCTTCGAGCGGCTCGGTCTGGCGATCGCGATCGGCGCCCTGGTCGGCGCCGAACGCCATTGGCGTGAACGCGACGCCGGAGCGGGGGGACGCACGGCCGGGCTGAGGACCTACATCCTCATCGGCATGCTGGGCGGCGTCACCGGACTGATCGCGCACGCGTTCCCGCAGTCGGGCCCCGCGGCGGCGATCACCGTGGTCGGCGTCTTCATTGCCTTCTCCTCGGTTTTCGCCGTCTTCCAGTATCGCGAACAGGTCGCCGAGAACGACTTCAGCGTCACATCGGTGGTCGCCGCCATGCTGACCTTCGCGCTCGGCGTCGTCGCGGTCGTCGGCGACATTGGCCTGGCATCTGCGGGCGGTGTCGTGCTGGTCGCCGTGCTCGCCAGCCGCGAAGCGCTGCACGGCTTCGTGCGCCGGCTCTCCTGGGACGAGCTGCGCGCGGCGATCATCCTGCTCGCCATGACCTTCGTCATCCTGCCGCTGGTTCCTTCCGATCCGATCGGTCCGTTCGGCGGCATTTCGCCGGCAAGGACCTGGATACTGGTCATCATGCTGGCCGCCATCTCCTTCTGCGGCTACATCGCGGTGAAGTTGCTGGGAAGCGCGCGCGGCGAGCTGGTGGCCGGAGCGGTGGGCGGCCTTGTCTCCTCGACCGGAACCACGCTCACCAATGCCCGCCGCGCGGCCGGCGGGGCCGATGCCCCTACGCTGGCGGCGGGCACGCTCGCGGCCTCGGCCGTCTCCTGTATCAGGACCGCCTTCCTGGTCGGCCTGCTGGCTGCCCCGTTGATGAAGCTTCTGGTACCGGCCCTATTGGCTGCCGCTTTTATGATGATCGCCTATGCCGGCCTGCTCGCCCGCAAGGACGCGACCGAGCATCAGGAACATAAACCAAAAAACCCGTTCGATCTCGATTCCGTCGTCACCATGGCGTTGGTGCTCGTCGCCGTCGCCTTCATCGCGCGCGCTGCCGCTGCATGGTATGGCGAGAGCGGCGTGCTGGTGGTCTCCACCTTGTCGGGTCTGGCCGACGTCGATGCGGTGACGGTGACGGTCGCGGGCATGCTGGACACACTGTCGACGACGGTGGCCGCCGCGGCGATCGCCATCGCCGTGGCCTCCAACACGATGGCGAAAGCCGCCTACGCGATCGCCTTCGGCAGCCGCGCCTTCGCAATCCAGGTGGCGCTGGCGCTGCCCGTCTCGCTCGTCGCCGGCGCGGCCGTCTTCTGGCTGTCCGCCGTGGCGTGACTGCCCTACTTATGTGTCGACTGGAAACCTTTTGTGATCGATCCAGTCGCATCTCGCTTTGAAATTGCTGTCAAACTAGATTTGCGGCAAATGCGTCTTACCAGCGAGGGAGCGATTCGATGCGGCTTGCAATTCTGGGCGGCGACGGCTTCATCGGATGGCCGACGGCCTTGCATCTTTCGGCGCGCGGCCACGAGATCCATATTCTCGACAATTTGTCGCGCCGCTGGATCGACACCGAACTCGGCGTACAGTCGCTGACGCCGATGGATTCCATCCAGGAACGCACCCGCATCTGGCATCTGGAGACCGGGCGGCGCATCCATTTCCACCTGATCGACCTCGCGCGCGACTATGAGGTGCTCAAACGCTGGCTGGCCGACCATCGGCCGGACGCGGTCATCCATTTCGCCGAACAGCGCGCCGCGCCCTATTCGATGAAGAGCGACCGGCACAAGAACTATACGGTCAACAATAACGTCAACGCCACCCACAACCTGCTCAACGCGCTGGTCGAGCTCGATCAGGATGCCCATCTCGTCCACCTCGGCACAATGGGCGTCTACGGCTATTCGACGATCGGGGCGGCCATCCCGGAGGGCTACCTGTCGGTCGGCATCGAAACGCTGACCGGCGAGACGGCGAGCCAGGACATCCTTTATCCGGCTAATCCCGGCTCTATCTACCACATGACCAAATGCCTCGATCAGCTGCTCTTCCAATTCTATGCGAAGAACGACGGCGTGCGCATCACCGACCTGCACCAGGGCATCGTCTGGGGCACGCACACGCAAGAGACGCGGCAGCACCTGCAGCTCATCAACCGGTTCGACTATGACGGCGACTACGGCACGGTGCTCAACCGCTTCCTCATCCAGGCGGCGATCGGCCATCCCCTCACAGTGCACGGCACCGGCGGACAGACCCGCGCCTTCATACATATCCAGGATTCGGTCCGCTGCATCGAGCTCGCGCTCGACAATCCGCCCAAGCGCGGCGACAAGGTGAAGATCTTCAACCAGATGACGGAGACGCACCGCGTCCGCGACCTGGCCAGGATCGTTTCCGAGATTACGGGCGCCCGCATCGCGCATCTGCCCAATCCGCGCAAGGAGGCGGTCGAGAACGAACTCGTCGTGCGCAACGACCAGTTCAGGGAGCTCGGCCTGGAACCGATCACGCTGGAAAAGGGCCTGCTCTCGGAAGTCATCGACGTAGCGAAGAAATATGCCTATCGCGTCGACCGGAGCCGCATTCCGGCCGTGTCCGCCTGGACGAAGGACATCGCCCCGACGCTGGAACGCGACCCCGAGGGCAAGCGGCTGAAGAGCGTCTCGTGACCAAGGTCTCGGCGGGCCGCGCCTATGCGACGCTGGTCACCAATGCCGACTATGCGAGGGGGGCGCTCGCGCTGGTCCGCTCACTGCGCCTGACCGGCACCGAAGCGGACATCCTCGTGCTGTATACAGGTGGCGTTGCTGCCCGCGACCTCGCGCCGCTCTCCGCGCTGGGCGCACGCCTGTGCGAGGCGGAGCTGCTGCCGACGTCGGAGGCGTTCAACGAGCGGCATGCGCGGGCCAGGCTTCATGCCAATGCGCCCTTCACCAAGGGACGAAAGCCTGAATTCCATACACCGCTCGACAATTTCGCCAAGCTTCGCCTGTGGCAGCATGTCGAATTTGAGAAGATCGTCTTCATCGACGCCGATGCGATCGTGCTGCGCAACATAGACCGGCTGTTCTCCTACCCTGAGTTCTCGGCCGCTCCGAACGTCTATGAGAGCCTGGCCGACTTCCACCGGCTGAATTCAGGCGTATTCGTCGCAAAGCCGTCGCATGAGACCTTTGCCGGCATGCTCGCCCGTCTCGACCGGCCCGATGCCTTCTGGCCGCGGACCGACCAGACCTTCCTGCAGGCCTTCTTTCCCGACTGGCACGGCCTGCCCGTGTTCTGCAACATGCTGCAATATGTCTGGTTCAACCTGCCCGAACTGTGGGACTGGAAGTCGATCGCGGTGCTTCACTACCAGTATGAAAAGCCCTGGGAGAAGAACCATCCCAAGGCCGACAGGCTCGGCCCGTTGATCGCACTGTGGCAGGCCTTTCACGACGGCGGGCCTATCCCCGACATCGCCGCCCTGCCCGGCCCGGCCGCGCGGGGATGAGACGGCCGGCGACATTGGTATCGGGCGGCACCGGCCTGGTCGGACGGTTCATCGTCGAGCATCTCGCTGCGGCCGGCCACGACGTCATTGTGCTAGGCCGCACGTCTCCGCCGAAAGGCTTCTTCAGCAATCCCGTACGCTTCCTCGAGGGAGCCCTCGACCCCGACCGCGATCAATTCCAGGCATTCGACGGGATGGATTTCTTCGTCCACGCAGCCTTCGATCATCTGCCGGGAAAGTACAGGGGCGGCGAGGGCGGCGATCCCGACGGCTTCTGGCGACGAAACCATGAGGGTTCGGTCGCCCTGTTCGATGCGGCCCGGCGTGCCGGCGTGGCGCGGACCATTTTCCTGTCCAGCCGCGCCGCCTATGGCGGGGAGGCGCCTGGTGCTCCTCTGCACGAGGACCTGGCCTGCGCCCCCGACACGCTCTACGGCAAGGCCAAGCTCGCCGCCGAGTCGGCCCTGGGCCGGCTGACAACGCCCGAATTCGCTACGGCATCGCTGCGCATCACCGGCGTCTACGGTCCGGCGGGACCGGGCCGGGAGCATAAATGGTCCGCACTGCTCGGCGACTATCTCGCGGGCAAACCCATAGAGCCTCGAGCCGGCACGGAGGTCCATGGCGAGGATGTGGCCACCGCGGTCGAGCTGATGCTCACGGTGGCCGCAAAAACGATGTCCGGGAAGCTCTTCAACGTCTCCGACATAGTGGTGGACCGGCACGACCTGCTCGCCATCGTCAAAGAAAGAACGGGATCGCCGCATGCCTTGCCTGGCAGGGCGGATGCCTCTTCGCTGGGCGTCATGGCGACCGACAGGCTGCAAAGGCTGGGATGGAGACCGGGCGGCCACGGGTTGTTTCGGGATACGGTAGCGAAGCTGGTCGCGGAACATGCGCGTTTCGCTCCGTTCCAAGGTCCCTTATCGGTTTGATCGTCTCTCTGCGGCGCGCACGCAGCGCGTCGATTTCGTGAGCGCCAGGCGTTCATCCGGACGTGCAAGGGCGCTTGGCCGCCGTGCGTGCCGGCCGATGCGCCAGGTTTCCACACAAGGGCACCCCTTGTGCTATGATCGCCGCCGAGGTCCAAGCATCACCTGATGGCGAGATGAGCGAGGCGAGCGGCAATCTCCACGACACATCGGGCCCGATCGTGCGCCCACCGATCGCCATGGCGCTGGCAGTCGTGGCGGGGCTCGTTCTTCAGTGGCTGTATCCGCTGCCGTTTCTGCCGGCCGCAATGCCGGCCAGCTGGGTCGGCGGCCTCGTCTTCCTCGCCGGTCTCGCGTTGCTGTTCTGGGCCGCCTCGACCTTTCGCCGGGCAGGAACGGCGGTCCCCACAAGCGTACCGACGACCAGCATCGTATCCGATGGCCCGTATCGCTACAGCCGCAATCCAATCTATGTCGCCATGTTCATCGGCCTCGTCGGTGTCTCCATCGGCTTCGACAGCCTATGGCATCTGATCCTGCTGGTGCCGTTCTATCTGGTGATCCGCCATGGCGTGGTGGCGCGCGAAGAGATCTATCTCGCGCGCAAGTTCGGCGACGCCTATCTCGGCTACAAGCGAAGTGTGCGCAGGTGGTTATGACCAGCTCACGCGCAAGCCTTCATATCATTTCCAGCGGCCGCTTGCCCCGGGGAGGCGGAAAGGCGCGGTCGACTTCAGCCAGATCCTCAGTCGTCAGTTCGAGGTCGAGTGCCGCCCGGTTGTCCCTGACATGCTGCGGACGGCTGGCCTTGGGGATGGCGATCACGCCGTCCTGGCGCAGCAGCCAAGCCAAGGCGACCTGCGCGGCGGTGGCGCCCAGGCGTCGTGCCATCGCCTCGAGCCGCCTGTCGTTGCCGAGCCTGCCCTGCTCCACCGGAGAATAGGCCATGACCGGGATGCGGCGACGGTTGGACCAGGGCAGCAGGTCGTAGTCGATACCGCGTCGTGTGAGGTTGTAGAGGACCTGGTTCGTCTGCACCGCCGCACCGGCCGGGAGGCGCAGCAGTTCTTCCATGTCGTCCGTGTCGAAGTTGCTGACGCCCCAATGCCGTATCTTGCCGGCCGACTTCAGCTCCTCGAAAGCCTCGATGGTTTCCGATAGCGGCATCGCGCCGCGCCAGTGCAGCAGATAGAGGTCGATGACCTCGGTTCGCAATCTTTCGAGACTTGCCTCGCAGGCTTTTTGGACACCCCGCCGCGTCGCATTGGTCGGCAGCACCTTGCTGACGATGAAGACCTCCTGCCGCCTCCCGGCCATGGCCTCCGCGACGATCGCTTCGGCGCCGCCGGAAGCATACATCTCGGCCGTATCGATCAGCGTCATGCCGAGGTCGAGGCCGAGTCGCAGGGCGGCCACCTCTTCGGCGCGGCGACGCGGATCCTCGCCCATATTCCAGGTGCCCTGGCCCAGACGGGGAACTACCTCGCCTGCCGGAAGCATGGCGGTTTTCATCACATCCATCCCTTCCCATGTTCGTTTCACGATCGTAAAGCGCGTGGGCAAAGATGCAAATCCGCCGGTTCGAGCCTATCGCTACCGTCGCCGTTATCGGGCGTGTCTTTCCGGAGCTTGCCGGCCCGAACTATGTTTCCCGGGCGTGACGTCCTTTCGTCTGGAGCCCCTCGCGGCGCAGACGTCCGAAGCGAAAGCCATCCGCAAGCGCCGAACGGACCATCAGCATTTCGCCAAGAGTTTCGAAGGTCATCAGGCCGACGAGCCGATCGTCCCGGGCTGTCACCGCCACGGCTGGCGCGCCCTTCTCCTGCATCAACCGCAGGCAGGCCCGCAGGCTTTGCTGCCCGTCGACCACGGGAATGTCGGACCGCATGCCGCCAACGACGGATGCAGACGCGCCGCTCTCCTTCAGCGCCTTGACGATGTCGTTGCGGGTCAGCAGGCCGGCGAAACGTCCGTCCTCGCCGACAACGGGGAATTCGTGCTGCGTCGTCGCCAGCAGCTTCTCCACCGCCTCCTCGATGGTCGCAGAACGTTCGAGGGTCGCGAAATCGGTGACCATGACGTCCCGCACAAGCAGGCTTGATGCAACGTCGCGCAACTGCGCGTTCTGTGCCTCGGCAGCCGCAGCGAGATAAACGAAGACCGCGATCAGGATCAGCAGCGGGTTGTAAAACAGGCCAAGGAAGCCGAAGACAAAAGCGAGGCCTTGCCCGATGGTGGCGGCGATCTGCGTCGCCCGCCACCATGGCATGAAAATCGCCATCACTGCCCTCAGCACCCTGCCGCCATCCATGGGAAAGGCGGGAATGAGGTTGAAGAGGACCAGGAACACGTTGACGGCGGCGAGGCGGGCCAGGAAGTCGAGCCGCGGGTCCTCGATCAAGACGAGTTCCTGCGCGGTTGACCATCGCCCCAGATAGAAAAAGATCAGGGCGGCAATCACGACGTTGACCAGCGGCCCAGCCAGGGCAACTACGATCTCCTCTACGGGCTTTTCCGGTATGCGTTCCAGGCGCGCGACCCCACCGATCGGAAGGAGTGTGATGTCGGGCGTTCTTATTCCGTAGTAGCGCGCGGCGGCGATGTGGCCGAACTCATGCAGTATGACGCAGGCAAAGACGGCGATCACGAAGAGCACGCCCTCCCATGCAGCCTGGGCACCGCCGGTGTTGAAGTGCATGATCCGCACCCACACCAGGAGCAACAGGAACAGGACGTGGACGCGCAGCGTCGTGCCCGCAATCGTGCCGAGGTTCAAGGACCAGCCCATACCCAGCCTCCATTCATCTCATCGCACAGAAATGCGTTTCGGTCATCAAGAACCATAGCTCGAAACCATGGCAAGCGCCCGACTCATCATTCCACTACCGTCCGACGGCCTGATCGCGACAGTTGGCGATTGCCTGCGGCACACTCCGCGCGGCTGAAAGAGCGGGCCGCCTGTGTGACCCATTGCTCACTGTGACGAGCATTCGAAAGAGCCGGCGGCTTGACTTGACTCAGACAATTGCCATGCGCTCGGAGGCAGCGGTATCGGCCTATTCAACCCCATGTCAGACATGCCGGCGGGTCGGCGCGGGTCTCCCGTCTGCAAGGCCGTTGGTCTCCGCGCCTGGTTTCAATCCCCTCCATCAAGGGAAAGGCGCGGCAAACCTCCCGCCTCCCCTCGTTGAGGAGACCGGACGAGCCGCAAGAGTACCTTGCAGGGGGTCGAAACAGCGTGACCCTCTGTACGATCGGACGAGGTCCCTCAACAAAAAAGCCGGGTCGATGCCCGGCTTTTCTCTGCTATGTCTGCAAAGCTCAGGCGGGCAGGATAGCGCCTTCGAGCGTCGTCAGCTGGCCGAGGAACTGTTCGGCTTTGGTCCGCGCCTGGTCATCCTTCGCATCGACGACGTCTTCCCTCGCCTCCTGGATGCGACGGGCGAGGTCGTTGCGGTCGATGTCCCGCACGGACACGGCGGATTCGGCGAGCAGCGTGCAGCCCGAAGGCAGGATGTCGGCGAAACCGCCGAACACCACATAACGCTCTTCCCCGCCCGCTGCCGGCTTGACCGTCACCACACCGGGCTTCACCGTGGTCATGACAGGCGCATGGTTCGCCATGACCGTCATCTCGCCTTCGGCGCCCGGGATGACGACCGACTCGACGTCTTGCGAGACGAGCAAACGCTCCGGCGAGACCAGTTCGAATTTGAAAGCTTCAGCCATGTCGTCTCACAAACGCTCTTCAAGCAGGATCCGGTGAGCACCCACCGGTTCGGCCCGTGGGCCGGACTGCGGGGCGCGGGCCGAAACCCGCGCCTTCCGATAGTTGTGCTTACGCCGCCTCGGCGGCCAGGCGCTGCGCCTTCTCGACGGCTTCCTCGATGGTGCCGACCATGTAGAAAGCCGCTTCCGGCAGGTGGTCGTAGTCGCCGTTGCAGAGGCCCTTGAAGCCCTTGATCGTGTCAGCCAGGTCGACGAGCTTGCCCGGCGAGCCGGTGAAGACTTCGGCGACGAAGAAGGGCTGCGACAGGAAGCGCTCGATCTTGCGGGCGCGGGCAACCGTCATCTTGTCCTCTTCGGACAGTTCGTCCATGCCCAGGATCGCGATGATGTCCTGCAGCGACTTGTATCGCTGGAGGATCGACTGCACCTGGCGAGCGACCTGGTAATGCTCCTCGCCGACGATCATCGGATCAAGCATGCGCGACGTCGAATCGAGCGGATCAACCGCCGGATAGATGCCCTTTTCCGCGATGGCTCGGTTGAGCACCGTCGTTGCGTCGAGGTGAGCGAAGGATGTCGCCGGCGCCGGGTCGGTCAGGTCGTCGGCCGGCACGTAGATGGCCTGGACCGAGGTGATCGAGCCCTTGGTCGTGGTGGTGATGCGCTCCTGCAGGGCGCCCATGTCGGTCGCGAGCGTCGGCTGGTAGCCCACCGCCGAGGGAATGCGGCCGAGCAGCGCCGACACTTCGGAACCCGCCTGGGTGAAGCGGAAGATGTTGTCGACGAAGAACAGCACGTCCTGGCCCTGGTCGCGGAAATATTCCGCAACGGTCAGGCCGGTGAGGCCGACACGGGCGCGAGCGCCCGGCGGCTCGTTCATCTGGCCGTAGACAAGGGCGGCCTTGGAGCCTTCGCCGCCGCCCTTCTTGTTGACACCCGATTCGATGAACTCGTGATAGAGATCGTTGCCTTCGCGGGTGCGCTCGCCGACGCCGGCGAACACCGAGAAGCCGCCATGCGCCTTGGCGATGTTGTTGATCAGTTCCTGGATGATCACGGTCTTGCCGACGCCGGCTCCACCGAACAGGCCGATCTTCCCGCCCTTGGCGTAAGGAGCCAGCAGGTCGAGAACCTTGATACCAGTGATCAGGATCTGAGCCTCGGTCGACTGGTCGACATAGTCCGGAGCCGGCTGATGGATGGCACGCTGTTCCGTCGCGGTAAGCGGACCTGCCTCGTCGACGGGCTCGCCGATGACGTTGATGATGCGGCCGAGCATTTCAGGACCGACCGGAACCGAGATCGGCGCCCCGGTGTCGGTGACCGACTGCCCGCGGACGAGACCATCGGTGGAGTCCATGGCGATCGTGCGCACCGTGTTCTCGCCGAGATGCTGCGCGACCTCCAGAACCAGCCGGCTGCCGCGATTGTCGGTCTCGAGCGCATTCAGGATCGCTGGCAGGTGATCCTCGAACTGCACGTCGACGACGGCGCCGATGACCTGGCGCACCTTGCCGACCGCACCGGAGGCCTTTGCCGCCGTCGTGGGTGCCTTCGCCGCGGCAGCCCTGGCGGGAGCCGCCTTCTTCACTGCGGGTTCCTTCGCCGCCGCAGCCGCGGCTGCGGGAGCCTTCTTCGGGGTCGCTGCTTTCGCCATCTCTCGTTACCCTTTGCCTATCTGGTTTCTCACGTGCCGCGCCGCAAAGCGGCGGCCGTGCCTAGAGCGCTTCCGCGCCCGAAATGATCTCGATCAGTTCCTTGGTGATCTGCGCCTGGCGCTGGCGGTTGTAGGTGATCGACAGCTTGTTGATCATGTCGCCGGCGTTGCGCGTCGCATTGTCCATCGCGCTCATCTTGGCGCCCATCTCGCCGGCGGCATTCTCGAGCAGCGCGCGGAAAATCTGGACGGCGATATTGCGCGGGATGAGGTCGGAGAGGATCTCGCCCGGCTCCGGCTCGTATTCGTAGACGGCGCCGGCCTCGCCGGTGCCGCCATTGGCGGCCGACGCGGCCGGAATGATCTGCTGCGCCGTCGGGATCTGCGAGATCACCGACTTGAACTCCGAGTAGAACAGCGTGCAGACATCGAACTGGCCGTCGTCGAACAGCGCGATCACCTTCTTGGCGATGGCGTCGGCATTGACGAAGCCCAGCGTCTTCACTTCGCGCAGCTCGATCCGGTCGATGACCAGCGCGGCATAGTCGCGGCGAAGGATATCGTAGCCCTTCTTGCCCACGGCAATGATCTTCACCGTCTTGCCGGCTGCCTGCAGCTTGCGGATATGATCGCGTGCAAAACGCGCGATCTGGCTGTTGAAGCCGCCGCAGAGGCCGCGCTCGGCCGTGCAGACGACGAGCAGATGCACGTCGTCCCGGCCGGTCCCGGTCATCAGCGCCGGCGCATCGCCACCGCCGCCGACCGCCTGGGTGATGTTGGCCAGAACCGCACCCATGCGCTGCGAATAGGGGCGTGCCGCCTCCGCCGCTTCCTGGGCGCGGCGCAGCTTCGCCGCGGCGACCATCTGCATCGCCTTGGTGATCTTCTGCGTCGCCTTGACCGAGGCGATGCGGTTGCGGAGGTCTTTTAGCGAAGCCATGCCCCGAACCTACTTCCCTCAGGCGAAATTCTTGGCGAAGGCGTCGATCTGCGCCTTGAGCTTGGCCCGGAGATCGTCGGACAGCGCCTTCTCGGCACGGATGCCTTCGAGCACGTCCTTGCCTTCCGAGCGCAGATGCGCGAGCAGACCCTGCTCGAACTTCTGCACCTGGTTGAGGGCGAGTTTGTCGAGATAGCCGTTGACGCCGGCAAAGATCACCGCGACCTGCTCTTCCGTCTTGAGCGGCGAGAATTGCGGCTGCTTCAGGAGCTCGGTCAGGCGGGCGCCGCGGTTGAGCAGGCGCTGCGTCGCGGCGTCGAGGTCCGAGCCGAACTGCGCGAAGGCCGCCATTTCGCGGTACTGCGCGAGCTCGCCCTTGATCGAGCCGGCGACCTGCTTCATCGCCTTGACCTGCGCCGACGAGCCGACGCGCGACACCGAGAGACCGACGTTCACGGCCGGGCGGATGCCCTGGAAGAACAGGTTGGTCTCGAGGAAGATCTGGCCGTCCGTGATCGAGATCACGTTTGTCGGGATGTAGGCCGACACGTCATTGGCCTGCGTCTCGATGATTGGCAGGGCGGTCAGCGAACCGGCGCCGTTGTCATCGTTCATCTTCGCCGCGCGCTCGAGCAGGCGGGAATGCAGGTAGAACACGTCGCCGGGATAGGCTTCGCGGCCCGGCGGGCGGCGCAGCAGCAGCGACATCTGGCGGTAGGCGACGGCCTGCTTCGACAGATCGTCATAGGCGATGAGGGCATGCTGGCCGTTGTCGCGGAAGTACTCGCCCATGGTGCAGCCGGCGAACGGCGCCAAGAACTGCATCGGCGCCGGATCGGAAGCGGTGGCGGCGATGATGATCGAATAGTCGAGCGCGCCGCGCTCCTCGAGCACCTTCACAAACTGCGCGACGGTCGAGCGCTTCTGGCCGACGGCGACGTAGACGCAGTAGAGCTTCTCCTTCTCCGGGCCGCTCTCGTGGATGGCCTTCTGGTTCAGGATCGTGTCGAGGATGATGGCGGTCTTGCCGGTCTGGCGGTCGCCGATCACCAGTTCGCGCTGGCCGCGGCCGACCGGGATCAGGGCATCGATGGCCTTGAGGCCGGTCGACATCGGCTCGTGAACCGACTTCCTGGGGATGATGCCGGGGGCCTTGACGTCGACGCGCTTGCGCTCGGTCGCCTTGATCGGGCCCTTGCCGTCGATCGGATTGCCGAGGGCGTCGACGACGCGACCCAGAAGGGCCGGACCGACCGGCACGTCGACGATGGCGCCGGTGCGCTTGACGGTGTCGCCTTCCTTGATGTCGCGGTCGGCGCCGAAGATGACGACGCCGACATTGTCGCTCTCGAGGTTGAGCGCCATGCCGCGGATGCCACCGGGGAACTCGACCATCTCACCGGCCTGGACATTGTCCAGACCGTAGACGCGGGCGATGCCGTCGCCGACGGAAAGAACCTGACCGACTTCCGAGACCTCGGCTTCCTTGCCGAAGTTCTTGATCTGGTCTTTCAGAATTGCGGAAATTTCCGCTGCGCGGATATCCATCAGCCGACCTCTTTCAGTGCAAGCTTAAGCGAATTGAGTTTGGTTTTGAGCGACGTGTCGATCTGGCGCGAGCCCATCTTGACGATAAGGCCACCGAGCAGGGACGGATCGACCGTGACGGTGATTGCGACATCCTTGCCGGCAACGCTTTTGAGCGCGGCCTTGAGCTCGGTCTCCTGGGCGGCGGAAAGCGCATGCGCCGAGGTGACTTCGGCCGCGACTTCGCCGCGACGTTCTGCGGCGATGCGGCGGAAGGCCTTGATCATTCCGGGAATGGCGAAGAGGCGACGGTTCCTGGCGACGACACGCAGGAAATTGCCGGCGAGCCCACCGATTCCGGCCTTCTCCAAGACCGCCGCGATGGCGCGGGCCTGGTCGTCGGCGGAGAATACGGGGCTCTTGATCAGCCGCTGCAGATCCTCGCTGCCCTCCAGAAGCGCCTCGAACCTGCCAAGGTCGGCCTCCACGGCCGGTACGGACTTCGCCTCGGCGGCGAGGTCGAACAAAGAAGCGGCATAGCGCTCGGCGACACCGGAGATGGGCGAGGTTGACTGGGCCACGGACCGTCTTTTCTCTGTCTGACAGGCCGCAAGATTTTTGGCGCGAGTCGGGTACTCTAGCTAAATCTTTGACCTTATTGCATTTTGCCGGCCGCAAGGGTGCATTTACGGCGTCCCCAGGCCGAAAGTCGATTGCCGTCTAGCACAGGCTTCTTACGACCGCAACACGATCTCTAACAGGCTTTTCCGGCAGTTTTGTCGCAGTCCGCGCGGGGTCGACGCGGCGACGCGGTGATTCACGGCAGAAAGCCGAAGGCGAAGCCGAGCGGAAGGGCCGCGAGCACCAGTTCGACAACGACCGCAGACCAGTTGTAGGCGGTGTTGCCGCGGTCCGACAGCATCGAAATGATCCGCCCGAAACCCGTCAGCAGCCAGGAGAAGCCGAGCGCCATGTAGAGCAGCGGCTGGGCGAGCAGGATACAGCACAGGCCCGTGCCGAGATAGAAGCCGGACATGGTGGCGCGGGCCCCGGCAATCGCCTCCGGATGTTCCGCCGTCGGCTGCAGCCGGAGGACGCGGAGCGAGATTCCCGGCGCGAACAGGAGCAGGAGCCCGAACAGAACAGTGACCGCCGCCGACGCCCAGGCCAGCCACTCGCCCTGGCTCAGCGGCCACGGAAACGCGAATTCCATCGAAGTCCCCCCTGCAGAATCAGCGCCATCGGGGGTGCATCTTAGCCGGGCGCGAGAACGGCGCCAGACCGAAAAGATGTGCCGAGCGTCTCCGCCAGATCAAGCTTCCCCGCGCAGCGCCGCGGCGATCCTGCGTGTCGGTTCCATGGCGTCAGCGAGGACCCGAAGGATCGCCAGTTCGGGATCGTCAGCGCGACCGGGGACACGGTAGTAGACGATGTGAGACGCGCCATCTCGGCGGCGCGCTGCGAATTGCAGGTGAAAGGAACGAACCCCTGCTCTGATCTCACTCCAATCCCGAGAAGACGGCCGCGCGGGATTCTCCCGGAGCATGGAAATCCCTGCATGGAAATCCCTGCATCGATGATGCCGGCATAACGACGCACCTGATTTTCGCCGAAAAGACGAAGGGTCTCGGCGAGTATTCGCTCTATGTCACGATCGGCTTCCCTGGTGAGCCGGACCTTCGATTGCTTCGCCGATTTAGAACCGACTCGGCAATCCCGTCGACCGTGCGGCTGGAGAATTCACCGCGCTCCGACTGCTCGTATCCGCGGTCGATCTCTTCGCGGAGGAGCCTGAACTTCGCTTCCTCTCGCTCCTTTTCACGGCGCATCAACCTGATCGCGTCGCGTACCACCTCGCTCGCGGAAACATAGTCGCCGCTGGAGACTTCGCCCTCGACGAACTCCACCATTTCGGCAGTCAGGCTCACATTCATTGTCGGCATCTTCGCCTGCTCCGTCGCACAAGAGAATGTAGCCGTGAGACCCCTGTTTCTCAAAATTTGCCAATCGCTTCAGAGAAAGCTCTGCGGGTCGATATCGACCTGCACCCTGACCGAGCCGCGCGGCCTCGGGCCGTCGACCAGAAGCTTGCGGACAAAGCCCTGCATATCCGAGCGCCGCTCGCCATGGACCAGGAGCCGGAAGCGGTGGCGCCCGCCGACCAGCGCTAGCGGCGCCTCGGCCGGGCCGAGGATGTCGATGCCGGCGACATGAGGCGCTGCCCGGCGTAGGTGGCGCGCATGGGTCTCGGCCTCGGGCCTGGTGGCGGCGCTGACGATGATGCCTGCCAGCCGACCGAAGGGTGGCAGATGCGCGCGCTCCCGCTCGATCGTCTCGCGCTCGTAGAAGGCTTCCGCATCGCCCGAGACGATCGCCCGCATCACCGGATGGTCGGGCTGGTAGGTCTGCAGCAGGCCGACGCTCTTCCTGCCGGTGCGGCCGGCGCGGCCAGTGACCTGCGACAGGAGCTGGAAGGTGCGCTCCGCCGCCCTCGGATCGCCATTGGCGAGGCCGAGATCGGCATCGACGACGCCGACCAGCGTCATCCCGGGGAAATTATGGCCCTTGGCGACGAGTTGGGTGCCGATGACGATATCGGCTTCGCCGTTCGCGATCGCCTCCAGCTCGAGCCGCAGCCGCTTCACCCCGCCCAGCATGTCGGAGGAAAGCACGATGGTGCGGGCCTCCGGAAAATGGCCGTCGATCTCTTCGGCGATCCGCTCCACGCCGGGGCCGCAGGCAACCAGATGATCGAAAGTCCCGCATTCGGGACAGGCATCCGGACGTTTTTCGTTGTGCCCGCAGTGGTGGCAGACGAGCTGTCCGCGGAAGCGGTGCTCGACCAGCCAGGACGAGCAGACCGGGCAGCCGAAGCGGTGGCCGCAGACGCGGCAGAGCGTCAGCGGGGCATAGCCGCGCCGGTTGAGGAAGAGCAGCGACTGCTCGCCGCGCGTCAGCGTCGCCCGGACCTGGTCGATCAGAACGGGCGACAGGAAGCCGCCGCGCGCCGGCGGCGCCCGGCGCATGTCGATCGCCTTGATGTCGGGCAAGGCTGCTTCGGCATAGCGACCCGGCAGCACGACCCGGGCATATCTGCCCTGCTGGGCGTTGACACGGCTCTCGAGCGATGGGGTCGCGGAGGCGAGCACGACGGGAAAGCCGCCGAGCCGGCCGCGCACCACCGCCATGTCGCGGGCGCTGTAGAAGACGCGGTCCTCCTGCTTGTAGGCGGGGTCGTGCTCCTCGTCCACGACGATCAGTCCGAGGTCATGGAACGGCAGGAACAGCGCGGAGCGGGCGCCGGCCACCACCCTGACCGAGCCTTCGGCCACCTGGCGCCAGACCTTTTCGCGCATGCGCGGGGGCAGATCCGAGTGCCACTCGGCCGGCCGCGCGCCGAACCGGTCGTGGAAGCGTTCGAGGAAGGCCTGGGTGAGCGCGATCTCCGGCAGCAGGATCAGCACCTGCCGGCCCTTCGCGATGGCCGCGGCGACCGCCTCGAAATAGACCTCCGTCTTGCCCGAACCGGTGACGCCGTCGAGCAGGGTGACGCCGAAGCCGCCCTTGTCGACGGCTTCGCGCAGCGCGTCGCCGGCCGCCTGCTGGTCGGCCGTCAGATCGGGCCGGGAAAATGACGGATCGGGGGGTGCCACCACCGGCCGGGGCGGGATCCAGGTGGTCTCGAAGACCCCCTGCTCGCGCAGCCCGTCGACGACGCCGAGCGACACGCCGGCGGCATGGGCAAGGCCCGATCGGGTCCAGGCCACGCCTTCGCCGGCGATCTCCATCACGCGCTCGCGCGCTGCCGTCAGCCGCTCCGGCCGGGAGCCCGTCGGCCGCAGCCCTTCCGTCCACGGTTCCGGATCGAATGCCTCCGGCGCGCGCAGGAACATGCGCGCCACCATACCGGGCGCGGCCAGCGTGTAGGCCGCGATCCAGTCGACGAAGCGACGCGACGCCTCGTCGATCGGCGGACAGTCGAAGACCTGGGCGATCGGCCTCAGCTTCCTGGGGTCGACCGCCTCGCCCGGCCCGTCCCAGACGATGCCGGCGACCTCCCGCGGGCCGAGCGGCACCCGGACGACCGAACCCGGCACCACCGTCATGCCGTCGGGCACGGCATAGGTGTAGGGCCGCTCGGCCGGCATCGGCACGAGCACCGGCGCTGCCCGGCTTTTCGGCGAATCTTCCTTCATCGGGCGTGACCTTGCCCCGAACTTGTTCTAGAGCAAAGTCCCAAAGGGAGATGGCCCGTTGCCGTCGATCCGTCATCCAAGGAGACCGTCATGAAATTCTTTGTCGACACCGCCGACGTGAAGGAGATCCGCGAGCTCAACGATCTCGGCCTGCTCGACGGCGTGACCACGAACCCGTCGCTCATCCTGAAATCGGGACGCGACATCAAGGAAGTGACCAAGGAGATCTGCGACATCGTCTCAGGGCCGGTCTCGGCCGAGGTGACCGGCACCGAATATGCCGACATGATGCGCGAGGCCGCGGTGCTCGCCAGGATCGCCGACAATATCTGCATCAAGCTGCCGCTGACGCTCGACGGCCTCAAGGCCTGCAAGGCGCTGACCTCGGACGGCCACAAGGTCAACGTCACGCTCTGCTTTTCGGCCAACCAGGCGTTGCTGGCTGCCAAGGCCGGCGCCACCTTCATCTCGCCCTTCATCGGCCGCATCGACGACATCGGGATCGACGGCATGGAGCTGATTTCCGAGATCCGCACGATCTACGACAATTACGACTTCCGGACCGAGATCCTGGCCGCCTCGATCCGCACGGTGAATCATGTCAAGCAGGCCGCGCTGATCGGCGCCGATGTGGCGACCGTCCCGCCGGCGACGCTGAAGGCCCTGGTCAAGCACCCGCTGACCGACAGGGGCCTCGAAATGTTCCTGGCCGACTGGGCCAAGACCGGCCAGAAGATCGGCTGATCCGTGGCAGCCGGCGGCACTGGCGATATCGCCGCCGAGATACTGGCGACCCTCGACGCCGGGCGCCAGGTCGAGCCGCTGACGGCCCGCATCGGCGGCTTCGACAGCGCGGCCGCCTATGGCGTCGCGAGCGCTCTGCGCGACCTGCGCGTCGCGCGCGGCGAAAGAGCGATCGGCCGCAAGATCGGCTTCACCAATCGCAACATCTGGGCGGAATACGGCGTCTACGAGCCTATCTGGGGCGACGTCTACGATCGCACGCAGCACGACATCGCCACCGGCACTCGGATCCGGGTGTCGCATCTTCCCGAGCCGCGCATCGAGCCCGAGATCGTGCTCGGCCTCGGCCGGGACGTGACATCGGATATGACCCTCGACGACATTGCCGGCGCGATCGACTGGGTCGCCCATGGTTTCGAGATCGTTCAGTCGATCTTCCCCGGCTGGCGATTCGGCGTGGCCGACTGCATCGCCGACGGCGGTTTGCACGGCGCGCTCTTCGTCGGGCCCCGACGGTCGGTGCGGGAAGGCGAAAGACCCGGCCTGACGGCCGCCCTGGCCGGCCTCGCGGTCACCCTTTCCCGGAACGGGACTGCCGTCGATCGCGGCATCGGCTCCAACGTGCTCGACGGCCCCATCCAGGCGCTCGGTCATCTGGCCGGTGTCCTTGCCGGGGATCCCCTCGGCCCGCCATTGCGCAAGGGCGAACTGGTGACCACGGGCACCGTGACGCGGGCCTTTCCCGTGGCGCCGGGCGAGAAATGGTCGACCGAAATCGAGGACTTCGATCTGCCCGGCCTCGCCGTCGAGATCGCCTGAGACCCCGGCCGGGTAAAGTTCGGGCCAGAGCGCCGCGCGTCCATTCGGACGCGCAAAGGACGCTCCAACTCTTTGAATCCACGCATCGCGCTTTCCGAAAATCGAGGACGATTTTCGGGGCGATGCGGAAGTGGGTCGCCGAGGCTACTTGGCCGGCACCGGGAAAGCCGCGAACTCTGCCTGCGGGTCCCGCGCCAGGGCGTGAACCGTGTGCTCCTGCAAGCGCGCGGCGACCTCGGCCACATCACCGGCGAGGGCCTCCGCCGGGATCGGCCTGCCGACGACGATCGAGAAGGGCCGCCCCTTCTTGTTGAGGAACTCGTGGAAGATGGTGATATCCCGGAGATCCGTCGAATATTTCGACAGCAGATAGAACAGGCCCGAATTGCGCGACGAGATGCTGGCCGGCACGATCGGAAAGTTGTAGCGGCGAGCGAGGGCGACGATCGAGCCCTGCCATGGCCTCTCGGTCAGCCGGTCCTCGTTCCAGTAGGCGATGCGTCCCGCGGGGAAGAGCACCACGGCCTTTTGCGCCGCAAAAGCCTTGGCGGTCATCTCCAGCGTGTCGCGGCTCTTGGCGTGGCTCTTTTCGCCCTGCCGCCATTCGACGGGGATGATCATGTCGCGGAAGCCCGGCGCCGCTCGCAGCGCGTCGCGATTGGCGAAAATCGCCATGTCGGGCCGGATGTGCTTCAGCGCGTCGAACACCGCAATGCCGTCTGCGATGCCGGTCGGATGGCTGGGAGCCAGGATGAAGCCGCCTTTCGCGGGCAGGTTCTCGCCGCCGCGCATGTCGATCTTCAGCGCCAGAAGCGTGCTCAGATAGCTGAAGGCGTCCCAGCCCGACATGCCGGCGACGTCGTCGCACATGCGCACAGCCTGGTTGTAGTGGAAGAACCGCATCAGAAACGGCTTCACCAACGGCCACCAGGCATGCCGCGATAGCTCGACGGAACGTTCGTCGATCAGCTGGTCGACGATGTGGCGGCTGCCGGCCGCGGCGATTCGGGCCGGCATCCCCATCGCGGCGGGTCTGGTCCTCGGATCCATGAGGTCAAGCTCCCTGCCGCTTCATCCGGCGAACGATCATCGCGTCACAGCCGGACAAACATGAGCGACCCGCCTGGACGCATCACTTGCTGGCGATGTCCTGCGCGATCGACATGCGCAGCAACTCCGCCAGCTCGCGCGACGACCGGTTCTCCGCGTCACGTAGTGCGCGCAAGGCGGCGAACTCCTGGCGCGGCACGTCATAGGACGACATGATCTGCCGTCGGCCGGTAGCGACCACCTCGCCCGTGCCCGCCTTCTTCAGCGAATAGCTGCCGATCAACGTCACCGTCGAGGCGGTCGGCTCGTCGTCGACGGTGGTGACCTGGGTCGTGGCCGCGACCTCGACCCTGCGCGCAACGTTCAGATCGAGCGTGTAGGCCGGCGAGGACGGTTGCCCGGCGCCTCCGTTGAACAGGAAGATCAGATTGTTGCGCACTTCCTGAGCATATCTGGTCGATACCGGCTTGATCGAGATCGACGACAGTTCGGCCGCCATCGAGGCCGTGCCGCTGGTCGTGGCCGGAGCGTTGGAGTAGAGCGGCCGCACGGTACAGGCCGAGACGGCCGCCACGGACAGCAAAAGGCCGAGCCCGACGCCAAGTCTGGCGAATCTGACGTTCACCGGATTTCCCCCTCGCTCAGGCGACGACATTCACGATCCTCTGCGGGACGACGATGACCTTGCGCGGCGGCTTGCCCTCGAGCGCCTTCTGCACGACGTCGAGAGCCAATGCCGCTTTTTCGACCGCAGCTTGATCCGCGTCGCGGGCAATTGTCAAATCCCCGCGCTTCTTGCCGTTCACCTGGACCGGCAGCGTGATCTCGTTGTCGACGGTAAGCGCCGGATCGAAATCGGGCCAGCGCCGGTTCGCCGCGAGGTCTTCGCCGCCGAGGGCGGCCCAGCATTCCTCGGCCAGATGCGGCATCATCGGCGCGAAAAGAGCGAGCAGGATCTCGACGGCCTCGCGGAGCGCCGGCAGCGTCGCCTGGTCGCCCTTGTCCTCGCCGAGGGCCGTGAGCGGCGCCTGCAACGTGTTGACCAGCTCGTAGACGCGCGCGACCGCCTTGTTGAAGGAGAGCTTGCCGATGTCGTCGCCAACGGCCTTCAGCGCCTTGTGCGCAGCCTTGGAGATGGCAGCGGCCTCGCCGTCGGTCGCAGTTCGCGCCGTGACGTCCTTCAGCCGCGGCGCCGCTTCGGAGACCAGGCGCCAGACGCGCTGGACGAAGCGGTGAGCGCCCTCCACGCCGGCTTCCGTCCAGATGACGTCGCGGTCGGGCGGCGAATCGGACAGCATGAACCAGCGTGCCGTGTCGGCGCCGTAGCTGGCGATGATGTCGTCGGGATCGACGACATTCTTCTTCGACTTCGACATCTTCTCGATCGGCCCGATCTCGACCGGCGATCCGTCGGAGATCAGCGAAGCCTGCCGCCTGCCGTCGGTCTCAGCGATCCTGACCTCGGCGGGCGTCACCCAGTTCGCATTGGCCCCGGTACCCAGGCGATAGGTCTCATGCACGACCATGCCCTGCGTGAACAGGCCCTCGAACGGTTCCGTCACCTGATTGAGGTGGCCGGTGGCCTTCATGGCTCGGGTGAAGAAGCGCGAATAGAGCAGGTGCAGGATCGCGTGCTCGATCCCGCCGATATACTGGTTGACCGGCAGCCAGCCGTTCGGACCGTCGACATAGGCCGACGTCGTCGGCGCCGTCTCGTTCCACGGATCGGTGAAGCGAGCGAAATACCAGGACGAATCGACGAATGTGTCCATCGTGTCGGTATCGCGCCGCGCCGGCTTGCCGCATTGCGGGCAATCGACATGCTTCCAGGTCGGATGATGATCGAGCGGATTGCCCGGCCGGTCGAAGCTGACGTCGGTCGGCAGCACCACGGGCAGCGCACCCTGCGGCACCGGAACCGCCCCGCAGGCCTCGCAATGTATCACCGGGATCGGGCAGCCCCAGTAGCGCTGGCGCGAGATCAGCCAGTCGCGCAGCCGGAACTGCACCTTGCGTTCGCCCATCGGCCGCCCGCCGATCGCGACGCCGGAGAGCCGCGTGGCGACATCGTCGAAGGCATCGCCGGGCTTCATGCCGTCGAGGAAGCGCGAATTGATCATCACGCCGTCGTCGACATAGGCCTCCTCGGTAATCTGGAAGGTCCTCGCGTCGGCTCCTTCCGGCATCACCACCGGCACCACCGGCAGGCCGTATCTGTTGGCGAAGTCGAGGTCGCGCTGGTCGCCTGACGGGCAGCCGAAGATGGCGCCCGTGCCATAGTCCATCAGCACGAAATTCGCGACGTAGACGGGCAGCGTCCAATCGGGGTCGAACGGGTGCACGACCCTGATGCCGGTGTCGAAGCCCTTCTTCTCGGCCGTTTCGAGCGCCGCGACCGAGGTGCCCATATGGCGGACCTCGTCGATGAAGGCGGCGAGCCCGGGGTTGTCCTCGGCCGCTTTCCTGGCCAGAGGATGGTCGGCCGCGATCGCCATGAAGGACGCCCCGAAGATCGTGTCGGGGCGCGTCGTGTAGACTTCCAGCTCGGTCTCGCCGGCGGGTGCGGTCCCTTCGGCCAGCGGCCAGCGGATCAGCAGGCCTTCCGACCGGCCGATCCAGTTCTGCTGCATGATGCGGACCTTTTCGGGCCAGCGATCCAGCGTGTCCAGGCTGTCGAGCAGGTCCTGCGACATCGCGGTGATCTTGAAGAACCACTGCGTCAGGTCGCGCTGTTCGACCAGGGCGCCGGAACGCCAGCCGCGGCCGTCGATCACCTGCTCGTTGGCCAGAACGGTCATGTCGACCGGGTCCCAGTTGACCTTGGCCGACTTGCGTTCGACCAGTCCGGCCTTCCAGAAATCCAGGAACATCTTCTGCTGGTGGCGATAGTAGCCGGGGTCGCAGGTGGCGAATTCGCGTGCCCAGTCGAGCGACAGGCCCATTGTCTTGAGCTGGCCCTTCATCGTGTCGATGTTGGCATGGGTCCAGTCGCGCGGATTGACCTTGTTGTCGCGCGCCGCGTTCTCCGCCGGCAGGCCGAAGGCATCCCAGCCCATCGGATGGAGCACGTTGTAGCCATTGGCGCGGCGAAAGCGCGCTACCACGTCGCCCATGGTGTAGTTGCGGACATGGCCCATATGGATGCGCCCCGACGGATAGGGGAACATCTCGAGCACGTAGTATTTCGGGCGCGGATCGTCGTTCCGGGTTTCGAACAGCTTCGCCTCGGCCCAGGCTTTCTGCCATCGGGGTTCGGAAGCGCGGGGATTGTATCGTTCGGTTGCCATGCCCGGATTTTCACTTAAAAGACATGCGGAAAAACCGCTAGGCGCGCGCCGCGCGGTCGAGAGCTCGGTTGGGGTCTTCACCATGGATTACCGGACCCGTCAACCGAAAGGGCGTCTCCGGCGCCAAAATCACGCATGGCAAGACGGCAGGATCAGGGCATGAACGACGCAGTGACGCGGCTGGGGCAGGTCAGGGACAATATCGCAGCCGCCGAACGCGAGGCCAGCCGCGCGGCCGGCTCGGTGACGCTGGTCGCCGTCTCCAAGACTTTCGACGCCGACGCCATCCGCCCGGTGCTCGAGGCGGGCCAGCGCGTCTTCGGCGAGAACCGGGTGCAGGAGGCTCAGGGCAAATGGCCGGCGCTCAAGGCCGAATTCGCCGATGTCGAACTCCACCTTATCGGACCGCTGCAATCCAACAAGGCGAAGGAGGCGGTTGCGCTCTTCGACGTCGTGGAGACTGTCGACCGGGAGAAGATCGCTGCCGAACTCGCCAGGGAAATTCGCCGGCAGAGCAAGGCGCCGCGGCTCTATGTGCAGGTCAATACCGGCTCCGAGCCGCAGAAGGCCGGCGTCGACCCGCGCGAGGCGGTCGCTTTCGTCAGGCGCTGCCGCGAGGTCCATGGCCTTGCCGTAGACGGACTGATGTGCCTACCGCCCTTCGAGGACAACCCCGGACCGCATTTTGCGCTGCTCGAAAATCTCGCGCGCGAGGCCGGCGTGGAGCGGCTGTCGATGGGAATGTCCGGCGACTATCAGACGGCCATCGCCTTCGGCGCCACCAGCGTGCGTGTCGGCACGGCGATCTTCGGTGCCCGCTGAGCGCCTGGCGCAGCCGGGCACTCCATCCCCTATCCCGGTGCATCGACATGCGCGGCGAGGAAATCGAGGAAGGCGCGCACGCGGGCCGGCAGATGCCCTCCCTGGCCGACATAGATGGCATGGAGCGCTTCCTCGTCGCCGGGGTTGAATTCCTCCAGCACCGGAACCAGCGACCCCGCGGCGATGTCGCGCGCGATATGGAAACGCGACAGCCGGGCGAGACCCAGGCCTGACAGTGCGGCGAGCCGCATCGCCTCGCCGTCGCTGACAAGCGCGTTGCCTTGCGGATGGAAAACCAGGGCCCTCCCATCGGCCTCTCGGAACGGCCAGCCTTCGATCAGCCGCGAAAAGCAGAAATCGAGGCAGTTGTGACCCGCCAGATCTACCGGCGAATGCGGAGCCCCGCGCTTCTCCAGATAAGCGGGCGCGGCGACCAGCACCATCCGGCTCTGCCATAGTTTCCGCGCGACCAGGCGCGAATCGCGCAACGGGCCGGCCCGGATCGCGACGTCGGCCCGTTCCTCCAGGAGATCGACCACCCTGTCGGTGAGCGAGATGTCGACCGCGATCTCGGGATGCGCCGCAAGGAAGGCCGGGATCAGCGGCATCAGATAATGCTGACCGAAAGGCACGTTGCAGTTCACCCGCAGCCGGCCGCGCGGCACCGCGCCGGCCGCCGCTTCGCGTTCGGCCGCCTCGATCTCGCCCAGGATGCGCACGCCGCTTTCGTAGAAGGCGGCGCCCTCCGGGGTCAGCCGCAACTTGCGGGTCGTGCGGTTGAGCAGGCGCGCGCCGAGCCTGTCTTCAAGACGGCCGATCAGCTTGCTGACCGCCGAGGGCGTCATGTCGAGCGTCTCGGCCGCTGCGGACAAGGTGCCCCGGTCCACCACGCGGACGAAGACTTCGATCTCGCCGGAGCGGTTGATGTCGAGGCGCGCCATTCGTGAATTGATCTCATAAATCATGTGAGCGCCGCAAGGGTGTTGCCGGCCACCCCGCATGCCGATCTTGAGGCCCGGACCGCGACGAGCGGAGCGCACAGCCAATCACGGGGACCGTCCATGCCTCTCGCCCTCTATGCCCTCACCGCCGGCGCCTTCGGCATCGGCGTCACCGAATTCGTCATCATGGGATTGCTGATCGAGGTCGGCGCCGATCTCGGCGTCTCGATCCCCGCCGCCGGCATGCTGATATCAGGCTATGCGCTGGGCGTCGTGGTCGGCGCGCCGCTGATGACGGTGGCCACCGCGCGCTGGCCGCGCAAGACCACGCTGATCGTGCTGATGCTGGTCTTCACCCTGGGTAACCTGGCCTGTGCGCTGGCCCCCGGCTATTGGCCGCTGATGGCAGCGCGGGTGCTGACCGCCTTTGCCCACGGCACGTTCTTCGGCGTCGGCTCCGTCGTGGCGACGAGCCTCGTTCCGGCCGACAAGCGCGCCTCGGCGATCGCCGTCATGTTCACCGGCCTGACCGTCGCCAACATACTCGGCGTTCCGCTCGGCACCTGGCTCGGCCAGGCCCATGGCTGGCGGTCGACCTTCTGGGCCGTCACCGCCGTCGGCCTGGTAGCCGTGGCCGTGATCGCCCTCTTCGTGCCGCGCGGCACCGCGAGAGCCGAGGAAGGGGGCAACTGGCGTTCGGACCTGGCGGTGCTGTCACGCCCGCAGGTGCTTCTCGGCCTCTCGACCACCGTGCTGAGCTGGGTCGGCGTGTTTGCCGCCTTCACCTATATCGCGCCGATGCTGACCGAGATCGCCGGCTTCCCCGCGGCTGCCGTCTCGCCGATCCTGCTGGTCTTCGGCGCTGGCCTCGTCGCCGGCAATCTCGTCGGCGGCAGGCTGGCCGATCGCCGGCTCGTGCCGACACTGCTCGGGAGCCTGGGCATGCTCGCAGTCGTGCTGGCCGGCATGACCGTCGCCATGCATGACCGCGTCGCAGCCGTGGTCTTCGTCGGCCTGCTTGGCGCAGCCGGCTTCGCAACGGTTCCGCCGCTCCAGATCTGGGTGCTGGAGAAGGCCGCGGGCGCCGGCCAGGCGCTCGCCTCCAGCCTGAACATCGCCGCCTTCAATCTCGGCAATGCGGCCGGTGCCCTGCTCGGCGGCCTCGTCATCGACCACGGCCCGGGCCTCGGCGCGGTCCCGTTGATTGCCGCGGTCGCCCCGCTCCTCAGCCTCGCTTTGGCCTCGCTCACGCTTCGCCTCGAGCGCGGCTCCGTCGTCGCGGCGCCCGCGGTCTCATGCCCCTGAATCCGCCTCCCAACCGAAGAAGGAACTCAATCATGGAATATCGACGTCTTGGCGCATCCGGTCTGAAAGTCCCCGTTCTCAGCTTCGGCGCGGGAACCTTCGGCGGAACCGGCCCGCTGTTCGGCGCCTGGGGCAACACCGACGCCAGCGAAGCCCGCCGTCTGATCGACATCTGCCTCGAAGCCGGCGTCAACCTCTTCGACACGGCGGACGTCTATTCGAACGGCGCTTCCGAGGAAGTGCTCGGCCAGGCCATCAAGGGCCGGCGCGACGCAGTGCTGATCTCGACCAAGACCTCACTGCCGATGGGCGATGGCCCCAACGACGCCGGCTCCTCCCGCTCCCGCCTGATCCGCGCTGTCGAGGACGCGCTGCGGCGGCTCGGCACCGACTACATCGACCTTTTGCAACTGCATGCCTTCGACGCCGGAACTGCGGTCGAGGAGGTTCTGTCGACCCTCGGCGACCTCGTCTCATCAGGCAAGCTGCGTTACACAGGCGTCTCCAACTTCTCAGGCTGGCAGTTGATGAAGTCGCTCGCAGCAGCGGAGCGCCACGGCTATCCGCGTTACGTCGCGAACCAGGTCTATTATTCCCTGGTCGGCCGCGACTACGAATGGGAACTGATGCCGCTGGGCCTCGACCAGGGTGTCGGCGCACTCGTATGGAGTCCCCTCGGCTGGGGTCGCCTGACAGGCAGGCTGCGCCGGGGTCAGGAACTGCCCAAGGGGAGCCGCCTTCACCAGACCGCCGATTTCGGTCCGCCCGTCGACGAGGCCTTGCTGTTCGACGTGGTCGATGTGCTGGATGCGATTGCGGCGGAAACCGGCAGGGCCGTCCCGCAGATCGCGATCAACTGGCTTCTCCAGAGGCCGACCGTCTCCTCGGTGATCATCGGCGCGCGCGACGAGACGCAACTCCGGCAGAACCTCGGCGCCGTCGGCTGGTCGCTTACCCCTGATCAGATTGCCCGACTCGATGCGGCAAGCACGGTGACGGCGCCTTATCCCTACTTCCCCTACCGCCGGCAGGAGGGCTTTGCGCGGCTCAACCCGCCGGCCGTGTAGAACTCAAGACGCTCGCGATTTCGGAGCAACGCGGCCTCACCCGCTTCCGGCTCGATGCCGTGATCGGGCCGCCGCCGGAACATCCGGGATGTGGCGAAGGATCGATCAAGTTCACGGCGCGCGAAGGCGCGCCGTGGCCGCCTCAGTGCAGGACGAACTCGCCGTCGACCTTGCGCCACTCATTGGGAGCGATCAGCCGGCGGTGCGTGTAGGTCACTGAATGGAGCGGGCCCTCCAGCTTGGCCTTCCAGAATTCGATGAAGCCGATCAGCGCAGGGAACTTCGGCGCCAGATCGTAGTCCTGCCACACAAAGGTCTGCAGCAGATGGGGGTGGTCAGGAAAATGGTAGAGAATCCTGGCCGTCGTCAGCCCATACCCTTCGAGCATCAGCTCGATCTCGCGCTTGTCAGGCATCGCGTTCCTCCGGCGCTCGGTCCTTCCTCCCGATGGAAGTGTGCGCCGCGATTGTTAATCGTCTATTGAAACGCCTTGTTTGGCAATAGGTTTCGCCTTTGAAAACAACATCTTGCCAGCAGCAGCGCCCGCTGAGTGCTGACACCACCCTTGATGAACCGCGGGCAGACCCTGCGTCATCCCGCCACGCCGAATCGAACGTCTAATATTGTGACCGGGCGCGAATTGATAATAATGCGCCCCGACGCGCCGCCGAACGGCGCAGCCGGGCTGCAACGGCCCGGGCGATTCCGGGGAGAAAACAGATGTCAGAGGTTCGTGTCCACCGTGTCCAGCCGGCTTGGAAGAAAGACGCGCTGATCGACAATGAGACCTATCTGAAATGGTATGCCGACAGCATCAAGAACCCGGACAAGTTCTGGGGCAAGCACGGCAAGCGCATCGACTGGATCAAGCCCTACACCAAGGTCAAGAACACCTCCTTCGACGGCAAGGTCTCGATCAAATGGTTCGAGGACGGCCAGCTCAACGTCTCCCAGAACTGCATCGACCGCCATCTCAAGAAACGCGGCGACCAGACCGCCATCATATGGGAAGGCGACAACCCTTATGACGACAAGAAGATCACCTACAAGGAGCTCCATGAGCATGTGTGCCGCCTGGCCAATGTGCTGAAGAAGCACGGGGTCAAGAAAGGCGACCGCGTCACCATCTACATGCCGATGATCCCCGAGACGGCCTACGCGATGCTTGCCTGCTCCCGCATCGGCGCCGTGCATTCCGTCGTCTTTGGCGGTTTCTCGCCGGATTCGCTCGCCGGGCGCATAGAGGACTGCCAGTCGACCTTCGTGATCACCGCCGACGAGGGCCTGCGCGGCGGCCGGCCGATCCCGCTCAAGGAGAACACCGACAAGGCCATCGACATCGCGGCGAAGATGGGCTGGTTGGTCAAGAACGTGCTCGTGGTGCGCCGCACCGGCGGCAAGGTCGCGTGGGCTCCGGGCCGCGATCTCTGGTACCACGACGAGGTGGCCAGCGTGAAAGCGGACTGCAAACCCGAGAAGATGAAGGCGGAGGACCCGCTGTTCATCCTCTACACCTCGGGCTCGACCGGCAAGCCCAAGGGCGTGCTGCACACGACGGGCGGCTATCTGGTCTATGCCTCGATGACGCACCAATATGTCTTCGACTACCGCGATGGAGACATCTACTGGTGCACGGCCGATGTCGGATGGGTGACCGGCCACAGCTACATCCTCTACGGGCCGCTCGCAAACGGCGCCACCACCCTGATGTTCGAAGGCGTGCCGAACTATCCGTCGCCCGCCCGCTTCTGGGAGGTGATCGACAAGCACAAGGTCAACATCTTCTACACGGCCCCGACCGCAATCCGCGCGCTGATGGGCGTCGGCGACCAGCATGTGAAGAAGACCTCGCGCAAGAGCCTTCGCGTGCTGGGCACGGTGGGCGAGCCGATCAACCCGGAAGCCTGGGAATGGTATTTCAACGTCGTCGGCGAGAAGAAATGCCCCATCGTCGACACCTGGTGGCAGACCGAGACCGGCGGCATCCTGATCACCCCGCTGCCCGGCGCCACCGATCTGAAGGCGGGCTCGGCCACGCGGCCGTTCTTCGGCGTGAAGCCGCAGCTGGTCGACAATGACGGCAAGGTGCTGGACGGTGCCGCCGACGGCAATCTCTGCATTGTCGACTCCTGGCCGGGCCAGATGCGCACGGTCTATGGCGACCATCAGCGCTTCGTGCAGACCTATTTCTCGACCTACAGGGGCAAATACTTCACCGGCGACGGCTGCCGACGCGACGAGGACGGCTACTACTGGATCACCGGCCGCGTCGACGACGTCATCAACGTGTCGGGCCATCGCATGGGCACGGCCGAAGTGGAATCCGCCCTCGTCAGCCATGACAAGGTGTCGGAGGCCGCCGTGGTGGGCTATCCGCACGACGTCAAGGGCCAGGGCATCTATTGCTATGTCACGCTGATGTCCGGCGTCAAATGGTCGGAAGAATTGCGCAAGGAGCTGATCGCCCATGTCCGCAAGGAGATCGGCGCGATCGCCGCGCCCGACAAGATCCAGTTCGCGCCCGGCCTGCCGAAGACACGCTCGGGCAAGATCATGCGCCGCATCCTGAGAAAGATCGCCGAGGACGATTTCGGCTCGCTGGGCGACACCTCGACCCTCGCCGATCCGGCCGTGGTCGACGACCTCGTCGCCAACCGTCAGAACAAGAAGGCGGCCGCCGCCTGACGACATCCGCCGGCCGGCTGCCTATCGGCGCCGGCCGGTTGTTGCTTTCATGCCGCAAGGCTCCGGAAGGCGGCCGACAGCGTCTTCACCATGTCGCGCGATCGTCGGTCGGCCAGTCGGGCATGCAGCATGATGTCGACTTCAGGCAAAAGCGGCAGGCCGAATTCGGCTCCCACCTCAACCGATCCTGGCGGCGCGACCCGCCGCGCCAAAGCGGCCACGGCGAGGCCGGCCGTGACGGCCGCCCCCAGTGCCAGCACACCGCCGCCGACGAAGACCTCCGTCCAGGCGAGGCCGGCGCCGTCGAGGGCGTTCAGTGCCATCGCCCTTATGCCGCAGGGCGCCGCCAGCGACGCAAGCCGCAGGGGCTCGCCCGGCATGTGCCGGAACGCCGGCGAGGCATACCAGCCGAACGGCTCGGCGAGCAGCTTCTCGCCGTCCGCCCGTCCGTCGCCGCGCCTGACGATGACGGCGTCGAGATCGCCGCGGTCGTGAAGGCCGATGAGCTCGTTCGACGCAGCCACCCTGATCTCCAGGACCAACGTCGGATCATGGGCGTTCATCCGGCCGAGCAGAGAAGGCAGTTCCGGCCCGGCGACATGGTCGCTGATCCCGAGCTTCAGCCTTGCCGGCGGCCTGCCGGCAAGGCCCGTCAGGGCGCGGTCATGCGTGTCAAGCAGTTGCCGCGCGGCCGAGGAACACGCCGCCATGGCCGGAGAGGCGGACCTGGCGCGGCGTACGTTCAAGCAGCCGGCAGTCGAGCCGCTCCTCCAGCCGCTTGAGCTTCAGGCTGACCGCGGCCTGCGACGTCTCCATGGCTTCGGCCGCGCGCGTGAAGCTGCGGAGATCGGCGACCAGGACGAATGCACGGACGGTATCGATGTCGAGCGCCGGGCCAATCATTCCAATTTCTTATTTCTGATATATCCAGTCATATGCTTTCATAATTCATGGCACTCGGCAATGCTTCGTCCAGCGATGGAGGTTCCGATGTTCATGATGCAATACACCCACCGGCTGCCTGCCGATTACGAGATGGGCCGCATCCGCGAACGTGCCGGTCTGCTCGGCAAGACGTGGGACGATACGAAAGGCCTGGGCTTCAAGGTGTTCCTCGCACAGGAGCGCGGCAATCGTGGCGCGGTCGGCAACAGTTATGCCTCGCTTTATCTCTGGCTCGAGGACGAGGCCGCGGTCGACTTCATCGCCGACGATCGTTTCAAGGCGGTGACCGGGACGTTCGGGCGCCCCGCGATCGAGACCTGGCTTCCGTTCGCCCTGCATCTCGGCCGCGCTTGCGAGGCTTCGGCGCTGCACCGCGAGGACCTGCCGATCGATGCCGGAGCGGATATTGCCGCCGTCAGGCACGCCGAAGGCGAGCGTAACATGGCCCTTGCGCGTCGCGCCGGCACATTCGCCGCCATCACCGCGATCGATTTCTCGTCATGGCGGCTGTCACGTTTCCTGCTGTCGGCCCAGGCCGTCGATCGGCCGGGAAACGGCCTTGTCCATGAGGTCCTGCATCTGGCGAAGCCGGGCATGCCGGCTTTGCTTGCGGCCGCGTGAACGAAATCGATCCGACGTTCCACCCGAACAATGGAAGGGTCACCGTTGCAGCCGTGTCTTTTGGTCTTGCGCAAGACGCTCGGACATCCCAAGTTGCTGGTGTGTCCAACAGATCGAAAGGAGGTGATCCGATGTCGAGTGATTTCGTTTTCCAGAACGTGGCCTCAGCGGATTGCCCTTTCGGGAAGCAGCCTTCCTGAAACAGAGCATGACGCGCGGTCAGTGATCGAGGCAGATCACGGCTGACGGCCGCGCCACGGACGAAAACACGGAAAGGCCGCCGGCTTCGGGAATGAAGCGGCGGCCTTTCTCTTTCCCGGGATCGAACCGGCGACATATCGGGCACGCGACCCGCAGCAGCAATCGCGGTCAGCGGCACCAGCCGCCGCGCTTGCCGCCGCTATAGGGGCGCACCAGCGCCCGGGCGAGCAGGGCCGGGCCGACGGAGAGACCATCCTGCGTCGCGACGTCCGCCAGAACGCGCCCGTAATATTTGGCGCCGCCGATATTGCTGAGCCGGATCGATGCGCCAGTGATCAGAGCGTCGAGTTCGTCGCGGGCCAGCAGTGCCGCCTCACGTTCCTTGCTGCAGCGGGCCTTCATCTCCGGCGCGTCGATGCCGCGGATGCGGATATTCACCGTCACGGAATGGCCCGGCCAGACATGCGCTTCCGCCAGGAAGGTGTCACCGTCGATGACCTCGATGACGGTGGCCTCGACCGGTCCCGGGAACGGCCTGCGCCGCGCAGCCTCGGCCGGGACGTGCAACGCGACGAGGGCGGCCGCCGCAGCGACCATTCTTCTCGTCTCCAGCCGCCGCGTGTTCGCCGCCATTCAAGGATTTTGTTCCTATATGACGGATCAGGCAATGCTGCGAGTGGAACCGCAGCTCACCATCCCGCAGCGACCATTCCGCGGTGCTTCAAAGCGCGTTGCGAATGTCGGGCGGCCCGCTGCTCAAAGAGCTCCGTCAGGAACGGGATTCACGCGACCCGGCGCGGGTTCTGGATTGAGCTCTTCATCATCAAACGGCTGCGCGCTCCGAAGAGCCATGCCTTCAATGCCGGAAGTGGCGGACTCCGGTGAAGACCATGGCGATGCCGTGTTCGTCCGCTGCCGCGATCACCTCGTCGTCGCGCATCGAGCCGCCGGGCTGGATGACTGCCGTCGCGCCGGCCTCGATCGCCGACAACAGCCCGTCGGCGAAGGGGAAGAAGGCGTCGGAAGCGACGACGGATTCCTTTGCGAGGGACTCGCCGAGACCCGCCGCCTTGGTGGCGTCGTCCGCCTTGCGCGCTGCGATGCGCGAGGAATCGACGCGGCTCATCTGACCGGCGCCGATGCCGACGGTCGCGCCGCCTTTGGCGTAGACGATGGCGTTCGACTTGACATGCTTGGCCACGCGGAAGGCGAACTTCAGGTCGGCCATCTCGGCCGCAGTCGGTGCCCGGCGCGTAACCACCTTGAGGTCGATACCATCGACCACGGCATTGTCGCGCGACTGCACGAGGAGCCCGCCGGCCACCGACTTCACCGTCATGCCGGGAGCGCGCGGATCGGGCAGGCCGCCGGTGAGGAGGAGGCGCAGGTTCTTCTTCGCGGCGATGATCGCCTGCGCTTCCTCGCTCGCCTCCGGCGCGATGATGACTTCGGTGAAGACCTTCACGATCTCTTCGGCAGCCTCGGCGTCGAGCAGGCGGTTGACGGCGACGATGCCCCCGAAGGCCGAGACCGGGTCGCAGCGCAGCGCCTTCCGGTAGGCCTCCACCAGCGATTCGCCTTCGGCGACGCCGCAGGGATTGGCATGCTTGATGATCGCGACCGCGGCGGCCGCCGAGGGATCGAACTCACCCACGAGTTCGTAGGCGGCGTCGGTGTCGTTGATGTTGTTGTAGGAGAGTTGCTTGCCCTGCAATTGCCTGGCCGTGGCAACGCCCGGCCGCTTCTCGCCCGTGACATAGAAACCCGCCTGCTGGTGCGGGTTCTCACCATAACGCATGACATTGTCCAGCTTGCCCGCGAAGGCCCGCCAGGTCGGGTGCTCGACGTCGAGCGCCTCGGCGAACCAGCCCGATATCGCCGCGTCATAAGCGGCGGTGCGGGCAAAGGCCTTGGCCGCCAGCCTCTTGCGGAAGTCGAGCGACAGGCTGCCGAAGTTCATCTCCAGCGCGTTGACGACGGACGCATAGTCCTCGGGATCGGTGACGACCGCGACATAGGCATGGTTCTTGGCGGCGGCGCGCAGCATGGCCGGCCCGCCGATATCGATGTTTTCGACGACCGAGGCATAGTCGGCGCCCGAATGGCGCACCTCCTCGAAGGGATAGAGATTGACGATCACGAGGTCGATCGGCGCGATGCCGTGCTCGTTCATGGCCGCGACATGGTCGGGGTCGCCCCGTACCCCGAGCAAAGCGCCATGGACGGAAGGATGCAGCGTCTTGACCCTGCCGTCCATGATCTCCGGAAAACCCGTCAGTTCCGACACGTCGCTCACCGCAATGCCGGCCGCGGCGATCGCCTTCGCCGTGCCGCCGGTGGAGACCAACTCGACGCCGGCATGAGAAAGAGCGGCAGCAAATTCGACGAGGCCGGTCTTGTCGGAGACCGACAGAAGCGCACGGCGGACCGGAACGAGATCGGGCGCGGGAATGTTCTTCGATGCGACCGCCATGGCGGAGTTCCCCTATATACCGTATCGGCCCGAGAACCAGGGTTCGGAAGGCGCGATGCGTGGCTTCAAACCGCTGGAGCGCCCATTGTGCTCTCCGATGAACACGCCACGCTCCAGCCTTCGCGCGCGGCCTAACACATGAACGGCCGAAGCGAAACGGAGAAAGCCAAGGGCATTTTGAATGCGCCGCCAGATTGAGCCTTTCCAACGCCACCGCATCGTGTTCGGATCGCTTTCCCCGTGGTTCACCACGGCGCATTCATGCCTCGTCTTAAAGACGCGATAATGCGATACCCGGACTGACAGACCCGCGTCGTCCTGTAAAAAACTGGGAATTTACAGGACAAGCCTGTTTTTCGGCGGCGCGCGAGCCATCGACGAATGATGATACTCGTCGCCGTCAAACGAACTTCAACGGACTGGCCGGACGCACTTTTCGAAGTTGAAATGATCCGTCAGAAAATCGGCGAGGCCGGCCCTGTCGTCAATGGAAAAGCAGGCGGGGCAGCAAGAAGTGATGCGATAGGTTCCAACCTTTGACCGTCGTGCCGCCCCTCACACCAACGGCCGGAGGTCGTGTCGACTGTGCGCTTCTCTCCCGACCGGCGAAGGGTCGCCCGGCCTCGCAGGATAGGAAGGGCGCAACGCTAGGTGCGGCGCTGCGCCTGATCAGGCCCCTCGCCCCGCTCTAGGCTGCGATAATAGTCCGCGAGCATCTTGCCGCGCTCCGGGCGGAAGGTGCGTCCGGCGCATTTGACCGAACCGATGCGGTCGATGCGGAAGGCCCGGAAATCATTACGCATTTCGCACCAGGCGATCAGCGTCCAGACCTTACCCCAGAACCACAGGCCGAGCGGCCGCACCTCGCGGGCCGTGCCGCGCCCTGCCTCGTCGCTGTAGTCGAGTTCCAGCACGTCGCGTTTCTCGACGGCCCGTTCGATCAGGTCGATGGCCTCGCGATCGGCGTCGGTCACCACCCACATCGGCGTGTGGATCTCGGTGCGGGCGATACGGTCCTTCTCGGCGTCCGGCAGGACCGCGCCGATCTTGACCAGCGCCTCCTCGGCGGCGCGCGCCATTGCAGCCCCTCCGAAAGCGCGCACCATGCGGGCGCCGGCGACCAGGGCGACGATCTCATCCCTTGTGAACATAAGCGGCGGAAGGTCGAAACCCTCCCTCATCATGTAGCCTACGCCCGCTTCGCCATCGATCGGCACTCCGGTGGATTGGAGATCGGCGATGTCGCGATAGATCGTGCGTTCGGAAACCTCCAACCACACACCGAGCTTCTGCGCAGTGACGAGGCGCCCGCCACGCAGATGCTGGACGATCTGGAACAGCCGGTCGGCGCGTCTCATGCGGGCAGGCCCTCTTCACGGCGTCTCTGATGCACGAACTCGGCACCGAAGGAGAGACGCCCGGTTGTCGGTGTGGCGGCGTCGAGCACGCGCCAGAATGGCGTGATATCTTCGAGAGGCGCGCCGCGCTCAAGAGCCTCATGCGCGGCCTCCGCGACGGTCCGCAGATGGTAGCCGGTGTAGATCGGGCAGGTCACCTCGGTATCGTGACGCTCGGCCAGCATCTTGCGCATGGCCTTGACGTCGACATGGCTACCCCGCGGAATGGAGCGCATGAACTCGTCGACCAGTTTCGGCGTGGGCACGAGCATGATCTCGCCCGCCTTCATGCCGGCGATGCTCATCGGCGCCGGCTTGATCTCTACACGGGCCGGCGCGTTGAACTTTTCGGTCCAGCTCTTCATGGTCAAAAGCCTTCGACTTCGGCCGGAATCCGGCTCCGCCGCTCAGACGAACAACCCGAAGCTGTTGCCGTCGGGGTCGATACAATAGACGAAACTGCCTGAAGGCACAGCAAGGATCGGCGAAACCACCTGGCCGCCATTCTCCTTCACGCGTTCCATGGCGCTCTCGAGCGGCGCGGCGACGAAAAGGTGGACCGTGGGCCCCGTCCCGTCCCCGGCCGGCTTGCCCGGATAGAGATGACCGGCCAGTTTCTCGTCCTCGCTCGGAAAGATGGCGATCGGATTGGGATCACCCTCGATGACGGGGATCTCGGTCTGCAGCACGGCGCCGTAGAACGCGCGCGCCCGATCGAGGTCGCGCACCGGTATCTCGAACCAGGCCGATGCGCGGGCGGGCACGTATGACGTCATCGCATGGTCTCCTCTTCGGACTGCATCTGTCGCATGATCCTCCTGACAGCATTCTGTCAGGAGGATTGGCGGGAGACGTACTCCCTGGCAAAGATGGTCGGCATGTGCGCGAGCTGCGCTTCTTCTTCCGGAAACAGCGTCTCAAGATATCGATGCGCAAAGGTTCCAGGTGCGGAACCGGGCGCAGACACCACGTTCCTGTCGGCGACGGCATGCGGCACGTCCTGGTATAGCGCGGCGCCCGCATAGCCCGGTAGCTTCTCCAGTAGCCAGGAACGACCGTTGCTGGTGTGGCGGGCCGCGGCGAACAGGCCGGCGCGCGCCAGCGGCAGGGTGCCGGCACAGATACCGCCGACGACTCCGCCGCGCGCGACGACGGCCTTGATAAGCGCCGATATGTCGGGCGCCTCGGCGGTCGGCCACAGTTCGGAGCCCACCACCGCGATTGCGTCGAGATCGCGATTCTCGCCGGCATCGAGACACAGGTCCGGGACGAGGCGGAAACCGCTCGCCGACACCACCTGCTCTCCGGAAGGCGAAAGCGAAAGGGTGCTGGCGCCGAACCACTCGACCGCGGACGCGGCCAGCAGACCGTATTCCCAATCGGCGAAGCGATCGATGAAGACGAAGCCGATTGTCTTCGACGCCATGGCCGGCATCCCGTTCCGCTCAGGCGCGCCGTGCGCGACGGGCGGCATAGGCGTCTGGCCAGCCGATGTCTTTGCGGATTTCCCTGGGCAGCGAGCTGATGAGCTGCTCGGTGCGAATCTCCTCGCGCATCCGCCTTATCCGGTGGAAATAGTCGCGGGCGATCCCGATCGGATTCAAAGCGTTCATGACAAGTCTCCCTGACGTTACGGCAGCACTATCGCACACCGCTCCTGACAGCAGTCTGTCAGGAGCTGACAGGCCCCGCGCGCCCATGTCATTTCCCGGAACCGCTGCACTCCTTCGGGAGACGCGGCTCAGGGACAGGCGCTTGCGAGCAGCTCGACGGCGTGCTTCAGCTCAGTTGCGTTCAGGCTGCCGAAACCGACGCGGAAGGCTTCCGGCGGATTGGCCGGATCGAGAGCGAAGCGGATGCCCGGCATGACGGAGAGGCCGAGCGCTGCAGCCTTGCCCGCCCAGCTCTCGGCGCTCAGGCCTTGCTCCAGCCGCAGCCAGAGCGCCAGACCGCCGGCGGGAACTGTGAAGGACACCTTGTCGCCGAGCGCCTCCGTCAGCAGCCCGGCCAGACAGGCCCGCCGCTCGGCATAGATGCGCCGCGCCTTGCGCGCATGCCGGCGCATCGTTCCATCCTCGATCAGCGCGGCGAGCGCCTGTTCCAGCGGCTGGTCGCCCTGCCGGTCGATCGCCTCGCGCCGATCCGCCATGCGCTGCAGGAGGGCACCGCTCGCCACCGCGTAGCCGACCCTTATGCCTGGTGCGAGCAATTTGGAAAGCGAGCCGACATAGACCACGCGAAGCTCCTGGTCCGCACGTGCGGCGAGCGGCAGGACGGGACGACCGTCGAAGCGGTATTCGTGGTCATAGTCGTCCTCGATGACGGTGAGGCCATGGCGACGGGCGATCTCCATCAGCTTCAGCCGACGGCCGGCGCCGAGCGTCACCGTGGTCGGATACTGGTGATGCGGCGTGGCGTAGACGGCCTTCAGCCCCGGCTCACTCAGCGCAAGCTCCGACAGCCGCCCGATATCGAGGCCGCCGCCGTCGACCGGAATTCCGACGATCCGTGCCCCGGCGGCGCGGAATGCCGCCCAGGCCAGCGGATAGCCCGGGACTTCGACGGCGATCGTCTGCCCGGGCTCCAGGGCGGCACTGGCCGCGAGAAAGAGCGCCATCTGGCTGCCGCGCGTGACCAGCACCTCGTCGGCCGAGATGACGAGCCCGCGCTCATCCCCAAGATAGCCGGCCAGGGCCTGCCGGAGCGCAGGGCTGCCCCTGACATCGCCATAGGACCCGGCTGCGAGGAAAGCCGGTGCGGCGAGCGCCCGACGAAACGCCCGGGCGAGATCCGCCGATGGAAGCAGCCTCGGATCGGGCGACCCGTCGCAGAAGTTGATCGTCGGCCTCGGCGTCGTGGCCCTTGTTTCCACTGGGACCGCGCGGCGCCCGCGCCCCGCAGCCGCGCTCAGCTCGGGCAGGTCATGCGCGACGAAGGTGCCACGCGACGGTTCGGCGACCAGCCAACCTTGCATGAGAAGCTCGTGATAGGCGGCGTCCACCGTATTGCGATTGAGACCAAGGCTTCTCGCCAGCCCACGCGTCCCGGGGAGCGGATCGCCCGGCTTCAGCCGGCCCCGCTCGATTTCGGTCACGATCGCGGCGGCGAGCTCGAGGAACACGGCCTGCCTGCCGTCTCCCTTCAGCTCGATCGCGATGGCATTGCCCCTGATCAAACCGGCCTACCTCGTTTGGCGAAACCGGACCTTTTGGACCAGCCGGCGAAGGGCTATCGCATGTTGCCTGTGCCGCGGCAAGCCCGCCGCGGAAAACCCAAGGAGGATTTGAAATGGCCGAGAAAGCCGTCTTCCACCATGCTGGTTGTGCCGTCTGCGTCGATGCGGAACGCCGTTTTGCCACCGCACTGGACAGCAAATTCTACGATGTCGATGTGGTCCATCTCGGGCAGGACAAGACACGCATCGCCGAGGCGCAGGCGGCCGGCGTCAGGTCGGTTCCGGCCTTCGTGATCGACGGCAATTTCTATCACATCAATCACGGGGCGGACCTGTCGGCGCTGCGCTGACGGCAGGGGCGAGCGATGAAGACGGCGGTAGCGATCAGGCACGTCCATTTCGAGGATCTCGGCACGCTTGAGGCGGTCCTGGCCGGGGCAGGCTACAAGCTTCTTTATCACGACGTCGGCGTGGTCGATCTGTCGGCCATCGATCCGCTGAGGCCGGACCTGCTCGTGGTGCTTGGCGGCCCGGTCGGGGTCTATGACGCCGACGCCTATCCTTTCCTCGACCTCGAGAAGGACATGCTGGCAATGCGGCTCGCCGCCGGACGCCCGACCTTCGGCATCTGCCTGGGCGCCCAGCTGATCGCCGCGGCGCTCGGCGCCCGGGTGGCGCCCACCAGCCTCAAGGAAATCGGCTTTTCGGAGCTTGCCCTGACGGCGGCGGGTAGCGCCGGTCCGCTTCGGCATCTCGAAGGCACCGCGGTGCTGCACTGGCACGGCGATGCCTTCGCCATCCCCGACGGAGCGTCTCATCTCGCGGCGACGGCTGCCTGTGCGAACCAGGCCTTCGCGCTGGGCCCAAACGTACTTGCCCTGCAGTTCCATGCCGAGGCGCAGGCTTGCACGGGCCTGGAGCGCTGGCTGATCGGCCACGCGGCCGAGCTTGCGGCATCAGGCATCGACCCACGCACCATCCGCGCCGATGCGGCCCGTTTCGGTCCCGCGCTGCGCAAGGCGGCGCGCGCCATGTTCACGGAATGGCTCGAAGGGCTGGATGCCTGAAACGGGCGATGCGGAAGGACGACGGAAATAAAGCCATGAGCAGCATTGCCGACAATCTGACCAGGCTGCGTGGCCGGATCGGCGATGCGGCGGCGCGCTCAGGCCGCACTCCCGACGCGGTGCGGCTGGTCCTCGTGACCAAGACCGTGCCGCCCGAGCGGGTGCGCGAAGCGATTGCCGCCGGCCAGCGGGATCTCGGCGAGAACAAGGTCCAGGAAGGATGGGGCAAGGCCGAAGCGCTCGCCGGCGAGCGCGTCCGCTGGAGCATGATCGGCCATCTGCAGAGCAACAAGGTCAAGGACGTGCTGCGTTTTTCCGACGAGGTACAGTCGCTCGACCGGCTGTCGCTCGCCGTGGCGCTGGAGAAGCGCCTGCAGCATCTCGGCCGCGGGCTCGACGTTCTGGTTCAGGTGAACACGTCCGGCGAGGCCAGCAAATACGGCCTCGCGCCGGAAGAGGTACCGGGCTTCCTTTCCGATCTCGCCCGCTTCGACGCGCTTCGCCCACACGGCTTCATGACGCTGGCGCGCTTCACGCCTGACTTGGATGAGGTGCGCCGCTGTTTTCGTGTGCTGCGCGCCGTCCGCGACCGGGCCCGGCAGGACGCGCCGCAGAGTGGGGCGCTCGCCGAACTCTCCATGGGCATGTCCGGGGATTTCGAGATTGCCATCGAGGAGGGCGCGACGACCGTGCGTGTGGGCCAGGCGGTGTTCGGGGCGAGGCAGCTGCCGGACTCCCACTACTGGCCCGATGCCTTTCCGGCGGTCGTCAAGGCCTGACGGACCGGGGCAGGTGCGCGGCGCGGTCAGAACGGACGAGCGGCCCAGCCTGCGCGGGGCGCGCGATCACGGCTCATTGGCCATTCCGGCGGGTGCCCGGCTCCACCGCTCCTTCTGCTTCCTTTGATCGGCTTGGACGCTGTCCACTGACTGGAAATAGAAAGCCTTGGGCTGAGCGCGTATTCCAGTGATGCTGGACGGTGATTCCGATCTGAAGCCGGACAGTCGGCGTGCCTATGGGCCGTTTGGAGTTTTGGCCGGAACGCAGTTCGCGGTCAAGCCAGGGTCGTTTCCGCAGTGGTCGCGGAGCGCCGCTTTCGCATGCCCTCGCCGCTGAGTTCGATGCGGTAAGCGTTGTGCACGAGGCGGTCGAGAATGGCATCGGCAATGGTCGGATGTCGATCATGTCGTACCAGTGATCGACGGGCACCTGGCTGGTGACGATGGTGGACCGCCTCTCGTACCGGTCCTCGATGATTTCCAGGAGGTGCGCGGCGCTCGACATGACGCGTCCCTTCGAGGCCGTGGCGGCCAAAAGATCGCAAAAGAGTCGAGCAGGGAAGGAAGCCGCGATAGGGCGGAAGCGCCCCGCGTCGGGCGAGGATATGCGGCCCGGTTCTGATATATCAATCCCCTGGCTCGGTATATTTCCGCGCGGGAACCATACATATATCAGGACTCTCATATACGCCTTGCGCACATAATAAGTATGTGCTTATCATAAGCTATGAATTATGATTATGCAGGCATGGTGGCGCTGGCCGACCCCACAAGGCGCAGGGTTTTTGAACTGCTCGCAGAGAGACCGCGTTCGGTCGCGGAACTGACCCACCTGCTGCCGGTGTCGCAGCCGGCAGTCTCGCAGCACCTCAAGGTGCTCCGGGAAGCCACCCTCGTTCGGGCCGAGGCGCGCGGGGCCAGCAATATCTATCACCTCGACCCGCATGGACTTGGGCTGATGCGTGCATGGATCGACCGCATGTGGGGCGATGCCCTGGAAGCCTTCCAACGGGAAATCAACCTGACTCAGGAGGAGAAGCCATGACTGTCGTGATCAAGCCGGCGCCTGTGAAGAAATCCGTGACGGTCGACGCGCCGATCGCGCGCGCCTTCGATGTGTTCACCGCAGGGTTCGGCCGATGGTGGCCGGCCACGCATTCGATCGGAAAGTCGCCGATCAAGAACGCGATCATGGAGCAGAGGACCGGCGGGCGCTGGTATGAGATCGGCGAGGACGGCAGCGAGTGCCAGTGGGGCGAGGTGCTGGCATGGGAGCCTCCGACGCGGGTGCTTCTTGCCTGGCGGATCGGCATGAACTGGCAGTTCGATCCCAATCTGTTGACGGAGGTCGATGTTCGCTTCACCGCGCTCGGCGGCGAGAGCACTCGGGTCGACCTCGAGCACCGGCTCCTCGAAAACATGGGCGAGGAGGCCGGGACGGCGCGCGAAGTCTTCGAGTCCGAACGCGGCTGGGGCAACCTGCTGGCGGCTTACCATGCAGCGGCAGAAAACAGTTGATCGACAGGGATGACGCGAGGACGCTGAGCTGACATGCCGCGTCCAGGACCAGGCTTGGCCTATCCGGCCGCGCCCGGATGATGCTCAGCGCTCGTTCCGGGACATGTGGCCCATCCTGCCTGCCCGGCTTTCGAGCCAAAGGGGCGCGAACGCACCTTCGTCGCCTCCGGCGGCCGATTTCATCGACCGCTGGTATGGCCTGGGCTGCTGGAATATTCTGCGCTGCCGAGTTGCCAGGATTTGGGCGAACATCCGGCGAGGGCTGCGGGCGGCACCGCTTTTCGCGTAGAGGGTTTGCATGGAGATCGACAACGACAGAATCGATGATGCGGCCCTGGGTCTGCTTTGGTTGACGTTGCATGATGACAGGCGCGCCTGGAGGGGGCTGGATTGGGACGTCCTGGATCGCTTGTACGAGAAGGGGTTGATCATGAATCCGGCAAACAAGGCGAAGTCGGTGGTTCTGACCGACGAAGGCCTGCGGCGTTCGGAGGAGTTGTTCCGTATGCTGTTCACGCGGCCGGCGCCATAAGCGCTTGGCGGGCAGCGTCGCAGGCAGGACCTGTGCCTTGCCGTGCCATGCTTCCCGTCCGATCGGGACCGGGTGCGCTACACCTTTTCCGCGATTCCAATCCGCTGCGAAACCGTCGACGGGACGATGGTGCGACGTTCCGCGAGCGCGCCACCGTAGGCTTACCGCAGGAACACCTATCGACCAGTTCAAACGCAAACGGCCCGCCGGGAAGGCGGGCCGTTTGCGATCGGTTTGGTTGCGGGGACTCGCAACACCCGATTCCTGCGATTGGTTGAGGTGGCTGTTCCGCGGTTAGCGGCCTAGCTTTTCGACGTAAGTCCAGTTCGAATCCCTCCCGCTCCGCCATTTCAGACCAGAAATGGGCACTGATACCTCACTCGTGCCCGTCAATCCTCAGCAGCTCATACCCCCTTGTGCGGCGAGTGCCCGCGGTTGTGGTAAAACCCACCCATCGCGCCTATGGGACGCTGCTTGGGATCGTCGATCCTCGCGGATAGCCACCTGGAAGACGAAGGACTTCGAGGGCTTGTTCGACCGCGCGCGGCCCATCGTGGGCCATGGGGGTTTGTGGCATCCAGACGCGGCCGCAGGGCTTCTCTGCCTTGCCTGACCTTCTTCTCGCACGCGACCCTGCGTTTGCTCTTGCCAAACAACGAACTCTCGAAGCCGTGAGATATGTGACTCAGATCTTGACCATCGCCTTGCCGAAATGGCGCCCGGCCAACATGTCGATGAAGGCTTGGGGAGCGTTCTCGATCCCCTCGGTGATATGTTCGCAGTGCGTGAACAGGCCAGCTTGCGACCATTCCAGCGCCTTGCACACGAACTCCGGAATCCGGTCGAAATAGCGGGAAGCCCGGAAGCCTTCGATCCGCAGCGATTTGTAGACGGCGGGCCAGAGGCTGGGACCAGGCAGGAAGCCGTCGTCGCGGCTGTATTCCGAGACCAGACCGCAGACGATCACGCGCCCGTCCTGATTCATGCGGTCGTAGACGGCGCGCAGGATGTCGCCGCCCACATTCTCGAAGCCGACATCTACCCCGTCAGGACATGCGGCATCGAGCTGCTCCAGGAAATCCGCCGCCTTGTAGTCGACGCATGCATCGAAACCATAGGCATCGACGACGGCGCGACATTTTGCGGCTCCCCCGGCTATACCGACCGCACGAGCGCCCAGGATCTTTGCGATCTGGCCAACCGCGGCCCCGGTCGCGCCGGCCGCGGCCGAAACCACCACTGTCTCGCCCGGCTTTGGGCGGCCCAGTTCGACCAGGCCGACATAGGCGGTGAAGGATGATAGACCGAGCAGACTCAGCCACCGCGGCAGCGCCGCGCGTTCCGGATCGATGCGCCGCGCCTCCGAACCCTGCACGGTGGCATGGCTCTGCCAGCCGAACATGCCGAACACATGGTCGCCGGGCCGGTGCAGCGGACTGCGCGATTCCAGCACCACACCCAAGGCCGGCGACGGGATAGTGGCGTTGAGCGGAACGGCCCCGGCGTAGGCCGAGACCTCGTTCATGCGAGGCCGCAACGCCGGATCGAGCGAAAGATAGGTCGTCTCCACAAGGATCTCGCCCTCGTTTGGAATAGCGATAGGGGCTGTGGCGATATGAAAATCCTCGCGCCTCGGCTGACCCAGAGGCCTCGCGGCAAGCCTGACGTGCGTCGCAGATCGCACGGCCGCGATATTCATCGGTCAGTCTTTCTCGGCCACAAGGCGGGACCGCGCCTCGGCGGCTAGGTCGGCACGGCGCACTTTTAGCGACGGCGTGCGCGGGAAAGCTTCGAACAGCAGCAGGAACTCCGGCCACTGATAGCGTGGCAGGCCAGCTCTCTGCAGATGCGCGCGAATTTCCTCTAGATCGAGCGCATGGCCGGGCTTCAGCCGCGCGCAGGCGCAGACCCGCTCGCCCAGCCGGTCGTCCGGGACGCCGACGACGGAGAGTTCCGCGATCGCCGGATGCGTGCCCAGCGCCAGTTCGATCTCCGCCGGCTGGATCATGATGCCACCGCGCCGGATCATCTCGGACGCGCGCGCGACGAAGGTCAGGAAGCCGCCCCCGTCGAGCCGGCCGCGGTCGCCGGTCGCGAACCAGCCCTCCGGATCGATTGCCCGCGCCGTGAGATCGGGTCGCGCCTGATATCGCCGCAGGCGGTTGGGCCCCCGCAGGAAGACGTTGCCGACCTCGCCCGGCCCAACCGGCCGGCCATGTTCGTCGAGCACTTTCATCTCGGTTCCCGGCAGCGTGCGGCCGTCCGAGCCGAACAGGCCGGAGTCGGCGTCGCCGGGTGCGCACGTGCAATGTCCCATCGATTCCGACATGCCGTACATCGGGAGCGGCACGCCGCAGAACAGGCCTGCCGCCTTGCGCCGCTGATCGGCGCTTGCGCCCGCCAGGATCGCGCGGCTGAGCGAGCTGAGATCGAAGCTGTCGAGGTCGTCCCGGATCAGCGCGTCGTAGCAGTGTGTCGGCATCAGCAGCGTGTAGGTGATGCGTTCGCGCTCGATGATGGAGAGGCAGGTTTCGACATCCCATTTGCGCATGAGCACGGTGGAAGCCCCGGCGAGGAAGGCCAGCATCGCGCCCAGCACGGTGCCGCCGACGAAGCCGAACTCCAGGGCGACGAGCACCCGGTCCGAAGGGCCGACCTTGTGGAACCTGGCCAGTGCCTCGGCCGCGAAGCGCAGCGAATTCCCGCTGTGGACGACGCCCTTCGGCGCCCCGGTCGAACCCGAGGAGTAGAGCACGATCGCGTCCGCGTCGGGCGACGGCGGATTTGCGGCCAGGGGCGCAGCGGCGAGACAGTTCGTCCACGGACGAACTTTGGCATGATCGCCCGCGCTATCGGCATCCACGACGAAGGCCGCTTTCACCGTTGGCGAATTGGCGAGCACGTGCGTGATCGTCGGGCCGGTGTTGTCCTCAAGCAGGATCAGCGCCTCCGCCGCAGCGCTGTCGGCCACGGCGCAGATCTGCGCGGGCGAGAACATCGGCGGCAGCGGAATCGAGACGAAGCCTTGGGAATAGCAGGCAAGCAGCGAGGCAAAGGCATCGATCGAATTGCGCGCTTGGACGATGACGGCGGCACCCGGCCGGACGCCTGCCGCAGCAAGGCCTCCGGCTATGCGCTGCGCACGCGCCAGGAGTTCGGGCAATGTCAGGACATGGTCGCCTTCCCGCACCGTGGCGGCTCGGCCCGGCCCCTGCGCGGCGGAGACAAAGCTCGCCCACAATGGTTCGGAACGCCATGAGCCCTCCGCGTACCAGTCGGGCTCGCCTGAGAGTTCGGTCGTGTCGGCCTGCGTGGTCATCGCTGCGCCTCTCGCTACAATATCTCGAACAGACCGGCAGCCCCCATTCCGCCGCCGATGCACATGGTGACGACGCCGTAGCGCGCCCCGCGGCGCTTGCCTTCGATCAGCACATGACCCGCCATCCGGGCGCCGCTCATGCCGTACGGATGGCCGATCGAGATCGCGCCGCCGTCGACATTGAGCAGTTCGTCGGGAATGCCGAGCCGGTCGCGACAGTAGAGGACCTGCACCGCAAACGCCTCGTTCAGCTCCCAGATGCCGATGTCATCGATCGTCAGGCCATGCCGTTCGAGCAGGCGCGGTACGGCGAAGACCGGCCCGATGCCCATCTCGTCCGGCTCGCAGCCGGCGACCGCCAGACCGCGGAAGACGCCGAGCGGCTCGGCGCCGCGGCGCTCCGCCTCCGCCTCGCTCATCAGCACGCAGGCGCTGGCGCCGTCCGACAGCTGGCTGGCATTGCCCGCCGTGATGGTGCCGTCCTGGCGCACCGTCTTGAGCCCGGCAAGGCTCTCGGCCGTGGTGTCAGGGCGGTTGCCTTCATCCTTCGACAGAACGGTCTCGCGCTGGCTCACGGCTCCTGTCGCCTTGTCGGCGACCGACATCGTCGCCTGCATCGGGACAATCTCGGCGTCGAAACGGCCAGCCGCCTGCGCATCGGCCGTGCGCTTCTGGCTGGCGAGGCTGTAGGCGTCCTGTCGTTCGCGCGAGATCCCGTAGCGCGCCGCGACGGTCTCGGCGGTGTCGATCATTTGCATGTAGAGCGCGGGCTTGTCGCGCAGGATGTCCTCATCATTCCAGCGGAAGAGATTGTAGTGCTCGTTCTGCACCAGGCTGATCGATTCCACGCCGCCGGCGACCGCGATGGGAACGCCGTCGAGCGCAATGGCACGCGCGGCGTTTGCGATCGCCTGCAGCCCCGACCCGCACTGGCGATCGACGGTCGTACCGGCCACCTGGACCGGCCATCCCGCCCGGATCAATGCCTGCCGGGCGACGTTGAAGCCGCTGGTACCCTGCTGCTGCGCACAGCCGAGGACGACGTCCTCCACCTCGTCCGGCGCTATCCCCGCGCGTTGGATTGCATGGCCGATCGCATGCGCCGCAAGCGAGGGCGCTGAGGTAGCGTTGAAGGCTCCGCGATAGGCGCGGCCGATAGGAGTGCGGGCGGTGGATACGATGACGGCGGCTGGCATGATTCAAGTCCCTTAGTTGCGCCCGTCGAGACGGGTCTGTTCCCAGGCCATGTCCGCCGCCTGCGCGGCGAGCTTGCCGACCTCGAGCGCATTGGCGTTCGAGGCGGTCCCCTGAAGCGCCCTGCTGTAGACGCCCTGCAGGATGGCCGCCGTGCGAAACAGCGAGAAGGCCAGATAGTAGTGCCAATGGTCGATGCCCTTGCGCCCAGCCGCGGCACAATAGGTGGCGACATAGTCGGCTTCGCTCGGGATGCCCGTCGCCACATAGTCCAGGTCGCGCAGGCCGCCGATACCGGGGAAATCCGGATCGACGCGGTACGGCAGGCAATTGTAGGCTAGGTCGGGCAGCGGGTGGCCGATCGTCGCCAGTTCCCAGTCGAGCACTGCCAGCACCTTGGGCTCGGTTGGGTGCAGGATCATGTTCTCCAGCCGGAAGTCGCCATGCGCGATCGCCGCCTCGTCGCCTTCGGGGATGTTGCGGGCGAGCCACGGCATCACCTTGTCCATCGAGGCGATCTCGTGGGTCCGCGTCACCTCGTACTGCTTGGTCCAGCGCGCGACCTGGCGGGAGACGTAACCGGTCGGTTTGCCGAAGCCCTCGAGGCCGACGGCCCGCCAGTCGACCGTGTGCAGTCTGGCCAGGGTCTCGGCCTGGACGTCGTAGACGGCGCGGCGTTGGCCCGGCGACAGACCGGGCAGCGTCAGGTCGCGGATCACCCGGCCTTCGATGCCTTCCATCACGTAGAAGGGTGTGCCTATGACGGACGCGTCCTCGCACAGGACGATCATGCGCGGCACGGGAACGTCCGTTCCGGCCAGCGCCTTCATCACCTGGTACTCGCGCTCGACCTGGTGCGCCGATGGCAGCAGCACGCCCGGCGGCTTCTTGCGCAGCACCCAGACGCGGTCATCCGACTGGATCAGGAAGGTCGGATTCGACTGGCCGCCGCGAAACTGTGTGACGCTCGCTGCGCCCTGCTGTTGGGGAATGTGCGGCGCCAGGTAGTCGAGCAGACGCGCGACCTCGAACTCATGGCCGCTGCGGATTGGAGTCGTTTCGTCGGCGAGGCTCATCTTGCGTGCCGCCCGTTCACCACGGCTTTGCCGGAAGGTCACGCCCGAGTTCCATTTTGGCGATCGCGGCGAGATGCACCTCGTCCGGACCGTCGGTCAGCCGGACCGCGCGGGCAAACGTCCACGCGTCGGCGAGACCGAAATCCTCGCTGACGCCGGCGGCGCCATGCACCTGTATCGCGCGGTCGAGCACGCGGAAGGCCATGTTCGGCGCCGCGACCTTGATCTGGGCGATCTCGCTGCGGGCGGCCTTGTTGCCAACCTTGTCCATCATGTTCGCCGCGTGCAGCGTGAGCAGACGCACCTGGTCGATCTCGATGCGCGACAGGCCGATCGCCTCGCGCACCATTCCCTGGTCCGCCAGCGGCTTGCCGAAGGCGACACGCTGGCGGGCGCGGGCGATCATTGATTCGAGTCCCCGCTCGGCCACGCCGATCATCCGCATGCAGTGGTGGATGCGGCCGGGGCCGAGACGGCCCTGCGCGATTTCGAAGCCCCGTCCCTCGCCGAGCAGCATGTTCCCGACAGGCACCCGCACGTCCTTGTACTCGATCTCGAAATGGCCGCAGGGAATGTGCTCGTATCCGAACACTTTCAGCGAGCGGATCAGGCGCACGCCCGGAGTGTCCTTCGGCACCAGGATCACGGAATGCTGCTGGTGGCGCGCGGCGTCCGGGTTGGACTTGCACATGACGATGAGGATCTTGGTGCGGTTGTCGCCGGCGCCGGACGTCCACCACTTGCGCCCGTTGAGCACGTAGTGATCGCCATCGCGAACGCAGGAAAGGCTGATGTTCGTGGCGTCGGAAGACGCGACGGCGGGCTCGGTCATCGAGAAGGCGGAACGAATCTCGCCGTCCAGCAGCGGCTTGAGCCACCGCTCCTTGTGCTCGTCCGTGCCGTAGCGCTCCAGCACTTCCATGTTGCCGGTGTCAGGCGCCGAGCAGTTGAAGACCTCCGGGCCGATGTAGGAACGCCCCATGATCTCGCACAGCGGCGCATATTCCAGGTTGGTCAGGCCGGCGCCGTCATGGCTCTCCGGCAGGAACAGGTTCCACAACCCTTCTTCCTTCGCGCGCCGCTTGAGCTCGTCCATGATGGCGGGACTGTCCCAGCGGTCCGCGAGTTCCGCCTGCTGCGCCTTGTAGACGCTCTCGGCCGGATAGACGTGCTCCTCCATAAACGCCTTGACGCGCCTTTGCAGGTCTAGGGACCGTTCGGAGAACTCGAACATCGACTGGGCCTCCCCCGTAATCGCAACCAATGATCGGGGAGATTCCTACGCAATAAAAAGGCAACCGTCTAGTCGGTTGTTTATAATTTATGTCAGATGGCCGTCAGTCCGCCGTCGCTGACCAGCTCACTACCGGTGACGAAACCGGACAGTGAAGACAGCAGGAAGACCGCCGCGCCCGCCACTTCTGACGTCAGCGCCAGCCGGCGCATGGGGTTGCGGGCCGCCGCGACGCTCTCCGCCGTCAGGGCCGGGTTTCTGATGTCTGCAACGATCGTGTCGGCCATGTTGCCGGCCATCAGGCTGGGGTGAAGCGAGTTGCACCGGATCACCGGGTCGAAGCGGGCTCCGTGCAAGGCGACCGATTTGGACAGGATCCTGACGGCACCCTTCGACGCCGTGTAGGCGATGTGGTCGGCACTTCCGACCAGCCCGCCCGTCGAACTGACATTGACGATCGACGCGGCGGTGCTCTTGCGCAGGAGCGGCCAGGCCAGCTTGCAGCCGAGAAACAGGCCGTCGACATTGACCGACATCACATTGCGGAACGCGGCAAGGTCCGTCGTCTCGACATTGCCGACATGAATGATGCCGGCATTGTTGACGAGTCCGTCGAGCCGGCCGTGCCGCCTGTCGATCTCAGCGCATACCTCGCTCCAGCTGGCTTCGGACGTGACGTCGTGCGCGGCGTCGATCGAGCCGTCCGGTTTGAGATCGGTGGCGAACGGCGTCCCACCCTGTTCCCGCACCGCCGCCACGATCGCGCTGCCCAGGGCGCCCGAGGCGCCTGTCACGAGTACGATCTTGTCCTTGAGCAGCATGCTAGTGTTCCGACTCCAACGCTTGGTTCCTGCTCTTGGCGGCGTCAAGAGTAGCGCGGGCGCGGTGGACTTTGGCGAGGATGACATCGGCGCTCTTGGTCCACACGAAGGGCTTCGGGTCGGCGTTGTGCGCGTCGAGATAGTCGCAGATAGCGGTCTCGAGCTGGGCGACGCTCGTGAAGACGCCGCGCCGGATGCGCTTCCTCGTGATCTCGGCGAAGAAGCGCTCCACCTGGTTGAGCCAGGACGACGACGTGGGGATGAAGTGCAGCTTGAAGCGCGGATGCTTGGCGAGCCAGTCCTTCACCGCCTGGGTCTTGTGGGTGGAGTAGTTGTCGACGATCAGGTGCACGTCCAAGGACTTCGGTGTGTTGCGGTCGATGGTTCTGAGGAAACGGATGAACTCCTTGGCCCGATGCTTGGGCTGGCATTCTCCGATCACCGCGCCAGTCTTCACGTCGAGCGCGGCGAACAGCGTGGTCGTGCCGTGGCGCTTGTAGTCGTGGGTCATCGTGCCGGCGCGGCCTTTCTTCATCGGCAGGCCGGGCTGGGTGCGGTCGAGCGCCTGGATCTGGCTCTTCTCGTCCACGCAGAACACCAGCGCCTTGTCCGGCGGGTTGAGATAGAGGCCGACGACGTCGGTCACCTTTTCGGCGAACTTCGGATCATTCGACAGCTTGAACGTGGTCACCAGGTGCGGCTTCAAGCCCGCCTCCGCCCAGATGCGCTGCACGCTCCTGTGGCTGATGCCGACCGTCCTGGCCATCGTCCGCGCGCTCCAGTGCGTGCCGCCGCCCGGCGGCCGCTCCTGCGCCGTCTTGGTCAGCACGGCGAGCTTCACCTCCACCGAGAGCGGCTTCTTGCGCGCCGGCCGCGTCTTGTCGCGCAACAGCCCGTCGACGCCGGCCTCGATGTAACGCTCTTGCCAGCGCCACACGGCGGGCTTCGACTTCCCCGTGCGCCGCATGATCGCCATCGTGCCGAGCCCGTCCGCCGTCGCCAGCACGATCTCGGCCCGCCAGGCCGCCTTGCGCGACGTGTTGCGATTCGCCACAAGCCGCTCGAGCCGAGCCCGGTCCGCCGGGCTCACGTAAATGCAGATGTCGTTCCTCATGGCCGCACACTGACTGATTTGCGGCCCGAAGGGAATCATTTGTTAGCGCCTGAACACTAGCGCTGCACCGCGATGCCGCGCGCGAAGATCTCGAAGCACTGCCTCGCCACGAGTTCCGGATCGGGGTCCCGCGACGGCCGATACCACTGGTAAGCCCAGTTGCAGATGCCGAAGAAGCACAGGGCGGTCAGCCGCACATCACCGCGAACAAGCACACCGGCGTCCATTCCATCGGACAGGACCTTCATCACGAGTGCGGTATAGTCCTGCCTTTCCTTGCGGATCTTGGCCTGCTGTTCCTCGCTCATTTCGCGCTGATGCTCGAAGAACGAGCGCACCGTGCCCGGGGAGTCCCGCATCTGGGTGAATATGTCCTCGTAAACGCCCCGCAGGATCGCCAGGCAGTCCTGCCCCTCGCGCACGCGTTCGGCCATGTTCTCGCGCATGCGCACGATCATGGACTCCTGCATGTTGAACAGGATCTCGTCCTTGCCCGTGACATAGTGGTAGAGTGTCGGCTTCTTCAGGCCGGCCGCTTCCGCGATCATCTCCATGTTGACGCCGTGATAGCCGACCCGGTCGAAAAGATGCGCTGCTTCGCGCACGATGTCGCTCCGCCTCTGGCGGGTGAGTTCGATGTCGACCTTGGGCCCACGTTTTCGCGGCGCCGGCTTTTCGGTCATCATCGTCCCGTCCCGATCTTGGCTTGAATCGTTCACCGACACTGCCTTCCCTTCTTTTCACCCCGACAGATAACAGGGAAATTATAAACCGTCCAGAAAGTCGAATTAATCCGGGCGTGTCTCCGTACGTATCATTGCCGTCCTGCGCACTTGACAACCAGTCTCTTTGTCGGCATTCATAGACCGACTAGTCAGTCGATCATATAACTCCGCCTAATTCGGACCCTCGAAGCAGGCGCCAAGGAACGCACAGGAGAGGAAAATGAACCAGATTGTTACCGAGGATGTCGTCCAGTATGAGGTGAAAGGTCCTGTCGCCACGATCTGGATCAACCGCCCGCATGTGAAGAATTGCGTGAGCCCCCGCGTGCTCGACCTGCTTGGCGAGTTCGGCCGCCGGGCCGAAGCGGACAAGAGCGTCAGGGTCGTCGTCTTCCGCGGACGCGGCAACACCTTTTGCGCTGGTGCCGACCTGGGCCAGCTGGTCGGCCCCGCCCTGCACACCACCGTCGACTCGCTCGATCTCGCGCAGCAGTCGGCCCGCACTTACAATCACTTCTTCAACATGAAGAAGCCGACCATCGCCGCGGTCGAGGGCTACGCCGTCGCCGGCGGATTCGAGCTTATGATCTCGTGCGATTTCGCACTTGCCACCACCACGGCGCGCATCGGCGATTTCCATATTCGCCGTGCGCTGTTCGGCGGCGCCGGCCCGATCTATCGCCTGCCGCGCTATATCGGTCTGCGCAAGTCCAAGGAGCTGATGCTGACCGGCAAGCTGCTCAGCGGAACCGAGGCGATCGAATGGGGCCTGGTCAACGATGTTTCGGAGCCGGATCAATTCGACGCGCTGATCGAGAAGTTCTGCGAACCGCTGATCGACAAGAGCCCGTTCTGCATGTGGATGACCAAGGAAGCGATCAACCGCGGCCTCGACGCCGATACGGAATCGCTGATTACGCTCGAGACCATGACCTGCAACGTCGTCCACCAGTCGGCGGACGCCAAGGAAGGCGTGAGCGCGTTCCTGGAGAAGCGTCAGCCGACGTGGATCGGCAGGTAGAACCCTTCCTCCCGTAGGCCCCGCGCCATATCTGCGCGGGGCCGCTTTTTCGAGGAACGGCAATGGCGGACGGTGACGAATTCAGGCCCGGCTTCTTGGCGGGCCTTGCCTCGCTGAAGGGGCGCACGGCGCTCATCCTTGGCGGACACGGAGAACTTGCCCGCGCGATGGCGGCGGCGCTTGCGGACCAGGGTGCCAGCATCGTCCTGGCGGCCCGCAAACTGAACCAGTGCCAGGCTCTGGCGGACGACATCGCGGCGACGTTCGGAGTCGAGACCGTCGCGCTCGCCTGCGACATCTCCGACGAAGCGCAGGTCAAGGCCGCGGTCGCGGCGGTGCAGGAGCGCTTCGGACGGCTGGACATCCTGGTCAACAATGCCGGCGCCTCATGGTCCGGCGCACCCGAGACGATTCCGCTCTCCGGCTGGAACAAAATCGTCGACGTGAACCTGACCGGCGCCTTCATCGCGGCCCGCGAGGCAGCCAGGCTGATGATCCAGCAGGGCAAGGGCGCGATCATCTTTGTCGCCTCGACCGGGGGACTGACATCATTCACGCCCGAGCGGGCCCAGATCGTGCCCTACACGACGACAAAGGCGGCGCTCATCCACCTGACGCGGGACCTCGCCGCGCAATGGGCGCACCGCGGCATACGCGTTAACGCCATCGCGCCGGGCCAGATGCGCTCGGGTCTGACGTTGACCGTGCCGGACGACATCGTGGAGCAGATGCGCACCGACATTCCGATGAAGCGGCTGGGCGATCCGAGCGAGCTCGCCGCCGCGGTGGCCTTCCTGGCCTCGGATGGCGCAAGCTACGTGACTGGCCAGACGCTCGTCATCGACGGCGGCCTGACACTCACCTGAACAGGTCGGCCACCCGCCGGCGGAACATGACCGGGAGGGATCATGAACTACGACCGATACGAGGCCATCGAAGTGAGCCGCGAAGGGCGCAAGCTGACCCTGACACTGAGCAATCCCGCAGCGCTCAACGCAGTCACCGCCAGGATGCATGCCGAGTTGTCGACCATTTTCATCGATGTCGGCCAGGACGACGAGACCGATGTCGTGGTGCTGACCGGCGCCGGCAAGGCCTTCTGCGCCGGAGGCGACATCAACTGGATGCAGACACTGCTCGACACGCCGGGCGGCATGGCCGGCATCGGCATAGAGGGCCGGCGGATCATCCATTCGCTGCTCGATCTCGACAAGCCCATCATCTGCCGGATGAACGGCGACGCGATCGGCCTCGGTGCGACCCTTGCCCTGTTCTGCGACGTGGTGATCGCCGACAGGAATGCACGCATCGGCGACCCGCACGTCCGCGTCGGACTGGTGGCCGGCGATGGCGGCGCGGTAATCTGGCCTCAACTCGTCGGCTATTCCCGCGCCAAGCAGTTTCTCATGACCGGCGACCTGATCGGCGCCGAGCGGGCGGAGGCGATCGGCCTCGTCAACATCGTCGTGCCGTCCGACAAGCTCGACGAGGAAGTGGCCCGCTTCGCGGATAAGCTTCTCCGTGGCGCGCAGCACGCGATCCGCTGGACGAAGATGTCGGTCAACATCGGTCTCAGGCAGCTCGCCGATTCCGTCCTCGAAGCTTCACTCGGCTATGAGGTCGCCTCCAGCATGCTGCCCGACCATCGCGAGGCGGTCGCCGCCTTCCGCGAGGGGCGGCGTCCTGCCTTTGGTCGCCGATAGATCCTCAGTTCGCCAGTCGCTCGAGGTGCCTGTGGCGGTCGCCGCCCTCCTGGCGCAGCGCCCACAGGCGCCTGTACCAGTGGCTCACGACCAACTCGTCGGTCATGCCGATGCCGCCGTGTATCTGGATCGCTTCGTTGCCGACCCGATGCGCCGCGTCGCAGGCAGTGATCATGGCCGCCGACACCGTGCGCGCACGCCCTGGTTCGCCTGAAGCGCAGGCCAGCGCCGCCGCCGCTGCCAGCGAGCGGGCCTCCTCGCAGGCGATCCACATATCGGCCATGCGGTGCTGGATCGCCTGGAAGCTGCCGATCGCCACGCCGAACTGTTTGCGGGTGCGGGCATAGTCGACGGTCGCGGCGATCAGGGCATCCATCAGGCCGACCATCTCGGCAATCTGCGCCGCCGTGGCGAGGTCGGCGGCGCGTTCCAGCGCAGGGAGCACGGGAGCGTTCTGCAGACGCGACGCAGAGGGCACTGCACAACCCGACAGCACGATGTCGACCGCCGGCATAGCGTCGATCCGCGGCCGTGGCGATCGCGTGACCCCATCGCTCCTCGGATCGACAAGAAACAGGGCCGGTTCGCCGTCGACGATGGCGCTGACGACAAGCACATCCGCCTCGGCCCCGAACGGCACCATCGGCTTGACGCCGTCCAGCAGGTAGGAGCCGTCTTTGGCGACGGCCGTCATCGTGATTGCCGCCCGATCGTAGCGCGCCGCAGCTTCCAAGTCAGCGACGGCAGCGACGGCTTGTCCCTCGGCAATGCGTTGCAGCAGGGGCGCCGCTAAGTCGGAAGGAGCCGCTTCGGCGATGAGTGCCGCGGCGTGAATCGAACTTGCAACGATCGGTTCGGGCGCAAGGGACGGAGCCAGCGCCGCCAGTGCGACCATCGCCTCGACCGCTCCTCCGATGCCCCCCATTTCCTCCGGAATGGCGAGCGACAGGACGCCGAGTTCGCCCAGCCGGCGCAGCCGCGCACGGTCGAATGCCAGCCGGTGCGGCGACGGGCCGATACCATATTCCTGCTCGGCGAAGCGCTTGACCGACCCGCCGAAAATGTCCTGTTCGCTCGAGATCAGACCCTGCACGTCGTCATACTCCCAGCAGGCTGCGGCCAATGATGCCGCGCTGGACCTCGTTAGAGCCGCCATAGATGGTAGCCGCCCGTGCCGCGAGCAGCCGCGCGACCACCCCGTTGCGTCTCACCTCCGCCGGGTCGGCGTCCCCCGCCTTCATATGCGGGTCGTAGCGCGGGCCGGCGGGGCCCAGCACGTCCATCGCAAATTCGGTCAATGCCTGTTCCAGTTCGGAGCCGCGTATCTTCAGCATACTGACGGAAGCCGGCGTCGGGCCGCCGTCGGCGGTGCGCACGATGCGCAGCGCCGTCCACTCCAGCGCCATCAGCCGCGCTTCGAGTTCGGCCAGTCGCTCGCGCACCCAGGTCCTGCCGGACAGCGGCGCACCGCTTTCGCGCAGATGGTCGAGCCCCTCGCGGATCAGCCGCAGCGTGCGTTTCTGCTTGCCGATCTCGGCCACCAGCAACCGCTCGTTGCCGAGCAGGAATTTCGCGATTGTCCAGCCGGCATTCTCCTCGCCGACGCGGTCCGCGACAGGCACGCGCACCTCCTCGAAAATGACTTCGTTCAGGTGATGGCGTCCCTCCATCGACACGATTGGCCGCACGGTGACGCCCGGCGCCTTCATGTCGATCAGCAGGAAGGAGATACCCGCCTGAGGCTTGCCTTCGGCCCGCGTGCGCACGAGGCAGAAGATACGGTCGGCCCAATGCGCCATCGTCGTCCAGATCTTGCGCCCGTTGACGACATAGTGGTCGCCGTCGCGCACCGCGCGGGTCTTCAGGGAGGCGAGATCGGAGCCCGCATCGGGTTCGGAATAGCCCTGGCACCAGAAGGTGCTGGCGTCGAGGATACCGGGAAGGTAGCGCCGCTTCTGCTCCTCATTGCCGAATTCGCACAGCACCGGCCCGAGATAGTTGACGCCGAAGGGTAGCAGCCAGGGCGCCCCGGCCAGCGAGCATTCCTCGTCGAAGAGATAGGACTGGAGCGCGCTCCAACCCTTGCCGCCGTGGGATTTCGGCCAGGCACCGCACAGCAAACCGCCCGCCGCGAGTGTCTGCTGCCAGCCGACATAGTCGGCGCGATCGAGATCGACGCCCGCCTCGACCCTTTCCTTGAGCGAACGGGGCAGAGCCCGCGCGCAGAAATCGCTCACGCTTGCGCGGAACGCCTCTTCATCGTCTGTCAGTGGAAAGCGCACTCCGTCCTCCCGTCGCAGCACCTCGATCCTATTCGAATAATATTCAACCGTCCAGTCGGTTGCATTATCTTTACGAGTGACGGATTTGTCCCTAAGAGTATTCGACACGGCAGCGGCAAAGGCGCAAAGAGACCGTGGGCGAGGAAACCATCCGGAGCATTGCGTGGCGGACGACACCGGCAACCTGACAAAAGACCGTGCGGCGCTCGGCAAGCTGACCGACGCCTCGAGCGCGCTGCGCCCGTTTCTGCGGGACGGCATGTGCATCGGACTCGGCGGCTTCGGCCTGGATCGCAAGCCGATGGCGCTGGTGCGCGAAATCGCCGCCTCGCCGGTGCGCGGGCTGACGCTCGAAACCTTCGCCGGTGGGCTGGACGTCGAAGTACTGCTGGCGGCCGGCAAGGTGGCGCGGATCTGCGCTTGTCATGTCGGGCTCGACCATTTCGGCCTTGCGCCCCTGTTCCGGACGGCGCGGCAATCCGGCGGCGTCGACTTCGAGGAATGGTCGGAGTGGACGCAGCTCGCGGCCTGGCGTGCCGCCGCCGAAAAGGCCCCCTATGCAGTCGTTCCCCTGGATCCGGCGACCGACCTGCTCAGGGTCAATCCCCATATTGCCCCCGCCCCCGCCCTTTTCGGCACGGAACAGGCCTTCGCCGTCCGCGCACCGGCCTTCGATCTCGCCATCCTGCATGCCGAAGCGGTCCATCCCGAAGGCTGGGCGATCGCCGAAGGCGACATCTATCTCGATCCCATCCTCGCGCGGGCGGCGAAACGGGTTGTCGTATCCGCCGAACGGTTGATCGACGACGCGGAACTTGAACGTCGCCATCGCGACGTGCACCTGATCGGCGCGGTCGTCGACGCGGTCGTCCTCGCGCCCGGAGGCGCGCTGCCGGGAAGCTGCCTGCCGAACTACATGCTCGATTTTCCGACAATGCGACGCTACGTCGAAGCATCCGCCGCCGGCGCAAGCGCGGCCGATTTGTCGGCCATCGCCTTGTCCCGGCTCGAACGTGCGGGAGATGAACCATGAGCCGCGCCGACCGCCTGTCCTGGACGATCGCCCGTCACGCCAGGCACCTTCCGGCAGGGACCGCATTCACGGCCTCCTCGTCGGCGACGCTCGGCGTGCGTCTCGCCCAGCAGCTTCTGGGCTGCCGCCTCAGCCTGTGGGGGCATGGCGGCGCCTACGACCCGGCAGGCATTCTGTCCCTGAATGCCCGCCCCTGGCTGTTCAACAAGAGGCCCCACGCCCGCGTGACGCTTCCCGGCGTGTTCGACACGCAGTCCGAACCGCATGCGCTCCTCGCCACGCCGGCGCAGGTCGACGGCCGGGCCAACGCCAATCTTTCCGGCCTCGGCGATCCATCCCTGCCAAAGGTGGCTTTCGGCGGCACCCGCGGCTTGCCTGACGCGCGTGCGGTCCATTTCGTCCTGCCGGTCCATTCGGCGCGGCAGTTGGTCGAGAAGGTCGATTTCGTCTCAACCTGCGCGGCTACCCGCGACACGCCCTCGCTCCTGTTCACCGAACTCTGCGTGATGCGCTGGTCGCACGAAGCCGGCGCCTGGACGCTGGAAGAGATCGCAGCTGAGATCGATATCGACGGCCTGCGCGAAAGAACCGGTTTCGACTTCATCGTCTCGGACGGACTGATGCCGATCGAGGACATGCCCGACGCGGCGCGCGCGCTTCTACCCGACATTGACCCGCTTGGCCTGCGCGACCTCGATTTCATCAGCGACCGCCCCCAGTTGCTCGACGCATTCCAGCGCATCTACGAGGCCGAAGCCGATCTGGTCGGCCGCGATCGCGTACCGCGCTGATATCGCCTCAGGAGAGGACACGATGGACGATCTCAATCGGATGCTGGCCGAGCGCGCCTGCGAGAAGCTGACCTATTCATACGCAAACCTGCTCGACGCCTACGAGCACGAGAGCTTCCTCGCAATGTGGACGGAAGATGCCGTGCTCAACATGCTCGGCCGCGCTTATGAGGGGCCAAAGAGCATTCTCGCCTGGCTCGAGGCGCGCGAGCAGGATCTGGTCTGCCGGCATCTGGTGACCAATGTCATCGTCCAGGCGCTCGACGAGGGGAGGGCGACCGGCTTCTGCTACACGATCGCCTACCGCGCCCGCGGCTGGCGTGACCGCGAGCCTGGCCCGCTGGAAGCCCCTCCGTTCCTCGTCCAGTACCAATCCGAATTCCGCAGGCATCCCGTCCGGGGCTGGCTCTTTTCCCGGCGCGACGTCTCCGCCGCTCTCGTCGGTGCCGAGCAGCTGGCCGCGCTGCAGGCCGGCCATGGTCTGCAAGCGCACAGGACGAAGACTTGAGGTCAGACGGCGGTGAAGCCGCCGTCGATGACCAGTTCAGTCCCGTTGACATAGCTTGCGGCATCGGAGGCGAGGAACAGGATGCCGGCTGCGATTTCCTCCGGCTCGGCCAGCCGCCCCTGCGGCACGGTGCTACGACGTGCGTTGCGCGCCTCCTCGCCGGTCTGCTTCGACAGCGGCGTGTCAACGAAGCCGGGATGGATCGAATTGGCCCGCACCGGCTTGCCGGCTGCCGCGCATTCGATCGCGGTCGCTTTCGTCAGCAGGTGCACGCCGGCCTTGGCAGCGCTGTAGGGTCCGGAGCCGACGCCGGCCACCAGGCCGCGGATCGAGGACATGTTGACGATCGAACCCTTGCCCGACTTCTCGAGCAGCGGCATGGCGTTACGGGTTCCGAGAAAGACGCTGTCGAGGTTGATCGCGATCACCCTGCGCCATTGTTCGAAACTCGTGTCGAACAGGCTGCGCAACTCGCCCCAGCCGGCATTGTTCACCAGCACGTCGAGCTTGCCGAACGCGCTCTCGACCTCGCTCAGCGCGGCGATCCAGTCCGCCTCGGAGGTCACGTCGAGCCGTATCCCGCAGTGGCCGCTTCCGGCCAGGGCATCGACGGTGTCCTTCAACGCAGCCTCGTCGATGTCGCACAGCACGACGGTCGCGCCCTCGCTTGCGAAAGCGCGCGCTGTGGCGGCGCCAATCCCCTTTGCGGCGCCCGTCACGAGCACGATCCGGCCACCAAACCGCCCACACGGCATGATCTCGTCACCGGCCATTCACGTCGCCCGTGGCAAGCGCCAGCAGATCCACCGGCGTCGGGTTTCGGCGCTCCAGCATGTCTTCCATGCGGACGCGGATTGCGCAGTCGAACGCCGTTGTCGTGACCAGATAGAACTGCCGACGGATCATCGCCTCGATGACCATCGCGGCGACGGCATCGGGATCGAGCCCTCTGGCGGTGACGGCGTCGGACGCCGCCTGCATCGCCGCGATCTCGTCCGACCGCTCGCTCTTCGGCCGTAAGCCGGCCGGGCGATTACGCTCCGACGTGCCGATAGCGGTTCTGACCACACCGGGACAGAGCGCGGTCACGCCGATGGGCGAGCCCTCCTCCGCCAGCGATGAATACAGGGCCTCCGTCGCCCGCAACGCGGCGTGCTTCGACGCCCCGTAGACCGGCGAACCGGCCCCGCCATAGAGCCCGGCCACCGAGATCGTGTTGACGATGTGGCCCCACCCGCCCGCCGCACGCATGCGCGGCACGAAGCTGCGGATGCCGTGGACGACGCCCATCAGGTTGACGTCGATTGCCCACCGCCAGTCCTCGACCGAGAACTCCCACACAGGCCGATAGCGGCCCGCCGGAACGATGCCGGCATTGTTGCAGACGACATGTGCGGCGCCGAACGCGTCATAGGCGCGGACCGCGAGCGCTTCCACCGCCTCGCCGCTGGAGACGTCGGTCACCAGCGTCTCGACCTCGTTGCCGTCCGCACGCAGCTTTTCGGCCAGTGTTTCCAGGGGTGCTTTTTCGATGTCGGCCAGCACAAGCCGCATCCCTTCCCGGGCGAAGCGCAGAGCGAGCCCGCGCCCGATACCGCTGGCCGCACCGGTCACGACCGCGACCTTGCCTTGAAACTCTATCATCGCCGATCTCCTGAAGGCCGAGGCGTGGAGGCTTGCGCCTTAGTACCCGGCCGTGCGCATTGCGCGAAATGCGAATGTCGAGGCAAGTGCCAGTCCGCCGCTGTAGCCGCGGCGGAAAACGTTGCCGACATCCGCGCCCGCAACGTAGAGACCCCCGATCGGCTCGCCGAACGGATCGAGCACACGCGCCTTGGCGTCCGCCAGCAGGCCGCCGAAGGTGAAGGTGATCGCCGACACGACCTCCAGCACGTAGTAGGGCGCACGGTCGAGCGGACGGTCGTGCGCCTCGCGCGGCGGCACGGCGCGCTCGGGCTCGGCACTCATCTGCCGGTTGAAGGCGCTGAGCCCCGCGACGCAGGCCGCGCCGTCGAAGCCGAGCCTGTCGGCGATGCCGGCGATCTCCTCGAGCGTCACCGCCCTGCCGCCGCGCGCGCCGGCGTCGATGGCGATCTGGAAGCGGTCGAGCGGCTCCGCGCCCGCGACGGGCGGCACGACCGCATGATCATCCTGCACGCGCTGATCCCAGACCAACAGCGCGCTGGCGCCCGGCTGGCGCAGCGTCAGCTGCGAACTGGCGTGGTCGTCATCGCTTTCGTCGACGAAGCGTTTCCCGGCGCAGTTGAGCAGCACGCCGTGGATCGAATGGTACTGCGTGTATTTGACGAAATCGGAATCGGTTCGGAACGGCACCGGAGTTGCGACCAGATGGCCGTAATAGCCCGTATTGGGTCCGGCCCACGCGCCGCCGGCGGCGATGCCAAGCGACAGGCCGGCTCCGCTGCTCGTGAGGTTGGAGCGGAGGCCCATGACCCGCGCGGCCGGGTGTATGTGCCGGGCGCGCAGCTCCGGATCCCCCTGAAATCCGCCGGTCGCAATGAGAACGCTGGCGGCGCGCAGTTCGGTCTCGCCGTCGGCATGGACGGTAACGACGCCGGCAACGCCACCGTTTTCGCGAAGGATTTCGCGCGTGCCCGTGTCGCGCACGACGATGCCGCCGGCCGCCTCAACCTCGGTGACCGCCTTGCGCAGATGATCCTGCATGTCGATCTGACAGCCGCGGCCGTAGAGCACCTTCTGGGGCGGCCGCATGGAGATGCCCCGCGCGCGCATCCAGGCAAGCACTTCCGGATATTCCTCGATGATCACGGCGTGAAGTCGCGGGTCCCCATCGTCGTGCAGGTTCATCTGCGCCAGCGACGTGGCGGTCCAGACGTAGCCGCCGGACAAGGCGGCCGAACCGCCGATGTCCGCCGCCTTCTCGACGACGACGACCTTCGCACCCTTGCCCGCAGCGCGGGCGGCAGCCGTCATGCCCGCCATCCCGCCGCCGACCACGACGAGGTCGCAGTCCAGGCATTCGCGCGTATTCAATGCGCTTCCTTTCCGATGTAGCCGCTGACCAGCGCAGCATTGGCCTCGTCACCCGTCGGCGGGCCGGAATAGACGACCCGGCCACGGTCGAGAATGATCATGCGGTCTGAATGGCGCACCGCATTCGTCGCCATCTGCTCCATCAGCAGGATGGTCACGCCCTTGCCGTGCAGTTCGGCCAGCTGCTCGTAGACCTGCTTGATCAGGATTGGAGCAAGACCCATGGAGGGCTCGTCGATGATCAGCGTCTGCGGCTCGGCCATCAGCGCCCGCCCGATGGCGAGCATCTGCTGCTCTCCGCCCGACAGCGTGGCGGCCGCGCGGCCGAGATCGTCGCGCACCGCCTTCGGCAGGCCCTCGGCCACGGCCTTCACGCGGGTGGCGATCTCCTCGCGCGAGGCACCCGCCGCATAGCCGCCCAGCAGCAGGTTCTCGCGCACCGACAGTTGCCCGAAGAGCCGGCGGCCCTCCGGGACCAGGCTGATGCGCTGTTCGCGCGCGCTGCCGTTGAGCGGCGCGCCATTGGCGGCGACCTTGCCGGCACTGGGATGGATCAAGCCTGACAGGATCATTGCCAGCGTCGACTTGCCGGCACCGTTCGCCCCGAGGACGGAGACGAAACTGCCCCTGCCGATGTCGACCGAAACCTTGTCGAGCGCCAACACGCCGCCGTAGCGGTGCAGTACGTCCTGCGCCGACAGGACCGGTAGCGCCGCAGGGACTTCGACGCGCGCGGCCTTGTCGAGGGGAACGCCCGCTGTCTCGGTCAGGCCGAAATAGGCTTCGCGCACCTTCGGATCGTTGCGGATGTCCTCCGGTTTGCCGCGCGCGATGACGCATCCGAAGTCGAGCACGACGATGTTGTCGGCCAAGTCAAAGATCTCGTGCACCGCGTGATCGATGATCAGGATCGTAAGCCCCGCTGCCTTCAGCTCGCGCAGCATCCGACGCAGCTTGGTGCTCTCTTCGGTGTCGAGGCCGGAGAACGGTTCGTCCATGGCGAGGAACCCGGCGCCACCGGCTATCGCACGCGCAATATCGGAGACTTTTTGGATGCCGAACGGCAACTCGCGCGGATAGCTGTCGGCGACCTGCTCAAGTCCGAGGCCGGAGATGATGCGCTCGGCGACCACGTCCGGATCGACGAGCTTCGCGCCCGCATTGCGCCGCGCCGACACCCCCTGTCTGGCGACGACGCGCAGCATGTCGCCGATGGTCAGTTCGGAGAAGAGTTCGGCGTGTTGGAAGGTCCGGCCGAAGCCGGCCTGCATCCGCTGCCACGGAGACAGCGCCAGGAGGTCGCTCTCCCCGAGCTTGATGCCGCGCACCGTCGTGGCGGTATAGAAACCCGAGAGCACGTTAAGCAAGGTGGTCTTGCCCGACCCGTTCGGGCCGATCAGACCGACGACGTTGCCGGACGGAACCTCAAGCGAGACGTCCTGCAGGGCCTTCACGCCGCCGAACTGCACGCTCAGGCCATCGACCGAAAGCGCCAGGCCCGAGACCGGAAGGACGTCCGCGACGAGCGCGGCCAGGTCGTGCGCCTGCCCGATCGACAGTTCGAGCTCCCGGTCGCCGCGGCGCTGGCGGGGGGCGATCATCTCGATCAGCGATGGCACGACGCCCCGGCGCAGGAAGAGGAGGACGCCCACCATGGTAATCCCATAGACGAAGGGGGCGACATTGTTGGTGCCGCGGGCGAATTCGGGAACCAGCACGATGAAGGCCGCGCCGAACACCGCCCCGATCAGCGAACCGGTACCGCCCACCACGGTCGAAACCAGCATCTGCACGCCGGCATTGAGCGAGAAGGCCTCTGGGTCGAGATAGCTCATCGCCACAGCCATCGACACACCCGAGACCGCCCCAAGCGCAGCGCTGATGGCGAAGGCGATGGCATTCTCGCGCGGCGGAACGAAGCCGACGGCCATCGCGGCGGTGCGCTGGCTCTTCACGGCCAGCCAGCGGCGTCCGATCGGACCCTGGACTATCAGATCGACGGCGAAGAAGGCGAGCGTGGCGATGATGATGCAGAAGCCGGCAGCCTGGGACAGCCCGATATTGCCCTGATAAAGGATCGATGGGATGGGCGGCACAGCGATGCCCTGCTCACCCCCGGTGAACTGGTTCCAGTGGCCGATCAGTTCGAAGGCCGTCAGGCTTAGCGCCAGGGTCAAGAGCCCGAAATAAAGGACGGAGAAACGGCCCGCCGCCATGCCGAGCACGTATCCGACTGCACCGGCGACGATGATCGAGATGACGATGATCGCTTCCATCGGCACGCCTTCGATGCCGAGATTGACCGCCATATAGGCACCGATCGCGGTGAAGGCGGTGTGGCCGATCGGCCAGATGCCGCAGAAGCCGGCCAGCATCGACACTGCCATCGTCACGACGGCGAGATAACTGATCGCGACGATGAGGAAGGTATAGTATTCGCCCGTGAGCTTCAGCGGGCCGGTCGCCGCCCAGGCGGCGATGCCGACGAGAAAGATCGCAGCGAGGCGCAGGAGCCGGCTCGACCTAGTCGCTTTGCCGGCCATCACACACGCTCCTTGCGCAGCACCCCCATGAAGCCGGCCGGCCGGATGAACAGCACGGCGACGATCACGGCGAACACGATCGTGTCGCGGTAGTTGGCCGAAATGTATGTGCCGGCCACGTTGTCGAGCACCCCGATGATGAAGCCGCCCAGCACCGCTCCCGGCATGCTGGTCATGCCGCCGAGGAAGACCCCGGCGAAGGCGCGGAACAGGGGGGCATGGGCGATATAGGGATTGAGCGAGGATTCGGCCGCCAGGAACAGCATGGCGATTGCGGCGAGTGCGCAGCCAAGGAACCAGGCGATCGTGGCGATCCGCCCCGTCTTGAAACCGAGCATGCGCGCGGCAAGCGGATCCTCCGCGCTGGCGCGCATGGCGATGCCGAACGGCATGTAGCCGAAAAACCAGGCGACGAAGCCCATCGCGATCAGCGCGACCACGGACGCCGCTATCTTGTTGAGCGAGATCGGGACGCTGAACACGTTGATCCAGCCGTCGACCAGCGGCGGGAAGGCACGCGCCTCATGGCCCCAGAATGCCCCCATGGCAGCCTGCAGTACGAGCCCCAGCCCGATCGTGACCACCAGCGCGACGAACAGAACATGATGCCCATGGCCGAGCGGCCTGATCAGCACGCGCTCCGACACCGTGCCGAGCACGCCGGCAACGACGATGGCGAGCAGGAAGGCCAGCGCTACCGGAACGCCGGCCGTGATGGCTGACAGCGCCACGAACACGGACACCGTGCCCATGTCGCCAATGGCAAAGTTCACCGTATCGGTAGAGCGAAAGATGATGACGATGCCGAGCGCAAGAAGCGCATAGGCCGAACCGTTCGCCATCCCCGACACGACTACAGAGATCAGGTCGCCCAAAGAACCCTCCAGGGAAATTGTCTCAGCCGGAGCTTATGTGGTGGTGACCGTACTGGCGACCGCGTTTCGCCGCCGCCAGATTTCCGTCCGGAACCGCCGGGCCCGATGCCCGGCGTCCTCCGCCGTTGCGCCTATTTGAACGAGTCCGTGTCGATTGCATCGCCCGCAGATTCCCACTTGCCCGCCTTGATGGTCATCGGGTTGAGGAAATGCCCGCCGAGCGGCTTGTCGGACGAAAAGGTCACCGGCGGGAACACGCCAGAGTCATACGCCTTGAGCTCATGGAAACCTTCGATGAGGGATGCACGCGTCAAGGGCTCCTTGGCCTTCGACAGCCCCTCGACGAAGATCTTCGCCGCGCCATAGCCGAGGAAGGAGACGAAATCCGGCTTCTGGTCGGGGAAATATTTCGCCAGGCGGTCGCGATATTCCTGCGCCGCAGGCGTGTCGGCGAAGGGAGACGTCGTCAGCGAGGCCGCTTTCAGGCCTTCGACATACTCGCCGCCGAGTTCGATCGTGGCGTTGGCGACATTCGGTGCGTAGGTGTAGAGTTGAACGTTCGATCCGGCCTGGCGCAACGCCTTCGAGAGCAAGGCGACTTCCTGAAGCAGCTGGATCGAGACGATCGCTTCCGGATTCTTGTTGATGATGCCGCGCGCGATCGGGCCGTAGTCCGTGGTGCCGATCTTGACGGCAAGCTTTTCCACGGTCGCGCCGGCGTCAACCGCCTTCGCACCCGGCTCGACATTGTTGACGACGTTCTCGAACGCGGCCGCGGCGCCGAAGACTCCCAGGATCTTCTTGTGACCGTCCTGGACCGCCCAGCGGCCCAGCGCGTTGGCCTGATCCTCGTAGAGGACGTGCAGACCCAGGAGGCCCGGTGTCGGTGTCGGCTGATACCAGTCGAGCGCGCCGCCATAAGGCAACAGCATGGGCAGTTTGTGCTCTGCGACTGCGAACGGGAACGTTGCGGCGGTCTGCGCCGTGCCGTGCGGAATGACGGCGGCAAGAATGTTGTCGCTGGTGATCAGCTTGCGGGCTATGGCGATGGTCTGCTGTGGATTGTAGGCGCTGTCCTCGACGAGCCATTCGATCTTCCGCCCGCCGACGCCGCCGGCATCGTTGACGGCGTTGATGAGGGCATCCGCGCCGGCGCGGATCGGCACTCCGTAGACCGCAACCGGGCCTGTCAGCGCGATCCAGCTGCCGACCTTCACACTGTCGGCGGTGACGCCGGGCGCCTCCTCGGCCGCGGCCGGGCTCATCGAAATGCCGAGGCCAAGCGCCGTGGCAAGCGCGAGCGACCTGAAGGAATTCAGGTATGTCATCAAATCCTCCCCTGTGGTTGTTATTAGACCAACCAGACGGTCTATTAATTATTCCAGTCCGGTGCGGGCGTCAAGCTCGGACGCTCGATAAATATATGACCGACTGGACGGACGGCTTTTTATACAGTAAGGCTCTCGAGCATCGACGGTCGGTTCCGGCATCCCCGCGGCGGTTCGCACACCGGCCAAGACCAAGCGATTGGGATAGAAACCCATGCCACATTTTGCTGCAATCGGCTTCGACCATCCGCCCCACTCGATGCACCTGCGCGACCGGCACCGCCCCGAGCACCGCCGCTTCGTCCTCGACAATGTCGCACCGATCCGGATGACGGGCGCGATGCGGGACGCGCATGGCAACCAGTGCGGCACCATCTACGTGTTTGAGGCCGGGTCGGAAGCCGAAGTGTGGGAGTGGGTGCGCAACGAGCCATTCTATGTCAACGGCGTCTATGAAACGATGCGCGTCGTCGAGTGGTCTCCAGCCTACAATCTACTTGAAAAGCGCGATTGGCCGACTTGACGAGGTTCCCGGCACTTTCGCAGTTTGGTCTCATCTCCCTCCGGAGAACCGATCAGGCGGCAGGTCAGTCGCCGTCATTTCCGCCGAGCGCGGCATGCGGGCTGCGCCCTCGACGGTGTGGCTGTTCCTCGACCGGCGCGGCATCACGAAAAAAAAGACGGCGCACGTCGTCGAGCAGCAGCGCGCGGACGTCCTTCGCCGCCGCATGGTCTGGTTCGACGGCCAACTCGATCTCGATCCCGAGGGACTGATCTTCATCGACGAGACCGCGGCATCCACGAAGATGGCCCGGCTGCGCGGCCGTGCTTCATGCGGCGAACACTGTCGGGCGGTCGTTCCATACGGCCATTGGAAGACGACCACCTTCACCGCCGGCCCGCGGCTGTCCGGCATGGCGGTACCGATGCTGCTCGACGGCCCGATAAACGGCGCTGCGGTTCCCAGCCTATGCCGAGCAGGTTCTCGCACACGAGTTTCGCCCCGGCGATATCGTGGTCATGGACAATTTGCCGCCCCACAAGATCAGCGGCGTGCGCGAGGCCATCGAGAGGGTCGGGGCGCGGCTCCTGTTCCTGCCGCCCTACTCGCCGGACTTCAACCCGATCGAGATGGCTTTCTCGAAGCTCAAGGCCCTCCTGAGGAACGCCGCTACCAGAACCGCCGACGAACTCTGGTCGGCCGCCGCCGACTGCCTCTCAGCCTTCACCACCGAGCATGCCGGCGCCACTTCGAGGCCGCCGGATATGACCCGGATTAAGACGAATCTGCTCCAGCTCTTTGACTGACGACAATGGGGGCGCAAAGCTGCCTTCCGTATGCGGAAGTGTGGGCGTCGTCGTCAGCCCTGCACGTTGAAGATATCTACTCGAAGATCCTGGCTGACGGGACTTCGTCAACAAACCCGGTCGAACAAGATTGTGGTTTCTGCGAGTGCCGGCGGCCTCAGAGAGGAATAGTGAAACTGAAGTGCCCATTTCCTACGTTCATGGCCCGCCATTTGCCGCCGATTGCCCGCTATTGCCGCCGATCACCGCACCCCCATCAAGCAACATAGCGAACTGCCGATTCTACGCTCTGACCCGATTGATCTCGACCCAGCGATGGACCTGGTTCAGCGCAATCAGTGATAGCGGACACCTGATCGAGCACAAGGAGGAGCGGCACGTTCTGTCGAAGTGGGGCAATGATTTGCGCCAGAGCTACCGGACGCTGGCGCAGGCGGCTGGCGTGTCGGAACTGGACATCCACCTGTTGATGAACCACTCGCTGCCTGGCGTGAATGCCGGCTACATCACGCGCGACAGCCTGCTACGCGATCATTTGCGCAAGCAGCAGGGGCGCATCTCGAAGGTCATCGTCGACAGTGCGAAGGGCAAGGCCGAGGGGCCGGACCTGAGCTGGCTTCGTCAGGCGAAGGTGGCCACGCTACCGGTGCTGCCTGAGGAGGCGATGAAGGCGGCCGCCTAAGCAGCTGACCAGCGGACAGTCGAACTCGCTCATGTTGGCGAGCAACGGCGCGCCGGGCATGAGCTTGGCGAATTCGCGGAACATCTCGACCGTCGCCAAAGCCTCGGGAAAAATCGACGATGCAATCGAATCCGAACTCATTCCGATCATGCGGTTCGCCCGTGTCTTGCGCAGAGACATCGATGCCGTCAACAACGCCATCGAACTGCCCCGGGGCAACGGACAGGCCGAAGGCCAGATTAACCGCCTCAAGGCCCTCAAGCGCGCAATGTACGGCAGGGCAGGCCCCGAATTGCTGAGGGCACGAATGCTGCCACCGCGCCACACAAAGTGAGGAAGAGCCAGATTTCTTGCTTGGCCGTGAAGGTCATGTCGGCGGCACCGCCAAGGATAACCGGCTGTTCGTGGAGGCGGTCTTGTATCGCTATCGGGCGAGGATCCCGTGGCGGGACTTGCCGGAGCGGTTCGGTCACTTCCTGGCCATTCATACGCGCCATACACGCTGGAGCAAAAGCGGGGTCTGGCAGAAGGTTTTCGAACTTCTCGCCGAAGACGCCGACAATGAATACGCCATGATCGATTTGATCATCGTCCGCGCCCATCAACACAGCGCCGGCGCAAAAGGGGGGACCGGGAACGCGAAGCCATAGGGCGCAGCAAGGGTGGGCTGAGCACCAAAATCCACGCCCGTTGTGACGCCTTGGGCAACCCGACCGGCTTTCATCTGACGCCTGGCCAGAAGCATGATCTGTGCGGAGCCGATGCGCTTTTGCCTGACCTGTTCGACAAGATCACCGCCTTCATCGCCGACAAGGCATTCGATGCCAAAGAGCGGGTGCTCGATCTGCTTCAAGGCGCCGGTGTCGAGATCGTCATTCCGCCGCGGTCAAATCGAAAACAACCACGCCGCTACGACACAGAGCTCTACAAGGCCAGGCATCTCATCGAGAACTTCTTCGCAAAGCTCAAACAGTATCGTGCCATCGCAACCCGCTACGACAAGCGCGCAACCAACTTCCTCGACGCCATACTCCTCGCCGCAGCCGTCATTCTCCTCAACTGATCACAGGCCCTAGTTTAGCAACCCTTATTCGACCCCACAGAAATCACCGGTCTCCTTGAACACCGCGCGCAGTTCGCAGTTCGCGATGCCGAAGGCGCGCCAACCGAAAGCTACCGCATGAGGTCGGGCAGGGCCGTCACGAGTTCGGGCACCGCGATCAGCAGGCAGGCGACCAGGAGCGCTGCCGCGATATAGGGCACCGAGGCGTGGACCACGTCTGCGAGCGTCACGCCGCGCGGCGCAACGCCGGCCAGAACGAAAAGCCCTATCCCGAAGGGCGGGGTCGCGAGGCTGATTTCCAGCATCAGCAGGATGAGGATCGCCAGCCAGATGGTGTCGAAGCCCAGACCGGCCGCCAACGGAAAGAATATCGGTCCGACAAGCATGATGATCGACACCGATTCCATCAGCATCCCGAGCACGAGCACGATCAGCAGCATGCCGGCGAGCACCCAGAGTGGATGAAGCGACAGCGACGTCGCCCATCCGATCAGGCCGCCGGATGCTCCCGACAGGGCGAGGATCTGGCTGAAGGTCGACGCGCCGACGATGATCAGGAAGACCATGCCGGTCACCCTGACCGTTCCAAGCACCGATTTGCTTATGCTTTCCCATGTGAGGGAGCGGAAGGCGGCCGCCAGCATGAGCACGCCGAGAACACCAAAGGCCGCTGCCTCGGAAGGCGTGGCGATGCCTAGAATGATCAGCCCGACGACCATGAAGATGACGCCCGCCATGGGCAGGACGTTTGTCGCGAAGAGGCGCAACTTTGCGCCAAGCGGCGCCGGTTCGACGTCATAGTGCGGCGCCGCTTCGGGATCGCGCCAGACTGCGTAGGCGATGATGCCGACATAGGCCGATGCCAGGAGGAGCCCGGGAACGATCCCGGCGATCAAAAGCTTGCCGATATCGACCTGCGCGATGCTGCCGAGCAGGACGCCGAGCGCGGACGGCGGAATCATGATCGCCAAGCCGCCCGTCGCGATGATCGGCCCCATGGAAAGAATCGGCTTGTAGTGGCGGACCTGCATCTGTGGCAGCAATGTCGATCCCAGCATCGCGATATTGGCGATGCTCGAGCCCGATAACGCTGCAAAAAGCGTGCCTCCGCCCACGGTGAGATAGGAAAGCCGTCCGGGGACGCGCCCCAGCAACCGGTCGATCGCATCGAACACGCGAAGCGCCACACCGGTGTGGAAGAAGAGTTCTCCCATCAGCAGGAAGAGAGGAACCGGCACGAGCGTGAAGGTGGTCACCGACGTCGTGGCGTTGGCGACGAGCTGCAAGACCGCGACCTCCCCACCGATGAAGACCAGCGCGCCGACCAGGTTGGCGGCGAGGAAGGCGAAGGCCACCGGCATGCGCATGGCCATGAGGAAAAGGATCGTTCCGACCAGGAGGCCGCCGGCTTCATACCACGCCATCAGAGCGGCCCCTGCGAGACGTTCGACCTTTCGTACATGTCCTCACCGCGGATGATGAAGCGGGCGAACTCGGTTGCGCACAGGAGGGACCCTGCCGCCAGAACCGCATAGAGGAACCAGCGCGGCAGGATGATCGAGCGGATGTCGACCTCTCCACGGGCGGCCGTGTCGATTGCCATGACGACGGCGTACCACGCCATCACCAGCGAAATTGCGATGCACAGCAGCACGACCGCCACACCCAAGGCGCGCCGGAAGCGCGCTCCGGTGAAGGTGGTGATCACCTCCACCCAGACATGTCCCCGCTCGCGGATGACGAGCGGCGCCGCCGCCATCACGGCGACGAGCATCGCATATTCGGAGAACGCGCTCGTCCAGGAGGGCGAGCGCAGACCGACATTGCGCATGACGACGTCCAGGATGATGGCGAGGAAGGTGGCGACCAGAACGCCGCCGGCCAGCCAAGCCATCGCCTGGACGAGCCGATCGTGAGCCATCGCTAGCGTTGCTCCAAATTTGCCCAATGGACCCTCCTGCTATGTGCCCCCGCCGGCTATTCGGCGTAGAGCTTTTCCCTCAGCGCGGCGGCATGGGTGGCGTCGCGCCCTTCCAGCCGGGTCCAGACAAGATCGTGCGCGATCTTGCGGTGCGCCGCCGGCTCGGCCACTTCCACGGTCTGCACCCCGGCCTGCTCCAGGATCTTCGCCTCGTTCTCGGCGATGGCGGCGAAGTCCTTCTGCGTCTGCTCCTCGTGCACGATCGCGGCCTCGGTGATGACCTTCTTCGCCTCCTCCGACAGCCCGTCCCACTTGGCCCCGTTCATCATGATCACCAGGTCCAGCTGCCAGACCGGAGGGGCAACGCGGTATTTCAGGAACTTGTGGACCCCGATATCGGTGAAGCTGATGCCCGGCCAGCCGAGGCCGCGGACGACACCACGCTCGAACGCCGTGAACATCTCCGAGGTCTGCAGCATGACGTTATTGCCACCGAGCGCCTCGAACCATTCACGGTATGCGGGCGTCGACCGCATCTGGATGCCGGTCAGGTCGAGCGAACCGCTTGCCGCCATCTTCGGCTCATCGACCAGGTAGACGTAGAAGGGCACGTCGCCGCTCTGCCAGCCGATGAGTTCGGCATTCAGCTTTTCCCGCCAGATGCCGTTCAGCATCGCCGTCGCGCCGTTCTTTCGGGCCTCGACCGGGCTGACGGTCGCACCGAACAGGGCGTCGGCCTCCGGGACGGTGCCGTTGTAGTAGGATGCCGGCCCCATCTGCATGTCGAAGACGCCGTTGCGCAGCGCGGTATCCTGCTGCTGCGGGGGGATCACCTCCGGCCCGCCCACAAACTGGATGGCAACGACGCCCTCTGCCGAGCGGTTCACGCGATCAATGAACGCCTGGAACTGCTTCGTGAATTCAAGGTTCGCGGGAAAGGCGGAAATTGCTCGGAGTGTGACCGCTTCCGCCTGCGCGGCAGCGGACAAGGACGACAGGATGGCGAACGCCACGGCGGCGCGCAGGAATTGACGCATGGATTTCCTCCCAGTTGCGGCCGATGCATCCGGCCGCCCGCGCGAAGTCCTAACGCGACACAAACATAAATAAAAATATCTTATTCTTGCACGTCTCATAGCCAACTGCCTATGCTATGATTTTGCCGGCACACGATCGGGAAAAGGAGGGCAAGGCCATGCAGCGGCTGTTTGCATCGCAGGCGACGTTGCACAAGCTCGAGATTTTCTGTCTCGTCTGCCAGCTGCAGAGTGTTACGCGGGCGGCCGAAAAGATCGGCGTCGCGCAGCCCGTCGTGACGGCCCACCTGCGCTTCCTGGAAGACAAGCTCGGCGTCCGCCTATTCGCCCGGCAGGGTCGGCGTGTCGTCCTGACGGAGGCAGGCGAGAGGGCGTTGTCGTGGGCCACCGAGATCGTCACACGCACGCGCGAGTTCGAGCGCGAGCTTGGAGTACCGAGTTCCGACCTGGCGGGATCTGCCGTGCTTGCCGCGTCGATGACGGTGGCCTCGTACAGCCTGCCGGCGACGCTCGCGCGCTTCAGCCATGAGAATCCCGCTTCCACCGTTGCGGTCGCGATCTCGAACCCCCAGGGCGTCACCGACGCGGTCAGGAGCGGCGCATGCGATTTCGGGGTCACAATTCTCGACCCGAGGCACGACATCGACGGGCTGGTTGTGGAACGACTGTGGGAGGAACAGCTAATCCTGATCGCGGCTGCGGATTTTGACGGGATCGGCCCTTCGGCAACGGCCGCGGACCTTTCGTCCATTCCGTTCGTCAGCGCCCCGCGCAATCAGGTGCGGCGCGAGATCGAGGAGGACGCGCTGCGCGCCTACGGCATCGTGCGCGGGAACGTCAGGCTTGAACTTGGCCATCCCGAAGCGATCAAGCAGGCCGTGCGCAGCCACGCCGGCGTCGCGTTCGTGATGGAGACGTCGGTTCGGCACGAACTGGCCGGCGGCCAGCTTCGGCACGTCGAGATGGCGCATGTCAGCCTGCCGGTTCCCACGTTCCTGGTCTACCGGCGGGGGAAGAGCTTCTCGCGCTTCCAGAAGCTGCTGCTCGACTTCCTGCGGGAGGAACTCGACCCGATGACGCCACCTGCCCCCCAGGTGCAGTCGGCCAATGCGCCGGCAATGGCCGCGCGGCGTGGATCGCCGCGCGGTTAGGCGCAGGCCCGGCGGAGGCTGCCGGCCGTCGCGGGGTCCGTCGTCCGCTGCGTCTCACCTCAAGACGATGTTGATGGTCTTGAGTTCGGTGTAACTCAGCATCTCCTCGATGCCTTCCTCCCGCCCGACGCCGGAATTCTTCATGCCGCCGAACGGTACGCCGAGATAATGCGCCGAGCAGCCGTTCACCCAGGTATGGCCGGAGCGGATCCGGCGGACCATGCGCAGCGCGTCGTTGATGTTGTTGCTCCAAACGGCGCCCGTGAGGCCGTATTCCGTGCTGTTGGCCATCTCGACCGCCTCCTCGAAGGCCTTCCAGCGCCCGACGGACAGGATCGGCCCGAATACCTCCTCCTGCCAGATCCGCATTCCCGGCTCGACACCGGCATAAACCGTCGGCTGCACCCAGAAGCCGCGCTCGAAATCCGCCCCGGCGGGACGCCCTCCGCCCGTCACCAGTCGCGCGCCGTCGGCCCTGGCCGCGTCGAAATAGGACAGCACCTTTTCGTATTGCATGCGTGAATTGACTGGCCCCATGCCCGTCGAAGGGTCTTGCGGATCGCCGAGGCGGATCGCCTTCACCTTGTCGGCCACGAGCGCGAGCACCCGATCATGGATATCCTCGTGCAGCAGAAGGCGCGAGGTCGACCCGCAGGATTGTCCCTGCCAGGCGAAATTCATGCCGCGGACCGCCGCGTCCGCGACTGCGTCCGGATCAGTGTCCGGAAATGCGATAAGGGGGTTCTTGCCACCGAGTTCGAGCGTGACGTGCTTGACGCCGGCATCGGCCGCGGCGCGCTGGATCGCGCGTCCTGTGATCGGCGAGCCGATGAAGGCGATGCGCTTCACCAGAGGATGGCGGACCAGCGCGTCGCCCGCGGTCCGGCCGTCCCCGGTGACGACGTTGAAGACGCCGGCGGGCAGCGTCTCGCGCGCCACCTCCGCCAGGATCATCGCCGACAGGGGGCTGGTCTCCGGAGGCTTCACGATGACGGAATTGCCGGCCGCGAGCGCCGCCGCAGTGCGCGCGACCGCGAACATCAGCGGATGGTTGAAGGGCGCGATGCGGACGACGACGCCATAGGGCTCCCGCACAGTGAGGTGCAGGTTCTCGTGGGTGGCCGGGATCGTCTCGCCCTTTAATTCATGCGTAAGTCCGGCATAGTAGTCGAGGCTGTCGACGGCCATGCCGACATCGCCGCGCATGGGCGTTATGGTGTTGCCGGTGTCGGCGACCTCCACGCGCAGGATCTCGTCAGAGCGCGCGCGCAGTGCCTGCCCGAAGTCGCGAAGCATTCGGCCCCGCGCCAATGGCGTCAGCTCCGCCCACGCCGGCCAGGACGCGTCGGCGGCCCGCACGGCCGCGTCGGCATCGGCAGCCGTCGCGCGCGGCACGCGGCCGATCACTTCCTCCGTGGCGGGATTGATCGATTCGTCGAAGGCGCCGTCGCTGGAATGCTTCAGCTCGCCGCCGATCAACATCCGGTCGAGTTGGGTAGCGTAAGGCATGCAGGAACTCCGTATGAGGTAGACCGACCTGTTCAGTCAGTGCGTGATCATGCCGCCGTCGACGTTGAGCAACTGGCCGGTGATCCAGCGGGCTTCCGCGGACAGGAGGAAGGCGATCGGAGCGGCGATGTCGTCCGGCGCTCCTGCCCTGGCGAGGCATTGCTGGCGGATCATCGCCTCGCGCTGCTCGGGCGTGACGGTCTTGCGCTCGATCTCCGTGAATGTCGGCCCCGGCGTCAGCGTGTTCACGCGGATATTGTAGCTTCCCAGCTCGCGCGCCATCGCCCGGCTGAGCCCCATCACCCCCGCCTTCGAGGACACGTAATGCGCATAGTTCGGCCGGCCGAAGAGAAGGGTCGACGAGGCGATATTGACGATGGAAGCGCCTTCGGCTTCGCGCAGCGAGGCCAGCGCGGCGCGTGACATGTTGAACACGCCCTTCAGGTTGACGTTCTGGACCCGGTCCCACTCGTGCGGAGGGATCTCCCAGAACGGACGCATCTGCAGAGTGGAGAAGATCGAGGCGTTGTTCACCAGGCCGAATACGCCTCCGAACGCGGTGTTCGCGGCGGCGACAACATCGGCGCAGCTCGCCTCGTCCGAAACGTCGGCGGGCGCGAAGATCAGGCGCCCCCGGGCGCCGGCGCCCTCGGCGACGACCGCGCGACCGCCAGCCTCGTTGCTGTCGGCGATGCAGACGTCAACGCCTTCCGCGGACAGCATCAGCGCCAAGCGGCGGCCAATCCCTTGGGCGGCGCCCGTGACGATCACGCCGCCACGCGCGGGAAATCTCGATGCCATGTTGCTAGTTCTCCTTCAGGCGCTCAGCGCGATCGTGTGCAGGGATTCCGCGTCGTGTCTGGCGACCTCGATTTCGAGCATCGTGCCGCAGTCGCCGCAGATATGCTCGCGCAGCTCGAGTTCGGCATGGGTGCGCAGGTGGGGACCGTAGTCCTGCGCTGGCACGACGCGGGTGACGGCCTTCGCCTTCCAGTTGCCGCTCGCCGCGCCGAGGTCGCAGCCGCAGCCGCACCTGAAACGGCCTTCTCCGATGTGCAGTCCGGTGGCGGACGGTTCGACCGACGGCTTTCGGCCCAGACGACCGGCGCGGATCGCCGCGCGCCGATCGGCGGTGGCTTTAGCGTCGATGTCGCCGTCCGCCAGTACGACGCCATATTGTCGTTCCGCCGCCCCTTCGCTGACATGGCCGTTCATGATGTCTGCGAGCACAGCAATCGGATCGCGCTTCAGCGGATCGCCGTAGCCGCCCCCGCCCTGGAACGAATAGCCGAGCACGTCTCGCGCGGAGAGCGCCATGTGCCCGGGCTTGGGGCCCAGTTCGTCGACGCCGGCCCGCAGCATCTCGTTCGCCGACGCGGCCAGGGCGGCGATGGATGCGGCGTCGCCTGCATCGCGCCTGATGAAGTTGCGGCCGCAAGCCCCGGGCTGTCCTCCGAAGAGTCCGATCGAATTCGGGACCTCGACGCCGTGGCCGAGCAGCATCGCATGCAGGCCTGCGGTTTCGTACGGGACGAGCGCCAGCGAGGTGCCGGCACCGCCGCGCATCTGGCCCGGCCCGCCGGTGTCGGGCACGAAGCCGCGATACAGATAGAGATACGGACCGTTGGCCTCGTTCGCCTCCACATTGGCGATGGCCGGCCGCGGCACACAGTAGTCGCCGGAACCATCGAGGCCGTCATGATCAGGAAAGGCGCCGCCGCCGCCGGCCGTCGAGTCGAGCAGAAACGTGCCGAATGGCTCTCCGTCGCGATCCTGTCCGGCCAGCGTCATGACCATCATGTGGCCCTTGGTGACCGCCTGCCCCTCCTCCTCGTGGGCCGGCGAGCAGGCCACCATGCGCGACAGCGCCGCAACGACCACGTTCTGCACAATCCAGGCGGTAGAGATGGTGCCCGACGAGATCGGCGCGGGCCAGGATGCGTTGCAGAGGATGCCCTCCGGCGCGACGAAGTCGACGGCGCGGATGACGCCCTCGTTCCAGCGGATGGTCGGCGCGAGGATGGGCAGCAGCCCCGTCAGAGCGGCGCCACGCATACCCGAGAAGGTGCAGTTGATGAAGCCGGGCGCCTGCGGCGAGGTTCCGGTCATGTCGAGCGTCAGCGTGTCGCCCGTCTTGGTCGCCGTGACGACGACCTCATAGAGCCGGTTCTCGTGTCCGTCATGCTCGATGTAGTCGCGCGCCCGGTAGACGCCGTCGGGAAGCTCCGAAAGCGTCTGCCGCATCTGGCGCTCGGAGATGTTGATCTCCTCGGCCATGATGGAAGCGACCGTGTCCGTGCCGTACTTGTCCATCAGCGCCCGCAGGCGCTCGGCAGCGACATTGTTGGCGGCGATCATGGCCTTCAGGTCGAGACCCAGAACATGCGGCAGCCGGGTCATGCCCATGATCATCTGCCAGAGGTCCTGGCGCAGCAGGCCCCCCTCGACGAGCTTGATGCCGGGAAGGAGCATCGCTTCCTGCTGAATCTCGGTGGCGCCGATTGCCCAGGATCCGAAACTCATGCCGCCAACGTCGAGCTGGTGGGCGCAAGAGCCCGCCCAGGCGACCTGTCGGCCCTCGTGAAAGATCGGAGCGACGATGGACACGTCCGGCTGGTGAATGGCGCCGCGATAGGGATCGTTGAGAACAAACATGTCGCCCTCGCGGATGCCGGGATTCTCCGAGAAATTTTCGATGATCGACCGGATCACGGTCGACATCGTTCCCGTGTGGAAGATCACCTGCGGTCCCATCGTGACGATGGACCCGTCCGGCAGGTAGAGCCCGTTGTTGAAGTCGGTCGCCTCGGTGACGACTGGCGAGCCGGACACCGATTTCAGCGTGATCGCCTGCTCCTCGGTGATGGCCGCGAGCTTGTTGCGGACCACCTCGAAGGTGATCGGATCGATGGCGGGTGCGGCGTTCATCCTACGCCTCCACTTTCTGTTCGATGGTGATGTGGGAACCCTCGTCGAGCCGGGCTCTCTGGCCTGCGGCGACGAAGACGGAGGTTTCGGGATGCTCGATGACCGCCGGCCCCTCCAGTTGGAAGCCCACGGGAAGTTCACGCCAGTTGTAGACGGCAGTCTCCATCCAGCGCATCTCGACCGGTTCGAAGATGCGGCGGCAACCTGCGGCCGGCCTGCCCTGCGCGATCTCCACCTTCAGTTCCGGCCGGCGCGCGGCGCCGAAGGCCTCGACGCGGACATTGGTCAGCTCGATGCCCGTTTCGCGGAAGGCAGAACCCTTGCCGTAGGTCTGCTCGTACGTCTCCTCGAAGCGGGCGACGAGGTCTTCCAGCACCTTTTCCGCCACCGGACCCGCGGGAAACGGGATCATCAGGTCGTTGGTCTGGCGCCGGTAGCGCAGGTCGGCCGCCCGCAGGAGCCTGATGTCGCCCGGCGCCACGCCGGCGCGCTCCATGGCCGCGCGGCAGTCCGCCTCAAGGTCTGCGAAAGCCGCGCCGATGGCGTCGGCATCGAGGCCGTCGCTCAGCTTGCGCGGCCCGCCGCCGCCGCGCATCAGCATCGCTCGCTCGCGGGAATACTGCACGTCGGCGGCCAGCGCGCCGAAGGCCGAGTGGGCCATCGAGGTTGCTGGCACGACCATTTTAGGAACGCCGAGTTCGGCCCCATAGCCGGCACAGTGCACCGGGCCCGCCCCGCCATAGGCGAAGATGACGAAATCGCGGGGGTCGTGGCCGCGGCCGATGGTGACTTCGCGAAGCGTGTCTGCCATCTGCGCGTCGACGATGCGCCGGATGCCGGCCGCCGCCTCTTCCGTCGACAGACCAAGCGGTACCGCGATCTTGTCGTGCACGGCCTTCGCCGCGGCCGCCCGGTCAAGCTTCATCTTGCCGCCGAGGAACGTCGCCGGGTCGATGATGCCGAGCACCACGTCGGCGTCCGTGACAGTCGGCTCGGTCCCGCCGCGGTTGTAGCAGGCCGGCCCCGGCCAGGCGCTGGCGCTGTCGGGCCCGACCTTGAGCTGCCCGTCAACGACGCGGGCGATCGAGCCGCCACCAGCGCCGATGGCGCGCACCTCGATCATTGGCTTGGCGATGTGGAAGCCGCCCGCCTCGTGATTGAGCGACATCAGCGGCTTCTCGTCGACGACGATCGCGACATCGAACGACGTGCCCCCCATGTCAGTGGTGATGAGATTGCGGTAGCCGAGCCGCCGCGCGAGGTGCACGGAACCCATGACGCCCCCGGTCGGGCCTGACGTCACCAACGTCACCGGACGCTTTGCCGCCTCCGCCACCGGCATCACGCCCCCGGCTGAATTAAGGATCGAGAACGCTCCTTTGAAGCCGCGACCGCGCAACATCTGCTCGATGCCGTCGAGATACGAGACCACCTTCGGCGCGAGGTAGGAGTTGAGTGCCGCCGTCGCGGTGCGTTCATATTCGCCGATCACCGGCGCGACGTCGCTCGAAAGCGTCACATAGGAGCCGGGTGAGATATCCCGAATGATCTCGCCGGTGCGCCGTTCGTGGTCGGGATTGCGGAACGACCAGAGGAAGGCGACCGCGAAGGTCTGAACGCCTTCCTCCAGCAGCGCCCGCACCGCTGCCTGGACGCCCTCCTCGTCGAGTTCGACCAGCACCCTGCCGGCATGATCGACCCGCTCGCGGACCTCACGCACCAACGCGCGCGGGACGATCGGTTGCGGATAGCGGCGGTGCGAGTACCAGCCGAGCCGGCTTGCCGGGACGCCGGCCGTGAAGCCCATCAGACGCTGGATGGCGAGCGTGTCGCCGAACCCACGGGTGGCGAGAAGCCCGGTGCGCGCGCCGTCGCGCTCGATCACGGCATTGGTCGCCTGCGTTGTGCCGTGGCCGAACGAGGAGACGCGCGCCAGCAGCGCCTCCGGCGATAGGCCAAGCTGCCCGGCCGCGTTGCTGATCGCGTCGAATACGCCGACCTCCAGCTCGCCGGGCGTCGAGAGCGCCTTCGTAGTCGTCAGCCTCCCCTCGTCGTCCACCAGCACGAGGTCGGTGAATGTACCGCCTATGTCCACGCCCAGATGCATGAATTCCTCCACCGATCTATCGGGTTGCGGCGGCCGCGCGGACCGCCATCCACCGGGCCAGCGCGACTGCGAGCAGCAGAGCGCCGCCGTTGAAGAACTGCTCGACATAGAAGGCCGCACCGAACTGCTGCAGGCCGCTGATGCCGGCTGCCAGGGCATAGACCGCGATCACGGTGCCCCAGGCGTTGAATCGGCCCGGCCCTGCCGGCGCCGCGCCGAGGAAGACCGCTGCGAAGGCCGGAAGAAGGTAGTTGAGGCCGACGTTCGGATTGGCCGAGCCGAGGATGCTGGTCGACAGCACGCCCGCCAGCGCGGCCAGGGCCCCGGCGGCCACGAAGACCTGCACCGTGATGCGCTCGACCGGGATGCCGATCAGCCGCGCGGCCTTGGCGTTGCCGCCGATGGCATGACAGCGCCGCCCCCAGTCCGTGTAGCGCAGCGCGGCCCACATCAGGGCGGCCACCACCATCACGTAGACCAGCGGCAGCGGCACCCCAAGCATGCGGTCGCGCCCCAGCGACAGGAAAAAGCCCGGCATCTGCCCGAACAGCGACGAGCCACCCGTATAGAGCTGAGCGATACCCTGCACGACGATGCCCGTTGCAAGCGTGGTGATGAAGGCGTTCAGGCCGCCGCGTGCGACTAGGAGACCGTTGACCAGGCCGATCAGCATGCCTGCCGCGACCACTGCGGCCCCCGCCGCCAGCGGCGGCACGCCGTGATGGATGATCAGGCCCGCGCAGAGCGATTGGGCCAGCGCCAGCGTGAAGCCGATCGACATGTCGAACTGACCGCTGATGAGCGGCAGTACGGCGGCGAGCGCGAGAAGCGCCAGCACCGCGTTTGTCGAGGTGATCATCTGCGCGTTGGCGAGTGAGAAGTAGCTCTGCGGCAGAAGGATCGAGAAGATCGCGACCACCGCGATCAGCATCAGGAAGAGCGAATTCGCCCAGAGCGCCTTGCCAAGGCCGCTTCGCGCGGTCGGGTTCATGGCGTCGGCCCCCGGGCCGCCGGAGCCGTATGCGCCGCGCCGCCATGCGCTTCCAGGAACAGCCTGTCCCATGTCGCGTCCTCTCCCTCCAGCGTCGATGCGATGCGTCCGTCGCGCACAACCAGCACTCGGTCCGCCACGGCCATGATCTCCTCGAAATCGCTCGATCCAAAAAGCACCGCCGCTCCGCGCGCCACCGCCCCGCGCATGACGTCGTGCAGTTCGGCGCGCGCCCCCACGTCCACCCCGGCCGTCGGATCGACCAGCACGAGCGCCTTCGGGTCGGCCATCAGCGCCCTCGCGAACAGCACCTTCTGCTGGTTGCCCCCCGACAGCGACTGGATCGTGGCTTCCGCGCAGTTCCGCGGGCGAACGCCGAAATTGCCGACAAGCTCGTCCGTACGGCGCAGCTCACCGGCAAGGTCGGGCCAGCCGGCTGGCCCATAGATGGCGTCGGCAAACAGGTTTTCCCGGACGGTGCGCTCCGCGAATGCGGCCCGGCTGCGCTCGCCGAGCACTACTTCGAGGCCGGCGGCGCGGCTGTCGGCCGTGCTGCCTGGAGCAATCACGCGCCCGTCGATCTCAACGCGGCCGGACGCCGGCGCGTCGATGCCGGCGGTCATCGCGCAGATGGCGTCGTAGCCGGAGCCGATGATGCCGGTTATCCCGAGAACCTCGCCGGCCGCGACGGCAAAGTCGATGGGTTGCTCAACGACGCCCCCGCGCAGCGCCCGCGCCACGAGGCGGACACGCCCATGGGCGGAAGGGGCGGCGGGCCGTTTCAGCGCCACGCGTCTTCCCGCAATCCACTCCACCACCCTGGCCATGTCGACCGAGCCGACATCGGCGGTGGCGATGTTGCGGCCGTCGCGCAGGACGGTCAGCCTGTCGCAGAGCTGGAACACTTCCTCCAGCCTGTGCGAGACGTAGATGAACGCGACGCCGCGCGCCCTCGCCGCCCGGATCGCCTCGTGAACCCGCGCCACGTCGGGGCTCGGCAGCGCGGCCGTCACCTCGTCGACGACGATCAGCCTCGCGTCACCCTCGAGCGCGCGCGCCAGCGCCAGGATCGCCCTTTCCGCCTCCGGAAGGTCGCCGACCAGCCTGGACGGATCGATCCTCATCCCGAGCCGTGCAAGCTGGTCGGCCGCGCGGCGGGAGGATGCGCGATGATCGATCAGGCCATTCCGCCGCTCGAAGCCGCCGACGAGAGCCATGTTCTCCGTGACGCTCATCGTGTCGATCAGACCGAAGTCCTGATGGACGAACCGGACTCCCGCCCCCGCGATGTCTGCAGCGCCGAACGATTGCGGAAGCGGCGCGCCAGCGACCTCGAACGCGCCGTCGTCGGGCGAATGCACCGCCGCCAGCAGCTTGATGAGCGTCGACTTGCCCGCCCCGTTCTCGCCGAGCAGGGCGTGGATCTCTCCCTGGACGATTTCCAGGTCAACGCCGCGAAGGGCGATCGCGCCGCCGAACGCCTTGGTCGCGCCGCGCACCGACAGGACAGGGGCGGACATGTCATTTGCCCCAGAGCGTCCGGAATTCGGCCTTGTAGTCGATGTCGCCGAGCCATCCTTCCGTGTCGGGCGCGTTGTCCTTGTCGATCAGCCGGTCGATGACGGTCACGTTGGCGGGCGCTGCTCCCGCGAATGCGCGCACAAGTTCGTCGGCAGCCTGCCAGCCCATCCATTCCGCCGGATCGGCCACCGTCATGGCGTACTCGCCGGCACGGATGGCCGCGACGGTCTGCGGATCGCCTTCGTAGGAGCCGAGCCTCACCGAGCCGATGCGGCCGGCTTGGCGCACGCCCTCATTGGCGAAGAAGCCGTTGGAATCGAAGGGCGCGATGACATAGTTGGCGTCGGGGTGCCGGCTCAACGCCGCCGCCACGGCGCCCGGGAGGCGCTGCGCCATCGTCGCCAGCGTCGATTCGACGGCTTCCACGATCTCGCAGCTGGCGCAACTGGCGATGCTCTCCCTGAAACCCGCTCCTCGCTGTACCAGCTCCGGAAAGATCGGATCCTCGACCAGAACGATCTTCGCCGTTCCGCCTGAATCGACCTCGACCCAGTCGGCCGCGAGCGCCCCCTGCGCGACGTGGTCAGGCCGCACATAGGCGAAGACGCTATCGGCTTCCTCGGGCTTCGGATTGAAGACGGAGACCACGGAAATTCCGGCCGCCTTTGCCTGGGCAAGCGCGTCGCCGACCAGCATCGGCGGGACGGCCGCGAGCACGATGCCGTCCGCCTTCGCCGTCACCGCCGAGAGGATGCCGGCATTCCAGGCGGCCGGGTCGCCGCGGCCGTCGATGACGCGGACATTCCACCCGAGCACGCCGCCCGCTTCCACGACGCCGTTGGCGGCGCGGACACAGCCAATGCCCTGCGATGCGCAGGTGATGACGAAGATGTTCCTGGATCCTTCGGCCTTCACGGGTTCCGTTGGCCCCGGCCACGCGCTCTTTGGCTGACGCGCCACGTCGACCACCGATTTCGCGTCCTGCGCCGAAGCGCCGGCGGCGATTGCGAGAACGCTGACGAACGCCAGCATTGCCTGCCTGACAGCCATTATCTCCTCCTCCCGAATGATCAGTTCGCTTGTCAGAGAAGAGGTACTCCTGGGCCTGCTTGCGAGTCCAATATATAGTTCTTCGCAAATGCATAGCCTCAGGACTATGGTACTTCTGGACGGCACCGGGAAGGCGCGCCTCGCCTCCACCGAAGCGGAACTTGGCGGATAGGCAACATGCCATACGTGCGAATCGGGGCTGGTGTCCGTCGAAATCGGTGTCGGCGGCGAACAGCGAGCGTCTCTGCTCACCGACAGGGCAGGCAAATATGGGCTTCTCGGCTGCTCTCGCATCGCCGCAAGAGGCACCGAACTAGTGAACTTTCCAGCTCGTTGCCGCCTTCGCTGCAAGCTTGTCGCGAATCTCCGCGCCGATTTCGGAAATGCACTGGCTTATCCATCCAAACTCGGGATCGCTTGTCTTCGCACCCGAGAAAGCCATGTCGACAATCACTTCGGGCAGATCGAAGGCGATCCGTATCTCCCTGATGTCGTGAAGCTGCTTGAAGACGTCGGCGAAGGTTTTGGGAACCACCGCGACCAAATGCGATGAGGATATCATCGATGGAACCGACATCACGTTGCTGGTTTGCGCTGCATAGTTCAGTTCGACCCCGATCTGGCTGAGATATCCCTTGACCCGCCGGTATATTGGAAGCTGGATATGCTCCAGCCGGCTGAACTCATGTTTCGAGAGAGTCAGGTCGCAGGCCGGGTGCCTGCTGCCTGTAATCACCACGTATGGCTCCCTGAAAAGCGCAAAACGGTTGGCACCCGTCCAACCCTCCAAGAGATCACCAATAACCAAGTCCAGCCTGTCGGTCTGGAACAGTTCGACGGCCGTCTGACTGTTCATCTCTTCCGCGACGATCTTGATACCAGGCGCTATTTTCAGGAATTTCTGTTCCAATATTGGTAGAAAGAACACGCTCGCATATTCTACAAACCCAAGTCTTAGATCATACTTGATCGACTTCGGGTCTACCGCAGTCGAGAACGTGGAGAAGATCTCATCGAGAGCCTTGTTGATCGGATCGAATATTTCGAGAGCGGACCTCGTAGGCTCCATACGGTTCGCTATCCGAACGAAAAGTTCGTCATTGTAGTGCTCTCGCAATTTCTTGAGCGCCTGGCTTATAGCCGGTTGTGTCAGGCCCAGTTCGTCCGCCACGCGCGTCAGGTTGCGATGCAGCATCAGCGAACGGAAAACCACGAGCAGATTCAGATCGAGACGTCGAAAGTGCATAACTTGGACAGAGTGTGACCATTGGAAGTCTAGGCATCACCTGTCCAAGGGTAGCCCAACTCGCTTGACGTGACCAGATTGGGTGTCGGCGGTCCGCGCCCGGCCTCCTTGTCCAGACGCTCGATGAGGCAGCAGTCGTGCGCTGTTTCAGCCGGATTCTGGCGAAAGCTTGCGGAACCGGCTGCCATGAAAAACCATCGGCACAACTTCGGGATGGCTATTGATCATGTGAATCTTCATGACGATAAGTTCGTGATCACCCGCATAGAACGAAGCATGGATCGAACATTCGAACATGGCCGCCGCCCCCGCGATCAAAACGGCACCGCTTTCTGTCTCAAGCCATTCCAGACCTGCAAAACGCTCGCCAAGCTTCGACGAGAGATTTCGGCAAACCAGAACCTGATCATCGCCGAGGACACTGATGCCGATGTGCCGGGCAGTCCGGAGTTTTGGCCAGGTTGTCGAACTGCGTTGGATTCATACTGCGACGAGCGGCGGCTCGAGAGATGCGGACGTAAAAGACGACGCAATGATGCCTGTGGGCGCGTCTTCTACCGAGGCGCACAATGCCGCTACACCACTCGGGAAGCGGGCAAACGCATCACGAAGAGAGCGTGAGCTTTCCGGCGGCACAAGCTTGGGAATGCTGTCCGCAGAGGCAGGATGACCTGCATGAGGCCCGCGCCTTAGCCGCATAGTGGAAGGCTCAACCACGCGGCAGTCGCCGCAGCGGCTTGAGCGTTCGGACGGCCTCATGGACGCGCTGCCGGAGCGCCTCGCCGTCAAGGACGGCGACTGACAGAAGCAGTAGCCCCGTGACGATGTCATGGGCATGAGGCGGCAGGCCGAGGATCGTCATCCCCGTCCGCAACAGGGAGAGGATGAGGACTCCGGCCGCGATCCCCAAGGGCAAGCCCGTTCCGCCGGAAAGCGATCCGCCACCCAGGATGACGGCTGCGATGGCCGGGATTAGCACAGCAGTCAGGCCCGAGGGCGAAGCCGCGGCCAGACCGAAGGAGAGCAGACCGCCACCCAGGGCCGCGAGGGCGCCCGAGGTCGCGAACACGGCCATCACGACGGCATTGGTGTTGATGCCGGCTATTCTGCTCGCCCGGGCGTTGCTTCCCGTAGCAATTACGTCCCGCCCAGGCCGCGTGTAGGAAATCAAGAGAGCTGCGACGACGAACACCAGCAGCGTAATGGCGCTGTGGATGGAGAACATTCCCGCAAGCGGCGTGTTGATCCAGAGTGCAAGATCCAAGTTCGTGAACGGGATGCTCCGGTTGCCAGAGATCACTACGGCAATGCCGTTAAACGTCAGCAAGCCGCCAAGCGTGATCGGCACCGAGCCCAGTCCGAATCGGACCATGCAGAACGACTGCGCCAAGCCGCCCGCAAGGCCGATTCCGACGGCAGTCGCCAGCCCAATGACGGGATGGCCGTTCCCAACCAAGACCGCCACTATTCCGCCGAGGCCGAACATGCCGGCGACGGAAAGGTCGAACTCGCGGATAAGCATGGTGATCCCAAGCCCGAGGGCCACCAGTCCGACGACTGCGAAGTTCTGAAAGATGCTGAAAGCAGTGGCAGCGCTCAGCTTCGCCCCGGTGGAAGCGGCGAGCCCGACGAATATCGCGAGCACCACGACAAGGAGAGCAAATGCGCGGATCGTCGGATCCTGCAGGCGACGCCTCGTCGCGCTCATGACTTCTTCCTTTGCAGCAATACCGAAATGAGCACGACCAGCCCGAGGACGAGTGCCTGATATTCGCTCGACACGCCATACAGAACGACAACGGATGAGAGCACGGCCAGTAGCGTCATGCCCGTCACGGCGCGGGTCGCGGACCCCTCGCCCCCACCGATGAATATGCCGCCGACGAGTACCGCCGCTATCGCCTGATAGTCGTAGCCGAGACCGAATTCCATGTTGGCCATGCCGTAACGTGCCGCCAGCATGATGGCAGCGAGGCCTACGAGCAGGCCCGCGCAGGCGTAAACGCCAACGACGACCTTCCAAACGACCAACCCCGCGGCATCGGCGGCCCGCACATTGCTTCCGACCATGATCAGTTTCCTGCCGAACCTGGTCCGCAAGAGCATGATCTCGACCAGAAGGGCGGCGACAATGAAGACGAGGATCGTCATCGGCACGCCGTAAACATTGGAGGAGAGCCAGCCCAACAACCTCTGGCCCGCATAAATCGTGCGGCCGCCCGCGGTGATCTCGGCAAACCCGGCCGTCAGCCCCAGAGCCGCGATGCTGACAATGATCGGGTTGGCGCGAAAATAGCCGACGATGAAACCCTGAACGCCGACGACAGCGATCGAAAAGATTACCGTTCCCAGCACCGCGACAACGGCACCGTGACCGCTGAGCGCCGAGAACACCATCGCGGCCGCGCCGGTCGTCACGCCCAAGGAAAGCGATAGGACATTGCCACTCATGGTAATGAGCGCCATTGCCAGGGCGACCGATCCGACGATGGCAATATTATTCAAGAGGGAAAAGATGCTTGGCGCCGAAAGGAACTCCGGCTTCAACACAACAAGGGTGCCCAAAATGACGCACAAAGAGGCATTGAATATGTTCGGCTTGAGCCCTCTTCCGCTCGAAGGGAGAACCGATGAACTTCTCGATTTGCTCACAGCCGATTCCTGCATCGTCGATCAACCCGCACTGTGAGTAATGTCCATAAGGATGCGATCGCGGGACACCTCTCCCCGAGAGTACTGGTTGACCTTCCTTCCGCGATACATCGTGACGATGACGTCGGACAATCCGATCAGTTCCTCCATGTCTGTCGTAGCCATGACAATCGTGTAGCCGACGTCGCAGAGCCGACGAAGCGTCTGGTAGATATCGGCGCGCGCACCCACATCCACGCCCCTGGTCGGCTCATTCATGATCAAGACACACGCCTCGCCGGGCACCACGGAGCGGGCAATCGCAATCTTCTGTTGATTGCCGCCGCTCAGATCCTGACATCTGGCATCGAGGCGCGCCGTATCGAAGGCGACCATTCCAGCGAGCGCATCCGCGTGTTCGTGGACACGGCTCGAGGCGATCAAACCGCGTTCCACAACCGTATCGAGCTGCGTTGCATACAAGTTCTCGGAGGCCTTCAGTTTCAGAAAGACCCCTTCGGCCGCCCTGTCTTCCGAGACGAATCGGACGTTCGCCTTCAGAGCGGCCGGCACCGACCCGAGCCTAAAATCCCGCCCCCATGAACTCGCTGCGCCGGTTGCGTCGTAGCGCAGGCCCGCAATTGCACGCAGCGCCATGAAGGCGCCGGATCCGATCTGTCCGGCAATGCCGGTGATGTGTCCCTTCGGCGCTGCAAAAGAAAGTCCCGACACATGCCCCTGAACGGACAGGCTCTCGACGATCAAGCCTGGCTGGCACGCGCTTCCCGTCTCGCCTTCGGGATAGAGCTCGTCCAGCGGTCGACCCAGCATGTGACGAACAAGCAGGGGGCGATCGACCTCCGACGTCGGCGACGACCAGACATCGGCCCCATTGCGCATCACAGTCACCCGGTCGCAGGTCTCCAGCACTTCGCCAAGACGATGTGTGATCAAAACGATGGTCTTGCCCTGATCCCGCAGTCGCTTGAGCGCGGCGAAGACAAGCTCGATCTCGTGATCGGATAAGGTAGCCGTCGGTTCGTCCAGCAGCAGCACCTCGACATTGCGGATCAACATGCGCGCGATCTCGAGCAACTGCTGCTCGCCGATGGAAAGACTGCCGGCGCGGTCCGTCAGCGAGATGGAGTTGAGGCCGATGGCCTCCATCACTTCCTTCGCCCTTGCAGCAAGGTACTTGCGGCGATGCAGCAAGGGAACTGCGCGATAGCCCAGCCAAATGTTGTCGTAGACCGACAGATGGGGCGCGATGCTCAGTTCCTGAGAAACAAGGCCGATTCCCAGGGACTGAGCCTCTGCGGGATCCCTGATCGATCGCACCTGCCCCTGCAGTGCGATCTCGCCGGCGTCAGGCTCGATGACGCCCATCAAGATACCGAGCAACGTGCTCTTGCCGGCTCCGTTTTCACCGCAGACGGCATGAATCTGGCCCGGCAGCGCCTCAAACGAGGCGTTGGCCAGCGCCTGCACCGCGCCAAAACTCTTGCTCACATGGCTGACCTTGAGAGCGGGTGTCATCGCTTATCCATCACCTTCGAGACGAGACGTCGGCCGTGGGGTTCTCAGAACGTGCAGTCATTGAGGAAGCCCTCGGCGTTCTCCTTGGTGATCGGCCCAATGGGCAGATTGTCGACCTTCTTGAGCTGCTGGCCGCCAAAATGCTGCACCACAGCCTCGACCGACGAGCGGCCAATACGGATCGGGCTGGAGTCGATCGTGCTGTACTGCTCACCAGCCAGGATCGCATTGATTCCGAGGTTGTGGCAGTCGCTGCTGACCACCGTCAGTTCGCCCTTGCCGGTACCCAGCGGAACTCCGGCCGACTTGGCCGCCTGTATGACTGCAAAGGCCATGTAGTCGGCCATACCGAACACGACATCGAGCCCGCCCGATGCCTGGAAGCGCGCAAAGAGTTGTCCCGCGATCTGCTCGCTCCTCGCCATGTCCCAGCGAGCATCCTCGACGGCCACGATTTTCATGTTGGGGTTCTCACCGATCGCCTGCTCGAAACCGGCAAGCCGCTTTTGCGGGGTGCTCTCCGAGAGGCTGCCAGCAATGACCGCAACTTTCGCGTCCTCACGGCCTGCCACGGCCGCGGCCGCCTGTTGGGCAGCGATACGCCCCATCTCGACCTGGTCCGTCCCGATCACCGAGACGAAGAGGTCGTCGTGGCCTTCCGCGATAGTCGAATTCACGAGGAAGACCGGAATGCCTGCCGCTTTCGCCCTCGTCAGGGCCGGAAGCAGCGCATTGGGATCGGCGGGGAAGACCAGCAGCGCATCGTAGTTCTGGGCTATCGCGTCGTCGATCTGGCGCGATTGCAGCGCGGCGTCGAACGGACCGGAGAATACCTGAGCGGTCATGCCGTGCTGGGTGCTGGTCTCCTCGATCGCCCCGGCGACAGCCGATACGAAGGGATTGTTCAACGCCAGGGTGATATGCGCCAGCCGCTTTCCATCCACCTGGGCATGCGCGCCAAGCACGGTCGCCGCGACCACGCTGGTTGAAACGGCGATTCCGATTATCAGCCTCTTTATCATGCTGTTCCACTCCCCTTGCTCTGTGGCATGTCGATGTCGTTCAACGAAGGTTCCGAGCGCTCCCTGTCGACGTTCGAACCCGCTACTTATTTTCCGGTATAGTTCTCGTAGTACCAGTCGGAGATTTCGCCGCCTGTAGAGATCCAGACCTTTTCCTTTTTCGAGATATACTCGAACGCCTTCTCAAGATACTTGGCGCGGAAGCCATGACCGATCAGGAACGGATGGAGGCACACCGCCATTATCCGAGGGTTCCTTTCGCCATCGGCGTAAAGGACATCGAACTGATCCACGATCATCTGGCCGAATTGCTCGGGTGACATACCGCGGTCGAGGAAGGCTGGAATGTCGTTCACCTCGATCGAGTAGGGTACCGAGATCAGCTTGCCGTTTCTGACGTTGAACTCATAAGGCTGTTCGTCGTTACACCAATCGCATAGATATTCGATCCCGTTCTCGGCGAGAATGTCGGGAGTGTTGTGGCTTTCGGTCAGCGCCGGCCCAAGCCAGCCCTTGGGCTTCACGCCGGTGCCCAACGCGATCGTGTCGACCACGCTCTTGACGATGACCCGCTCCTGCTCCTCGCTCTGGCCATTGAGCAACTCGGAATTGGTGCGACCATGCGCCATCCACTCCCAGCCCAGCTTGTTTCCGGCGTCGATGATCTCCGGATAGTACTCACAGACTTCGGCGTTCAGCGCGGCGGTTCCCTTGAAGCCATGACGCTCCATGATGTCCATCAGCCGCCACACGCCGACTCGGTTGCCGAAGTCGCGCCATGCGTAGTTCAGCACATCCGGCTTCAGATGGGCCGTTATCGGCGTGATCGAAGTGGAAGGCTTGTCGAAATGGAAGTGCTCGATATTCGGGATCACCCATACCGCTATCCTGGCCCCACCCGGCATTTCCAGCCTGCGCCTGCGGCTGATCGGGCTGAAGCCGAACCTCTGATGATTTTCCATTGTGTCCTCCGATTGTTGGTGCACCTGGCAGGTTGTCAGCCGATTGCCCGCAGACGGGCCGTGACTTCCTCTGCCTTCACGACATCGGCGTATTTCGCGTTCAGGTCGAAAAGGCTCTGATTGTGCGCTGCTGCCGACCGGTCTCCCACGGCCTCGCTTACAACCATCGGCCTGAAGCCGTTCTGGCAGGCATCGACTGCAGTCGCGCGCACGCAGCCGCTGGTCGTGCAGCCGGCGATGACGAGCGTGTCCACGCCCTGGGTCGTGAGCTTCGGCACCAGATCGGTGCCAAAGAAGCAGGACGCGTATTTCTTGACGAGGATGCGATCCTGCTGCCACCGATGAAGGCGTCCATCCACCTCGACCTCGGGCGACCCCGCCCGCAGCGTGGTCACGCCCTTCTGCTTGAGAGCCCAGATGCCGGCATCCTTCAGGTCGGTGTCTTCATACATCACGGTGCTGAAGATCACCGGCAAGCCTCGCTCATGGAACGCATCGAGCAGGCGGTTCGTGTACTCCACCTGCTCGTCCATGTTGGCGCCGAGCATCATGCTGCTGTCCGTGAAGGCGTTTATGAGGTCCACCACCAGCAGCAGCGGAGCCGTTCCGAAGCCAATTTTCTGACCGAAGCCGCGCCGCGCGAAGAAGACGTCATCGGCATTGTCGTTAGGCATCTGGGTTCTCCGCTTCAGCAGCGATTTGTCAGCCAACCGGGAGCATTGCCTTCGGCGCCGGGGGGGGGAATTCGCTATTGACACGCGAACGCGACGTCAACTCGCCGACAATCGCGGCCGGATGCGCTCGCCGAAGTTGTGGATTCCGTTCACGAAGTCAGGAAAGCTCAGCAGCATGCCGTCGATGCCGGTGTCCCTGAAAATCTGCTCGATCTTCTCGGCCGCCGTCTCATAGGAGCCGTGAATGACCGGTATCGTCATGAAGGCGCTATTACCTTCTTCCGGCGGGCGCGACATGCCGGTCGCCTGGAACTCCGAGATCCCCTTGGGGTTGGTGTCCAGACGGGCACTGGCGATGAAGTTGTTGATCGCGCCCAGATCCGCTCGTTCGACAATTCTCCGGGTTATCGCCGCTGCCTTCTCGTCCGTCTCGTCCGCGATCAAATGAAAGACGGCGAAGGTGCCTACCTTGCGCCCGAACTCGGTGCCGGCCTCCTTGAGGTTGGCGACGATCTGCGCGAGCCTGTCGGGGCCGGCCTGCACGAAGTTGCGATCGCCGTGCTCGGCGACGAAGCGAGCACCCGCTGGCGATTGCCCCGCACACACGATACGGATCGGATGTCGCGGCTGCGGATAGGCTTGGCAATCCGACACGTGAAAATGCTCGCCTTCGTAAGAGAAGCTACCGTTTTCCCAGAGGCCCTTCATCACCGCGAGGAACTCCTTCGCGTAGTCGTAGCGGCTGGTGTAGTAGCCGCTTCCGCGCCAGAGGCCCATTTGCTCATATTCGGCCTTGTTCCACCCGGTGACGATGTTGAGGCCGCATCGACCGCCACTGATGTCGTCGATCGTCGCAACCATTCGCGCCACTACGGCAGGATGGTGAGCAGGCAGCGTCACTGACGGGAAAAGCTCCACGCGCTTGGTTGCTGCAGCCAGTCCAGCCATCAAGGTGAAGGATTCGAGGCAGGAGTCCCAGAAGCCGGTCTCCCCACCAAAACCCCGATACTTCATCATCGAAAGGACCATATCGAAGCCCTGGCGCTCCGCCTCAACAGCAACCTGCAGGTTGTGTTCATAGGTCGGCATGTATTGCGGGCTTCCCGAAGAAATAATGTAGCCGTTTCGGCCGTTTGGAAGGAAGATTCCGAATTTCACCCGACTATTCCCCTGAGTGGCTGCATACAAGGCCGCACGCCGCATTGACGACCGGAGCTACTGCGGGAGACGGTAGATCGCCGGGGAGCGATATGGAAATTAGTTGTATTGATCAGGTTATTAGCAAATGAGGCTTCCAGCACGATCAAAATGTACTCCCCGAGAAACCACCCACTTTGCTAATCTCGACAGGCCGGCCGGCATGGGGTCGTGGTCATTCTGGCGAGTGTGCACAGCAGGTTAGGATGACGCGGCAAGAAGTGGTTAGGCTGCGCCCCTGCTTTGCAAACGTGGGCACTTCGACGCCGTCAGTTTCGCGCCGGCACCGGGTTCGCCGGCAGGTCGGGCAGGCGGGACGTGCATGAGAGCCGCCGCGCACCACGTCCGCAAAGCCAGCGGACGATGTCCGCCATCGTGCCGGACACGCGCGGGCCGCCGGTCCCGACGACCGTCTCCCCATCTCGGTCGGCCGCCGCCAGGATCATGCCCGGCAGCCGGGCCCCGTCGCCGGTGCCACTGGCGACCGCTTCGTCGCGCAGCGCGTCGAGCAGTTCCGGCGGGAAATCGGAATAGGAACCGCCGTTGTCGAGATCGACGGCCCGCTGCCAGATCGCGCGCGCCCGCAGCCATGGCGTGCGGCCTGCCGACACCGCGACGCCCTGCAACGTGCGCACGCTGGCCCTCCAGGCAGCCTCGTCGAGGTCGCGCCATTCGACATTGAGATGCACTTCCGAATGGTGGAAAAGATAGCGCAGCGCATGGGCAGGGAGCGTCGCCCCGAAGGCGACGTCTTCGCGCTGGTTCTCGGGCTCGCTCAGGATTTCCTGCGGCCGGCCCTGGCGTGCCGCCTCGACCAGCCTGGCCAAGCCGCGCGCGTGATAGCCGACATCCGCGACCACGTACCGGCGGCTCCAGCCGGGAACGAGCGAGGGAGCGTCGAGCGCCGCGTCGGAAAGCTCGTTCAGCTTGCGGGCAAAATAGGCCGTGCCCCGCCGCGCGAGGATAAGGTCCTGCGCGGGCGCGGCTACCGAGTCGTAGCGCGCACCCGCACCCTGCCGCTCGCGCAGCTGCGCGCGAGCCTCCTCGTCCGTCATGGCCGCCATCGGAGGTACCTAGCGCTCCTCCTGCTCGACATGGACGCGCCCGAAGTTGAGACGCTCCATGATTGGCGCATCGGAGAAGCGGAACAGATCGAACTGGGATTGCGCCTGCAGCGACCAGGCGACCCAGGACGGCACCACGAAGAGATCGCCCTTCTCGAGCCTGGTCTCGACCCGGTTCAGCGTTACGCTCCCCGAGCCCTCGAAAACCTGGAACACGGACGAGCCGACCTCGCGTCGCGGCGGCGTGGCCGTGCCGGCCCGCAGGCGGTGGAACTCGGCGCGAATCGTCGGCATCACGTCGCCCCCCGTCGTCGGATTGACGTAGCGGATGGCCGCATGCCCTTGCCCGACGGTCGCCGGCTGCCCCTCGTCCTCGAGCAGAAGCTGCTCTGTCAGCGCCCGGTCGGTAAGTTCCCAGCGGTAGGCTCCGAGCGGCGAACTGACCGTGTCCTTCAGCTCTGACAGCGGCCGCAGCCCCGGATGGGCCCACAGGCGCTCGCCGCGCGAAAATCGGGGCGTTGCATAGTCGGTGACGCGGTCCGATCCGAACTCGAAGAAGCCGACGTCATTCTGGTAGGAGAACGGGATGTCGAGGCCGTCGATCCACGCCATCGGACTGTCGGTGTCGTTGTGATGGCCGTGGAAGTGCCAGCCCGGGGTGAGCAGAAGGTCGCCGCGGCTCATGCGCACGGGATCGCCGTTCACGACCGTCCAGACGCCTTCGCCATCAACCACAAAGCGAAAGGCGTTCTGCGCGTGACGATGCTCCGGCGCGGTTTCGCGTGGGCCAAGATACTGGATCGCGGCCCACAGGGTTGGGCTGACATAGGTCTTGCCGCCGAGGCCGGGGTTGGCGAGGCCGATAGCGCGGCGCTCGCCGCCGCGCCCCACGGGAACGAGGTCGCCGGAGCGCTGCGCCAGCGGAAACAGGCGCGACCACTTCCAGACATGCGCCACAGCCTTGGGATTGGGGACCGGAGGCATCAGGTCGTCGATCTGCGTCCACAGCGGCTTCAGATGCTCGGCCTCGAAGTCGGCATAGAGCTGGCGCAGCTCCGGCGTGTCCTCCGGCTTCATCATATTGCTGTGTCCGGCGTCGTTCATGTTTTCCTCCTTCGTCGGTTGGTCAACCGGACGCCAGGGCCGCTTTCAAGGAAAGCGATGCGGCGCGCGGCTAAGACGATTGTTGCCTTCGGCCATCTTGCCGAGCAGCGCCAGAAGCTGCGCCTTTTCGCGCGCGTTCAGCGGCGCGAGCATGCGTTCCTGCGCCGACAAGACGCTGGGCATTACCTCACGCACGACCTTGCGGCCTGCCTCGGTGATGGCGACGATCTTCGCGCGCTTGTCCTTCCGTGAGGGCGCCCGCGTGATGAGCCCCCGCTCCTCGAGTTTCGTCAGCACGACAATGATGGTCGTCCGATCGAGCGCGGTCACGCCGCCCAAGCTCGCTTGGTCCATCGAGCCGAACCTGTCCAGCGCCGCCAGCGTGCTGAACTGGAGCGGCGTCAGCTCGAAAGCCCGGCACTCGTCGAGGAAAACCGCGACGCCGATCTGATGACAGCGCCGCAGCAGATGGCCGGGCATGGCCAGGAAACTGGCGGGCTCGCCCTCGGCACCGTCCGCGTCCGGCTTCGCCTGCCCATTCGCCGCTGCCATGTCATTCTCCATCTCTATTCCGCGTCCGGCTGTCGCTCGGGCGCGGCGTCAGCGAAGGCGGGAACCGCCGCACAGGCGTCGAAGATCCGCTGGATCGTGGGATAGGGGCCCATGTCGACTCCGAAGCGACGGTTGTTGATCACCTGCGCATAGAGGCACAGGTCGGCAAAGCCCGGCGCGTCGCCATGACAGAAGCGTCCCGTCCGCGGATCGGCGGCGAGCATCGACTCCAGCGGACCGAAGGTGTCTGCGACCCAGTGACTGAACCAGACGGCGGCCGCCCGGTCATCGGCGCCGAACTCGGACTTCAGGTAGCCGAGCACGCGCAGATTATTGACCGGATGAACCTCGCAGGCGATGGCGAAGGCGAGCGCCCTTACCCGCGCGCGGTCGAGCGCGTTGTCTGGCAGGAGTGGAGGTTGCGGGTGGGTTTCGTCCAGATATTCGATGATCGCGAGCGACTGCGTCAGCACAGCGCCATCACCAAGCACCAGCGCCGGCACCAGCCCCTGCGGATTGAGGGCGAGGAAGTCGGCCGATCGCTGCTCGCCCTTGCGCAGATGGTGGGCCACATAGTCGAAGGACAGCCCCTTCAGGTTGAGCGCCGCGCGCAGCCTGACGGAGGTGGAGGACCGGAAATAGTTGTGCAGGACGAGCCCGGTCACGTTGCGGCCTCGCCAACCGTCGTGGTGAGGTTGCCCAGCCCCTCGATCTCGACCACGCAGACATCGCCGGGGATGAGGGCGCCGACGCCGGCCGGCGTGCCGGTATAGACAAGGTCACCCGGCAGCAGCCTGACGGCCCGCGACAGAATCGAGACGATCTCCGGGACCGACCAGATCAGATCGGCGATGTCCGCCTGCTGGCGAATGGCGCCGTTCACCGTCAGCTGGATAAAGCCCTGTTCCAGCCGACCGACGTCGGTGGCCTTGCGGATCGGCCCGCATGCGGCCGAATTGTCGAAAGCCTTGCCCCAGTCCCATGGCCGACCCTTGTCGCGCGCCTCGAGTTGAAGATCGCGGCGCGTAAGATCGTTGCCGACCGCATAACCCCAGATCAGGTCCCAGGCATCAACCTCGGACACGTTGAAACCAGGCTTTCCGATCGCCAGCACGAGCTCGGCCTCGTGGTGCAGGTTCTTCGTCAGCGGCGGATACGGTACGGTTGCGCCGTCATCGACGACCGCATCGGCCGGCTTGGTGAAGAAGAACGGCGCCTCGCGCGTGGGGTCCTTTCCCATCTCGCGCGCATGCGCCTCGTAGTTTCGACCGACGCAGAAGATGCGCCGCACCGGAAAGCGGGCGCTCTCGCCCCCGACAACGACGCTCGGTGTCGGCTGGGGTGGGAATACGAACGTCACGTCGATGCTTCCTTTCGTTCGATTAGGGCGAGGACGCGTCACTGCGCCCCGTCCGCCGGAGGCAGGATGCCTCCACCATAGAGCCATTCGAGGCGGTTGTAGTACTCTTGCGGCGACCACGACCGGAGGATGTGGTTGCGCGCGAGCGCCGTCGCACCTGCCGGATGGTAGATGTACTGGCCGATCGCGCGGGAGCCGATCTGCACGCGCGCGGTGTGGGGTACGCGAATCCGCTGATAGGCCAGCAATGCCTTCTCCAGCTCGTCGGGGTGGGCAGCCACCAGTTCCGACAGCGTCACGCCGTCCTCCATCGCCATGCAGGCGCCCTGAGCAAAATACTGGAGCATCGGATGGGCGGCGTCACCAAGCAGCGCGACGCGGCCGTCGACCCACCGCTCGACCGGATCGCGGTCGCAGAGCACCCAGAGCTTCCAGTTCGAGCCGTGCTCGATGATCTTCTGGCCGCGCGGATGGATGTGCTCGAAGCCGCGCTTTACCTCCTCCACTGAAACCGGCTTGCCGGCCACCGCCTCCTTGACGTCGTTGTGATAGGTCACAACCAGGTTGAAGACCTTCCATCCCTTGAGCGGGTAGTGGACAATGTGGCACTTGGGGCCGGCCCACAGTGTCGCCGCGTTCCAGCGCAGGTCCTCCGGCATCTGCTCGACGGGAATGACGGATCGGTAGGTCGTATGACCGGAGACGATCGGCTCGCCGTCGGCCAGCATCTGCGCACGCACCGGCGATCGCAGCCCGTCCGCGCCGATGAGCGCGACGCCCCGGATCGGCTCACGGCCGGAGCAGAACACGGTCACCGAGGAACCGTCCTGCTCGTAGCGCTCCACCCGGTGGCTTGTCCTTATCTCGACCAGCCCGGTGGCGTGAGCCGCCTCCAGCAGTGCGGCGTGGAGGTCGGCCCTGTGCACCACCGCGTACGGATTGCGGAAACGCGCGCGAAAAGCGTCGTCGAGCGGGATGTGGACGATCTCTTCGCCTGTCAGTCCGTCCATCAGACGCAGCCTATCGACGAAGACGGCCTGCGAGCGCGCCCGGTCGCCGACGCCGAGGCGGTCGAAACAGTGGAACGCGTTGGGTGCAATCTGGATGCCAGCTCCGATCTCGCCGAGCTCGGCGGCCTGCTCGAGCACGATCGTGCGGATCCCCTTGCGCGCCAGTCCGAGCGCGGCCGCAATGCCTCCAATGCCGCCGCCGGCCACGATAAAGGAATTCATCGGCAGATCCTCCATTTCGTCAGTATTATGCACATATGACTGATTAACACAAGCAGGTAGAACCTTGGCGCGGTGCGTCGGTCCGTCGCTCCGGGGACGCACGCTCGCCTGCCGCAGCGCGGAGCGTATTCATAACCTTTTGGTTAATTCCACCCAAGGATCATTCCATTTCTGGTTTAGGCTCGGTCCGCTACAGATGATCGACCAGCGTAAGCTGGCCCCAATCTTCAATGCCGAGCCGGACGTCTGGCCGTGTGGGCGCCCTGCGCCACGGCCGGGCTCTCGCCCGATAGACGAAACGAGGCACCATGCGAGAACTTGCCCGCGGCGCGCAGCACGAAAAGCCGAGAAAGATCGACGACAAGATGCGCTTCGGCCTGATGTGGCCGAATTCACCCTCCCCGAACGTTACCTCGGCGGCCGTGGCGGAGCGCAATCCCGACGTTCTCGATGTAGATGCCCATATCGCACTTGCACGCACGGCCGAGTCGATCGGCGTGGATTTCGTCTTCTTCGCCGACGGTTACACCAACCACGGCGAACACAACGCCCGCGTGGGCCATGGCGAGCCCTGCATCTCGGCGCCCGTATGGGCACCCCTCGTGATGGCTTCCACTGAGCATATCGGCGTGGTGACAACCATGCACGCGCGCTATCTCTCCCCGGTGGTGTTGGCGCGTCTGGGCGCCAATCTCGACGTCCTGAGCGGCGGCCGCTGGGGTTGGAACATCGTTCCCGGCGCGAAGGGGTCGGAGGCCAAGCTGTTCGGACTAGCCGACGACGTCGAGCACGACGAGCGCTACGCGGTCGTGGCCGAAACGCTAGCAGCGGTGCGGACATTGTGGGACGCGAGGGGCAAGCCCGTCGACTTCAAGGGCAAATATTACCACCTCCAGGGCGTGCCGCGCGGTCCCTATCCGGTGCAGCAAAGTCCGCTGATTTTCAATGCCGGCGTGTCCCCGGCGGGACAAGAGTTCATTGCGACCAACGCGGACTACGCCTTCTTCGCGGTCGTGGAGGACCTGAACAAGGTCGCCTCTGCGGTCAAGCAGCTCGGCGACCGGACAGAAGCGGCGGGGCGCTCGCGCCTCGAGGTCAATCTCGCCGGCTCGATCGGGTACGTTCTCGACTCGTCGTCGTCGGCCGCGCGCGAGAAATACGAATGGGTGCGCGAGTCCGTCGACATGGACGCCGCGCGGGGTTGGGCGAAGGGCTTTCTCTCCGGCAGTCAGACGTACCAGCAGAATTTTGGCGGCGAGTTTGACGAGGCGGCGCGTAAGATCGGCCTCGCGGCGGGCAGCCAGGTCCTGGTTGGGACCCCGGCGGAAGTCGCCGAGCAACTGATCGAGATCCACCGCATCACGGGGCTGCGCGGTTTCATGTGGCTGAGCCTGCTGTGGGATCCAGCCGAAGTCGCCCAGCTCGGCGAAGTCTTTCCCTATCTCGAGAAGGCAGGGCTGTGGGAGCCGCCCGCGACCCGCAGATGGTCATGGTGACGTCGATGAGCGGTTTTCAAGGACGCTGCGCCGTCATCACCGGCGCCAAGGGGGATATCGGCGCCGCCATCGCCGCGGAACTCGCGCGCCGCGGCGCGCACGTGTTCGCGGTCGACATCGGGTACCGGGAGCGCTCGGGGCCGGAAACGGCGGGCGCCGGGCAGATCGTACGGCTTCCCCTCGACGTGACCGATGCGGCTGCCGTCTCGGAGACATTCCGCGAGATCTCCGTGCAAGCAGCGCCGATCTCGCTGCTGGTCAACGCCGCGGGCGGACCGGGCAACGTGCGCGTCCCGGTCGACCAGGTCACGGATGCGGACTGGCACCGCGTCGTGTCCCTCAACCTCGACGGTCTCTTCTTCTGCTGCCGCGAGGCCGCCCGCGCCATGAAGCCGATAGGCGGCGGTGCGATCGTGAACATCTCTTCGGGAGCCGGTCGCAACTGGACCCGCACCGGTGTGCAGGCCTATGCCGCGGCAAAGTCGGGCGTGATCGGACTGACCCGACAACTCGCCCGCGAACTCGGCCCGGCGGGCATCCGCGTCAACTGTATCGCACCGGGCCTCATCGAGGTCGATGCGACCCGCGAGGAGATTGCGCGCATTCCCCCGGAGGACCGCAAGGCTCACATTGCCAATATCGCCCTGGGCCGCCTCGGCAAGGCGACCGATCTCGTCGGGCCCACCCTATTCTTCCTCGGCGACGACGCGGCATTCGTCACCGGACAGACGATCAGCGTCGATGGCGGGTCGATCATGCTGGGCTGATGCCGGCGGAAAGCCAGACCATTGGTCGGTCGGCGCGCGAGCCTTCCTCGAAACTGCCGATGCGCGCCTCGCCGGCAGGCGAACAACGGTGGTTCACCCGATTTCCACAATCGCCTTGTCGAGCGCCGCGATGGCGAGGTCGAGCGCGTGCGCGACGCGGTTGCGCGCGCGCAGGGCGTCAACGGCAAGAAAGCGGGCTTCGTAGGCGTCCTCACTTCTGCCTGCGAGACGCCGCAACGGGTCGAGTGGCGGGAAGGCCGGCTGCGGCAGCGCGGGATCCTGGCCGAACCTATCGCCCGTGGTGAATTGCATGGGCACGATGGCGCGCGAAATCCCGACGAACGCCCGGTTGATCGCGTTGGTTCGCGCGTCGGCACCGCGGGCCGCCGCCGCATCGATCTGCCCCAACAGCGTGGTAAGCCGGGACAACCGGCTTGTAAGCGGCGACAGGTCGAGCCAGCCGAACAAACTGTCCGCCAGCTTCTCTAGTTCCAAACCCAGCTCGTCAACCGCCGCGGCGAAGTCGAACGGCAACACAGGTTCGCAAAGCGCGCGCATCACGACGTTGACGTAGAAGCGCGCGTCCCGGACAAGGATGTCCGGGTCGATCTTGTCCAGCGTATCGCCGGTGGTGTGCCACCACCAGCCGAGCGGATGCGGAAAATGGGCGTGCATGCCGCTGGAGGGCGGCTGCTCGCCGAAGGCCAGCAGGGCGGGAATGCCGATGCCCCAAAACGACTGGTCCCCGAATCGTCCGAGCCGCTTCAGGTGGATCGGTTCATCCGAGACCTCGGCCATCGCCGCCTTTGCGGTCGTCCAGAACTCGGGGCCCGAAAGCGAGACGAAGTCGCGGTTGTCGCGGCCTCCTGTGGAATCGATGTTCACGTGCAGCACGCAGTTCCGATCGAGGTCGCTCCAGAAGGCATCCGCGTACCAAGTCGAGCCTGCGTACCGGCCCTGGGAATGTCCGGACCAGAATGCCAGCTTCAGCCCGCGCCGGAGCCGGTCGCGGTGCAGCGCCGCGATTCGCGCCACCTCCAGCATCGTGACGTTGGCGGTGCCGTTGTCCATCACGCCGTAGTGCCAAGTGTCGTGGTGGCCGGAGAAGAGCACGAAGCTTTCGTCGGTGGGCGCCTCGGCATCGAGGTCGGCGATCAGGATCGGGATGGCCCGCCAGCGGGTGTCAACCTCGGCATGAAGAACGACGCGCAGCGCTTCCCCCGCCGCCAGACGCGCTCTCAGTCTCCCGCCGTCGGACCGCGCGACGGTGCATGCGACCGTTCGCGGCAGATAGGACCTGGTGTCGCCGCCGGGGTTGCCCCAGACTGGCGACAGCGTCATTTCGTGCCTGTGCTCGTCCGGGCTCACATGGAGCTGGCCTGCCGCGCCTGCCGCGGTCAACCTCACCGCGGTCGCGGGCGTCGCGAGCCCGTCAACCAGCGCGATGCACCCTCGGAGGTCATTGCCGGCAAGGTCGTCGGGACCCGCCCGACCGACATCGACCAGGCGTCCTTCGAGCCCGCCTGCCGGAGAGGAGCGCGAGAAGGAATGCGTGATGCACTCCATCGTGTCGCCGGCAACCTCGATCCGCGCCGCGCCGGGCAGGCTGATGTAGGCGTCATGAAACAGGATCTGCGTCCGCAAACCGCTGCTTGCCGCCTGTTGCTCGATATAGCGAAGGCTTTCGATTTCGTCCTGGCTACCGGGATATTTCTGCCAGCGCGCGATCGCTTCCAGCTGATCCATCATTGTCGCGCGGTTTACGGCGTCCATCGCCGCGCTACGGGTCGCCTTGTCCATCTCTTACTCCGTGGTGGGAGGCCCGGGTCGCGCGCTGGCAGCCTCCAGCGCGCTGACGAATCCCGATACGATTCCGTTGAAGGCAGCGGATTGCTCGCGAAACGGCATGTAGCCCGCGCGGCCGATGATCCGCAGCTGCGTGTCGCGCTGCCGCTCCGCGATCAGCCGGAACAGCGCCATCGCGTTCTGCACCGGGCTCAGCGGGTCCTGTTCGCCCCAGACCAGCATGACCGGCCGCGGCACGCCCTGCTCGCGCAAGCGCGTCCAGTTGTCGACCCGCATCCGGGACAGCGACGGCCTCATGACGGCGTCGAAGGTGCTGTCGCCATGCAGGGACCTGAACGCTGGCTCGCCTGCGATCTCCATGGCTTCCGCGAGGAACCGGCCCGCGTCGATATGGTCCACGCGATGGCATATCCGCTCCATCACCCATGTCTGGCCGATCCCGCTGTAACGGGGCTCGAGCGGCGCCGAAAGCGTGAGGTTCGACACGGGATCCCCAGCCGGGGCGACGGCCTTCCCGGCGACGATTGTCACCGAACTGACCATCGCCGGCTCCTCGAAGGCCAGCCTGAGCGCTGCCAGTCCGCCTTCGTCGTGCCCGACGAGGTGGACCGGACCGGAGGCGATCGCCCCGATGAAGGCGCGGGCATGGCCGATGACGCGGTCAAATCCGAATGGCGCATCCGGGGGCGCATCCGTACGCCCCTGGCCGAGGGCGTCAAAAGCCACAACGCGAGCGCGGCGCGCCATGTCCGCGATGTTCGCTTCCCAGATCCGCAGGTTGTGGCAAATGCCCTGATCGGAAAGGCCGCTCGCGTGTAGCAGGACGATCGTCGGCCCCGAGCTTCCCGCCTTGACATAGCGGGTCCGTACGCCACCGATGTCGATCCATCTATCTTCCAGCATCATGCGTATCCGTCCTAGCGCCGCAGGCGAGCGAGGAATTCGAGCAGGATCGCGTTGAACTGCTCCGGGTGTTCGTGAAACGGGTGATGGCCCGCCTCGTTGATGAGATGGAATCCGGCACCGCGGTCCCGCGACGAAATCAGGCGGAAGAGGTCAACCGCGGCCTCCAGCGTCGTCGTGTGGTCGTTGTAACCCCACACGATCTGGGTCGGGCGGCCCAGCCCCGCGTCGGCGATCCACTGCAGGGTTTCCCGCTTCAGCGGCGCCAGCCGCCTGAGAAAGAGCGTCTCGGCCAGCCCGCCGACGGTCATCTTGCTCACCGCCTCCTGGTATTTGGGCAGGCACATCACTTCGTGGCCGGCCTCCACGAGCGGATCGATGATGCTGTCGGCCCGGTATGCGCAGCGCTCGAAAACCCATCGCTGCGACTCGCGCGAGACTGCCGGATACGGACATCCCGAGAGTTCGACCTCGTTCAGGCCGACGCCGGGAGAAAGCGTGCCCGTGTTCACCAGAGTGCAGCTGCGGATACGCTCGGGGCACTCCAGCGTCAGCCGCGCCGCGAGCATAGCGCCGCGCGACTGCCCCACGATGTGAATGCCGCGCAGGTTGAGCCGCGCCAGAAACGACCTGGCATGCGCCACGACCGCTTGCATGGTGTAGTCGTCGTCGCGCGGGTTGTCAGTATGGCCCTGTCCGAGCTTGTCGAAAGCGATCACACGATAGTGGCGTGCGAGAACGTGGAAGTTGTCGTGCCAGATCTCGACCACGGACGCAGAGTTTGGCGAGCCGAAATTGCCCCCCGTGATCAGGACGATCGGCTCGCCCTGGCCTTTCTCGAAATATCGTGTCCGGATGCCGTCGGCATCCATCCACCTTGGACTTCCTAGCAACACGATGTTCCAGCTTCCCTGTCGCGATCCTCGACGCTTTGGCGCGCCGCGCGGACCTTAGACACCCGCCTGCATAAACGACAATTCTAGGAAGGGTTGGACTAGATTAACCTTTTAGTTATGCGGTTAGCTAATCGCGACCTGCTTCCGGCTCCACCGCGGGACCGGTCCATTTGAAGTCCGGCACAGAGCGCCGCTCGTCCGGGTTGAACCTCAGGATGAGGAAATCGCGCAAGAGCCGGGCGGCGGGCGTCGGTACGCGGTCGCTGGCCCAGGTGAGGGTTACGGTGTCGCCCATGTCGTACAGAGGAAGGTTGATCGGACCGCCGACATTGTCGCGCACCAGGAGCTTGAACTGGCCAAGCTCGTCATCGGGCGTGGCGCCCAGGCCCTGGGCCACACCAACGGGAATCACGGTCAGGAGCTTCCCTTCGCGCAGCAGATTCATGCTGAGGACGAGCGAATTGGTCTCGATAACGTTGCTCGGGAAAGGAAGTCTCAGCTTCTCGATCAGAACCTCGAAGTGGCGTCGTGTGCGTGTTCCCGTGGGAGAAAGGCACCACGGATATTCGATGGCCTCCTTCCAGGTCGGGTTGTCCTTGATCCCGAGGGGATGACCGACGCTGCCGAAGATCATGTGGCGCGCACCCTTGATGGGAATGCTGCTGTACCGGAACCGTGGAACCTCCTCGGCGAGCGGGCTGATGACCATGTCGATCTGGCCGCGCTCGGCCTGTTCGATCAGCTCGCCATAGGGCGCGTCGACGAGGCTCAGGGTGACCTGGGGGAACAACTCCTTGAACATCGTGGTGGCCTTGGCCAGGCTGGGAAGCAGCGCATAGGTACGCAGGCCCACCGCAACCGTCCCCTGGACCCCTTCCCTCAGATGCATCAGCTCGTCGTTGATGGCATCGATCTCGCTGAGGATCAGGTACGCGCCGTGGATCAGCCGGCTGCCGATTTCCGTCGGCTGCCAGCGCTCCTGATCGTGCCGGAACAACGGCATGCCGATGAAATCCTCGATCTCGGCCTTGGTCTTGGACACAGCCGCCTGCGTGACACCCATTTCCTCTGCCGCGAGGCTGATCGACTTGCGTTCATGGATGGAGCGGATCAGGCGCAGATGCCGGATTTTCAGGCGTTGTCGAAGGAAGTTGTCGTTGATCATCGAGCGAGTCCCGGGTCTACGACGTCATAACCATACAGTTAATCGATCGCAACAATATATGGCATTTCATCTATGCAACGCTCTTGTTAGCGTGCCACTCATTCGCAATGTCACGGATGAAATGCCGCTTTGACTGAGGGTGGCATGGGTCCGAAGGGGAGCCCGGACCGTGCCGCGAAGGGGTCGCCGCACAGAAGCGGCGCTGCTCATCCGCAGGCTCGTGCTGGTTGTATGTCGACAGCCTGATCAGGCCGTTACAACAGGCACCCGACCGATCACCACAGGAGGTACGAATGTTCCGCAGGAAGCTTGGACTTGCTATCGTCTGTTCACTTTTCGCCGTCGCCCCGCTGCGGGCGGAAACGGTCTTTACGTTCTCCTCCTGGATACCGCTCACCCACGGCCTCAACACCAATCTCTACATCCCCTGGGCGGAGGCGGTCGAAAAGGCCTCCGACGGCGAGGTCAAGATCCGCTTTCTACCCAAGGCCGTAGCGGCCCCGGACGCGCATTTCGACGCGGTCCGCACCGGCCAAGCCGATATCGCTTTCGGCACGCATGGCTATTCTCCGCAGCAGTTCTCCGCCTATCACTTCACGGATTTTCCGTTTCTCGGAGACAAGTCCGCCGTCACCTCGCTCGCGCTACAACGCACGCACGAGCAGTTCCTGACCGATAAGGACTATTATCGCGGTGTTCATCTGATCGGCATGAATACGCTGGGGCCGGGTGTCCTCTATCACACCAAGAAGTTCATTGAATCGCCCGAGGACATGGCCGGTCAGAAGTTTCGTACGGGAGGCGTCTATGTCCGCCGCCTCGTCGAGGGACTGGGCGGCGTGTCGGTGGCGCAGCCGATCACCAAGGCCTACGAACTGCTGTCGACGGGGGTCGTCGACGGCCATGCCGGCCACTCCGAACAGATGGTGGGCTTCAGACTTGCCGATGTGCTTCCCTTTGCCACCTACATTCCGGGCGGGCTGAACAGCGGCAGCATGTACCTGATCGTCAATCAGGCCAAGTACGATGCGCTTTCGCCAAAGGGCAAGCAGGCCTTCGACCAGTATTCCGGCGAGGTTTTCGCGCGCATGGCGGGCGAGGCCTGGGACAAGATCAACGGCGAAGGCAAGGCGGCGCACGAGGCTGCGGGCGGCAAGACGATCGTGGCGCCAGACTCGGTTGTCGAGGCGATGCGCAAGATCGACGCCGAGTTCGAAACAGAGTATTTCGCGACTGCAAAGGAAGCGGCTCTCGACGGGTCGGCCATCCTGAAGTTCTTCCACGCCGAGGTTGAGAAACTGAGCGGACAATGACACCATCCTCGCGCCAACACGACACGGTGACGCGTGCGGCGAGCCGGCTCGGCGGCAGGCCGAGCCGGCTGCTCGCCGGGGCAGGCGGCATCATGCTGTTTGCTATGATGTTGCTGACGCTGCTTGACGTTGCCGGTCGATACCTCTTCGACAGCCCCCTTCCGGCGACCTCGGAACTGGTGGCCTACATGATGGCCGGTCTGGTGTTCGGCACCCTGCCCTATGTCAGCTACACGGAACGCAACGTCACCATTGATCTCCTGGACGAGACCGTTCCCGCCCGGCTGAAACGTTCGCAGGGCATCTTCGTCAATCTGTTCTCGACCGCGGCGCTGGGATTCATCACCTGGCGGCTGGCCGACAAGGCCGCCTTCGACCTGGCGTATCCCGAGACGACCCCCGAACTCTCGATGAGCATATGGCCGTTTACGGTTCTCATGGCGCTGTTGTGCGCCTTCGCTACCGTGACCCAGTTCTGCGCCGCCCTCCTCTACATCACGGGCGAGCGGCAAAGCCCTTCCGATACCACTTCCGATATCACTTCCCAGGACATCTGATGCTTGAAGTTATCGTCGGTCTCGCGGCGCTGTTCTTTCTGTCGCTGCTGCGCGTCCCCATCGCGTTCGCCATGGCTCTGGTCGGCGCCGCCGGCATGGCCTACGTCAACGGATTGACGGGCGCTTTGGCCAATGTCGGCCAGACAGCCTACGACGCGGCGATCAACTACGAACTCTCGGTCATGCCGCTGTTCGTGTTGATGGGTAGCTTCGTGACCCGCTCGCGGCTGTCAAACGAGCTCTATGCGGCCTCTTACGCCTTCCTCGGCCATCGCAAGGGTGGTCTTGCCATGGCCACGGTTGTCGCCTGCGGCGGCTTTTCGGCCGTCTGCGGCTCTTCGCTGGCTACCGCGGCCACCATGTCGAAGGTCGCGATGCCGTCGATGCGCCACTACCGCTACGACGACGGTCTCGCGGCCGGCGCGATCGCCGCCGGGGGCACGCTTGGCATCCTGATCCCGCCGAGCGTCCTCATGGTGCTCTATGGCGTGATGACCCAGACAAGCATCGGCAAGCTCTTCGCCGCGGGCGTGCTACCAGGTCTCGTCGGCATCCTCTTCTATGTCCTGGCGGTCGCCGTCGCCACCGCGATCAAGCCGGAACTCGGGCCGCGGGGACCGTATGCGGGGTGGAGCAAGCGGTTTGCGGCGTTGCGCTCGGTATGGGGCGTGCTCCTGCTCTTCGCAATCGTGATGGGCGGCATCTACGGAGGCGTCTTCACGCCCACAGAGGCGGCAGGCATCGGTGCGGCTGGCGCTTTCGTGTTTTTCCTGGTCCGCCGGGAAACGTCTGCGCGCCTTGCACGGCAGGTGATCACCACTTGCGCCGCCGGCGTCGTGCTGCTGATAGCCCTGTCGCTCCTGCAATCGGCCGCCGGTCATGTCGACCGGACGTTCGCGCTCCATGTGGCCGCGAGCGCCGCCGTGCTGCTGATCATCGTATCCGGCCAGCTTGTGCTTGGTCGCGGCGAGCTTCTTGCCCGAAACGGGTGGCGGGACGCTCTGCAGTCGGTACCGCGACTGGCGGCCCTTCTCACCGCGCTGGGGCTCCTCGTGGCGTTGGCGGCGGGACGTCCGTGGTCGGGCGGTGCCGAGGGCGTCCTGCTCTTCTTGAAGGAACGCGGTGTGCTGCTGTGCGCCGCGTTGACGCTGTTCGCTTTTCTGGCGGGCTTGGTCCGCTCCACCGCCGCGTGGGGGGAACTCTACGAGACGTTGCTGGAGAGCGTCGTCGTCATCGCCACGCTCTTCATGATCCTCATCGGCGCGCTGCTGTTCGCCAACTTCGTCAACTACACCTACTTTCCCGACACCCTCCTGCAGATGGCGGCCAGCTTCCGGGATTCCCCCTGGCTCGTGCTGGTCGCGATCCTGCTCATCTACGTGGTGCTGGGATGCTTCTTCGAAAGCATCTCGATGATCCTGCTCACCGTGCCGATCTTCTTCCCGCTCGTCCAGCAGTTGGCGCCCGGCTTCGGTCTGACCCCGATGGAAGCGTCGGTGTGGTTCGGCATCCTCGTCGTGGTGATCACCGAGATCAGCCTGATCACGCCTCCGGTCGGCATGAACGTCTTCGTGCTGCGCGGGCTTCTGCCCGACATCGCCACGTCCCGGATATTCCGCGGAATCGCGCCGTTCCTGATGGCGGATATCTTCCGGCTGTTCGTGATCGCGGCGTTCCCGGCGCTGTCGCTCTGGCTGACCTACTACGTGAAGTAGTCCGTGGGAACCGGACGCAGGCCCGGTTCGACGATCAGCGGCCGGCGGCCATGTAGCTGTCGTTGTGGGAAACCAGCGGGAAGGATCTCGACCTGCTTCCGCGCAGGACGCGGCCGACGAAGATCGTCTGGCAGGCGACCGTGAGTTGGTCGACGGTCTCGCATTCGAGCACGGCCAGGACACCGTCCAGGATGGGCGTGCCCTCCAGGGAAAGCGTGTAGTCGACGTCGCCGAAACGATCGTCCCCGATGCCGCCGAAACGATTGCCCAGTTCGATCTGGTCATCCGCCAGCACGTTCACCACGAAACGCCGGCTTGACGCGACCAACCCGTGCGCGCAATGCGCACGGTCGAGGCCGATCAGTACCGTGGCCGGCGCCGCGCAGACGGGCTGGAACGCGCCCGCGATCGCGCCGGCGATGCGTTCGCGGTGGGACGCCGTGACGACGGCCACGCTGTTCACCATCGAGCGCGTGATCGCCCGGAATGCCTGGATGTCGAGCCCGTCGCCGACGTGCCTCAGACCCTTCACATGAACGTTCATCGCCTTCGCTCCCATTGTCCCCGCGGCGCCTCGGCAGGATGCAGACGGCCGCGGGTGCCATCAAGCTGGCCCGGCGAGGATTGCGCGCCTCGGCAACAACTGGTTCGGCAACGCGTAAATTTGCGCGCTGGAGCCGCTTGCGTGTTAGCTGGCGTCCACCCCCGGCATGGCACCATAGCGCCCTTGATGGAAGAGCAGCGCGGGAGCCGTTCCCGGGACGGCGGCGGCGATGCGACCTAACAGCAGCGTCGTGGCCTCATGCTCGACTGTGCGCTCGATCGTGCAGTCGAGGGCCAGGGCAGCGTTCCGGTAAACGGGGGCGCCGGTGACCAGGCTGGTCCAGTCGCCGGGCCGGAACCGGTCGGCACCCGAAAGCTGGCGCCTTCCCCCGAAGATTTCCGCCGTTTCCTGCGCGCCCTGTGGCAGGTAGCTGATGGCGAATGTGCCGGCCGAGAGGAGCGTTCCCAGCGCGCCTGTCGTGTTGGATACAGCCACCAGCATGGTCGGCGGCGACGCCGCGATATGGGTCGTCGACAGGGCCAGCAGGCCGGCCGGGCCCCGCGCATCGCAGGCGGCCACGACCGGGACGGCTGTCGGCCGCCGGGCAAGCATGCGCCAGAAGTCGCCGGAGTTTTCGAGCGTCGTCACTTCCATTCGGCGCGTGCCTCCCTTTCCCGGACCGGTGAACGATTTGCCCGGCGGTTCCCCGGTCCGAAGTGACCGTCGGCCGCTGTCCCGAAAAGAACCGATCGGAGCGCCACAACCGCATCGGAACTCCTAATCGGGAACGTCGTGCGGCAGGTCATCCCGAATGAGCTTTGCCACCATGGCGAGAAACCGATCGTGGTCCTTCTTCGGCAACGGAGCAAGGATGCGGGCCTGCGCCGCGGACACGGTGTCCTCCACCCGCTCGATGAGGTCGTGGCCGGCAGTTTCCAGGTAGAGGGCGCGTGCGCGGCGGTCTTGAGGATGGACGCGCCGGGACAGCAAGCCCTTTCGCTCCAGCCTGTCAACGACCCCACCGATGGTGGCGCGGTCATAGCCGATCACGTTGGCGAGGGACGCCTGGTCGATGCCGGGGTGGGCCTGGGTGGCGACGAGTGCGGCGTATTGCACCGGGGTGATATCGGCGCCCGCCTTTTCCAGTTCCTCGGTCACGATGCCCATCGAGGTCTTGTGCAGACACCAGAACAGATAATTCGGACTTGAGTGCAACGGCAGGGTTCCAGTCATGCGGTCGGTCGACGACGTCGCCTCACCCTCGGTATCCTGCAGCACTTGCCCGCCTCCCGTCACTTGCCGCGCCTCCAATCGCACGGATCATGCGGCAACCGTCTCACGGGAATAGTCTTCATCGGCGTAGAATACCAGATGGGGCGGTGAAACTCATTCGGCCAAGATATCGAGCGTGGAGACGGCCTTGTAGCTGCCTTCATGATAAATCAGCGGCAGTGCGTCCGATCCGTGGCCCGAAACGACCTGACCCACAAAAATCGTGTGGGTGCCCATATCTATCTCGCGGACGGTTTCGCATTCGAGACTGGCCGCCACTCCCTCCAGCACTGGCGCGCCGCGCTCGGTCAGGCGGTAGGGCACGCCGTCGAACTGATTGTCCAGCTTCCCGGCAAAGCGCTGCCCTAGCCCGATCTGGCTCTCGGACAGGAGGTTGATCACGAAGTGGCCGCTGGCCATCACCAGCGGATGGGTCCGCGTCGAGCGGTTGAGGACGATCAGGACCATCGCCGGATCGGCGCTGACACTTGAAAAAGCGGTCGCGGTCATGCCGTGCGGACTTCCCTCGTGCTCGGTCGTCACGACTGTGACGCCTGCAACCATCGATCTCATGATCGAACGGAAGGACGCGCCATCCATCGGTGCGCGCCTGGAAAGGACGGTGCTGTCCACGTGGCAGTTCATGTTTGTATCCTCGTTCTGCGGTGACGTGTTCTGTGCCATCGCTGTCAGGATGCGGAGATGTGTCGCGATCGACAACGCCGGATCGCCCTGACTGCGCTCGGGCGAAACTACTCATACGGGCAGCGGCAAAAACCGCGCCGGAGGCGTGCAGAGCGCGCGGCGACTTTTTGTGCGAGCGCACAAAAGTTTTCGAAATCCCATGCCGCTGATGACTCGGCCCAACGGCCGCCCATAGCCTCCGGCGAAAGAACGCCGCCAAAGCCCGGGCGGTTCGAGCCGAGAGGAGTCCGCTGTTGAATGCCATCGTCGACTTGAGGGAGATCAGCATCGCTTTCGGTGGGGAGACCATCTACGATCGCCTCTCGTTCACGATTCGCGACGGCGAATTCCTTTGCATCGTCGGGCAAAGCGGTTGTGGCAAATCGACCCTGCTGCGCGTGATCGGCGACCTTCTCAAAGTGGATGCGGGCGAGGTCCGCGTCGCCGGACGGCCTGCTGCGATCGCGTGGGAGGATATCGCCTATGTCTTCCAGTCGCCGCGGCTCCTGCCCTGGCGCAATGCCGAAGACAATGTCGTCCTCGGCCAGCAGCTCCGCTTTGGCAAACGCGTCCCGCAGCAGGCCATGCGCGAGAAGGCGCGCGAGCTGCTGGCCCTGGTCGGCCTCGACAAGGACCGGCTGAAGACCCCGGGGATGCTTTCCGGCGGTGAACGTCAGCGTGTCTCGATTGCCCGCGCGCTGGCGGTCAACCCCCGCATCATTCTCATGGACGAGCCATTTTCCGCGCTCGACGTAGCGACGCGCCAGCGCATGCGAGCCGAAATCGTCGAGATCTGGCGAAAGACCGGCAAGACGATCGTTTTCGTGACCCACGAAGTGGACGAGGCCATCGAGCTGGCGGACCGGATCGTGGTGCTTTCCAGCAAACCAACCAAGGTCAGGTCGATCATAGAAGTCGAGCAGCCGCGTCCGCGCGACCTGTCGTTGCCGGAGCTCCGCTCGGTTCACGAACGGCTGCGCCAACTCATCGGGGAGCAGGACGTGCGATAGCTGCCAGCTCCGGGCAATTCGGGAACAGAACCAGAGAAAGAGGAGAAGACTATGCGACTACGATTTGGCGCCCTACTCGGCATGGCCATGGCCATTGCCGCCAATGGGACGGCGGCCGGCGCTGCCGAAGAGGTCACCGTCGGCATGGTCGCGGATCCGGGCTACCACGCCGCGATGTGGGCCATCATGAGCGGAAAGGTCAGCGACCCGGACGTCACCGTGAAGGTCGACCTGATGCCGATCCCGGCCATTCATCAGGCCGCGCTCTCCAAGCAGTACGACCTGATGCCGAACGGCGTCCTCGCCATTCCGGCCATGAACGAACAGGGGCTCGACGTGAAAGTGATGGCCACGGTCATCCGCTATCTGCCGGGCGATGACGTCGTTCAACCCGGCCTGTGGGTGACGAAGGACAGCCCGATCCAGTCGGTCGCCGACCTGAAGGGCAAGTCGATCGCCGTCCAGTCGGTTTCGGCGGGCGACGTCATCTCGCGCCGCGCGATCCTGCAGAAGCTCTACGGCTACAACGTCGATGCGATCGGCGGCGACTTCAATTGGGTGGAGATTCCGGCCTCGCAGTTCGAGGCGGCGCTGGAGACGGGACGCGTGGATGCCGCCGCCTTCTCCAACGTCAAGGCCTATCAGATCTCGAAATCACCGGAATACCGGGCGGTCATGCGCGGTGGCGGCGATCTGGTCAAGCTCTACGGCGCACCCCTCCCCGCGATCGTGTTGATGACCTATCAGAGCAAGCTTGAAGAAAAGGGTGAGGCGATCGCCAAGGCGGCCGAGTTGCTCCGGCAGTCTGCGCAGTACCTGCGCGATCACACTGACGAGGTCTTCGCCGTCGTCGGTCCGGAGTACAAGATGAACCCCGAGGATCTCAAGGGCTGGTTCACGGAGTTTGGCGAGATGCCCTACAGCCTGAAGGAGTCCGACAAGGCCGTGATGGCCAAGGCTTGGGGCAGCGGGGTCGACCTCGGAATCCTCGTGAAGGCCCCCGAGTCGGCTGAACCCTTCATCGCTCCACAGGCGGTCATGGCGGACTAGCCGCCCGTAAGCGAGCCCGGCGCGCGAGGCCGCGCGCCGGGCGACCCGTTTCTTCAATCGACCGCAGAGAGCCGCATGCAATCCGTGTCGGAAAACCTACGCTCAGACAAGACCGCACGGGTGCGCGACGCCTCGCAGACATACGGATTTGGCGTGTCGCGCCGCACCCTGGCAGCGATTCTGTTCGCGCTCGCGGTGCTTCTCCTTTGGGAGGTCTATTCGAGCTTTATGCCGCCGGTGCAGATCCCGAGCCCGGTACGCGTCATGCGCCGGTTCATCTCCATGTGGTCGGACGCCGGATTTCTCACTTATGCCGGCTATACGCTGATCCACGTTCTCCTGTCGGTGACGCTCGCCTTCTTCCTCGGTCTGGGCATCGCGCTGCTGGCCTACTTCTTCCCCGTCCTCGAGGACGCCGTCTACGGCCGGCTGGCGCCGTTCATGAACTCCTTTCCCGGCATCGGCTGGGCGTTTCTTGCGCTCATCTGGTTCGGCATCAACAGTCAAGCGGTGATCTTCTCCGCGACCGCGGCGATGCTGCCGCTCGCGCTGATCAACATCGGTGCAGGCCTGCGCGAGCTCAATCGCGAGACGATCGAGATGTCGGTCTCCTTCAGCCGCAGTTCGGGGCGTCGCACGCGCCTTGTCATCCTGCCGATGTTGTTTCCGTACCTGTTCGCAGCGCTGCGCCTGTGCTTCGGCGTCTCCTGGCAGATCGTGCTGATCGTGGAGCTGCTGTGCGGCGCGCCCGGCCTCGGCAGCATCATCTCCTTCGCCCGGTCGCGCTACTGGACCGACATGATCTTCGCGGTCGTCATCCTCATCCTTATCGTCGTCTTCGTGGTCGATCGTGGGCTTTTCGCTCGCATCCAGACCCGCATCGGCAAGGTCTACAATGTCTGAGCGCACCGGAATTCTCGCCGATATGGGCAAACGCCAGCTGGTGGCGAACCTGCTCATCGTCGCCGCGGTCGTCGGGTGGTGGCTGACTTCGCAGACACTGCCGACGCGCATCTTCCCGCCCCTGACGGCGGTCCTCCAGACCCTGGGGGGATTTGCGGCGAGCCTCGATTTCTGGGCCAACGCGGGCATCACCTTCGCGCGCATCGTCGCCGCGATCGTCGCGGCCACGCTGGTCGGCGGCATCATCGGGATCATGCCGCGCTATCTCCCCTCGACCGGCAGCATCGTCGATAACATCCTGGTGCCGTTCTTCTCCTCCTTCCCGGGTCTGGCCTGGGCGATCCTGGGGACGGTCTGGTTCGGCGTGACAACGCAGGCCGTGATCCTCGTCACGTTCCTGATCATCCTGCCCTTTGCTCTGGTCAACGTGGCCGAGGGGGCGAAGTCGATTGGCCCGGAAGAGGTCGAGATGGGCCGCAGCTTCAGCCGCAGCCACTGGGCGATCTTCTGGCGGATCGAACTGCCGCTGCTCAGCCCGTTCATCCTGTCGGCCGTGACCATCTCCTATGGCGTCTGTTGGAAAATCAGCTTGATCGCCGAGCTGTTCGGCGCGCGGTCGGGCATCGGCTACATGATGCAGCATGCGCAGGATCTCGGTCAGACCGACCACATCATGGCGCTGTGCGTCGCCATCGTGCTTTTCGTCATCACGGGCCAGAAGCTGATCCTCCACCCCCTGTCGCGCCTGCTGCTGAAGCGTGAAGGCAGAGCCGGGCGGCCCGCGCGGACGCCGCGAAGCACGTCGGCGGGCGGGGCGTGATGGGCGAGCGCGTCCTCGTCTGGGGAACCGGCGCGATCGGCGGCACGGTCGGCGCATATCTGGCGCGCGCCGGCCACGAGATCACCTTCGTTGACGCGTCACCGGACCATGTCGCCGCCATCCGCCGAAACGGTCTGCGCATCGTCGGCGACGTCGACAATTTCGTCGTCCATGCTTCTGCCGTTGCGCCGGCAGAGGTCGCTGGCGAGTGGAGGGTGGTCCTGCTCGCCGTAAAGGCCCAGCACACCCAGGCAGCCTGCACCCAGCTGCTGCCGCATCTGGAGGCCGACTGCTGCGTGGTGTCACTCCAGAACGGCCTTCGCCAGACCGTGATCGAAAATGTGATCGGGGCGGGGCGCTGCGTTCCGGCCTTGGTTGGCTTCATGGGAGACCGGCTCGGGCCGGGAGAAATCCGCTTCGGAAAACGGGCGCGGTTCTGCATCGGCGAGGGCGACGGAGCCCTAACGCCGCGCGTTGCGGCTCTGACGCGCCTGCTCGCCGATTTCGAGCCCGCGATCGAAGCTACCGACGACATACAAGGTTACCTCTGGGGCAAGCTGGGCTTCATGGCGCTGCTGTCCGCGACGGCGCTCGGCATGTCCACGATCGTGGATCTGTTCATGGCGGCGAATTTGCTGCCTGTCTGGCGGGCGCTCGCCGGTGAGGTCCTCGCCGTCGCCAGCGCGCACGGCATCGCCGCGAAGGGGTTCGACGGGTTTGATCCGGCCGCCTTCTTGCCGGGAGTAAGCGAGGCCGATGCACGGCTTTCGTTGCTCGCGATGGCCGCGCCGCTCTCCGACGATGCCAAGCCGCACTCCGGCATGTGGCGCGACATCGCCATCCATCACCGCGAAACCGAGATCGCCCACCAGTTCGGTCCGGTCATCGAACTCGCGCGTGCGAAACGTGTCCCGGTTCCGGCGCTGGAACGGCTGGTGAAGCTGATGCAGGCGGTCGAGAGTGGGCGTGTCGCGCAAGCGGATTCGCTGATCTCGAAACTCGTCGGCGCATCTGGCACAGCGCCGCTGTTTCTCGCCAGCGATCCCGTGCCGGCGAGCCTGATTGCACATACAAACTTCGAACTGGCCATAAATCAGAGAGACGACAAATGAGTATCGGACCGAATAGCCGCCGTGACTGGCATCTACCCGACGGCGCCAGGATTGCCGTGTCGGTCAATCTCGCGCTCGAGGCCTTCCGCCACAAGAGTCAGCTGACGCTGGAGTCGCGGCCGGGCAAGACAGACCATTTTTCGCTGTCCTATGCCGAGTACGGCGCACGCGCCGGAATCTGGCGCATTCTCGAACTCCTCGACGATCTCGGCCTGAAGGCCTCGATGTCGACCAACGGCAGGGCAGCGGAGCTCTATCCCGACGCGGTCCGCTCGGTCGCCGAGGCCGGCCACGAGCTGGTCGGTCACGGATGGGAGAACGACGTCCTCAGCGAGGATGTCTCGCCCGATGCCGAACTAGTGGAGATCCGGCGGGTGACGGAGGCAATCGAGAAGGCGTCGGGACAACGCCCCGTGGGGTGGACGAGCCCCGGCTCGGCAGGTTCGGAAAACACGCTCGAACTGCTGGCCGGCGAAGGCTATCTTTGGAACGGCGACCAAGCCAACGACGACCTGCCGTACAGCCGACAGACCGCAAACGGTCCCATGATCATCCTGCCGCGGGTGAACATGCCACAGAACGATCTCATCATGTGGGCCAAGTCGCACAACTCGCCGAGCGTCATCTGGGAAGGTTTCAAGGACACGTTCGACGAACTTTATCGCGAGGGCGAACGTGGCAACCCGAAGTGGGTCGAGATCGTGCTGCACGCCCATATGGGCGGACGGCCGACGCTGATCCCGACGGTGCGCCGCTGCATCGCCTATGCCCGCGAGCATGCCGGCGTGTGGTTTCCGCGCAAGGGCGACATGGCGCGCTGGGCCGCCCGCCTCGAAGGTCTGAACGTCTCATAGGCGTCGGCCCTGCGACCTGTTCAAGCCGGCGGATCCGATGGGACCGCCCGCATGTGCCCGCTGGGTTAGGCATGGCCGCCCATTCCCGGTTCCCCGCCGTTCGATGGAACCAGCGACGCCACAGGCTGGTTCCGCGCGCTCTTGCGCCATTCGCTGGCGGATATGCCGTAGCGTTGCTTGAAGCTGGCCGCGAAATGCGCCTGGCTGCGGAAACCGACGCGGTGCGCGATCTCGCGGATCTGGATCGCGGCCTTCAGCGGATCGGCGAGTTCCTGCCGCGCGGTATCGAGTCGTGTGGTGCGCAGGTACTCGCATACCGTTTCCCCGGCCTCCTGGAAGACCTTGTGGAGATAGCGCACGGAGATTCCGGTCGCATCCGCGATCTTCTGCGGGTCGAGCGAGCTATCGGCGAGATGGCCGCGCAGATAGGCCGTGCAGCGCCGGAAGATCGCGTTGCGGCCACTGCGCTCGACCGCAAGCTCGGTGCCGGACTCGACGGCGATCGAGACCATTTCGACCAATTGGTTGGCATAGCCGAAGGCCGTCGGTGCCGAAATGTGACGGATCTCGCTGGCCAGAAGCTTCACCAGGTTGGCGGCGATGCGCCACGGTGAACCGGTGCAGGCAAGGGGTTGGGCCGCTATCGTGGGCACGTTGCGCAGCCGCGCCTGCAGCAGGATCGCGGGAATGAAGATGGCCATGACGCTATGATCGGAGAGACCCGAGAAGATGGCTGCGTGACCGCAGTCGAAGAGCGCGTACTGTCCCTCCTGGAGCCGGCATTGCCGGCCACGCTGGGCGACGGAGACGGCGCCCGCTTCCACGATCAGGATCACGAACTTGTCTGCCCGCTGGTAGGCAAGCGTTCCGAGTTGCTCGATCGTGTGCGGCCGGTCCACCGCCAGCGTCACCAGTTCCACGGTACCGAGACTGATGACGGGAGGCGCGCTTGCGCGCAGTCGCGGCCGCTCGCGAAGTTCCCGCACGCCGATACTTGCCATGGTCGCCAGCATGGAAATCTCCCGTTTTATTGTGCAGTATTATACGCATAATGCTGAGCAAATGGGCGGATCAGTGCCGCCCGTTGCGTCGATGACCGTACCTTGTCCCAAACGGTCCCAATCTGCGGCCACTTGTTTAGTATCTATACATACCATATGTATGCGGTCAATAGGCAGCTGATTCCTGTGGGGCCGATCCCGCGCGACCGCCGGGCGGCCGCCCTGGCCGCTCTGCCTAAAGTTTCGGTGCGCTCTACCGACGCCCGCCACGCCGACGCGCGTTGAGCGGGCGGACCCCGCCACCTAGACTCGCCTCGTCACTATGAGGGAGAGGGAGACGCAGATGCAGACGAGACGGCGATTCGCACGGGAGTGGGCGTGGCCGGAGGGCAAGAAGCTGGCCGTAACGGTCGGCGTACCGTTCGAGGCGTTCAAGTTCCAGAGCCAGTTCAACTACATCGCGACGCCCGGCAAGGCGGACCTTTTCTCGCTCTCTTATGGCGACTACGGCTGGAAGGCCGGCATCTGGCGGCTTCTCGACCTCCTCGACCGGTACGGCGTGAAGGGGTCGATGGCGACCAACGGGCTCGCGGCCGCGCGTCATTCCGAGATCGTCCGCACCTTCGTCGCCGAGGGACACGAGGTGACCGGCCACGGATGGGCGAACGACGTCTATGTCAAGGATGCCGGCGAGGAGGCTGAACGCGAGGAGATCCGGCGCTGCACGCAGGTCCTGACGGAGGCTTCGGGCGGCGTGCGGCCGGTCGGCTGGACGAGCCCCGGCAGCACCGGTTCGCAACACACGATCCGCATCCTGAAGGAGGAGGGTTACATCTGGAACGGTGACGATGTCAGCGACGACCTGCCCTTCGTGATCGAAAGCGGCGCCGGCCCGTTCGTGATGATGCCGCGACAGAGCCTGGCCACCAATGACATCACCCAGTGGGTGCTCTCGCGCAACCCGCCGAGCGTCATGTGGGAGGGTTTCAAGGACACGTTCGACACGCTCTACTCCGAAGCGTGCGACGGCTGGGGCCGTTCGATCGACATCACCCTGCACGCCCACATGGCTGGTCGGCCGACGCTCATACCCACCATCCAGCGGATGCTGGACTATACGCGCCAGCACGAGGGCGTATTCTTCACCCGCAAACGCGATATCGCCGATTGGGCTGTGAAGCGCGAGCTTCAAGCGGCTTCAATGCGCGCCCGCAAATCGCTGTGAATTCTCCACCGCCTGAAAGGCGGTGGCTTCACGTTACGGCTTAAAGCCGGATCGGCCCGCCCTTCGGCGGGCAGGCGCGCACTCACGTCACGTTGAAGTTGTCGTCGGGCTCCGGTGGCGTCTGGTTCTTTTGCGCCCTTTCACCCGGCATGAATGACCATCGAGTGCGCTCGCGCCGTCTCGCGCAACAGTTCCCGGCACCGGTTGCCCGCGTCGCCGCCAAGCACCGCGTGGCGGTCCTTCGTCACCCACACCAGATGATACTTGCAGTCCCAGACCGTGTGGCTGCCGCGCTTGTACGCTTCCATTCGGCCAATCTACACCGGAAACGGCACCATCCCAGCCGCCTAAAGGCATGGAGTTTCCTGATCCCCTATCAGGGACTCTGAAGGCGAAGACAAGAAGGCGGCTCGAGCGAGCCGCCTTCCTTCGTTCCGGCCGGCACGTGCCTCACGCGGCCTCGCCGGCCACTCCGATCCGAAAGGACTCGACCAGACGCAGGAATTCGTCCGGCTGTTCGCGGAAAGGGAAATTGCCGCTGCGGTTCACGAGATGGAAGTGTGCGGAGCGCTGCCGCGCGGCGATGATACGGTAGAGCCAGATGCCATGATCCACCGTGACGAGCGGATCGTTTCTGGCCCAAACGATCTGGGTCGGCACCTTGACGCCATCCTCCCGCGCCACGCGGAAGAAGCGCGATTTCGCCCGCATGATCGACGCGAAGAGTTCGCTTTCGGTCGAGCGTGTTTGCGCGCTCGCATAGGCCAGGTGCCCGGGCCGCCCCGCTGCCTCAACCGACGTGTCGAGCAGTCGCTCGTCGATGTGGTGGTGGGCGTATGACAGGCGGTCGTATGCCCACGCCTGCGAAGCGCGCGACCAGAGCGGCAGCGGCGGCGCCAGCAGCGCCAGGTTCTCCACGCCGTCACCTGTGGGCGAGGCGGCGTGGCTGGAGACGATGGTCAACGAGGCGACGCGTTCCGGCGCCTCGATCGCGACCCAGAGCCCGACCATGCCGCCGAGATCGTGACCGATGAGATGGACCGGTCCCTCGGCGAAAGCCTCGATGGTCGCTCGTGCGTGCGCGCTCAGGCGCCCGACGGTCAGCGGACCATCGGCCGGTCCGGTGCCGCCGCTACCGGGAAGGTCGGGCGCGATGACCCGGCGCCCATGGGCAAGGCGCGCGATCGTGTCTCCCCAAAGGTGGGTACCGCCGCAATAGGGGGACAATCCGGGAGAGCCGCCGTGGAGGAGAAGCGTGGCCGGCGCGCCCTCCTCTCCCCCCAGCACGAGCCGTGTGGGGATGCCGTCGATAATGGCGGACGTTTCGGTCAGGTCGTTCATCTTGCCTCTCTCATCCACGGTGGAGGTCGACGAAGCTGTCTAGCAGCGCGTTGAAACGTTCCGGGTGCTCGCGATAGACGAAGTGTCCGGCTTCATTGATGATGTTGAGCGTGGTGCGCCTTTCGTGCGCCGATACCATGTTGAACATCTCCACCCCGCGTTCCGCCACGACGGTCCGATCGTTGAATCCCCACACGATCTGCGTGGGTCTCTGGAGCCTACCCTCGTTGATGCAGGCGAGCGTCTCGCGCTTGTAGCGCGCGAGATCGGGCAGGAAGAGGCGCACCCCGAGCTGCTCGTCGATCATCTTGCGGACGCCCTCGCGGTAGATCGGCTGGGCCAGCACATCCATCACCACGTCGATCCATTCGTCCGTGACCACGCCGGGCTGATGGCAATAGTTCTCATAGACCCAGCGGGCCGATTCCCGGGTAAACGGGGGATGCGGCGGCATCGCCAGCGTCACCTCGTTGGTGCCCACGCCGGGGCTCAGCGTGCCGCTGGAGACTACGGTCAATGACCGCACCAGCTCGGGATGCTCGATCGTCAGCCTGGCTGAGACGAAGCCGCCTCGCGAATGGCCGACGATGTGCACGGGGGGCAGGCGCATCGCACGTACGAAATCGCGGATGTGACCGACAACCGCGGACATGGTGTAGTCTTCGTCGCGAAGCGGAACGCCGGTGTATCCCTGCCCGATCTTGTCGGGCACGACCACGCGAAAGCGTCTGCATAGCGCCGCCACGTTGGGTTCCCACACCGCTGCGCTCGAGGCGGCGTCCGCGCCGCCGAAATTGCCTCCGTAGACGAACAGGATCGTCTCGGGCCCGTCGCCCGCGACGTGATAGGCCGTGCGGACACCGCCGACATCGATATGCTGGCGGGGCGGAAATGCGCCCCTGCCCGTGCCGGTAGCGGATGCTGCGACATTCATTGCTGTCTCCTCAAGCTGCTTGACGGCCGCCGCCGGCAAAGGGCTTGCGGAGCCCCCGTGCTTCCAGTGCGGGCAGCACATCCCGGTTGAAGCGTGACATGCCGTCCAGGAAATCGACCCAGGTGAACAGGATCCCGTCGAGGCCGGCATCGGAAAGCTGCTGCAGGCGATCGGCGATGTGATCGGCGGTGCCGACGAGCTGGTTGCCGCCGCCGCCCGCCGCGAAGTGGTTGCGCAGCTTCTCGAGCGTCTCCTGCGACATGCCCTTGGCCGTGGCCGCGTTGCCGGCGATCCAGCCGTCAACGCTTTCGCGGTCTTGGTGGTCGACCGCGTAGTGCTGCAGGTAAGCCTGCGCCTCGCGCATCGTGTCGCGCTGGACCATCGGCGCGTAGGTCCACACCTGGACCTCCCGCCCGAACTCGTCGCGCGCGAACTGCTTGTACGCGCCGATCTGCCGGGCCCAGTCGGTGGGATCCTCGGAATGCAGCAGTAGGAAGCAGACATCGGCGTGTGCGCAGGCAAACCTGCGGCCGGTGTCCGACCCGCCGGCGCTCATGATCGGTGGTCCCGGCCGCTGCACCGGCTTCGGCATCGACATGCCGCGGACCACCTTGAAGAACCGGCCGTCGTGGTCGAATTCGTCGTTCTCGGTCCAAAGCCGTTGAAGGATCTCGAGCCATTCGGCCAGGTGTTCGTAGCGGTCGGTATGCTCCCTCAGGGCCGCGCCGAACATTTCCAGCTCCGGCTTGTTCCAGCCAGCGACGACGTTGAGCACCAGCCTGCCGCCGGAAATGATGTCGATGGTCGCGCACTGCTTGGCGGCGGCGATGGGGTGGATCGTCGGGGCGTGGCTGGTTGCGAAGATGGCCGGATAGGACGTCGCCTGGGCAACACCGGCGGCGTAGGTGAAGGGGTCGAGAATGATGCCGGCGGGATGATCGATGCGACCGGGAATATAGCCTTTCCAGCGTGCATAGGCCACGATCGCCTCGTAGCCGGCCTTGTCGGCGATACGCGAGGTCTCGATCACGTTCTCCCACGTTGGCCTGTAGTTCTCGGAAAGCAGGGTCTGCGCCGATCCCTTGCCGTTGGTTCCGAAAATGCCGATCTTGAGCCGGTTCGGGCCGAAAAGCGGGTTGATGGGTCTGCTCGCTGGCTCCGTCATGTGCGCATCCGCCGGAAGGCCTCCCTTCTTCGTATCGATTGACCGCAGGATTAGAGCGCTGCCGCCCCGATGGCCATGCCCGGCTTTTCGAGCGCGCGCACTCATTGTTTCCGCTACGCGGTCGATGGTTTCGGTGGGTGCGTCGGATGGCTTACTCGCTGACCTGTCCGGCAGGCATTCGGCGGCCGGCAGAGTTGGAAATGCGCGAGGAGGCGGTTCAATGTATTCGTTCAAGGGCAGGGTCGCGGTCGTCACCGGCGCGGCGGAAGGCATCGGCGCCGCCATCGCTCGCGCGCTGTGGGCGCATGGCGCGGACCTCGCGGTCGTCGACATCAAGCCTGTCGACATCGCCCGCATCACTGCCGACAGGGGAACGCGCGACCAGCGCATCTTCGGCTACGAATGCGACGCTACTTCCTCCGCGCAGGTATCGCAGATCTGCGCGGCGCTGCAGGCCGATCTCGGCCCGGCCTCCATCCTCGTCAACAATGTCGGTGGCGGCGGCAAGGACGCCGGCGACGACGTCGAGACGATGAGCGACGAGCAGTGGGAGTTCGTGCTGTCGCTCAGCCTTTCCAGTGTGATGCGCTTCTGCCGCGGGCTTGTCGGAGGGATGAAGGCCGCTCGTTACGGTCGCATCGTCAACATCTCCTCCTCGCTGAAGGATGGCGTTTACGGACCGGTCGGAACCGTCAAAGGCCGCCTGCCCTACGTCACCGCTAAGATGGCGGTGGTGGGCCTCACCCAACAGCTTGCCAACGATCTCGGTCCGTTCGCCATATCGGTCAACGCCGTCAGCCCGGGCCTTACCCTGCCGGGCGACGACGCTCGGATAACCCAGCGCTACCGTGCGCTGTCACCTGAGGAGCAGGCCCGTCTCCGCGCGCATATTCCGCTCGGTCGACTCGCGGACGGCGCCGACATTGCCAACGCGGTGTGTTTCCTCGCCGCGGAGCAGAGTGGCTACGTGAGCGGCCAGACCATTACCGTCGCCGGCGGGGGCTACAGGTAGAGCGCGTTACTTTGATCAGCCCAGGGCTCACCGCGCCGATCCGCCCGCGTGTAGGCCCACCAGGCGCGACAGCAAGATGACAGTGTAGAGAACGCCGACGACCGCTTCGAAGGACGCGAATGCCTGCGCGTAGAAGCCGATCGGCGTGATGTCTCCATACCCCAGCGTCGTCAGCGTCACGTAGCTGTAGTAGACCATTTGCTGCCAGGTGATCTCAGCGCCGGAACTCGCCACGAAAGAACCCGGCCAAATCCACTCGATCAGCGCCAGAATCGCAGCGAAGCCCGAGCCGATCACCAGGTAAAGCGAGGTGGCGGCGAGCACGACATCGCTCATCACCGTCCGCGCTCCAAATGTGTAGCGTGCCAGCACGAAGCACATCACCGCATGATAGGCGATCGATGTCAGGTAAACCGCCAGCGCCGCGACGGAGCCCGGCGCATATGAGTTCACGAGCCCGGCCAGAAAGACCGCGGCACCGCTGAGTGACGCCAGCCACCGCAGCCGCACGTCGGAGCTCAGAAGGATGGTGGCGAAAACAAAGATCGTCGCATAAAACAGATAGAAGATCGCCGGCCAGATTCCACCCGCGATCGACAGGGGGTAGGTCAGGTTGTGGAGGAGGATCGCCAGCAAGAGGGCGACATTGACCGCTACCTTGTTCCGGCTTGTGGCATGGTCGCTCATTGCGGGGTCTCGTCGGGCCGGTCGAAAGCGGCAAGCAGAATCATTGTCGCCAGCACTCCCGCGCCCAGCCAAAGCCCCGAAAGGTGCATGACAAGCGAGAGCGAGCTCCAGAGGGCGATGAGGACGACGGCGATCCAATAGGCTGGCCGTATGCTCCGCGCCATGACGCGGTGAAACAGGGCGCTGCCGGCGAGGAAGATCCCTGGTCCCGCGGCTGTGATGATCACCGCCGGCGCATGAACGGCGTCGCGAGGATGCGCCACGATCAATTCGATGGCCACGGCCACGACGATGGCGCCGCAAACCATCACGCCGTGGGCGTAGGCCAGACTAGCCCGCGCAAGCTTGGTATGGTCGCCGTCATGCGCGAAACGATGCTCGCCCGTTTCGGTAAGATGAACAAAGTACAACCACCAAAGAGACACGATCAGGAGGAAGCCGATGGCGGCGGCGATGACGCTGTCCGCGCCCAGGGCGTTCCCGACGAGCATTCCCCCCAGCAGAAGGATCGACTCCCCGAGCGCGATGATAAAGACCTGCTGGTTGCGCTCAAGCAGGTGCAGCCCCTTGAGCGGCCAACTTTCCATCGGCGTAGAGCTGATGCCTGGAAGCCAAAACCCCACATAAGGCGCCGCGTAGTCCAGCAACACCGCCACTATCCACAGCCAGACGCGCAACTCGGGCAGCAGCGCGCCCGCGATCCAGAAACACCCCGAAATCGCGCTCCAGGCGCCGAGTTGCGCGTAGTTCCGGCCCATGCGCTGTCCGCGGAAGACAAGCGCCATGTAGGCGGCGCGGATGATGGCCATCGCGACGTAGGCTCCAACAAACAACTCCGCGCGTGACGAGTAGGCGTACGGCATGGCGATCGCCATCAGCAGCGCGCAAGCCATGAGAACCACTATTAGGAGCCGGCCGCTCGGATGGTTCGGATCAACCCAGTTCGTGGCCCAGGCCGTGTAGTTCCACGCCCACCAGACCGCAGCGAAGAGCGTTGCCGCCTGCAGTGCACCCATCCAGGACTGGTGGTCGAGCAGGAAGTGCGAGAGCTGAATGATCGTGAATACGTAAACGAGATCGAAGAACAGCTCCATATTGGTGACGCGCGGCATGTCGCGCTCGCCGAGACTGCGAAGCGCGCTCGTCGGGACGATACGATCAAGAAGTGTGCGGCTCACTGGTCACCCCCAAACATCCACTCTTTGCGGTCACCCCTGAAAGCCTCCTGCGGCCAGGTACCGCTGCTCCTCGGGACGACTTGCACGGCCGAGGATCGGATTGCGATGTGGGAAGCGGCCAAAGCGTTCGACGATAGCCCGATGCCGGCGTGCCCGGCCAAGGCCGGCGGGCAGGAACCGCCGGTGGAGGTTCACGGACAGGTCTTGATCTTCCAGGGTTTCGGAATGCGCGAACGGCAGGATCATGAAAAGTCGCATTTCGTCGGAGACCCGACGTACGAAGTCCCTGTCCACTACCCTCCTGGCAATCCTTCGGGCCTCGTCATCGCTTTCGTACATCCGCGGCGTGCCCCGAAAGGCGTTGCGGGGATACTGATCGAGCAGGACCAGCAGCGCGAGGCATCCATCGGCCGTGTCCTCCCAATGTGCCAGGACGCCGCTCCGCGCGGTTTCGTAAAGCGCCGCGAATGTCTGGCGAAAGCGCTCATCGAACTCCGGGTCGTGCGCAAACCAGGCGGTACGCGAGCGTGCCCAGAAGTCGACCACGTCGTCGATCCTTGAATCGGTGCCAGGCGTTTCGGGCATCCTCAATTCCTGAGCCCAACGGCGACGCCAAGGGCCGCAGGGAGGCCAAAGATGACGACAAGGAACGGCAACTCTTCTGCCACGCTGTAGCTGGCCCGCGTTACGCCGATCCACATCTTGATCGCCGCAGCAACGCACGAGACTACCAGGTAGGCGGGCGGAAAAGCGCTGAACGGCTGCCCACGCAAACGGGCCGACCCATAGACCAATGCCAGCAATCCCAAGCCGGCGATGACCATCGTGATTGTGTTCATAATAGGCCAGCCCTAGCCCTCTCCGCCGGATTGCGGACCCCGCTCCCGAGAGGCCCGTTCCGCGACCGCCGCCCTCCCCGCCTTCTCATCGTCCGTATCTCGCCAGACGGTACAGTATCAGGCACCCGTCCGTGATGTCCAAGCTGTATGGAGCGGATCCCCATTTTCTCGACCGACCCTTGGCTCCACCTATGTCCACATAGCGGCTGACGCGAAGCGCGCCACGATCAGAAAGACGATTGCGCACAGGACATCGCGGACCAGCATCTGCGCGCCGAACCCGCGACGGCCAGAGCAACCACGCCTGCAAGGCGCGGATTTCCTCGCCCGGTCTACCGGGCGTCGGCGCTAGCCCGCCGCGCCGACGTCGAACGGCAGCGAACGCAGTCGCCGGCCGGTCACCGCCGCAATTGCGTTGCCGATGGCTGGTGCAAGCGGCGGCACTCCTGGCTCGCCGATGCCGCTTGGCCATTCATTCGAGGGAACGATGTGGACCTCGACCTTTGGCATCTCGCGTATCCGCGTCGGCTCGTAGTCGTCGAAGTTGCTCTCCACAACGCGTCCGTTGTCGAGGGTGATGGCGTTGCGCATAAGCGACGACAGCGCAAAGCCGATCGCGCCTTCGATCTGCGCTGTGACGACGTCCGGATTGACCGCCACGCCGCAATCGACGGCCGCGACGATGCGATCGACCGACCAGCTTCCGCCCTCTACCGTCACGTCCGCGACATAGGCAACACGCGTCCCGAACGAGAAGTGATAGGCCACGCCGCGTCCCTTTCCGGAAGGCATCGCCTCGCCCCAGCCGGAGAGTCCCGCGGCGAGCTTCAGCACCGCCACGTCGCGCGGCTTGTCCGCCAGCATGTCGAGTCGGAACTGGACGGGATCCTTGCCGGCCACCTCCGCCAGCTCGTCGACCATCGTCTCCATGACATGGGCGGTGTGGCTGTGGCCCACGGAACGCCACCAAAGCACCGGAACGGGGGAGGTGGCGTTGTACAACTGGAGATCGAAGTCCGCGATCGCGTAGGCGCTGTCGACGACCCCTTCCACCGAGCTGTGGTCGATGCCGTCATGGACGGCCATCGCCTCGAACGGCGTGCCGGTGAAGATCGACTGGCTGACCAGACTGTGCTGCCAGCCCGAAAGGCGGCCGTCGGCATCGAGCCCAGCCTTGACCTTGTGCAGCACGAGAGGCCGATAGAAGCCACCTTTGATGTCATCTTCCCGAGTCCAGACCAGGTGCACGGGCGCGCGACCGCCGATCGCTTTCGCGATGGCGGCCACCTCACGCGTCCAGTCCGCCAAGGGATTCCCGCGTCTCCCGAAGCTGCCACCGCCCGGCAGGGTGTGGATAGTGACCTGCTCCGGCTGGAGCCCCAATACGCTCATGAGCGCAAATTGGTCGATGCTCTGCAACTGGCAGCCCGACCAGAGCTCGGCGCCGTCCGGCTTCAATTCGAGTGTGCAGTTCAAAGGCTCCATAGGCGCGTGCGCCAGGAAAGGGAAGGTGAACTCGGCTTCGATCGTCCTCACTGCCCTACTCAGCGCCGCCTCCGAATCTCCGCGGTTTGCCGCGGCAAGGCCGGGCGACGAGAGCATCTGCCGGTAAGACTCGAGAATCTGGGCGGTGGACCGGGTTTCGGCCTGGGATGCATCCCACACGACCTTGAGCGCGTCGCGGCCGCGCATCGCCGACCATGTGTCGTTGGCAAGTACCGCGACGCCTTGGGGTATCTGCACCACCTCGACCACGCCGGCCACGGCCCGCGCGCCAGCATCGTCGAACGAGGCGACGGTTGCGCCGAATTGCGACGGACGCTTCACCATCGCGATCAGTTCGCCGTCGCGCTTGGTGTCGAGCGCGAACATCGCCGCGCCGGTCGTCTTGGCGACGGAGTCCAGCCTGGGCGCGCGCTTGCCGATCAGCTTCCAGTCCTCCGGCTGCTTGAGCGTGACGGTCTCGGGAACAGGCTGCCCCATGGCTTCGCCCGCGAGATCGCCGAGGGTCGCCTCATGCGCCCCGTCCCGCGTGCGCACAACGCTTGCCGCGACCTCGATGTCGTTCTCCGCCACGCCCCACTTCGCGGCGGCGGCCTTCACGAACATGGCCCGCGTGGCTGCGCCCACCTGACGCATCTGCGTCCATGTCTCCAGCATCGAGGTCGAGCCGCCCGTGGCCATCACCGGGCCGAACACCAGGTTGTTGTAGAGGGCGGGGTTGTTCGGAGCGTATTCGATGCGCATCAGCGACCAATCGGCGTCCAGCTCGTCGGCAACGAGGGTCGCGATGCCGGTGGTAACGCCCTGCCCCATCTCGAACTTCTTCGACAGAAGCGTGACGATGTTGTCCGGCGTGATCCGCAGGAATACGTTTGGGTCGAAAGGTCCTTGCGGAACCTGGGCGGTGGCCCGGTGGTCAAGGGGCAGATAGGTGCCCAGCACGAAGGCTCCCGCGACGGCCGCCGTTGACTTGAGGAAAGTCCGCCGCGACAGAGGCTGCGTCCTGCCGTACTGGCTGTGAATGGCCATGGGAGTACCTCCTAAGCAAGTTCTTTGGCGGCTTCATGGATCGCCGCGCGAATCCGCTGATAGGTGCCGCATCGGCAGATGTTGCCTTCCATGCCGGCGTCGATGTCGGCGTCGGTCGGCTCCTTGACCTCCGAAAGCAGCCGGATCGCGGACATGATCTGGCCGGACTGGCAATAGCCGCACTGGACGACGTCGAGCGTCTGCCACGCCTTCTTGACAGCGTCCGTCACCGGGCCGGACACCGCTTCGATGGTGATGATCGTCTTGCCGGCGGCCTCGCCCGCCATGATCGAGCAGGCGCGGGCCGCCTCACCGTCCAGGTGGACGGTGCACGCTCCGCACATCGCCCTGCCGCAGCCGAACTTGGTGCCGGTCAGCCCTAGGTGGTCACGGATCGCCCACAGTAGGGGCATTTCCGGGGCGACGTCGATCTCGTGATCGGCGCCATTGACATTGAGAGTAACCATTTGGCGGTCTCCATCGAGAATGTAACGCGGCTTTTCGGATCGCCTTGCTATTGCGGGCAGGGCATTCCGCTTTCCACCCAGCCCTCGAGAACGGTCATGAAGTCCTCATGCGCCACCGGTACCGGCTCACGGCCTTCGCCGGGATCCCAGCCCCAGAGCACCAGCGCATCGTTGCCCATGTGCTCGATCAGCAGTTCGCCGCCGCGGTTGCCGTTGCGGCTGGTATCCTTCAGCGCCTCGCAAAGCTCGCTGGACGAGAGACCCGCCCAGTTCATCGAACGCGGCGCCAGCTGCCAGTGCGGCGCCCCCGGCGTTCGGGACGTCGGGTTGTTGCCGGCGGCCACGTTGTGGCAGTTCTCGCAGCGCATCGCGGTGACGCCGTGGTTGTCCGCCCCGCGCACGACCAGCGGGATGTGGAGCCGAGCCTGATTGCCCTGCAGCGGCACGTTCTCCTGATGGCAGTTGAGGCAGCGCGGATGCTGCAGAACCTGGGCAATGCTCTCCCAGGCACTTCCCGTGGCGGTCGTCTGCGCCCTCGATTGGTTGGCGCCTGCCAAGGCTGCGGCGACAACTGCAACTGCGCCTATTCCGGCGATCATGATGGTGAAGGGGCGATGCAGGGGCATTGTCCTGGCTCCCGGATCCGTCTCGGCACCAAAGCCGCCGAGCGCAAAGGTAATGAGAGAATGATACGCCCAACACAAGGAAGCTGCTTTCAAATTCTCCGGATGAGACACACCGCCCGGCGCGGGCGCCATCCGGGATGAAAGTGCGAATCCGTTATCTAACTGAAGCAGAACGGATTTTAGCGCTACTTTCATGGCAGGTCTGCAAACGAGTACCGCACTGCGAAACCCAGGCGGCACCTACACGCGTGGCGCGAGCGATTTCGCCCTGTGCAGCCGCTGCGTTCGAACATAGTCGACAAAGGCGCGAAGCGCCGGCGGAACATGGCGGTTGGCGGGGTAGTAAAGGAACGGCCCGGGAAAGCTCGGACACCAGTCCTCGAGCACGCTGATGAGCCGGCCGGCCGCGATGTCGTCACGCACATAACCGTCGAACGTCGACCAGAAGCCGATCCCCTCCAGGGCAGCCTGCTTCTGCACGGCAATGCTGGTCGAGACGAGCGGCCCCCCCGGGTCGATCTTCACACCGGTCCCGTCGCGTTCGAATTCCAGGGCGGGCGTCACACCACTCGGGTAGCGCTGCCGGATGCATGGCCTGCCGATGAGCTCGCGTGGATCGGTGGGACGCCCCCAGCGCGAAACGAGATCGGGGCTGGCGACCACGGCGAACCGCTGCGCCTCGGATAGGGGAACCGCGATCACATCCTGCGCCAGCCGCTCCTCCCAACGTACCCCCGCGTCAAAGCCTAGCTCGACGATGTCGATGGGCGTTGTTTCGGCGATGATCTCGACCCGGACCTGCGGATGCGCCTTCAGGAAACCGCTGATCATCGGCGCAAGGACGAGATCGATGGCCGGAGGAGGCGCATTGATGCGCAAGGTTCCCGCCGGCGTGCCCGGCTCGCGCCCGACGCGATCGAGCGCCCGCGCGATCGCCGCCAAGGCGGGCTCCAGCTCGGCCATCAGCCGATGGCCCGCCTCGGTCAGGGATACGCTGCGCGTGGTTCGGTTGAGAAGGCGCATGCCCAGTTGCGCCTCCAGATCGCGGACCGACTGGCTGACGGTGGACGCGGAGACGCCCAGACACGCGGCGGCGCCGCGGAAGCTGCGCTGCCGCGCAACGGTGACGAACACATCCAGGCGATCGAGTTCGAGGCGTTTCATTGTGCGGTTCTCCGAACAGCCCGTTCGCTTTTGTCCGGATTATCACATCTGATCGCCGACCTTAACTCCTAAGCAGCCGGCACGCCGGCATTGCTAGAAGGAGAAGCGAGATGTTGAAGAGAACACTCGGCATGAACGGGCCTCAGGTTTCCGCCATCGGTCTCGGTTGCATGGGGATGTCGGACCTGTACGGGGCGGCGGACCGCGACGAGGCGCTTGCCACGCTCGGCGGCGCGCTCGACGCGGGCATCACCCTGCTCGACACGGGCGATTTCTACGGCATGGGCCACAACGAACTGCTGATCGCCGACGCCCTCAAGGGGCGCCCCCGCGACAACGCCGTTATCAGCGTCAAGTTCGGCGCGCTGCGCGGACCGAGTGGCGAATGGCTGGGCTACGACGTGCGCCCGCAGGCAGTGAAGGCTTTCGCCGCCTACACGCTGAAGCGGCTCGGCGTCGAGGCTATCGACATCTATCGTCCTGCCCGGCTCGATCCCGCCGTGCCCGTCGAGGATACGGTCGGCGCGATTGCCGACCTCGTGAAGGCCGGCTACGTGCGCCACATCGGCCTTTCCGAAGTCGGGGCCGAGACCCTGCGCCGGGCAAGCGCGGTGCACCCGATCGCGGATTTGCAGATCGAATACTCGCTCGTATCGAGGGGCATTGAGGACGAGATCCTGCCCACCGCGCGACAACTGGGGATCGGCGTCACCGCCTATGGCGTCCTGTCGCGCGGCCTGATCAGCGGTCACTGGGGCAACCGGACCACGGCGGCCAACGACTTCCGCAGCCACAGCCCCCGCTTCCAGCCGGGCAATCTCGAGCGCAATCTGGACCTTGTCGAAGCTCTGCGCGCGGTTGCGGGCAATCTCGGCGCCACGATCGCCCAGGTGGCGATCGCCTGGGTGATGGCGCAGGGCGAGGACATCGTGCCGCTGGTCGGGGCACGCCGGCGCAAGCGGCTCGCCGAAGCCTTGGGCGCGGCCAAAATCGGGCTTGACGCCGCCGACATCGCGGCGATCGAACATGCGATTCCGCGCGGCGCGGCGGCGGGCGAGCGCTACGCATCGGCGCACATGGCAATGCTCGACAGCGAGCGATAATCGCGACACCGCCCGCCGCGACGCTGGGGTGTCGCCGCAAGATCGGCGTCGTGACTATGCCGGAAAATCACTAAGATCGAAGCGGAATCCTCCGATCTGCGCAGAAAGTCCCGGGCGGGCTGGCGATAGCACTTGACGCAACCCCGATATAGTGTGGACTCGCGAAATGCCCACAGCCGATCAGGAGCGTCCCATGGATGGATCGATGCCTGACTCGAAACCGCGCGCGGAGGCCAACGAGCCGGCGCAACGAGCCCGTCATGCCATTCCGTCGTCGGCTGCGGAGTTTCTGGTCGCCGAAGACGACATCAGCAAGACGGCGGTATGGACGCTCGATCCGACGGCGAACTTCGTCGTCGTCCATCTCGCCGGCCGCATGTCGCGCTTCGAGAGCATCGTCGAGGACGGCAGTGTGGCGATCGGCCCGCCGGCGCCCGGGGAAGCCTGGATCGTGCCCGCCGGTTGCCGCTACAGCGCCGAGGCTCGGGGAACTCTCGTGCGTTATGCCGAGTTCAGGCTTTCACCGGATTTCCTCGACACGCTCTCCGGCGAGGTGATCGAGCTGAGACCGCGCCTCGCCCTGCGCGACGAGTTCATCTACCGCGCGGCCCTGCGCTTGGCCGATTTGGAGACCGGGGCGAATGACGTCAACCTTGCCCTAGCAGAGGAAGTCACCTTTGCGCTGGGCAGGTACGTCGTCGCCAACCACCGGGTCGACGGTCCCACCCGCTCGGCCGCGGCCCAGGGACCCGGTCTCGACCAGAACGGTCAGCGTAGAGTGCAGGAGTTCATCGGCGACAATATCAGCCGATCGATCAGGCTCGATGACCTGTGCGGTCTCCTGGGCATGACCAAGCATCGCCTGCTGGAAGCTTTTCGGGCCGCTTTCGGCATCAGCCCCGCCCAGTACATCATCAATCGCCGGCTGGGTCTCGCGCGGCACCTGCTTGCCTCGACGCCGCGCGATATCACCGATATCGCGCTCGCCACCGGATTCAGCAGCCACAGTCATTTGAGTTCGACATTCCGCAGGGCCACGGGCGTGACGCCGAGCGCGTTTCGCGAAGGCTGCCGCCGTTGACGCCGGTGGACTACAGTGAGGAGGCGCGCTTCGGTGCGCCTTCGTTCACCGTGACGCCGCACCACTTCGCGCAAAGTGCTAGCGGTCGCCCCGTGCCCTCAACGCCATGACCAGGTCGTTCATGAGGGCGAGTTGGAAGCTGGACAGGCGCTTGGCCTTGCGCCGGACGAGATAGACGGGCACCTGCAGGTTCATGCCGGGGGTCTCGATCAGATGAACACTGCCCGACGCGAGTTCGTCGCGCACCGACGAAAGGAAGAGGAACGCCGCCCCGGCCCCGGCCCTGACCGCTTGCTTGATCGACTCGCCGTGGCCGAACTCCATGGCGATCCGGCGCCGGCCGACATCGTATCTCGCCAGGCACTGTTCCTCGATCTCGCGGCGGGTCGTCCCGAACTGGGCCGTGACGAACGGAATCTCGCCCAGTTGCGAAACCTCCAGGCGCTCAACGGCCAGGCCACCGCGTTCTGACCCGACGAGCACCAGTCTCTCGTCCATGACCTTCTGGACATCGAAGCCGGCCGCTTCATGCCGTGGATCGAGAATGGTGAAGGCGAAGTCGCAATCGCCCGCATGAACGGCGTCCATCACAGGGAGCGGCGTGGCCACCCGAACCGAGACCTCCCCTTGCGGAAACCGGTCGCGAAACTGGCTGACGAGACCCGGAAGGACGTAGGACCCAAGCGTCATCGATGCTCCGACCGACGCCTTGCCCACCACGCCCCGCTTGCTTTCGGCCATTTCGCGTTCGAGTTCGAGGGTGCGTCCGACGACGTCGCGGGCCCAGGAAAAGACGCGCTGTCCCTCTTCGGTCAGAGTCACGCGCCGCCCACTGCGGTCCGTCAGGGGAACGCCGAATTTTTCCGAAAGGGCTTTGATATGCGCCGAGACGACGGGCTGGGCGATGCCGAGCCGCTCGGCCGCCCGCGAGAAGCTGTTGAGCTCCGCCACGAGGCAGAAGACCTCCAGCTTGTGGATCGATACCTGCGAGACGAGTGACCGCATATATACCATTGAGAATATGGACGTGTCCCAACTATATATTATGCGATAGCACTTCGACGGTCTATGGTCCGCTCCGTCAGCGTTCGGGAGCATGCACATGACAAGTCGGGACGATGCCGTCATTGATGATACGATCACGTCGCTGGTGATCGCTAACCGGATCTTGGCCCGAGAGGACATCGTCGACGATTTCGGCCACGTCAGCGTGCGCAATCCGCTTAATCCGGAGCGCTATTTTCTGTCGCGTTCGCGCAGCCCTGGCGTGGTGACGCGCGGCGACATCATGGAATTCACGCTGGACGGAGAGCAGGTCACCAGCGATCCGCGCCGACCCTATGCGGAGCGTCACATCCATGGCGCCATCTATAAGGATCGGGCCGACGTCAACGCTGTCACGCACCATCACGCGCGCTCGGTGCTGCCCTTCACAGTCGTCGACGTCTCCCTGCGGCCCATGTTCCACATGGCGTCCGTGATCGGAGCCACGATCGAGACTTGGGACAGCCAGGACGAGTTCGGCGACACCAACATGCTCGTCGACCGCATGGACATGGGCCACTCGCTGGCCCGCACCCTCGGGCCCAACCGGGTGGCGTTGCTGCGCGGACATGGCTGCGTCTGCGTGGCCGAGAGCCTCAAGGCCGTCGTCATGATCTCCATCGGCCTGAAGGACAACGCTTCGCTGATCCAGCAGACGCGCCAGTTCGGCGAGGTCAGGTATCTTTCCGACGGCGAGATCGCCATGGCCAGCAAGATGCTGCTAAGCGAGATGCCGCTGGCGCGGGCATGGGACAACTGGGTCGCGCGGGCGGGCTTCAGCGGCCTGTAGCGCGCCGGCCGCCCCTGGTCGCATGCCGCCGCCCACAACGTCAACCGGCGCCGGCGAAGCGCCCTGCGACATCCGGCGGCCGGCGGGAGAGGGTTGCAGGCGCGGCCACCGGCTTGCCGCGAATGATGTCGCAGGCCCGTTCGGTGATCATCATGACGCTATACGATGATCTCCAAGGACTTGCTCGGCTGCTTCGGCGCCCGTAACAAGGGCGTCTGCGGGAACCGGCTGAACATTCGCCGTGATACGTTGGAGAAATCGGTCCTGAGATGAACCGGCGGCGTATCAAGCGCAGCACCGGCCTGGAGGCCGCGCCGTCAGTTGGAAAAGACCGAGAAGCAGATCCGGGGCATCATCGAAGCCATCAAGGAGGGTATGTTGCAACCCTTGATGAAGAGCGAGGTGGACGCTCTTGAGGCGCGTAAGGCCGAGCTAACCGAGATTCTGGGATTGCTCGGCTCGCTTGATCACCCGGAGGATTGGCCGCTTACAAAAGATGCGGCTTGGGGTCAAACGGAGCACGTCTTCATCGAGTCGAAGGTTCCCTGGTATGAAATCAACGACGGTTTGCCACAGACCCAAGCGAATCCAAGCGAGTTGATGGTGGCGACAGCGGCCGCGATTGACTACCGACGCCGATCGAGTTTCTTTACTACCTGAAATGCCGGTCGGACGTATTCGACAAGATGCACTCCGATAGCGAATACAATTTTCTCGTGAAGCCGGCCCGGCCCTTCAGCATCCTTGAACGGCTCGACATTCCGGTCATTTCCGACCTGTTCAAAAGCCTGAAGACGGCGCCGCCCGAACTGGCCTCGGTGGTGATCGACCTCTATGATTTTTCCTATGGCTCCTTGACCGATCTCGCCAAGACCGTTGAGTGCATTCGGACAGAGGTGGCGGCGGGCAAGGAGATGAAGTCGTTCTCGATTCCAACGGAATCGGGCGGTCTGACCTATCTGGTGTGCAGGGCCATGAATGAGAAATTCCGGATCGCCGCCGAAGCGATCGGCCAAAAGCACAAGTACGATTCCAAGCGCGATCGCTGGTATGTCATCGTGGACAATATCAACACGGCAGCGCCGGTCGACGCGTTGCTACCATTGACGGAGAAGTGGCACGAGGACGCCGACTTGGCCGAAAACTCGCGGAAGATGGACGAACTGTTCGACACCAGATGGCAGCCGCGCGCCGTTCCGGTTCGCGCGGCCGTCCGCCCGCCTGCTATAGCGGATGCCGCCGAGCCTGTGGATAGTTTTCCGAAACCTGAAACTGAGGGGTCTTAGAGTCCGTTTCGAAACTCATGACGTGCGTGCCAATCGGCGGATGAGCAACATGGCGGAAGCGGCGTAGAGGAAGGCGGCTGCGGAATCGATGGTCGCCTCGAAGTCCTTTGCGAGCCGCCTGTTGCGGTTGATCCATGCGAAGAAGCGCTCGACCACCCATCGGCGCGGCAGGACGACGAAGCCGACTTGATCCGGCTGCTTCTTGACGATTTCGACAAGGATGTTCGTGGCTGTTGTCACACGCTCATGATTGTATCCGCCATCGGCCCAGACGTGCTTGATGAAGGGGAATAGCGGGCGCGACACCTGCAGCAGCGGTCCGCCGCCGTCACGATCCTGAATGTTGGCCGGATGCGGTTCGACAAGCAGCGCCCGTCCGTCGGTGTCGACCAGCGCGTGGCGCTTGCGGCCGTTGATCTTCTTGCCGGCATCATAGCCGCGCGGCCCGCCGGCCTCGGTGGTTTTGACGCTCTGGCTGTCGATGATCGCCGCCGATGGGCTGGCGTCGCGGCCAACGCGTTCGCGATCCGCCATGACCAGGGCGTGATTGATCTTCTCGAACACCGAGCCGTCGCGAAAGGCCGCAAACCAGCGATAGACGGTCGGCCAGGGTGGAAAATCCGATGGCAGCAGTCGCCAGGCGATGCCACCGCGCAGCACGTAGAAAATCGCGTTGATGATCTCCCGCATGGGCCAGGCGCGAGACCGCCCGGTCTTTCGCGCGGCGGGAAGATAGGGCTCGATCAGCAGCCACTCCTTATCGGTCAAATCGGTCTGGTAACGCGCCGCGGGACGGCTATGCTGTTCACGGGTGGTCGGGGTCCACATGACAATCTCCAGGAAGCTCGCAACTCCTTGGAATCATCTGAACCTCGGTCACTCAACCCCTTCCGAAACGGCCTCTGAGAGCGGAATGGTCCGCTCGAGGGCGAGGATCACCTTGTGGCCAGGCCGAGAAGGACAGAAGCTGCGAGAGTGCGGGTGGTTCTCGAACCATCGCGGCGCTTGCCTGCCTGCGATCCGGCCAAACCTGATCCCCGCCTTGTCGAACTCGTCCGCATGCTTGCGCGACAGGCCGCAAAGGACTTCATTGAAGCCGAAGGGAAGCGCAAAGCCGACAATCGCCTCCCGGAATAGGGAGGCCGTCTGATGAAGGTTGCGCTATACGCCCGTTATTCCTCCGACAATCAGCGTGACGCCTCTATCGAAGACCAGCTTCGCATCTGCCGCGCCCGCGCTGAGCGCGAAGGTTGGCAGGTCGTCGACAGCTACACGGATCGCGCAATTTCAGGCGCGTCCCTGATCCGGCCCGGTATCCAGGAGCTAATCGCCGATGGCCTCAAGCGCCGGTTCGACGTAGTCCTCACTGAGTCGCTCGACCGGCTGTCGCGCGACCAGGAAGACATCGCCGGCTTCTACAAGCGCATGCGCTTCGCCGGCATTGCCATCGTCACCCTGTCGGAAGGCGAAGTGAGCGAGCTGCATATCGGCCTCAAGGGAACGATGGGCGCACTTTATCTGAAGGATCTTGCCGATAAGACGCGCCGCGGCCTACGGGGCCGTGTCGAGGAAGGGAAGTCCGGTGGCGGCCTGTGCTTCGGCTACGACGTCGTCAAGCAATTCGACGCGAGTGGCAAGGCGATCCGCGGCGAACGGAAGATCAACGAAGCGGAGGCGGCGGTGGCGCGCCGCATCTTCGCAGACTATCTCGCCGGGCAATCGTCCCGCACGATCGCCATGGCCCTGAACCGGGAGGGAATCCCCGGCCCGCAAGGCAAGGAATGGGGGCCGACGACGATTCACGGCAATCCGAAGCGCGGCGTCGGCATCCTCAACAATGAACTCTATGTCGGCAAGCTGGTCTGGAACCGCCTGCGCTATCTGAAGGACCCTGATACGGGCAAGCGCGTCTCACGCCTCAACCCAGAAGGCGAATGGGTCACCCAGGATGTGCCTGAGCTACGGATCGTGGATCAGGAGGTGTGGGAAGCGGTGAAGGCGCGTCAGAAGGCGCTCGCCTATCAGCCGCCGGCCGAGCCGGGCGAAAACACCTTGAACGACCGTCGCCGGCCGAAGCATATGTTCACCAGCCTCGTCAAATGTGGTTGCTGCGGCAGCGGCTATACGATGATCTCCAAGGACTTGCTCGGCTGCTTCGGCGCCCGCAACAAGGGCGTCTGCGAGAACCGGCTGAACATCCGCCGTGATGCGTTGGAGAAATCGGTACTGCAAGGCCTCCACACGCATTTGATGGAGCCGGGACTGTTCAAAGAGTTCTGTGCCGAGTTCACCCGTGAGGTGAACCGGCGGCGTGTCGAGCGCAGCACCGGCCTGGAGGCCGCGCGCCGTCAGTTGGAAAAGACCGAGAAGCAGATCCGGGGCATCATCGAAGCCATCAAGGAGGGCATGTTCCAGCCCTCGATGAAGAGCGAGATGGACGCTCTTGAGGCGCGTAAGGCCGAGCTAACCGAGATGCTGGTGCAGGCCGAGGAGCCGCCGCCCCTACTGCATCCGAATATGGCGGAAATCTACCATCAGCGGATCTCCGCACTCTACGGCGATCTCCAGAACGAGGAGACGACGACACAGGCGGCGCTGACTTTCCGTTCTCTTGTCGACCAGATTGAGCTGATGCCCGAGGGCAATGACCTGCAGGTCGTGCTGCGTGGCGATCTGGGGGCGATCCTGCGGTTTGCTGCTGGCAAGAAAAACCCCGGCGTCCTTTCGGAGGCCGGGGCGTTGACAGACCTGCTATCGCAGGGATCGGTGGTTGCGGGGACAGGATTTGAACCTGTGACCTTCAGGTTATGAGCCTGACGAGCTACCGGGCTGCTCCACCCCGCGTCAACCTGCTTTATGTAGGCATTCGCCTACGGAATTTCCATAAAGAGAAGCTGTTCGTGCGTTTTGCAGACCTGGCGGCGACCTACTCTCCCGCGTCTTGAGACGAAGTACCATCAGCGCTGGAGCGTTTCACGGCCGAGTTCGGAATGGGATCGGGTGCAGCCGCTCCGCCATGACCACCAGGTCGGCGAAACGCACGAAGAGAAGCTGGTTTGTTTTCAGGGCTTGACGGCCAACGAAGCGAAGCTTCGCAAGGCCGACCGGCCGTCGCGGCTGATGCCGCGCCCCGCCCGGAGGCGTCCCGAAGGGACTGCCGTGAGGGCAGACAAACCATCGCGATAGCGATGGACATAGGCAAATGAGAACGATCAAGCCGATCGAGCTATTAGTACCGGTAAGCTTCAAGCATTGCTGCTCTTCCACACCCGGCCTATCGACGTGGTGGTCTTCCACGGCTCTCAGGGAACACTCGTTTTCAGGTGGGTTTCCCGCTTAGATGCCTTCAGCGGTTATCCCGTCCGTATATAGCTACCCTGCTATGCGGCTGGCGCCACAACAGGTCCACCAGAGATACGTCCATCCCGGTCCTCTCGTACTAGGGACAGATCCTGTCAATATTCCTGCACCCACGGCAGATAGGGACCGAACTGTCTCACGACGTTCTGAACCCAACTCACGTACCGCTTTAAATGGCGAACAGCCATACCCTTGGGACCTGCTCCAGCCCCAGGATGCGATGAGTCGACATCGAGGTGCCAAACAACCCCGTCGATATGGACTCTTGGGGGTCATCAGCCTGTTATCCCCGGCGTACCTTTTATCCGTTGAGCGATGGCCCTTCCACACGGGACCACCGGATCACTATGACCGACTTTCGTCTCTGCTCGACTTGTCAGTCTCGCAGTCAGGCAGGCTTATGCCATTGCACTCAGCGAACGATTTCCGACCGTTCTGAGCCCACCATCGCGCGCCTCCGTTACTCTTTAGGAGGCGACCGCCCCAGTCAAACTACCCACCATACATTGTCCCGGACCCGGATGACGGGCCGCGGTTAGACATCCATAGAGATAAGGGTGGTATTTCAAGGGTGGCTCCACAGAAACTGGCGTCCCTGCTTCAAAGCCTACCACCTATCCTACACATGCCACTACGAATGCCAATGTAAAGCTATAGTAAAGGTGCACGGGGTCTTTCCGTCTAACCGCAGGAACCCCGCATCTTCACGGGGAATTCAATTTCACTGAGTCTATGCTGGA